>DASXDM010000040.1:0-93779 GCA_036490655.1 Verrucomicrobiia bacterium | reverse complement strand
AAATACATCCGGCGCAGCCGCTGAATCAAAACCCCGGAGGGGTGACCGAAAATAGCCCAGGGCAAGCGAGTCTGCGAGCGCCGCCCTGGGTATGAAGGCGCTAACCACAGCCGCCATTTGCGAAGCCGCGCGAAGCGCGCATCTTGTCTGCGGCCATAGTTTTTATTGATACGGTAGGAGAGCGAGTTTTCACTCGCTCTCCCGATTAGGTCAAGGCTACGCATTGTTGAGGAACAGCTTCCATTCCGCGATGCCGTGGGCGTTGCGGATGAGTGCCGATGCCGGCAGTTCCCGCGGTGCGCGTGGCGTCTTGAGCAGTTTCAGCCCGGCCTCGTGCGGCAGGCGATTGCCTTTGCGCGTGTTCACCGCCTTGTCCGACCACACCAGGTTTTCCCATTCATCCCGGCCACCGCGCGAGCGGGGCAGGACGTGGTCCAGGCTGCCTTCCTCCGGCGCGAGCAATTTGCCGGTGTATTGGCAGCGATTGCCATCGCGCTCGCGGATGGTGCGGGCGCACAGCTTGGGCCGGCGCTTCGGTACGCGCGTGTAATTCACCGCCACGATCACCGTCGGCACGCGAATGCGGCCGCGCACCGTTTGCACCGCCTGGTCGCCCTCGCGGATCGGCAGCGTGATCCATTCATCCCACGTCACCGGACGCAACGCTTCCGCACTGTCGCCATCGCCGATCTGGATTTCCAGGGCGGTGGCGACATTGGTTGCCATTTGGCAAAATGCGTCCTGCGGCGTGCGAATGTTGATCGCCTGCCAGTTGCGGTTGAGCACCAGCACGATGTTCTTAGTCAGTATGTCGTTCATAAATTTATGGTGTTTGTTCCTTATTGAAATGACGACCATGAATGGGTCTCACGTTTTGTTTAGAACGTGTCATAAAATCCTGTCTATTTTGTTAATTCTGTCTTCACGCTGCGTCTTCATTCCCTTTGTTATCTTGGTGTTAAATCTCTACGACCCTCTTTTCTGTGTCCATTCCAGCCAGTTGGCGTTAATTCGTGTCTATTCGCGGTTTTGCTTTTTTGTTTCCGGGCAACATTACGCTTTGGCTCCTTTCTGTTAAAACCAACCACGATGAACGCGACATACATCGCAGGCCGTTTCCGCATGCCCACGCACATGTCATTAGTATTGCGTGCACACCGTGCGCGCCGTCCACTCGTTCCCTGGTGGGGCGAGACTCTGTCGAGCCCTGATATCCCTCGGAGGAGCACCTTCATAAAAAGCCAAAACTGCCAAACGAACCCAAATCTTATTTTTGCCATCCAGCTCGCAACAGTCTCTAAATCATTTGCTTATGATAAAAAACCTGCTTTCGTCTTCAATCTTCCCTCGAAAAACGAACCCATTTGTCGCTTCCCATTTTGGCTATCGGTTATTGTCTATTGGCTATTCACGCCTCGCTTCCATCGCTCCGCGCCAGCTTATCTCGCCATCGCTTTAGTGACGGCGGATCTGACCAAATCCAACCCGGTCAAAGCCAGTCCGACCCAGTCCAACCAAATCAAAGTGAATCAACCCAAATACAATGTATGCCCGAATGCCAAATGGTAGCCCGTGCTGGTAACTCTCCAGCGTCTTCAGTTTGTTGGACTGCCGCTCTTATTTTGAGCTAACGGGCTATGAAATCGGTATGTGCGACGAAAGACCGGACAATCTTTGTCAATGGCCTGGCAATAAAGGGCAGGCGGACTTTTGCTGTTCTGCCGATAGTCAGGACATGAAAGCGACAAACCAAACATCGGGCCGTCCCGCGCGTCCATATATATATGTGACCGACTATGACTTTGGCCTGTGACGCGTGAAAGGCTTGCCGGGCCGTGGCCCTCAGGCAAAGGCTGGCTGCCGGGGCTGGAATTGCACCAGCATTCGCGCCGTCAAAGGACGCTGTCCTACGATTAGACGACCCGGCATTAAGGAAAACGGGATAGAAGATGAAAGATGGTCGGATGCGATTTGCCGTTCTCAATCTTCCGCCATCCATCCTCGCTGTCCCAAAGAGTGGCCCGCCAGGGTATCGCGCCCTGTTCAACGGATTAAAAGTCCGTTGCATCACTTTAATGCTTGCAGGCCATATATAATGTGGCTCGCCGGGCCGAAGCTCAAAGAGCGAAGGTTGGTCGGCGTGCCGGGTAACGCTCCCGGGCCCGGCACTGATCTAGTGCGATTCCGTTTATAAAACGGACGGTTCTCTTTGAACTACACGCCGGTGGCTCGCCGGGCCGAAGCTTGAAAATGGGAGGTAATCGCCCGTCTCCGCACCTTATGCTACGACGCGGCAGCCTTTGCTCTCTCCAAAGTCGCGAGTGAAGGCTGGCGGAATGTCGTGGGCTTGCGCCACATGCCCGAAGGCACGCACTCGTTAGCAACGAGGCCCGGCACGCTCGTCCGGTTGACATTCCAAATTGGCCCGCCTCGCCGAAGCTCGAAGAAAGAAGGCGGGCTTGCCTCGCCGTAGCTTTAGCAAAGGCGGGTGCTCCCGGCCAGACTTGCACTGGCACTGTGCGGATTTTAAGTCCGCTGCCTCTTCGTTGGGCTACGGGAGCGGATTGAAAATGGTGCCGCGTGAGGGATTTCCACCCCCAACCTCTCCGTTCTAAGCGGAGCGCCTCTGGTAGTTGGGCTAACGCGGCAAAATGAAATTGGCGCACCCGGCAGGACTCCCACCTGCAGACTCTCCGTTCGAAGCGGAGGATGATTGTGATTTCACCACGGATGCATCATTGGTGGGTTGCCACGGATTCGCACCGTGTTCTCGCCGGGTAAGAACCGGGACTTCACTATCAAAGTTTGCAACCCGATCGCGAACGCGAAGGCGGAGTTGAACCACCGCGGCCAGGCCTGTGAAGTCCTGGCCGACACCGGTATTCGCGTCGCGGAAAAATGGCCTGCCAGACCAAAGTCTTGGCGAGGCTGGTCGAGCATCAGGGTATCGCGCCCTGTACTCCGGTTTGGAAGACCGATGTGTATCTCTCAACACCTATGCTCCTTGGAATCCCGTGCGGGAATCACACCCGCCTCTACGGCTTTGCAGGCTGCCGCCTGGGTTACTCGGCCAACGGGATAAATTGAAAGACGGACGGAAGTTTGTCTTCCGCCCGCCCGCGCTTGATCATTTTCGCCTGTTTCAGGTAGCGGCCATCGCCTCCCTGCTTTTTGCAGATCGCACCTTGATCGGGACATCCGCCCGCTGGTTGTCCACCAATCCGAATTCCCGCAACAGGTTTATGTTGATGATGCGGCCGGCAAATTGCCGCACGGGCAAAAACTCGTCGATGAGTTTAAGCACCCGCGCGTAATCCGCGTCCTCGGGGTCAAACGCCGAATAAGAATCCTTGTACTTCGATTCCGGTTCGCCCAGTCCCGCATAGACTTCCACCAGGTTTTCGTCGGCCAGCGGATTGCGTTTGAAGAACACGCGCGCATCATCGCGGATCACGCGCCGATCACCGAGCAGCCAGACCAGCACCGAACCGCCTTGCAGGCTGGAACGCGCGTGGGTCACGAGTTCTGTGCCGCGCGGGCGGCCCATCAGGATGGACCGGATCAGTAACGCGGTATCCGCGGGGATTTCGCCTTCACCGATCATTTCGAGATGTAGAACCTTTGGCTTGTTCTTAAGAACGGCTTCCAATTTCAAAGCCCGCTTGACGTAATACAAACCGTCATACATAGGCAACTTCAGGCGGAAATCGGTGATGGATGATTTCAAATATGTTTTCATAAAATATCTTTCTCAATAAAGTTTGTGAGTTGTGGAAGATAAACGCGGACGGAGGCTTCCCCCTCCATTGAAATTGTTATTTGGGGCGATCACTTTCGCCGTGCGCGCGTTCGCGATCGGGCGGCAGCATCAAGTCCTTCACTTCTACCGACAGGACATTGATGCCGATTTTGGCCGCTTGCGGCTGCACCCGCGCCAGCAGTTGCGCGCCGATCTCCATTTTTTGGGCAAGCAACGTTTCGATGGGTGCGCAGCTAATGACAGTTCGAGAGGCGAGTTGCGCCAGATTGTGAACATCGGACGTCCAATCCTGGGTTTCGTGGAGGGCTTTGGCCGGGTCTGCCACTTGATACGCGACCAGCACGCTGACTTTGAGGCCCACGCTGTCCGCAGTCAGGATGTCCTGGCCGGGGACGAGCAGGGCGGCTTTGCGCAAGTCAACGAGCTTAATCGTCCAGCCGGATCCCCAGACGACGTGCCGGCCAACGTTATTGCGCCGCACGAAGAGACCGTGTTGATAGACCAGGCCCGCCTGGCCTTCCGGCACGTAGAATACGTGGCGGAATTTCCAAACTGCCGCCGGGGCGATGCCCCCTCCCGCGATCACCAGCACCGCGATGATAATTTCGTAGTTCATAGTTTTGTTTTCTTCTGTTTGTGAGCGTTAAAATTAAAGTGCGGGCGAAGGCTTGCGCCTCCGCCCGCGTTGTTTGCCTTTCGGCACCCTTGAACCGTCCGCTATTCACGGACAAAGTCCGCGACCACCGCGGGCACAGTCGTGTTGAAGCCGACCACATCCATCATGCCGCGGTCATTCGGGTCGGCGAGAGTGAAGCCGTTGGAGGTCATGCCCACAACGACCGCCTTCGCATCACCGACGAACTCACTGCGATACCGGCGCAGTGCCTGCGCCGGGTGGATGTCGCCCGCCCATGTCTCGCTATCCGTGTAGGTGATGAAGCCGGACACATTCAGCTTGTTGCGGGCGGCCCAGAGCATCGGCAGCGCGCAGTCGGTACCCCCCATCGGGATGGCCTCGACGCGCTTGACGACCTCGGCCAGTCTCATGCGCGGCGCCAGGTTCACCCGGGTGATGCCCGATTCACCGCCACCCCACTTGCCGCCATGGCCACCCGTTGCCGCCGAGAACGCGATGATTTCATGCTCCGGCTCGGTCGCCGCCGTGATCAGGGCCAGGGCTGCACTGGCTTCGCGGGCCGAGATGCACGAACCTGCGATCATCGAGCCGGCCATCGAGCCGCTCACGTCGAGCGCAAGCAGCACCGGCTTGTTGCATGGTTCAACGTTCTGGAACGTCGCATAGAACGCTTCGTCCAGTGCGTCCACCAATGCCGGCACCGGCGACCAGGTGAGCGAGCCCTTGTCGCCCTTGCCCTGCGCGTAGATCTTCTGCGCGACCAGGAGGGCGAGCGGATGGATGCGGGCGCGCTTCAACGCCGTTTCGTCACGCAGCTTGCGGACGATCCGGCGCTTTGCATCGCTGAACGGCTTAAGCAAACCGATGGCCGTCATCTTGCCGAGGTTACGGATCATCGCCGTCATTGGCATGTGTTCAAGCAGCGCTTCCCACACCGCGACTTCGCCCAGCCACTGCGTTGGGACCGCTTCGCGCGGCAGATCGAATTCATCGATGAGCTTCACAACTTCGGTGGCCTTCGTCGTGCGCTTCACCCGTTCGAAACCTTCGATCAGCTTCGGCAGGGCGCCGACCGCGCCGTACTTCGCGACACGATCTTCACCGCGGACCTTGCGCTTCACTTCGCGTTCACCCGGCGAGTCCGCGCCCGCCAGCATCCAGCGGAAGACCGCATCGTGCTGAACTGACGCAGCCTTCGGGTGGGCGAGGCGGAGCAGGTCGCCATGCGACCAGCCATCGCGCTGCTGGTACTTCACGGCCTGGTGCGCGAGATCGTCGGCATCGCGATCCACATACCAGTGACCGACGGCGTTGCGGAGACCGCGGCCCCAGCCGCGCATCGCGTTCACATATTCGGCGAAGTGAAACAGGTGCGTGCCGATGCGGCAGACCTTGCCCAGGTTCGCGAATGCGTGCGCCTTCGACGGCGCGTCGCCGTGCGTCACGACGAGCGCGAGAACGAAGATGGCCGGATCATTCTTCGGCGCGCGTCCGGCCTCGCTGATCTCAACGAGACGGTCCACGACACGAACACCGCCCGCCTTGATGCAGCGGATGACGGCATCGTGATTCTGCTTCACAAGTTCGCGTTCGCCGATGTGGTACGTGCCGCCTTCGGCGCCGAGAACCAGGAAGCGATCGAGCCGCGTCCAGTCATCGACCTCCCATGAATAGCCGCCCGCGGTGTTCGCCACCTGTGTGGAACTGGCAATCGGCTGCGATTGCGGCGTGACGCGGCGGTTAAAGAGTCTTGCATAGTTGATCGCCATAATAATTTCCTTTCAGTTTTGTGCGCCGCCAACGCGGCACGGTAGTTTTGATCGAACTGCGGACAAGTTGGTGAACGTGGGGTTGGTCATTAACAGTGATAACCCAAGTCCTTCGGCCCGCAGAAAATATTTGCACTGCGAACGCGTTGTGCGCGATCACTCGCGGAAAAAAGTGGTTCCGCTTTGAGCCGTCGTAACGCCCGGTATGAAGGCAGCAGCCCTTAAAATCTGAGCCCCGAGCCGCACGGGCAGAGATCATTTCGACCGAGCTTTTCGCAAAGCTCTTTGTCGCCATGAACGATTTGGCGGCCGCGTTTTACCCTCGTTTCGGACGGAAAACCTTTTCGTCGTTTGCTGGTGATCTCAAAGTTTGAGTCTGGTGATTGATCTGCATGATTTGCTATACGACCTCCTGGTTGAGGGTTGCGGTTGAATCCTCGCGGCAGACGCCGTGAGAAAATGCAGATGGGCAAGGAACGACGCGGGGGATTGCTCTACCCTTGAGCTACTGCCCCGTTTGGTGGAGCAGATTGGAGTCGAACCAATGACGGATAACCCGATGTCTTCGGCCCATCAAAATGAGAGCGGGCAAGGAGCGAAAGTGGATATACTGTTGCTCTAACCTTTTGAGCCACTCGCGACCAGCGCGAGGATGGATTTGAACCACCAACCTGCAGTTCCGATAACCCACGATCTGCGGCCCGCTGAAAGAAACCGACGGATAAGAGACGAACTGGGAATTACGCGCTCTACCACTGAGCTACCCCGGCGTCTGGCTCGTCGGGTCAAAACCCGGAGAGTGAAAACTGGAGCCGGAGGCGGGATTCGAACCCGCGACCACGTCGTTATCAACGATAACCCAATCCTGCGACCCGTCGAAATGGAACAATCGGGCAAGAGACCGCGTCGGGAAACAGGAGTCGAACCTGTCGCTCCGGCTGGATGAGCCGGAACTCTGCCATTAGATAACCGACGACATTCGGCCCGATGAAATGAGGCGACGGACAAAGAGCGAGCTGGGATGACATCAGTTGCCTGATGGCGCGGGATTTGCACCCGCTCGTCCCCAATGGAGGACTTACGATAACCCAGACTCAACGGCCCGTCGAAATTGGCACCTGATGGGAATCGAACCCACATTCTTCGGATTTTCCCCGGGCGTTCTCTCACCGTTGAACTACAGGCATCTCCGGCACGCCGGCGTTGATTGTTCAACAGGCTTGCCGGACGCGGTTCGGATCGAAGGCAACATCAGGATGCGCCTTCGAAAAAACTCGATGGACAAGTGCTGCCGCAGATATGGGGCTTCGCAAGCGGGACTCGAACCCGCGACACCGGACTCGCATCCGGCGACTCTCTCATGGTGAGCAACCTGCCCCTTGGTGGAGCGATAACCTGCAACGTTCGGCCCATCGAAATTGGTCAGGAAGCCGGGATTCGCACCCGGACCGTCGCGTTCACGCCGCGAAGTGCTGCTGTTACACCACTGTCCTGCTGGGGCCCCTGGTCGGACTCGCACCGACGAATACGAGTTTACGAAACTCGCCCTGTAGCTGCTGAGGCACAGGGGCAAAACTGGCGCTCTCACGTGGATTTGCACCACGAACCTCCGCCTTCGCAGAGCGGCGTGCAGGACTGATTACACCTTGAGAGCAATGCATGGTATCCGTGGCCGGGCTTGCACCGGCTAGGGCCTGCTTGAAGGGCAGGGCGCGCGAGCTGCTTTGCATTCACGGACTGCTTGCGCCGGGCGATATTGGCCCCTGAAGCCGGTATCGCGCCGGCGTCTCGGCTTTTTCAGGGCCGCGCTAATCTGCCTCAGCTACTCAGGGGAATGGCCTGCCGAGCCGTAGCCAAACAGGCGAAGGCTGGTAGTCCCGCGCGGTAACGCTCCGCGTTCTTCCGGTTATCGACCGGTCGCTCTGCTTTTGAGCTACGGGACAATTTCCAATCTTGGTTTCAAGCCGAACCGGTGGACTGGCCGGAAGGCCACGTTCAGCTTTGGCGCCGAACGGATCCGGATGGTTCGAACCGGTTTATAACTCCGGCGATACAGCAATTGGCTTTGGAAACGGGGGATCGGTTTCATGATATTTCCTTTGGTTGATGGTTAATGGTTTGGCGGAAGGCGTCGGTAACGCTCCGACCCCGGCGATGCCGGTCCTGTTTTCAAGACAGGCGCAGCCAGCTTATATCTGCCTGCCTTCCAAATTGGCTGCCAGAGTTGGACTTGCACCAACACTTCCCGGCTTAACAAGCCGACGTGCTACTTTGACACTACCTGGCAATGGCCTGCCCAGCCGTAGCCGGGCAAAGGCTGGTGCTGTCGGCAGGATTCCCACCTGCATCATTCCGTTTAGAAGACGGATGCCTCAAATAATTCGGCCACGACAGCGATTGAAATTGGCCCGCCGGGCCGTAGCCTCGGCGAAAGTTGGTCAGCGCGGCAGGAATTGCACCTGCGGTCCCCCGGTTCCAGGCCGGACATGTTGCTGCTACACCACGCGCTGTGACGCTCTAAAGAACTTGCACCCCATGGCCGTGCGCAAGCACCCCATGACAACGGGTTGCTTTTCTCTTCAGCTACGGGAGCGAAATGGCCTGCCAGATTGAAGCCTTGGCGAAGGCTGGTAGCGGGAGTGGGAATCACACCCACCTGAAGGAGTTTATGAGGCTCCTCTCTGTACTTTAGTCGAGTTTCCCGCAAATAAATGGTGGAGACCGGCGGGTAACGCTCCCGCTTGGTCCTGCTTGCAAAGCAGATGCCTCACTTTTCGGCCACGGCCCCACAAAGAATTGTCGATTTATGATTTCGGATTTACGATCTGGCAGGCTGCCTTCGTGCTGCCCGAAGTAAGCTGAATTTTGGAGATTTGGCCGCGTGCTGACGCGCAGCCTGTTGAAATCGTAAATGCGTTGGTGCGGTCGCCGGGAATCGCACCCGGACAAGCTCCCTGGCGGGGAGCCATTCTACTCTTAAATCACAACCGCGAAAATTAAAGGGCCGGAAGCGTCTATGCGCTTCCGGCCCGGACCATTTCAATAAAGAACAAACACCTCTTGGTGATCTATTCGATCCCAACCCGCGGATTCACGGCGGTTGTTTCGGTGTTTATGGGCACACCTCCTGCGAAGCCCTTAAATTGTAAATTCAGGTAAAATCTCTTTGGCGCGTTTCCGGGCGGTTTTTGGACAGACCCCACCGGTTGAGAGCAAATGCTCCCTTGCGTCATTTTTAATTTGTCACTGCCTGACATCATCTAGACGTCTTTTCTTTTCCAGTCACAGGTCGTTTATCTTCAGTTTGTTATACAGTCATTCAGGGAAATAAAAAACCCTGCCTACATTTTAGTAGGCAGGGTGATTGAAAATCTATTTCGACTCTTTACCTGCCTACGTCTTGTCTATCCAAATTACCTTCTGGCTTCTGCCAAATGGTTGCGGTGGATAGTCCAGGACTAAACACACCACTCGGGTTATAGCGGCTATGACGCGTCGCTTTCGCGACCTTCATAATCGGCCAACTCGAGGTTGATATGTTTAAGCAAGTTTTCATCGAACAGCTAGACGTATAGCATAGACGTCTAGTTACAGTCAATAGATTATTTAAATAAAATGAATAAAATTTCTAATCTAAGTATCTTGATGGGACGATGTGTGAACCGCTTCAGCCGGGTTTTTGGGATCAGCGTGGCTTTCGCCCGCAGTTTCTCGTCGCGGCCGTCGTCCTGTTTGAATCTGTGCAGGCCAAATCAGTTTGATGATTTCGATTGAGCGGCAAGTTGTGCGGAGGTATTCTATTTTTTGCCACGCGCGCGTAGCTCAATTGGATAGAGCGTTGGCCTCCGAAGCCAAAGGTTGTGGGTTCGACCCCCGCCGCGCGCACCACTCCGAATTATTGCGGGGTATCAATGAAACCAGCCATTCCACCTTTCTCATTTGGTTTCCTTACGTTGTTTGCATACCCGAAATCACCTTAAGACCAGAACGACTGAAAAGGCGGGACGCAAATTCGACCTTTCATCCCTTCATCGAATAAAGTAAATTATCGAAAAGAAATTAGTTTCCCAATCGAAGCGTTACCCGAAAGCAATATGAATGCCGTATCCGAAAAGGCCGTACTGGAGCAAGCCAACCTGCGACGTGGCAACGGTGAACTTGTGCTGGTTGTGGACGATGAGGAAATGGTTCGCGAAGTCACCAAAGAAATATTGGAGCGTTTTAATTATCATGTCGTCCTGGCCGCGAATGGCGCAGAAGCCATCGCCCTCTACACCCGGCAGCAGAGAGAAATTGCCGTAATCCTGACTGACATGGTAATGCCAGTCATGGATGGCGCTGCTTTGGTTGTTGCCGTTAAAACCATCAATCCCCAGGCTCTCGTCATCGGCACCAGCGGCTACGGCTCCGCCGATGACATGGTCAAGGCCACTGGCGGAACCGTTAAACATTTTGTCCCCAAGCCTCACACTGCTGAAACCATTTTAAACGCCCTCTACACAGTGTTGCATGAACCATAGAACGGGCGGGGGTATGACGAATTTAATTTGCCCGAGACCGGCAGCTTTCCAGATTTAGGCAACCAGAACAAATTCCAGAATATTTGGTGAATCCTTGTCCTGATAAACCGCGGATGCTATTACTGGCCTTGCGCTGGCGTAATTGGGTTGGATTTTACCATCGGGCCTCTCCGGAGCCGAAGGTTGTGGGTTCGCCCCCCGCCGCGCGCAGATTTTCATGATTCCATCACCTGATGACGTGCCTGAGCCGGTGCTGCTCATTATCGCAGACATCAGCGGCTACACGCGTTACATGACGGCCAACGCCAAGACCCTGGCGCACAGCCAGGCCATCATCACGGAACTTGTCCTGGCCATCATTCAACAGATTAATCTGCCGCTGGAAGTCGCCAAGCTCGAAGGCGATGCGGTTTTCCTGTTTTGCCGCAAGCAATGTGGTTCGCCACCATGGCCGGAGGCCCGGCAGATCATCGGTGAGAAGCTGCTCGCCTTCTTTCGCGTATTCAGCGAGAAAGTCGGTGAGTTGAGCCGGTCCACGACCTGCAGTTGCAATGCCTGCGCGCATATTGAAAAACTGCGGCTTAAGATTGTCGTCCACAGCGGTAAGGCATTATTCCATCGGGTCCTTAATTTCACCGAACTTGCCGGGGTGGACGTCATCATCGTGCATCGCCTGCTAAAAAATTCCGTCCGTGCCGACCAATACCTCCTGCTGACCGACGTGGCTGGCCAAGACTTGGAATTCGCCGCACAAGTCCCCCTGGTGGAAGGTGCGGAAACTTACGACGACATCGGCCGGATCAATACATTGGTTTTTGTGCCTGGCGCCCGGGCGGCAGTGCCCGCGGCGCTGATCTCGTTGCCGTTCGCCAAACGGTTTGGGCGGTCATGGAAATTGTTTTGCAAACTTTGGTTCGCGCCCTTTGCCACGAGGCCGGGCTCTTTTCGCAACGTCACCTCCAGCACCCGGGCTGCCGGGCGGATTCTGTTTGCGCTTTTGACGGCGTTGCTGACGCCGCTCTTTCTGCCAGTGGGAACAATTTTTGTTTTGATTCACGCCCTCAAGCCCGCCTCGCATATTGGCCACGCCGGCGATGATCATGACCATAAGCCGGACGGCTCCTGCTGCAACCAGTGACTTTTCCCTCGACGCGAATCTGATATAGAATTAGTGTGGATGCGCAGGAGGGTCGAACTCATTGAAGTTTACCGGGCAACATCATTCGGCGAACAATTGCAAAAATTTATGGAGCAAGAAAACAGCAAGAGTGAGGCGCCAATCAATTTCGAAAAGGAGAGTATTCCGCCCCCGCCGCCCCCACGCAAACGGGGCCGCAAACAAAAGGTTATCTTGGCCGGCATCGTGGCGCTGGTCGTTCTTCTCGCGGTGATATTTTACTACCTGATTTGTCTCGCGCCCTATGAATCCACCGATGATGCGTTCATAGATGGTTATGCCACCCTGGTGAGTTCGCGTGTGCCGGGGCAGATTGCGCGATTAGCGGTCACGGATAACCAGGAGGTCAAGGAGGGCGACGTGCTGGTAGAGATTGATCCGCGCGATTACGAGGCGAGTTTGTCCGTGGCCCAGGCCGACCTGGCGGCGGCGCGCAGCCAATTGGACCAGGCCCGGGCCCAGGTCAAAGTGAGTAAAGCCAAAGTAGCCCAGTCTCAAGCAGCGGTGAGCGCCGCCGCCGCAGAAAACCAGCGGGCCGCCGATGACCTGAAGCGCTACGAATCTGTTGAAAGCCGTGCCATCTCCAAAAGCGCGTTCGATGAGGCACAAGCCCAGGCGCGGGCGGCGGCAGCCAATCTGGACGCCGCGTTCAGTGAAACCAATGCCGCAGAGGCAGAGGTGGCCTTGAGCGAGGCCGGCGTCGAGACCGCGAACGCTGCGGTGCAACAAGCCGAGGCCAAAGTGCAGCAGGCTGAATTAAATCTTTCCTACACGAAGATTGTCGCTTCACGCGACGGGCATATCACTGCGCGCACTGTCGAACTGGGGAATTATGTGCAGCCCGGCCAGGCCTTGTTCACGCTGGTGCCCAGGGACGTCTGGGTGGTCGCTAATTTCAAGGAAACGCAACTGACCTATATGCACCCGGGCGATCCGGTTGAATTGCGAATGGACGCCTACCCGAACCGGACATTCAAAGGGAAGGTGGACAGTTTGCAGGCCGGTACCGGCGCGCGATTCAGCCTGTTGCCGCCGGAGAATGCGGTGGGCAATTACGTGAAAGTCGTCCAGCGCGTGCCGGTCAAGATCGTTTTCGACGGGCCGTTGCCCGATGACGTCGATATCGCGTTGGGAATGTCCATCATGCCAAAAGTGAAAGTGAAATGAGCGAGGCGGTTACCACGACCACAGCGGAATGGCGCCCGCGCGCCAATCCGTGGCTGATCGCGCTCGCAGTAATGCTGGCCACGTTCATGGTCATCCTGGATACGTCCATCGCCGTCGTGGCGTTGCCGTATATCGCGGGAAATCTTGGCGCCACCCAGGATGAATCCACCTGGGTGCTGACGAGTTACCTCGTTGCCAACGCCATCATTTTGCCGGCCAGCAATTGGCTTTCCGTGCTCTTCGGCCGCAAACGGTTTCTGATCGGCTGCACCGTCATCTTCACTGTTTCTTCGTTGTTATGCGGCCTGGCGACGAGTATGTCGATGCTCGTCGTTTCGCGCGTGCTGCAAGGCTTGGGCGGCGGCGCCATGCAACCGCTCTCGCAGGCCATCCTGCTGGAAAGTTTCCCACCGGCTAAACGCGGCGCAGCCACCGCGTTGTTTGGTTTGGCCATCGTCGTTGCTCCCATCCTCGGCCCCACCCTGGGTGGCTGGCTCACGGACAATTGGTCATGGCGCTGGACTTTTTATATCAATCTGCCGGTCGGCATCCTTGCGTTCTTGCTGATGTCCAGGTTTGTGGAAGATCCGCCGTATCTCCGCGCCCTGAAGTCCACCCGTTTTGATGGCGTTGGCTTTGGCCTGGTCGCAGTGTTCCTGGGGACGTTGCAGATCATGCTCGATAAAGGCCAGGACGCCGATTGGTTTGACGCCGTCTGGTTGCGCTGGTTTGCCATCATCTGTGTCGGGTGCCTGGTTGGATTTATTGTGCGCGAACTTACCGCCATCCATCCCCTCGTGGACCTGCGCGCTTTCAAGAACCGCAATTTTCGCGTGAGTTGTATCATGTTCGGTTTGTTTGGGATGATGCTCTATGCCCTCATTGCCATCCAACCGCTGTTCCTCCAATCGCTCCTGGGTTACAGCGCTTTCGAATCCGGGTTAAGCGTCTGTCCTCGTGGGGTGGGAGCATTGGCCGCCCTCTTTTTTGTTGGCATGCTGGTCGGTCGGGTCGATTCCCGCCTGCTGTCCGGAATCGGCTTCGCGGTATTGGGGCTCTCCAGTTTCCTGTTGTGCCGCTTGAGTCTGCAGATGTCGATGATCAGCGTTATTCCCGCGAACATCCTTGCCGGCTTTGGGACTGGCTGCCTGTTTGTGCCCCTGACCACGCTGGCTGTCGGCACCCTCCGCAACGAACAGATCGGCAACGCCATGAGTCTCCAAAACCTGATCCGCAATACCGGGGGCAGCATCGGCCTTTCCATCGTGGCTACCCTTCAGGAACGTTTTGCGCAAGCCCACCAATCGATGATGGTCGGCAAGTTGTCCGTGTTGAATCCGTCATACCAGAAAAAAACCGCCGCCCTCCAGCATCTGTTCGAGCAACGGTTCAGCCCGGCGGACGCCCTGGCCCGGGCCCATGGCTTGCTTTATAAGATCCTGCTCCAACAATCAGCCTATTGGGCCTTCATGGATTTGTTTTTCCTCGTCGCCTGCATTTGCGCCGTCTGCGTTTTTGGAATAGTACTATATGATAAACCCAAGGCCATCCACGCCGTCTCGGCGGCGGAATGATGACCCGTACTGCTATGAAACAACTCCTTCTCATTGATCACGAATTCGGCGCCGGCGCCAGCACCATCGGAAAAATTGTCGCGCAACGCCTGGATTGGCCCTGCTTTGACGATGAGTTGACCCGGGAAGTCGCGCAACTGGCTAAAATTCCCAGTGAAGTCTGCCAGCGACGGTTGGAACGCAACGATCCCGTGGTGCAACGTTTGATCAATGTCCTCTGGCGTGGTAGTTTTGACCGGAATTTGCCGTCGCCCGACCTGGCCATTTTAGACAGCACCCGGCTGTCGAGTTTGCTTCAAAAAGTCGTCGAACAGACGGCGGAAAAAAAGCCCTGTGTCATCATTGGCCGCGGCGCGCCGTTCTTTCTCCGCGAACGCACCGACATCTTTTCCGTGTTTCTGTACGCCTCGCGCGAACTTAAGTTCCGCCGCGTGTTCAAACGCGTCGGCAATGAAAAGGAGGCCATCGATCTCGTGGATACCATTGATGAGGACCGCCGGAAGTTTGTGAAGCAGCGCTACGGTCATGAATGGCCAAACCGAGAACTTTTCCATGTCATGCTGAACAGCGGCATCGGCGACGAACAATGCGCCGACACGATTCTCAACTTATTTAACGCCGCCAACCAAAAGGAACAGGCGGTTAAGACATGAGATCAACAATGATCATCATGGCAGTGTGCCTGGCGATTTTTGCCGGTTGCGCCGTGGGTCCAAATTACCAGGCGCCCCGGACCAGCGTGCCGGCGCAATGGACATCGCCGATGGCCGGCGGCGAAACCAACGGCCCCACCGGTCTTGCCGCATGGTGGAAGAATTTCGGCGATACCAATCTGGATTCGCTCATGACGATGGCGGTCCGATCCAACCTCACCTTGCGCGTCGCGGAATCCCGCGTGCGCGAAGCCCGCGCAAAACAAGACGTGGTCAGCGGCAGCTTCTGGCCCTCCGTTGGCACTTCAGCTTCTTATTCCAGGAACCGCTTCAGCCGGAATGGTTTTCCCCCTCTGCCATCGACCGTCGCGCTGGATTACAATCTCTATAACGCCGGGTTCGATGCCGCCTGGGAGCTCGATATCTTCGGCGGGACCCGGCGCGCGGAGGAAGCCGCCAGTGCCGGGGTCGGCGCGGCAGAGTTTGGCCGGCGCGACGTGCTGGTCTCATTACTGGCGGAAGTCGCGCGCAATTACATCAGCGCCCGCGGTTACCAGCAGCGTCTCGCCATCACCCGCCAGAATATCCGGGTCCAACAGGAAGTGCTGGACCTGGCCAGCAATCGTTTTGAAAACGGGTTGAGCAGTGATCTCGACGTCCAACAGGCGACGGCATTGTTGACCGCCACCGAGGCGCAGGTGCCCGCGCTGGAAACAAGTTTCGACCAATCCGTCTATCATCTGGGGGTGTTGCTCGGCTTGCCGCCGGGCGCGTTGATGGATGAGATGTCCGTTGTCCGACCCATCCCGCTTACGCCACCGGTGGTGCCTGCCGGATTGCCGTCCGATCTCTTGCAGCGCCGGCCGGATGTCCAGCGCTCCGAACGTGAGCTGGCCGCCGCCACCGCCAATATCGGCGTGGCCAGGTCGGACCTGTTCCCAAAATTTTCCCTGACGGGATTCGGCGGCCTGGAAAGCGTTTCGGCGAACAACTGGTTTGATTATGCCAGCCGGACCTGGTCCGCCGGGCCGATGGTGCAATGGGAACTCTTTGAGGCCGGCAGCATCCGGGCCAATGTCCGCGTCCAGGACGCCCGCGAGGAGCAGGCCCTGGACTCGTACCAACAAACCATCTTGACTGCGTTGGAAGACACCGAGAACGCGCTCATCGCCTATGCGCGGGAACAAGTCCGGCGCGAATCGCTGTCACAATCCGAGCAGGCCAACCAGCAGGCGCTCGATTTATCCACCCAGCTTTATAAAAGTGGTCTGACAGATTTTCTGCATGTGCTGGATTCCGAACGATCACTTTATGCCTCACAGGATTCGCTCGTGCAGAGCGACCAAACCGTTTCATTGAACCTCGTGCAACTCTACAAAGCTCTTGGTGGCGGGTGGGAGGAAGAGGCCATAAAATAATGGCGGGAGTGGCGGGGCTCGAACCCGCTTTCAGGGTTTCGCAAAACCAGTATTTTGACCCTGTATTAATTAGCTAATCTTCGTATTTGGAAGAATTGTCAAACTGAAGCAAAGCGAAGTTTTACGAAGAAAATCTGTCAGGAACTGTCAGGAAAAATCGCTCCTACCATCAATTCGCTAAATCCCAGAAATGCGTTATCTTCAATTGGCTGATATGGGCGTAGTAGTGAGTTGACAGTAGTTAGTTCGCAGTGGCTCATATCAGCCACTTTCATGCCCCAATCAAGGCAGCGGTAAAATTTCTGGCCAAACCCATCCTTGAGCCTCAAATTAATCACGAAGAAAAATGCCCTCGATTTTAGAACCAGCCACCATTCCGAAACCAGTCATCGTGAAAGAAACCAGTTCAGACGATGATCGGGCCCCGACTTTTTATGTCATCTGCTGGAACGACCCGGTGAACTTGATGGTTTATGTTACACACGTCTTCATGAAAATCTTTGGCTGGGAAAAGCAGAAGGCCCAGAAACACATGCTGGAAGTTCATGAAAAAGGCAAAAGCGCATTGGCCAGGGAAGGCATGGAGAAAGCCGAGTTTTACGTTCATGAACTGCAAAAATATAAGCTCCATGCCACCATGGAGCCTGCTGAATGAGACTGGTTAAACAATCCAAGGGAAACTGGCAATATCACCTGAATCATAACGAGGCGGATATTCTGCTCGGCCTGGTGAAGAAATTTCCTTTCACAGAATTGAGTCAGATTAAGATTTCCAAGACCGACAATGAACCGGCGACTGTTGAACGCGGAAAACTGCTGAATGAATCGCTGGCGGAACATCGGAAGGCATTGAAGACGCTCGCCATGAATTTACTGGGTAACGAGAAATGGCAGCCATCGGGGGAAGGCCAATTACTGACGCTGGATTCAGGTTCACGAGAGATTTTGCTGCAAATTCTCAATGACATCAGGGTTGGATGCTGGCACGCCCTGGGAGAGCCGGAAGTGCTGGAATCCCCGGCGGCTCATTCTTCCAGGAAAGACCTCACCTATCGCAAACTGATGGATCTGGCTGGCTATTTTGAGATGAAATTTCTGGAGCCTGAAGTATGAAATGGCTCCCGTTAAAATTTAAAAGGCAACCTGAACCAAAGGCCGATGTTTTACAAATCGGTCCAAGATCGGTTCCTTTATTATTTGTTCATCATCTCCGAGCCCGCCGTTATCTTTTGCGATTACTTCCTGAAGGTGTTGCTCGCGTTACCGTACCGGGAAGAGGTTCAATTTCCGCTGCCAGAGATTTCGCCCACAGACACTTTGGCTGGCTGGAACAACAATTACATCGTTTGGAAAATCAGCCCAAACCCACAACAGAGTGGAAACCGGGAACCGAGATTTTATTTCGTGGTGAGCAAGTCATGATTGAGTTTTATGATGGAAAGATTCGCTTTGGCACGGAATCGTTAAAGCTGCCTGACGTGCCTGTGGATTTGAGGCCGGCGATTCAAAACCACCTCCGCAAACTAGCTTCCAAAGAACTTCCGGTACGCGTCATGGAATTGGCTGCGTTTCATGGCATTGAGGTAGCGCGGGTGTCTGTCCGGAATCAAAAATCGCGTTGGGGTTCCTGTTCACGCAGAGGGACAATTTCATTGAACTGGCGGTTGATCCAGGCACCAGAATTTGTGAGAGATTACATTATCCTTCATGAATTGGCTCACCGCAGACAAATGAACCATTCAGATAAGTTTTGGCAGGAAGTGGAAAAGCTGTGTCCTGATTATCTGGTAGCTGAACGATGGGTGAAACAGAACGCGAAACTGTTGCGGTAACAATGAAAGCCAAAGACCTCACTTTCGGAATCAGGAACTGCGACCGCTGGATTAGAGTTGGAGTAAGCCCTTGATTTCATTGTTGAATTAAGGTTTTAGGCTTGTGCTCTGGATGTTTAATAATGATTCTTTCGGCTCATGTCTAAACCGCTCACTAAATCACAGGTCGTATCCGCTGTTGCCGAAACAGCAGGGCTCACGAAGAAACAAGCCGCAACCACCATCGAAGCATTGGTTAATCTGGCGTATAAAAACGCCAAGAACAGCTTCACGCTTCCTGGCCTGGGCAAACTCGTCCTGGTCAATCGTAAAGCTCGCATGGGACGTAATCCAGCGACTGGCGAAACCATCAAAATCGCAGCAAAACGCGTGGTCAAATTTCGGGTCGCTAAAGCAGCCAAGGACGCGATATTGGGGAACAAATAACTACCGGATAAGATGTTTGTTGGGCGGAGGATTAATTTCCTCCGCCCTCTTACTTTTTAATTCAATGGCAAAGATTCAGTAGGTCAGAAAAAGATACCGGGCTGCCTGGAGCAAGCATCACAAACAGCCTCACAGATTGCTTTGGTCAAATATTTATTTGTCGCAATTCGTGCCATATTATTTGATCTTTTATGCGAGAATATAACGCCCCACCTTTCGCGTTCCGACGCGCTGCACCAACCCCGCATCCAATAAGGGTTCCATTAACTTTATCGCGCCCTGCTTCGTCATGCCGAGCGCATCCCAAATTTCCTGCGGCGTCATGCTCTTGTGGTCCCGCAACAATTGCAGCAACTGCTCCTGCCTGGGACGCAACACTAATTTCGTCCGGGTTGCCGATAAGACAACCGTAAGTCAACTTATTAGACCACTGATAAAACGCGGAATCAGACAGCCGTGGGGCAATGTCACTGATGCGCCACAGCGATCAGCGACTGGCGGATAAAATTTATCCCGATGAAAACTTGCTCGGCACTTGGGCTGCATTGGCGCAAAGCGACCAAACCGTTTCATTGAACCTCGTGCAACTCTACAAAGCTCTTGGTGGCGGGTGGGAAGAAGAAACTAAATAAACCTGGAATCGCGGAGTTCTTACGCCGCCGGCGCCGGATGTTTCTTATCGAGGAACGCCCGCAGATGATGGGAGAGTTCCACAAAATTGATGGGCTTGAGGGCGACCGTCCGCAATTTGGCATAGCGCGATTTTGTGAAATCCGGCGGTTGATTCATTCCCGTCATCAGGATCACGGGCACATCCGCGCGGATCTCCCCCAACTTTTCCGCCAATTCATCTCCTTGCAGACCCGGCATCGTGTAGTCAGTGAGGATCAGGTCAAATTTGGCCGGTTCGCGTCTGAAAGTTTCCAGGGCGTCCAGGCTGTCCGCGCGCGTGATCACGCGATATCCCATTTGGTTCAGCCGTTGTTGCATCATGCTCAGGATGGCGACCTCATCATCCACCACCAGGACCCGTTCGCGTTTTCCCGGGAGCAATTGGTTTTCACTGCCGGGAGGGGCCGCGGGAATCTCGCTCGATTTCGGCAGGTATATGCGAAAGGTCGTTCCGTGTCCCGGCTCGCTTTCCACGGTGATATGGCCGCCGATGCCGGCGATGATCTTTTGCACCAGGGTCAACCCCAGTCCGGTTCCCTCGCCGACCGGTTTGGTGGTGAAGAAAGGGTCGAAGATTTTTTCCATGACCGCGTGATTCATCCCATGCCCGGTATCACGCACCGTCAGGGACACATAGGTTCCGGCGGGAAGGGAAGCCATTGTTTCACCCGTGGCGAATTCCAGGCTTCGGAGTTCAAATACCAGTTTCCCGCCTTTCGGCTGCATGGCATGCGCGGCATTCGTGCCCAGGTTCATGATCACCTGGTGCATTTCGGTCAGGTCAGCGATGATCACGTCCTCATCCGTCTGGATTGAAAGTTGGATGTCGATATAGGCGGGCAGGGAGGCATTGAGAAGTTTGACGCAATCTTTCAGGATGGCGCCCAGCCTGACGGGCCGCAAATCCGTTTCCGTGCGGCGGCTAAAAACCAGGATGCGTTTGATGAGATCTTCGGCGCGATGCGAGGACTTGAGCGCCATCTGGAGATTATCGCGCACCGGCCCCTTGATCTGCTGGTCATTGAGGGCAAGTTCGATGTAGCCCATCATCACGCAGAGCATATTGTTGAAATCATGGGCGATGCCGCCGGCCAGCGTCCCGACCGCTTCCATTTTCTGCGCCTGGATCATCTGCTTTTCCATCCGGTTCCGCGCAGCCTCCGCTTCCTTGCGCAACGTGATATCGTCGATGAATCCCTCGTAGTATTTGACATTGCCATTCTCATCGCGCACCGCTCGCGCGGCTTCCGAGATCCAAATCATCGTGCCGTCGCGGCGGCGCACCTGGTATTCCAGGCCGCGGACAAAACCCTTCTGCTCGACTTCATTGATGAAATATTCCCGAAAGGCAGGGTTGGCGTAGATCTGGTGTTTGATGTCCGATACCCTGTCGAGCACCTCTTCCGGGCGGTCATAACCATACATCTTGGTCAAAGCCGCATTGACGATAAGATAATGTCCGTCGGGAGTGCTTTGGTAGATGCCCTCGACCGCGTTCTCAAAGATTCCGCGATACTTCGCTTCCGCCTCCTTAAAATTTCTGATCAACTCTGTATGCATTGTGAGATTGGTTCAATTCAAGGTGATGGTCTGACCTCCGCGAGAGATAATAAGCGATTCTCCGTTATAATTCAACAGCAACAGCGGATAAAGAAAGCCTGGGGGGCAAGTTCAAACATGCCACAAAAGTGGCGGGAGTGGCGGGACTCGAACCCGTAACCTCTGCCGTGACAGGGCAGCGCTCTAACCAATTGAGCTACACCCCCGCGAAGGGGATTCTTAAATTAAAAAATTTTCCGGCACAGGTCAAGATTTCATCATCAACGAAGTGCCTCCCTGGCTTCTTAAAAAACTTGTGCCTAATCGTATTAAAAATCCGGGCGGCAGACGCCAAGGAGGTGGGGGTGGGGAACCCCGCTGAAGAAACGTACTGCCACCCGAATACGATTCAATGTGACGTTACCGTAACATTTTGTCAATCAGTTATCTTTAATTATCCGCTCTTTCCCTCCCCCCCGGCTTCCTTTACAAGCTGGACGCTGGCTGCTTTTCCTTTAATATCGCCATCCGTGGACGCACTTGAATCAGTCAAATTGTTCCAGGGACTGGCTCCCGATGAATTTCAGGCGTTGCGCGCTTTTACCCGGGAAATTCATTTTGTGGCCGGCACGGAGATTTTTCGCGAGGGCCAACTCGGGGACGGTCTCTATGTCATCAAGGATGGCTTGGTCGAGATTTCCAGCATGGTCACTTCGGAAACCCGCTGCATCTTCACCCAATTTGGCGCCGGTGAAATTTTTGGGGAGATGGCGGTGATCGAAGCTTTGCCGCGTTCAGCCACCGCGGTGGCGTTGAAAGACACAGACGTTCATTTCATGCCCCGCCTGGAAATGCTGCAATTGCTGAAACGCGCGCCTCAACTCTCCTTCAATGTCTTGCAGGAGATCAGCCGGCGCTTGCGCGAGTTTGATCAATTCCATTTGCGCGAGGCCGTCCAGGCCGAGCGCCTTTCCCTCCTGGGCACATTCGCGCGCTCCATCGTCCATGACCTGAAAACACCGTTGACCGTCATCGGGCTTTCCTCGGAAGTCGGTTGCGGCCCCAATGCCACTCCGGAAAAACGCGCCGAATCGCGGTTGCGCATCCGCCGGCAGGTCCTCCGCATCAATGACCTGGTCGGCGACATCCTGGAATTCACCCGCAACAACCGTTCCGAGATCGCTTTGCTCCCGGCGCATTATCCCGACTTCATCACTGAACTGCTGGCGGAACTTCAGATCGAGGCCGACCCCAAATCCATCCAGTTGGAGCGAAAAAGCGAACCGCCCCCCGTCAAGATCCCCCTTGATACGCGCCGCATGCGCCGCGTTTTTTTCAACCTGGTCCATAACGCCTTTGATGTGATGCCCGAGGGAGGCAAAATTTTATTGGATTTTCGCATCAACGGCCATGAGCTCATCACCGAGATCGAGGACACCGGTCCGGGCATCGCGCAGGAAGTGGCCGACAAATTGTTCCAGCCGTTCGTGACGTTCGGCAAAGAGCAGGGGACCGGCCTGGGATTGTCCATCTGCAAAAAAACCATCGAAGACCACCGGGGACGCATCTGGACACGCGGGGAGCCGGGGCGCGGGGCGATCTTTTGCATCTCATTGCCATTGGCGAAATGAATGTTGAACCGTAAAATCGTTTCGACGTGAATCGCATCAAGCTTCTATCCGAACAGGTCGCCAACCAGATCGCTGCCGGCGAGGTGATCGAGCGGCCCGCGAGCGTCGTGAAGGAACTCGTCGAAAATTCCCTTGATGCCGGCGCCAAACAGATTTCCGTGGAGGTGCAGGCCGGTGGCCGGAGCCTCGTCCGCGTCACCGACGACGGCTGGGGCATGAGCCGCGACGACGCCCTGCTTTGCCTCGAACGCCATGCCACCAGCAAGATCGTGCGCGCCGAAGATTTGGCGGCCATCGCCACGATGGGTTTTCGCGGGGAGGCGCTACCGAGCATCGCCAGCGTGAGCCGCTTTGTCCTGACCACCCGCGAGCGCGATGGCAGTTCTCCCGAAGGGACGCAGATCATCGTTGCCGGGGGAAAGATCGCCGAGGTCAAAGCTGCCGGCAGTGCCGGGGGCACGAGCATCGAAGTCCGCCAGCTCTTTTTCAATCTGCCCGCCCGCAGGAAGTTTTTGCGGACAGAAGAGACGGAGGCCGCGCATATCCAGCATTATCTCACCCTCGCGGCGCTGGCATTTCCCGAAGTCGGCTTCTCTTTTCAAAAAGACGGGCGGCTCATCTGGCAATTGCCCGCCATCAAAAGCGACAAGGCCACCTCCAGCCGTATCGAAGCCTTGCGCGAACGCCTCCGCGCCTTGCTCGGCGGCGAGAAACTTTTGCCCGTCAATTTTTCAGCCTCGCTTGAGGAGGATTTCCAGCCACAAGAAGACGAGATCTTTGAGAACGCCCGGCCCGGTCAATCAGCCGCGGAAAATCCGCGTTCGGAGATCCGCATCTGGGGGCTGGTCGGCTCGCCTGGTGTTTCGCGCGCCACGCGCGATAACCAATTCATCTTCGTCAACCGCCGCCCCGTGGAAAATCGCGGCGTCAATTACGCGCTCATCGAGGGATATCACACCTCGTTGATGAAGGGCCGCTACCCGATCTGCTGCCTCTTCCTGGAGATCGATCCCGCTGTCGTGGATGTGAATATCCATCCGGCCAAGCGCGAAGTGAAATTCCGGCGCGAATCCGAGGTGCGAAAATTTGTCGCGCAGGCGATCCGTGAAACCTTGCTCGGGTTCCACGATGAAAGCCAGAAAAGTCCTGGTGCCGCTGCGCCCGCACGCAACGATCAGCAGGCGGAACCCATCGGACTGCCGCTGGACGCCAAACCGGTTACGGAATCGTCCACGCCATCCCTGCCGGAATTTCCCATGCCGGTGCCGGCCCCGGTGCGGCCTTCGCTGCCCGCCTCGCAGCCGCCTTTGCGGATGGGATTTTCAAAAGCCGCTCCGGTGGCCCCAACGGCGGCGGCTGTGCCGTCTTCCCCCGCTGTTCCGGAGCCGGCCCTGCGTGCTCCGCAATCGCCGACGCCACTGTTGAATGTCCCGCTCCGGCTGGTCGGCGTCATTGGCCGGCTCTACGTTGTGCTGGAATCCGATCGTGGCCTCGTCCTGCTCGACCAGCATGCCGCGCATGAACGGATCTTGTTCGAGCAGATGCTCAACCGCCTGGAACAAAATGAATTTGCGCCCACGCAAAAATTGTTGCTGCCGGAAACCATCGAACTTTCACCGCGCGACGCGATTTTTTTGCGCGATCAATTGACTGTGCTGACGAAGCTGGGCGTGGGCCTGAATGAATTCGGCGAGCGCACCTTCCTGCTCGATGCCCTGCCGCCCTTCGTCAAGGCCGCCGATTCCCGCCGGTTTGTGCTGGATCTGGTGGATGAATTGAAAGCTGCTGGCCGCGAAGTGAACCTCGCGCGGCTGGGCGAACATACCGTGGCCAAGACCGTCTGCCGCCACGCGGTGAAGGCGAATGACCTGCTGGCCGGCCCGGAACTTGAGAACCTCGTCGCGGACCTGCGCACCTGCGCCATGCCCTATACCTGTCCGCATGGCCGCCCGACCTTGATCGAGATGAATTATCGTGAACTCGAGAAAAAATTCGGGCGCGCCCAATGACCGGTACCATGGCAAGCTTGTCTCACGCATCCCGTAGGGATGCAGGCTGGTAGCCACGGGTGGAGCGCAGCGGAACCCGTGGATAGGAATTCGAAAAATAGAACCGCCCCATCGGGGCGGGGGAAACCATCCCAAATTGATTTTAAACCCTATGCGTATGACACATCCAGAAAATCCCACTCCTCACGGAGCTTGCCTTTTGTTTTGAATTTCAGCTACAAAGATGCTGCGCCTGCGGCGCTATATGGAATCACAGCCCGATTCATCTTCCTCGCAAGCCGTTAACCAAAATGGTGATTCGTGTCCCACACCGTCCGAAAACACTTCCGGCGAACACTGGCGGTTTTGCCCGCAGTGCGGCCACGAATTGATCAACGAGAAGTGCAAGCTGCGCTGTCCCCGCTGCCATTATTTCATGAGCTGCTCGGACTTCGACCAATAGCAGGGTGAACGCTAGTCCGGAGAGTTGGTGAACACCATATCGGCGTTATACAGCCTGAACGAGTCCCGTTTGATATGGCAGTCCTCGAATTTGATCCCCCGCGCATTATAAATATTGAAGGTGCCGGGTCCGGTGATGTCCACATGAACAAAGTCGATGTTGGATATCATCATTTCCGGGCGTCCCCAAAGAGCCCCGCCGGCCACGCTGGCCGTGGCCGTGATGTTGCTGAAGGTGATATCGCGCCAGATCGGCGTGGTCGTCGTCACGGACCTGACCGGCAATGCTGCGGCCTGGGCAGGAGTGAAGCGGCTGATCTTGCTGCCCGAACCGGCCTCCCGATAATAGCTATAGATGAGGATGGGCATCTGCACGTTGGTCATAGTCAGGTCGTGATAGAAAAGTTTGTGCACCAGGCCGCCGCTGCCGTCGTCGGCCTTCATCCGTATGCCAAACGTGCCCCCGGTGAATGAGCAATCAGCCACTTCCATGTTCGCGACGCCGTTACGCGCGCCGCTGCCGATGGAAACGCCGTGGCCATAGCCAAAAACGCAATTAGTGATGAGCAGATCGTTGATCAGGCCGGTCGAGCCCAGGGCGATATTGTCATCGCCGTCCGTGATATGGCAGTTCTCGATGATGGAATTGGTGCCAACGAAATTTAACCCGTCCGTGTTGGGAGATTGCGGGTCGGTGCTGACGGTGAGATTGCTGATCGTGATGTTGCCGCCGAAACCTCTCAATCCGCAATGATGATACGGCGGATTCTGATAAGTGATGTCATGGATGAACAGGCGATTGCAGTCAACCAAGTTGAGCATCATCGGGCGGGCAAGTTCGCCATTGTTGCGGAACTCGTTCCACCAGGCGGCGCCCTGTCCGTTGATCGTTCCCCAGCCGCTGATTTCCAGGTCATGAACATTGGTGCCAGAGATAAAAGTTTGCGCGTTTGTGGTGCCGCCGGGATAAGTTCCCAGGGGCAGCATCTCCAGCGTCGCGTTGGTGTCCACCTGCAAATCAATGCTGCTGCGCAAGGTGATTGGCCCGCTCAGATAGGTGCCCGGGGGAATTTCCACGATGCCGCCGCCTGCCGCGCTCGCTGCCTCGATGGTGCTTTGGATATTGGTGGTGTTGTCCTTCATCCCGTCGCCAACGGCTCCATAATTAGTGACATTGAAGAGGGTGGAGGGAATGACCGGCATGGCCGGATTGGCAGCGTGAACCCGGCCAACCAAAGTCAGGGACATCAAAATAAAGCAGAAGCCTTGTTTCATCAATTTCATGTGTGCCTGTAAATTAATAGAAACGAATGTCGGTACAAATGAAGAACTTGTGCAGAACGCTCCCTGCTTTGTGCACTTTTATTTCTTTCATTAACACCCGGCTTTAGCCGGGTGTGCCGCCCTGCAAGAGCGGAGCCGTTTCAACGGCTTGGTTTGCGGAGAAACCGTTGAACCGGTTTTTATCGTCCCGGCCTGTGATCACCGGGCTGAAGCCCCGTGTTAATGAAATCGTGTTGCTCGATTAAACTGGATATCGTGCCTTAGCTTTGCGGGACCAGGTTCTTTTCGATCTCCGGACGATATTCCAGGATTTCTCCCGGCTGACAGCCCAACGTTTCACAAATGGCTTCGAGGGTGGAAAAACGGATGGCTTTGGCCTTCCCGGTCTTGAGCACGGAAAGGTTTTGCGGAGTGATCTCGACCGCCTCCGCCAAATCATTCAGCCGCATTTTCCTCTGCGCAAGCACCACATCCAGATTGACGATGATAGGCATAAATTAAACAGTTAATTCCTGCTCTTCGCGGATTTTCCGGCCCTCATCCATGATCCAGGCGAAAAAAATGATGATGAAACCAACAAAAATTGGCGTGCAACTCAAGGCCATGTCCTGTAGCAGACTTTGTATCTGGTAATTGATGAACCAATCAACGATCAAATAATAACCGAAAAACCGGAGGCAGTTCACATTTTTGGCCGTGAAGATGATGCCTTTGCTGTAAAGCCGGAACAGCCGCAATAATATGCCCATGGCAAAAAAAGCCAGCGCCTGCTGGGCCACCATCAGCCAAAAAATTGTCTTCGGCATCTCGGTTGGAGACGAATAAATATGATCAGGTGAAATCACCATGCGGTGATGTAGGAACGACCAGCCAAAAAGGAATCCCAAAAAACCGTACGCGCTCAATAATAGGATTAACCATAAACAGGTTGAAAACACGAGACTGGCCTCGCGCACGCGATCCAATCTTGATGGCCTGATTTTCGCTGCGCGATCTTTGGGGCGGCGAAGAACGAGCCGGAAAAAAATGAGCATCAGGAAACTAACCGCTACTCCGGAAATTTCAGTCAAAGTCATAGAATGAAGAATATACGGTATATTTTTGTTTTGCAACTAAAATTTATCGACAAACAATAAATAGTTTATGCTATGCGAGTTATTTTTTAAGACGAAGACGAAATGCATTGCGGATGTTTGCGTTTCTTTGCATCTCCGCGCCTTGGCGTGATGGCCTCAAATTCAAACGACTCGACAAATTGAAATTAGAATTTAACTTGCTGAACTTTATGACCGATCCTCGTTACAAAAAATTGGCTGCGCTGCTCATCAATTATTCCACCCGGATCAAAAAGGGCGACCACGCCTTGCTGGACATGATCGATGTCCCTGATGAATTTACCGTCGAACTCGTCCGCGCCGTCCGCGAGGCCGGCGGCACGCCGTTTGTCGAGGTGCGCCATACGCGGGTGTCCCGTGAATTGTTATTGGGTACCAATGAACATCACGCCGCGCAAGTCCGCGACATCGAGATGTTCCGCATGAAAAAGATGCAGGCGTACATCGCCATCCGCGGCAGCGCCAACACGAGTGAAAATTCAGATGTGCCGAGCGGGCGGATGCAATTGTATTCCAAAATCCTGCGGCCGGTGCAGGATTATCGCGTCAACAAAACGCGCTGGTGCGTGTTGCGCTGGCCCACGCCGAGCATGGCGCAGGCGGCCGGCATGAGCACCGAGGCGTTCGAGAATCTTTACTTCGATGTTTGCACGATGGATTACGCCCGGATGGCGCGCGCCATGGTGCCGCTCGAGCGCCGCATGAAACGCGCCGACCGCGTCCATCTCAAGGCCCCGGGCACGGACATACGTTTCAGTATCAAAGGCATCGGCGCAAAGATGTGCAAAGGTGACCGGAACATTCCCGATGGCGAAGTCTTCTCCTGTCCCGTGAAAGATTCCGTGAACGGCGCCATCCAATTCAACACCCCGACCCTTTACTCGGGAGCGAAATTCGAGAATGTGCGGTTGGAATTCAAGGACGGCAAAATCATCAAGGCCACCGGCAATAACCCCAAGCGGCTCAATGAGATTTTGGACACAGATGCCGGTGCGCGTTATATCGGCGAATTTTCGCTTGGGTTCAATCCATACATCTTAAGCCCCATGTGCGATATCCTGTTCGATGAGAAGATCGCGGGTTCCCTGCATTTCACCCCCGGCCAGGCCTACGAGGAGTGCGACAACGGCAACCGCAGCGCGGTGCATTGGGACATGGTGCTCATCCAGCGCAAAGATTGGGGTGGCGGCGAAGTGTGGTTCGATGACGAACTCATCCGCAAAGACGGAATCTTCCTGCCGAAAGACCTGAAGCCGCTCAATCCGCAGAACCTGAAATAAAATCAATCCTCCGGGCGGTTGGGCGCCGGTTCTTTGAGCAGCGAAAGGAATTGTTTCATCGCCGGGGACAGCACTTTGTTTTTCTTATAGACAGCGGCGAGTGGCCGGTAAAAATCGCCGTCCTCGATCGGAACCGCCGTCAGGGTCTGTTTGGAGATTTCCTGTTGAATCGTTCCCAGCGGAACAATGGAGATGCCCGCGTCGATTTCCACGGCGCGTTTCACGGTTTCGATGTTATCGAATTCCATGACGTTGGTGACCGTGATGCCGAATTCGCGGAGGATCTTGTCGAGCGCCTTGCGCGTGGGGATGTCCGGTTCAAAACCGACAAATTTTTGGCCGACGAGCATTTTGAGCTTCACGTTTTTTTGTTTCGCGAAGGGGTGCTGGGGATGGCAGATGAGCACCAGCGGGTCCTTGCGGAGCGCGACGATTTCGAGCTTCGGATCTTTGACCGGGTAGGCGACCAGCCCAAAATCCACAACGTTGCCGAGCACATCTTCATAGACCTGGTTGGAGCGGCGATATTCGACATGCACATTGACCGTCGGATAGACCTTCATGAACTTTTTGATGTACGGCGGCAGGTCATGCAGTCCGATGCTGTAAATCGTGGTCACCCGGATGGTGCCGGAAATGATGTCCTTGAGGTCCTGCAATTTGCTGTGAAGCGATTCAAAAGTGGCGATGATCTGCTTGCTGTAATCGTACAGGACCTGGCCTTCACGCGTGAGGCGGAACCGTTTCTTGCTGCGTTCGATCAATAACGACTTAAAAATCTTTTCCAGGGCGCTGATCTGCTGGCTGACGGCCGATTGCGTAACACCATTGATCTGCGCGGCTTTAGTGAAACTTTCCGTTTCCGCCAGATCGCAGAAAACTTTCAGACTCTCAATTTGCATAGGCCTTATGAAACACAGGATTTATTTCGCGGTCAATGCATTAGTAGCGGTAATTGAGTGTTTCACCTTGGAAAGTAGCTCTTCGCTGGTGAAAGGCTTGCGCAAGTAGTCCCCGCCGATCTGCTGGTCCGCCGGGGGCACGCAACCGCTCATGCACAGAACTTTTGTGCCCGGGGCGATTTGTTTGATGCGCTCGATCAACTCGCGTCCGCCCATCCCCGGCATGACCAGGTCGGTGACCACCAGGTTCACGTCGCCTTCTTCGCGGGCCAGGATGGCGAGCGCTTTGGCGCCGTTGCCCGCCGTCAGCACCTCGTAACCATATTCAGTCAGGATCGTTTCGGTCATGGACAACAAAAAATCTTCGTCATCCACCACCAACACTTTTCCCGTGCCATGCAAATCGTCCTCCGACGTGTCGGCACTATCGTTGACCCTTTGATTTTCGGCGGGCAAATAAATCCGCACGGAAGCGCCATTGCCGGGCTGGCTGGAGACAGCCACGCCCCCGCCGTGGTTGGTCACAATCCCATACACCAGCGCGAGGCCGAGGCCCCGGTGATTCCCATTTTTTTTGGTCGTGAAAAACGGTTCGAAAATCCGCGGCAAAATTTCCGGGGGGATTCCGGGACCATTATCAGAAATCTCCGCGCAGATATATAATCCCGGCGCCAGCCGCACATTGCCGTCATGCGTCGATTCAGTCAGCTCCAGGTTTCGGCATTGCACGGTGATTTGCCCGTTGCTCGAGATGGCTTCCACCGCGTTTTCCATGACCTTGGTGAAAGCCTGCTGGATTTTCGCCTCGTCAAACCGTGACACATTGAGATTTTTTTCCAATTGCAGGTTCCAGACAACCTTTTGGCCATGGGAATTGCGGAAAAAATCGATGCAACGGCCCAGGACCAGGTTCAAGTTCCCCGGCGGCACGCGGCGCGTTTCTTTGTCCTGCCGGCTGAAGATGGCCAATTCATTGGCGACCTCCGCCGCATGCGAAGCGGATTTTTCGATCTCCATCAGCGAATGCCGCCACGGATGGCCCGCCTCGGACTTGCTCAACAAAAAGGACGCATGGCCCAGGATGCTCGTCAGCGCATTATTGAAATCGAGGGAAACCGTCCGCGCCAACTGCAAGGCGCAATCCAATTTCTGTTTCAGCATCTGGCCATTAGTGTCCGACACGGGTTTATCATTCGCAGGAGATGTATCCGGCGTTTTGTGTTCGTTCGGATGAGGAGGGGGCGTGGCGTGAACCGGAGGTTGCACCGGGTGCGCTGCCACCATTTTCAACGGAGGAACATTTGGCGACGGCGCATGCGCTGGAGGCGGTGTGTGTGCGGGTTCGGGAGTCGCCGCCGTCGGGGGAATTCCCAAAGGAGATCCCAGATTGGCCGTTGGCGTCGGTGCAGTGGCCAGGACGAGTTGCAGGACAAACCACTTTTGATTGTCTTTGCTGAAAGTGGAGATCGAGGTCGTGAAATTCATGGCTGCCCCGTTGGAAGAACGGAATTTCAGCATCACGACCGGCATCGGCGTTTGTTCCCAATGTTTTAAAAAATCCATCGCCGGGACGCCATTTTCACCGGACCAGATCGCGGACAACGACGGGGAATCGCCTGAAACGACCGGTCCAAAGGCGGTGATCGCCGCGGCATTGGCGCGCAGAATCAGGCCGCGATCATTCACCAGCATGGCCGGCCACGCCGCGCGCTCCAAACCGAATGCAATTTGAGGACTGTTCATCAGTATCAGACGCCTTAACGTAGAATCATTTCGAAAAAATTCAAGGCACCTCTAGAAAAGCGAAGGGCAATAGCTCCTGCACGGTGAATTCGCGGATTTGCTTCAAGTTATCGCTGTCCGCCACAAATACCGTTGCCTGGGGGGCATATTCCGCCAAAAGTTGCCGGCAGGCGCCACACGGCATCGGCCCGCCGTCACACCGCGCGACGATGGCGATGGCGGTGAAATTTTTCTTCCCATCGGTCAGCGCCTTGAATAATGCCACGCGTTCGGCGCAACACGTCAGGCCGTAACTCGCGCTTTCCACATTCGCGCCGCCGACGATTTGGCCGGACGGCGTCAACAACGCCGCGCCGACCTTGAAATTTGAAAAGGGCGACACCGAGCCGTTGCGCGCTCTGGCGGCCGCACGTATCAATTGGGTCTTTTTGAGTGTCATAAAAATGGAAACCGGCGCCAGGCCGTCTCAAATCAGGATTAACGGCGTGCCGCCCGCTTCAAATAGCATTGCCCGAAGCATTTAAGCAGATGCGCTGCCAAAGTCTTTACTTTTTCAGCCGTCTGCATGACTTCATCATGCGATAACTGTTTTTTGCTGATCCCCGCGCCAGGATTGGTTATGCACGAAACAGCGGCCACCTTCAAGCCGCATTGCCGCGCCACGATCGCCTCTGGCACCGTGCTCATGCCGACGGCATCCGCGCCCAGTTTTGCAAAAGCGCGGATTTCCGCCGGCGTCTCATAACTCGGCCCGCTTACCGCCAGATAGACGCCGCGTCGCAGCTTCAAGTCACAACTTTTTCCAGCCTGGAACAGAAGCCCATACAATCCGACATCATATGTATCGGACAAATCCACGAATCGATTTAGTCCCAAAACAGGGGCGCCGCGCAACGGGTTGGTTCCCATGAAATTGATGTGGTCGGTAAGGGCCATGAAATCGCCCGCGCGGAATTTTCGGTTGATGCCGCCCGCCGCATTCGTCAGCAACAGGTCCCGGATGCCGAAGGCTGCCAGCGCGCGGACGGCAAAAGTCACGCGTTCCATCGGATGGCCTTCGTAGAAATGCGCCCGTCCGCTCAAGACCATTACCGGGGTTCCGCCGAGATGACCGAAATACAACTCGCCGGCATGGCCCTTGACTGATGGTTTCGGGAACCCTGGAATTTTCGCATAGGAAATTTTCTTATCCACCCGCAGTTCCGTCAGAACATGATGAAACCCGCTGCCGAGCACGATGGCCAGCGTCGGGCGCAGCCGTGAAACTTTTTTGAGATAATCGGCGGCTGTTTTCGGATTGGCTTCCCGTTTCATTTACGCTGCCAGTTTTTCAAAAAAGCTATACAGGCGCGATATAATTCATTTGCCGATTTCTCCATGAACGTATTACTGATGAGCATGTCCAATTATCTAGGCCCGTGAAAATTCCATTTCATCTAATTGTTTTTTTCCTGGTAGCGATTCTGCCTGTCTCTTCCGAGGCCAAGGGATCATACGGTACTAACACGGTGGTTTATGCTGCGGCAGAAAAAGGCGACGTCACCAAACTAAAAGAATACTTTGCAACCAATTCAGTATCCCCATCCGTAAAAAACGATTTATTACGTGTTACAGTTGTGCGGGGAGAAAAGGAAGCCGCTGAATTTCTGATTTCGCAGGGGGCGGACGTGAATCAAAAAGGTTTTTTTGAAATGAATCTATTGGCAATTTTAGCGGAATCAATCGGTCCCTACGGATTCCATGATGCCGAACACGATCAAATCTGTGCGGAGATGGCAGAAGTGCTGATCGACAATGGAACAAAGGTGGATGCGGTTGACAACTATTCGGAAACGCCCCTCCAGCATGCGGTTGAATTTGAAAAAGGCCAATTGGTTGAAACGTTACTCAAACATGGTGCTGACCAAAAGGTGAAATACGAGGGGGTCAATGAGGGGTCCCTTTTACACATGGCCATCATCAACCATGACATGCCAATGGTTGCTGTGCTTTTAAAATTTAACCCTCCTTTCAATGTCGTAGATCAGAATGGGGCGACGCCTCTGTTGCTCGCAGAAGAACAAAATGAAACGGAAATTGCTGCGATGATCCGGACGGCAAACCCCGGTCCAGGCGATGGATTTCCTGGCTATTCTGTGCCTCCGACCATAGAGGAAATGCAGGCGCTTGGGCGCCGGGTAGCCGACGGAGATCCTGCCGCCTTCGATGAATTGGCAAATACAGCCCAGAAACTGTATGGGGAAATCAAGAACTACCAAAAAGAGCATGCTCGGGTGATGGTGCTTTTGGGCCGGATGATGGCTGCGTTTAATGTGATAGGCGAGGAAGCAGGTAACGGCAATGATAAAGCACTTCAAGTCCTTGAAAAATGCCTGACCCAACGTGGTCACCTTAAGTCATTCGCTCCCGAAGCCCTTGGTACTGCCGCGGCGAGCGGCAACAAACAGGCGCTTGATATCCTGCTCCATTATGATCACTGGGGTATTCCTCCCTCGACAGTCTTTTCCGCGCTCGCTAAACCTGCAAAGGCAAATGTGGAGCCGGCCGTTGATTATTTCGCAAATGGCTTGGCTGCTGGGCAGGATGGTTATTTTGTGAACGTCGCTACTAACGCCTTGGCTACAGCGGCCGATCTTGGGAATCAAACGGCCAAGGATGCATTGGTTAAATATGCTTCGGTATCGAGGCATACAAATGAGTAATGGAACACTGCCAGATTGATATTGTGCCTGTATGTTAATGGAGGCTTTTTCTACGCTGCGCCGCTGCGTTAAATTTTCCGTTTCACGATGGCAACTTGATTTCCTGCGCCACTGCATTACTATACTTTCCCTTTGATTATGCAATTGAACAATGAAGAAATCCGTCGTTACTCCCGGCACTTGATCCTGCCGGAAGTCGGTTTGGCCGGCCAAAAGAAAATAAAAGGCACGAGCGTCCTGTGCATCGGCGCGGGCGGTCTCGGCTCGCCTATCGCCATGTATCTCGCCGCCGCGGGCATCGGCAAGATCGGTATCGTGGATTTCGACACCGTGGATTATTCCAATCTCCAGCGCCAGATCCTCCACACGGATGCTGACGTGGGCCGCTCCAAGGCCGAATCCGCCAGGGAGACCATTCACGGCATCAACCCTAATTGCGAGGTCGTTATCCATAACACCCGCATCTCTTCCGAGAATGCCCTCGACCTCATTCGCCCCTACGACATCGTCGTGGATGGCACGGATAATTTTCCCACGCGCTATCTCACGAACGACGCCTGTGTCCTCCTCAAGAAGCCGAACGTCTACGGCTCGATCTTCCGGTTCGAGGGCCAGGCCAGTGTGTTCGCGCCGCATCTGGGCGGGCCGTGTTATCGCTGTCTTTATCCTGAACCGCCGCCGCCGGGCATGGTGCCCAGTTGTGCCGAGGGCGGTGTGCTTGGCGTGCTGCCCGGCATCGTCGGTTGCATCCAGGCCACGGAAATCTTGAAACTCGCCTTGGGCAAAGGGACCACGCTCGTGGGACGCCTCGTTTTGTTCAATGCCCTCGATATGAAGTTCCGCGAATTGAAATTGCGCCGCGACCCGGCGTGTCCCGTTTGCGGCGACCATCCGACGATCAAGGAGTTGATCGATTACGAAATGTTCTGCGGCATCCAGCCCGAACCTGAGAACAACGGAAATCCCGACGAAGTGACCGTCCAGGAAATGAAAAAAGCTTTGGACAATCCGAACCTTGGCATCAAGGTGATCGACGTCCGCGAACCGGACGAATACGAGATTGCCCACATCACCGGTGTGCCGCTGCTGCCGCTCAGCCAGATCGAGCAACGCTTCACCGAGCTTGATCCGAACACGCAGTATTATATCCACTGCAAGAGCGGGGTGCGTTCCATGAAGGCGCTGCAATTCCTGCGTGGGCAGGGGTTCAAATATCTCAAGAACGTCAAAGGCGGCATCCTCGCCTGGTCCGAGGAGATTGACTCAAACGTGCCGAGGTATTGATGTCGAATGACTGACGACCTGCAAAAACGCATCCAGGCTGCCCTCGCCAATCCTCAAAACATGGGTGAGATGGCGAATGCCGATAGCATCGGCACGGTGGGCAACGCCGATTGCGGCGAGATGCTGCGGCTATGGGTGAAGTTCAAGGAACAGAACGGAAAGAAAGTTATCGACCGTGCCACGTTTCAATCATTCGGATGCGAGACAGCCATCGCCGTCGCCAGCCTGGCCACTGAATTGATCCGGGGCAAGACCGCCGAAGAAGCGCTGGCGCTCAAGACCGAGGAACTCGCCGGCGAACTTGGTCCACTGCCGCCGATGAAAATCCATTGCGCTCAACTCGTCGAAGGCGCCCTGCGTTCTGCGCTCGATCCGGAAAAAAGTGAGCCCAAACCGGTCGCTCCATCAAATGTCCCGACGCTGCTGGATAGTTTTTCAAAGCCAAAGGAAGGCATCAAGCTGACCTTTTTAGACGAAGAAAAGTCCTCTTAATCGGGCTGTAACTTTTTCAAAGCCGCCAAAGCCGCATCGCTTTCGGCGGCCTTTTTGCTTTTGCCCGAGCCGCGCGCCAATTCCTTGCCTCCATGCGCCACCACCACCTCAAAAGCGCGGTCATGGTCCGGGCCGCTCACGGATACCGTCCGGTACTCCGGCGCTTGCGGTGAATGCGCCTGCAACAATTCCTGCAACTGGCCCTTTGGATTGTCGATGAACGGCAGTGCGTTGAGGACGCCGAAGGCGGAGTTGAATTCGCGCAGGATAAAATCGCGCGCCACGTCGAACCCGCCATCCAAAAAAATCGCGCCCAGCAAAGCCTCAAAAGCGTCCGCCAGGGAAGAGGGTCGCTCGCGCCCGCCTTGCAATTCTTCACCCCGGCCTAAGATCAGGTAGGCGCCGAGATCGAGCGCCTGCGCGCGTTCGGCCAACGTCTTGTGGTTCACCAATTGCGCCCGCGCCTGCGTGAGCGGGCCTTCCTCGCTGCCGGGAAATTGTTCGTAAAGTTTATGTGTCAACACCATCCCCAACACGGCATCGCCGAGAAATTCCAGGCGCTGGTTGTCTTCGATTTCTTTGCCGCTTTCATGCCCGATCGATGGATGGGTCAGGGCCAGGCGCAGCAGATTTTCGTCGCGGAATTTGTAGCCGAGACGTTGTTGGAGCGCGGCAAGGTCGGACACGGGAAATCAATTGGCAGGCGCAGTTTCGTTTTCTGGCGTCGAATCCTGGGCAGGAATTTGTTCGGTGGTTGCCGCCGGCGTTTCCACCGTCGGCGGATTCAGCCCATGTTCCAGCAATTGCGCCACGTCGCGTTGCACTTGTTCCAGTTGGTCCAATCGCAACGCCGGATCCGCGATGGTAAAAATATCGCCGGTCTTTGGCTGCTCATAGACAAAGATGCGCCGGCCTTCGCGTTGGATCTGCTCCTTCACTTTCAGGATGCGTTTGCGTTCGAGCATGACGGCCAGGATATATCCCGCGGGCGCATGTTGTGGGTCATTTTGTTCGATGAGCTTCCGCAGCAAAGTCTCCGCGGTGTCCTTGTGGATGGCGTCAACGACGGGGATGGGGGCCTGGTAAAATGTCTGCCAATGCGAAATAAACCCTTTGCGGTCGCGCGCGCCCTGGCTGAATTGATTTTGCCAGCAGGCTTCGCAGACATCCATGCGGCGCAATGCCGGCGGTTCGTCGAACAATAACGTGTGCAGCGGCTGTTTATCGGTGAAAGGTTGCGCGCACGATTCACACGCGCCGGCGCGTGTCTGGATGTTCCATTCGTTCATGTGCGGAAAATTTACACGATTCCAGGGATGGGTACGAATGAAAATTATTATTGCTGCCTGCCGGCCCATCCATCATCCATCCTCAAAAAACGTCCGCGCGGACCGGTGCTAAAATCGAACATTTTGCCATCTTTTCTGCCTTCAACTTCAAACGGCTGCCGAATAACGCACGGGTTCGCTGGTTGTGGCTTGTGCGCTTCCTTTTTTATGGTAAAAAGGAGGAACATGAAACCTTGTTCCATCGCCATTTTATTGGCGTTCATTTTTATTTCGGTTGCCGTGCGCGCGCAGACGACCACCTTCACCTATCAGGGTCAGTTGAACACCAATAATGCCCCCGCCAATGGCCAATATGATTTTCAATTCCAACTGGTCAATGTGAACAACAATCCCGTTTCCGCGCCGCTGACGAATGCCCCCGTCACCGTCACGAATGGTTTCTTCACCACCACGCTGGATTTTGGTAGCGCCGTTTTTAATGGCAGCAACTATTGGATCCAGTTGGGCGTCCGCAATTTCGGCAGCACGGGTGCTTACACCATTCTTTCGCCGCCGCAACCGATCACTTCCGTGCCCTATGCCATTCGCGCCATCAACGCCGCGAATGCCAGCAACGCCATGTTTTTGACCGTTCCATTGCAAACCACCAACCTGGCCGGCACGATCTCGTTCTCCAATCTTCCTTCCAACGTCGCCTTCCTCAACAGCAATGAAACCTTTTCCAGTGTGCTCAATTTTTCCGGTGCCGCCACCCTCACGAACCCCGCGAACACCTTCATCGGTAATGGCTTTGGCCTCACCAGCCTCAATGCGACTAACCTCACCGGCATCGTTGCTGACACGCACCTTTCCACGAATGTGGCGCTCCAAAGTGACACCGTCCTGAATTTTGCCGGCAGCGTGGGTTCCACCAATTTCATCGGTGCCGGCCATGGTTTGACGAATGTGCCCGGCGCCTTTTTCTGGGTGACTGTTTCCGGCTCCAGCGCGCCGGCCAATCCGAACGTCGGCTACATCTGCACGAATAATACCACGCCCGTCACCATCACCCTGCCGGCCTCGCCCAGCGTGGGTGATACGTACAAAGTCGCCGGGATCGGTGACGCCGGCTGGATCATCGCCCAAAACGCCAATCAACAGATCTTTGCCGGCAACCTGTCCAGCAGTGTTGGCCAAAGCTGGACGGCGAGTTTTGGGGTCGCCAACTGGACGGCGATCACCTGTTCTGCGGATGGAACCAAAATGGCGGCAGGTTACAATATTAACGGCACCAGCGGCGGTTACATTTACACTTCCACAAATTCAGGCGCGACCTGGAGTTCGCAAAACTTCAGCAGCGGCGCTGCATATTGGTCAGCGATCGCTTCTTCGGCGGATGGAACTCATTTGATTGCCGCGGCGGGCTATTCACCCTACCTTTCCCAAACAGGGGATGTCTATATTTCAAGCACTTCCGGCGCTACCTGGGCGGCCGTAGTAGGTTCAGCGGCATGGTCTTGTGTCGCCATTTCTGCCGATGGTACCAAAATGGCAGCGGCAGTCCGTGGCGGTACCGTTTACACGAATTACGGATTGGGTTGGAACGCGGTAGGAGGCACGACCTATGAATGGAATGCCATCGCCATGTCTTCCGACGGAACAAAATTGGTTGGGGCTGAGGGCAACGGCGAAATTCTAACTTCCACCAATTCCGGGGCAACGTGGATGGGACGCATCAACGTCACCAGCGGCGCGAACCCGGATGCTGTGGCCTGTTCATCAGACGGCTCGAGAATGATCGTAACCACCGGCAATGGGGAAATCTATCTCTCCACCGATTTTGGTGTCACATGGATACAACAAAACTCACCTGTGTCCGGCGATTTGACGGCGGTAGCTTCCTCCGCGGACGGATCGCGGCTGATGGTCACCGTTGGAGGCGGCGCGGCGGGAAGCATCTATGGATCTTCCAATTCCGGCGGCACATGGTCCCAGTTGGCTGGTTCGCCAAGCGCTAAATGGTCGGGAATCGACTCTTCTGCCGATGGTAGTACGCTCGCCGCGGCGGTATATAACGGCGACATTTATGTTTCGTCGCAAAGTAGCACCACATCCGGCCTCACCGGTTATTTGACCGGCGGGCAACACAGCGCCATTGACCTGCTTTACGTGGGCAACGGACAATTCCTGCCGTTGAGCAGTGAGGGGACCATTCGCGCTTATTGACCGGATGAATCGCGAGGCCTTGGACAAATTTTTCGAGCGCGGCATTCTGGTCCTGGTGATGTCTATCTTGGTTTTTGCGCCGCTGGCGATGGGCGCGGTGGAACCCTGGGCATTCCTGGTTGTGCAGGCGTTGACGATTTGTGTGCTGTTATTTTGGGCCCTGCGCCTTTGGTTCAGTCCCAAACCCCAATTGTTTTGGCCGCCGATTTGTTGGGTCGTCCTTGCCTTTGCCCTTTACGCCATCGCGCGCTACCTCACTGCGGACATCGAATACGTCGCGCGTTTGGAATTGATCCAGGTTCTGGTCTGCGCATTTTTATTTTTTGCCGTCCTCAACAATTTATACCGCCAGGAATTGTCTCAGGTCATCAGCTTTACGATGATTTTTTTGGCCATGGGTGTTTCCGCGTATGCCGTGTTTCAATTCCTGACGCATTCACCGTATGTGTGGAAGGTGATTTCGCCGTATCCGGGTCGCGCTTCCGGCACCTATATCTCCCCCAATGATCTCGCGGGATTCCTGGAGATGCTCTTGCCACTGGCACTCGCTTACGTTTTGACCGGAAGAATGAAGATCACCACCCGTATTTTCCTCGCCTATGCCACGCTGGTCATTGTCGCGGGGGTGATCGTCTCCTTTTCGCGGGGTGGGTGGGTGGCCGCGGTAATTGGCGTGGTGGCCCTCCTCGCCGTTTTGCTGGGTTCCCGTCAGACCCGTCTTCCGGCGGCGCTCGCCCTGGCCTTTATCCTCATCGCTGGCGGATTTTTTGTGGAACACTATTTGTCAAAATCAATTACCTATATTGAGCGCGCCGATGAAACCTTCAAGGATGGCAAAGTGGTGCTCGATTACCGGCGTGATATGTGGCGCGTGGCGGAGCAGATGTGGCTTGGTCATTTTTGGTTCGGAGTGGGCCCGGCACATTACAATTATGTGTTTCGAGAATACCGTCCGCCCAGGATGCAAGCGCAGCCCGATCGCGCTCACAACGATTACCTGAACCTGCTGGCGGATTGGGGAACAGTCGGTGGCATCATCGTTCTGGCTGGGATGACCGCATTTGCCGCCGGCTTGTGGCAGACGCGCAAACACGTTCGCCGTGCTGAAAATACTCTGCAAGGGAGCGGCGCAAGCAATCGTCAGGCTTTTTTTCTCGGCGCCACTGCGGGCTTGCTCGCCCTGGCGGCCCATTCTTTTGTGGATTTCAATCTCCATATCCCGGCCAATGCCATCTTAGGCGTCACCCTCTTGGCCCTCCTGACGGGCAATCTGCGCTTTGCCACTGAGGGCTACTGGCGAAACATGCGGACGCCTATGAAAATTTCGACTACCCTTGTCCTGGTCGCCGGGATTTCCTGGCTCGGTTGGCAGGAATGGCGGCGGGCAAATGAAACCTTCTGGAATGCGCGCGCTCAAAATTCCCGCCTGGTCATCCTCGACCGTGCGGCATTGCTTGAAAAAGCCTTTAACGCCGAGCCCGGCAACCCCAATACCGCGTACACGATTGGTGAATTTTATCGCATCCAGAGCTTTACCGGAGATACCGATTATGAGCAACAGGCGGGGAAAGCCATGGATTGGTATGCCCGTGCCATCAAATTGAACCCTCACGACGGTTACAGTTATTTGCGCACGGGTATGTGTCTCGATTGGGTGGGTCGTTTCCCGGAATCAGGTAAGTATTACGCTGCCGCTGAAGCGCTCGATCCCAATGGTTATTATACCGTGGCCAATATCGGCTGGCACTATGTCCAGACCGGCGATTACCCCGCAGCCTGGGAATGGCTCCAACGTTCCCTGGAATTGAATTGGGAGCGCGAAAACCGCATCGCCGGCTCATATAGTGAGATTATCCGCCAAAAAATGATAGAAAATGCCTCCGGAAAAAGCCAGTTGCCACCCGGTTTTTAGCCAAATTGCATATTGACAATTGCCTGTCCCGCCCTATAATGTCCATGGATAGTAGAACACTAAAGCCATTATGAAATTCACCCGATTTCTTAGCCTCGCAACCATTTGCGGTTTATTTTTTTCCATCTGCGCCAGTTCCTTTGCCCAGGACAAGCCAGGTTCGGCCACCGTGGTTCGTATCACCGGTGAAGTTCGATTTTCCATTGACAACGGCGCAAACTGGAAACCGATGGTTGTCGGCCAGGTCCTGGTTGCCGGAGATGTGGTTGAGACGGCGACCGATGGTTCGGTCGACTTTGTTCTTGGCGGCAATGTTCCGAAACATGTTGTCCAGAGACCCGATGAAGTTGCGCCTGCGGCTGATTCCGGAGTACGTGGCATGTCCGGCTATCAATCCACTGCGGAGCAAAATATCATCCATATGGATTCGGGTACCGTTTTGGCCATCGATAAGTTGACCGTGGGTGATACAGGTGTTGATGCCGTCAGCGATACCCAGTTGGATTTGCGCCAGGGAACTATTTTCGGCAACGTCAAGAAGCTTTCGGCCACTTCCCAATATCTGATCAAGATGCCCAACGGGATCGCCGGTGTTCGTGGCACGAGTTTCCTTATTACCATCGGGGGCAACATCACGGTGATTCATGGTTCCATGGTGGTTTCGTTCACGAATTCACAGGGCCAGACCACCACTTCGGTCCTGACTCCCGGTGACTCATATAATATTTTTACCGGCCAGGTCTCCCAATTGACCCCACAGCAATTGGCCCGTGAAGAACATCACCTGCATTTGACCATCACTCTTGAATACGGTGTTCTCACTTTCGTGTTCGATAACGATCGGACCACGATTTATATCTCGCCAACATCTGGAACCTGACCCGGTGACGATTTGTTTGGTTTGTTGTCCCGCCAGAGCAGCCTTGAGTTGCTCTGGTTTTTTGTTTAATCCGAGGGGGTGAAATTCAAGCTGCCCAGGCCCGCGCCGATCATTTTGGCCCTGGTGGTCCTTGCCCTGGTGTGCGGCTTGCAGATGGCGCGCCTGGATTTCTTCGAACGGATCGAATGGATGACCTACGACCTGCGCGCCAAAGCTGCCCTCCATTTCCCCGCTCCCGCTGCTACCAACCTCGCTTTTGTGTCCATCGAGGATTCCAGCATTAAAGCCGTCCAGGATGGAAGTGTCGGCTTCCATTTTGGCCTTTATTGGCCCCGCGAAGTGTATGGCCGGCTCGTGGATGAATTGCGGGAACAGGGCGCCAAAGCCACCGCCTTCGACGTCCTCTTCAGCGATTTGCGTCCCGACCAGCAAATGCTCGTCCAAATGGCCAATGGAAGTTATCTCACCAGTGACGGATATTTTGCACGGCAAGTGGGGCGCGCCGGAAACGTGATTCTCGGCGATACCAGCGATGCGCCGCTGCCCGCCCTCTTTGTGACCAATGCTGTCTCGCTGGGCGATATCACCAGTGAAAAGGATTCTGATGGCGTCCTGCGCCGGGTCAAGGCCTTCCGCATCTATCGCCGATGGCACCCCATTATCCAACGAGCCGCGGACGATTATGACCTGGACCTCGACAATGCCAAAATCCAGCCTGGCAGCATCATCCTCCCGCAAAACAGTACCACCAACGTGGTCACCTTTCCGATTGATGCCGGGACAAATTTCATTTTATCGGATTTTATTGGGACCAATCTTCCTTCAGGTTTGGCGCCCAAGGCCAAGGCCTTTACCGACCAGCGTGTCTGGCAAATGGGGATTGTGCTGGCCGCGCAGGAATTGAAGCTGAATCTGGCCGATGCCGACATCGATCTCCCTGGTGGAAAAATTGTTTTGTACGGCGAAAACGGAATTCAACGCACGATCCCGGTTGACCGTAACGGCTATTTTTACGTTGATTGGGAGCTTGCGTACAACGATGCGCGCCTGTTGCAGGCTCCTATTGAAAACCTGCTGGCGACGAATTATCAACGTTTGAGCGGTGTCACGAATGGATTTACTAATTATTTTGAAGGCAAACTGGTGGTCGTCGGCTCAACCGCGTCCGGCAACGATCTGAGCGACCGCGGCGCAACGCCCCTGTCTCGCGACACGCTTCTTACCACTAAATATTTAAATATTGCCAATTCTGTCCTGATGGACCGGTTCATCCGTCGGGCTCCGCCGCAGGCGGAATTGGGAATTGCCGTCCTCCTTGGTATTTTCACCGTCGGCCTGACCCTGGAATTGCCGGCGTTTTCCGCCTTGGGCGGCAGTTTAACCCTTTCAGCGGTCTACACTGCGCTCGCCTTTTTTGCCTTCATAAAATTTCGCATCTGGTTGCCGCTCGTTTTTCCGGTCGTTGGCGCGATCTTTGCCGAACATGTCGTCCTGGTGGCTTACCGCGTTCTCTTCGAAGAAGCCGAAAAACGCCACGTCAAATCCGTCTTTTCCAGGATCGTCGCGCCGGACATTGTCAACGAACTGTTGCAGGTGGAAAAACTTTCCCTCGGCGGCGGCCGCCGTGAGATCACTGTTTATTTTGCCGATGTTCGGGGTTTCACCGAGTTCACCGATCAAAGCCTGGCCAGCGCCGTGGAATACATCCGCGCGCATAACCTCTCAGGCATTGAAGCCGAAAATGTCATCAACGAAGAAGCGCGCGAGACCTTGAATACCGTGAACCTTTATCTTGGCGCCGTCGCCGATGTCATCAAGCGGTACCAGGGCACGCTGGACAAATACATCGGCGATTGTGTGATGGCCTTCTGGGGTGCGCCCATCGCCAATGAAAAACATGCCTCCGCCTGCGTCCACGCCGCCATCGACGCGCAACTTGCCGTTTATGAACTGAACCTCAAACGAGTCGAAGAAAATCAAAAACGGGAGCTGGAAAATATGATCGGCGGCGGCAGGCCCAAATCCAAACTACCCATCCTCATGCTGGGTAGCGGCATCAATACCGGTATGGCCACGATCGGGTTGATGGGCTCCAATGAGCATTTGCTGAATTACACCGTGTTTGGACGGGAAGTGAACCTCGCCAGCCGCCTCGAAGCTGTTTCGGGCCGCGCCCGCATCGTCATCAGCGAACCGACCTACCAACATTTGCAAAAAGAAGACCCCGCATTAGCCGCCCTCTGCGTTGAATTGCCGCCGGTGAAAGTCAAAGGGATCGTCGATGAGATAAAAATATACGAAGTCCCCTGGCGCCCGGCGAACGCCTCGCCCTTCGACGAAGAACTTTTTGCCGCCGCCAAATCAACCGGAGGTACCACCTTTACCGGCATTATCCAACGTGAAAGCAATTGATGATCGCTGACTCCTTTGGCCGGCGATTTGCATTTTTGACTCGCAATTCAAAACCCAACCTTCAAAACTCAAGCAATGCGAACCGCCATCTACCCCGGCAGCTTTGATCCCCTGACCAACGGTCATCTGGACGTCATCCAGCGCGCCGCGAAATTGTTCGACCGTGTCGTGGTGGCCATCGCCAAAAACGAGAGCAAAAATCCACTCTTCTCACTGAACGAGCGGCTCGCCCTGGTGAAGCCCGCCATCGCGAACCTGAAAAATGTCGAGGCCGATAGTTTCGGGGGACTGCTCGTGGAATACGCGGCCAGCCAGAAAGCCTGCGCCATCGTGCGCGGCTTGCGCGCCGTCTCGGATTTTGAATTTGAGTTCCAGTTGGCCCTGATGAACCGCAACCTGGATGAGAAGATCGAGACCATTTTCATGATGCCCAAGGACACCTATACCTTCATCAGTTCGCGCATCGTCAAAGAAATCGCGCGCTTGGGCGGCGATGTCAGTCCTTTTGTGCCGCCCCATGTCGCGGCCGCGCTCAAGCAGAAATTCAAGCGCGCTTGATTTTGTTTGAGTGTTGCGGCGGGTTGGTTTTATTTTCTTGTGAAATTGAACATTCAGGCGATTTTCTGTTCAATACATTATGATATCGGTCAATCTTCGACATCTGGAATCCCACGACCTCCACCTGAAAGGCGAACTGCCCGTCGGTGAACTCGGGCTGGACCTGCATGATGAAATGTTGCGTGCCGAAAAGCCCCTGCATTACGATCTCCAGGTCGAAAAGCTGCATGACGCGGTGCTGGTCCAGGGCAAGCTGGAGATTTCACTGGATTGCGAGTGTGTTCGCTGCCTGAAACCGTTTAAAAAGAAGTTCATTTTGGACCATTGGGCGGTGCATTTGCCGCTGGAAGGCGAGGAAAAGGCAACCATAGACAATGATTGCATAGACTTGACTCCTTACGTGCGGGAAGATATTCTGCTTGAATTTCCGCAGCATCCGCTGTGCAAACCGGATTGCGGCGGATTAAGGAAAATCAGCAAAAAAGACCACGTCGAGAATGAATCCGCGTGGGCTGAATTGAACAAACTTAAATTATAATTTGAATTATGGGCGTCCCAAAACGTAAACCATCGACAAGCCGGCAGCGTATGCGCCGCGCTTACAACAGCGTGCTGAAACTGCCGCAATTGAGCAAATGTCCCCAATGCGATGCGCCCTATGTGCCGCATCGGGTCTGCCCGGCATGCGGCTTCTACAAAGGCCGGCAGGTCATTAGCATCACCGCCGGGTCCTGATCCCTTTTTGAGTCCTGGATGGACCAATCCAGGACTCAAGACCTCGCATGCGAATTGCAGTCGATGTCATGGGCGGCGACCACGGTTGCGGGGTTGTCATCACGGGCGCAAAACACGCGCTCGAAGCCAATAAAAGCATTTCCGCCCTGTACCTCGTCGGCGACCAGGCCGCCATCCATGCGGCCCTTCCACCGGGCGGCTTTCGCGACCATCGCGTCCGCGTCGTCCATGCCAGCGAAGTCGTCGAGATGGACGATAAGCCCGCCGCCGCGCTTCGCCGCAAAAAAGATTCATCCATCGCCCGCGCCTCCGAACTCATCACTGAAGGCAAGGCCGATGCCCTGGTTTCCCTCGGCAACACCGGCGGTATTTTTGCCGCGGCCACCTTCAAGGTCGGCCGCATCGATGGCGTTGAACGCGGAGGCATCGCCACCGTGATCCCGCGGCAGGGAAATGAATTCGTGCTTCTCGATGCCGGCGCGAACATCGAGTGCAAGCCCCTGCACCTCGCGCAATTCGCGGTCATGGGCAATGTGTATTCCCGCGAAGTGCTCGGCCGCAAAAATCCGCGCGTCGGTGTTTTGAGCATCGGCACCGAGGATTCCAAGGGCAACGAATTGACGCTCGAAGCCTTCAAGCTTTGCAAGAAACTCGATTTAAATTTCATCGGCAACGTCGAGGGCCATGATCTCTTCAAGGACCATGTCGATGTCGTCATTTGCGATGGCTTCGTCGGCAATATCGTTTTAAAGACATCTGAGAGCCTGGCTATGGCCATGTTCTCCATGTTGAAGCGCGAATTGATGCACTCCGCGCAACGCCAGATCGGGGCCTTCCTGGCCAAAGGCGCGTTCCAGACCATCCGCAAGCGCATGGATCCTGAAGTCTACGGCGGCGCGCCCCTCCTGGGATTCAAGGGGCTCATCTTCAAAGCCCATGCCTCGGCGCGCGAACGTGCCGTGGCCGGCGCGATGCGCGTGGCGGCGGATGCGGTGAAACATCACGTCAACGAGATCATTGCGCGTGAGATCGCCAGGGCGAATAAGAAACTGGAAATTGTTTCCGAACCTGCTGCCGGCGCTTCCAAATAATTTAATGACCCAAAAATTCAAAAATCCGCGTGCCAAACATGATTTTGTCGGGCGCACCTGTTCCATTACCGGCATCGGCTCGTATGTGCCGGAAAAGATCCTGACCAACCAGGACCTGGAAAAAATGGTGGAGACCTCGGATGAATGGATCATCACGCGCACCGGCATCAAACAACGGCGCATCGCCGCCCAGGACGAATTCACGTCCGATATGGCTGCCAAAGCCGCGCAACGCGCGATGAAAATGGCGGCTGTCACCGCCGCCGACATCGACCTGATCATCGTCGCCACCATTACGCCCGATATGCCGTTTCCCGCGACGGCCTGCCTGCTCCAGCACAAGATCGGCGCCAAAAAAGCCGCGGCCTTCGATTTGGAAGCGGCGTGTTCCGGTTTCATCTACGGCCTCGAGATCGGCCAGCAATTCATCATGTCGCGCACCTACGACACCGTGCTCGTCGTGGGCGCCGAAAAACTTTCGGCCATCACCGACTGGACCGATCGCAATACCTGTGTCCTGTTCGGCGATGGCGCCGGCGCGGTCATTTTGCAAAATCGCGCCAACTCCCACGGCCTGTTGACTGCCGTGATGGGCGCCGATGGAGGAAAAGGCGACCTGCTGTTCATGCCGGCCGGGGGCAGCAAATGCCCGGCTTCCCAAAGCACCGTGGATTCGCGGATGCATTTTTTGCGGATGGAGGGAAAAGAAACGTTTAAGAACGCCATCCAGGCGATGCAATCAGCGGCGACAGAAGTGTTGCAACGGTGCGAAATCGACATCACCAAGATCGATTGCATCATTCCCCACCAGGCCAACCGCCGCATCATCGATGCGCTGGGCGAGCGGCTGGGCGCTAAGCCCGAACAGTTGTTCATCAACCTGGACAAATACGGAAATACCTCCGCCGCTTCCGTGGCCATCGCCCTGGACGAAGCGGTCGCTTCTGGCAGGGTTTCGCGCGGAGACCTGATTTTATTGATGGTTTTTGGGGCTGGTTTGACCTGGGGCGCGGCGGTCATTGAGTGGTGAAAAACATCGTGGAAAATTTGACGATTTTGGGAAATGTGATAATCTAAACATATGAGCGCAAGAAAACTCGGAAGTATTGGTTCATTAGACCAGCAGGTCACTTTTGAAGCCCGGCAGACGCGGTTGGAACTTTCTGCCGATACTGTGGCCATCCACAAAAGCGGCATCGAATTTCGCAGCCCCACTCCCTTCAAGGAATGGTCGGAAATGACCGTCGCCTTGCAATCGCCCGGCGGGGAGAAGCTACAATGCGCGGGGATCATCGTTTCCTGTGCCGGCAACAAACACACCGGTTTTCGCGTTTCCATGATTTTCAGCGGCCTGTCCGAACAGGCCCAGGAGCAACTGACCGCCATGGCATATTCTGAACTGGGCGCCGGTTAAGTGCAGTTTTTTCATGGTGATTGGCAAACCCCGAACATTTGTTCGGGGTTAATTTTTTTGACCATCAGGCCGGGGTCTTATAGTCTTAAAGTTCATGAAAATTTTGCTGACCACCACCTCTTTTCAGGACACCCCGGGAGAACATCACGATTTGCTCGCAAAGACCGGCTGGGAAATCATCAACGCCCGCGGCCCCCTCAATGAAGCCGATACGCTCAAGCTCGTCGGCGACGTGGACGGCTATATCTGCGGCGATGACGCCATCACCCGCAAAGTCCTCGAAAAAGCCCTTCCCAAACTCAAAGTCATCAGCAAATACGGCATTGGTGTGGATAAGATCGACGTCAAATCCTGCACTGAATTTGGGATTCCGCTGCTCTTTACGCCGGGCGTCAACCACACCACCGTTGCCGAACACAATTTCCTCCTCCTCCTGGCGCTTGAAAAGAATTTCCTGTTCCACACCGATTCCACTCGTTCCGGCGGCTGGAAACGCAAGACCGGCCATGAATTGCTGGATAAGACCATCGGCATCGTCGGGCTGGGACGTATCGGAAAGGAAGTCGCCATCCGCGCCCGTGCCTTTGGCATGAAAGTCATCGCCTTCGACCGTCACTATGATGAAACCTTTTGCAAAGAGATGGACGTGAAGAAGGCGGCCTCGTTGGACGAGATCTATACGGCGAGCGACTACATTTCTCTCCATACGAACCTTACATCTGAAACCCGCGGCATGATCAACGCCAAAGCCTTCGCCAAAATGAAGAAGGGCGTACTGATCCTTAATTGCGCCCGCGGCGAGGTCGTTGACACCAATGACATGGTCGCTGCCTTGAAATCCGGCCAGGTCGGCGGCTACGGTACCGACGTTTTGGACCAGGAACCACCGCCGGCTGATCATCCGCTGCTCAAGCTGCCGAATGTCGTTTGCACCCCGCACATTGCTTCGCGGACCTACGAAAGTGTTGTCCGTCAGGCCACCGCCTCCGTGAAAAACCTCATTCTGGCCATGCACGGCGAAAAACCCATCGCCCAGGTCAACCCGCAAGTGCCGGTGAAGAAAGTCGTTTGATTCAATCTTTGATTTTACCGCAAATTTTTTATGCCCGAGACCTATTACATCGTCCCCAAAGAGACCCATGATACGCTGGTGACCAAAGCGTATCTCAAACGCGGATATAGCGCCGAGGAAGCTGCCGCGGGCGCGCGGTTTTGTTCCAGCGCATCCTATTACGGCATACGGACCCACAATGCCCTCAAGGCTTTGCACCTCGACGAATTATTCGGCAGCAAGGTTGGCCGTTGGAAGCCCGGCGCAAAAATCGAGAAACTGCCCTCGCGCTTCGCCGCGGCGGAAATCTGGAACGGTCACAACAAGCTCGGCCAGGCCATCGCCTATGAAGCGATGGACACCTGCATGAAACTCGCCGACAAGTACGGCGTAGGCATGGTCAGTGTGGACAATGCCACCCATTATCTCTGGGGCGGCGGCTATGTGATGGATGCCGCGCTCAAAGGCTATATTGCCTATACCAATTGCACCTCGGCCACCTCCGAAGTGGTTCCCTTCGGCGGCAGGACGCCGACCATGGGCACCAACCCGCATTCATGGGGGTTCCCCACGCAGGACGCCATCGGCTTTCCCATTGTCATCGATTGGGCGACATCGACCATCGCCATGGGCCGCGTTGCCGTGATGAAGCGCGAAGGCAAATTACTGCCCCCGAACGCCGCCGTGGATGCCGAAGGCAATCCGACCACTGATCCGGCCAAAGCCGTCGCCTTGCTGCCCTTCGGCGCTCACAAGGGCTACGGCATGGGTTTGATCGACGAACTTTACGCGGGCTTTATCGGCGGTTCACTCCCGGAAATCCGCGGCACCTCGCGCGGCGGGGAAGGGGAGAAACGCGGTTCGACGTTCTATTTCCAGGTCATCCACCCTGACGCCATGAAAGGCAACGATTATGTCAAAGGCCGTTCACAAATGGAGAATGTGAAAGCGATCATTCAAGACGTGCTCGGCCATGGCAACGAGAAATGCATGCTGCCCGGCCAGCCGGAAGCCAACTCAGGAGTGCTTTCCAAAAAATATGGCGGCCTGCTCTTCACCAAAGCGGAAATCGAGGAACTCAATCACCTCAACAAAGAAATTGGTGATCAGCCGTGGAATCTGCCCGATTTCAAAACCGCCCAGGTTTGATAGGTCAAACACATGGAAATAATCGAAACAAGATTGCAAAAGTTTCAAGGCCGGTTCGACAACACTGGTTGGCGAATACCTCTTGTAACTTACGATGGTCCAAAGAAGAATTGGCCGGTTTTAGTCGGTGCAATTGTTTTTCTGATTGGGTTTGTTCTTTGTTTCCATACCCGCCAACCGGTTTACCTTTTCGTCGCTTTGCCGGGTTTCGCATTTGGAATGATCGGCTCCTTAATCTTTGCGAAATTGAAACGCCGTGGATGGGTGAAAATGCCGGCAGTCTGCGTGGATAGGGAAATCAGGACGATTCATGTTCCTGACGGTGTGACTTGGTCATTTCGATTGCTTTGCCGATTCGCGTTGGATGGGAAAGACTATTCAGTTACACCATATTTTTGGAAGGGATTTATTTCTGAAAACGCTATCAATAAATTTTTGGCTGCAAAAATTCGTGATGACGGCAATTGCTTTTTATATGTTAATCCGAAGAATCCACTGCAGGCCGATTTTGCTGCGGAGGACGTCGCTGATAAGTTTCTTCATTAAAATTTATGGCAATCAAATTAAGAGAAAAATCCACCTGCAAATACGATCAGATTTCACTTGGCGAAATCATGATGCGGCTTGACCCCGGCGAAGGGCGTATTCGCACCGCGCGTTCGTTCACCGCCTGGGAAGGCGGCGGCGAATACAATACCTCCCGCGGCCTGCGCAAATGCTTCGGCTACAAAACCGCTGCCTGCTCCGCGTTCGTGGACAATGAAGTCGGTCATCTCATCGAAGATTTCATCATGCAGGGCGGCGTCGATACCGATTTTCTCTTGTGGCGCCCCGACGACGGCATTGGCCGCAGCATCCGCAACGGGTTGAATTTTACCGAACGCGGCTTCGGCATCCGTGGCGCTGTCGGCGTTCCGGACCGTGGTAATTCCGCAGCGTCCCAACTCAAACCCGGCGATTTCGATTGGGACCACATCTTTGGAAAACTCGGCGCGCGTTGGTTCCATACCGGTGGCATTTTCGCCGCCTTATCGGAGACCACGGCGGCGTTGACCATTGAAGCCGTCAAGGCGGCGAACAAACACGGGACCATCGTCAGCTACGACCTTAATTATCGGCCCTCGCTCTGGAAATCCATCGGCGGACTCAAAAAAGCGCAGGAAGTGAACAAGGAGATCGCCAAATACGTCGATGTCATGATCGGCAACGAGGAGGATTTCACCGCCAGCCTCGGATTCGAAGTCAAAGGCGCGGACCACAACCTGAGCAAGATCGAAACCGGCGCGTTCAAGGCGATGATTGAAACGGCGGTCAAGGCCTATCCGAATTTCAAAGTTGCCGCCACGACCCTGCGTCGCGTCATCACCGCCACCAAGAACGACTGGAGCGCAATCCTCTGGCACGACGGCAACTTTTTCGAGAGCCGCAAATATCCTGAATTGGAGATCCTCGATCGCGTAGGCGGCGGCGACAGCTTTGCCAGCGGTTTGCAATTCGGCTTCCTCGAATTCAATGATGCGCAGAAAGCCGTGGATTACGGCGCGGCGCACGGCGCCCTGGCCTCAACCACGCCGGGCGACACCAGCATGGCCACGCGGAAAGAAGTCGAAAAAACCATGGGCGGAGGCAGTGCGCGGGTACAACGATAAAATTATGAAATCACCGACGGAACTTTTTTCACTCAAAGGCAAAGTAGCGGTCGTCATCGGGGGCACCGGGGTGCTCTGCGGCGAGATGGCCGAGGGTATGGCGGCGGCCGGCGCGGCCATCGCCCTGGTAGGCCGTGACGCAGCCAAGGCCAGGGCACGGATCGACAGCATCGCCAAAGGGGGCGGGAAGGCTGAATTCTTCTCCTGCGATACCACCTCCAAAACCGCTTTGGAAAAACTCCTGGCCGACGTATTGGCTAAATTTGGCCGCGTGGATATCCTCGTCAATGGCGCGGGCGTGAATTCGGCGACGCCCTTTTTCGATATCACCGGGGATGAATTTGAAAAGATCATCACGGTCAACCTCAAGGGCCTCGTGCTGGCCTGCCAGGTATTCGGCAGGCATCTCGTGGACCAAAAATCCGGCAGCATCATCAATGTCGGCTCCGCCTCGGGCCTCGCGCCCTTGTCGCGGGTGTTCACCTATTCGGCGGCGAAAGCGGCCATCCATAACCTCTCGAAAAATCTGGCCCGCGAATGGGCCACTTCCGGCGTGCGCGTCAACATTCTCGTCCCGGGCTTTTTCCCGGCGGAACAGAACCGCAAAGTGCTCAACCCCGAGCGCGTGGCGCAGATCATGAACAAGACCCCCATGAAACGGTTCGGTGAGGCCGATGAACTGGTGGGGGCGACGATTCTTCTGGCCTCGGACGCCAGCAGCTTCATGACCGGCGCGGAGATCGTCGTGGACGGCGGCTTTAACGCAATGACCATCTGATTATGAAATTCCTGGATAAAAATTTTTTATTGTCGAACGGCACGGCCCGTGAACTCTATCACGGCACGGCCGCCAAACAACCCCTCATCGACTATCATTGCCATCTCTCGCCGAAAGATTTGGCTGAGAATAAAAACTTTAAGAACATCCAGGAACCGTGGCTGGGCGGCGACCATTACAAATGGCGCGCCATGCGCGCGAACGGCATCCCGGAAAATTTGATCACCGGCAACGAAACCTCCGCCCGCGATAAATTCCAGGCCTGGGCGAAAACCGTTCCCACCACCTTGCGCAATCCGCTGTTTCACTGGACGCACCTGGAGTTGCAGCGCTATTTCGGCATCGAAAAACTGCTCGAGGAAAGCACCGCGCAGCAGATTTGGGACGAGACCACCCGACTGCTCGCCCAACCGGGCTATTCCGTGCGCGGGCTTGTCGAACGCATGAACGTCAAGGTCATCTGCACCACCGATGACCCCACCGATCTGCTCGAACATCACCAGGCCATCAAACGATCCGGCTGGAAAGTGAAAGTGTACCCCGCCTTCCGCCCGGACAACGCTCTGCGTGTCAACGAGCCGGAACGTTTTAAGAAATGGGTGAAGGCGTTGACCGACGCCTCCGGCGCCAGCGCCGGCACCTTCAAGGGCTTTCTCAAGGCCCTGAAACAGCGGCATGATTTCTTCCATGCCCATGGCAGCCGGCTTTCCGACCACGGCATCGAGTATATGCCGTTGCATGAATGTACCGAGAAGAAGGCTGCCGCGATCTTTTCAGCCGCGCTCAAAGGCAAGGCCGCTTCCCCTGAGGACGCAGACCGTTTTGCCGCCTTCATGATGGAATTTTTCGGCGTACTTGATGCCGACAAAGGTTGGGTCAAGCAGCTCCATCTGGGCGCTTTGCGCAACGTCAATTCAAAGATTGCCGCCAAACTTGGCGCTGACACCGGTTGCGACACCATCGGCGACTTCAAACAAGCCAGCTCGCTGGGCCGTTATTTGGATCGCCTGGATCGCGTCGGCAAATTGCCCAAGACCATCCTCTACAACCTCAATCCGGCCGACAATTATTCGTTTTCCTGCATGGCCGGCAGCTTTCAAGACGGTTCCAGCGCCGGCAAATTGCAATACGGCGCGTCCTGGTGGTTCTTGGACCAGGAACGCGGCATTCGCGAACAGCTTGATGCGCTTTCTGACCTGGGCCTGTTGTCCCGGTTTGTCGGCATGTTGACCGATTCCCGCTCGTTGCTTTCCTATCCGCGCCATGAATACTTCCGCCGCATCCTGTGTGATGTGCTTGGCAGTGATGTCGAGAGCGGACGCCTGCCTGACCGCCGCGAATGGCTGACGAACATGGTTGAAGATATTTGCTACCGGAACGTGAAGAACTATTTTCAGTTCCCCGTTTGATGGTTTTCTAATGGACGGCTTTTATAGTGGGATCGACTCTGTCGAGCCCTGTTTTTTTTCTGCCATCTTAGAGCATTTTAAAAAACAATGTGGCCCTTCGGAGCGAGGATTTTTGGTGTTTTGGCGAGGCTTCGGCGTAGGAGCATGTTTGAAAACCCTGTGACTGCCTGCCACGCCGTAGCCTTTGGCGAAGGCGGGAGCTGAAATGACGCCAAAACCCAAAAAGACCACTTCTCCTCTTTCCCTCCCGAATGGCTACAGTATTTTTTAAACCGCTCTAATTGCGTCTTTTTGCCCGCTCACAAATCCGTGATCGGACTATGCCGCGGCACCAGGGCTTTCATGATGCACCAGGCGATCAGGTAACTGAACGCGCAAAGCATGAACATGAGGAGATATTCCGTTTGCGTCGATAGTTTCAAGCGATCGATATATAACCCCGGCAGCAATTGGACCAGCACGCCTCCGACCCCGCCGGCAGCGGTCCCGATGCCCGTGACGCTGGCCACGGTCTTTTTGGGGAACATGTCAGACACCGTAGTGAACAGATTGGCCGACCATGCCTGGTGCGCAGTGCAGCCGATGCAGATCATGGCCACGGCCAGGATGGCTGCCATATGACCGAACCGGTCCACGTTGCCAAAAAATTGGGTCAATAAAACGGTCAATGGGAAAAGGGCGATGACGAACATCGTGGTCATGCGCGCCTTGTAAACCCCGAAACCGCGCTTGATCAACATCATGGGGATACTGCCGCCATAAATGCTGCCCACAATGGCGACGCCGTAGACGATAAACGTTGGCAACATGACCTGGTGCTTCGTCATGCCGAATTGCTTGTTCAGATAATCCGGCAGCCAAAACAGATAGAACCACCAGATGCCGTCGGTCATGAATTTGCCCGCAAAAAAAGCCCAGAGCTGGCGATAGCGGAACAGCCTCCACCACGAAACCTTGGTGGTTGTATCACCGGCTTGTTGGTCTCCTGCGCTCTCATCATCGACATGGATATAATCGTATTCCGCCTTGGAGAGCCGCGCGTGTTTGCCGGGCGGATTATACAATGCAAACCAAAAGATCAGCCAGAGGAAACCAGACGCGCCGGTCAGGATATAGGCCATTTTCCAGCCCAGCTCGTTGCCAAAATGGATCAGGCACCACGGCACAAAAAGCGCCGCCACCATCGCCCCGGCATTTGAACCCGCATTGAAGATCGCCGTGGCCAGGGCGCGCTCGCGCTTGGGAAACCATTCGGCCACCGTCTTGATCGAGGCCGGAAAGTTTCCAGCCTCACCGATGCCGAACAGAGAACGGATGAACATATGCGCGGTGACGAGGGTGCCCACAAAAGCGTTGCCGATCCCAAAAATGGACCAGGTGATCAGCGCCAGCGCCAGGCCGAGCTTGGTCCCGATCTTGTCGATGATCAAACCGGCGAAGATTGTGAAAAATGCATAGACCCCCGTAAAGAGAGAGGTCAAATGGCCGTAATCCGTCGTCGTCCAGCCGAAACCACCCTGGTCCGTAGGCACGCAGAAAATGTAATCCTTCAGATAACCGATCACCTGGCGGTCCATGTAATTGATCGTCGTGGAGAAGAACAGCAATCCGCAAATGACCCAACGAAAGTTGCCGACCGCAGTGATGACCGATTTGACCGGGCTGATGACCGGTGGATTTTTATCTGTGGGATTCACCAGATGATTCAAACGTAAATCCACCCGCTGTTCAAGCGCCGAAATCCAACTTTACAAAGGAACAAAGCTTTGAGAACTTGGTGCCTATGAAGAAATTTCTTCCGCTTTTGCCAATGCTGCTGCTGGCCGGATGTTCGACGCAATTCACGCGCCTGACCCCCCTGGAGCAGCCCCGCAATCAGAATAACTTTTATCCCGTCGAAGTGCAGTTCGATTCCTCGCAGCAGGCCCTGCGCTGGGACAGCATCAAGCCTTACGTCCTGGTGGACGGCAATCTGTACCCGCTGCACCAGGTCCCGCTGGTCAACAACCGCTGGGAAGGTTTTGTTTCCGCGCCGACGACGACTGACGAAGTGGATTTCCGCTTTAAGTTCGATTATCTGTACAACAACATGGGCTCAGATCCCAAGCCCAACAGCGCCTATTCGCCGTTGTACAAGATGAAGATTCTCGACCAGCAACCATAAGGCGCTTAAAACGCCCTGAAGTTGATTAATGCTGCCTGGGCCGGAGCAGCATGGCCTTTTTGTCCGTGCCTTCCACTTCCACGCTCTGGGATTCCACATCGGGATCATCCTTGAGAGCCTGGTGCACCACCCGGCGGTCAAAAGCGTTGAGCGGTTCCAATTCCACGGCATCACCCCACCGGCGTACTTTGTCGGCGGCTTCCTTGGCCTTTTTCACGAGCGCCTCGCGCGCCTGCGTGCGATAGCCCCCCACGTCCACCATCGCTTTGGGAGCGTCGGGACTTTGCTGGAAAAGCAGGCGGTTGGTGATGTATTGCAGGTCCGCGAGCGTTTGGCCCTGGCGGCCGATCAGCCGCCCGGTATCATCCGCCTTCACGTCCAGCAACACGCCGTCTTCCATTTTTTGTTCCTCGATCGTCGCCTGGAAACCAAGCGAGGAGAGGATTTTTTCGAGGACTTCTTTGGGTTGTGCCATAAAGCTATTTTCTCGATTTCGGCTGCACGGTCAATCCGGGAGCGGTCGGGTCCTTGAGATTGCGCGTGATCTTCGTTTGCAGGATTCCCAGCAACGTGCTGACCATCATGTACAACGCCATGCCGGAGGAATAATTGTAAAGGAACAACAGGAAAATCAAGGGCATATACCGCATCATCTTCTGCTGCGAAGGATCCATGCCCGGCGAAGCCGGTTGGACATGCGCCTGCCACACCATCACCGCCACCATCAACAGCGGCAGGAGGTTGAACGGAAAATCCGTTCCCGGGATCAGGAAAATCGTGTCGGGCTTCGTCAAATCCGCCACCCAGAGGAAATGCGCCCCGCGCAATTCGATCGCGCTGCGCAGCATCGCCAGGAACCCGAAGAACACCGGCATCTGTACCAGCATCGGAAAACAACCGCTCAGCGGGCTGACCCCGTGCTTCTTCCAAAGCTCCATCTGTTTCTGCTGGGCCTTGGTCGGATCATCTTTATATTTTTCCTTAAGCGCTTTTATTTCCGGCCCCAGCGCCTGCATTTTTTTTGCCGACCTCACCGCGATCGCCGTGAATGGCCAGAATAACGCCTTCAAAATGAGGGTGATGACGACGATCGTCCACCCGTATGAGATCCGGAGCGTATCATGCAGCCAATTCATCGCCACCAGCAGCAATTGCGCGAAAAATGTTCCCACCCCCCAAAAGCTGATATAACCCGAGCCAAAATTCATCGCGTCATCCGCGTGATTATTATTAAATTGGATGCCGATATTTGCGAGCGTCCGGTACTCCTTCGGCCCGGCGTAAAAGACAATTTGCCGCTCTATGTCTGAGTTTGCCGTGAGCGTTTGCGCGGGGTAAACCAGCCCCGTTTGGATTCCGCGCGGCGGAAGCGCCCCGGCGGCTTCTTCAACATTGGAGAACTGTGGCAGGATAACTGGGATCCCGAGGACTGCCGCCGCCGGAACTTTCGGCATCGCCAGGATGACATAGAATTGGTTGTACGCCGCTGCCCAGACAACATTGTTTGTCCCCGACAGAAATACCGATACCGGCGTGCGGGGGAAAATTCCCAGGACGGATGTGGCAGGATTAAAAGTATTCAGGGTGATTGGAAAATATTTGGTGCCGTCATACCACATCGCCCCCCCATAGCTGTTAAAACCTCCAGAGATGCCCGATATCACATCATCCGGTCCCATGGGAGTGGCCGTGCCGATGATGATCTCCTGCTCGGGTAACGTCAGGGGCTTGTCGGACACGTTTTGAAATTGCACGCTCGCGTTCACGAGATAGTTGGAGGTCAAAAGAAAATCCTTCACCACCCGCAATCCATTCGGCAACAGCTTCTCCGCGCGAACACCCTTGCCGATCGGGGTGATCGTGAAATTCCCGTCACCGACCAGGTTGGTATCGCCCAGGACTGCCAGCACTGGTAATGGCGCCCGGGTGTTCAGTGAGGCCACGTCCGCCGTGGCATTGGTATCGATCTCTCTCCAACGCGCCGAAATCGTCTCCGGAAAATCAAGCAAGTCGACCTGTTTCAAGCCGCCGCCGCGTGAAGTGAACGTATAGCGCGCCCGGCCATTGGTGACCACAATCAGGTTTTCTGGAAAATTCGTGTCAAAAACTTCCGGCGAGGCGGGCATCACTGAGGTCGTGTTGGCGGCAGGTTGGAGGGTCGTCGCGGGCGTGGTCGGGGTTGCCGCCGGTGCCGCCTTGGAAACGATATTGGTTGCCAGGAATTGCGCCTGCTGCTGTGCCTGTTGTTGCGAAACTTTTGCCTGTTCAAATACCCATCCGATCAGCAGCGCCACACAAAGCGAAACAATGATGATTCCTGTTTTATCCATTGAGTTTTAATGAAACCTGTTGCCCCGGCATTTGTGAAAATTTTGCGCTCTTCTCCGGCACCGGATCATCGCCGCTTTCGGCGAACGGGTGGCAGCGGCAGATGCGCTTGGCCGCCAGCCAGCTTCCGGCCACGGCGCCATGGCCCGCCACCGCGTTGATCGCATACTGGGAACACGTGGGCGTGAACCGGCAGCCCCCGTGCGGGCCAAAGAGAAAAAGCTGCGCCGGCGAAATTATCAAACGATATATCCGGACGGCGAAAACCAGGATGTGCTGGAACAGATTCATCAATTTTTCAGCAGGCCCGCGCGATTCAGCGCCGCCAGGAAATCCTTTTCCACCGCCGCGAACTCTTTTCCGGCAATGGAATTGCGCGCGACCAGGACCAGCTCCACGGGCAGGGTAAATTCATGTTGATGCTGCCGGAACGATTCCCGGAGCAGCCGGCGCGCGCGGCTTCGCGCGATCGCTCCGCCGATTTTTTTGCTGGTGACCACGCCCAGCTTTGGGCGGGCGCCCTCGGGCAGCCGGTTCCAATTGGCGATCAAACAACCTTGCACCAGGCGTTCTCCTTGTTGCCGGACGCGAAGAAAATCGCGGCTTTGCGCGAGCCGCGAACTGCGGTTGAACCGCAGGCGTTTCGGCATTTCGGCAGTCATGCGCGGATTAAACCGGCGTCAGACGTTTGCGGCCCAGGCGGCGGCGGTTGCGCAGGGTGGCGCGGCCGCCTTTGGTGGATGTGCGCGCACGGAACCCGTGCTGCCTTTTGCGGCGGATTTTTGACGGTTGGTACTGTCGTTTCATAAATTCAAATTCGCTTGCGCCTCGGCGCCAAACGAGCAGCGGAGCATAACAATCAAACCGCAAGTGTCAAGGCAGCTTTAGCCCGATTTTGTGATGCCCGCCCGGGGTGGTTGGACGATTTTTGCTCGCCGCTTCCTCCGCCTTTTATCCACCGGTTATCCCCATTTCTGACCATCTTTCCAATCTGGTGATAATTTCCTTCGATGCACAAAAGGAAACACCCCTGCCGCATGGGTTATATAGGGGGTCTATTTTAAACAGGGGAGACAAACCATTGCAAACAAAGGAGGGTTTGGCCCTCCGTCAATCAGTCTCTCCAGTTGGCATCGGCATTGCTAAAGCGCTGCAACGCGAATTGACAGGCCAATGCGCGAGTATAATTACAAAAAAAACTATGAAGAAAATTGAAGCGATTATTAAACCGTTCAAGCTCGAAGAAGTGAAGGACGCCCTTAGCGAAATCGGCATCGAAGGTATGACCGTGAGCGAGGTGAAGGGGTTTGGCCGCCAGAAGGGCCATACCGAAATCTATCGTGGCAGCGAATATACCGTGGATTTCCTGCCCAAAATAAAAATCGAACTGGTCGTCGCCGACGCCCAAACCGACGCTGCCGTCGGGGCGATCATCAAATCCGCCAAGACCGGCAAGATCGGGGATGGAAAAGTCTTCGTCTCCGCCGTCGAACAAGCCGTGCGCATCCGCACCGAGGAGAAAGGGGAATCGGCTGTTTAAGTCCTTCAACCAACTTGAACCCAATATATAAAACCATGAAACGAATTCTATTAACCCTCGGTTTAATCGCCACCGCCACGTTTGGTTGCCCGTCAGTGAACGCGCAAACCAACGCGCCCGCCATGGCTGCCACCAACGCCCCTGCGGCGGCTGCCACCCCTGCGCCGCTTCCTGCCGCGTCCGATGATCAGCGTATTGCCGCCATGGAAGCTTACTTCGAAAACGGCGACCCGACCGCTCCCGTGAAAGACACCAACGGTAATATCGCCTTTAATGATCCGATCATCAATATGAGCATGCCGAACAGCACCGGTGGCTATGCCGCATATCCCGGCGCCGGCCATAACGCCTGGTTGCTCACCAGCACGGCGTTGGTGTTGTTCATGACCCTGCCTGGCCTGGCCTTGTTCTACGGCGGTCTCGTTCGCAAAAAGAACGTGCTCTCCGTCCTCGCGCAATGCTTCCTGATCACTGGCCTCACGACCATCCTCTGGATCGTCTGCAGTTACGGCATGATCTTCGGCGGTACCGGCAACCCGGCCAAGGAAGACTGGATCAAAGGCATCGTCGGCAATCCGATGATTTGTTGGATGTTCACCAATGTCACCTCGGCCCCGAACCCGAATTATTCCTACTGGGTTTCGGAGAATGTTTTCTCGATGTTCCAGTTGATGTTCGCCATCATCACCCCGGCGCTCATCATCGGTTCCATCGCCGAACGCATGAAATTCAAAGCCATCCTCGTGTTCATGACCCTCTGGATCCTCCTCATCTATAATACCCAGGGCCACATGGTCTGGGGCGTGAACGGTTTGATGAACGGTTGCTGGAACGCCTCCGCAGCCATCAAGGGCCTGGACTTCGCCGGTGGCACCGTCGTGCATATGTCGTCCGGCTGGTCTGGCCTGGTTTTATGTATCATCCTCGGCAAACGCCTTGGTTTCGGTAAGGAACATTTCACCCCCCACAGCATCGTCCTGACCTACATCGGGGCTTCCATGCTCTGGGTCGGGTGGTACGGTTTCAACTCCGGCTCTGCCGTCGCCGGTGACGTGATTGCGGCCAACGCCTTCACCACCACGACCATCGCCACCGCAGTCGGCTCCTTCGTCTGGCCGATGTGGGAGTGGATCGTCAAAGGTAAGCCCAGCGTGTTGGGTTTCTGCTCCGGCGCAGTGGCGGGCCTCGTGCTCATCACTCCTGCTTGCGGTTACGTGTTGCCTTCCGGCGCCATTTGGATCGGTATCGCCTCTGGAACCATCCCTTGGTTCTTCTGCTATAAGGTCAAAGGCTGGCTCGGTATGGACGACGCCTTGGATGCCTGGAGCGTTCACGGTATCGGCGGCACCTGCGGTGCTATCATGACCGGTATGTTTGCCCGGCAGGCAGCCAATCCGAACCTGGCCACGAACCTGAAAGCTTATGTCACCGACCATATCTTCCAACCCCAATTGTGGGAGCAGTTCAAGACCATTGGAGTGTCACTCCTCCTGTTTATCCCTGGCACAATCATTTGCGCCTACATCACTAAAATCCTCGTCGGCCTGCGCGTGAGCGAGGAAGTGGAAATCGCCGGTCTCGACGTCACCGAACACGGCGAAGAAGGCTACCACAGCTAAACTTGTTGGTTGTTGAATCACACGGCGGGCAACGAAAAGTTGCCCGCCGTTTCTTGTTTGGGCGATTGAAGCTTTATCCCGCGCCGCCGATCATTGAGATTTGATTTGGATCACCAATGCCGTGGTATTATCGCGGCCATCGCTTTCCACCGCTGTCTTCACCAGGCAATGTGCCGGCTGCATCTCCGGTCCTGCGAGTTCCGGTCGGCGTAACAGTTCGGTCAACAGATCATCCCACAACCCTTCCCCCAGCCCATCCGTACAGAGCAAAAAAATATCTCCTGCCTGGCAGGGTACCGCGCCGATTTGCGGGTCCACAAATTGGTTGGTGCCCCCGAGCGCCTTCTGGAGGACATTCCGGCGCGGATGAGTGCGCGCTTCATATTCGCTGATCTGCTGGTTGCGAAGCAGCCAGCCGACATAAGTATCATCGTGGCTTAATTGGATGAGCTTCTTTCCGTGGGCGGGCAAATGATAGATCCGGCTGTCTCCCACATGGCCAAAATACATCCAGCCGGGGGTAAAACAGCACAGGCTCAGCGTCGTCTCCATCCCGGCGCATTCTTCATAACTGTTGCCGACATACACCAGGGCGCGGTGGATCTGTTTGAAGAGCGTGTCGAGCGTGCCGGCAAAGCGCTTTTTTTCGATGCCGCCTGAACGCTGGTACAAAGGCGGCAATAAGGCGGTGATCTTCTCGACGGCGATCTCGCTGGCAAATTCGCCGGCTTTCGCGCCGCCCATGCCGTCACTCACCGCAAAGGCATAATTCATCTCCGCCAATGAAGCAGCGCCGATCTTTCCCAGGCGATTGACCTCCCGGTCATTGAATTGAAGACCCAGGAACGCGTCTTCGTTATGGGGTCGGATCTTGCCGCAATCGGTCCATCCGGACCATTTCAACGACACGGCCGGAGCTTTGAGCTTGGGGCGGCCTGTTTCAATTTTTACTTTCATTTCGCGGGAGATTGAAAACCAGGAAGGATGGTGGCGAATTCGAAATCTATCACGCAAAATCTTCCGTCCGCCAGCCGGTACGTCACATTGCGCATGTCGGCGTCATCATGGCGGACGCCGAATTTCTCCAGTTCGGAAAACAGTTCCCGGGTCCGTTCGGCATCAAGATGGTCCACGCGGCTGCCGCAATTGCTCGTGATGATGCGAAGTTTTTTTTCATCGGATTCGAGAAGGCGCGGCACGAAGCCGCAGCCGGCGGCCTCCAGGTGGCGCAGGACGCGGATCTCATTGGCAAACCGCTCATCTGCTTTCGGCCCGTGATAAACCTTTATCACCCGGCCATCGTACGTGAGATGGACCGTGGAGCGGAGCGTGTCTTTGACTTTTAACATGCGATGTCTTCCGCTCTCACTATCGTCGAATTCACCTCCGATGCAAAGTTGGTTCCACCGCCGGATTAATTTGAGCAATCGGGATAAAATGCGACATCCGATCCCTCTCCCGCATGGCCTGTGAATAACCTGTGAACTTCAAAAACCACTGATTTTATTGCTCCAAATTGACATCGGCCCGCCGCGGGCCGTTTAATTGTTGCGAGATGGCACTTGTCCTGCTCAAATGAGTCAACGCAGGTTCAATCAAGAGCTTTGTGCTCCCGGATTGTTTCCTGTTCTCATTAAAGACAACAACATCAACACTCAAATGGCGAAATATAAACTCGAATATCTGTGGCTGGACGGTTATGAACCTGTCCCGAATATCCGTGGCAAAACAAAGATTGGCGATTACTCCAGTTTTCCCAAACTCGACGAACTTCCCTGGTGGGGATTTGATGGTAGCTCCACCCGGCAGGCCGAGGGCAAAAGCTCGGATTGCCTCCTGAAGCCGGTCGCGGTTTATCCCGACTCCACCAAGAAAAACGGCGCGTTGGTCATGTGCGAAGTTTTCATGCCGGACGCCAAAACCCCGCATCCGTCCAATTCCCGGGCGCCCATCCCTGATGATCCCGGCGCATGGTTCGGTTTTGAGCAGGAATATTTTCTGTATAAAGACGGCAAGCCGCTCGGTTTCCCTGACTCCGGCTTTCCCTATCCGCAGGGCGAATACTATACCGGCGTCGGTTATAAAAACGTCGGCTGTATCGCGCGCGAGATTGTCGATACGCACCTCGACCTTTGCCTGGACGCGGGCATCAATCACGAAGGCATCAATGCCGAAGTGGCCAAAGGCCAATGGGAATTCCAGGTTTTCGGCAAAGGCTCCAAAAACGCCGCCGATCAGGTTTGGGTCACCCGTTACCTCTTGATGCGCCTCTGCGAGAAATACGGCGTCGACGTGAACTTTCATTGCAAACCCCTCGGCAAGGATGTCGATTGGAACGGCTCCGGCATGCATTCCAACTTCTCGACCAAGTTCATGCGCGAGACCGGCGGCAAAGATTATTTCGAAGCGCTCATGGGTGCCTTCGATAAATACAAGAACGAGCACATCGCCGTTTACGGCCCGGACAACCATCTGCGTTTGACCGGCCTCCACGAAACGCAATCGATTGATAAATTCAATTACGGCATTGCCAATCGCGGCGCTTCCGTCCGCGTGCCGCATAGCTTCGTTAACAGCGGTTACAAAGGCTATCTCGAAGACCGCCGGCCGAATTCGCAGGGCGATCCTTACAAGATTGCCGGGCGCATTTTGCAGACCATCTTGACTGTGCCAACCGCTAAAGGGTCAAAGAAGAAATGATTTGACGCCAGGAGGAACTGGGGAGCGGCGCGGACATTCAGTCCGCGCCGTTTTTTATTAACAGGCTTATCATGGGAAAAATTGCTCGACACTAGCCTGATTTTAGCCTACATTCAGCCTATGAAAATTGCTGCTCGTTCCCATTCCCGAAAGCCGAAGATTGATTTGCGGTCGCAGATGTTCACGTTGAGTAGCGCCAAAACCTATTTGGGCCGGTTAGTGGAAAAAGCCAGTCGTGGGGAGACGGTTTATATCGTCACGGGTCAGCGCCGGTTCGTTTTGCAGGCAGTTCCTGAAATCGAACCAATTCCCCTGCGTCCGGCGGGATATTTCGCCAATACTTACAGCCACGCCGAAATCCGGGAAGACAATCGCCTCGCCAAAGCATCTGTTGTCCGTGCGCCCAGCGACCTTGAATAAAAGATGCCATGAAGCAATGGGACATTATCATGTTTCCCTTTAGCAGGGAGAGGCGGCATCCGGCGGTCATCATTTCCAATGACGAAACTTGCCGGAATCCAGATATTGAGGAGGTCAACGCTTTGCTATGCACCTCCGCCAAAGTGAATCGTGAACCAAAAAACACCGAAGAAGTTTTGGACGAAGCCGACGGGCTGGATTGGAAGACGATGGTGCGCTGCGATAGAATTCATTTGTTACCCAAAACGCAATTCGATGACCGTAAAGGCTATGTCACCGGCGAACGGCAATATTTGATCGCCCGTAAAATGATAGAAGTTTTAAGGTTGCCCCTTCACCGCAAATAGCCGTTTTTTCGGCGCAATTGAACAGCCGGTTTCAATGATTCCCGCCGGAAAACGCATTGGCGCAAAATGCGACTAGGCTCAGACAAAGCAGCACCGCCCCGAATATAAGCACCACCGCAAGCATCGTGGCCAGGATTTCACTGCCCAGGATGATGCAGGAATACAGTAATAGATAAGAAACCCTCGGCGCCCCGGTGATTTCCCGGCGCCAGCAACTCCGGTAAAGGACGATAAAAGTCATTGATAAGGGGAGTAAGGCATACCCCAGCCCTTCCATCCACCAGACTTGTAGTCGCGACACCCAGATATGCGAAACCTCATAAGAGCCCAACGCAGAAGCGCAACAAGTCAACAGGCCAAGGCGGATGGCCCGGGGGATCCTCACCTCCGGATTTGGTCCGCTTTCTTCCATGATTTGCAGTTCATTCGTGTGCATCACTGGATGGACACCGGCCCGGTTATTTTTTGTATATCCGATCATCAAAATTCTGACCGGCTGTTGTAAATCGTAGCCTGTCAATTTAAGACAATTTTCATGGTCTTGCAAAATGAGCCCTGGATGGTATCCTGCGCCTGCATGGCAGCGTTGCTTCTTACCGGTGGACGCGTGATTGATCCCGCGAACCAGATCGATTTTTCCGCGGATGTTCTCATCGTTGACGGCAAAATCTCGGCCGTTGGAAAGAAAATCACCGCCCCCAAAGAAACTGAAATTTTTGATGCCGCCGGAAAAATCATTTGTCCCGGCCTGATTGACCTGCATGTCCACTTGCGCGAACCGGGGCAGACCACCAAGGAAAACCTGGCCTCAGGTACCGCTGCCGCGGCCCGGGGCGGCTTCACCTCAGTCGTCTGCATGCCCAATACCTCGCCGGCCATCGACAGCGCCGGGACGGTGGCGCTCATCCGCGAGCGCGCGGCGCGCGAGGGCATCGTGAATGTCTATGTCACCGGTGCCATCACCAAAAATATCACCGGGGAAGAGCTGTCCCCGATTGGCGGCCTCAAACGTGCCGGTGTCGTGGCCATTACCGATGACGGGCACTGTATCCAGAACAATGAGCTCATGCGCCGCGCCTGTGAATACGCCAAAATGTTTGATTTGCCCCTGATGGACCATTGCCAGGATTACTCCCTGGTGACCGATGGAGTGATGCATGAAGGATATTGGAGCACCGCGCTCGGATTGCGCGGCTGGCCTTCTGCGGGCGAGGAAATGATCGTCGCGCGTAACATTTTATTGGCAGAATTGACCGGCGCCAAAATCCATTGCCAGCATTTGAGCGCGGCCGGCAGCGTGGCCTTGATCCGGGAAGCCAAAAAACGGGGCGTGCCGATTTCCGGTGAAGCCTGCCCTCACCATTTTGTCCTCACGGACTCCGCCGTCGCCGGCAGCGAGAAGTTTTGGAGCGAAGACGGGAAAGTTTTCGCGGATTCGCAGACCGACGAACTTCCGTCCTGGCCGAAATACGATACCAATTTCAAGATGAACCCTCCGCTGCGCTCGGCCCGCCATCGCGATGCCATCCTGGAAGGCCTCGCTGACGGGACGATTGATATCCTGTGCAGCGACCATGCGCCGCATTGCGATTACGAAAAGGAAGTCGAATTCGATTACGCCCCCTTTGGCATCACCGGCCTCGAAACGGAATTCGCGCTTTCCCTCATGCAACTGGTCCACACGAAGAAAATCTCGCTCGCGGATCTCCTTGCGAAATATACCGTCAATCCGGCGCGATTGTTGAATCTTCCCAAGGGCACATTGAATGTGGGCGCCGACGCAGACGTGACCGTTTTCGATCCGGACGCCGAATGGATTTTCCGGACGGAAGAATCCGCCAGCAAATCCAGGAACAGCCCGTTCAATGGCTGGAAACTCAAGGGCCGGGCGGTGGCCACCATCGTTGCCGGTAAAATTGTTTGGACTGAACAAAACGATGCGGTTGTGGTATGATTCGACTGTGAGAGGTTTTTTCTATTTTGTTTTTTCAGTTTTGATCATAACCCAGGCAGGTTGCAGCAAGGGTGATGAATGGACTGTTGATATGGATCAGACGGTTACAGATACCAATGCCCTGCCGTTGGACCTTTCGCTGGCAATTACCCGGGCCAACACCCAAAAAAAGATGTTATTACTGGAATTCGGCAGCTCGGACGGTTGCCCGCCCTGCGTACTTTTCCAGCAAAAAGTATTTTCATCGCCTTCGTTCCAGGGTTTTGAAAAATCAAACCTGCTTTTTTTGCACCTGGATTATCCGGTGAAACATCCCTTGCGTCCTGATACCCAGGCGACCAACGTTTTTCTGGCGCAAGAATTTAATGTAGGCATGTTTCCTACATTTATTGCCATCGATGGCAACGGAAAGGAATTTTGGCGGATGCCGGCGAACGGTGATTCGGGTATTGACGTGCAGTTGTTTTATCCGACAAACTTCATCAGCTTGCTCGCATCCGTCAGAAAAAACGAAAAATGAAGGCGATTCTCGCGCTCGAAGACGGCTCAGTCTTTCACGGACAAGGTTTTGGCGCACGCGCTTCCGCGTGTGGCGAAGTGTGTTTTAATACCTCGATGACCGGCTACCAGGAGATCCTCACGGATCCGTCCTATAAGGGCCAGATTGTCACGATGACTTATCCCCTCATCGGCAATTACGGCATCAACGAACTCGACGTGGAATCGTGGCGGCCCCATGCGGCGGGATTTGTCATCCGCGAATTGTCGCCGGTCGTCAGTAATTGGCGCGCGGAAATTTCCCTGGCGCAATATCTTGAGAAGAACGGCATTCCCGGCATTCAAGGCATTGATACGCGTGCGTTGACCAAGAAACTGCGCGTGCGGGGGGCGCTCAACGGATTTATTTCCACGGAAGACATTTCAGATGCCGAGGCCATCCGCCGGGCGAAGGAATTTGTTTTTGCGGGGGTTGATTACGTCAAGGAGGTCACGCATAAAAAAGCGTTTCGTTGGGATGAAAAAGATGAACAAAGCGCGGCGTTTGACCTCGTTCGCGGCAATGAAAAGCTGAATGCCCGGCAACATCATAAGCCTCTTCCCCCTGCCGATATCCCGATTGTCGCCTTCGATTATGGCATGAAATACAACATCCTGCGGCGCCTCCGGCAGCACGGATTTGCCACGCAGGTCTTGCCGGCGACAGCTTCCGCGCAGGAAGCACTGAAAGCCAAACCGGCGGGAATCTTTTTATCCAACGGCCCGGGCGATCCCGCGGCCCTCAATTATATCGTCAGGGAAGTGAAGACCCTGGTCGATTCGGGAATCCCCATTTTTGGGATTTGCCTCGGACACCAGATTCTTGGCCAGGCCTTTGGTGGAAAAACTTTTAAGCTCAAGTTCGGCCATCGTGGCGGGAACCAGCCGGTGAAAGATTTGGAATCCGGCCGGGTGGAGATCACCTCCCAAAATCACGGTTTCGCCGTGGACCCAAAGAGTTTGCCAAAAGAGATTTCCGTGGACCGCGTGAACCTGAACGACCAGACTGTCGAAGGTTTCCGCCATAAGACCAAACCGATTTTTTGCGTGCAATATCACCCGGAAGCATCCCCGGGACCGCATGATTCAACACCCTTGTTCGCGGAATTCCGCGCATTGATTGAGAAAAAATAATTATTTTGGCGGTCATTTGCGTTTGACTTGGAACGCATCGCGCCCATAATCAAATTCATTAACCTATGGCTAAACTTGTTATCCATACCCAAAGCATGGCTGGTCGTGCGCACGAATTGCACGCGGACCGTACCACCATTGGCCGTGTCGATGATAACACGTTTCAAATCGTTGATCCTTCCGTCTCCAGCCATCATTGCGAAGTCTTATTGCGCGGCAGCGAAATCCTCATCCGGGACCTGAATTCGACCAACGGCACGTTCATCAACGACGCGCGCATCAGCGAAAGCGTCCTCAAGCCGGGCCAAACCCTGCGACTGGGCCAGATCGAACTGAAGCTTGAAGCGGAAGGCGCCCCGGCCGCCGCCGGTGCTCCGTCGCCACTGCCTAAAAAACAAGTGGACGCCACCATGGTCATGCCGCGGGGAGTCAGCTTGAGTGAACTGGAAACCAGCGGCAAAGGACCGGGTTTCGACAGTGCCAGCACGGTTTTCAAGAAAAAGAAGAAGGCCTCCGCCATGTATTTTTGGATCGGCGCCGCCGTCATCGTCGTCATTATCGCCGTCTTGCTGGTATTGGCGTTTTCAAAAGCCGGGCCGCAGCAATAAGGTGGGGCGCGTCACTCCGTGCGCGCCGCTGTTTTTTCCTTTTCACCTCCCTTTGTCCCCTGAGATTCAAGAGGGCAAGTTGCTTGATCCCGGCCAAAACCTGTTGGCTTTCTGGTTTTAATCTCCTATTTTATCCACATGTTCGAAACGATTAAATCTGGAATCATCACGACCTCGGAAAAACTTTCGCATTTGCGGAGGTTTCTTTGACGTCGAAAAAACGCAAAAACGCATCGGCGAATTGAACGCGCAGATGGCGGTCGAAAATTTCTGGAGCAATCGTGACAAGGCGCAGTCGGTGATCGACGAGACCAATTCCCTTCGTAACAAGATTGAGCCGCTGCTGGCCGCGGAAAAACAGTTGGATGATTATCGCGTCATGCTCGAGTTGGGCGAGGCCGAGCCGGAAGCCGCGCAGCACCAGGTCGAATCCGAACTCGACCGCGACCTCAAAAAATTCCTGAAGGAACTGGAACTGCTGGAGTTGAAAGTTTTCCTGAACGGTCCCCATGACCGGAAAAACTGCATCCTCAGCATCAACGCCGGCGCCGGTGGCACCGAAGCCTGTGATTGGGCGAATATGTTGCTGCGGATGTACCAGCGCTGGGCGGAAACGCGTGGCTGGAAAACCGAAGTGACCGATGCTCTCGCGGGCGAAGGCGCGGGCATCAAGAGCGCCACCATGCTCATTGAAGGTGAAAATGCCTACGGCTTTTGCAAAGCTGAACGCGGCGTCCATCGCCTGGTCAGGATTTCTCCTTTTGACTCCAATAAGCGCCGTCATACGAGTTTTGCCAGCGTGGATACCATTGCCGAATTGGAGGAGAACAACACGGAGATCGTCCTTCCGCCGACGGAATTTCATGTCGATACCTTTCGTTCCGGCGGCAAAGGCGGGCAGAACGTCAACAAAGTTGAAACCGCAGTGCGCATCACGCACCTTCCTACCGGCCTGGTCGTCGCTTCACAAACCCAGCGCTCCCAGCACCAGAATCGCGCCACGGCCATGAGATTGTTGCTTTCGCGCATTTTTGCGCAACGCCAGGACGCTGCAAAGGCCGAGATGGAGCGGTTCTATGGCGAGAAGGGGAGTGTCTCGTGGGGTAACCAGATTCGCAGCTATGTCTTTCAGCCATATCGCATGGTGAAAGACTTGCGGACCGGCGTCGAAACCAGCAACGTGCAAGGAGTGATGGACGGCGATTTGGACCCGTTTGTAAATGGCTGGTTGCGTGCTGGTTGCCCATCCAAACGGATGCAAGGCGTGAAAGATGAAGAGGAATAAATCGTGAACATTCTCGACAAGATCGTCGAAGAAAAGAAACGTGAAATCGCCAGGTTGCCTGCGCGAACCATCGCGGCCGGCGATTTGCGTGATGCCATGCTTGAGCACGGCGAGCGGCGTGATTTCCTTGCGGCGCTGAAAAATCCCTGTCGCGATGAGATCGCCTTGATCGCCGAAGTGAAAAAAGCCTCACCGTCGGCTGGAGTGATCTGCAAGGATTTTGATCCCATCAGAATCGCAAAGGAATACGAAACGGCCGGCGCGGCTTGTCTTTCAGTTTTGACTGATGAAAAATTCTTCCAGGGTTCGCTCGATTATCTCCGCCAAATCCGGGCGGCTGTGCAATTGCCTCTCTTGCGCAAGGATTTCATCATCGACGAGCGGCAAATCCTGGAAGCCATCGAATGGGGCGCGGATGCGATTTTGTTGATCGTGGCCATCCTGACCGATGAGCAGTTGAAAAAATTCCATTCGCTGGCGATCGAAGCCGGGCTTGCGGTATTGGTCGAGGTCCATGATGAATCGGAACTGGAACGTGCGCACAAGATCGGCGCGGAATTGATCGGCGTGAACAACCGCGATTTGAAGACCTTCAAAGTCGATTTGGCCACCACCGAACGGCTCGCTGCGAAGATGGCGAAAGCGACGCTGCTCGTCGCGGAAAGTGGAATTCATAATTCCACGGACGTTGTCCGGTTAAGAAAGTGTGGTGCCAAGGCCATTCTGGTGGGGGAATCACTCTTGCGCGACGGTGATATCCAATCGAAAATCCGCGAATTGATCGGTGGTTAGGGCTATTTAAATAATTCCGAAGTCACCAGGCTGGCTGGAGATATTCGAGTGCCGCGCCAGCGTCTTGGAGTGCGGTGGCCGTGACACCGCTCTAACCCCTATTCTTCGCCAACTGTTTTGCCAACCGGATTGCAGCGATCATGGATGACGGATTGGCGATGCCTTTTCCCGCGATATCGTAGGCCGTCCCGTGGTCGGGCGAAGTGCGGATGAAGGGCAGGCCGAGCGTCCAGTTCACTCCGGTATCAAACGCCACCGCTTTAAGCGGAGCCAGCCCTTGGTCATGATACATCGCCACGACCGCATCGAAATTTCCGGCGAGGGCATAATGAAAAACCGTGTCCCCGCTTAACGGACCGGTCACGTCAAAACCTCTTTTCCGCAAGGCCAATACCGTGGGCGCGATGATTTTGATCTCTTCGTCGCCAAATTCGCCGCCCTCGCCCGCGTGCGGGTTCAGGCCGCAAACGGCAATGCGCGCGCGCGGTAACCGCAGGTCGCGGCAGGCTTGCGCCGCCAGCTCAACGGCCAGTGAAATTTTTTCGCGGGTCAATTTTTTAGGGACCGACTTGATGGAAATATGGATCGTGGCCAGGGCCACGCGCAGCCAGCGTTTCTTTTCATCATGGCCCAGCAGCATCATGGCAGTCCGTTTGGCGCCGGCCAATCCCGAGAGGAATTCGGTCTGGCCGGTAAAATTTTTATACCCTGCCCGGACGATTGATTCCTTGTTCACCGGCGCAGTGATGAGGGCATCCAATTCGCCCCGCAAACAACGCCCGGCGCCATCACGCAAAAATGCCATGGCCGCACGTGCTGCGATCGGCGAGCCGCAGGGAAGATTTGCCGGTAATTTTTCCTCGAACGGCTCGGTGACGAAGAACTTTCCCCTGTCATGATAACTGGAAAATCTTTTCAGCGGCAGGTTGGAGAATTTTCGATTCAGCCGTTCCAATATTTTTCCTCCCCCGATGAACAGATATTTCGTGGCGTCCTTTTTGGATTCGGCAGCGACGGCCTTGAGGGCGACTTCGGGACTGATCCCGGTCATGTCACCGGGAGCGATGCCAACCCAGCCGGTCATGGGAAGATTCGGATGAACGTCTTCTTCTTGAGGGAATCGATCCACTGTCTTTCCAGGCGGGCCTCTTCCTGTGCGCGAAGGGTGCTCTCGATGCTATCGCGGACTTCATTGAGGGTTTTGACATGGGCCACGCGCTTGTCCTCCACGAGCATGACATAGCAGGTGTCCGGCGTGTCGATTACGTCGCTGATCTGGCCGGCCTGGAGCGGCAACGCGGCCTGGGCGAGTTCCGGGCGCAGGCTGGATCGCTCGATCCAACCCCATTCACCGGCATCTTTTTTCTGGGATCCCTGTGAATAGACTGAAGCCATTTGCGCGAAAGTGGCGCCATTTTTGATTTCAGAGATGATTTCGCGCGCCAGCGCCGCTGTATTGGTGTCGTCGGATGAACTCTTTTTCAGGACGATCATGCGCAATTTGATCTGGTCCTCCACCTTGAAATCATTTTGATGCGAGACGTAATAGTTTTCCATCTGGAACGGCGAAATGATGACCTCCTGGGAAACGTTTTTGGCGCGCAAGGCGGACTCGATATATTGGTCGCGCACATCTTCGCGGAATTGCGCGTACGTTTCGCCCTGGGCCACCAGGGTTTTGGTCAGGGACACGCGGTCGCCAAAGCGTTCGCGGATGCGTTCGTCCACCAGTTGGTCCACGACGCTATCGGGAAGATGATAACCTTCCACGTCAAAATCATGCAGGATCAAGTCGCGTTCGATCAGCAATTCAAGGCTGTTTGTCAGGGCGCTGTTCAGTTGCGTCTCGTATGCCATCTGGTTATCCGCGTAGGTGCGGCGCAGGGAGTCGATGGCCGGCGCCGCAAAATCCTGCACCTGCTGGCGGGTGATGACCTTGTCATTGATGATGGCCACCACGCCATCCACCACTTCTGCCCGCAACGGCACAACGCCGCCCGTCATCAGGATAAGGATTGGAATTAACCGTAACAATTTCATCGAACTTGCGCGTAGTTTAACAACAAAGGTTGACCGGTCAAAATAATTCACTACATGCGGTCGGTGAAATACATGATGGCCCACATGATCATGGCCACCATGAGTGCCGCGACGATGGAACAGATGATTATCAGCTTTTGCTTTTTTCGGTACATCCTCCCGCCCTGTCCCGGTAACAGATAATACCGCTCTTTCTCCTTGTTCCTGTGTTTCTTTCGCTGGCCCATGTTTTAATTTTGGATGAATTCCATACATTCCCGTACATTCGCAATCACTTCCGCGCCGGGAATTTACAAAAAGATTCTGCCATCGGCAATTCTCTTCGCCGATGGCAGAAAGCTTGCAGTCCTGTTGCCGGGATCGTTATTGCCAGCGGCCGCCGACCCAGACATTGCGGTGCCCGCGCCATCCCCAATGGCCGCCGACCCAAACCGCACCGGGATGCGGCCGGTGACCCCAATAACCATGGACCCAAAACCAGCCTCCTCCACGCCATTCCCATGCGCCCGGCACCCATATAAAGGTCACGTCCGGTTGCGGCGGAATCACGTCTACCTGTGCCGTCGGCGGCTGGCTTGGTTGTTCCACCACTGCGTTGGGCGGCGGATTGGCGGGTGGCGGTTGGGTATAGACGACGCGCGTCACGCACCCCGCCAGCAAGGGCAGGCTGATCGCAGCGAAAACAATTCTTGTTAAGATGGATTTTTTCATAATTTCTTATTTCCTTGCGTTCACTCCATTAGACGCTGGCAAATCTCATTTTGTTTCAAAAAATGTCTTAAAAATTAATGCGCGGCTACGTCCACTTTTTGCGCCGGGGCGCGTTTCACGCGCCGGAACAGAAAAATCAACGGGAGGCTGCCAAAAGAGAGCAGGGCGAAGACGCGAAAATTATCCACGAACGCCCAGAGATGCGCCTGGGCATCCAGGGTGGTGGCGACCAATGCATATGCCTGGTGCAAAGCCGTCACCGGGTCCGTCTGGTGTGCGAGATAATTTTTGGCGCCGCTCACCGTCTGCGCAAAAGCGGGATCGGAAGTCGATAGGTTGCTCACCATATAGACCTGGTGTTCCTGGCTCCTGCGCGCGATCATCGTCGTGACGAAGGCGATGCCGCTGCTCCCTCCGATATTGAGCATGAGATTATATAGGCCCGCGCCATTGCCGATCTGCCTTTGGTTCAACTGGCTCATCGTGGCCGTCGTTAGCGGCACAAAGATGAAACTCGTCGCGATGCCGTTCAGGATGCCCGGTAACACAATGCTGGCCATGCTCACTTGCAGGTTGATATCGCTCAACATGAGCGCCGAGAGGCTCAACAGCGCAAAACCGATCATCAACAGCCAGCGCAGCCGGATTTTCCCCATCAGTTGGCCGATGATGAACGTCGCCACAAAAGCGCCCAGCCCGCGCGGGCTCATCGCATAGCCGCTTTGCAACGCCGGATAACCCATGAGCGTCTGCAAAAATAACGGCAGCTCCGCCGTAGTGCCGTAGAGGATCGCCCCGATGACAGTGATCAGCAGCACGCCCACCGCGAAATTCCGGTTTTTAAACACGCGCAGATCGGCGATCGGATGTTCCGTCGTCAATTCGCGCCAGACGAACGCGATCAGCGAGACGATCGAGATGATAAAGAACCAGCGGATCCAAACGGCGCCAAACCAATCTGCCTCCTGGCCCTTATCGAGCATGATCTGCAATGTGGAAAGCCAGAGCGCCAAAAATCCGAACCCAAGAAAATCGATGCTGGCCGCCTTGTTCCGTTTGATATACGGCGGGTCCTGGATAAGCCATGACGCCAGGAGAACAGCCAGGATGCCTACCGGCAAATTGATGTAAAATACCCAGCGCCAGGAAAAATTATCCGTGATCCATCCGCCCAGCGTCGGGCCGATGATCGGCGCCACGATCACCCCCTGCGCAAAGGTCGCCATGGCGATGCCGCGTTTTTCCGGCGGAAAACTTTCCAGCATGATGGCCTGGGCCATCGGCACCATCGCGCCGCCCCCCGCCCCCTGCAAAATCCGCGCCAGGATCAGCATCGGCAAATTCATGGCCATCCCGCATAAAACAGAAGCAAACGTAAAAACAATGATGCAGAAAATGAAGACGCGCTTTCGCCCGAAATGATTTGCGAGCCAGCCGGTCATCGGCAGGATGATGGCATTGGCCACCATATAGCTGGTCAGCACCCACGTAGCTTCATCCGTGCTGGCCGACAAACTGCCCGCGATATGTGGCAGCGCGACCGTGGCGATCGAGGTGTCCAGCACCTGCATGAACGTCGCCAGCATCACCCCCAGCGCCACCAGCCACGGGCTGTGTTTCGGATGCCAATCTTGTACGGAACCCTCCGGCATAGTTTAATCCTGGTTGATTAAGCTTCCTTGCGACCCACAATGCCTTTGAAAATGAACGCCGCTGCGATCGCTAAAATGATCGCGACAATTGCTATGACGATCTTTGGGACGTGAAATGAACTGATTTGGACCGTCGGCTCGACTGAAAGGCCCGGCCCAAATGTTTTGTCTGTGGGCAATGGTTCATCGAACACGATTTTCACCGGTACGCGCTGGACCACTTTCACAAAATTGCCGGTGGCATTTTCCGGGGGCAACAGGCTGAAAGCCGCGCCGCTGCCTGCCTGGACACTGTCCACATGCGCGCGGAATATCCGTCCGCCCAATGCATCGATCTCCACCGAGACATGCTGCCCGGGCATCATTTTCTTGAGTTGATCCTCTTTGAAATTGGCCACGATCCATACATCGGTTGGCACCAGGGACATGATCATTTGGCCGGTCTGCAAATAATCGCCCGCCTCAACCTGCTTGCGCGTCACCAGGCCGTCGCAGGGCGCGAAAATTTTTGTGTAAGACAGTTCCAATTGGGCCTCGTTCACCGCGGTTTGGGCTTGGCTGACCTGGGCAAACATGGCTTCAGACTCGGCTTTGGCGGCATCGAACTCCGCTTCCGCCTGGTCCACTTTGGAATGGTCAGACGCGGCCTTTTGGCGGGCAGAGTTCAGGTTGGCGCTCGCGGCCTCGGCCGCTTCCTGGGATTGGTCATACTCCTGGGAAGAGATGACGTTTTGGTTTTTTAAATCTTTCGCGCGTTTGAAATTGGCCTGGGCATTGGTATCGTTCGCCGCGTCGGCGTCTGCGGTGGCTGCAGATGATTTCGCAGTGGCTCCCGCCACGGTCACCCCGACCTCGGTCATTTTATAACCGGCCACGGAAGCATTGAAAGTGGCCTCGGCGGCTTTTTGCGCGGCTTCCTTTTGTGACAGGACCGACTGGTAATCCGCGGGATCGATCTCCATGAGCAGATCGTTTGAATGGACCAGTTGGTTGTCTAAAACATGAACGGCAGCCACTTGCCCCGGGACGCGGGGCGCCACCGAAACGATATGGGCGGCGATGAATGCGTCGTCGGTGCTTTCCGTCGTGAACGCCTGGATAAGATAATCGAGGCCAAAAAACAACAATCCGGCGAGCACGATGGCACTGATGATCAGCGGAACCGGTGAATTAAATTTTTGTAATGCGCTGTTATTTTTCGGCGGACTGTCGGCAACTGCTTTCTCACTCATAAATCATTGGCCGTTCTTTGAAACGGCATCCGGCTCGGGTGTATTTTCATTCCAACCACCGCCGAGGGCCTGGTATAAATTGATCAAACTGACCAGGCGCGCATATTGGGTCTGGATCAGGTTCTGTTGTGCGGTATCCAGCGTCTCCTCCGCTGTGCACACGTCGAACGTGCTGTTCACTCCGCCTTGAAAACCGGCCATCGTCAGGTCAAAAGATTCCTGGTCTGCTTTGACGACTGCCTGGTCTGCCTTCAATTGGGTTTGGACCGTGACCCGCACCGCCAGCGCATCTGCGACCTCGCGGAAGGCGGTCTGGACCGTGCTTTGATAATTGGCCGCATCCATCTCTTTGGTGGCTTTGTCGGCCTGCAATTGATCATAAGCGGTGCCTGCCGCAAAAATTGGCCAGTACAATTGCGGGGAAAGAGCCCACGTCGATGACCCCGGCGCAAAGAGATTTTCCAGGGTGCCGCTCGCAGACCCGCCTGAGGCCGTCAGGGTGATCGTCGGGAAAAATGCCGCTCGCGCAGCGCCGATATTGGCATTGGCGGCCTTGAGTTGATGTTCGGATTCAAGGACATCCGGCCGGCGTTCGAGCAGATCAGAGGGCAAACCGGCTGGAATATCCGACAAACACAACTGCGGATTGAACGATTTCGGCGCCGGGAGATCAGCGGGCAAGGGTTCACCCAACAGCAGCACCAAATTGTCATTGGCCTCGGCCGATTGTTGTTCGTAACCCGCTACCAGCCCATGCGCAGTCTGCAACTGGGCGATCGTGAGGTCCAGGTCATTTTGTGAAAGGACACCCGCATCGACGCTGCTTTTGGTCAGGTCATATGTTTGTTGCGCTGCTTTCAACGCCCGACGCTCAACGGCCAGTTGCTCATTGGCCTGCCGATCGGCGAGATAAGCCGAGGCAACGTTCGCCACCAGCGCGATTTGGGCGCTCCTCTGGGCTTCCTCCGTGGCAAAATACGTTTCCAGCGCCTGCCGCTTGAGACTGCGGATCCGGCCGAACAGATCCACCTCATACGACGTGATTCCAAGATCCACCGAATATTCGCTATATGTGAAAGCCTTGCCGTTTGCGCCGAAAAAGTTCGGAGTGCGCTGGCGTGAACCCTGGGCATCGACGGCAACGGTCGGGATCAAAGCATCTCCCTGCACATGATACAACGCGCGCATCTGTGCGACATTCAATACTGCCGCTCGCAGGTTCGGATTATTCGTCAGGGCCAATCCGATCAGTTGTTGCAAACGGGCATCGCGGAAAAATTCCCGCCACCCGATGTCCGCGGCGGCCGGAGCGGCATGGGTCGGTGATTTGGCATAACCCGGAACCTTGGGCCACGCCGTGGAGATGCCCGGGGCAGGGCGGTCATAGTGTGGCACCATGGTGCAGCCGGTCACCGTGAGCACGGCCAGGACGAACCATTTCGCTGGTGATGAAAAATATTTGTTCATGGCATGGGCGGGTTGATGTGTTTATCTGCGCCACGGCCCGGGGCCGGCGCGATTTTGCCCTTAAAAATTCTTCGGACGATCACGTAAAAGACCGGCACAAAAAACACGGCCAGCAGGGTCGCGGAAATCATTCCCCCGATGACGCCGGTGCCCATGTCATGGCGGCTGGCCGCGCCGGCCCCAGTGCTCAGCGCCATCGGCATCACCCCCAAAATAAAGGCCAGCGAAGTCATCAGGATGGGACGTAACCGCAACCGTGAAGCGGTGAGCGTGGCCTCGATCAATCCCACCCCCTCCGCCTGGAGATCCTTGGCGAATTCCACGATCAGGATCGCGTTCTTGGCAGACAAACCGACGATCGTCAGTAGGCCGACTTTGAAAAACACGTCATCCGGCAACCCGCGCAGGTGGGCGCCGATCAACGCGCCGACGACCCCCAGTGGCACCACCAAAATTACGGCCAGGGGAATGGACCAGTTTTCGTAGAGCGCGGACAACGCCAGAAAGACAACGAAGATGGAGATGATCAACAGGATGGGCGCCTGTTTGGAGGACAATATTTCCTGGTACGATTGCCCCGTCCACTCATAGCCAACCCCGGGTGGCAGTTTGGCGACCATCGCCTGCATATCATCCATGGTCTGGCCGGTGCTGGTGCCCGGCGCAGCGCCGCCGATGACTTCCACGGACGGGAAGCCGTTGAAATGTTGCAAAGCTGGTGAGGCATAACCCCAATGGACTTTGACCATTTCCGACAGGGGAGCCATCGCGCCGCTGGCAGTGCGCACATAAACTTTGCCAAGGTCCTGCGGCAACATCCGGTACGGCGCATCCAATTGTGCGATGACTTGGTCCACGCGATTGCCGCTGATGAAATTGTTGATGTAATAAGACCCGAAACAAGTCGTGAGCGCGGCGTTTAAGTCGGCCAGTGAGACACCCAGGGATCCCGCCTTCACTTTGTCCACGTCGAGCTTTAGCACCGGCGTATCTTCCAGTCCCTGCATTTGCGGCTGGACGATTTTTTTGTCCTTGGCCGCCATGGCCAGTAATTGGTTTTTCGCGGCCATGAGTTTGTCGTGGCCTAAGCCGCCCTGGTCTTCAAGCTGCATATCGAATCCGGCCTCGAATCCCAGCTCCTGGATCGGGGGTGGATTGATGGGATAGATGAACGCATCGCGGACCTGGCTTAACGCCACGAATGCCCGGCCGATGACCGCCTCGACCGAATGCTGCGCCCCGGGGCGCTGTGCCCACGGCTTCAGATGCACGAAAGCGATGGCAGAGTTCTGGGCTTGCCCGTTGAAACTGAAACCGGCCACGTCGATCACATCCTGCACCTCCGGCTGGGCAGAGTAATATTGCTCGACCTGTTTGAGCACGGCCATGGCGCGTTCCCGTGTGGCGCCGACCGGCAATTGGATGCTATTGATTAAAAACCCCTGGTCTTCACTGGGCAAAAATGCCGTGGGCAATTTGATGAACAGAAAGAGCACCGCAACCAAAATAACGGCATAACCGACGAGATAAAGCGGGGCGCGCTGCAGGATGCGTCCCACCCGGCCTTCATAGCGGTGCGTCGCGGCGGCAAAGTTGCGGTTCCACCAGCCCCAAAATCCGCGCTTCTCAAAATGATGCCCTTTGTCCACCGGCGTCAGGAGCGAAGCGCATAACGCCGGCGTCAGCGTCATCGCCAGAAAGATCGAAAAACCCATGCAGGAAACCAGCGCGAGCGAAAACTGCCGGTAAATCGCGCCGACCGACCCGCCGAAAAACGCCATCGGGATGAACACCGCCGTCAACACCAGTGAAATGGCGATCAAGGCGCCCGTGATCTGTTGCATCGCCTTGCGGGTCGCATCGCGCGGAGACAATCCCTCCTCATTCATGATGCGCTCGACATTTTCTGTCACCACGATGGCATCATCCACGAGAATGCCGATTGCCAGCACCAGCCCGAAGAGAGTTAGCACGTTGATGGAAAAACCGAGTAGATACATGATTGCGAACGAACCGAGCAGGGCCACCGGCACCACGATTGTGGGAATGAATGCCGTCCGCAGGTTTTGCAGGAAAAAGTAAATGATCAGGAACACCATGATCACCGCCTCGATGAGTGTCTTGACCACTTCATGCACGGAGGCGCTCACAAATTCGCTCGAATCGTAAGGAAAATTCACGATCAGGCCCGGGGGGAAGAATTGGGAAAGTTGTTTTACTTTGGCGCGCACAGCGTCGGCGGTGGCCAGCGCGTTGGCTCCCGGTTCCAGTTTCACACCCACCGCTGCGGCCAGCCGTCCGTTCACATGCACCTGGGTGGTGTAATTCTGGCCGGCCAACTCGATGCGCGCGACATCGCGCAAATAGACCCGTGAGCCGTCGGGATTCGCCCGCAGCAAAATGTTTCCGAATTGTTCGGGGGTATTCAGCGTGCTTTGGCCCTGGAGCGATACGTTGAGTTCCTGGCCTTTGACCGAGGGCAACATGCCGAGTTGGCCCACCGGCACCTCGGCGTTTTGGGTCTGCACCGCCGCGATCACGTCGCTGGCGGTCACCGCATAATCCTCCAGCTTCTGCGGATCCAGCCAGATGCGCATGGCATATTGGGTGCCGAACAGATCGGCCTCACCCACGCCATTCACGCGGCGGATCGGGTCCAGTACGGTCGAGGAAATGAAATTGCCGAGTTGGACATCGGACATGTTGGCATTTGTGGACGACAACGCGAAAAACATCAGGAAGTTGAAAGTCGCCTTCGTCACCGTGACGCCCGCCTGCTGGACGGTGATCGGCAGGCTTGGCGTGGCCAGCTGCAATTTATTTTGCACCTGCACTTGGGCCAGGTCCGGATCGGTGCCGGGTTGGAAATACAACGTCACCGTCGACTGGCCGCTCGCGCTGCTGCTCGAGGACATATAGAGCAGGTGATCGAGGCCGCTCATTTGCTCCTCAATGACTTCGGTCACGGTGTTTTGGATGGTCTCCGCCGACGCGCCCGCATAGGTCGCGTTGATGGCGATGGAGGGCGGCGCCACGCTCGGATATTCCGCCACCGGCAGATGGGTGAGGGCCAATGCCCCGGTCAACATGATGAACACGGAGATGACCCAGGCAAAAATCGGGCGGTCGATGAAAAAGTTCGGCATGGCGTCCCTTTTAATTTCCGTTGGTTGAAACTGGATTTGTTGCGTCCGGTTGTGCTGCCGTGGCAGGCACCGGCACGACCGTCATTCCCGGAAACGCTCTTTGAAATCCATCCACCATCACCTGGTCGCCGGGCTTGAGGCCGGAGGTGATGATCCAGTCGCTCCCGATGGCGTCGCCGATTTGGACCGGCTGCACCGCCAGTTTATTTCCCGGCATCACCAGGATCACGGACGCGGACCCATCGGCATTCATGGTCACGCCCGGTTGAGGCACCAATATCGCCTGCGGAGAAACAGCCTGCGCCAGCTTGCCGACGACGAACATGCCGGGCAATAACCAGCCATCCGGATTGGGAAATTGGGCGCGCAGCGTGATCATGCCGCTCGCCGGATTCACCGTGATGTCCGAGAACAATAACTTGCCGGGATAAGGATAGGTCGAGCCATCCGGCAACGTCAGCGCCACGCTGGTTTCGTCGGAAGATGCATTCGTCAATTGTCCACTCTTCAGGTCCTGCTGCAATTTCACCGCCTCCGCGCTCGATTCCGTGAAATCAAAATAGATCGGGTCCAATTGCTGGACGACCGCCATCGGCGTCGCGGCACTCTGGCTGACCAGCGCGCCTTCCGTGACCAGCGCCGGCCCGATTCGCCCGGTGATCGGCGCGGTGACCGTGCAATATCCCAGGTTGATCTGGGCGATTTCCTCTGCGGCTTTGTCCTGTGCCGCCGTCGCCACTGCGGTGGCATAAGTCTGCTTGCTCACGGCATTGATGCCCACCAGCGGTTTATAGCGGTCCGCCAATTGTTGCGCCTGCAACAGGCTCGCCTTGGTGCTATCGAGAGTGGCCTGGTAGGGGGCCGGGTCGATCTGGTAAAGCACCTGGCCCGCGTTGACCACCGCGCCCTGCTCGAAATCCCGGTGGAGGACAACCCCGTCCACCCGCGCATTCACCTGGCCGATCCGAACGGGGTCGATGCGGCCCGGAAACTCATTGGTCATGGCCAGCGCCTGCGTTTTCACGGTGATGATGCCGACTTGCGGCGGCGGTGTTTGATTTGCCTGGCCACTGCCCCGGCTGCAGCCTGCCGCGGCCAGCAAAAGCATTGCGAGCAGGGCAACAGGCATTCCCAGGCGGTATTTTTGTTGGATTGAATCCGTGTTCATTTTTTTGTTGGTTTGGATTTCTTGGCTGCGGCGCCCGCAAGGAACAAGTCCACGATCCGTGCGGCGGCGCGGCGGTCGAGCCGGTAATTCGGCATCTTCAAGTGCGAAACGATGTAAAAGTGGCATTGCCCGTAAAAACCATAGGCCAGCTCCTCGGTGCCGAACTGCCCGTCCAATTCTCCGTGCTCCACCGCCTCCTGTATGATGGAATGGGTGACGTTGAAGTTCCGCTGGCATTTATCAAGATTATCAAAGCCGCTCGGCATCTCTCCCGGCGCGGCGAACGCGCTGGAAAAAGCCAGGCGCGTAAGATCATGGTTCTTATGGAAATACTCGAATAACGCGGCCATCACGGCGACCAATTGGCCGCGGATGTCCTTGGCGCTCGTCGCGGCCTTTTGGATGATCTCATAACGCTCGTCGAGCGCCTCGTTGACCAGCGCGGCGAACAGGTCCGACTTGTCCCGAAAATGGTAATACAACGCCGGCTTGGAAACCTTGGCGTCGCTGACAATCTGCTGGACCGATGTGGCGGCATAGCCGGCATTGGCAAAAAGCCTCAACGCCGCACGCAGGATTTGCGCGCGGGTCTCTTTACTGGCTTTGGGATTGACCACCTTGACCATAACTTACCGAACGGTAGGTAATTTTTAGCCCCCTGTCAAACATTTGTTTGAAAACTTATTCACCAGGGTTTTTCGGTAGGGATCGTTGTTATGGTGGGGCCGCGCTGCGCGCCGGCTTGTCCCGCCATAGCTTCAGCGACGGCGGAAGCCAGGCGTAGGCGGACGTCGAGCCCTGAACTCTTCCCTAAGAGGGTGAACGCCCTCGCGAACCGCGTCCTTCCTATTGCCCGTGCGGCTCGCACTGGTAGGGCGAAGCTCCCGCTGAGCCGCCTTGGGCGTTGGATGCTTGTCGCGCCGGCTTGTCTCGCCATAGCTTCAGCGACGGCGGAAGCCAGGCGAAGGCGCATTCTTCTTCGTTCCCTTAGTTTCCTTTGTTGTTAAACCTTTTGCTTTGTAGTTAATTTGCCGCTTTCCTTCTTCCCCTTCGACGTTGGATGTTGGATGTTCCCTTCCATCCCATCTTCGTTCCCTTCTGTTAAGATTTTTGATCTGCGAAATCTGTGTAATCTGCGGATTCTTCGCCTTCTCCGTTTTAAATCCGTGTCCATCCGTGGCTAATTTTTTCTTCCCGCCGTTACTTGGCCTTCCCCGCCAGCCTCCGCTGCACCACCGAATGGCGGCAACTATATCCGAAATAAACGGCGATCCCGATTGCCAGCCACACGATGAGCCGCGACCAGGTATCCGCCGGCAGGCCTACCACCATCAGGAAAACGCAAAAGCCAAAGCCCAGCGGGGCCACCAGCCAAAACGCCGGCACCCGAAACGGCCGATCAATCTCCGGATTCGTGAAACGCAAAACGAAAACGCCCACGCATACGATCGCGAACGCCAGCAGTGTGCCGATGGACACCAATTCCCCAAGCAGCCCGATCGGAAACAAGCCCGCGATCAACATCGCAATCATCCCGGTCAGGATCTGCGCGATCCACGGCGTGCGAAATTTCGGATGCACCTCGCTGAAAAAAGCCGGCAACAGGCCATCCTTGGACATCGCATAAAAAATTCGCGGCTGGCCCAGCAGCAACACAAGGATGACGGATGAAAGTCCCGCGATGGCGCCGATCTTGATGAGGAACGTGAGCCAGGCGAGCGAAGGCCCAAGCGAATTGACCGCCACCGCGATGGGCGCCGGAACGTTGAGTTGGGTATAATTGACGATGCCGGTAAGCACGAGCGAAACGGCGATATATAAAATGGTGCAGATCGCGAGCGAGCCGAGGAGGCCGATGGGCATGTCGCGTTGCGGATTTTTTGCCTCCTGCGCCGCCGTGGAAACGGCGTCAAAACCGATATACGCAAAAAAGATGACCGCCGCCCCGTGCACCACGCCGTGCCAGCCGAAATGGCCATCGGCATCCACCGGCGGCACAAACGGATGCCAATTGCCTCGATTGATGTAAAAGACGCCAACGATGATGAACGTCAGGATGACCGCCAGCTTTAGCGCCACAATGACGTTGTTGAAGTTCGTCGATTCCTTGATGCCGATGACTAGCAGGATGGTGACGATCGCGACGATGAGCATCGCCGGCACATTGAGCACCGCGCCCGTGCTGACCCAGCCATGGATGAAAAGTTGCCAGACATCCCACCAATGCGCACCCGGCGGCATGGGATGGTCATAGGGCGCATTCGTGAACGCCGCGGGAATCGTGATGTGGAAATCTTTCAAAAAAGAGACCACATAACCCGACCAGCCTACGGCCACCGTCGAAGAGGCGAAAAGATATTCCAGGATCAGGTTCCAGCCGATGATCCAGGCCACAAATTCACCGAGCGTCGCATATCCATATGTATATGCCGAGCCGGAGAGGGGGATCATCGAGGCAAATTCTGCGTAACAAAGCCCCGCGAACGCGCAGGCCAGGCCCGAAAGGATGAACGACAACACGATTCCCGGTCCGGCATATTGCGCCGCCGCATGGCCGGTCAGGACGAATATTCCCGCGCCGATGATGCCGCCAATGCCCAATGACGTGAGGTTTAGCGGCCCCAGCGCGCGTTTCAGGCGTTGGTCTTTTGACGCTTCCGCTTGCAGGTCGGTCACGCTCCGTCGGGCGAACAGATTCATGCGCGGAGAGTTTCGTGGGATTACCGCCCGTCGGCAAGGATGTATTTTAATTGCGGAATTCCGATTGCGGATTGCGGTATGAGACACAAATTGCAAATAAATACGGATAAGGAATGTATGCCCGTGCAACGCTTGTCGTCTTGGAGTGCGGTGGCCATGACACCGCTTTTATATGAAGTATTTCGATGATAGGAATGGTTTCGTGTCCGGGGCAACCCTCAAAGCCCCGCCGTCCCACGCCGCATCGCGGCGTCCGATAATAGCCTGCAGTTTTAACTGCGGGGAAAACCAATGACATGACAAAGTCCCGCAGGGACGGCAGGATTTAGAGCCAAATCAGTGTTGACTTCAACCGTACATTTGATAGATTTCGCGTCCATTTTGTTTGGAAAAGAATGAAAACGCATTTGCCAAAAGTTAATTTAGACCAGCGTAAGTGGCATATTATTGATGCCGACGGCGCTGTGCTCGGTCGCCTTGCCGCCCAAGTCGCTGATATTTTACGCGGGAAAAATAAGCCCATTTATACGCCGCACCTCGACGCGGGCGACTTCGTCGTCGTCATCAACGCCGAAAAAGTCCGGGTCACCGGCAAGAAAGAGACCGCCAAGGAATACATGAGCTATTCCGGTTGGAAAGGTGGCGAGAAATATACCACCGTCGAGCAGATGCGGGCCAAGACCCCCGAAAAGTTGATCGAACACGCCGTCAAAGGCATGATTCCCAAAAATCGCCTCGGTCGTGTATTGCTCACCAAACTAAAAGTTTTCAAAGGCCCCAAACACCCGCACGCCGCGCAGAAACCCGAAGCGTTGAAAGCAGCAGCTTAATTGATTTATGGCAAACGCAGTAAAATCCGATAAAATTGAATTTCTTGGAACCGGCCGGCGCAAGACCGCCGTCGCGCGCGTCCGCCTCGCCAATGGCAGCGGCAAGATCACCGTCAACGGCCGCGAGTTCGACACCTATTTCCCGCTCGAGACCCAGCGCTCTACCGTGACGTCGCCCCTGACCATCACCGGCACTGCGGAAAAGATCGACGCGCGGATCAACATTTCCGGTGGCGGCCCCAACGGCCAGGCCACTGCGGCGCGCCACGGCATCGCCCGTGCGCTCTTGAAATTTGACGTCAACCTGCGTCCGCAACTGAAGGCGGAAGGGTACCTGACCCGCGATCCTCGTATGCGCGAGCGCAAAAAGTACGGCCAGCCCGGCGCGCGCAAACGTTTCCAGTTCTCGAAACGTTGATCGCAACGGAGTTTTTCAAACCCGCTGGCCTGCGCCGGCGGGTTTTTTCATTTATTGCCGTCTCCCTTGGATGCTTGTCGCGCCGTAGCCAGGCGAAGGCGGATTGGATGTTTCTTTCGGAGGCCGCGGTATTTGTGAACATGCTCATTAATTAAAAACTTTGTTCGTTTGTTGGTTTGTTGTTCAATCTGTTTGGAAAAATGAAGACAAAGAATGTCATGAAGGTCGCCAAAGTCGCCATCGTCGGCGCGTCCGGTTATTCCGGCGAAGTTTTGGTGCAGTTGCTTTTGAACCATCCGCAGGCGGAATTGGTCGCCGTGACCTCGCGTCAATATGCCGGCCAGACGCTGGCGCAGGTTTTCCCAAAATTCGCCAGCCATCCCAAATCCAGGTCCATCCACTTCTCCGGGCCGAAAGCCGAAGTCCTCGCCAAACAGGCCGACATCGTTTTTCTCGCCCTGCCTCACGGCGTCGCCGCCGAATACGCCGTGCCGCTGATCAATGCCGGATGCGTCGTCATCGATTTAAGCGCGGATTTCCGGCTCAAAAGCGCCGCCATCTACAAAGATTTCTACGCGCACGACCATCCCGCGCCGGAGCTGCTTAAAAAATCCGTTTATGGCCTGCCGGAAATTTATCGGGACCAGATCAAAAAAGCCCTGCTCGTGGCTTCGCCCGGTTGTTATCCCACCAGCATTTTGGTGCCGACAACCCCCTTGTTGAAAGCCGGGCTAATCAAGCCCGGCGCCATCATCGCCGATTCCCTGAGCGGCGTGAGCGGCGCTGGCCGGAAGGCTGAAACAGATTATCTTTTTGTCGAATGTAATGAGAGTGTCCGCCCCTATGGCGTCCCCAAACATCGGCATCTCTCGGAGATCGAAGAGCAACTGTCATTCGCGGCCAGCGCGGATGTGAAGATCCAATTCACCCCGCATTTGATCCCCATCAATCGCGGCATCCTGACGACGCTCTATTTGGAGCCCGCCAAAAAATTGACTGACGAAAAAATCGCCGCCATTTACCAGAAAAGTTACGGCGACGAGCCATTCGTTCGTTTGCTCGAGGGCAAAAGCTTGCCGGACACCAAGAATGTCGTCGGTACCAACATCATCGAGATCGCCTGGCGGCTGGATCCGCGGACAGGCCGGCTCATCGTGATGAGCGCCGAGGATAATCTGGTGAAAGGCGCCAGCGGCCAGGCCGTCCAGAGCATGAATATCATTTGCGGTTTTCCAGAAACCGCAGGACTGGTTTAACTATGATAGTGGAAGTCCAGGACGAACAATTGCGTGGATTAAATATTACGCCGGAACGCCTCAAGCTTGAGGCGGCGGTGGGGTTATATGCTGCGGAGGATGTGACCCTGGGACAAGCCGCACAGATTGCCGGAGTCAGCCAGACGCAGTTTCTCCAAGAACTGGGACGGCATGGCATTTGTGTCCACTATGATTTGGCAGAACTCGAAGAAGATTTACAAACGCTAGAAAAACTCCGGCGGCAATGATCATAGTCAGCGACCCCTCTGCCATTACGGCATTGATGCAAATTGGCCGCGAGGGTGTGCCGTTTATCGGTTTGGTGGGTGTCTTAATCGAAGCACGGCAGCGAGGATTAATTGTTTCACTGCGCACTATTCTGGAGCAATTGCAAACGTCAGCAGATTTCCGTCTTTCAGAACAATTGAAGCGGCAGGCACTGAAGGCAGCCGGCGAAAAAACAGACTAATTCAGCGACATGCAGATCAAACCGCCCGTCGAACATTTGAATGAACCGGTCGTTGTCCGGTTCATCCGCAAGGATTTTACCACCCTCGACCAGAAACTTACCGTCGAACAGGCGTTGGCCACTATCCGCCAGCGCGGCGTCGGCGAAAAAATCGTTTATTTCTACGTCGTCGATGACCAGGAAAAATTAGTCGGTGTCGTCCCCACGCGCCGGTTGCTCATGGCCCCGCTGGAACAGCCTCTGTCCGAATTGATGATCCGCAATGTCATTGCCATCCCGGACACCGCCACCGTTTTGGAGGCCTGTGAGGTTTTTGTGATGCACAAATTCTTCGCCTTCCCGGTCGTCGATGCCCAACGCCGCGTCGTCGGCCTGGTGGACGTTGGCCTGTTCACCGAGGAAGTCTTCGACATCGCCGAACGCGAGCAGATGACCGAAGTGTTTGAGACGCTCGGCTTTCATGTCTCCCAGGTGCGCGATGCTTCGCCCTGGCGCGCCTTTCGCATCCGGTTTCCCTGGCTCATCACCACCATCATCAGCGGCACTTTTTGCGCGCTCCTGGCCGGTCATTATCAACTCACCCTGCAAAAGAGCCTCGTCATCGCGTTTTTTCTCACGATGATCCTCGGCCTGGGCGAGAGCGTCAGCATTCAATCCATGACCGTCACCATCCAATCCCTTCGCACCACGCAGCCCAGTTGGCGATGGTATTGGCTTTCGCTTTGGCGCGAAGCGTTCACCGCGTTGTTGCTCGGCGCGTCGTGCGGCCTCGCCGTCGGGATCATCGTTTTGGTGTGGCAACACGCGGAAATGCCCGCGTTCGTCATCGGCGCCAGCGTCACCTTTTGCCTTCTCACCGCCTGTGTCGCCGGCCTGAGCGTGCCCACCGCCCTCCACGCCTTGAAACTTGATCCCAAGATCGCCGCCGGCCCGCTCACCCTCGCCATCGCCGATATCTTCACCCTCCTGTTCTATTTCAACCTCGCAAAATTTTTCCTGTGATGACGAAGGCCGTGCTCAATAAAAAATCTGTCGTTGCCAGAAAATCCTCGTCCGCCAAATGGAACGCTGCTGATTACGCCGCCAACTCCGCCGTCCAACAAACCTGGGCGCGTGAGCTTATCGCCAAATTGAACCTGCGCGGCGATGAACACGTCCTCGACGTCGGCTGCGGCGACGGCAAGGTGACCGCCGAAATGGCGCGGGCGCTCCCCAACGGTTCGGCCACCGGCATCGATGCCTCGGCGGAGATGATCGTCTTCGCCCAAAAAACCTTTCCGCATAAACAATTCCCCAACCTCGAATTTCACGTCATGGATGCGCGGAAGATCAAATTCCCGCGGCGATTCGATTTTATTTTTTCCAATGCCGCTTTGCATTGGGTGGACGACCATCAAAAGATCCTGCGCGGCGCGGCCTCTGTGTTGAAACCCGGCGGACGCCTCATCGTTTCCTGCGGGGGCAGGGGAAACGCCCAGGATGTGTTTGTCGCGCTCCGGCCCGAAATGCGGTTAAAGCGCTGGCGCGGTTTTTTTCGCCGCATGCCGCGGCCATACTTTTTTTACAGCCCCGGCGACTATGAGAAATGGCTGCCGAAGACTGGTTTCAAGATCAAAGGCCTCAAGCTTGCGCCAAAAGACGCCACCTACCCCGGGGTGGACGGTTTTGCCACCTGGCTGCGCACCACGTGGATCCCTTACGTCCAATGCGTGCCGGAAAATGTGCGTGAAGAATTCATCGCCGCCGTCACCGACCGTTACGTCGCCAAACATCCACCCGATGCCAACAACCAGGTCCATGTCAGGATGGTTCGCCTGGAAATTGAGGCCGTGAAGAACGGCTGAGAGTTAAATGGTAGGGCAGTGCTGCTGCGCCGCCGGTGGGGCGAGCGTACTCGCGAGCCGTCTTTGTGGTGTTAACCGCCTTGGACTGCGGCAGTCTTCCGTCGCTTTTCTTTTCCCCTTTCGTAATTCCAATCTTTGTTGTCTTCGCTGCCTTCTGTTATAATTCTTAATCTGCGTCCATCTGCGTGATCTGCAGATTCCTCTGCCCGGCCTTCATTCGTGTCCATTCGCGGTTAAAATTCTTTCCGCGTTGCCTCGTTCCTGCTTCAATCCGCCCGGATGAAAATTCAGTTCAAAGAAATCAGCGGTTCCATTGTCGCGCCTCAGGGCTTTCGCACCGGCGGCGTGTTTTGTGACATCAAAAAACTTGGCACCGGCAAAGGCTCGGACAAAGGCCAAAAACGCGACCTCGCCCTCATCGTCTCCGACGTTTCCGCTACCGTCGCCGGCATGTTCACCACCAACCAGGTTTGCGCCGCGCCCGTGAAACTATGCGTGCAACACCTAAAAAAGCGCGTCGCCCGGGCCGTCGTCGTTAACTCGGGCAACGCCAATGCCTGCACCGGCCAGCAGGGCCTGCGCGATGCCAAAACCATGGCGCTTATCGCCGCGCGCGAATTGCAGGTCCCTGCGGAAACAGTTTTTGTCGGGTCCACCGGTCGCATCGGCGTGACCATGCCCATGCCCAACGTGAAGCGTGGGATTGTGGCCACGGCAGGATTGCTTGGCACGAGCCCGGCCCACGCCGCCCATGCCGTTGAAGCCATCATGACCAGCGACACCCGGCCCAAGCAGATTGCCGTTGAATTCATGTTGGGCGGCAAAAAAGTCCGTATCGGGGGCATCTGCAAAGGCGCGGGCATGATTCAGCCCGGCATGTCCGCCACCGGTCAACGCCCCGCCGCTCTGCCGCATGGTGGTTTGCATGCGACCATGCTCTGTTTCATCACCACCGACGCCGCGATCGAGGCGAAGGCTTTGCAAGCCGCGTTGCAGGAAGCCGTCGCTCACAGCTTCAACCGCATCACCGTCGACGGCGACATGAGCACCAACGACACTGTCCTCGTCCTCGCCAACGGCCTTGCCGGGAATCCTAAACTCACTACTCGTCACTCATCACTCGTCACTTTTCACTCTGCTCTAAGTCACGTTTGCCTCGAACTCGCCAAAATGATTGTGCGGGATGGCGAAGGCGTTCATCGCGTCGTGACCGTGCGTGTGAACGGCGCGAAGACCATCCAGGATGCCGATGCCGCCGCGCGCGCCGTGGCGAACAGCGCGCTTGTGAAGACCAGTTGGCACGGTGGCGATCCGAATTGGGGCCGCATCATCGATGCCCTCGGATATTCACCGGCGACGATCGTCGAGGAAAAGGTGGATATCGGGTACCGCTCGAAAACTTCGCCCAAAACCATCTGGAGCTTGAAGCGTGGCCAACCCACCAAGGCAACCTTCAAGGAACTATGCGCCGCCGTCGCGCCCGATGAATTTGACCTGCACATCAACCTGAACCTGGGCAAAGCTGGTGCCGTGATGTACGCCTGCGACTTGACCGAGGAATATGTCGATTTCAATAAAGGCAACGTCGGCGATCCAACGTCGCTCGGCGGCTGAAACCGTGGATTGCACGGATTAACCACGAAGGCATTAAGAGCAGCAGGGTTGTTAAACGTAACTTCGCGTAACTTTGCGTAACTTCGCGCAACGGCCAGAGTCCAAAGTCTGCAGTCCGAGGGGATTTGGGTTCGTTTTGTCGGCCAATAAACGCGATTTTTTGATTCCGTTTGCTTCATAAAGACCTGGCAGATAAACATTTGTGAATGGAATGTAATCCATTTTGGTTTGGGTTCGTTTTTGCAAAAACGGGTATTTGAATCCGCAGATATCGCAGAACGCAGATTGCGGTGGGCCAAGATTTCCAGGCTCCAGTTCCGGGTGCTGAATTTTTTTCAGTAGTCGGATTCAGTCGGATTCGGTCGGATTGACCCGGATTCAGTCGGATTTTTGTGACAGGATGAACGGGATGGACAGGATTTTGTGAAAGAAGAATCGGTCGGCAAATTGCCGACCGTGACGGGCTGGTGATGCAGGTTGCGCTCATCATGAACTTGTTTTAGCAGAAAGGAGGGAAAGTGTAATGTTGCCCGGAAACAAAATCGTCAACCGCGAACCCCGCAGAGCGGGACAGATGATCGCAAATAAACGCAATGTCCTCCGCTTCCCCTCTTTCCCTCCCGAATGGCTACAGTATTTTTAAACCGCTCAAATTGAATGCCCTGAAAGGGCAGGCGAAAGTAGCCCGGGGTAAGCGCGAGTCTGAGCGCGCGCCACCCCGGGTAACATATCCTAAAACTCTGCCGCTGACTGCGAAGCCGCGCGATAGCGCGAATCCGATCTGCGGCTAATTCGGAAATCCCGGCCAACAGGTTCGAACCCAAGTAATGACGGGCAGCGTCTCTGCTTGCGATTCGTGCAAGAAGAATCAATTTTATGTTGCCCGGCAACATTACAGTTCGTCCTTTCCTGCTATGATTCCACCATGTGCCATGCGCCAACATATCTTCGCAGCCGCAGGCGGGAGCCGGCTTTGACTCCTTTCCTTTCGCGGATGTTTACGGATGTTTGCAGTTGTTACCCGCATAATTTCTCCGTTTTCTCCTCCTCAATCTCATTTGTTGCGCGAAATTACGCAAAGTTACGCGAAGTTACGTTTAAGCCTTTGAGGTTGCTTCGAATTGATGGACAGAGAAGTGGGAGAGCCGTATATGATTAGCACCATCAAAGAAACCACTGTCAAAACCCGTCGTAAATTCGACGAAACCTTCAAGCGCGAAGCGCTCAACCACTGGCTTGCCAGCG
>DASXDM010000039.1:0-68517 GCA_036490655.1 Verrucomicrobiia bacterium | reverse complement strand
GGTTCTGAGCGGAGCGGTAACACACCGGGAGAGGAACCTTCAAACGGAAGAAGAATACTTTCGCACCGCAAAACGTTTTTCCAATGGGATGCTTCAACCCTCAATCCCGCCCGGAGTTTTCACACAGGCTCGCGCGATGTTTGGCGGCGGTATCAACTGTCTCTTCATCTTTCGGACCTGAAGCAAACCGACGACCGCGCCGCTCATAATAATGAAAAATGCGCCTATCGCTATACGACAGAGCCAAATAGCAGTGCCGCCTGTTATCCAATCAAATGATACAACATTCATGGCGATGTTCCGAAGTCTCTCAATGTCAGTCGTGGTTTTGATAAGATACATCCAATCATCTGGCCCTTTAGAATCTAAAAACTGCGTCTCTGGCGCGAGCAGTGCCAAAATGAGAAACACGGCAGCAGAAAGAAGCAAAATAATCCACAGAATTATACCGAGCTTATTAAGTGCGCGTGATGTCATAAAAATGCCGGAGTCGCCTAACCTGGTATTAGGCATTAGGAGAGTTAGGCGCGTGTGTCATGTGTCTTGAAGGCTTTGTAATCCAAATACGCCGAGTAAAATAGAATCGGCCACAAAATCAGCTCAGCTAAAATCTTGCCAATGGTTACAATGTTCGGTGGAAACGAATAAATCCCGGCCGTGAGAACAAGAACCAGAATCGCGATGAATCCGAAACTCAAAAAATAGCCGGTGCGCTGCGGCACCTGTGATGTCTTCGGTTTGGTGTTCCGAATGAGAAGCGCGAGTCCAAAAATGCACCAAGCAATCAAAAGATGATGCAAATAAATTAAACTGCCCCAAATCAGGAAGAGGAGCCAAGAAACGATAATCTTTGCTCGAATTGTATTCATGCTCTCAAAGCGCCTAACGAACAAGAACTGAGCCACGCCGGACTCGCAATGTCAACCGCGAAACCGGATACACAACCGGCGTTGGCTCCAGTGATGGTTAGGCATCGGTTTTATGGTCAATCTCATTTTAGGTCAAGTAATTCCGGGTCGTCTTCCAAATCATCACCAACGAAACAACAAGCAAAGCGGCTCCAAATCCAACACAGACGACAGTGGCTAGACCAGCACCAGCACTGGACGCTATAATCATAATAACCAAGCCACCCAATCCAAAGAGGCCAAAAATAAACCATATACCCAATACCGTTATCAACCTCCGTGGGCGTTCTGCTGCCTGACGATAAATAAAGCCTTCTGCAAACAGGCGCTCAAATGGAGCAAAGGTCGCATAAGAACTGAGCGGCGCTCCGCACTTGGCACAAAAATGAGCGGATGGCTCATTTGGAGCAGCGCAACTGGTGCATAACTGTTCCTCTTGCGGCTCCGGTGATTCGTGATGTATCTCCGAGGACATGGCGCGATGCTTAACAATAAGTAGGCCGCAAAATGCGGTATATCTTTTTTTGTTAAAACGACCATATTTCGCCCCTTCCAACGTGTCAACAAGAGGTTGTGCAGATTTTTGCTGCGATTCCCACGAAAGTAAACACCGCACTCTCTCCGGTGCACTGCCAGACGTTGACCAGATAGTCAGGTCAGGCCGGTGGCCGGGGCTAGCAATCGCCCCACTTCCCCACTCAACTCAAACCCATATTCTGACTACACCCCCTTCGACTGTGGACTGTGGACTACGAACTTTTGGCTACTGCCTTCATTTTATGTTGCCGGGCAACATTACGCTTTTTCTTCTCGTGCTATGATTCCCTCATGCGCAGAGTGCAGACATATTGTTGTAGCAGCCGGCGTGAGCCGGCTCTAACTGGCCATCCTGGTTCGGGTGGAACGGACTACCCGTCACGGTCGGCAACTTGCCGACCGTTTCTTCCTTCACAAAATCCTGTCCATCCCGTTCATTCTGTCCAAAAAATCCGACTGAATCCGAGTCAATCCGACCGAATCCGACTGAATCCGAGTACTAAAAAATTCAGCATGGGGTGCCTGCAGCCGGGATATTTTGGCCCACCACAATCTTCGTTTCTCTGCATCCGCCCTGCGGGAGGCGGTTGCATTCTCAGCAATCCTTCCATCCATTTATCCATTTATCCAATAATCCGTTCGTTACGCGAAGTTACGCGAAGTTACGTTTAAGACTCAAAATGAAAAAGCTCTTCCAAAGAAATCACCTGCGAATATGGGCTCTCCGGCCTGAAGCGTGCCCGCTTCGGCCTTATCTTCCATCCTCGCTTTTCGCTTTCCCATTCCGCTAAACTACCCCGGCAATGAAAGTCACGCTGAATTGGCTCAAACAATACGTTGATTTTGACTGGTCGCCGGAGGAATTGACCGAACGCCTCACCATGCTCGGCCTTGAGGTCGAGGGCGTCCAAAAGATCAGCGGCGAGTTCGCCGGCATCGTCGTCGCGCAGATCCTCTCGCGCGATCCCGTGCCCGGTTCGGATAAACTCTCCGTCTGCCGCGTCAATGACGGCAAAAGTGAACGCACCATCATTTGCGGCGCGCCAAACCACAAAGCGGGAGATAAAGTCCCGCTCATCCTGCCTGATTTCGCATTGCCACTGAAGCCGGGCGAGAAAGAACCCTTTGTCATCAAGGAACGAAAAGTTTTCGGCATCACCAGCCAGGGCATGATGTGCTCGCCGCAGGAACTCGGCCTGCCGGACAAAATCGATGGCCTGCTCATTCTCCCGGCTGACGCGCCCATTGGAAAACCGTTTGCAGAATTTCTCGGCCGTAGCAGTGGCAGCGACGTCGTCTATGACCTGGAAGTGACGCCCAATCGCCCGGACCTCAACAGCGTCATTGGCATCGCGCGAGAGATCGCCGCGGTCACCGGCAACCCCCTGAAAATTCCGGAACCCAACATTAAAACTTCCGGAGCCAAAATTGAAAGCCTGGTATCGGTAAAAGTTGAGGATGCGGAACTGTGCCCGCGCTACACCGCGCGAGTCGTCAAAGGCGTTAAGATCGGTCCCAGCCCGGAATGGCTGCGTTCGACCCTGGAAAAAGTCGGCATTCGCAGCATCAATAACGTCGTCGATGTGACCAATTATGTGATGCTGGAGATCGGCCAGCCGCTGCACGCTTTCGACTACCATCTCATCGCCGCCGGCCCGGATGGCAAGCCCACCATCATCGTGCGCCGCGCCGCTGACCAGGAAAAATTCAAGACGCTGGACAACCAGGAACGGACTCTTACGAAAGAGATGTTGCTTATCGCCGATGCAAAAAAAGGCATCGCCCTGGCAGGCGTCATGGGCGGCCAAAACACGGAGATCAACGATTCCACCAAAGACGTCCTGATTGAGAGCGCGTATTTCCTTCCCACAAACATCCGGCGCACCAGCAAGACGCTCGGCTTGCGAAGTGAATCCAGTTACCGCTTTGAACGCGGCGCGGATGTGGGGATTTGCGATTGGGCCAGCCGGCGCGCGGCGCAACTGGTCCTGGAGACAGCCGGGGGTGAATTGGCCGAAGGCGCTGTGGATGCCTATCCGAAACCGGCTGAACCAAAACAGGTCACCCTGCATTTTTCGAAAACCAAAGAGCTGCTCGGCGTGAGCATCTCACATTCCGATCAAGCTTCGTTCCTGACAAAACTCGGATTGGCGGTCACGGAACACTCGCCGGGCATTTGCACTTTCCAGATCCCGACCTGGCGCGTGGACTTAAAACGGCAAGTGGACCTGATCGAAGAAGTGGAACGGCTTTATGGGCTCGAAAAAGTTCCCGCCACGCCGCCGCGCAATGCCATCGGCAAAAATGATTTCGATTCCGTCTATGACCAGATCGTGGAAGCGCGCACGATCCTGACCGGCCTCGGTCTCAATGAGGCCCAGGGCCAAACGCTCGTCTCGGATACGGAATGCCGGACGCCAAACGAGTTGGTTCCGCTGGCAAACCCGTTGAGTTCCGACATGAATGTTTTGCGCCCGAGCCTGTTGCCCGGATTGATCCATTCGTTGCGCCATAATGTCAGCCGAAAAAATTATGACGTTGCGTTGTTTGAGATCGGCCGCGTCTTTAGCGGACAAAACGGGGCGATCATAGAAGGTCGCCGCGTGGCCATGGCCCTGACCGGGCAACGCGCCCTGCCCTTTTGGAGCGGCAACGACCGCGACACCAAACTGGATATCTTCGACCTGAAAGGACTGCTGGAAGAATTTCTTCAACAGTTCGGCATTCGCGGCGTGACCTTCGCCAACGCCGGAAATTCACAACTTTTCCTTGAATCCGCCGCGATCACGCTCGGTGGAAAATTACCGCTGGGAGAATTCGGCCAATTGATGCCGCCCCTCGCGAAAAAATACGATCTGCGCGATGCAGTCTTTCTTGCGGAATTGGATTTGGACCAACTTCTGGCGCGGCGAAATCCCGCGAAATCTTTCAAAGCTCTCCCGCAATTCCCGGCGATCCGCCGCGATGTGGCGATGCTGGTGCCTGAAGCGACGACTCATGCTTCGGTTTTACAGGCAGTGAAACAGGCCAAGGCTACCAACCTGGAAAGCGTCGAACTATTCGACGTCTTCCGCGGCAAAAATGTGGGCGAAGGCCAAAAAAGCCTGGCGTATGCGTTCATCTATCGCTCACCGGAAAAAACTTTGACGGATGCGGAAGTCAACACCGCGCACGCAAAGATTTTGGACGCGTTTAAAACCGGATTGCAAGCGACTGTCCGTGAGGCCTAAAGCTTAAGCGATAGGCAGGGGTAAAACGGAAGTCATTCACGGCTCGACCGAGTCTCGCCCCGCCAAATGGCAGACTCACTCCTGGGTCACGTATGGCGGGATGGGACAATCCAGAGTGTCGGCAATGGCCCGAAGCAATTCTGCTTCTGCTTCCAATACCACGCCGTCCGCGCCGATGACATGGACGCAAGCATCCAGAAGGTTCTTTTTGATGTTCGGCACCGCCTGCACCATCCGGTTCAGCGCGGCATCAATCTTATCCAAACCACATTGCGCCCGCGGGATCAATTGTAAATCGGTGTCGTCCGGTGAACGCAGGAATGGCGCGCCGGCGTCAAAAGCCTTTTGGATCTCAGCCGGATCGTTGCTGCTGAGATTTGCCAGCGCGGAGAGCAAAAGAGCGCAATCCGGCACCAGCGGTTTGATGACGTAATATTGGACAATCGGCTTGCGCGCGCCATGGAATTGCGAATCCAAATGTCGCAGGACAATCTTTTGCAAAACGAATTCGAACAACTCGACGGTCCCATCGGAATTGATGAGCCAGTCCAACGTTTTTGAAAAATCCCCGTATTGTTCGACAGTTAATTGTTTCAACGCGCCCAGCGCCAGGTTGACCATCGGCAAATGCGTGTGGGAAGCGATTTTTGAAACATCCGGAGATAGTGCCGCCGTCTTTCCGGAAATCTCCGCACCCACCCGCTTTTGAAGTTCATCCAACTGCCGGGCGCGTTGGTCATCATCTTTGCTCAACAAAATTGCATAGATCAATGCCGTGGCATCCAGCGGTTCGCGCACCGCGGCGCGAATCGTGTCAGGCAACGAATCACGCAACTGTTCGGCATATTTTAAATGCAAAGGCGTGGGATTGCCGATATTCGGGATGGCATATTTTTTGAGTGGCGCCTGCGGTTCCTGCGCTCCCTGCGACATAATCCCCCCAAGGACGATCATCTTGCCATCCATGAAAACCGGACGGGGTTTGGATTGCTGTTTGGCGATCTCAGCGCGCACTGTCGTCATATCCACGCGGGGAAATTTTCCGTCCCAGGTCTGGTCAATGGCGCGGATGCGGTCTTCCAGCGGCGGATGCGTAGCCATCATGCCGAAAATCTGATTGGGAATGCCGTTGCCGAAAAAAATGTGCCCGGCATCCGGCGCATGGTCCGACGTGAGCGCTGAACCAAAGCCATAACCACCGATTTTTTGCAGCGCACCGGACAGGCCCGAAGGATTACGGGTAAATTGCACGGAGGAAGCATCCGCGAGGAACTCACGCTGCCGGCTGACAGCGGCCTGGATCAGACGGCCAAAGAACACTCCAATCGAGCCGACACACCAGACTAAAACGCCGAACATCACTATCCCTCCCGCATTTCGACCGCGAGCGCGCAAAAAGATGCGGCCAATGGTGGCGATGCAAAGAATTCCAAAGAGAATCCCAATAAGGCGGAGGTTCAACCGCATGTCGCCATTCAAGATATGGCTGAATTCATGGCCGATGACGCCCTGCAATTCATCCCGCGAAAGCAACTTTACGCAACCGTGGGTGACCGCCACAACGGCATCACTGGTGGAATGGCCGGCCGCAAAGGCGTTGATGCCCTGCTCCTGGTCCAGCACATACACCTGCGGCATGGGCACGCTCGAGGCGATGGACATTTCTTCGATGACGTTCAGCAGTTTACGCTCGTCAGGGTCGGTGGTATTGGAGGCAACCAGGCGTCCGCCAAGCGATTCCGCCAGCGCGCTGCCCCCTCCGGACAATTGCTGGATTTTCCATGCACTCCCGCCCAAAATCACCGCAAGGGTCCCAAAAGCGGTGAATAGAAAAATTTGCGAGTCCCACCAGGACACCTGCGGCGACTGGCTGTCGATATAATATGCCCGATGATGGCCGCCCAGGGAGCAGGCGAAAAATACGATGCAATAGATCGCCGCGATAATCAGAGTCACCGCGATCGAAAAATAGAGCACCAGCCATTTAGTCTTTTTGCGGGCTTTCTCTTGTTGGGCAAAGAAGTCCATATCGTTAAATCGTTGAAACGCCGAACCATTGAACCGTTTCTGATCCAACGATTCAACCCTTTAACAGATCACGAAAACGAGACTTTCGGCGCGTCCTTTTGCTCCGGCTTGTCGATGACAAACAGTTCAGCCGGGCCGAAATTGAACATTCCGGCGATCATGTTCGAAGGAAAGACTTCACGGTCGGTGTTATAGGTCATCACCGAATCGTTGTAGGCCTGGCGCGCGAAAGAAATCTTATTTTCCGTGGAAGTCAATTCCTCGGTAAGCTGCATCATGTTCTGGTTCGCCTTCAGGTCGGGATAGGCCTCGGAAACCATCATCAGGCGGCTCAGGGTGCCGGCCAGGCCGGACTCGGCCGCGGAGAGACTTTTGACAGCGCTGGCATCGCCGGGATTGGCGGCGGCAGTCTTGGAAGCGGCGTAGGCGATATTGCGCGCCTGGGTGACGGCTTCGAGCGTTTCGCGCTCGTGCTTGATATAACCCTTGGCCGTTTCAACCAGATTGGGGATAAGATCATAACGGCGTTTCAATTGGACGTCGATTTGGGCGTAGGCGTTTTTATAACGATTACGCATGGTGACGAGTTTGTTATAAACGCCGATAACGAAGCCGATGAGCACGATGGCAACGACGGCGAAAATAATCAGGAGGATGACCGCCACCCCGATGCCCGCGACCGCCACTCCGGCTGGTTCAGCTAAAATGATTTCTGGATTAGTCATAATTTCTGTTTCTATTTGATTAACAGCTAATGGAAAGCGCTCAAACGGGCAATGATAATTTCAAAGGATTTTTGGAATCCCCGCCAAATCGCCCTTGCCGTTAGTTCTGAACGGGGAGATGGACCAGGAAGGTCGCCCCGTGACCCGGTTGGCTTTCAGCTTTAACAAAACCGCCGTGGTTTTTAACAATGGAATGGACGGTGGAAAGGCCCAGCCCATGACCCACGGATTTCGTGGTGAAAAAAGGTTCAAAAATCCGGGTAGCCAATTCCGGGGCAAAGCCGACGCCAGTGTCGGACACTTCCAGGACCACATAACGGTGGCTGTCCACGGTGGCATTGCGCGCGCCGATGGTCAGCGTACCGCCGTTGGGCATGGCTTCGCGCGCGTTGGTGCAAAGGTTCATCATCACCTGGTGCAATTGCGCAAAATCCCCAACGATTGTCCCCAAATCGGTCGCAATCTTTTTTTCCACATGGATGGACCTGCCATAACTCTCGGAAGTGAACAGCGCAATCTCCCCGATAAGTTGCTGGAGATTTACCGGGCTGCGCTGCCCGGTCAGGCCGCGGCTGAACCAGAGCATCTGTTTGATGATATCCGCGCCACGATGCGCGCTGGCCTCGGCTTTGGCCAGCATCTGAAGATATTCCTCATCCTGCAGCTTATCCCGCAGCATCTCGATCGAAATCAAGATCGGCGCCAGGATATTATTCAAGTCATGCGCGATCCCGGTGGCCAGCCGCCCGATACTCTCCATCCGTTGCGCCTGCGCCACTTGCGCTTCCATATTTTTTCTCTCGGTGATGTCCCGCCCGATGCCGATGAGCCCGATGATCTTGCCGGTAGCGTCGCGCCAGGGAATTTTCGAAGTCAGCAACCAATATGTCTTGCCGTCCTTGGAGACTGCTTTCTCTTCGCGATTGATGATCGTCTTGCCCTCTTTAAGGACCACCTGGTCGTCTGCAAAAAAAGCTTCCGCGATTTCTTTTGGGAAAAAATCAAAATCAGTTTTGCCCATCACGCCGGCTTCAGAATCGAATCCGATCCGTTTATAATTGGCCGGGTTGGCCAGAACTTTGCGCGCTTCGGCGTCCTTGGCGTAAATACCATCCGGCAAATTGTTTATCAGCGTCCGGAGCAGGTTGCGCTCTTCCTGCAGTTTCATTTCCGCCACTTTTTGGTCCTGAATATCGCGTCCGATGCCGATAAGCCCGATGATCTTGCCGGTGGCGTCGCGCCAGGGAATTTTTGAAGTCAAGATCCAGCGTTTCTCCCCGTCCGGGCGCGTGATCGGTTCCTCGTGGTTGAACAGGGGAACTCCATTTTTTAATACGGATTCTTCCGTGGCAATCAAATGTTCCGCTATCTCCTTCGGAAAAAAATCGAAATCGGTCTTACCAATCGCATCGGATTCCGTGGCACAACCCAAATTTTTCAGGTCCGCGGGGTTAGCCATGACCTTCTTCCCGTTCATGTCCTTCGCGTAAATACAATCCGGGAGATTATCGATCAAGGTGCGGAGCAGATTGCGCTCTTTCTGCAATTTTGATTCGGCCTCGACCCGGGCAGTCACGTCGCGGCTGATGGAGATCAACCCCTGGATCTTTCCGTTGCTATCACGCCAGGGCAGCTTGGTGGTCAAATGCCAATGAATGGTGCCGTCCGGTTCGATCACTTCTTCGCGCCGGTTGATGATCGATTGGCCGGTTTTCATGACCTGCTCTTCATCGGCCTTGAAACTATCCGCCATCGCAGGCTCAAAAAAATCAAAGGCGGTTTTGCCGACAATTTCCGCCAAATTGCGCACGCCCAGCTCTCTCATCTTGGCGCGATTGCCCCACACGTAACGTCCATCACAGTTTTTTACCAAAATCGGATCGGGAATGACGTCGAATAACGCCTCAAACATGTCCATGTCGCCCAATGTTTGCAGTGCGCCGTTCGATTTCGGCGGATTTTTCAGATCGTCCATCTCGAGCAATACCTTCCACTGATATCTGGCGGCTCAATCAAGCAGTCGTCAGGGCAAATTGCAATAACCTTAATCCAAAATGAAATCCCTAGCAAGGGCCATTGTCACTCCTCGACAACAACGACGACCGGCATGCCGATCCAGACTAATTTCAGCAAATATTCCGCATCCCAATTCGCCAGGCGAAAACAGCCGTGCGATTCGGTGCGGCCCACTTCTTCCGGATTGGGTGTGCCATGGATGCCATAACCGGTCCGGTCCAGCCCCATCCAGGCCACTCCCACCGGGTTTCTGGGGCCGGGAGGCAGGATCAGTTTGTGTTTGAGCGCGGCTAATTCCACTGAATCCGGAAAAAGTTCCGGATCAACGGTATAATTTGGATGGGGGATGATTGCGATGACGTGCAGTTCGCCGACGGGGCGCTTCTCGACTTTGGCCGCTATACTGCAGGGAAAATGCACCAGCAGGTTCGTGTCTCCATCGAACGCTTCCAAAAACTTGTCGGACAAATGGATGATGACAAATGCGGCCTGGCTTGCCGGGTCGGGATAATTGACATCCGGAATCTCCAATGTTGTCCCGGCCGAGACATTGGTCCAATTGACATTTGGATTCAGTCGCTTGATGAGCAGTGGGTTTGAGTGCGCTTTTTCCGAGACCAATTCCAGCTCGGTTTCGTAGGCAAGCTCTGATTGCTGGGATTTTTCCAGCCAGGTTTTCCCCAGCGGCTGTAAATTCGCCAAATCGTTAGTCGTCACCAGATAAGTCGTCAGGATGGGAGCATCCAGGGTGAGTTTGCCGCGCGTGGCGTCGTCCAGTTTACCGGTCAGCGGAAGATTTTGGTTTTGTTGAAACACGGTGAGCGCCTCGCGCGTTTGCGAGCCCAGCGCGGCATCGATGGCGCCGGGCGAAATCCCGCGGCGCACCAATGCCACTTGCGCTTCAAGAACATCATGGACGGGCCGGGGAAAGTCGGAGGGGGCCTGCTGCGAAACGGTCAAGGGCGCGGGCGGTTTTTTGGGTACGGCCAATCGCTGAGGCGGGACGGGTTTCTTTGAGGGAGTTTGATGCCAAAGAAAATAAAGGCCGCCCGCAAGGATGATCACAACGATGAACCAAATGGAACCACCGCCGCGCTTTTTTCGGGAACGCGGCATCTGATATCTCGGCTTTGATCGGCCAGGCACGAAATCAGTCTCAAGATTCAGGATTCAAGTTTCAAGTATTGAAACCAACGATCCGGATTATTTCAAAAACCATCCGTTGTATCGCCCGGCGATCCGGCCGATGATGGGCGACTGCTTCAAACCTTTACCATCCAACGATTTCGCCTCGACTATCCCCCATGAGGTGAGCGAGAGAAATATGCCGTCAGCCCGTTTCAAAGCTTTCGACCGAATGGACTTTTCCCGGACGGCAATTTTACTTCGCTGACAGATTTCCTGCACGATCTCGCGCGTAACTCCCGGCAAAATTCCGGCTGCCAGGGGAGGCGTACAAACCGTCTTGTGCTCGATCCAGAACAGGTTGCTGCTGGCACCTTCCACCACAAAGCCATCCGTGTTCAGAAGCAACGCCTCGTCTGCACCGGCGGCATCTGCTTCAGCGCGCGCAAGGATTTGTGGCAATTTGTTGGCAGTCTTAAATTGCGCCAATGGTTCACCGACCGGCAACCGGAATGAGGACGTGATCAATTTCCATCGGACTGGTTGTTTTCCGATCTCTGGCGCGGGGTGCAAAGTCATGGCGAAGGTCGGATGCGTCGCATTTTTTGGAGAATAGCCGCGCACGCCGATGCCCCGGGAGAGCGCGAGCCGCAAGAGCGAATCCGGCATCCGATTTTTTACGACCAGTTGTTCGGCCAACGCGCGCGCTTTCTTTCCCGGCATCGGCAATTTGATCTTTAAAAATTTTGCGCCGTTCTCCAATCGCTTCCAATGTGCCTCCCAGCGAAATGGACGGCCATTGACGATGCGAATGGTTTCAAACAGTCCATCGCCGTAAAGAAAGCCGCGGTCGAAGATGGAGACCACCGCGCGGTTTTCCGGAACGAATTTACCGTTGAGAAGGATGATCATTTGAAGGAATCATTCCGGGCATCGCCCTGGGTTGAAGTTGCCAGGCTTCGAAAAAACCGCGCGCTTTGGCCAGTGTTTCTGCGTATTCCGACTCCGGGTCCGAGTCGGCGACAATTCCCGCGCCGACGTTGAAATGAATCTTGTCTCCCGCACATAGCGCTGTCCGGATGGTGATGCTCAACTGGCTTTCGCGATTGAAACCCAAATAGCCATGGCAGCCACAGTAAGGCCCGCGCGAAACGGGCTCCAACTCGTCGATGATCTCCATGGCACGAAATTTTGGCGCGCCGGTGATGCTGCCGCCGGGGAAGCACGAAGCAAACGCGGCAAAATGAGTCATCCCTTGTCGCAAGCGCCCCTCGACGGTTGACACCAAGTGCTGCACTTGCGCGAATTTTTCCAGCCTGGCCAGGTCCGGCACGCGCACGGACCCAAATTCGCACACCTTTCCCAAATCATTCCGAAGCAAGTCGGTGATCATCACCAGTTCGGCAAGCTCTTTAGGACTGGTTTGAAGCTCATAAGCAAGCTGCGCATCACGGGTCGTATCCGGGTCGCGCGGGCGGGTGCCTTTGATGGGCCGGGTGATGATCTGCGAACCGCTCATGCGCAGGAATTGTTCAGGCGACGTGGAAACGATCTGATGATCGCCACAGTCGAGAAAGGCGGAATAGGGCGCCGGCGAAACGGCGCTTAACCTTTGAAAAAGTTCCCAGCCGGAGAGATCGCCAGAGGCAGTAAGCCGCTGCGACAAGTTGACCTGGTAAATATGGCCGGCCTGGATGTAGTCCTGCGCTTTCGCAACGGCGGAAAGAAAATCATTACGTCCAATATTGGAAACGACCGGATTCCGGAGGGTTGCCCCGGGGCTCTGAATCTGGTCGGAGCAACTGGACAATTTTTGTCTCCAAAATTCCACGTGTTCCCTGGCCCGGGGCTCGCTACGTGAGCCGTCAGCGCTTAATCCAGTGGAAACAATGAAAGTTTTGCCGATCTGATGGTCAAAGACCACGAGGCTGTCATAGAAGCCGACATGACAGTCGGGCAATTCCAGATCGCAAATCGCGCGGCGCGGCAGCTTGGGCTCGGTAAAATTTTTCAGGTCATAGCCCCAAAACCCAAAACAGCCGCCCAGCGGAAACGGCAAATCGATCTCATCGAGCAATTCAAATCGAGACATCAGCGCATCCAAAGTTTGCCAGGGACTGCCGAAATGAAGCTGGGTTTCCCCATCGAAACGCAATTCACATTGCGAGCCGTACGAACGGAAAGTCAAAAAAGGTTTCGCTGCGACGAAGGAATAGCGCGCGGCAGGCGAGTCAAAGGAGGAGGTTCGCAGCAGGACAATTCCAGCGGCGCCGCGCAAATTTTCGACGAGCGATTCGGGGCCGGGGCCGGGCCCGCCTGATATTTCTTCAACCAGCGGATGCATCACGCAAAGGCCTGCGGCAAAGCCGGTGCGCCGGCACGGCGTTCATACTCCATGATGATGCGCACGACTTCATCCGGATCATCGGTGATCTTCAGCAAGTCCAGGTCATCGGGGCCGATGTAACCATGCTTGTCCAACATCTGGGACTTCATCCATTTCAAAAGCCCGCGCCAATAATCGCTGCCAAAGAGGATCAAGGGAAATTGAGGGATGCGCTCGGTCTGAACGAGGGTCAGGACCTCGAACAGTTCATCGAGCGTGCCACAGCCCCCCGGCATGTAGACAAACCCAAGGCTGTATTTGACGAAGCAAACTTTGCGCGCGAAAAAATAATGGAAATGGATCGGGATATTGGAATTCGGATTGGCGAACTGCTCTTTGGGCAACTCAATGTTGAGGCCGACGGATTTTCCGCCAGCCTGACTCGCGCCTTTGTTCGCGGCTTCCATGATACCGGGACCGCCGCCGGTGATGACCGCCAGGTTGTGCTGCGCCAGTTTTTTACCGATGGTCCGGGCGGCACGATAGTACTTGTCACTCGGTTTGGTGCGGGCGGAGCCGAAAATGGTCACGGCCGGGCCGACCTGGGACATGGTTTGGAAGGAATCAACGAATTCCGCCATGATCCGGAAAATACGCCAGGGATCCTCGCGCATGAGAAAGGTGGTGTCGCTCATGGGGGAAACAATAGACGGGGGTGGACCGTGAAACAAGCCGGTTGATTTGCATGAGTGGCATCGTTTTGGGTTCGTTTTGGTGAGGCACATTTTTTAACGGCAGTTACGTAAGTTGCTGTTTTTAAATTGGTTGAACGTAAAAATGAGAGCGAAAAGTTTGGGTTCGTTTTGCAGAAAAGGGGTATTTAAGAAGGTGCGAGGGGGGAGTAAGAGTAAGATTAGGATTATGGAGGAAAGGGGAATTAAGAATGAAAGCACGGAGTGACGCGCCCTACCTAAGACAGGCGCGGGGTGTGAGGGTTGTAAGCGTGGGGTGCGAGATTGGCCAAAACTTCCGGACCGGTCTCCAGACATAATTTCGAAAACAGTTCTCATCCGATAGGATTTAAACAGAAAGAAGGGAAAGCGTAATGTTGCCGGGAAACATAAAATGAACCACGAAAGAGCCGTTCGTGTCTATTGGTTAGTCATCTGGCGTTTTGTTATGAATCGAAACAGCATATTGCCATTCGGAATACTTGCCGCTGGCGTATTGGCCGCCTGTATGACGTGCCGGGCGCAGGTTTATAGCACAGGCACCTACTCTGGGAATACCGATAATATCGGTGTTTGTAGAACTACGTTGCCTTATCCTCCTTTCACATACAATCTGACAGAACTATCCTGGATCGAAACCAGCAATGGCATTGAAGGGATCAGTTTTGAGCACAAGTCACCGGGCGACTTTGACAGACAATACCTTGAGGTGAATTCCGGCTCAGAAATATTTTATTTGCCCATGGATTCTGACCCGCCGACGACATTCTTAAGCGGCGATAAGCCGCCTATCACGAAAGGCTCAGGTAACCTCGGAACAATGTTGTTGCAGTGCATAACAAATCGTGGCGGCCACACGACCACCAATGCGCTGCCGGCGGTTGAGGCGAGTTGGTTTCGTGCGTCGCGAACAAATGAGGATGTTATCATTTTGGACGGCGACCGCTTTAAGGAAACACAGAATCTTTTAGAGCAGTCCTACGGGAAACCAGGTTTTTCCACTTCTGAAAATGTGAACGGACACTCAATCAACTATGCCCCCGCACAGATTGGCGTTTTTTTGAATCTCACAGGCACTTGGGATCCGACTACGATAATCTCAATCGTTGGGAAACAAAAACCATGACGCAGCTAACAAATGTTTTGCGCGAGGCGCGCAAAACGGCATTCCGATTCATCGGGACGTGCGCTCCCCAATTGCTAAGTCAGGGCTCGGCGGGAGGCTCGCCCCACCGGGGAAGGCACTAAAAGAAGAAAGAATCGGTCGGCAAGTTGCCAACCGTAACGGGCTGGTAGCCCGTTCCACCCGAACCAAGAAGGAACGGCTCGCGGAGCCGTGGCGCAACTTGCCATTGTTCGCCCTACCAATAAAAAAGGCCGGAGATTGAATCTCCGGCCTTGGTTCCTCCCACCCGGTTCGTCAAGAGCAGCCGAGGCTTTCGCCGCAGTTCAAACATTTGTAGCAGGCACCATTGCGGACGGCCACATGGCCGCAGTTCGGGCAGGTCGGGGCGTCCTGCTGGTTGGTAATCATGGACGTGAGCGTCAGGCCGCGACTATGAGCGCTGGCACTTTTCAGGTAAACGGTATCGGCTTCTTCGGCGATGGGCAGTTCAGGCACCGGCCGGTTTATTTTTTTTTTCATTTCCTCGACCAGGCCGGGAATCGCGAGCTCTGGCTGGTTGCGGGCTTCCGTGATCTTTTCGCGGTAGCCGGGAACGAACTGCCACGCGAGCCAGCGGAAAACGTAGTCGGTGATGGAGGAGGCGTTGCGGATGTCCGGGTTCTTGGTGAAACCGCTCGGCTCAAACCGCTGGTGGGCAAACTTGCGGACGAGAGCCTCGAGGGGCACACCGTATTGCAGCGCCATGCTGGTCAGGGTGCCGATGCCGTCCATCAAACCGCCGATGGTCGAGCCTTCCTTGGCCATGGTGATGAACAATTCGCCGGGCTGGCCGTCTTCGAACAGGCCAACGGTCAGATAGCCTTCATGGCCGGCGATATCAAATTTATGGGTGAACGCCTGGCGGGTGTCGGTCAGGCGGCGGCGCAAAGGTTTGCCGGCTTCATTCTGCAATTTAGAGACTTCGCTCTCCAACTCTTTGACTTTGCCTTCGAGAGCGGAACTTTGCGGCGCGCTCTTGTCTCCGCCTTCGTTCGTCTTTTTCGTGTTCAACGGCTGGGAGCGTTTGGAGCCATCGCGGTAGATCGCCACGCATTTGAGGCCCATTTTCCACGCCTGCACGTAGGTGTCGCGGATCTCTTCCACGGTGCATTCCGAGGGCATGTTGACGGTCTTGGAAATGGCGCCGCTGATGAAAGGCTGGGCGGCGGCCATCATCTTGAGATGGGCCAGGTAATGGATGCTGCGCTTGCCGCGATGCGGCTTGAACGCGCAATCGAACACCGGCAGATGCTCCGCCTTAAGCCCGCTCCTGAGCGTCGCACCCTTCTCCTCCACGTCTTCGATGGTATCGAATTTTTCGATGTGGGCGATGATGCTTTCGACTTCTTTAGGATTATACCCAAGCCGATGCAAAGCCTGGGGAACGCCGCGGTTGACGATCTTCAACATGCCGCCGCCGGCGAGCAATTTGTATTTCACGAGGGCGATGTCCGGTTCCACGCCGGTGGTGTCGCAATCCATGAGAAAGGCGATGGTACCGGTCGGGGCGAGCACAGTGACCTGGGCGTTGCGATAGCCGACCTGTTTGCCGCGGGCGAGCGCGCCATCCCATGTCTTGCGCGCTTCATTCTTCAGATAACCAAATTCCTCGCTGGGATGGATCTGTTCCACCGCGTCACGATGCAATTTGATGACGCCGAGCGTTGACTCCACGTTGTCCTTGGCCAACGGCCTTAACACATGGGCGCAGCGGGCATCGCGATAGCCGGGGAAAGCGCCGATATTCGCGGAAATCTCGGCGCTTTGCTCGTAAGCATGGCCGGTCATGATGGAGGTGATGGCACCGGCGAGGGCGCGGCCTTCGTCGCTGTCATACGGCAATCCGTAGCTCATGCAGAGCGAGCCCAGGTTGGCGTAACCCAGGCCGAGGGTGCGGTAGATATGGGAATTTTCCGCGATGTCCTTGGTGGGATAGCTGGCATTGTCCACCAGAATTTCCTGGGCGGTGATGAAAATGCGCACGGCGGCTTTGAAGCGCGCCACATCAAATTTATCGTCCTCGCGCTTGAACTTCATGAGGTTCAACGACGCCAGGTTGCACGCGGTATTGTTGATGAAAACGTATTCGCTGCAGGGATTGGTGGAGTGGATCGGCTCGGTGCCTTTGCAGGTATGCCATTTCTGGATGGCGCCGTCGTATTGCATGCCCGGGTCACCGCAGATATGGGTGCCCTCGGCGATCTTCATCAACAATTTGGCCGCATCTTTCTTTTCCAGCGGTTTGCCGGCATTGGTGATGCTGCGCGTCCACCATTCCTTGCCGGAGAGCGCGGCCTGCATGAATTCGTCGCTGGCGCGCACGGAAAGATTTTCGTTCTGATACATCACGCTGCCGTAGGCATCGCCGTTGTACGAGCCGTCATAGCCCTGCTCAATCAAGGCCCAGGCCTTCTTCTCCTCTTTTTGCTTGGCATCGATGAATTCCTCGATGTCGCCATGCCAATCGCGCAGGGTGTTCATCTTGGCCGCGCGACGGGTTTTACCGCCGGATTTCACGACATTGGCCACCTGGTCATAAACTTTCAGGAAACTCATCGGGCCACTCGGGCGTCCACCGCCGCTCAGCTTTTCCTTGCTCGAGCGCAACGGCGAGAGGTCGGTACCGGTGCCGGAGCCGTATTTGAAAAGCATCGCTTCGCTCGAAGCCAGGCGCATGATGTCCTCCATGTTGTCCTCGACGGATTGGATGAAGCACGCGCTGCCCTGGGGATATTCGTATTGGGTTTCGGCGCGCTCGGCGGCGCCGGTCTTGCGGTTGTAAAACCAATTGCCTTTGCCGGATTTTTTGCCGATGCCGTATTCATGATACAGCCCGACGTTGAACCAGACCGGCGAATTGAACGCGCCATATTGGTTCACGCACAGCCACGCCAATTCTTCGTAAAAGACTTCGCCATCCGCAGCGCTGAAATAACCGTCAGCGACACCCCAATCCGCGATCGTACGGGCGATGCGATGGATGAGCTGGCGCACGGAGGTTTCGCGCTCGGAGGTGTGTTGTTCGCCGTAAAAATATTTGGAGACGACGACTTTGGTGGCGAGAATCGACCAGGACTTGGGCACTTCGACATTTTCCTGTTTGAAAATCACTTTGCCGGCGTCATCGGTGATCTCGGCGGTGCGCTTGTCCCATTCGATCTGTTCGAACGGCTTCACTTTGGCGTCGCTGAATGTGCGCTCGATCTTCAAGAACTTCTTCCCTCCTTTTGGTCTCGTCTCGCGGCTGGCGGCCACTTTTGTTCCCCGTCGGGCACCCGTTTGTTGTTTTGCCGGTCCCAGTACTTCCTCACGTGCGTCAATCATGGCTCACTCCTTTTCAAATTTAGATGTTAATGCCCGGCAGTTCAAGGGGCCGAACCAAACCGGACTTGCTAAAAAACCGCTTATTTTCCAACGAAAACCGAACTTTTCCAGAATTTTTGCTTACCCATTAGTTGGGGAGCGGTGGTTATCATACCACCACCTATTGTGCTTTCAAGAAAAATCTATAAAAAAGTTACGACCACGTTACAAACAGGATATTCCCTGCTAATTCGCAGGGAAATTCACAGAAAATTTGTAGAATTTTTTGACACATAGCCGCAGGGAATATGCCGCTCCTACGGAGCTTTGAAAATCGCATTCGGTCCGAGCTCTATAAAGATTTCGCACCTGCGGTGCTTGCACGGACACTGTTTTTGGCTCATAGTTGACTCATGCTGTTGGACGAGCAGGCCAGCCCCGAGCAGATTGAAGTGTTCCGCCGCATGACACCGGAGCAACGTTGGCGCGCGGCGCATCGGCTTTACTGGACGTGTCGCCGGCACAAAACGGCATTTCTGCGCAGCCAGCATCCCGACTGGCCGGAACAGCGCGTTGAAAACGAAGTGCGCCAGATCTTCCAGAATGCCCGAACCTGATTTGATTGAATTGTTCGTCCGTCCGCTGGACCGGTTGCAATTCCGTTATCTGGTCACAGGCAGTGCGGCGGCGATGCTCTATGGTGCGGCAATTCCACTTTGAGCCGTTGAAGGAACCGGAAAAAACTAATCCAAAAATGGTGGTGTTCTGATTACGGCCTTTAAGGTCAAAAGAGGGGATATCATCCGCACATCAGACAGTTTTTTGCCTTTGCGGCTTTAGCCAGGTGATCATCGCAACGAGAATCAACGGCCAACTTGCACTTATTATCAAGTTGTCGAACGTGTTCCATGCTGACATTTTCGGAAATTGCTCCTTTTGAAAAAACGCATACAGTAAATGAACGATAAAAACCAAACCTAGAGTCAAAGAAACTACGCGCAGCCGCGAGGCAGTAAGGTTGTTCCAAAGGGAGCGGGATTTTCCCAGCGGGCCATTTGTAGCATATACCACCAACCAGACGAGAGGCAGGAAGTGCAAAATAAAAAGCACTATTTGTCGAAGCTGCCAACTGTCCAGCATGTTATCCAGCCAAAGCGGAAAATAAAATTGCACCCATTCGGGGACAAAGATGTAATGGGGTCCGAAGAAGTGTGTCAGCGATAAGACTGCGCAGATAGTTTGCCACAAATTAAATCCCAAAAGAATTACTGCTGTCCACAGCGCCCGCTCGCGCCAGGCCTGGGCGGGATTGGACTTCATAAATTCCTCGGTCAATTGCCGGGGACGACCGATGCGATGGCGCGCGATCAAATAAGATTCCTCATCGCTCAAACCGCGCCCTTGCAACCGGGTCATGGCATCCTGCAAATGTGTTTCCAGTTCACGGCGATTATCCGCGGTGAGACCGGATTGCGCGGCGAGTTCCTGCCGCCAGCTTTCCACGGCGGTGTTCAGGTCAAAACGGGTTTGATTTTCCATAATTTGCACAGGGTGTTGTGAACGGCCAGCCATTGCTGGCGTTCGGTTTTAAGCGATTTATGTCCTTCCGAACTTAACCGATAATATTTCCTCTCGCGTCCGGTCTCCGACTCTTTCCATTCCGATTCGATCAGCCCGTCGCGCTCGAGCCGGTGCAACACCGGATAAAGCATGCCGTCACTCCATTCGATCTGGCCGCCGGAAAGCTCGCGGACCTGCTGGATGATTTCGTAGCCGTAACTCTCGCCCGCCGTAAGGATGGAAAGCACCAGTGGTTTTGAGGAGGCAGCCACCAGATCTTTCGTAAGCATGGCTGTGTTATACATTGTACTGTAATGTATGTCAACAGGAAAATGAGGAAAGTCTGATTAAACTTCCAAAACGCCTTAATGTGATTGCAGGATATAAAATTGCTGGCCGCCGGAACTGAGCGCATTGGGGAGCGTGTTGGAGAAAAGATTAAGAAAGCGGTAGATGATGGTGTTGGTTGCAACGGGGGTCCACTGACATAAAGGCTGGGCAAGGTTCGTGCCCGACAGCAGATAAAAATTCCCGCCGAACGGGCACGGGGCCGTGAATTGTAGGTCGAAGCTATTGGAGACTGTTTGTGTTAAAACCGGCTGCGGATGAGGCCAAATTTGCTCCGGTAAAGTTGATCCATAGGGAGGCTGGTCATCAATAAAACCATCTCCGAGGGCTCCCAAATGATTATAACCCATCCCCCATAAGCTGCCGTCGGATTTGATAAACAAACTGTGATCACCATTCGCCGCAATGGTGACGACATTACTGGGAACGATTTCTAAGGGCTGGATTACGGACACGAAACCGTATCCCAGCTGGCCATATTGATCGCTCCCCATTGCCCATAAGCTGCCATCGGATTTGAGGAACAGGCTGTCCCACACAGACGCCGAAATGGCCACAACATTACTGGAAACGATCTCTTCAGGCTGGTTGGTAACATAATCAGGAGACGGCTCGTTGCCATCGCCAAGCTGGCGAAAACCTTGATCTCCCATCCCCCACAGGCTGCCGTCGGATTTGATAAAAAAGGTGTCACCAGATCCGTCGCCAGACCCTGAGGCTGCAATAGCCACCACATTGCTGGCGACGATTTCCTCCGGCTGGTTGGTGGTGTTGAAAGTGCCATCACCGAGTTGGCCATATTCGTTGCATCCCATGGCCCAGAGGCTGCCATCAGATTTCAGAAATACGCTGTCTTCGTCTCCCGCCGCAATGGCCGTGACGCCGCTGTTAACGATTTCCTCGGGGCGATTGGTATACCCAACTATGCCGCCAAATGTGCCATCACCAAGTTGCCCAACATCATTGAATCCCATCGCCCAGAGGCTGCCATCAGATTTCACAAAAAGACTGTGAGACGCTCCCGCCGCAATAGCCGTAACACCGCCGGGAATAATTTCTTCAGGTCTATCGGGCGAATTCAATGTGCCGTCTCCAAGCTGACCAAAACCATTGTCACCCATTCCCCACAGGCTGCCGTCGGATTTGAGAAACAAACTAAAATCACCACCCGACGCTACCGCCGTGACATTGCTCGCAACGATTTCTTCAGGCCAATTGGTGGCATTATAATAGAAGTAAGAGGTACCGTCACCCAGCTGGCCATAAGTATTATTTCCCATCGCCCAAAGGCTGCCATCGGATTTAAGAAATAAGCTGTGATCAGATCCGCCTCCACCTTGACCGACGTTCACCACCGTAGGTGCCGCGTTAGCGGTCAGTACTTCCAAGAGCAATACAAAGAGGCTGAATTTAAATATGACTTTCACGGATGTTAATTGATTATGCCCAGGTCGGTGTCGCAATCCAGTTCAGGAAGATTACATTGCCCTCGGCATAAATGGTTGTCGAATAAAATGTTTTTAATACCGAATACCAGTTTCCTCCTTAATTTGAAGCAAGTCGAACCGGTAGCGAAAAGTGATAGGTTCCGGCGACGAGGGGAACGGAATTATACGGCGTTTGCAAGAGATGGCCGGATTCCCGAAGGTATCGCGTTAGAGCTGGAAGCAGGAGCGTGGCAGAACTGTTCGGCGGGATGGTCACGTCATACGAAATCTGATCGTTTTTAATCTGCCAACTGGAAGCGATGATGCCATACGGCGAATCGAACGTGGCGGCGACATGGTCCAACCGGGTGGTGAATTGCGGGGAGAGGAAGAAATGTTTGTAACCGGGCGCGTTGTCGTCGGGCCGGATGCCCGCCGCGCCGGAGTAGAGCCACGCGCCGACCGAGCCGAGCGAATAGTGGTTGAACGAATTCATCGAGGAATCCTGAAAGCCGTTCACGGGGGTCCAGCCATCCCATCGTTCCCAGATCGTGGTGGCGCCGTTCTTCACGGAAAACAGCCAGGAGGGATAGGTGTTGGTGAGAAGCAACTGCCAGGCAAGGTCCGAACGACCGATCTCTGAAAGCATGGGACAGATGAGCCCCACACCGACAAAGCCGGTGGTCAAGTGGCCATGCTGTTGAACATCATCCGCGAGGCGTTGCGCGGCGGCGGCCTGAAGATTTTCCGGCAATAGGCTGAATTGCAGCGCAAGGATGTATCCAGTCTGCGTGTCACCGCGAATCATGCCGTTGGTGGAAACGAAAGCCTGGTCGAAGGCGCCAGCGATGTCGTGGTATAGCTGGTCATATTTGGCCGCGTCGTCGGTCTTGCCCAGCAAAGCCGCCGCGCGGGCGACCAAGTGGGCGGAATTGGCAAAATAAGCGGTGTCCACCACCGGAGTCGGAGTCGGAATAGGCGCGAGATGGTCGCCAACGCCGCCGCTCAAGATCAGGCCATGGGAACGGCTGACATTGAAGTCAACCCACCGCGTCATGAACGGATAATTATTCGAGAGAAAGGAGATGTCGCCGTAGGCATGGTAGGCGACCCACGGGATGATGACGCCGGCATCGCCCCACACCGGCATGGCTGGTTGCGGACGGGCCACGCGCGGCGAGATATCCGAAAAGTCGCCGTTGGTGCCCTGCCCATCGTCCACGTCCACCATCCATTTGGTGAAAAAGGCGGCCACATCGGCATTGCGTACGGCAGTGGGCGAGAATACCTGGGCGTCACCCATCCAGCCCTGGCGCTCGTCGCGCTGCGGGCAATCGGTGGGCACGCTCAGGAAATTTCCGCGCTGGCTCCAGACAATGTTTTGATAGAGACGGTTCAAATCCGGATTGGAGCTTTCGAAGGTTCCCGTGGGCGGCGCGTCGGAGCCGACGACAATGGCCCGGATATTCTTCGCAGTGAGCTGGCCGGGATAACCGGTGATCTCGACGTAACGAAAGCCGTGGAAGGTGAAATGTGGCTCAAAGGTCTCCAGGCCGTCGCCGTCGAGCGCGAATTTGTCGGTGGCCAGGGCGGTCCGAAGATTTTCGGCATAGATGGTGCCATCAGGATTGATGGTCTCGGCGTGGCAGACGGTAATGGTGTCGCCAGAGGGCCCGCCGGCGGTGAGCCATACGTGGCCAACAAGGTTCTGGCCAAAATCAACGATCCAGGCGTCGCCGTGGCGGGTGATCTTTTGCGGGGCCAATTTTATCAACGCGCGCACCGGTGGACCAAGCTGGGGATCGAGCGAGACGGAATGTTGTTCGAGAACGGCATTGGTCCAGACGGAATCGTTGAAGGATGGCTGGTCCCAATTTTTGACGGCTCGTTGTTCATCAAGAATTTCACCCCATTGTTCGTCCGAGCCGACAATTTCGCCAGTGCCGGCCTTCCACGAATCGTCAGTGGCGACGACATCTGTGGTGCCATCGGCGTAGGTGACTTCAAGCTGGGCATCGAAGGCCGGGCGCGCGGCATATTGCGCCAGGCCCATCCAGCCGAGGCGGCCGGAGTACCAGCCATCGCCGAGCACAGCGCCGATGGCATTTTGGCCGGGATGAACCAGCGCGGTGACATCATAGGTCTGGACCATCACGCGCTTGCGGTAATCGGTCCAGCCGGGAGCCAGCAGGTCATCGCCAATGCGGTGGCCGTTGAGGGACGCTTCATAAACTCCGAGCGCCGTGGCGTAGAGCCGCGCCCGAACAACCGGTTTGGCCACGGTAAAATTTTTCCGAAGGTAACGGCCCGGCCCGATAGTGGTGTTCACATATTTTGAAGGTTGTTCTGCGTAAGGTTCGAGAACCGTTGCCACGGGCCAATTGGAATCGTCAAAACCGGTGGCAAACCAATCATCGCCAGGCGCAACCGCCGCTTTCCAGGAACCGTCGGTATTGAATTCAAGGCGCCGGCCATCCTGCAATTCGATGTAGCCGCTGGCGGCAATGGCATTTCTTCCCGAAGCGCCGCGATCATGCCGGATGCCATTGCGCACCGCAGCGGAACCGATGGCGATGATGTTTGTGCCGGGCGCCAATTGATCCCAGATGTCCGCATGCAACGGTGCGGTGAGGCTGGTGAAGCCGTGCCGGTTGGGATGGCCATTGACATAGATAGTGATCAAGCCGTCAGCATCCGCATCGATCGCAGCAGAGTGAACGGTCGCATTTAGCGGAAGGACGACCGCCAGGCGCACGGCAGCGGCCTGCCCGGCGACGGAACCGGCGTTGATCCAGGATGCTTTTGCCAGGGCAGATTGTTCAATGTCATAGCGCGGCAGATCGGCGGTTATCCATTGCCCGTGCCAGTTGGTGGCGGTATCCAACAATCCCAATTCAAACCAGGCCGGTTCGCTCCAGGCCGTGGGCTGGCCGTCCTTGTCCCAGATGCGAACCTGCCAGCAGACATGCGAGCGCGAGTCGAGAATTTTTCCGTTCCATGGGACCAGGACAGATTGATCGGAAATGATTTTTCCCGAATCCCAAAGATCGGGCGAAGCGGCCGTGAGGCCGGCGAGAGAAGAAGCAGCGCGGATTTGCCAGGCGGTCTGTCCTTCGCCGGTACGACTGGAGCGGAGCTTCCAGGAGAAGCGCGGGGTTTGACTGCCGATGCCGATGGGGTTGGTGAGGTGTTCGCAGGTGAGTCCATATATCCCGACCGGCGAAAGGTTATCCGCCTGGGCGGAAACAACGATGAACAAGGTGACAAGGAGCGAGGTAATGCGGCGACTCATGATGTTATTCGGCATGTGAGATGATTCAGAAATTTTCCAGGTTCATCGTGGATGTTGCATACATTACTAACGGCAATATCCATGTCAACGATGGGAGCGCCGAACCATTCGATCAAGGGTTGTCGCCATGATTATTCTTTGCCCACAGCACGGCGCCGTTGGTCCGCGGCAAATTATAACCGATGGCGCTGTTGCGCATCTGGACGACGTGACCGTCGAAGAAGGCGGTGTTCACGCGTCCCCCATGCCGGGGAACGGAGCGGGAATCGCCTTGCGAGTAAGAATCGGGATCGCTCGGCACGCGAAAATAAGCGCAACCGGTGGCAGCGATTTCCTGCCAGTTGTCGGCGTCCGGTTCGTCCGGGTTCGAAATGGCGGCGGCATCGGCGAAGACGATGGATTGACTGGACGAGAACACCTGATTTTCATTGGCACTGTTGTACACCGGGAACGGAAAATCTGACGAGGTGGCCAGCCAGCCGTATTCGGGATAATTCATGCCGATGCCCAAAGTGTCGTTGCTGCTAACGGAGCCGCCGTGGCCATCCGTTGCGGGCTGGGTCAAGGCCGGACAATCGAAAGTCTTATGCGCCGGAATGAGACCCGACAGTCGGAAGTTGTCCTGCCACCACAAAAATTGCGGGTATTGAACGACGAAGGTTGAAGGATCGTACGTCCAATTTTTCCAACCACTGACCCCCTGCTGGATCCACAAGGGGACCATGACGCCCCGGTTGTCATCCAGATATAATTTGGCCGCAAACATTATCTGCTTCATGTTGTTGAGGCAGCCCATGCCTTTGGCTTTTTGTTTGGCAGCAGAAAGGACAGGCAATAAAAGCGCCGCAAGAATCCCGATGATGGCGATGACGACGAGCAATTCGATGAGGGTGAAGGCGCGCCGGGATTTCATGTGGATATCATATACAGTACAAACCGGGGTGCTTGTGTCAACGATGGGAACCGTTTTGCCTATTAACTGTGGCGAACTAATCAAAAAACGATTCGAGATCGCGCGCGCCATGATAAACATGCATCACTTGAATTCCTTCGGCGACCGCACGATAAAAAATCAGGTAATTATCGAAGCCGGAGATGTGCCAGGAACGAATACCCTTCAGGCGGGGATCGTGAAATTTTCGCAGCCGGCCAAGTCCGGGAGTGCTGGCAAGTGTAGCGAATGTTTCGAAGGCCGATTCAAGGACTTGATCCGCAACCTCGGGATTGTCCCTGGCAATGAATGCCCAGATTGTCCAGAGCTCCGCTTCCACGCACGGAGCCAGGATAACTTTAGGCTTTGACACGCGCTTCCCTGGTACGTTTGCGAAGCCGGCGGAAAATTTCCTCACCGCTCACGCCTTTGCCCGCATCCAGCAATTCGGTCGATTGCAACAATTGAGACTCCAGTTCTTCCAGAGTGGCGGGAACACGCAGAAGCCGCACATCGCGTTCTTCCTTCAGACGACGCAGCCCCGCACGGACGACTTCGCTGGCGGTCTGGTAAAGGCCGCTGCCAACTTCTTTTTCAACAAATTTTTCCAGTTCCGGCGTTAAAGAAACATTCATAATCAGGATTCTATCGCTGGCGGCATCCTATCGTGAATAACAAAAAATAGCAAATCCTGTTATTTGGCGGATTCGCTCTTTTGGATTTTATCCGTGATATCGCAACATCCTCAATTTTGAGGTCAGACAAAACTTGCACTCGCCTGCGTGGCTGGGTTCGGTTAATTTAAGTTCTCACGTGATGACCAGTTCACAGATTCGCCAGTCGTTCCTCGATTTTTTCAAATCGAAGCAGCACACCATTGTGCCATCTTCCAGCCTCATGCCGGATTCGCCGAACCTCCTGTTCACGAATGCGGGCATGAACCAGTTCGTCCCGATCTTTCTCGGCCAGACGAAATGTCCCTACACCCCCGGCCGCGCAACGGACACGCAGAAATGCATCCGCGCCGGCGGCAAGCACAACGACCTGGACGACGTTGGCCTGGACACTTATCACCATACATTTTTCGAGATGCTCGGCAATTGGAGCTTTGGCGATTATTTCAAGAAGGAGGCGATCGAATGGGCCTGGGAACTTGTGGTCGTGAAATGGAAATTTCCCCCGGCTCGCCTCTACGCGACGGTCTATTCGCCGGATAAGGCGAAGAACGACCCGAGCGAATTCGACCAGGAGGCGTGGAACTATTGGGCGGAGAAATTTCGTTCGGTAGGATTGGACCCGGAGATCCACATCGTCAACGGCAACAAAAAGGACAATTTCTGGATGATGGGCGAGACGGGGCCATGCGGTCCCTGCTCAGAATTGCACGTGGACCTGACCCCGGATGGCAACACCAAAGGCGCGCTCGTCAACAAAGGTGATGCGCGGTGCATCGAGATCTGGAACCTGGTGTTCATCCAGTTCAACGCGAATCCGGATGGCACGTTCTCGCCGCTCCCCGCCAAGCATGTGGATACCGGCATGGGCTTCGAGCGCGTGACGAGCATCATCCAGGGAACGAAGAACTTGACTAATTTTGCCGATGCGAAAATTTCAAATTATGAAACGGATATTTTCCGGCCCATCTTCGATGCGTTGGAGAAATTGAGCGGCAAGAAATATACTTCGACGTTGCCGACGGATAAATCAGCGACCGCGTCACAGGTTGCAATCGATGTGGCCTTCCGCGTCATCGCCGACCATATCCGCACTTTGAGTTTTGCGATCGCGGATGGCATCCAACCCGGCAATACCGACCGGAACTATGTGTTGCGCCGCATTCTGCGCCGCGCCGTGCGTTATGGTCGCACGCTTGGTTTCAAGGAGCCGTTCTTTTACAAGCTGGTGGATGTTCTCGCCGACACAATGGGCGACATCTTCCCAGAAATTCGCAACGGGAAGAAGCATGTGCAGGAGATCATCCAGCGCGAGGAAGAGGCGTTTAATAAGACGCTGGATCGCGGGATTGAATTGTTCAATGAGGAGATTGCTTTGGCAGGAACGAAGCAAATTTCCGGCGCATTTGCATTCAAACTTTATGATGAGCAAGGTTTCCCTCTCGACCTGACTGAATTGATGGCACGCGAACGCGGTTTGACCGTAGACAAGGAAGGCTTTGACGCATTGATGGAGGAGCAACGCACTCGCGCGCGCGCGGCGCAGAAGAAGGAAGTCATCTCGCTTTCACAGATTGAAACCACCACGCCCACAAAATTTGTCGGCTTTGATGCATTGGCAACGGAGGCAAAGGTCCTCGAAGTGGTCAGCGTCAAAGACAAAACCGCAGTGGTGCTGGATGCGTCGCCATTTTATGCGGAGATGGGCGGCCAGGTGGGCGACACCGGCGAACTGTCCGGCAGCGGCCATCTCTGGCGCGTCATCAATACGCAGAAATCCGGCAACACCTGGCTCCATTTCGTTGAAGGCGGGGACGCTCCGGTCATCGGTGATAAATTGAGCCTGCGCGTGGAAACGCCGCGCCGCAACGCCATCCAGCGCCATCACACGGTCACGCATTTGCTGCACTGGGCGTTGCATGAGGTGGTCAGCCGCGATGCCTCGCAGAAGGGATCGTTCGTGGGGCCGGATAAATTGACGTTCGATTTCAACAGCGCGCCGCTGACCCATGCCCAGATCGCAGACATCGAGAAACTCGTCAACGAACGAATCGTGGAGAACGCGGGCGTTTCCTGGACAGAAGTCCCCTACCCCGAAGTGAAATCGCGCAAGGATGTGATGCAATTTTTCGGCGATAAATACGGCGACGTGGTACGCGTGGTCCAAATCGGCGGCCAGGCAACGAAACTGGACGGATATTCGATGGAACTTTGCGGCGGCACCCATACCCGGGCAACGGGCGAAATCGGTTTGTTCCGCATCACCGGCGAAAACGCCATCGCGGCAGGCGTCCGGCGCATCGAGGCCGTGGCCGGATTGGAAGCTTATCGCCGGGCAACCGACGAAGTGGCGCTCATCAAGACGCTGGCGGGCCGGCTGAATTCGCCGGTGCATGAACTGGAAAAGAAGATCGAATCACTCCTCGAACATCAAAAGGCGCTGGAGAAACAGATCAAAACCTCGCAACAGCGGGAAGCCTCGAATGCGGCGAGCGAATTGCTGGAACGCGTCCAAGCCGTCAATGGCACCCCGGCCATCATCCATAATGTGGGCGGGGTGGATGGCGATTTTCTGCAAGCGATCGCAGATTCACTCAAGGGACGATTCAAAGGAGTGATGGTGCTGGGCGGCGGGATGGCAGGGTCGGTTGCATTGGTCGCAGCGGTATCGCCGGAATTCACCAAGCAGTTCCAGGCTGGAAAAATCATCCAACAGATCGCTCCGATTGTCGGCGGCAAAGGCGGAGGCAAGCCGGATCATGCCCGGGGCGGCGGCAAAGATGCCGACAAGCTGGACGAAGCGCTGGCTAAAGCGAAAAGTTTGTTGGGCTAGAGCGGTCTGGTCTCTGGTTAAAGTTTATCCCGATCTCCCCTCACCCCAGGGGAAAGGGAACAGGAAAAGAGCGCTTATAGGCGCTCAAACGCCGGATGTAATACGACAGGTTCCGAAAGGCGCAAAGAAACATTCAACGCCCAAAGGAAAAATCTACTGTTGCGGCGGCTGCTGCGGCACAGCTCCGCCAGGCAGGACACCACTACCAAGGCTTTTAAACATGATCGACTGCATCATCTCCTGGATACCGTCGTATTGGGTGAAGCCGGTTGGCGGTGTGAAAAGGCCGGGATTGGGTTTTGCGAAACTGACGTTCAGGAAGGTAAAGGTGGCTGGATTCTCTTCGCCAGTCATGGTGATCTGGACAGGGAAATTTTTCAAGTCGGTTGCGTTCCAAACCGTGAAATCATGTTTGACCCCCTGTTTGTCCGTGACGGTGGCTTTGTTCTTCACACAGGGATGGCCGGCCATCGTTTCATTGCCCAACGCGGTGACCTGGACCGGCACATCGGCGTTGGTAGAGGCGGTATCCGGCGTGGGAGAAGTCATTTCGGCATAAGCCTTCGCATTGGGATAAACGACATAAACCACCGGCTTGTTCGACTGGGTGATGGACACCATTTTATCCAGCCCCGCGGATTTCATCATGGTCAATACCTGGGCCGGAATATTTCCACCCTGCATTTGCGACATATCCAACTCGAACCACGAATTGCCCTTATCAAAGGCAATTTTGCCGGGCATCGTCATGGGCGTACTGCCGTTACTGATCTGGATCCGGGTGTCCGCGGAAAAAGTCTGGTTATCCCCAAACAATTTTTCCATGCCGCCGCTGAATTGCGGAACGGGCGGGCCACTCATTTGCGCGTGGGACGGCAAAATTCCGGCAACCAGGGCCGCCACCATGAGGATAGAGAGATAATGTTTCATGCGTGATGTCTCCTTTGGCGGCCGGCCGGGGTCATCCCAGCCGCTTCTTTAGTTCGTTCAATTGTCCGGTCAACGCCGTTGGCATACGGCTGCCGAACTTCTTGTAATTCGCCGCCACGTCATCAATCTCTTTTTTCCAGCCGTCTTTGTCAACAGCAGTCAGCGCCTTTATGTCATCGGCGGAGATCTTCAAGCCGGCCAGGTCCAACGCGTCCGGCGTGGGCAGATTTCCGATGGCGGTTTTCTGCGCTTTGCCGGTGCCGGCGATGCGCTGGCAAATCCATTTGAGCACGCGCGAATTCTCGCCGTAACCGGGCCAGATAAATTTCCCATCCGCATTTTTACGGAACCAATTGACGAAATAAACTTTCGGCAATTTGGCGCGGTCGGTGCGTTGCGCGAAGGAAAGCCAATGCGCAAAATAGTCCGCCATGTTATAACCGCAAAACGGCAGCATCGCAAAGGGATCGCGGCGCAAGACCCCGGACTTGCCCAAGGCCGCCGCAGTGGTCTCTGAACCGCAGGCCGAGCCCATAAAAACGCCGTGTTCCCAGCTAAACGCTTCATTCACGAGCGGGATGGTGCTGGGCCGGCGACCGCCAAAAAGGATGGCTGAGAGCGGCACGCCTTCCGGCTTCTGCCAATCCGGATCAATGACCGGGCATTGCGATGCCGGCGCAGTGAAACGCGAATTGGCGTGTGCGCCCTTTCGACCACAGCCCGGCGTCCATTCGTTGCCCTGCCAATCGATTCCTTTTGCCGGTGGAGTCACTCCCATGCCCTCCCACCAGACATCGCCCTCCGGGGTCAGCAAGACGTTGGTGAAGATGGTGTTTTTGGCGCATGCTTTCAGCGCGTTTGGATTTGATTGTTCCGAAGTCCCCGGGGCCACGCCGAAAAAACCCGCCTCGGGATTCACTGCATAGAGGCGTCCATCACCGGCGAGGTGGATCCAGGCGATGTCATCGCCCAGCGTGGTGACTTTCCAGCCCGGCAAAGTGGGCAACATCATGGCCAGGTTGGTCTTTCCGCAGGCGCTGGGAAAGGCAGCGGAGAGATAATTCTTAATTCCTTCGGGCGAGGTGAGGCACAGGATCAACATATGTTCCGCCAGCCAGCCTTCCTTCCGCGCCTCCGTCGAAGCAATTCGCAAGGCGACGCATTTTTTGCCAAGCAAGGCATTGCCGCCATAGCCGGAACCATAGGACCAAATCGACGGATCATCGGGAAAATGGACGATGTATTTCTTTTTTGGATCCGGTTCGCACGGCCAGGCGACGTCTTTTTGGCCGGGAACGAGCGGCGCGCCGACCGAATGCATGCAAGGGATAAAACTCCCCGATGCTCCCAAGCCGTCCAAGACGGGTTTGCCCATGTGGGTCATGATCTTCATGTTCACAACCACATAGGGCGAGTCGGTTATTTCGACGCCGATTTTGCAGACCGGCGAATCCAGCGGCCCCATGGCAAACGGAACCACATACATCGTGCGGCCCTTCATGCAGCCCTTGAACAAATCCCGCAATTCCCGCTTCATCGTGGCGGGCTCGGCCCAATTGTTGGTCGGCCCGGCTTCGTCCGCTGTCTGCGAGCAGATAAATGTCCGGTCTTCCACCCGGGCGACATCGCTGGGATGCGAACGCGCCAGGTAGGAATTGGGCCGGAGTTTTTCGTTCAATTTGATGAAGATGCCGCTCTGGATCATTAAATCGCATAGCCCCTGGTATTCTTCATCTGAACCATCGCACCAATGGATTTCCTCCGGGCCGCATAATTCAGCCATTTGCCGGACCCAGGAAAGCAGCTCCCGGTTATTTGTATGCGAAGTATCGCTACTCATAGATGTTTCGTTTTGATCCAGTACTTCCATAGACACCAATCAACTACTTCTAAAAGGAAATGACTAACCGCATCTTGCCATGCCCTTACCTTTTATTGCCGCAAGAACCCCCTCCTTTTCCATCGCAAGAGATTTCAAGATATGTTAAGAATATGCAACGATGAAAGTCGCGTCCGCCCCATCTGATGTCAGCCCGGAAAACTGCCTGGCGCGCTCCGTCGTGGACACGCTGGCCGAGGAACCGGCGCTCGAAGCGGTGACCATCGACACCGTACAAAAAAAGATTTCCGTCGCCACCCTCGGACGCATGGACGTGGAAAAATTGACGCGGCGGGTCACGGAAAAAATCCAGGTGACCCAGGAAGGGTATTCCTGCTCGCTGCTCGAAGGAGTGCCGGAATGTTCCGTTTGTGAATCACCCTTGTCGGAAGCCGAGCGCAAAAGCATCGTCATCAAACGGCAGGGCGCCAGCACGACTTTTGCGCGCGCCACCTGCCCCACCGCGCCGGTGTTCTGGCGCTGGCGCGATATTCCGTTTCCCAAAGTCGTGCCGCGCGACGTGGAGTTCCTCGAGGACGCGGAACACATCGACGAGCATATCAATGAATGGAAAGTCCAGTTGGCCGCCGCGGCCTTATGCGGGGTTTTGGGCCTGGCCGGGGCATTCGCGCCGGCCCCATTGAAAACGATTTTTTATGCCGCCGCGTATCTGGCCGGGGGATTTTATCCGGCGGAAGAGGTATGGGAACGGTTGCAGAAGCGCGCCATTGACGTGCATTTTTTGATGATCGCCGTTGCGGTGGGCGCGGCATGCATCGGGGCCTGGGCGGAGGGCGCCACGCTGCTCTTTCTTTTCTCGCTCTCCGGCGCGCTCGAACACTTTGCGCTGGGCCGCACACAAAAGGAGATCCGCTCGCTTTTCCGCGTCGCGCCGAAATTCGCCACCGAAATCGGATCGGGACGCGAACGGGAAGTGCGCGTGGAAAAAATCATCACGGGCATGCGCCTGCTGATCAAACCCGGTTCCCAGTTCCCGGTGGATGGTGAAATCGCCAAAGGCGCCACGGCCGCCGATGAATCCAATCTCACCGGCGAAGCCACCCCGGTGGAAAAGAAGATCGGCGAAACGGTCCTGGCCGGCACCATCAACCTTTGGGGCGCGGTCGAAATCGTGGTCACCCGCCCCGCCGCAGAGAGCGCGCTGCAACGCATCATCAAGCTCATCCGCGAGGCCCAGCAACAAAAAGCTCCCGTGCAACAATTCACGGATAAATTCAGCACCTATTACACGTACTTCGTGTTGGGGCTTTCGCTGGCGATGTTTTTTGTCTGGTGGCTTGGGTTTCATCTGCCGGCGTTCCGAGCTGCCGTCGAATCGCACAGCGCATTTTATCGCACCATGACTTTGCTGGTCGTATCGTCGCCGTGCGCGCTGGTGCTATCCATCCCCTCGGCGGTGCTGGCGGCCATCGCCTTTGGCGCGCGGCACGGTATTTTATTTCGCGGAGGCGCCGCAGTGGAAAAATTGGCCCAGGTCAGCGTAGTCGCGCTCGATAAAACCGGCACGCTGACGACCGGCGAGTTGCGCGTAGAAAAGGTCGAGAGCTTTCCATCCGGGCATGAAAAGGAGATCGCGCGGCTGGCTTATTCGCTCGAAAAACTCTCGACGCACCCGCTGGCCCGCGCCGTAACGCTTTACGGAAAACAGCAAAATTTGTCCCCGCTGGAATTGGAACATTTTGAATCCATCACCGGGCATGGCCTGCGCGCGCAATCCAACGGGAAAGCCTGCCTATTGGGGCGGCGCGAATGGTTTGCGGAAACGAGTCATGGCAAAGAGATTTCGAGCGTGCCCCCGACCGGATCCGGCGTTTCCGAGATCTGGATCGCACAGGACGAACTGCTGGGCCGGATCCTCCTTCGCGATGACATCCGCCCGCAAGCGCGCGAAGTGATGGATGAATTGCGCCGCGAACATTTACGCAGCGTGGTTCTGACCGGCGACCGGAAAGCCGCCGCGGAACATTTACGCGAGCAACTGCACCTGGACGACGTGCGTTTTGAATTGAAGCCGGAGGAAAAAGTCGCCGCCATCCGCGAATTGAGCGCGCGCGCAAAAGTGGCGATGATCGGCGATGGCGTGAACGACGCGCCGAGCCTGGCAGCTGCCCACATCGGGGTGGCGATGGGCGCGCGCGGGGCGGACGCCGCCCTGGAACAGGCTGACGTGGTCTTGATGCACGATAAACTGGAAAATTTCCTGGCCGCGTTTCGCCTGAGCCGGCGCGCGCGCAAAATCATCCGGACCAACCTGGTGATCTCACTGGGAACGGTCGTCGTGCTGGTTTCCTTTGCGATGCTCGGGAAGATCCCGTTGACGATCGGCGTCGTCGGCCATGAAGGCAGCACCGTCGTGGTGGTGATGAACAGCCTGAGATTATTGTTCGGCCAGAACCAAAAGTAGGATGTTGGGAGGGTCGAGCTACTGTAGGCCGCGTGCCCTCACGCGGCGCTTTGCTACGCGAGACCGTGAATTCGGAGGGTCGCCTGTCTCGCCATCTAGTCTCGTCGTAGCTTTAGCGAAGATGGAAGCCTTGGCGAAGGCGGAAAGGGGCACAAGATATTAGCCCAGGGTAAGTCCCGTCGTAGCGTAGCAAAGACGGACGCCACCCTGTGGGTACGGACCCGTAAAAGTCTGCCGCTGACTGCGAAGTCGCGCGAAGCGCGCATCCTGTCTGCGGCCATAGTTCTAATTGATACGATATGAACCATTCCAAATTCATGCGCGAGGCCATCCGGCTATCGCAATACAACATGCGGCGCAACCAGGGCGGTCCCTTTGGGGCGGTCATCGTCCGCGACGGTAAAATTGTGGGACGCGGCTGGAACCGGGTGACTTCGGCCAAGGATCCGACGGCGCACGCGGAAGTTTCCGCGATCCGGGATGCCTGCAAAAAACTGAGGACATTCGTCCTGGAGGGCTGCGAGATCTATGCGAGCTGCGAGCCGTGTCCGATGTGCCTGGCGGCCATTTATTGGGCGCGTTTGGACAAAATCGTTTACGCCAACACGCGAAAGGACGCCGCGCGGATCCACTTCGATGACAATCTGATCTATCGTGAAATCGGCCTTCCCGTCTCCCGGCGAAAAATCCCGATGAAGCAATTCCTTCGTGCAGAAGCATTGAAAGTTTTTGCCGAATGGAACGCCCATCCGGATAAGCTCCGCTATTGAAATAACGCCGTCTCCGCACTTTTTCTTTTACGGCGCAATCCTAGTGTGTTACAAGAACCCTATGAGGAAAATCTGCTGGAGCATATTAAGCCTGTGGCTTTGCGGATTATTTATGGCAGCCGCCGCTGACTCGTATCAGTTGACCGATGGGACGACCGTCAATGGCGACATCGTGTCCTATACGGAAAACGGCCTGATTGTCAGGAAAGGCGATGATTCCTACACCGATCGGTTGCCCTGGATGAAATTTTCGCAGGACAGCCTCAAGCAATTGGAGCAAAATCCCAAAATCGCGCCGTTCGTCGACCCGTTCATCGAGCCGCCGCCGGCGGCAGCCATCCAGAAAAAGACCATCGATGTTTCAGAACCCGCGCGCCTGGATCATTTCTCATCTCCATCGTTTATCGGGGCGCTATTCGGGTCTCCCGTCATCCTCCTGGCGTTTTTACTCATCTATGCGGGGAATCTCTTCGCCGCTTACGAAGTGGCGATCTTTCGGAAAAAACCAGCCGCCGCAGTGATCGCCACGTCGGCATTTTTGCCGGTGATCGGGCCGGCCATTTTTCTGGCGATGGTCACGCCGCAGGTAGAGGAAGAAGTTCCGGCTGAAAGCGAGGCCGCCGCGGCAGCCCCGCCACCGGAACCGCACCACTTTGTAGTGCCGCATGTTTCTCACCCGGATGCGCCAACGCCGGAGTCGGCGTCGAAAGAGGAAATCCATATCGTGGCCAGCGGTTTTTCGGGCGAACCGCCTCCCCCGCCGCCCGCGGAAGCCAAGACGGAGACCTTCCAGCGCGGCCAGTATATGTTCAATCGCCGTTTCTTTGAGACGAAGTTCGGCGGATTTTTTGGCATCGTGCGATCGGAAGCCGACCGCGGGAAAGTGATGACGGTCAAAATCCCGGCGATGTTGTTGACGGTTGAGCGCATCGCGCGCATCGGCGTCAACGAGGTATATTTCGAGGTGGTCCAGGGAGGACAGCGCCAGGAGATGATGGTGCCCTTCGCAGACATCCAGCAAATTCAACTCAAACAAAAAGCGTGAAATACCGGACAATCCTAATGTTTGGCGCGCCCGGTTCGGGCAAAGGCACCCACGGCCGCGCCCTGGGCGGCATTCCCAATTTTTTCCATTGCGCCTGCGGCGACGCCTTCCGGAGCCTGCGTCCGGAAACCGATCTCGGGAAAGTTTTCCTGAAATATTCCAGCCAGGGCCACCTCGTGCCGGATGAACCCACCATTAAATTATGGCGGCATGCCGTCGACGGCAGCATGGGCGCCGGACGTTTTCATCCCGACACCGACACCCTGGTCCTGGACGGCATCCCGCGCAACCTGCACCAGGCGATAATGCTGAAAGACCTGCTCGATGTCGTCGCGGTTTTTTATCTGACCGACAAACGCGAAAATCTCGTCAAGCGCATGCAACGCCGCGCGCTAAAAGATAACCGCCTGGATGACGCAAACCTGGATGTGATCCGGGAGCGCCTCATCACGTATGAGAAGGAAACCAAACCGGTCTTGAGTTTTTATGGAAAAAATTTGGTTCACCGCATCAGCACCAGCGGCAAGCCGGTTGAAACTTTTTTAGCCATCCTCAAAAAAGTCGTCAAAATCCGCCCGGCAAAGTGAAGGCCGGCGGCCATTCCGGCAAGTTGCCAAAGAGACCGCGCGCTTGCGCTTCGATGGAAAATCAAAAATCATCCGTCCCATGACCATTGTTTTCATGGGCACAGCGGAATTGTCCTGCGCCAGCCTGGAGAGGCTTGCGCGCGATGGACAATTTCAGATCGCCGCGGTCGTCACGCAACCGGACAAGCCGAAAGGCCGGGAAATGAAGTTGCAACCTTCGGCGGTGAAGTTGTTGGCGCAGAAATTCAACCTGCCGGTGTTGCAACCGGCGAAAGCGCGTGATGAAAAATTCATCGCGGAACTGCGGGAATTGAAGCCGGACCTGATCGTGGTTGTGGCTTATGGTCAGATCCTGCCGCAGGCGATCCTGGACTTGCCGAAAGCCGGATGCATCAATGTCCATACTTCGCTCCTGCCGAAATATCGCGGGGCATCCCCCATCCAATCTGCCCTCCTCAATGGCGAAAGTGAAACCGGGGTGACGATCATGAAAATGGATGCCGGTTTGGATACCGGCCCGATTCTGACCCAACGTCCCCTGCCCATCCTGCCCGAAGATAATTCTCAAACGCTTCATGACCGGCTGGCGCAATTGGGCGCGGAACTCCTGGCCGGGACGATCCCGGATTATGTCGCGGGGAAAATTTCGCCGCACCCGCAGCCGGCAGAGGGCGTCAGTTACGCCGCCAAGATCAAGAAGGAGGACGGCAAAATCGATTGGACCCAGCCGGCCAAAAAAATTCTGGACCGAATGAGAGCCTTTACGCCGTGGCCAGGGGTGTTCGCCACTTTCAGGCAGGATGCGAAACCGTTGCTGCTAAAAATCTGGAAAGCAGAAATCATCGGACGTTCCGGGCCTGCGGGAGAGGTTCTCCAGGCGGATAAAACCGGGATCGTTATCGCGTGCGGCACTGAGGCGATGCGGATTTCCGAATTGCAATTGGAAGGCGGGCGGCGGATGAGCGCACAGGAATTTTTGGCGGGTCATCCGTTAAGCCCGGGCGGACATCCTCTGCAATAGAAGCGTTCCCCAAAAGTCTTTGGCAGTTATCGCAATACAATCTGGCAGTTTCAGCATTTCCATTCCGGGCTCGTATTCTTATGATAAGCAAATGACCAACAAATATTTAGCGTCAGCGCGTTGCGCACTATCTTCAACAGCATTGATGCTGGTTATGTCCCTCAGCCAGGCATTTTCCGCGGAGGTCACCAACAGCGTCCCGGACGCATCGAAACTTTCCCGAACCGTCGGTTTGGATATCGTCAGCCGGACCACCAACGCTGACAAGACTGTCAGCCTGGTCTTCAAGTGGAGTGAAAAAGGCAACCCGATGGAGCGAACGGTGATCGTCAACGACAGCACGATCGTCGTCGATAACGGCAAGCTCATGAAATTTACGGACCTGACGGATGAAAATTTTCATGCCAAAGCGGTGGCCACCGTGAAAGCGGATGGGATCACGACCGTGCTCCTGCGTTTTGGAAAGGCGCCGTTGCCGAAAGACGAATTGACGCCGGCGCAATCGGCGCTGCTCGCGTCCCTGGTGCCGCCCGCCACCGCCGCTTCAGATGCCGCATTGGATAAACGCGTCGCCGGGATCGTGGCATCCCTGGGGATCACGGATGCCGGCGCCCAAGCAAGGGTGAGCGCAGTTCTCGCCACCGATCTGCGCGCCGTGCGTGATGCTCATAACGCGGGACTTCAACTGGATCCAGCCGTGCATCAAAAATTCATCGCGGGTCTTCAGGCGGACCTGACGCCGGAACAGGTCGAGGCGGTAAAAGACAAGCTAACCGTCAACAAGCTGCCGATCACCCTCAAGGTGTATCACCAAATCCTTCCCAACCTTAAACCTGAAGACAACCAGGAGATCGTGAGCGAACTCCAGAAGGCGCGGGAGGAAAGTTTGGACGTCAAGAACGTGGACGAGATGACTCCTATTTTCAAAAAACACAAGACAGAGATCGAACATTACCTGAACGATCACGGTTATGATTGGAACAAGTCTTACAAAGCTTTTGTGGATTCCCAGAAGAATGGTTCCAACAATCCCACGTCCAACACGACACCGGATTCAAAGTAACCGCGAGGCACCGCCCGCTCCCATTTCTCTTTAGACTACCGCTCCGCTCTTGACGCCGGTATGCCGGATGTCCTGGGCTTCGCACAGGTAAACCACATCTTCGGCAACGTTGGTGGCGTGATCGGCGATCCGCTCAAGGCTTTTGGAGGCAACCATCCAATGCAGGCAACGGCCGATCGTATCCGGAGATTCCACCATGTGCTGCACGAGTTTGCCATGGATCTGCTTATTGAGCGCATCCACTTCCTTGTCCCGCGGAATGATCGCGCGGGCGGCGACCGGGTCCCGGTTCACAAAGGCATCCAGGGCGCTTTTAAGCATGTCCAGGGCCAAGCCGGCGATATGGGGCAGATCAAGGTTTAGTTTTATCGGGGGCTCCATTGAAAGGTCCCGCGCGCGTTTGGCGATCTTTGAGGCCTCATCGCCGATGCGTTCAAGGTCTTGCGAAATCTTCATGGCCACAGTCACGAGCCGCAGGTTCGTGGCCAGCGGTGCTTTGGTCAAAAGCTGGATGACAAGATTGTCGATCTCCACTTCAAAAAAGTCGATGGTCCGGTCCTCTTCCTTGACGCGTTGGGCCAGGGCGGTGTCGCGCTGGACCAGCGCTTCCACCGAGCGATTGACCGCCGTCTCAGCATGGCTGGCCATGGTCAGCAATTTTTGCCGCAATTCATCCAATCCGGATTCAAAATGATTATCCATATGCCTGTCTCAAACTAGCTCAACCGAACCTTCCTGTCACATAATCTTCGGTGCGTTTCTGCGACGGGTTGGTGAAAATTTTCGCCGTCGGCCCGAATTCCACGAGTTCACCCAAATAAAAAAACGCGGTAAAATCCGAGATGCGCGCCGCCTGTTGCATATTATGGGTAACAATGACGATGGTGTAGTTCTTTTTTAATTCACGCACGAGGTCTTCGATCTTCGAGGTCGCCAGCGGGTCGAGCGCGGAAGCCGGCTCATCCATGAGCAATACCTCCGGTTGCACTGCCAGGGCGCGGGCGATGCACAGACGTTGCTGTTGGCCGCCCGAGAGACTGATGGCCGGCGCGTGCAAACGGTCTTTCACTTCATCCCACAGGGCAGCCATGCGCAGCGATTGTTCGGTGCGCCCGGCCAGGAATTTTTTATCCCTTGCGCCGTTGAGACGCAACCCGACGGTGACGTTTTCCGCAATGGACATCGTCGGGAACGGATTGGATTTTTGAAAAACCATCCCGACGCGGCGGCGGACCACGACCGGTTCGACATTGCGGGCGTAAATATCGTCGCCGAACAACCGGATATCCCCGGTCATGCGGGCCTCGGGCACCAACTCGTGCATGCGATTGAGCGCGCGCAAAAACGTGGATTTGCCGCAACCGCTTGGACCGATGATGGCCGTGACGGCTTTGGAACCGATATCGAGCGACACGCTTTTAAGCACATGATTTCCTCCGAAATAAATCGAAAGATTGCGCACGGTCAACGCCGCGGGTTCTGAGATGGTTGCGGTGGCCATTGAATTTCAGCTTTTTTGATGAAAACGGTCGCGCGTCAAAAAACGAACGCCGATATTAATGAACAAAACGAGGAGAAGCAACACGAGCGCACCCGCCCAGGCCTGCCGTTTCCAGTCCTGATAAGGCGACATGGCGTAATTATAGATCACCAGCGGGATGGCGGCGATCGGCTCTTTCAAATTATGGGCCCACCCGAGATTGCCCATGGCGGTGAACAAAAGCGGGGCGGTTTCGCCGGCAATGCGCGCCGTGGCGAGCAGAACACCGGTGACAATCCCCTTGAGGGCGGTGCGCACGACGATAAGCACAATCATCCGCCATTTGGAAATGCCAAGGGCCAGGGCGGCCTCCCGATAGCCTCCCGGGACCAGTTGCAGGACTTCTTCGGTGGTCCGCATCACCAGCGGAATCATCATCAGGCCCAGCACCACACCGCCCGCCAGCGCCGAGGAGCCGTGCATGGGCACGACCATCAACCCATAAACAACGACGCCCCAGGTGATGGACGGCACGCCGTTCAAAATGTCGGCGGCAAAACGGATCCACCAATTGAATTTCCTGGCGCCGTATTCGGAGAGATAAATCCCGCCCAGCACCCCGATGGGCACGCCGAGCAACGCGGCCTGGCCGATCAAAATAAAAGTCCCGACGATGGCATTGGCCATGCCCCCGCCGGCCTCGCCGACCGGCTTGGGCAATTGCGTGAAGAAGGCGACGTTGATGGAACCAAACCCTTCCCGGATGAGATGGTAGAACACCAACAGCAAGGGCGTAACGACGAGAATCGCGCACACCAGCGTCAGGGACTCCATGAACGTGTTCTTGAACTTGCGCCAGCTATGGTTGGGGGCGTTCATCAATGTTGAGGTTTGATGCTGGGACCGGCGAAAGTTTTCAAGAGCAATTGCGCGAAGATGTTCACCAGCAGCGTCACGCCCAACAACACCAACCCCAGTTCAAAGAGCGCGCTGTAGAACATGTTGCCGACGGCTTCGGTGAATTGGTTGGCGATCCAACTGGCCAGCGTGCTGCCCGGCGCAAAGAGGGACGAAACGATCTGCGGCGCGTTGCCGATGACCATGGTCACCGCCATGGTTTCGCCCAACGCCCGGCCCAAACCGAGAATGACTGCGCCGAACAAACCTTTTTTTGCGTAACTCAACACGGCAATACGGGTCACTTCCCAACGCGTGGCGCCCAGGGCATAGGCGGCTTCCCGCTGGAGTCCGGGAACCGAACGCAAGATCTCGCGTGAAACGGAAGTGATGATGGGAATGATCATGATGGCGAGAATGATCCCGGCCGCCAACATGCAGGGACCATAATCGTTGCCATGAAAAACCGGCAAAAAACCAAAGGAGGTCCTCAAGAACGGGAAAAAATGAGCGTGCAGCCAGGGGACCATGACGAACAACCCCCAAAAACCAAGGATGACGCTGGGAATGGCGGCGAGCAGTTCAATGAACATGATGAGAGGCTGGCGCAACCACAGCGGCGCCAATTCAGTCAGGTAAACCGCCGTCGCGACACTGATCGGCACGGCGATGACCAGCGCGATGGCGGAAGAGACAACGGTGCCGAAGATGAACGGCAAGGCTCCATAGATGTCGTTATCCGGGTCCCAATCAGTGCTCGTCAGAAAATGCCAGTGAAATTTATGGATGGCCGGAAGCGCCCCGCGCGCCAACTCGTAACCGATGATCAGGATCAAAATAAAAACCGACAGGGCCATGAGCAGGGTAAGCCATTCAAAGGCGCGATCTCCCAAAGGGGAGGTCCCGGCGCCAAGCCGGCCGGCCTCACCGTTAGCATCCGGCATCCTGTTTTTTGTGTCTGTCATTTAATGCAAAAGACGAAGAGCGGAAGGAACAACGCTCTTCGTCCGGCTTGCGCCAGCTAAAAGATTACCGCGCATGCGCGGCAAAGTCATTATTTTACCGTGTCCAGCAACTTCAACTCGGATTGCTGCACACTGTCGGGGAGCGGCGCATAATCAAGCGTGCTGGAAATTTTTTGACCGTCGGTGATCGCCCATTTCAGGAATTCGACGAGTTTTTGTCCACGAGCGGGATCTTTTTGTTTCTGATAAATGAGCACCCAACTGGGTCCGGCAATCGGATAAGCCTCCGCCCCCGGCGGGTTGACGATGGAGAAACGAAAATCATCCGGTATTTTCGCCGTGGCGAGCGCGGCACTGACCGAGGCCGGCGCGGGCGAGATGAAATTTCCCGAAGAATTTTTCACGTCGGCATAAGTGATCTTGCTCTCGTCGGCATAAGCCAATTCACCATACCCGATCGCCCCGGAAGTCTGTTGGACCTGGCCGGCCACGCCTTCACTGCCTTTCGCGCCAAGCCCGATGCCGGCCGGCCATTTGATGGACGAGCTTTTGCCGATCGAGTCGGACCATACCGGATTAACCGAACTGAGATAATCGGTAAAGATGAACGTCGTACCGCTTCCTTCAGTGCGATGCACCGGGACGATCTGCAAAGCAGGCAACGTCACCCCGGGGTTTAGCGCGACCAGCTTGGGATCATTCCACATCGTGATATTGCCAAGGTAAATGTTCGCGAGAACATCGCCGTCCAGTTTCAGTTTCGGATTGCCGGGAAGGTTGTACATGATGGCCACGCCGCCGGCGACAATGGGAAGATGAATGATTTTTCCGGGCGCCTGGGACAATTGCTCGTCTTTCATCGGGGCATCAGACGCGCCGAAATCCACGGTCTGATTCAGCAACTGTTTTTGGCCGCCGCCGGAACCGATGGAGGAATAGTTGAACCGCACGTCCGAATGGGTCTGCCCATATTGTTCGAACCATTTGGTGAAAGCGGGATAATCAAAGGTGGAACCCGCGCCATTGATGAGCGTCTGCGCGGAGGCATTTCCCTGGACAAGGAGCAACGTCGCGCCGCCGAGGATTGAGAGAATTATTTTTTTCATCTGCTGTATTCAGTTAATCAGTTTTACTTGAAACTATCACGTTACAATCGGGTTAAAATCTCCAGGTAAGGTCCGCCTGGAAGACATTGTAGTTTTTGATCGGGTTTAAGCCCGGAATATCAAGGTTATTGCCGCCGGTGCCGAGATTGCCATCGATGGTGGTAGCGCGGCCGTAGCGAAACGTGCCGATGATACAATCGGTAAAGCTGTAGGCGAAGGCGGAATAGAAGCCTTCCAGGTTGCCGCGACCTTCAAAGAAGTCGGAATCCAACAAGTTGGCGTCGAGGGCATATTGCTCGACGTGCTGCCAGTAAACCCTGGCTTCCCAGGTGTTCTTTTTGGAGGTGGACCCATAAACCAAACCCTGGGTTGGACCGTAAACGGGACCGTCACTGCCCACTCCCACACCGACCTGATAGGCTTTGTTGTTGCCGGTGGCGGGGTGGCTCCGACCGGGAAAGGCGGCAGGAGTAGTGTTGTATGCCGCGGTGGCGCGGTTATCGCCCTCAAAGTTATAGGCGAAGTCGCCGAAGACGCGTCCCTGCAATTTGCCGAGCGGCGTGCGGGGAATCTTGAAATCATATTCAGCAGGCACTTCCAGGATGAGAAGGTTGTTGATCCCATCTTCGTTGTAAGCAGCCTCGGTGGCGGCGGTGGTTCCCGCAGGAGGAACGACGGGGAACCCGACATTGACACCGGCAAGACCTTGTCCGACGAAGTTTTGGTTCAATCCGCCACTGGAGCCGCGCCCGGTGTAATTGTAAATCACCGGAGCGATTTTAACGGCCATGTCTTTGGGAAGATGCACGAGGGCGCCCGCCTGCCAGGCCAAGATGAATGTGTCAGTGCTGGGAAACTGCGAGGCGGAAGACGGGTCCTGGTAATCAAACTGGCCGAAGTCCACAAACGCATCCACGTTGGCCATCGTGTATTTAAATTTTTCAAACGCGCCTTCGGGGTTGATATCGGAATCCCAAACCATGGGGGTGGTATAAAGCGGCATGGCCATTCGGCCTACGGTCATTTCATACCAATCGGCAGGATGCCAGTTCAAAAACATTTGTCCGATGCCGATTCCGCTGCCGGCTTTATCCGAGGGCGTCACCGAGCCGGCGGTGGTATTGCTGCCAAAGGTGTCCCAGGGTGATCGTGGATTGGTGGAAGTCTCCAGGCGGATACCGTAACTGAAATCATCATACAGGTCGCCACGGATACCAAAGCGCAAAGCATAACGGAATCGTTCGCGATAAAAAGTCGAGGCGCCGGCGCCGGGCACATTATCGACGCCACGGTATTCATAACGAAACCGGGCATCGCCATATAAACCAATTGATTTGATGGAGTCGGAGATTCTCCATTTCGAAGCGGGCAAGGAATTGAACTCATTGGTTTGATCGGTGGCATCTTCGGCCTTCAACTCATCGGCTTCCTTGACCGTCAAAATTCCCTTTTGCTCCAGTTTGTTCAAAAGATTATCCACGGAAGTATCCGCGTGGGATTGGGCCGTTAGGGCCATCAAGGCAGTAGCACCGGCACAGATCGCTTTTATTGTGGTTTGGGGTGATTTTTGTTTCATAATGTCTTCAGACTGGAACTGTTTTCAGACATTGAAACAATCTGGTTACAGCCGTGCGGCGCTTGTGTTACAAACTGGTTACAAAATCCACGAATGTTACAATTCGATCTGTGGAGCGGGTACCCACAAAGTTTTCTTGCCTTTCGGCCCTGCTTGTGAAAAATTTCACGAACTTATGGCGCATGCTAAATTACATATTCCTGGTCCCGTCGAAGTCAGCGAAAAAACTTTCAAGGCGTTTTGCTCGCCGATGATCGGACATCGCGGCCAGGGATTCAAAGATCTCTACACAAAAATCCAGCCGCAGCTCCAGCAGTTGCTTTCGACCAAACAATTGGTCTATCTGAGCACATCATCCGCCTGGGGCGTCATGGAAGGCGCCATCCGCAATCTCGTCGCCAAAAAAGTGCTCAACTGCATGTGCGGCGCGTTTTCGGACAAATGGCTGGATGTCTCCAAACGCTGCGGCAAGAACGCCGAAGCCCTGCAAGTGGAATGGGGCTCCCCCATCCGGGCGGAGTTGATCGACGCCAAGCTGGCCACCGGCCAGTTCGATGCGATCACCGTCATCCATAACGAAACTTCCACCGGCGTCATGAGCCCGCTCGCGGAGATCGCCGCGCTCAAGAAAAAATATCCCGACGTGATGTTCATCGTGGACGCGGTCAGCTCGATGACCGGCGTGCCGTTGAATTTTGACGAGCTGGGCATCGACGTGTTACTGGCCGGGACGCAGAAGGCTTTTGCATTGCCGCCCGGATTCGCCGTCTTCACCTGCTCGAAAGCGGCACTGGCCAAAGCAGCGCAGATGAAAGATCGCGGTTATTATTTTGACCTGGTGGAATTCCAAAAAAATGCCGAGCAAAGCATGACGCCAAGCACACCGAGCATTGCCCACACGTATGCCTTGAGCTCCAAGCTCGACGAATTTTTTGCCGAAGGTTTGGAAAACCGTTATGCGCGCCACAAGAAGACCAACCAGATGACCCGCGATTGGGCGACGAAGCACGGTTTCAACCTGTTCCCCGAAAAAGGATTCGAATCCATCACGCTCACCTGTATCAGCAATGGCGCCCGTCCTGGTGGTCGCACGGTGGACGTGGCCAAACTGCAAAAGTTGACCAAGGAAGGCGGATTCCTGATCGATGGCGGCTATGGAAAGATCAAAGGCACGACCTTCCGCATCTCCAACATGGGTGATGAAACGGAAGCATCGATGGCTCCCCTATTCGCCGCGCTCGACAAGGCGATGGCGCAGCTTTAAGCCCGAGTGGCTGATCAACGGCTGTCTCTTGGGGTTGACCGCATTGTTATAGTCACATACGTGATCAACATGGCCAAATCTCTTGGCGCAGAATTCCAAAAACGGGGAATTGCCGAAGAGCCGGAACCGGGAAAAAACCTCGGCCTGGTCAGGTGTATCCTCGCCTGCTCCAGCCTCATTCCATTCCTGGGAATTCTTTGTTCAGTGGGGGCGCTGGTTTGTTGGATCTTGTATTGGATCAAGATTGCCGGATATTCCGCGAAACTTGCTTAAGCACAGGCCGATTGGCTTCTGAGTCAAATAAACTGGCCAAAAGTGCCATTCGCTGGCACGTTACGAAAGTTTATGCGATTAAAAATGACTTTCGCGGCGCTGGCCCTGGGTTTGACTGTTTCCGTTCGCGCCCAAACGGTGACGAATATCTTCTCCTTCACCGGGCATGAGACATATCCGGTGGATGAAGGCATCAGCCTGCTCCATGCGGCGGATTTGACGGGGGACGGTTTGAACGACCTCATCGTGGCCAACAATGGGCGATCCAAGATCGACCTGCTTTACAATGAAACGGGAAAAACCAATCCTCCCTCCGCGCCGGCCAGCATGGAATTGAATGAGCTTCCCCCCGGGGTCCGTTTTCATATCGATTCTATCACGACGGATGAGCGGCTCGCCTCCCTGTCGGTGACGGATCTGAGCGGGAAAGGCAAGCCCGACCTGATTTTTTACGGAGACGGCAAGGATTTGGAGATCATCCATAATCTCGGCACCAATGGCTGGAGCGACCCCCAGCGCTGGCACATTGACGACGGAAGCATGGACCCCAACGCACTGGTTGTCGGCGACCTGAATGGCGATGGTTTGTCTGATATCCTGTTGCTGGGCGACAACGGTTCCCTTTATTTTTGGGCGCAAAAACCCGACCATACTTTTGCCGAGCCCCAGAAAATCCCCTATTCAGGCACACCCAAAGCCATCCAGATGACAGATATCAATGGCGACGGCAAAAATGATCTGCTGTTGGTCGATTGGGACAGCCCGACGCCGTTCCGATTTCGCCTGCAAAATGATTCGGGCCAACTCGGACCGGAAATCTATTTCAAAACCCAACCCATCCACGCCTACATTGCGGACAACCTGGAGGGTAATACCAATCTTTATGCGGTCACCATTAGCCAGAACTCTGATCGCGCCGAGGTTTCGCAATTCATCAAAGAACCCGCGGAACCGTTGTCAGGAACATTTGCCAAGGGGCAATTCCAGGTTTTGCCTTTGAACAAAACGGATGCCGCGCATCGCGGCGAGCTTTGGGCCGATGTGAACGGCGACGGCCGCCCGGACCTCCTCGTGGCCGAGCCGGAGAGCGGGGAAATTTCAGTTTATTTGCAACAGCCGGATGGTTCCCTGGCGCCGCCAAAAACTTTTCCGACGCTGGCCGGCGTCAGCCAATTGGCCTCGGCGGACTGGAACGGCGATGGCCAACCTGAAATTTTCATGTTGAGCGAAAGTGAGAATGCGGTCGGGGTCACTGAATTTGACAAAAGTGGACGGTTGCCCTTTCCGACGCTTATTCCCCTGGACGGCAAGCCGATGGTCATGACCGTTGGGCCGCTGAAGCCCGGCGCCAAGCCCACTCTTTGCGTGATCGTGGACAAAGACGGCCAGCGTTCATTGGTCACAGAGACAGCCGGTGGAAAGATCCATACCCAAAAACTGAACGACAGTTTCAAGGGAGACCCCTCGACGATGGCCATCCAGGACGTGGACGAGGACGGCCTGGCGGATTTGGTCGTATTGATCCCTTATGAAAAAATCAAGGTCCTGCTGCAAAAAAACAGCGGTGCCTTTGATGAGGAAGATGTCGATCCGCCCGGCGGCGTCATCGAGCAACCCTGGCTTGCTTCGGCGGATGTCGATGGCGACGGCAAACCGGAACTGTTGCTGCCCCAGAAAAATTTCATCCGGGCAGTCGTGCTCGGGCAGGAAAAATCGCCCGGCGGGACCAATCAATGGGTCTTTCACGTCCAGGACCAGATCAACGGCGCCCAGCGGGACTCCAGCATCGTCGGTGCCACCGCCGTACGATCGAGTGACGGCAAAATTCCGGCCATCTTCCTGTTGGATGCGCAATATAATCAATTGACGATGTGCGAACGGGACACCAATGGTGTCTGGCGCGTGACGGGCAATATTGAATTGCCCGTTTCAAGCTTCAACACCTTGCGTTCGGTCCAATTGGGCAGCACGCAAAGTGTGGCTTTTCTGGGCCAAAATACCGTGGCCTGGCTGCCGCTGGGCGGCGATGTCTGGAAGTTTCAAACCCTGGACGGCTATGACACGCCCATCAAGGACGGTTACCTGAACGATCTTATCTCGGGCGATCTGACGGGCAAAGGCCGCAAGGATCTGGTGTTCATGGAGACGGCAAAAAATTATTTGGACATCGTCCAGTTCGACAAAAACCACAAGCTTGTGCCCGGCGAACGCTGGCAGATCTTTGAGGCGCACACGTTCCGCGGCGATTCCAATGCCATACCCGAACCGCGCGAGGCGCTGGTGGCCAACGTGACGGGTGGGAAGAAAAACGACCTCATCATCATCGTCCACGACCGGATCCTGGTTTACCCGCAGCAATAGCGAGGCGGATCCGGTGATGGGAAATGAAAGTCTGGCAGGACTTTCTTTCAATTCTCAAAATGGCGAATTGCATGAAGGGCGGAAAATTTCTATCGTGATGGGGTGAAGCATTCTGGAAAAGCCATGGTGTCGGCATTTAAATTGGCCGGCATCACCGCCACCGCGGTCATCGCGCTGCTTATCGCCGCCTTTTTGGGGAGGGTCATCGGCAGTTTCATCCTGGATTTTTACGGGGTGTTGATCGGCTTGTGGGTGTTGTTCGTCCTTTTCACCTTCTATTTTTTCCGCGATCCCGAACCGCTCACACCCACCGGCAAAAACCTGGTCGTGGCGCCCGCGCATGGCAAGGTGGATGTGATCGACACGACGGTGGAAAAGGATTTTATGGGCGGCGAATGCAGGCGCGTCTCCATTTTCCTATCAGTATTCGACATCCATGTGCAAAACGCGCCGTTGACTGGGAAAATCTCCTTTTTCAAACATTCCCCGGGTCAATATCTCAATGCCATGCGCACAGACAGCGCGCAATTCAACGAGAATGTGCTGATCGGCATTGATTCGGTGGAACCTTCCGGCGAAAAAGTGGGGGTGCGTCTCATTGCCGGTTTGATCGCCCGCCGCATCGTACCATGGATCGACCAGAACGATGCCATCCACCGCGGCGAACGCATCAGTCTGATCCAATTCGGTTCGCGGGTTGAAGTTTTCCTGCCCATGCGCGCGCAGATCAAGGTCCCCATCGGCCAAAAGGTCGTTGGGGGCGAGACGGTCATCGCTTCATTTGATTAGATGAACGCGCCAATCCAAAAATCGCCGCCGGAAAATCCGGATGAGAAGCTGAAAATATATTTTCTGCCGAATCTCCTTACGGCGGGGAATCTCTTTTGCGGTTTTGTGGCGCTGACCAAGATCGTGGACGCCAATAAACTGCTGATGGATCTTCCCACGTATTACTACCAGATCAAGCTGGCGCTCGCCTTCATCCTGTTGGCGTGTATTTTTGACCTGTTCGACGGCCGGGTGGCGCGGATGGGCGGCGTGGAAAGCCCGTTCGGACGCGAGTTCGATTCGTTGGCCGACCTGATTTCTTTTGGCGTGGCACCGGCATTTCTGGTGCAGCGCGTGGTGTTGGCCGACGTTTTCGGGCAATATCAGCAGATCAGTTGGTTTATCGCTTCCATTTACCTGCTCTGCGGCGCCTTCCGGCTGGCGCGCTTCAATTGCCTGGCCGCCATGAACCTGCCGGGCGGGGGAAAAGATTTTCTCGGATTTCCCATCCCCTCTGCCGCCGGGCTGGTGGCGTCGCTCACGTTGTTGATCATCCATTTCAACGAAAAGGAAAAAGACCTGGGCGTGTGGAAATACGTGATCGCCGGCGTCCTGGTTTTTCTCTCGGCGATGATGGTGAGCACGGTGAAATATCCAAGTTTCAAAGGCCTGGGGCTGCGATCGACGAGCACCTTCTGGAGAATGATCGGCACGGCCATGTTCATTGGCGCCATCATGATCCTGCGCGAGAAGATCTTGTACTATGTCCTTCCTGTTTTTTTCACAGCGTATCTGGTCTATGGCTTCGTGCGGCCCAGCCTCTCACGCGCCTGGCGGCGTGAGATCGAAGAGGAAGAAGACGATGAGCCTGACACGGATTGACCATGGCCAACTTGCCCAACATTTGCATCGCTATGCTTGCCGGTTTCTTTACGGCATTGCTGTTTTCATCCATTCCGGTCGGGCCGATCAATCTCACCATCATCAACCAGGGCGCCCGGCGCGGGTTCAAATGGGCGTTTCTCATCGGCTTTGGCGCTTCGGTCATGGAGTTGATCTACTGTTCGCTGGCCTTCACCGGATGGTCACCTTTCTTCGACAGCCGGACAGTGAAAGCCGCCATGGAAGTGTTCAGTTTCGCTTTTTTGATATTTCTCGGCGGCAAATTTCTTTACACGCAAAGTGTCCATAGACCGACACCCCTGGAAAAGGCGGCAAAAAAATTAGAAGAGCGGCTCGATGACAAGTTGCATCCGCACTCGGCTTTTATGACCGGTTTTGTGCGGGTGATGGGCAACTTCGGCATCTTACTCACCTGGATCGGCCTCGCGGCTTACCTGATGTCACACGCCGCCTTTTTCACTTCGGAGGATTGGGTGGCTAACCATTTGCCAGCCAAAATCGCCTGTATCACCGGCGTATGGCTCGGCACCAATACCTGGGTCTGTATTTTGAGTTATACGGTGTCGCGCGGGCATGGACAATTCAGCGATAAAACCCTGCTGCGGATGCAGCACATCTCCGGCTTTTGCCTGTTGATGGCGGGATTTTACGGCGGCGCGCACGTGGCGTGGCAATTGGCGCACCATCGGATCTAGTGCGCGGGAAGAAATCCGCTAAAGAACACGCTTTCTGTGCCCGGCGTTTCCTGATAATTTTCCACCTCTCCGCGTCTCGCGGTTAATATATTTATGCTGAAAGCTGGAATTGTCGGTCTGCCCAATGTGGGCAAGTCAACTTTGTTCAACGCCGTGACCCGCACCCGAAAAGCGGAAGCGGCGAATTATCCCTTTTGCACCATCGACCCGAACGTCGGCATCGTCACCGTGCCGGATGCCCGCCTGGAACCGCTCTCCCAGGTCGCCAAAACTACCGTGATCATCCCTGCAGCGGTTGAATTTGTGGACATCGCCGGCCTCGTCAAAGGCGCCAGCGCCGGGGAGGGTCTCGGCAACAAATTCCTTTCCCACATCCGTGAGGTGGACGCTCTCGTCCAGGTCGTCCGTTGTTTTGAAGATGCGGACATCCATCACGTGACCGGCTCCATCGATCCCGTGCGCGATATCGAGATCATCAATACCGAACTCGTCATCGCCGACCTGGACAATATCAAAAAGCGGCGCGAAAAACTCTCCAAGGATGTGAAACGCGGTGACAAGGCCGCCGTGGCCGAAGATGTGGTGCTGGCAAAGTTTGAACCGGTCTTGGATGCCGGCAAACTTGCTTTAGCCGTCCAGCTCACGCCCGAAGAAAAAGTCGTCGCCAGGAGCTTTTTCCTGCTGACCGATAAGCCGACCATTTTTGCCTGCAATGTGAAGGAATCGGACCTGGCGACCGCCGACAAAAACCCGTTCGTCGAAAAAGTGCGCGAGTATGTCAAAACCCACCTGGCCTGCGAAGCCGTGGTCATCAGCGCACAAATCGAGAGCGACTTGATCGACCTCTCCGCGGACGAGGCAAAGGAGTTTCTCAAGGAATTGGGTGTGGAAGAAAGCGGCGTGGGGACGTTGATCCGGGCGACTTATCACCTGCTCGGTTTGCGCACCTATTTCACCGCGGGCGAAAAAGAAGTGCGCGCCTGGACGATTCATGTCGGTGATACCGCGCCCAAAGCCGCCGGCGTCATCCACTCGGACTTCGAACGCGGTTTCATCAAGGCTGAAACTGTAGCTTACGACGATTTGATGAAATGCGGGTCAGTGGCCGCCGCGCGCGAAAAAGGGTTGTACCGGATGGAAGGCAAGGAATATGTCGTGAAAGACGGAGACGTGCTGCTGTTCAAGTTCAACGTCTGATTGGGCGGCTTTTGAAAATTATTTACCCAGGTCGACCCGCCCGGTGTAATCCTGCCCAAAATAGCTAAGCAAAGTTTTGAGCAAGAGCGGTTCACGTTCGGATGAAACCGTTTTGCCGGCCTCGATGCAGCCCTGCCATGCAATCTGTAATCCCGGATGTCTTTTGGGATTTGCATACAAATAGATGCGAATACCCTGCTCGGGATGAACATACTCGGCCTGGACGATCTGAGTTTGGAGACCGGGTTCTCCGACATCTTCCTGGTCTTCACGATCTAAATAGCGTCCCGTAGAAGAACCCGCCACGGGCATTTCGGGTTGCACCCATTGTGCGTTCGATTGCGTGTAAGGATGTATTGCCCGCGGCACTGATTCCGTTGTCGAATCATCTTCGATCACACAGGCCAGCGTATAATCGGAGTCAATATTGGTCACGATATTGAAATTTTCATTCGTCAATTCTGTCATCAAGGCTGAAGTGAGCGCGGCATCTTCCGCGTTTGGGTTAGGTTGCTGCGCCAGGCAAATTTTGTCCGTCCGCAGGGGCGAAAAGCTGGGATCACGTTGCGCCGTGACCAAAATGCCCGTCGGCGCAGTTGACGCGCAACCGGACGATAAAGCTGCCAAAGCCAGGGCAAACAAAAGAAAAAAGAAATTTTTCATATGCACATTCTGAAATTTTGCCGGTTATTGCCGCGGGCGGCGGATTCTGATTTGAGTCTATTCGCCCGACTGGCAACTTCAACCCAATTTGTACCGCCGCATTTTGCCATCCACTTCCTGAGCCCATGCGTCAATACCACCGTGCAGACAGCGCACATTTTGCAGGCCGTGTCCCATGAAATACGCTGCCGCATCCATGCCGTTCTTGCCGGCGTGATCCACCACGACAATGGCATCTGTATTTGAGCCACTGGCCATGAGTTGCTGCATCACGGGCTGGGACAATAAAATGGAACTCTCGATGTGGACCGCTTCAAACTCCTCGCGTGAGCGCACATCCACGAGCTTCACCGATTTGTTGCGTTGCAAAAGTTCGGCAAGTTCCTTCGGTGAAATCAACACTTTCACATCCTGCTCATGGCTGGTTTGGATATGCGAAAGCACTTCAGGCACGCTCAGGCTGCCATTCCGCGCGCAAACCTGGGCCAGCGTCTCCTCCGGGCTAAAACCGCAACTGCTGCATCCGCCGATATGATAACGGCGGAACAAGGCGCGCTGGGCGCCGGGAAAAGCCTCCAGCACTTCGCGCATGGGTGATTGTGGTCCAACACTCACATCAAAAGTCTAGCCTGTCTTTCGCTGAAATCAAAGTTGTTGCGGAACAAAAAAGGCGTCCATCGCTGGACGCCTGTAAGAATCGGGATGACGAGACGAACTTTATTCGTTTTCGCCGACCTGGAACCGGACAAACCGCCGGATGGTGATCTCATCGCCCAATTGTTTGGCGGTCTGGGCGACATGTTCTTTGACGCTGACCTCGGAATTGCGTTTCACGAAGCCCTGGTCCACCAGGCAATAGGTTTGATAAAATTTATCCAGGACGCCCTGGAGAATTTTCTCCATGGCCTGCGCGGGCTTGCCCTTGAGCCGGTCGGATTGCGCGGCGATCTCGCGTTCTTTTGCGATCACCTCGGCAGGCACTTGCTCGCGTGAAACGGCATGCGGATGGCCCGCCGCGATCTGCAGGGTGATATCTTTGACGAGCTGCTTGAATTCCTCGGTCGAGACAGTCTCGCTTTTGCCGGCGCCAACTTCGACCAATACGCCGACCTTTGCGCCGGTATGGATGTAGCCGGCGATCATGCCGTTGCCGCTGACTTCCATTTTCGAATGACGCGCGATTTTGATATTCTCGCGGATCTTGGCGACCATCGCCTGGCGTTCGCTCTCCAGGTCAGGATTCGCTTCGGTCGCATAACGCCTGGCCACTTCATCGGAAAAAGCGCGGAAAATCTCATTGCGCGCGACGAAGTCCGTCTCGCTATTGACTTCCACGAGCACGCCAAGCCTGCCGTCCGGCGCGATGTATTGCGCGATGGCGCCGTCTTTGGCCACGCGGGCAGCCTTTACAGACGCTGTTGCCGCGCCCTTCTTGCGCAGGATATCCACAGCCTTGTCCAGGTCGCCACCGGCTTCGGTGAGCGCCTTTTTACAATCCATCATGCCTGCGCCGGTCATTTCGCGCAGCTTGCCAACTAATGCCGCAGTGATTTCAGCCATAAAAAATTATCGATTTAAAATTTGTTGAATGGGGGTCGCCGTTAAGCCGGGCAACACGCCGCTTCAGGAATTTACCGGGGAGTTTTCCGGGGTGGACGGATCGTCGCCCGCGGCGATTTCCACCGCTTCCGCCGAGTCAAATTTTTGTTCTTCCGCCTGCCCTTCCGCCGGCGCATCGGGCACGCGCGCGCGCTTCGATTCAAATTCCGCGCCGGCCTGGGTGATGGTTTGGCCCACTGTGGCCATGATCATGCGCACGGAACGGATGGCGTCGTCATTGGCGGCCACGGGATAATCCACCAGGTCGGGATCGCAATTCGTATCCACGAGCGCCACGATGGGGATCTTCAATTTGCGCGCTTCGGCCACGGCGTTGTGCTCGCGCTTGATGTCCACCACGAACATCGCCGCCGGGATTTTGTCCATGGCGCGGATGCCGTCAAAATATTTGTGCAGGCGGGCCTCTTCGCGGCGGATGACCGCCTGTTCCTGTTTGCCGTATTGGGACAGCGATCCGTCTTCAGCCATCTTCTCGATCTCTTTGAGGCGTTTGTTGGAGGTCTTGATCGTGCTGTAATTCGTCAACGTGCCGCCGAGCCAGCGTTCGGTGACATAAAATTGTCCGCATTCCTTGGCGGTGTCTTTGACGCATTGCTGCGCCTGCTTTTTGGTGCCCACGAAAATGACTTTTCCGCCCTTGCGAACGGTCACGCCCAAAAAATCACACGCCGCTTCGAGCTGCGAGAGGGTTTTGGAGAGGTCGATGATGTGGATGCCGTTGCGCGCGTCGAAGATGAAAGGCTTCATCTTGGGGTTCCAACGCTTCGTCTGGTGTCCAAAATGGACGCCTGAATCCAATAATTCTTTTACGCCGATACTTAACATATTTCCTTTGGTTAAAATGCGCTGTTTGCGCACATCCCGCGGAACACGGGATTAATGTTTGATGTTGTTATGGCCACTTCACACCCACCCGGGCGTAAAATTTAAGGCCGTTTGCCCTCTGCCGATTTCGGCAAAAGGGACGTTTAAAATATCAGATAAGAGGCAAGTGGCAATAGCTATTTTCGGTCTTTGCCGGACCCCTCCTGGACCTTGAAATTTCGATTTCGCCTTTGAAATAAAAACTGTTGGCGATCGTCCATTTTTGCTGCGGAAGGCTATGCCGGTTTCAAAACACGAACCGGATTCAATGGATCCCGTTAAAACCCAATCAATTTAAAGAAACAGGCTTTCTTTGAGATGAATCGACCGTTCGCTTGTCAAAACCCATCAAGTCCCTTATTATCTGATAATGTCGTTAAAGAAATATTTGATTTTGTCGGCGGCGATCGTGCTGGCACTCCAATTTGCGTGCGCCGATACGATCCAGTTGCAGGACGAGGCTGCGGTGACCGGAAAAATCCTGGCAGAAAAGCCTGATTCGATCGTCATCGACGTCGGCTATACCGTCCTGATCATCCCCAAAAGCGCGGTCACGAAAATTTCGCGTTCCGGAGAAGTCATGGTGAAAAATTCCGCGGACAGCCCCATCCTGACCGCTCTCTCTCCTGAATTTTACACAGCGGGCCTGTTGAATGCTCCCTCAGCCATGGTGCCCGACCTGGTCAAAAAACTTGGGCAGGCCGTGGTGCAGGTCAGCACGCCGGAAGGCCTGGGTTCGGGATTTTTCATCAATGCCGACGGATATCTCATCACCAATTTCCATGTCATCGAGGGCGAGACGGAGATCTCCGTGGAAGTTTACAGCCAGGTCGACGGCCAGTTGGAACGTAACACGTATAAGCAGGTGCGCATCATCGCCATCAATAAATTTCACGATCTCGCCCTGCTCCATATCGAGGACAAAAACGCCCCGAAATTCAAATACGTTTCGCTCGGCAACGCGGATGCCTTGAGCGTCGGCGATTCCGTCTTCGCCATCGGCAGCCCGATGGGGTTGGAGCGCACGGTGACCCAGGGGATCATCAGCACAAAAACGCGCGAACTGGAAGGCGAACTGTATTTGCAGACGACCGCGCAGATCAATCCCGGCAACAGCGGCGGCCCGTTGTTCAACCTGGCCGGCCAGGTCGTGGGGGTGACCAACATGAAGATCACTTTCGGCGAAGGCCTCGGCTTCGCCATCCCGGTCGAATTGGTCAAAAACTTCCTGGATCATCGCGATGCTTTTGCCTATTCCACGGATAATCCGAATAATCCGTACCGCTATCTGGATCCGCCGGCCCCGACGGTGCATCATCCCGCGGCGAAATAGCCCATCAGAACAACGATCATGATCATCCGAAAGTTCGTCCGGTACGCCACTGGAATTGTCCTGGCGTCATTATTTTTCCCCCTGGCCAGCACCCGCGCCGCGATCCCGCCGGCGGAGAATCTCTTGCCGGCAGACACGTTATTCGTCATGACCGCTCCGGATTTTTCAGCGGTGCGGGCCGATGCGCGGCAATCGCCGCAATGGCTCTTTTGGAACGATCCGGCCATGAAACCGTTTCACGACAAATTCACCAGGAGCCTGAATAATTCATTGATCGGCCCGCTGGAAGCCGATTTAGGGATCAAGCTCGAGGATTTTGAGGATTTGCCCCAGGGACAATTGACGTTCGCCATCACCCGAAACGGTTGGAACGGCAAGGATGACCATTCGCCGGGAATGGTTTTCCTGCTGGATGCGAAGGAAAAAAAGAATCTGCTGGCCACCAACCTCGCCACCCTGCAAAAAAAGTGGACGGACAGCGGCAAAACCCTTCGTACCCAGGCCATCCGCGGGATTCCTTTCTCCGTGGTCATGGTCTCGAGTAATGATGTCCCGGACGCGCTCACGAACATTTTCCGTCCGCGCCCGCAAACGCAGGAGCTCGGCAAGAAGCCGGCCCAGGAAAAACCGCGTGAGCTGGTCGTGGGACAATTTGATTCGCTCTTGATCATCGGAAATTCCGTGGAAGCGGTGGATCCGATCGTGGCCCATCTGACGGGCAGCGAAATGCCTGCGTTAAGCGACGATTCCGCTTTTAATGCCGACCAGCAGGCGCAGTTTCATGGCTCGCCATTGTATTACGGCTGGTTCGATGCCAGGGAGTTTTTTGGGATCATGGCCGCGGTCCCCCCGCCGCAAGATAATCCGGAGGCGCCCACCATCATTCCCCAGATGGATCCGAACAGCATCATCAACGCCATGGGCCTGGCCACGGTGAAAAGCGTCAGCTTTTCCTATTTCGAAACGCATGAAGGCGCGCAGGCCAACTTTTTCATCTCGGTTCCCGCATCAGGCCGGCACGGCATCCTGAAAATGTTCGCGCCGGTACCAGAATCCGCCTCGCCCCCGGTATTTGTTCCCCTGGAGGCGACGAAGTTCTTTCGCGCCCGTATCGACGGGCAACAGGCCTGGCAGACATTGCAGGACATGCTTAAAAGCATGTCACCGACGGCCTTGATCGGGCTGAACGCCGCCATCGACATGGCCAATGCGAACGCGCAGCAAAAGGACCCCGGCTTCGATATCCGCAAAAATCTTTTTGAGAACCTGGGCGATGATTTTATCCGTTATGAAAAAGCCCCGGGCAGCGCGTCAGCCGATCCCGCGGGCGCGCCGTCGCTTTTTTTGATCGGCGTACACAATAGCGACCGGGCGGTCGCAGCCGTGGCGACGCTGATGTCATTGACACCATCCGAGCAAAAAGCGCCCGCGCCGCGCGATTTTCAGGGGCATAAAATTTATTCCCTTCCCCTGCCCGGCGGGCGCATGCCGGGGGCGCCATCGACGCCACGATACATGTATTGCGCCACCAGCGAAGGTTATGTGGCGTTGACGCCGGATGTTTCCATGCTGGAGAGCTATCTGCGCAGCGAGGCCAATCCGCCCAAGCCCTTAAGCGGGTTTCCCGGATTGATCGATGCGGCCCAGCATGTGGGCGGCACCGGCAATGGGTTGTTCGGTTACCAGAATCAACGTGAACTTTTGCGCAGCTTCTTCAAGACTTTGAACGGCCAGTCCTTGAATGGCGTGGGGGCCATGAACCCGATGCTTTTCCTGCCGCAGGCATTCCGTGACTCCGTGGATTTCTCGTTGTTGCCGGATTATGACGCGGTCTCGAAGTATTTCTATTTCACTGTGTATGCGGGTTCCGCGACGGTGAACGGCATTTCGCTCGAAACCTTCGCGCCGCGCCCGCCGCAGTTGAATTGACAGGCTTAACAGTGTGCCGGTTTTTGCAGAGTGGCTACTGCTCAACCAGCCGGAAAAATTGCTGTGAAGAGCCTGAGGCGGAATTCGTCACGGTCATCACCCCGCCGTTGCCTTTAACCGTGGTCACTGTTTGCCAATTCAGCGCGGAAAGAGAATTAGCGTATTGCACTGTGTAGGTCTGCCCCAACTCGGTTTGAATGGAGGCCACGAAATTGGTCCCGATTTGAGTTGGTGCAAAAATGATAGGCGCGGGCCGGATCCAAAAGCCTCCCTGGATGGAAAACCGCGCGCTGGCGGGCACTGCGGCCAGCGGCTGGCCGACGGTACTGGCCAATGAGAAACGGCTGCTGGAACTCACGGTGGCCCCGCCATCTGCCATCACGGTGCGGGTGATGGTGAAGCGGGCGCTACTTTGGGCAAAAGCGGTGCTGGAAACCAACAGCAAGTAGAGGAAAAATTTCATAGAGAACTTAGTTGGTTTGCTGCTGGCATCAGTAATAAATGACAACCATGCCGCTGGCGCCGCTGTTGCCAGCGGTACCGGCTGCTCCGTATTGACCTGCCCCGGAGGCGCCGCCGCCACCCGGAGCTTGTCCAGTCCCAAAAGCACCGGGAAAGCTGCCATAGGCGCCTCCAACACCACCAGCCCCGCCCAAGGCACCAGATCCTCCTGAGGCTGTCACAGCAGTGTTTGGCCCACCGCCACCCTGAACTCCATTGATTGACAGAGATGCCGTGCTGGTTCCAGGATTTCCACCATTCCCAGCGCTGCCATTGCCACCAGATGAACTGTTCCCACCAGCGGCGCCGCCGTTACCGCCGGTGGCACTAATCAACACGCCGGAGATGTCTGAGACACTGGTCGTTCCGCCACCAGATCCAGCACTTCCAATCCCACCAGCGGTTCCACCGGCTCCAATTGTTACCGTCAGGCTGCTTCCCGGGGTAACAGAAATGGCATCCTTCCCGTAACCACCGCCACCACCGCCACCACCGGGTCCACCAGAATAAGTCATCTCAGAGTAAGTTCCACCGTTACCGCCGCCGCCGCCGCCGCCGCCACCGCCCCAGACTTCGACCATGATTCTTCCCTCGCCGGGCGGAACATCGAAAGTCCCAGACGAATCAAATGTCTCTATTTTCGGAATGCTTAAGCCGGTAGAAAAATCACCATTGGAAGGTGTCAGTCCCATGACTAACGAACCATTGTTAAAAATTCCAAAGATATCGGTGACATCATCATAAGTGCCAACTCCCAGGCTCCAAGTTCCACTGGAAAGGCCGGCGGCACTGCTGGAATAAAGCGCATAAGGCGAGGGCAACACTTGCACACGCGGGGAGAGCTCCTGGGTCATGCCGCCGTTGGTCACGGTGATGTCCAAATAGCAGGCGCTGCCGTTGAAGACGTTCCCAAAATCCAGATTCACGGTGAAAAGGCCGTTGACCAAAGTCGAACTCGTCGTGAGAGTGCTGCCAAGCTGCGTGCCTCCGCTGGAAGCAGTATAAAGCGAAAAAATCATCGTGTATGTGCCGTTGGCATTCGTACCAGTGTCATGGAGTTGTCCCTGATAGGTGAAGGCTGTCGTGCCCTGAGCGAAAGCGGTTGAGGCGTGTTTGTTAAGAGCTACGAGCAGCACCAGGATGGCTGCCAGTTGTAATATGCGTTTCATAAAATTGTTTGAATTAAAGGATCAAATCCAGCGGCTCGGTACAGCCAGACTCCCAGAAGACGCTCATCTGTCAACAGCAAATCGCCAAGTCGCACCGCGGGAGGTAGGGTATGCTTCCAGCGTACCGGTACACGCGGCTTCCAACCGTGCGACTGAGTCCAATCCAATCGTGCGCAAGATAGGCGCAATCCGACTGGCAGGATGCCTGCCCTGCGCCGGTTGCACTTGCAATCCGCCTTTTTTGAGGCAATTTAGTTCTCTGGAAAAAACATTAGTAATCACCCCAAAGTTGAAAGAAAAATTATGTCATTGAACACCCCTGATTTGACGAAGTTTCCCCCGCGCAGCCCGCGCGTACGGTTGGGCGGATACGTGATCCTGGCCCGTTGTATCGACAAAGGCCGCGCGGCCCTCACCGGCAAGCATGGCGAATATCATTATGATTGCCCGCTCGACAAGCGATTCCTGGAATTTGCCGGCGTCGACGCGGAAGCCTTGAAAAAGGAACTGGCCACAGGCAAAGGCGACGGCGAAATCCTGGAATGGATCGCGGCCAATGCGAAAAACAAACGATCTGAAGAGGAAATCTGCCTTTGGTCGATGTGCGCTGAAAAACGCGCGCCGAGCGACGTGGAATCACGTGAATATTTCAACAGCATGCATAAAGCCGCTGGACCGAAACGCGAGGACATCACCACCTGGTTCGATTTTCTCGACCTGGACGATTACGTCACCTTCGGCGGAAAGGCGTAAGCGGGTCTCACTCTACGGCTGTGCCGGAACGGTTTCCGGCGCAGCCGTTTCTATTTTAGCGGCCTCGATCTTCGCCGCTTCAATCTTCTCGATGCGATGGCGGTGCTTGGCGCCGTGCAGTTCAAATTCGATCTCATCGCCCGGTTTACGGTTGAGCAAGGACTGCCCGATTGGCGTGAGATAGCTGATGATGCCTTTGTCCGGATCGGAATCCCAGGCGCCGAGAATGGTGTACGTGTCCAGCCGGTTGGCGTCCAAGTCCGTCACCTGGACCACGGTACCGATGTTCACGGCGTCGGTCTTGGCATTGGAATAATCCGTGCCGCGGGCGCGGGTGAGTTGGGATTCCAACTCGTCTTTGCGGCGCATGAGGACTTTCTGCATCTCCTTGGCGGCTTTGTATTCGTGATTTTCGCGTAAATCGCCGTAGCTGCGCGCGATCGCGATCTCCTTGGAATTGGCCGGGATCTGCTTCTGCACCAGGTCCTGATATTCGTTGCGACGGCGTTCGAGACTTTCCCAGGAGACGATCAGCGACGTGTCCTGCTTGGTCTGCTCGCCGGTGATGAGGGATTGGATGGACGGATGCGCCTTGACCAACCGGGCCAGGAGCGAACGCTTATCCATGTCGTCGAACACGGTGGAAAGTTGCAGGGCGCGCGTCAGGTCTTTGATGACTTCGATGTCCGCGCTGGCGGTCAATTCGCCGATCAATTCCAGGTCTTCCATGATGAAATCACGCAGGCGGTTCGAGCGCTTTTCATTGAACTGGTCGCGTTCCATGGAGGTCAGCATGGCGCGGAACACTTCCGGGCCGAGGATGTCCACAAAGTCTTCATTGCGTTCGCGGGCGAACCAGAGGAGCAATTCGGTGCTGGCGGTATGCTGGTTGATGTGCTTGGCGAGCGTTTCCTTGAGCAGTTCCAGTTTGCCTTCGCGGACCAGTAACGCGGCGATTTCCTTGGCCAATTTGGCCGAAACCTGGTTCAGCGTAACGCGCAAGACTTCCTGCCAGTTGGGATTCGCCTGTTTAAAAGATTCGAGCGCCCGATGATGTTTGGCGGCGGGAAGCCCATCGAGCAGCGCGCCCAATTTGACTCCGTCCTGCATCCAAATCTGCGTGTCGGAGATTTCGCCGGCAATGGGTGGCACCCCGGCGGCATGGCGCAATTCATCCCGGATAAAGACCGCTTCCAGGGCGACCGGCGGCTGTGTGCGTTGATGCGTCGCGATGTCGACATTCAAGGCGGCGATGATTTCGTTGGCAGCCGCTGTCTTGTCGGCCAGGTCGGTGACGGCCTTGAGGATTTCGCTGACCACGGCCACGCGCGCCTTCAGGCCCTTGGCCTTGCGAAAATCCGCCAGGGAACGGTCCTGGAGGGTGGTTTCCTGTTGTTGGAAAACGACGGGGTCGGTCTTTTTGACCGGGACGATGAAATGGCCGTCCTTTTTCATCTCGCGCCGCGCAGTGTCCCACCACTTCTTCCAATCATCATTGATGACCTCGGGCACCAGCGCGTGCTGGATCTGGTCCACCGTGGCGCGGCCACCAAAACTATTCAAGACCAGCTTGATGAGGTCGAGATGATGCGCCGCCATCGAGCGCACCCCGTCCAGATCATTGGCTTTTCGCGCGAGAATATGGTCTTTGGGGATGGGCTTGAGATTTTCAGCGGCAAACGACAGGTCCATCGTGTGGCCGGGTCTTCCGGGAAAATCGATGGTGAAGCGGGCGAACACAGTGTCCACCGCTTTGATCTTTCCAAATCCCCAACTCCGGTGCTGGCAGCAGCCGCCCTCGGTGAGTTTCACCAGGGCATCGACATGGCGGCCTTCAATCTTTCCTGCTGCCGCCAGTTTTTCGAATTCTTCTTTCATAAATTTTTAGACTCGCGTCCCAATAGCCGAATGTCATATTAAAATTGGTGAACGACCAAAATCCAAGACAAATCGCGGTGCAAATTCTGAACCGCCGCGCCCACGACCTGTTCGTTGAAACCCTCCTGGAGCGTGAATTGGCCAATACCAGATTGTCCGCTCCCGACCGTGGACTCTGCCAGGAGATCGTTTATGGCTCCGTGCGCTGGCAGGCCACCCTCGACTGGCTCATCCAACGCAAGTCCAACCGCCCCGGGCAAAAAACCGGCTTGCAAAACCTGTTGCGCCTGGGCCTTTACCAGATTTTCTGGCTCGACCGGATCCCCGCCCACGCCGCCGTCCACGAAACTGTCGAAGTGGCCAAACACCTCGGCTTCGGCCCGCAAGCGGGATTTGTGAATGCCATCCTGCGCAATTATTTGCGCGAATTTGATGAAACCAAAAAAATCCTCGCCGCCTTAAAAACTTCAGACCCTGCGCTCGGATTCTCGCATCCGAAATGGCTCGTGGAAAAATGGCGGGGAAATTTTGGCGAAGAGAAAACGCGGCAACTGCTCGAATGGAATAATCTGCCGCCGAAAATCTATGCGCGGGTGAACTCCCTGAAAATGGATGCCGGCAAACTGCTGGAGACATGGCGGGAAGAAGGCGTGGAATATGATTTCGTCCGGCGCGACTGGCTCGATGAAAACCTGGTCTTTGAATTGAAAGCGCACCCCTCGCTCGCCTCTCTCAAGAGTTTTATGGATGGCTGGTTTTACGTCCAGGACCCAGGCACCCTGCTGGCGCCGCTGGTGCTCGCGCCAAAAGCGGGAGAAGTGATCCTGGACCTGTGCGCGGCGCCCGGCGGCAAAACCACCTTCCTGGCACAACTGTCGCGCAATGAATGCAAAATCTTTGCCTCCGATGTTTTTGAAGACCGCTTGCAATTGATCGGGGAAAATTGCCGGCGCCTCGGCGTCACTTGCGCTGAAATGATCCAAAACTCGAAGCTCAAGTCTCAGGCCGCCAAATTCGATAAAATTTTGATCGATGCCCCTTGCTCCAATTCCGGCGTGATGCGCCGCCGGGTGGACCTGCGCTGGCGGATTTCGACGGAAGAAATTTCGCGGCTGCGACAGGAACAGTTGAAATTATTGGCGTTTGCCGCAACAAGATTGAACCCGGGCGGTACTTTGGTTTACAGCACGTGCAGTCTGGAGCCGGAGGAAAATTCTGAAGTGATGAAGGAATTCCTGGGCAGCCACAACGATTTCAAATTGGCATTACAGAAGGAATTGCTGCCCTTTGCCGATACGGTGGATGGGGCATTTGTTGCGCGGTTGGAAAAGTTGCCTTAACTTCGCGCTATGGTGGAACTTGACCTCGAAAATGAATTTGCCGACCGCGCCTATCCTCTGCTCGTCAGCCTTGTCGTGCCGCGACCAATCGCGTTGGTGACCACGCTCAGTCCGGAGGGAAAGATCAATGCCGCGCCTTTCAGTTTCTTCAATGTTCTTGGCGCGAACCCGCCGATCTGTGCATTTGCGCCCGCCGATCGCGATAATGGCGTCCCCAAGGACACGGCCTTAAACATTCGCGCCACGCATGAATTTGTCGTCAACCTCGTGGATGAATCGATCGCCGAAGCGATGAACCAATGCGCCGCTTCCCTGCCCTATGGCGAGAACGAACTGGTGCGCGCCAAATTGACGGCGGTGCCATCGTCGTTGGTCAAGCCGCCGCGGATCGCCGAGGCGCCCGCCAATCTGGAATGCGTCGAATGGGGAACGCTGCAGATCGGCGGCAATCGACTCGTCATCGGCGTGATCAAACGGCTTCATGTGCGCGAGGAATTATTTGACGCGGAGACGAAGAGGGTGCGCACTGAAAAACTTTCCATGATCGGCCGCATGTCGTCCCCGCATTGGTATTGCCGCACACGCGACCGGTTTGAGATGAAGAGGCCGGAATAAAATCATCAGGCATCCATGCTTGATTCAAATGAAATCGAATGGCATTGTAGGAAACGATGACACTGCGTGTGTTGGAAAAAGAAGTTCTCGAGTTATCTCCGCGTTCCCGCGTGCGGTTGGCGGAAAAAATTATTGAGAGCATTGATGCTTATTCGACCCCGGAAATCGGGATGGCCTGGGACGACGAGATTGAGCGGCGAGTCACGGAAATCGAGTCCGGAGCCGAGAAAGGCATACCCGCCGGCCGGGTAATGAAGAATGCCCGCCGTGCGCTAAATGAAGCCCGTCGTCTATCATCGGCTGGCCGCAAGTGAGTTGATTAACTCCGCGCAATTCTATGAGCGGCGGAATCCGCTTCTGGGAGAAGCCTTTCTTTCCATTATGGAAGCCACTCTGCTGGAAATTCAGAAACAACCTGAGCTTGGCCGTTTGAGCAGGCTGGGAACCCGCAGTTGGAAAATAAAAAGATTTCCCTTCAGAATTGTCTATTTGAAACAGTTGGACCGCTTTTGGATCGTCGCTATCGCGCATTTGAGCCGAAGACCTGATTACTGGATCCGGCGATTGCGGTGATGCCCTTGCCAATTAAATTTCCGTGACGGACTCAATCATTCTATTTCACATCCCCATGATCTGATAACCGGAATCGACGTAAAGGACCTGGCCGGTGATCGCGGCCGCGCCGTCGCTCGCCAAAAACGTGCCGGTCGCGCCCAGTTCTTCGGGCAATACATTCCGTTTCAACGGCGCGTGCGCCTCGTAATGTTTCAACATTTCCTGGAAACCCGCGATGCCGCGCGCCGCCAGCGTATTCACCGGGCCGGCGCTGATGCAATTGACGCGGATCTTGCGCGGACCCAGATCATAGGCCAGATAGCGCGTGCTGGCTTCGAGCGCGGCCTTGGCCACGCCCATGACGTTGTAATGCGGCACCACCTTTTCCGCGCCGTAATAGCTCATCGCCACGATGCTGCCGCCCTCGGTCATCAGCGGCGCGGCGGCGCGCGCCAGCGCCACCAGCGAATAGGCGCTCACATCATGCGCCACGCGAAAGGCTTCGCGGCTCGTGTTCACAAATTCCCCTTCCAGCGCGTCCTTCGGCGCGTAGGCCACGGAATGCAGGAGCAAATTCAGCTTGCCGAACTTTTCACCGGCCGTTTTGAAGACGCCGGCGATGTCCTCATCTTTGGTGACATCACAGGGCAGGATGAGCGTATCGGCGCCGAAGGTCCCGGCCAGTTCAGCGACGTTATCCTTAAGCCGTTCACCCTGGTAGGTAAAGGCCAGTTTGGCCCCTTCGCGCACCCACGCCTGCGCGATGGCCCAGGCAATGGAGCGTTTGTTGGCGACGCCGAAGACGATTCCAGTTTTTCCTTCAAGTAAGGGCATAATGATATGGTTGTTGGCGAAATGTTAAAGTGTTAGGCAGCGTTGAAGCCACCAAATTCACGCTCACTGAGGCCCTGCGGGCCCATTGGTAAAATATAATTCTTCGGCGTTCCAGGTGACACGATAATAACTCAAAGCGGTTGCGCGGGCGTTCCCGACATCCGAACGGATGGCCGCATAGTACATTGGAACGACCGTAAAAATAGCGGGTTGTTGCTCCGCGAGTATTTCTTGAACTTCATCAAAATCTTTTTTTCGTTCATTAAAATCCAGCGTTCGATTCTGCGCATTCATCAGAAAGTCAATGCGAGCCTCCCAGGGGGTGGAAGGCGCATTTTCGCGCGGAAACCATAAGTGTGTGAATCCAGTGGATTGGAAAACATTCATGTCACTACTGGGATCGGTGCCACCACTGCCAAGCCCCATCAAAACACAGTCGTAATCGTAAGTATTATCCAATTTGTTGATTTGCGTGTTAAAGTCCAGGGGTTGGAAAATGACTTTGAAACCCAGTTGCTGTAAATCAGCCAGGATAAGGATTGCCGCTTTCATTCGCGCGTCATTGTCCGTATCAGTATTAAATACGAATTCAATCGGGTTACCGTCGGCATCTTCCAGAGTGCCGTCACTATTATGGTTCACGAATCCGATTTCTTTTAGTAACTCCCGCGCTTTATCCAGGTCATGCGGGTATGTTTTGACATTCGGATCATACCATTTTTTATTGCCCTGGGTCACAAAGCCGTAATTGGGAATCGCGCGCCCGGAATATACCGTCTTGATGATGGCATCCCGTTCTAACGCATAGGACACAGCTTGCCGAAATTTTGTATTCCGGAACCATTTCAATTTGACGGGGTCAACGTAGGGTTTTCCGGTATGAGGGTTGATGTTTGTGTTTTCATTGAACCAGAGGAAATCCGTCTCCAGTCCCACGCCGGGCTCAAGCAGGTGAAATTTTCCCGAATCCGATTCTGTTTTATAATGACCATATTCATGGGGAAAGATGAAATCATTCACATCGCATTCACCGCTGAAAAACCGCAGCGAGATGGCATTTCGATCCGGCACGACGGTGAAGACAATATTGTCAAAATAGGGCAAGCGTTGACCGTTGCTATCCACTTCAAAAAAATAAGGGTTGCGTTCAAGCAACGTGTATTGCGCAGGCTTGAAATCTTTGACGCGAAAGGGCCCGCTTCCGACAATATCCTCAGGTTTCCAGTTCACGCCATAGGCAGAAGTAAAGCTGTTATCCTTGACTGTTTTTTCCAAAATGTGTTTCGGCATGATGGGAACGCCGGCGCCGAACGCCTCAGGAAATGGCGCGAAAACGTCTGGCGTCACCACTTGAACAGTTAAATCATCGATTTTCGTCACAATAAAATCTTTACCATCCACCCGCAACAGGTCGGCAATAACTGGATTAAAGTTGGTGTTATAGATCAGATCATTACAGGTAAACACCACGTCGTCGGCTGTTAGTGGCGCGCCGTCGCTCCAGTGGAGATTTTTTCTGAGATGAAACGTCCATGTCCTGCCATCCGGCGAGTTGGTCCACCAATCGGCCAGTCCAGGTTCAACTTCCTGGGATGGGACGTCAAATCCCAACAAACTGGCAAAAAGATGCTGGTAAATCGCTTCAGACGATACCTCATTGGCCGTGATGGGGTTGAAGGTTTTTGGGTCACCGAAATCAGCTATAACAAATCGACCGCCGGGAATCCCCGGACGGCAATTATCCACTACTGGCGGTTCCGGCAACGGATAGTTTGTGGCGGAGTTTTCAGACAAAGCCGGCGAAGAACTTTTCCCGCAGCCACAAAAGCAAACCGTGCTCGCGATACATCCTAAAACAATCCAAAGAAGATTTTTCATGTGCTATTATTTGTAATCACCACCGGCATTGGCCGGCAACCCACAAAATAAGACGAATCCTCTCCCCCTGCCATGTTAAATTTGAGGTTGCTTCGAATTGATGGACAGAGAAGTGGGAGAGCCGTATATGATTAGCACCATCAAAGAAACCACTGTCAAAACCCGTCGTAAATTCGACGAAACCTTCAAGCGCGAAGCGCTCAACCACTGGCTTGCCAGCG
>DASXDM010000038.1:0-20236 GCA_036490655.1 Verrucomicrobiia bacterium | reverse complement strand
ATGGGTTCTGAGCGGAGCGGTAACACACCGGGAGAGGAACCTTCAAACGGAAGAAGAATACTTTCGCACCGCAAAACGTTTTTCCAATGGGATGCTTCAACCCTCAATCCCGCCCGGAGTTTTCACACAGGCTCGCGCGGGGTTAGGCCGCCTGCGTTGCCACCAAACTCTTATGCTCTGCTGACTCGTGCCTGACAAAAAGCGAGCAAAGAACTGCGATGCCAACCATGACGCTGCCGGTCAGCCAGCAGCCAATCCGGTAAAGGTCGCCCATCTTTCCGTCGAGGTTCACGCTTGTAATGCCGGGATGAGACATCAAAGCGACGACGTTCCGTTGGTAAAAATAATCCGAGAGTGCCGGTGTCATCACCAGCAATCCTCCCACGATAATCAATGTAACTGCGATTGGTGTTTTCATGTGTGTATTTTGGTTTGTGGTTAAAATATGTCAATCGGCCTAACAATAGGTATGCCGCAAAATGCGGTATATCTTTTTTTGTTAAAACGACCCTATTTCCTCCTTTCCTACCTGTCAACAAGAGGTTATCCAGATTTTTATCACGATTCGGACGGAAGCAAATACCGCACGCCCACCGGTGCACTGTCAAACGTTGACCAGACAGTCAGGTCTGTACGCATTTTTCATAATTTTTGTTATGAATAAGCATAGGGGAAAACTTGTGAATTTCCGTTAGCGAGCAGTGGCCACCATCCGCGTTATATGCACGAATTGTAATGCCTGTGCGGGTAAAATCAGTTTCTGCTGACAAATCCGCTGACAGTGGCTTGCTAACAATCCTGCTTTCTGCGGGGAACCGCAAGAAACAGCGGTTTTTTACGAAATGGTGCCAGAGGCAGGAATTGAACCTGCGACCAAAGGCTTATGAGTCCTCTGCTCTACCCCTGAGCTACTCTGGCAACAAAGCGGCATTACATTCTGCGAACATTTTCCCCGCTGTCAAATCGAATACTCGCGAATGCCCCTATTTCACTTCGTCCACAAACTGGTGGTATTGCGCCTCCACCTGGTCAGGCGTGGCGGCGCTGTCGAGAATGAGCAGGCGATACCGGAACGTGACCGACTGTTTGGGCTGGAGGGTGAAGTTCAATTTCTCCTTCCCATTGCTGAAAATTTCCTGGCCGAGCGGATTGGCGGCGAAGAGGCCATAACCCCGCGCATGCCAATAGGTCGGAAACCCGACGTTCCGGGGATTATCGAGGATGGCGAGCGTGATGCCCTCCTGCTTCACTTTGCCCGTCAACAGGGTCCAGCGCCCGCGTGTGCCCCAGACTGCGTCCCCGGTTTTGCCCTCGCTGCTGCGATATAATCCTGTCACTCCGGTATTATCCATGGCCGGCACCGTTGTGGGACGGCCGCTGGCGTCGGTAAACGTCACTGCGTCATTGGAAGGCTGCTCGAGTTCCCGGCGCACCCGCAGGCCCAGCATCCCTTCCTTATCGTCCTTGAAGACCACCGGTTGGTCCAATGCGGTAAGCGTGGAGATCCGATCCACCGCGCGCAGTCCCGGCCCGGCGTGGAAAATAAAATCCGCCGTCTCGTGAAGAATCGGCTGGTTGCTAGGCATCATCCAGTCCATTTCCACTTCCAGCTCGCCCCGGCCGGCACCGCCGCTCGTTTTGACGATGCGCCGATACACGACCCGGCCCATCTTCGCCTGCTGGTCCGGCGGCAAGGCCGATGAATCGTTCCAGAAATCCACGCCGTTGACGTTGCCGTAATTCAACCAAAATCCCACGTGATGCGGATGGTCCACCCGCTCGCCCGGCCTCGGTTCAAGTGGAAAACCGCGCGTGATGAGCGTACCACTGGCGGTGCGCAATGGAAACAGCGTCGGCACTTTCAAGGTGTCGGGCCAGATGTAGGAGGTGAACGGCTGGCCATCCACCAAGACATCCACGCGATTAGAGGCCTCGTTGGGCACGACCGTGACGTGGTTCGGCGCTGCCGGAGCAGCGTGAAGGTTTGAAGTGATCATCAAAACAAAAATGAGTGCGCCAAGGGAATACCTTTTACAGCTTGCGATCACACTTTTTACTGTTGGATTGTTTCCCTCTCTCCCATCGGGGGAGAGGGTCAGGGTGAGGGGGCAATTCCAGTCAAAGTACGGTTTCAGACCAAATTTGGTATATGTCATTTGGGCGGGCATGAGCATTTTATTTTTCAGCCGATGGCGGTATGGGCGTCGGCGCGGGCTGGAACGTGATGACGTGATAGATGGCCGGGATATTGCCAGGGTTTCGCATCGATTGGGGAACGTTGGCGGCGTTAAAAATGACCGAGCCAGGCCCGACGCGGACCCATTTATCTTTCACATACGCCTCGATCGTGCCTTCCTGCACGATGATGACTTCGTCATGGGGACGCTCAAGGATGATGTGGTTGCTGGCGCCCGGATTGAGGGTGGAAGCATGGCACTCCAACCTGTCGAAGTCGGCGGTGGGGCCTTCGAAAAACTTCCGGCTGGAACCCGTCGCGTTGGTTTTGGCTTCGACAGAATTCCATTCAATAGCGGCTGAGGTCATGACGGAGTTTGTATCAGATTGTGCCTGCGCGGCAAGTGTGGCCGTCGTCAATGCGGTCAATAAAAGCAGCGCGAATTCCCGGTGTATCAGCATAAAAGCATGTTCCTTTCCATGGTGGTTGGATCGGAGCATAAGCCATAGACGCGGCGGGGCAACGGATTTTTCATTGGTGAAATGGTTTTTGCCAGCAGGCAACCTCTCAGCCAACTCTTTTCGTCGCTGCTTGCATTTATCCGAAAACAGGCTTATTAAAACGAGCATGGAAGCCACGTTGCCGTTGGACAAAATGAGTGTCGCAGAAAAGTTGCATGCGATGGAATTGCTCTGGGCCGATTTGAGCCGCCATGAGGCGCAATTGGAATCCCCCGCGTGGCATGGAGAGGTGCTCAATGATCGTGCGGCGAAAATCAAATCCGGGCAGGAAACTTTCGTGGATTGGGAAACCGCCAAGAAAGAGCTGCGTAAAAAACTGAATAACCGTCGCCAACAGGTAAGAAAAGTTGAAACACAACCTGAATGAAACATGAGATGGACCGCAAGAATGCGGTATAAAACTATGTTAGGCGCTTTAGCGCGTATGAAATTTATCAGAGCACGACTGGTTATTTCTTGGGTGCTGTTCGCAGCATTTCTGGCGGCACTTTGGCTGCATTATTACTCGATTGCCTGCCTCGTGATTATTCCCACTATCATCATCATTCGGCTTCGTATTCCAACACCGCAGCTTTCTGTTTTGGAGCGGCGAGTCAGCGGTTTTTTTGGCGTGGTTCTCATTGTGTCATTTTTACTTTCGTTCGTATTGCCGCCTGTGTTGGTGACGATTGGTAAGATTCTCGGCACGGTTTTGGTTCTTGCCTATGGCATTTTTACGGATTATTCCAAGCTCAAGATTTTGCATGACCCAAGCGCCTAATAACGCTTGGAGCCGGTTAATATGGATTTGAACAATTTCCAAAACTTTGTCTCTTGGTGTCCCTGCGTTGAAAGGTTAAATTGTTCCCTTGTGGCAACTAAGGGCGCATCCCGGAGCGCGGCTCTGTGAGCCGCAGCACCTTGGAATCGCGGGGCCGCTGCGGGTCATAGACCCGCGCTCCGAAGCAGGGGCGGCATCTTCTGCCATTCTCTCGCAGTCTTCAACACATTGAGATATGCCCAGTGAACATTTTCCAAAACTTTGTCTCTTGGTGTCCCTGCGTTGAAAGGTTAAATTGTTCCCATGTCGCATGCGGACTTTGTTCATCTTCATTTGCACACCGAGTACTCATTGCTCGATGGCGCCTGCCGCGTGGACCGGTTGATGGAGAAGGCGCGGGACATGAAATTTCCCGCGCTGGCTGTGACCGACCACGGCGTGCTCTACGGGGCGATCGATTTTTACAAAGCTGCGCGCGAACACGGGATCAAACCCATCATCGGCTGCGAGGTGTACGTGGCGCCGGGTTCGCGTCTTGATAAAAAAACCTCCAGCGGCGGTCGCGACGTCTATCACCATCTCGGCCTGCTCGCCAAGGACGAGACCGGCTACAAAAATCTCATCAAGCTCGTCACCGACGCGCACCTGCAGGGTTACTATTACAAACCGCGCATCGACAAGGAAACGCTGGCCGCCCACAAGGAAGGTCTCATCGCCATGTCGGGTTGCCTCGCCAGCGAGATCCCCGACCTCATCCTCAAAGACCAGGTGGATAAGGCGCGCGACACGGTGGACTGGTTCAAGCAAACGCTCGGCCCGGACAATTTTTTCCTCGAATTACAGAATCACGGCATCGCCGAACAGGCCAAGGTGAACAAGCACCTGGTGAAGTGGGCGAAGGACTTCGGCCTCAAGTTGGTCGCGACGAACGATGTGCACTATATCAACAAAGGCGATTCGCACGCGCACGATTGTTTGATCTGCATCGGCACGCAAACGCAATTGGCCGACACCAAGCGGATGCATTACGAGCCAGAGCAGTTTTACCTGCGCACCGCCGAGGAGATGAAAGCGCGCTTCTCCGAAACGCCCGAGGCAGTCAAGAACACGCTCGAAGTCGCCGAAAAGTGCAACCTGGAGATCCAATTCAACAAGCTGCACTTCCCCGTCTTTCATCCGCCGGAGCATTTCACGCGCGAAGGTTATCTGCGCAAATGGATCGTCGAGGGTTTGCACAAACGTTACGGCCTTCACGCCCGTGCGGAGGGTGAAAAATTTATCATCGAAAAGGTCGAAGACCCCAACCGGCTCCCAACTTTTGCCGAAAAGCAAAATGCCGATGCCGCAGTCAAAGATGTTCTCGACCGGCTGGACCTGGAACTAAAAGTCATTGAGAAGACCGGGTTCTTGAGCTACTTCCTGATCGTCGGCGATTTTGTCCGTTACGGCCGCGAACACGGAATTTCCTGCGTGGCGCGCGGAAGCGCCGCCGGTTCGCTGGTCACGTACCTGCTGGAGATCGCGAACGTCGATCCCATCCGTTATGGGTTGCTGTTCGAGCGGTTTTTGAATCCTGAACGCGTCAATCCGCCTGATATCGACATCGATTTTGCCGACGACCGCCGCGCCGATGTCATCGAGTATGTCCGTAAAAAATACGGGCAGGATGCCGTGGCGCAGATCGTCACCTTCGGCACGATGGGCGCCAAATCGGTGGTGCGCGATGTCGCGCGCGTGATGGGCCTGGGCTATGGCGACGGCGACCGGCTGGCGAAGATGATCCCGTTCGACCTGAAGATGACGCTGGCAAAGGCGCTCAAACAATCGCCCGAACTCAAGGAGGCGTATGAGAATGAAGACGTCACGCGCGAATTGATCGATACGGCGCTGATCCTGGAGGACCTCACGCGCAATGCCAGTGTCCACGCCGCCGGTGTGGTCATCGGCGACCAGCCGCTCGTGAATCTGCTCCCGCTCAAGCAGGACGACAGCGGCACCCTGGTAACACAGTATTCCATGAACCCGGTCGGCGATCTCGGCCTGCTGAAGATGGATTTTCTCGGGCTGAAAACTTTGACGGTCATCCGCAACACCTGCGAAATGGTGAAGCGGACGAAAGGGATCGACGTGGACACCGATCATCTGCCCCTGGATGACAAAAAAACTTACGACCTCCTGAACCGCGCCGAAACCCTGGGCGTATTCCAGTTGGAATCCGGCGGCATGCGCGATCTGTGCCGGAAATTCCAGATCAGTTCCATCGAACACATCACGGCGCTTGTCGCCTTGTATCGCCCCGGCCCGATGGACCTGATCCCCGATTTCATCAAGCGCCGCCACGGCGAGGTGAAGATCGAATATGAGCATCCCCTGCTCGAACCCATCGCCAAGGAGACCTACGGCATCCTGATCTACCAGGAGCAGGTGATGCAGGCGGCGCAAATCCTGGCCGGCTACACGCTCGGCAGCGCGGACCTGTTGCGGCGCGCGATGGGCAAAAAGAAGATCGAGGAGATGCAGAAGCAGCGCGATCAATTCGTGAAAGGCTGCGCCTCAAAAAACAAGATTTCCGCCGCCAAAGCCAACCAGATCTTCGACTTGCTCGAGAAATTCGCCGGGTACGGATTCAATAAATCACACGCGGCGGCCTATGCCATCGTCGCGTACCAGACGGCCTACCTGAAGGCGAATTATCCGGTCGAATTTTTCTGCGCCATGATGACCAACGACATGGCGGACACGGAAAAGCTGAGCAAATATATTGATGAAGCCCGCGCCTTTGGCATCGAAGTCCTGCAGCCTGACGTGAACGAGAGCGGCGTCCATTTTGAGCCGGCGGGCGAGGGCAAAGCCATCCGCTTCGGCCTCGCAGCGATCAAAAATGTCGGCGAGATCGCCGTGCAAAGCATTTTGGGCGCGCGCAATAACGGAGGCAGGTTCACCTCGCTTTCCGACCTGTGCGAACGCGTGGAAACCCGCACGGTCAATCGCAAGGTCCTCGAAGCGCTCATCAAATGCGGCGCGTGCGACAGCCTGAAACAGCCGCGAGCGGCGATGTTCGCGAAGATCGACTGGGCGCTGGCCCGCGCATCTGGTATCCAGTCCGACAAACAGAAAGGCCAAAGTTCTTTGTTCGGAGCGCTCGAAGAAAAGGCCGCGCCCAAAGCTGAGGAAGACAATCATTTGCCCGAATGGCCGCAGCATGAGTTGCTCGCTTATGAAAAAGAGTTGCTGGGGTTCTATGTCACTGGCCATCCATTGACGCCGTTCGCGCCGATCCTAAAAAAATATGCGCTGGCGACCACCGCCGGGCTTGCGGAGTTGCCGAACCGCAGCATGACCCGCATCGGCGGATTGGTCGCCGCCGTGCAGAACGGAGTTTCCAAAAAATCCGGCAAACCCTACATGATGGTCACGCTTGAAGACCTGGAAGGCTCGGTCCAGATCCTCTGCATGAACGAGAACTACGAGAAATATCGCAGCCTGATGCAGCCGAACAAGGCTGTGTTCGTCATCGGGGAGGTCAACACCGGCGATGAGCGCCCGAAAATTTTTCCCCTGGAAATCCTGCCGCTGGAGGATGCGCCCAAAAAATTCACGCGCCAGGTGCATTTCCGGTTGAAGGCGGCGCATTTGCAGCCGGAACAATTGGGCTCCGTCCATGAGATCATCGCCGCGCATCCCGGTAAATGTCCGCTGTATCTTTGCTTCATGCAGCCGGGCGGCGAGCTTGTTTTTGTCGAGGCCAATGAACGGTTCGCGGTCACTCCCTCGCTAAAACTGCAGCACGAGGTGGATGCCCGTTTTGGCGAAGAAACTTACTATGCCAAAGTGGACACCACCCTGCCGGAAAAACCGCGCCGCAGTTGGGAAAAGAAAAGTAACGGCGATAACGGGGACGAGTAAGGCGGGATCTTCAACGGATATTTTGCTTAAAATGCAGCAGCAGGCGCTTGCATTTGGGGATGTTCGCCGCCAGCAGATCGCCGTTCAAGGGCGTGTTCAAAAACTCACTGTAACCCGGCAACTCCTGGAGATCGGTCGCATGCAGGTCGCGGAAAGCCATCGCCGTATCCGGGAAAAACCGTTCCCCGATCCCTTCATGGATGAGGGGAATGACGTGGTGATGACGCGGGTCGCGGTTGATCCTTGAGAAAAGTTCGATCACCGCCGCCTCTTCACCCTCGATGGCTTGCATGAAAGACCCGTCCCGGTAGAGCAGCAGGCCCGTGATCCCCGCCCGCTTATTGCGGGCAACACTGCCATTGAGCATGGTCAGCAAGTCTTCCCTGCCAAAACTTTCTGTGGCAGTACTGACGTATACGATCTGAAATAGCCCCATAAGAACCGCTTCACTTTGCGATTATTTTCAAAAATGTCAAGGGGGTGACGCAACATTTGTGTGCGATGACAGTCGAGCCGCCGCGCGACGGCTTAAGGCCGGCGCTCTTTGATCGACGCTAAAATATCCGCGATCACTTCCGTCTTCGGTTTGGCGCCGATATTGCCCTTGCCATGGATGCGCACGGAAACATTTCCCGCCTCCATGTCGCGTCCGCCGATCACGAGCATCGTGTGCACTTTGGAAGTTTCAGCCTCCTGGATCTTGCCGTTGATCTTGTTCGAAGAAAAATCCACGTCCACGCGCACGAATTCAGCGCGCAGCGCATTCACGATGGATTTGGCATAGTTCACCAGCGGCTCGTCTTCGCCGATGGTCATCACGCGCACCTGTTCGGGCGCGAGCCAGAGCGGAAAATTGCCCGCGTAATGCTCGATGAGAAAGCCGATGAACCGCTCATGCGTGCCCAGCGGCGCGCGATGGATGCACAACGGCGTTTTCTCCGTGTTGTCGCGGTCGCGATAGACCAGGCCGAATTTTTTCGGCACCGCAAAATCCACCTGGTTGGTCGCCAGCGTGAATTCACGGCCGATGACGCTCCAGACCTGCACATCGATTTTCGGGCCGTAAAACGCCGCTTCATTCGGCACTTCGACGAAATTGATCTTCGAATCGACCAGGACCTGGCGCACCATGTCCTCGGTCTTCTTCCACAGCTCCGGCTCGTTGACATATTTTTTGCCAAGCCCTTCCTGCGAATGCGTGCTGAAACGCATGACATATTTCTCGATGCCAAAAATCTTGAAATATTTCAGGTACATCTCGTTCACGGCATTGAACTCGGAGGCGAACTGTTCCTCCGTGCAATAGATATGCGCATCGTTCATGTTCAGCGAACGCACGCGCATCAGGCCGAACAACTCACCGCTCTGCTCGTAGCGATAGCAGGTGCCGTACTCCGCCAGGCGCAATGGCAAATCGCGATAACTGTGCGGCTCCGCCGCAAAAATGCGATGATGATGCGGGCAATTCATCGCTTTGAGGTAATACTTATCGACGCCAACTTCATTCTTGAATAGCCGTCTCACCAACATTTCACGAAGTGCGCGCTTCTGAATCGATTTGCGAACAACATCAGGGAGTTTGCTGTCATCACTTTCAATCATTAACCGTGCACGAAGACAAAACGACCTTGTATCCGAAGGGTCATTTTCCGGAATATATTTTTTAAGGTATTCAAAAGCCTCATTAGCTTGTTCTTCGGTAACTGCATCGCCACTCCAAAATTCCGCTAGTTTATCTGGATATACGCTTCCTTCCCGCAACTCTATCGCCGGAAACATGCTCTCCGCGTAGTACGGCAAATGCCCCGATGTCTTATACATCTTCTCCCGCGCCAGATGCGGCGTTTTCACACGCACATAGCCCGCTTGAAATTCAGTTTCTTTCGCGAGCTTTTCCAATTCTTCCAAGATCGCCGTGCCCTTCGGCAGCCATAACGGCATTCCGGGCCCGACATATTCAGCGTCGAGCGCGAAGAGTCCCATCTCCGCGCCGATCTTGCGATGGTCGCGGCGCTTGGCCTCCTCCAGCATCTTGAAATATTCCTCGAGCTGCGTCTTGTTCTTGAACGCGGTGCCGTAGATGCGCTGGAGCTGGGGGTTGCGCTCGTCGCCCTTGTAATATGCGCTGGCCACGGTGGTCAACTTGAACGCGCCGATATTGCCGGTGCGCATCACGTGCGGTCCGGCGCAAAGGTCGATGAAATCACCGTTCTTGAAATACGAGATCGGTTCGCCCTCGGGGATCGCTTCGAGATTGCCGAGCTTGAATTTGCTGGGGTTGCCCGGGCGCTCAGTCAATCCGCCGAGCCTGCCGCTTTCAGAATCTTTCACCGCCTGCTCGCGGGTGACGATGATTTTCTCGAAGGTGTTGTTCGCCTTGATCTCCTTCTTCATCTCGGCCTCGATCTTCTCGAAATCCTCGGGCGCGATGCGGTGCTTCAAATCCACGTCGTAATAAAATCCGTTTTCGACCGGCGGACCGGCGGCGAATTGGGCCTCGGGCCAGAGGCGCAGGATGGCGGTGGCCAGGACATGCGCGCAGGAGTGGCGGATGCGCTCCAGCTCGGTCATCTTCGCGCGATCATCCAGCGTCTTGCGCTCGTCGGGCGCCTTGTTTTCAATACGTTCGTTTTCCATGAAAAGTTAAACAGCATTAACAGAATTCACCCGCTTGGGAAAGCCTTCACTTGCATATCGAATTTCCTGGCGTTTGGGAGAAGTTGAACAATCCTCATTTTAAACCCATCGAATTCGATGGGTTTAAATCTAAAGTGGTTCAAATAATCCTATCGCCGCCAGCTGGCTTGGGTGGGCCGGGTGGCGCGTCAGCGTCTTGGAGTGCGGTGGCCGTGACACCGCTTTCGAAGCATCGGTAATTCCTGAATACCCAGCGTCCGACCAGATTGTTATGCCATGCCAAAGCGGCGTCGCGCTCCGCTTGCCACCGCATTCCAAAACCTCGCGGAATTTCGATTCGTGCCGATAATCGAGGCTAGAGATTTAATTAAAGCGCCCTAAAGCCCTCCCTTGCCCCGTTTCCAAATTGCGATCAGCCCGCCAAATCCGCACAACAACAGCGCGCTCACGGCGATGGCGCCGCTATCCGGAACGCCCGGCAGGAATTGCAAAGACAACGCCCCGGTCGCCGGGCCCAGACAATTGCCGATGCCGATCACCGCTTCGTGGATGCCGCCGTGCTCACCTTTCGTGTCGCCGGCGTCCATCGAGTAAAACAGCGATGAATAATAGATCAGCCCGACCGCCATGCCGAAAAAGATCTGGCCCGCGATGAACACGAACAGGTTTGGCGAAATGAGAATGGCCGCGAACGACACGATGAGCGCGATGAACGCCGCGACCAGCCAGCGAAACCGGTAGTGCCAGCCCGTCCATCGCCAGAGCAGGGTGAACGCGCCCACGCGGACAAAACACCAGAACGTACACATGAACCCCGCGAACTCCGGCGAAAAATGAAATTTGGCCGCAATCCCGGGCATGGCCGCGATAAGCGTGTTCACGGCGATGTAGGCAAACGGATTGGCGACCCAGGCCATCCGCAAAAAAACATGCGCGCGCGGCGAGGCAGGTTGATGCGGCGCGGGCGGCGGCGCATCGACACGATTTTCCAGCGCTTCACGCGCCATCTCCAAAGCATGCCGTTGCAGCCAGAATACCAATCCCAATTGCGCCACCATGAGCGCCAGCGGCAGGATAAAAATGACCTCGTACCCGAACTTTTCGATGAGGGTGCCGCCGACAAAGTAAGCAAACGCGTTGGCGACGGCCCAGACGACATTGTATATGCCGACGATGCGCGGCAATTGCGCGGTGGATTCCCGATCGCTGACGAGCGCTTCGAGAGTCGGCCAGATGAAACACATGCCCAGCGTGACAAAGGCGGCGGCGATGATGATGCCCGGCGTGGAATCAAATTGAAAAGCGCAGAGAAAGGCGATGGCCAGCCCCGCCGCCATAAACGAAAAGCCGATCTTCAATGCCAGGAAAAAGCCGTGGCGTTGCGCAAATTTCCCCCCCTGCCAGGCCGCCACGGTGTAGGCAGCCCCCAGGAAAGCGGCGAGCGCGAAATTGCGCTTGTCGCCGAACCCAAAGCGATGCGCCATGAAAAAGTACAGGTAATTGAAAAAGAGGACCGTCGCGAAGGAATTGACGCCTTCGAGGGTGAAACAGCCCGCCTTGATCTTCTGGCGCGCGGTCATTTCTGGTGCGGAATCTCTTCGATCGCCTTGAGGCAATACCATTTGACCGCGGCAGACATCGGCGGACGCAGCCCGTCCAGGCCGGCGGCGGAACACCAGCGGATGTCGTGATGCTCCGCGACGGCGCATTTGGCCTCCGCAGAATTTTTGGGCCGCGCCCAATAGATCATGCCGATGTGTTCGTGAGTGTCGTTGATGCGATGGATGTCCAGGAACCGCGGCGCGAGCAACGCGCGGGTGCCGGGCGATGTCGTCGGCGGCCGGTCGCCGAGCAACTGCACCTCGATGCCGCTCTCTTCTTTGGCCTCGCGCAACGCCGCCTGCTCCGGGTCCTCGTCCAATTCAATGTGTCCGCCCAGCGGAAGCCATTTATCGAGCTTGCGATGGTGGACGAGCAAAATTTTATCGTCGTGAACGATAAAAATTGCGACGGTAAAATCGATTTTCTCGTGGATATGAGCCATCTCTGCCCGAAGAGTTTAATGAAAAAAAGCCGGAGGAACGAGGGAAGAATTTCATCCTGCAAAATGCACAGTGAAAATAAAAAAAGCCCCGGCGAACCGGGGCTCAGTCCCTGTGACCGGCTTGGTGACCGGCCTTACCCAAAACTGGAGATACCACAGCGGAGGGCCGCCGGGAAAAATGTCGGGTGTGTTATGACATGGGTTCGTTTCTGCTCCAACCTTTTTTGCCGGAAAAAATAGGATGGAAATAGGTTGGTTTTTGCTTTTTGCTTGCCCTTATTTTGTGGACTCAGGATTCTAATGACATCCATTTTGCATGGGAGATTGCTCAATATTGCAGACCGTAGAAAAACAGGATAGGCCCGCGATACTGCCGGTTGGAATCCGTGATGTTCCGTTGCTAAACGCTCTTGAAAGGCTTCAAAATGACGTGATGGCAACGGCCGACAACCCTTCCCCTTTTCCCATGCCGGAGACATCCATCCTCACTCATAACGCTGTGGCCGAACCGGTTCAAAGCCGGCCCGGCGTTCCCGGGCGGATTCGCCAGCCGGCGTTGGCGCCAAACCGCGCTCCGGAAAACCCGGTCCCGGACAAAAAATCCAATGGCGATGACCCGGCGATCCCAAAAATCCGGGTGGCGCTCGTGGACGATGACCAATCCATCCACATCGCCATGCGGCAAATCTTCAAGAACTGGGCCTCGCATTGGTCACTGGAAAGTTTCCTCGACGGGAACGTGGCATTGGAGAAATTCCGCGAATCTCCCCCGCATGTGGTGTTGATGGACATCTCCATGCCGGACGTCAACGGCATCGAATGCACCCGCCGCGTCAAATCCCTGATGCCGCATCTGCCGGTCATCATGTTCACCGCGCGCGTGGACACGGAAAGTTTCATCCTGGCGATGATCGCCGGGGCCTCGGGTTATCTCATCAAGCCGATCCCCTCTTTTGACATCGTCGCCGCCATCAAAAAGGCGTTGGAAGGGATGCCCGCGCTTTGCGTCCAGACGGAAAAATCCGTGGTCCAATGGCTGCACGGCCTGGGCGAAGGCATTTCGGGTTGGGGCCTGACCTCGCGCGAACAACAGATCATTCTGCACCTCTGCTCCAATCGCACGGACAAGGAAATCGCGCAGCACCTGGGAATTTCCCCCGGCACAGTGCATACGCACCTGGTGCCGCTCTTCAAAAAAATGGGCGTCCACACCCGCGACGAAGCCAAACGGAAGTTTCTCGGCCTGAAAGAATAAGCTGGCGTTCCGGCAGCGCCGTAGGCGCGGCATATTTGTAGAAATCCATTCAACGGGGTCAAAGCTCCGTCAGGAGCGACATCGTCTGGAAATCAAACGGAAGATGCCGCCCCGATGGGACTAAAGAAATTTTGGATGTTTGAACTACAAAGATTCCGCTCCTACGGAGCTGCGCGACGCCCAAAAATTGTTTTTCCTTCCCTGTGGCAGGGACGGCGCGCTGCGCCGTCCGCCTTTAAGCCGCGTTAGCGGCGCAAGACAGTAGCCCACGGCTTCAGCCGTGGGTGTGGGTGTTTTACCGGCAGAGACCCGGAGGGGCGGCAGAACAAAACTTCGTAAAACCAAAAAAACCAGGAGACCCGGCGTCTACAGAATGGTTTGACCGGCCTGGGGTGAGGGCGCATCAGCGCCGTTATTTCAGCCGCTCGAAATTCTTCTGGAGAATCTGCCAATCCTTCAGGCCTTTGACCTTCTCCATCATGCTGCGCTGGATCTCGGTCTCTTTGGTGTTCTTCGTCGGCTTGGTGGTCTTGTAAAAAATGCCGAAATGTCCCGGAAAATCCGCGCCCGACAATTGGTACGCCGCCGCTTCATCGGTGACATCGTGGGTCTTGGGCACTTCGTTGAACACCCCGCCTTTGCGCGGGTTGCTGGCATCGAACGCGCCTTCGTAAAACTCCACGCATTCGCTCAAACATTCGATGAAGCTGAAACCGTCATGGTCCATCGCCGCTTCCATCATCTGCAACACGTGGTTCGGATTCGTATGGGTCGTGCGGGCCACAAACGTCGCCCCGGCGGCGATGGCCTGCTTCATCGGGTTGATAGGATAATCCACCGCGCCCCATTGGTCGGTCTTGCTCTTGAACCCGAGCGGCGACGTGGGCGAAGTCTGCTTTTTCGTCAGGCCATACACCCAGTTGTCCATGACCACATAGGTCATCTTGATATTTTTGCGCGCGGTATGGTTGAAATGATTGCCGCCAATGGAGAAAGCATCGCCGTCACCGCCGAAAACGAACACATGCAAGTCCGGACGCGAGAGCGAAATGCCGCTGGCGAACGGCAACGCGCGGCCATGGATATAATGGGCGCCGTGCGCCTGCACAAAATACGGGAACCGGCTCGAGCAGCCGATGCCCGCCACCGTGGTGATCTTCTCATGCCATATCTTGCGCTTTTCGATGAGCTTGAAATAAAGCGCGAGCACGGAGAAATCGCCGCAGCCGGGGCACCACGTCGGGTGATCGGCGGCGACTTCTTTTTTCGTCAGGCCCTTGCGCTCTTCAGGCATGGGCGGGACGGCCAGGGCGGAGGCGCCATTTCCATTTCCGTTGCGTTCGGGAAGTTCAGTTGTAAGGGCACTCATGATCTTAAAATTATTTGTTGTTTTTGTCGGCCATCGCGCGGGCGCGGTCGAGGATCTCCTTCACCTTCCAGGTGAGGCCGTCGGATTTGGTGATGCCGCGGATGCGGGCGTCGCAATAGCGGGCGCGCAATAGCGAAGCGAACTGGCCGTAGCCGTAAATGCCTTCGTCATTCAGTTCCACGACGAAAATATGATGGAAGCCCTTGAAAATTTCTTCGAGGCCGTTCGGCAACGGATTGAGATGGCGGACGGTCAGGCCCGAGATCGCTTCGCCGAGGCCGCGCGCGCGGTCCACCGCTTCGCGGATCGGTCCCTGGCTGGAACCCCAGCCGACCAACAGGATCTGTCCTTCGTCCGGGCCGTAGGTCTTCAGCTTCGGAAAATCCCAGGCGAGTTTGCGCAATTTGTTGCGGCGCTTGGCCGTCATCTGCTGGTGCAATTTCGGCGAACCGGTCGGGTGACCCAGTTCATCGTGCTCCAGGCCGGTGACGATCGGATATTTGCCGCTCTGGATGCGTGTACCCGGCGCGACGTGCTGCGTGATGCCATCCGGCTTCGACAAATCGTACGGCTTGTGGTCGGCCACGGGCTTGAAATCCGGCGAGATGTCCTGGCAAACCTGCTCGAGATGCGGTTCTGCAAACGCCTCGATGCGGGTGGCGATGCCCTGGTCGGTCAAAATGATCACCGGCGTGCTGTACTTGCGCGCGATGTTGACGGCCTCGATGGCCGTATAAAAACAATCTTCCACTCCGGTGGGCGCGATCACAACGCGCGGCGAATCGCCATGGCCGCCGAAGCAGGCGATGTTGAGGTCGGACTGCTCCACACTCGTGGGCATGCCTGTGGAGGGCCCTCCGCGTTGGACGTCAACGATGATCAGCGGCATCTCTGCCATGACCGCCCAGCCCAGCGCCTCGGTCTTGAGGGAGATGCCCGGGCCGCTGGAACCGGTGACCGAGACCCGACCGGCGTAACTTGCGCCGATGGCCATCGAGATGGAGGCGATCTCGTCCTCGCATTGGATGAATGAGCCGCCGTATTTCGGCAATTCGCGGCGGAGCAATTCCATGATGTCCGACCACGGCGTGATGGGATAACCCGCGCCGAAACGGATCCCGGCGGCGATCAAACCGTAAGCCAGCGCCTCGTTGCCGTTCATCACCACCTGGTGGCGATCTTTCTTTTCGGGCGAATAAAACTGATACGTCTTGAGCAGGTTTTCCAGCGAGTGATTGTAACCGCCGTTGAAACAGGTCAGCGCGTTCTGCACCACCGTGGGGTCTTTGCCGCCGAAACGCTCCTCAATGAGCCGGGTCAGCTTGGGAACATTCAGATCGAATATTTTTGCGAGCAAACCCATCGCAAAAATGTTTTTACCTTTATCACGGCCCGTGCCGCCGACGGCTTCGACCGTAAGGCTGGAAATATGCACGCCCACGTGACGATAACTTTCCTGCCAATCCTCGCGCGGTTGCACGTGATCGGCGTCGTAAAGGACGATGCCGCCGAGCTTGAGGGATTTGATATGGTCCTCGTAACTGTGCTGGTAAAAACAAAGGAGCATGTCCGCTTCATCGCCCGCGCTCAGGACTTCGCCCGAACCGATGCGCACCTGGAAAATGGAAGGGCCGCCGGAGATCGTGGAGGGGATGGTCATGAACGTCATGACTTCCTGTTCGCTGCGGCCGGCGAGACGCGCCAGGAACCCGCCGATGGCCTGGATGCCATCCTGCGAATTGCCGGCGATACGGATCACCGCTTCATTGATTTTGGCTATTTTGGGCGCGCCACTTGGCGACGACGGAACGCCTGCAACTGCATCATTCATTGGGACCTTTCAAACTACGTTGAATATTCGATTCAAAGCCTGCGCGAGAAATCGGCGCAAATGTTCACTAGATAGATTAGGCACTAACGCCCAATGTGTCAAATTCTAATCGTGTATATATGTGCCTTGTTTAAAGCGATTTATATCAAATTGACCATGCTGTTGAGTTTTTGGAAAGACAGTTATTAGATTAGATTATAATATTGCACACGCATAGAAGGTAACTGGGTAGGGCGTCCCGCGACTGCGGGATGCGCGCCGTTTCTTCATTTCCCCTTGATGGTGGGGCGAGACTCAGTCGAGCCCTGACTTCCAGCCCGGTAGGGCGCGTCACTCCGTGCGCGCCGCCAGTTCAGTCCCCTCTACCCCTCGGGGGGAGAGGGCTAGGGTGAGGGGGCAACCCAGCGCGCCGCTCCTTCATTTCCACTTGATGGTGGGGCGAGACTCAGTCGAGCCCTGACTTCCAACCCGGTAGGGCGCGTCACTCCGTGCGCGCCGTTTCTTATTCGCTACGGTGGGCGAGCGTACTCGCTTGCCTGCCGCGCCGGCTTGTCTCGCCATAGCTTCAGCGAGGCGGAAGCCAACGCGAAAGCTGAAGTCGTGTCCTTCCTATTGGCCCATGCGGCTCGCACCGGTAGGGCGTTGCTGCTGCGACGCCCAAAAATGTTTTACTGTGTCTGAGGTAGGGCGTCCCGCGACTGCGGGATGCGCGCCGCTCCTTCATTTCCACTTGATGGTGGGGCGAGACTCAGTCGAGCCCTAAAACCTTCCCCGGTGGGGCGAGCGTACTGCTTGCCTGCCGCGCCGGCTTGTCTCGCCATAGCTTCAGCGACGGCGGAAGCCCACGCGAAAGCTGGAGTCGTGTCCTTCCTATTGGTCCATGCGGCTCGCACTGGTAGGGCGTTGCTGCTGCGACGCCCAAAAATGTTTTTCTGTGTCTGAGGTAGGGCGTGTCACTCCGTGCGCGCCGGTGGGGCGAACGTCCTCGTGAGCCATGCCTTTCCGCCTTCTTTCCTTTCCGCATGGTAGGGCGAAGCTCCCGCTGAGCCATTTTTGGCAGGGCGTCCCGCGACTGCGGGATGCGCGCCGTCATTTCAATCCCTTCGACACTGCCCCGGAGCGCGGCTCTATGAGCCGCAGTAATTATCGAATTTCAACCTGCTTTAATTTTTCCATGGGCATCTACCCTGACGAAGCTGCTGCGGGTCACAGACCCGCGCTCCGCTACTGGATGTTCCTTTCGCAAAAGCCCTGCAAGGGCGAACGATATTAGCCCAGGGTCAGGATGCGATAGCGTCCGCCACCCTGGGTTCAATGTTCCAAATTAATTTTCCCTCGCCCCTATTAGGGGAGAGGGATCAAGGGTGAGGGGTTTCGAGGTGTGGATGGAAGACGGCTCGCAAAGTCATAGCACGACCTGCCATTGCTCACCCCACCAGCCTGTCGCGCCGTAGTCGCGCCTTGCGGGACAAAGGCGGATCCCTCTCCGTTTTCTTCGTGTAAAAAATCCCTTTGTCCTCTCAGCGGTTTATTTTTTCTGTTTCTGTGTTGATTCGGGCCAATTGGCGTAATTCGCGTCTATTCGCGGTTCACTTTTTTGTTGCCCGGCAACATTACGCTCTGGGCAATCCATGCTTAAATCATCGTGATGCGAACTGGAAAGGCAGAGCAAAGAGAGGGGCAAGTCAGCTTCGGAAAGGAATCCCGATTTTTCGGGACCCGGCGCGGTCGGCGACCTGTCTACCTCTTCCCCGTTACGCGAAGTTACGCGAAGTTACGCGAAATTACGCGAAATTACGCGAAATTACGCGAAATTACGTTTAGCAGGAGCCTGCGGACTGAAGTCGGTGGACCCTGTATGAATGGCAGCTATGAAAAGAAGCTTAAATTTAACCGGATTTACGGTGTTTCGGAGGGCTCGGGCAAAACTGGATCGCAAAAAAATTTATCTTTTGGCGGCTTTGCAGATTTTTTTGTAGGTGGCCAGGGCGAGCAACGGCCAGGAATTGCGGTAGATGTCGTACTTCAGATAAAACACCCGGGGAAAGCCGGTGCCGGTGGTTTCGTGCTCCGTCCAGGAACCGTCCTGGTTTTGGGTGCGGACGAGATATTCGATGCCGCGCTTGAGCGCGGGATTTTCCGGGTCATCGAAGGCGCACAAGCCCATGACGGCCCAGGCGGTCTGCGAGGCGGTGCTGGGGCCTTGCCCCTTGTAGATCGGGTCGTCGTAAGTATTGCAGCGCTCGCCCCAGCCGCCGTCCTCGAGCTGGACGCTTTCCAGCCACAGGCGGCCGCGTTGCAGCCATTCCTCGTCCATGTTCCAATTCATGGCCTTCATGCCGCGCAGAACCTGCCAGGTGCCGTAGATGTAATTGACGCCCCAGCGTCCATACCACGAGCCGTCGGGCTCCTGGTGGTCGCGGACAAATTGGATGGCGCGGCGGATCTGCGGATTTTTCGGGTCCCAATTTTCGTAGCCGAGCAGTTCGAGAATGCGCGCGGTGATATCGGCGCACTCGGGATCGAGCATGGCATTGTGGTCGGCGAAGGGGACTTTTTCGAGGAGGTTGTTGGTGCAATCCTTGTCGAACGCAGCCCAGCCGCCGTCTTTGCATTGGAACGACATCATCCATTTGAGTCCGCGCTGGAAGCATTCGTCGCGTTTTTGGGGATCGCCGGTCGGGATTTTCCGCAGGGCGAGCAGCACCATGGCGGTGTCGTCCACGTCCGGGTTCCATTTATTGTTGAATTCAAAGACCCAGCCGCTGGGCTCGACGTTCGCGGAATTTTTATGGACCCAATCGCCGGCAAAGCGGATCTCTTTTTCCATGAGCCATTCGACAGATTTTTTCAGCGCGGGATGGTTCTCGGAGATGCCGGATTCATGCAGGCAAATGGCGACGATGGCGGTGTCCCATACCGGGGAGAAGCAGGGTTCGATGCGCAGGTTGTCTTTCTCATCGTGCTGAAGGCGCATCAGTTCATGCAATTCGCGCTTGAGGATCGGGTGGTCTTCCGAGTAACCCAGCACTTTGAGGGCGATGACGGAATTGAGCATGGCGGGGAAGATGGCCGCGAGACCGTCCGAGCCTTCGAAGCGTTCGAGCATCCATTTCTCGCATCTTTTCAGCGCGGTTTTCCGGAAGGGATGGATGCCGTGTTCGACGAACCATTCGGCAAATTTGTGGAGCCGGTCGAGCCACAGGAAAAAGTTGCGCCACGAGATCTTTTCCGGATCGGGGGCCAGGGCGAGGTCGCGCTCGTTGATGCCCTCGGGGTACAGCTCGTCCAGGTTCACGCGGGTGGGACGGATGGGCTTGAAATGGTTGATGATGGCCAGCGGCACGAGCATGGCGCGCGACCAGTTGCTCATGTCCCAGAATTGCACGCCAAACCATTTGCCGATCAACAGCACCTCGCACGGAATCGTGGGCACATATTCCCACGGATAGAGGCCGATGAGCGCGAGATACAGCTTGGAAAATGTGTTCATGCGCGGTATGCCGCCGAAGTGCAGCGCCACCTCGCGCGCCTTCAACATGCGCTTGTCCTTCACGGACACACCGGCAAGCTTGAGCGCCAGATATGCCTTGATGGTGGCGTTTACTTCCGAGGGGCCGCCGTAGTAGATGTTCCAGCCGCCGTCCGGCAGTTGCATGGAAAAGATGTGGTTGACGGCCTTGCGCTGCCAGGCGGGGTCCACCTTTCCGTTCCAGTGATGATACGCCACCGTGTCG
>DASXDM010000037.1:0-54024 GCA_036490655.1 Verrucomicrobiia bacterium | reverse complement strand
ATATTCCTCAAGCGATTCAGGAAAGAGGAGCGTTTGGGAGCGGTCCAGACCGGTGCGATGTTTCATGCTTGTTTAAGACGCAGCCCAGGCGTAGAAGTTTCAACAGGATCGGGTTTTCACACAGGCTCTCACTGGAGCCAGCGCCGGCCAGGTGAGTAGTGGCTCATGCCTCTTGATATGCCTGGAAAACCTGCTAAATACCTCTCGGAATAGGCATTTGAGAAATAATTCCTGCCGCTGGCATCATTCTTAAAAAACCGCTGAGGCGTCATAAATCATGATTAGTCTATTACACACATGACAGACGAAGAGCTATCCAATCTTCCAACATATCGTTGGACGCCAAGTCGCATTCCATTACGCGATGCTCTTTCGACATTTGTTCCCGACGCTCCAGAACCAGAGCCTATTATTACTGAAATGGGTAATCGTTGTGGCGAGATTATCTGGCATCCCGTCAAGGGTGGTCATCGCGTACTGTTTCTTTATGATGGCGGAGCATTTGATTCATCTCGATTCACTCTTGAGCTGAAAGTTTGGGATTACGATGAGTGTGCGGTGTGCGGGAAGCATATTCCGGCCAAGACTCTCTGCCACGTTACAGAGCCACAGCAGCCGTATGTCTTGCTTTGCGCCGATTGTTATGACCGTTATGTTGTTAGCAAATCACATGTGGCGTAGTCCCCAGCTTGAGCCGTGTTATTCAACAACGAAAAATCGGCGTATTAGGCTTAAAGCCAAATTGAAAGCATGGAGTAAGCGTCAGCAGATAGTTAAGCGTTAAATTCCTGCCGCTGGCACCAGCTTTCGCTTCGCAGAATCAATTCTTCTGGTTCTCCCGCACCAATTCTTCCGGCGTCACCACCACATCCAATTTTTCTGTGTGCCGGATGATGGTGAGCGATGACGGAACGCCGATCGCCCCGGCCACCAGATGCCGATGCAATTCGTCGATCCCCGAAACGGTTTCGCCGCCGAATGCGACGATGACGTCGCCCTCACGCAAACCCGCGCGGCTGGCCGGACTATGGAGTTCAGTCCCGGTCACCAGCACGCCCTGTTCCGATCCCAGCCGATGGAACCGCACGACCCGCCGATGGATGGGCACGTTCTGCCCGATGACGCCGATCCAACTGCGACGGATGCGGCCTTCCTTGATCAACCATGCCGTCACAAATTCCGCCGTGTTGCTGGCGATGGCAAAACAGATCCCTTGCGCCGGCAGGATGATGGCCGTGTTCACGCCGATCACATCGCCCCGCGAATTGACCAGCGGGCCGCCCGAGTTGCCGGGATTCAGCGCCGCATCGGTCTGGATGACGTTGTCGATCAACCGGCCGGAGTTTGAGCGCATGGAACGTCCCAACGCGCTGACCACGCCCGCGGTCACCGTGCGTTGAAATCCAAATGGACTCCCGATCGCGACGGCGATCTGCCCGACGCGGACGGAATTGGAATCGCCGAGGTGCGCATGGGCCAGTTGTGATTCGTTGATGCGGATGACGGCCAGGTCCGTCTCCGGGTCTTCGCCCACCAGCGTGGCGCGATGCACTTGTCCATCCGCCAGCGCGACCTCCAACTTGTCCGCGCCATGAACGACATGGCTGTTGGTCAGGATGAAGCCGTCCGGCGCGATGACAAAACCCGAACCGCTGCCGCCGGATTCGGCGCCCGGCCGTTCGCGGTTCGTTTTCTGCACGCGGATATTCACCACCGCAGGGCCGATTTTCTCGACTACGCGGGTGACGGTGCTGGAATAGCTGTCCAGCAATTCATCATCGTTTGGCGCAGGCTGCGCCTGCGCTTCAGCGGCAACCGTATCGGCTTCGCTGAACGCGCGGATCAACTCCGCCGACCCGCGTCCGTGGAATGGGTTCGGAATGTTCATAGGCTTTTTTCGTTGATGGTTCAGGCCGGCGCGGCCAGCTTCTCCAACCGGGAGATGATTTGCCGCTTGCCGACGACGCCGACCGTTTTGTCTTTTATTTCGCCCCGAGAAAAGTAGAGCAGCGTCGGGATGGATTGGATCCCGAACCGCGCGGCCAGCGCGGGGTTATCGTCCACGTTCACCTTGGCGATCTTCACGCCGCTTTGTTCGCCGGCGATCTCCTCGAGCGCGGGCGCGAGCATTTTGCATGGCCCGCACCATTCGGCCCAAAAATCCACTAACACCGGCTGGTTGGATTGGAGAACTTCGCTCTCGAAGTTCGTTTCATTGATTTCAATGGTCTTTTTCATATTTTCGTGAGGTCATTTGGTTCATGCCTTCCCTCCAAACGTGCAATGGTCATCCACGTCGAGCAGGTCGTACCAGGTATTGACGTCTTCGCGCATTGGGTTGAACTTTTTCACGGCCCCGGCAAAATCCGTCAGCGTCTCATGGTCGCTGTCGGGCCCGCGCCGCAAATGATATTCGCTCCATGCCGCGATCTCCCACGGCTGCCGTTGAAGCTTCGCGTTGGCCTGGACCCACGTCAACAGGTCCAGGTCGCTGCCGCCTTTGGCGAGTTCATCTTTCAAAGCGTCAGGCTCAATCCCGACAAAATTCAAGAAATGGCGATCCATGCTTTTGGCGCCGAATCGGTATTCGCCGATCTTGCCAGCGACCGACGCGCGCCCTTTATCCAGAAGACGCGGCAGCCATACGTAACCACCCAATCGCACGCGCGGACTGCGCGGCGGACGTTGAGTCAGGTCAGGAAAAGAGTTTGTTGTGCTCATAATCAGTTTATATGCGTGTGATGTTTTTTGTTCAGCGGAGACCGCCAGTGATGTAGAGCGATTCGCCGGTGATCCAGGATGAGTCGTCCGAGGCGAAGAAAACCACAGCGGGTGCGATGTCCTGCGGTTGACCGATACGGCCGAGCGGCGTTTGCGCCTCGATCTGTTTGCGCATATCGCTTTCGGCAAGGCCAGCGGTGTGAAATCCCTCGGTCTCAATCATCCCGGGATTGACGGCATTGACGCGGATTTTGCGCGCGCCTAATTCTTTCGAGAGTGACCGCGTGACGGCGTCAACCGATGCCTTGGTCGCGCTGTAAACCGAACCGTTTGGCGCGGCGTAAGTACCGCTGACGATGGAACTGATATTAACAACACTGCCGCCAGCCGGACTGAAATGCCTGGCCGCCTCCTGCGTTGTTAGGATCAATCCGAGAACATTCAAATCGAATTGCTTATGAAAATGATCGGCGGAAACATTTTCAAGCGGCGCGAATTCGTAAATGCCCGCGTTATTGACGAGAATATCAAGCTTTCCGTAAGCCTTCCCGGTTTCGGCGAAGAGACGATCAATGTCCGCCTTTTTAGAAACGTCGCCTTGCACAGCAACGGCTTTGCCGCCTGCGTTCGTGATTTCCGCGACAACTTTGTCCGCGCCCGCCTTGCTGGACGCATAATTGACGACAACCGATGCGCCTTCAGCGGCGAGATGTTTGGCGATGGCGGCGCCGATGCCTTTGGATGCCCCGGTGACGACTGCGACTTTGCCTGTGAGTTTTTGTGCGTTCTTGCTCATAACTTCAGTTCTTTCTTTTTTTGGTTTGTTGTTTGTTTCTTTATTGTAACTAAATTAGTAACAGAAAAAGTCAAATTTTTTTATACTTTTTTCATCTCGGAGACGATCTGCGCCAGGCTGGTTTCCGCCAGGCTTTTCTCCATCGCTCTTTGGGTCTTTGCGAGCGCTTTTTCCAGGGCGGCCTTGATATGGCAGCTCACCAGGCATGATTTTTGTTCGGAATAATGGTGGATGGAAAAGGCCTTGGGCGCATCCACCGCCTGGTAGATATCCAGCAGCGAGATATCCTTCGCATCCTTGGCGAGCCGGCAGGATCCCGCCTTGCCGGTGGCTGTTTTAGCCAGGCCGGCCTTGGACAACTTGGCCATGATGCGCCGCACAAAACTGGGGCTGGTGTTCACACTCTGCGCCACATGGCCGGACGTGACACCCTCCTTGTCACACCCGCAGGCCAGCCCGGCCAGGATGTGCACCGCGATCGAGAACTGTGTGTTAACTGCCATAACTGTTACTATGATAATCACAATTTAGAACTGTGCAAGGATTATTTTACACTTTTTTTTGCTGGGCTGTTGGTAGGGATGGCGCTTGGACCTTCTCTCCCCGCGTTTGAGCGGGGAGAGAAAAGAAGAGAGGGGAGATGTCACTCCGTATGCGCGCCGTTTTGATTCCCCCTACCCCTCGGGGGAGAGGGTTAGGGTGAGGGGGCACGGCGGGCAAGGGACTGGCCGCCTTACTTTTTTGCTGCCCGGAAATATCCGCCTACGCCCTCCGATATTCCTGCAACCATGCCGGACCCGGACCATGACCACGCACGGAAGTGTCTTCGCGGCGCTTCAAACCGATGGTCCGTGCCAACAGCCATTCCACGCGATCCCAGAAGCGGATGCCGTCGAGGACCGGGTTCAGCGCGTTCGTGATGGTGCAATAGTGACTATTCTTCGGGTCGGTATGATGCAACGCATGATGTTTGGTGGTTTGCAGGATTTTGATGTCCTGCAAAAAGGAAATGATCCGGCCATTTTCTTTGCGCGAGCGATGGGTCCATTTGTGGATCTCATTGGCGTTGGCAGCGATGATCGCGAAAAGCCAGACCTGCCATGTGAGCAGGCCCAGGAACCACGCGCCGACGACCAGGGCCACCGAAAGGCAGAGCAGGTCGAACGAACTTTGCCACCAGGTATGCCGCGTCATGAAGCGCGGATAATGATGATGGACGATGTTGGGCCGCGCGATCCATTTGCCGACGAGCGGCGTGTCTTCGCGCACGTAGGCGTCCTCAAACCAGTGGACGATGCCGGCCACAAATTCGGCGGCAAACACAGTTGCCACAAGTTGAACGAGTTTGATCGCGATGATTTTCATTTGTTTCCTTTCGTGAAATGCAAACCGCCCCGGCCGGCTGGATCGCCCGCGGCGACGGAGTGGTCTCACCCGCCGCTTTCGTTTCTGCCGTGACCCTGAGTTCGCTTTGCATGACCCTCTTTTAACTCACCTTGCGCAATGGGCGTGAATTGATAAAACTTGGCCGAACATCGACCGGCTCAATGAACGTCCATCACCTCGAACTTTTCTATTACGTCGCGCGGCACGGCGGCATCATGCCCGCCGTGCGGAACATCCCGTATGGCATCCAGCAGCCGGCGATCAGCTCGCAGATGGCGCAGTTGGAGGAATTTCTGGGCGTGACACTCTTCCAGCGGCGGCCGTTCAAGCTGACCCCGGAAGGGGAAAAACTTTTTCAATACATCCAGCCGTTCTTTGCGAACCTCGACTCCATGGCCGGCGAGCTACAAGGCGGCCAGGCGCGCCTGATCCGGATCGGCGCTTCCACGATCGTCCTGCGCGAGCATCTGCCGGAATTGTTCCAGTCCGTGCGGCGCAAGTTCCCAAAATTAAGGATGTCCCTGCGCGAAGGTTTCCCGGCGCAGCTCGAGGAAATGTTGCTCAAGGATGACATCGACCTCGCGGTCACCTTGATCGAAAAGAAACCGGCCGCGGGAATCCATTCTCTGGTGCTGCTGGAACTGTCCCTGGTCCTGCTCGTCGCAAAAAGCAGTTCCGTTAAATCCGTGGACGAACTGTGGCGGCGCGACAAGATCGATGACCCGCTGATTTGCCTGCCGCAGAGCGAATTCATCTGCCGGGATTTTCAGAAGAAACTATCGGAACTGGGCGTGGATTGGTTCCCGGGCATCGAAGCCAGCTCGTATGATTTGATCGAGGCCTACGTTGCGGCCGGTTTGGGCATCGGGCTGTCCATCGCCGTTCCCGGGAAATCGCTGCCACCGAACGTGAAGGCGTTGCCGCTGGATGGATTTCCGAAAGTGGTCATCGGCGCATTGTGGCGCGGGCGCAAGACCGCCCTGGTTGAATTGTTTTTGGCCGAAGGACAGAAGCGCGCGAAACGGTTTGGGTAATGGAATCGGCAAAAGAAACATTCAATCCGGCTTTGCAGGACCCAACATCCATGGGCGGAATCCACGCCATGAACAACAAATCAAACGAGAAATTCCGATGATACGATTGTTTGGGTTGATTGCGGGCGCATTGATGGCGCTGGCCGCGTTGCATGCGGCGGCATTGCCAGCCCTGTCGGAAAAGGCCGACGCATTGCTGAATGGATTGATTAAAACCAACGACCCCGGCATGGCGGTTCTGGTGGCGCAGGACGGCAAAATTCTTTTCGAGAAGGGCTTCGGCATGGCCGACGTGGAACATGATGTGCCTGTCACCCCGCAAACCATTTTCCGCATCGGCTCGATCACCAAGCAATTCACGGCGGCGGCGATTTTGAAATTGCAGGAGGAGGGAAAACTTGGCGTCAACGATAAATTGTCCAAATACATCCCGGATTTTCCTCGCGGGGACGAGGTCACCCTGCGTGAATTGCTAAACCACACCTCCGGCATCCACGATTACGTCCCAGAACCGGATCACTGGAGCGACCTGACCAAACCCACCACCACCGAGGCCATCATCGAGATGATCAAGAAGTATCCCTATGATTTTGATCCGGGAACGAAATGGAGTTACGACAATTCGGGCTACGTACTGCTTGGTTACATTGTGGAGAAGGTGTCGGGGCAAAGTTACGGGGGTTTTCTGCGTGAGAATTTTTTTCAGCCGCTGGGCATGACCAATACGGGCGTTTACCACGCGCAACCTGGTCTATCGCACGAAGCATTGGGCTACAGCCTGGGCACGAACGGCTTCGAGCGGGTGCCGGACGACTTGTGTGCCACCGGCGATGGCGCGCTTTATTCCACGGTGAAGGACCTGTATCGCTGGAACGAGGGCATCTTCAACGGCCGGGTGCTGGATGCGGCCAGCCTCAAAGCGGCCTTCACTCCTGTCAAGAAGAAGGTAAGCCAGCTCAATTCGGGTCACGGCTACGGTTTCGGCTGGTTTGTCGGCCGCGACCGCGGGTTGCGGGAGATTTCGCACGGCGGCGGCATCCCGGGCTTCACCAGTATGCTGCTGAGGCTGCCGGATGCGCAATTCACCGTGGTCGTCCTGGGCAACACCGGGGCGGGCAGGCCAGAGGCCAACCCTGAATTCTTAGCGTATCAAATGGTGGACATTTACCTGGCGGACAAGCTTGCGCCCCTGGCGATCGTTAACACGAACGTTTCGCCCAAATCTTATGATGCCCTAGCGGGCCGTTACGAACTCGAGGGAGGAATTGTGACCATCAGCAGGCGGGGCACGCATCTCTTTGCGCAGATGCCCGGCGAGACGGAAGCCGAAATCTTTCCCAAGTCCGACACCGGATTCTTCTGGAAAGGCGGCGAGGACTTTATCCCCTTCACGTTCGTGAAGGACAGCAGCGGCAAGGCTGTTAAAGTAATCTTCAACTGGTGCGGCATGGAAGTTGCCGCTCCGCGGGTGAAGGACGGCGCGGATTAGGAATCCTGCTTGCCGCTTTCCAGGTGAAATTTGTGCAGGGCGCGATGCGCTACCGGCGCCAGCAAAATACTCGTGGCGGTGATGAACACCAATCCGCTGAAGAGCGCATAGCAGCCGGCAAAGATTTTTCCCCCATCGGTGTTCAACTGGCTCACCGGTCCCATGCCGGAAAGGATCATCGCCGCGTTCACGAAAGCATCCACCCAATTCAGGTTCTCAAAACAATGATAACCCGTCATGCCGATACCCAGCGCCACCACCAGGATGCCGGCGCTGAGCAGGGCGCAATTCCTGACGCGCCGGTAAAATTGTTCGCGGGGCAAGAGTGTCTGGGTTCGATGTTCGAACATGCGGGCATGGTTGCCATGCCGGGCGGTTTAATCAAGTTTCCAGTCACGAGAGGTTGCTTTCTTTTGCGGCTTTTGGGATGCTGCATGGACAGAAAAAAATCAGATTATGGACGCTCCCCCGGTACTTTCCAAACCGCGCGCCAAAAGGCGGAATAAACTTATCATTTTGGGGATCATCCTCGTCGTGGCGGCAGTCGTAGTGATGGCCGTGATGTTCCGGCATCAAACGCCCCCCATTACCGTGCAGACCGCGAAAGTCGCGCGGCGCAGCATCACGGAGACCGTCGTGGCGAATGGAAAAATTTATCCCGTGGTGCAGGTCCATATCAGTCCCGAGGTCAGCGGCGAAATCATTGAATTGCCGGTCAAAGAGGGCCAGTTCGTGAAAAAGGGCGACCTGCTTTTGAAGATCAACCCGGATGTTTATGTGGCCGCGCTTAACCAATCCACCGCCAGCTACGAATCATCGGTCGCCTCCGAGGCGCAGGCCGCCGCCAACCTCGAAAAAGCGCAGGCAGATTACCAGCGCAACACGGAATTATTCAGCAATAAGTTGCTCGATGAATCGGATTTTATCGGTTTCAAAGTCGCGCGCGACGTGGCTTACGCGCAGCTTCAAAGCGCCACCAACCAGGTGGACATGGCCAGGGCCGGCGTGGACAGCGCCCAGGATTCTCTCAATAAGACCACCATCGTGGCGCCGATTGACGGCACCATCAGCGTCTTGAACTCGCAACTGGGCGAGCGCGTGCTGGGCACGGTCCAAAATGCCGGCACGGAGATCATGACCATTTCCGATCTGAGACAGATGGAGGCGCGGGTGGACATCGGCGAAATGGACGTCGTCCTGATCCAACCCGGCCAAAAAGCCAAACTCGATGTCGATTCGTTCCAGGACAAAAAATTCTCCGGGGTGGTGACGGCAGTCGCCAGTTCTTCGGAAGGACTGGATTCCAGCTCCGCCCTGGGGGGAGTGTCCTCGTCCGACTCCTCTTCTTCGTCTTCGGGGCAAACGGCCACGCAATTCCAGGTGCGTATCCGCGTCAACGAAAACGATCAATTTCGTCCCGGCATGAGCGTGACTGCCGAGATTGAGACCCGTTCCCGCACGAACGCCCTGGCCGTGCCCATCGCCAGCGTCACCACCCGGATCGTCAAATCTGCGCCCGGCAAAGGCCTGTCGAACACCAACGCTTTCCCCACCAATGCCATCGCCTCCGCCCCCGGCACAAATTCCAGCGATGGCAAAACCAATTCGGTTGACGGCAAAAAATTGGCTGATTCCATGAAACCGGTGGACGTGGTCTTTGTTGTCGAGGGCAACCACGTCAAAACGGTGCCGGTGAAGATCGGCATCAGCGACGATGATTATTGGGAGATCACCGACGGCCTGAAGGAAGGCGATGAGATTGTCACCGGCGGCTATCATGCGATCAGCCGCGACCTGGATGACGGCAAGAAGATTGTCAAAGGCACCGTGACGGAAACTGCGGATAACTCTCCCGCCCAATGAACCTGACTCCGGAGCGCGGGTCTGCGACCCGCAGCAGCTTCCTCAAGCGGAGATGTTTCGAGCCAGCCGAAAACCCGGAACTCGCTGCAGTTCATAGAGCCGCGCTCCGGGAACGCCTGCCGGTTCATGGTCCCAATGCAGGCGAAAAATCGAGAGGAGGCTCCCCATGAGCCTGATCCGCCTGGACAAGATTTCGCGCCAGTACCAGATGGGGACGGAAACTGTCCACGCCCTGCGCCAGGTTTCCCTCGAGATCCACCGCGGCGAATACGTTGCCATCATGGGGCCCAGCGGCTCCGGCAAATCCACCATGATGAACCTGATCGGCTGTCTCGACACGCCGACCGCCGGCGTTTACGAGCTGAACGGCAATCGCGTGAGCGAGATGAACGACAACCAGCTCGCCGAGATCCGCAACCGCGAGATCGGTTTTATTTTCCAGACGTTCAACCTGTTGCCGCGCTCGGACGCGCTGCGCAACGTGGAACTGCCCCTGATCTACGCCGGCGTCTCTTTCCATGAGCGGCGCCAGACCGCGTTGAATGCCTTGACCAATGTCGGCCTCGGCGACCGGATCCATCACCGACCGAACGAGCTTTCCGGCGGGCAACGCCAGCGCGTGGCGGTCGCCCGCGCCCTGGTCAATAAGCCGTCCATTTTGCTGGCGGACGAGCCGACCGGGAATCTTGATTCGAAGACCGGCACGGAGATCCTGGCCTTGTTCAGGTCCCTTTCCGAACAAGGGAATACCATCATCGTGGTCACGCATGAAGAAGACGTGGCGCGCCATGCGCGACGCATCCTCCGCATCCGCGACGGCAATATCGCCAGCGATGAACGGGTTTAGACAGAATCAACAAAATGTTCAGAATGAAAATATGAAACCTGAATATGATTTGGCTGGAAAAGTCATCGGCCTGGCAATGAAAGTTCACACGGCCCTTGGTCCTGGTTTTTTAGAATCCATTTATCAAAATGCTTTGGTCCATGAATTGAAAAAGGCGGGAATCCCCTTCGAATCTCAAAAGCCCATCGCAGTAAATTATGATGGAGTTTTGGTTGGTGAATTTATCGCTGATTTACTCATTGAAGATAGCCTGATCGTCGAATTAAAAGCCATTCAGGCGCTGGTTGTCGCGCATGAGGTGCAAACCGTAAATTATCTGGTGGCCACGAAAAAAGATGATGGCCTGCTTTTGAATTTCGGCGCTGAACGGCTGGAATTCAAAAAGAAATTCCGATTGTCAAAGTCAGGCGGCAAAAACATGCCTGATTTTGAAAATTCGGTTCATTCTGTCTAAAAAATGAATTTTTTGACTGAACTGCGCGAAGGCCTGGCGATTTCATGGAGCGCCATCATTGCCAATAAGTTGCGTTCCGTGCTGACGACACTGGGGATCGTCATCGGCATTGTCACCGTCACGCTCATGGGCACGGCCATCGAAGGCATCAACCGTTCGTTCTTAAATAACATTTCCTCCATCGGCGCAGACGTGCTTTACGTGCAGCGTTTTAGCTGGTTCATCCAGACACGCCAGGAATGGTTCGAGGACATGAAGCGCCCGGCCGTTTCGCTGGATGATATGGACGCGATCCAGCGTGAAATGACGATGGCTGAGGCGGTTGCGCCTGTCGCCGAAGAGGAAACGCACGTGAAGTACAAGCGCCGTGGCTCCTCCAGCGCGCCGGTCATCGGCACGACGGAACAATTTGAGGCGACCGGGGGATTGACCATTTCGGAAGGCCGCTTTTTGACGGCGGCGGAATGCGATGGCGGACGCCCGGTCTGTGTCCTTGGCGCGGTGCTGGCCACCAATCTGTTCCAGCGCGAGCCGCCGATTGGGCAGAAGATTTTTGTTTCCGGCGATCCCTTTCAAGTGGTCGGAGTCCTGGAGAAGGTCGGCGGCTTTGCCAGCGACACGGACGAAGGGGTCATTGTGCCTCTCCCCCAGTTCACTTCGATCATCGATGACTCTCCCGATTACGACATCCAGGTGAAGGTCAAAAACCTCGCGCAATTGGGGGACGCCAAAGAAGAACTGCGCGGAGTCTTGCGCCGCGCGCGCCATCTTCCGCCGGATGCTCCGGACAATTTTTCCGTTGACCAACAGGATGAATTTCTAAAAGTGTTCCATCAAGTGGCGGGGACCCTCGCCGTCATCGGCCTGTTCATCACCGGCCTGTCCTTGTTTGTCGGTGGCATCGGCATCATGAACATCATGTTTGTGTCTGTTGCGGAGCGCACGCGGGAGATCGGCGTGCGCAAAGCCATCGGCGCCAAGCGGCGGACCATCCTGCTGCAATTTTTGATCGAAGCGGCGTGCATTTGCCTCATCGGCGGGATCATTGCCCTGCTTATTGCGTGGCCCGCCACATTGCTCGTCCGTAAAGCCATGCCGGCTACGATGTCGCCCCTGGTGGTATGCGTTTCGTTGGGCTTTTCGGCGCTGACCGGCGTGGCCGCCGGGATTTTCCCCGCCTGGCGTGCCGCCCGCATGAACCCCGTCGACGCTTTGAGAAATGAGTAAAGGCCAAATTTTAATCTGGTGGGGCGAGACTCTGTCGAGCCCTGAATAAAAATGAACGAAGTCGGCAGAAACAACCCGTCAACAGGCGTCCAAATCGAGCTTGGCCGCCTCAATTTTATTTTGCTCACGGTTACGACCAAAGACCGCGTGTCATGGCTGGCCAATCAAAAAGCGCATGAATTTCTTCGTGAAACCTGGCTGGCGGCCACCGCCTGGCTGGTCGGTGATTATTTATCGATGCCTGACCATTTGCATGCGTTTTGCGCACCGCGTGACCTTTCATTTACAATTGAGCGATGGATTACTTATTGGAAACGCGATTTTCGACGGAGGCATGGCCGGGAGGATTGGAATTTCCAATCACGGGGATGGCATCATCGTTTACGCAATGGAGACAGCTATTCCACAAAGTGGATTTATGTTCAGGAGAATCCCATGCGGAAGGGACTGGTGAAACGGATTGAAGACTGGCCCTATCAAGGCAATATCCATCAGCTTATATGGTAAATTATTTAATCAGGGCTCGACGGAGTCTCGCCCCACCAATAGATGAGGTGGACGCTTTGAGAAATGAGTAACCGGCGCATTCCATTTTTTACTGAGGCGCGCGAGAGCTTCCTGATGGCTATGAGCGCGCTGACGGCGCACAAATTGCGCTCGGCTCTGACGCTCCTGGGCGTGCTCATCGGCGTTTTCTCGATCATCGTCGTGATGACCGCGATCCGCGCCATGCAGAGCAATGTCGAGCGCCAGTTGAGTTCGCTCGGCAGCCAGACCTTCAAGATCAGCAAATGGCCCAGCACCTACTTTGGCCTGTCCAGCGGCGATTACGAAAAATACTGGCGCCGCAAGGACATCACGCTGGAACAGGGAAAACGGCTCCAGGACAAAACCACGTTGCCGGCGACGATCGGCATGGAAGCCCGTTTTTGGTCGGGGGAGATCACGACGCAATACAAGAGCAGCGCGCCCAATGTCCGGCTTTATGGAGAAACTCCCGGCAGTCTTGTCGCCCATAATTGGAACCTCGCCGAAGGCCGGCCCCTGCTTGATGCCGACGTGGGCAGCGCGCGCGATGTCTGCGTGCTCGGCGCCGGGCTGGCCAGCACGATTTTTCCGAACAGCACACCGGTCAATGACCAGATCAAGATCGACGGCATCAATTATACCGTCATCGGCGTGCTCGAACCCCAGGGCGCCTCGCTCGGCGGCGACCAGGATAATTTTGCGGTCATCCCCCTGACCACCGGCCTGAACCGCTATGGCCGCCGCAGCCTGAGCATCCTCGTGGAAGCGCGCGACCAGGCCAGCTACGAAGACACGCTCGAAGAAGCGCGCGGCGCCATGCGCACCGTCCGCAAAGTGCCGCCCAGTCAGGACGATGATTTTGAGCTCGCCTCCAATGATTCGATGATCGCCCAGTTTGATTCCTTTACCCGCGATGTGCGTCTTGGCGCGGCCCTCATCAGCTCCATCGCCCTGCTGGCCGCAGGCGTCGGCATCATGAATATCATGCTCGTCTCCGTCACCGAACGGACGCGCGAGATCGGGATCCGCCGCGCCATCGGCGCAAAAAAACGGAATGTCATGGCCCAGTTCATTGTGGAAGCCATCGTCCTGTGCGAAGTCGGCGGCGTGGCCGGCGTCATCCTGGGCATCCTCGGCGGGAATATCATGGCGGCCTTGATGAAAGTGCCGCCGGTGATCCCCTTCGATTGGGTGGTCATCGGCCTGGTGACCTGCTCGATTGTCGGGATCATCTTTGGGACCTACCCCGCCTATAAGGCGGCCAACCTCGATCCGATCGAATCGTTGCGCTATGAATGATGACTGCGGGTGTCCGCGCTTTGGTGATGCTCCTGCAAATTTCTTCATTTGGTGTTTGACGGCGGCGCTGGAAAACGCGAAAAACAAGCAGCCATGAAACTGAAAGACCTGTTTCTCGGGCTGTGCATCGCAGCGTTGCTGGTCAGCGAACTGTTTCTTTTTGTCGCCAACCAGCAGAAACACGACGCGCTCACTAAAATGGAGTCCGCGCAACACGACGCGGACCAGGCCAAGTCCCAGCTCTCGCAAGCCCAGGCCACGGCCAATTCCCAGGCGATGGACAACATGCGGCTCAATGCCGAGAACAAAAACCTCTCAAGAAAACTTTCCGACCTCCAAAAACAGAACAGCACCCTGAATGACGCCAGCCAGGTGTTGTCCCAGCAATTGACCTCCGCCCAGTTGGCCGCCCAGCAGCAGCAGGAACAGTTGCAACAGATCCAATACCAGACCGAACAAACGCAGGCCACCAACGAGCACGATACCTGCATGAATAACCTGCGGCAGATTGACGCGGCCAAGAATGAATGGGCGCTGGAAACCGGCAAACCCGCCGGCTCCGTCCCCACCGAGCAGGATTTAGCGGCCTATTTGACCGGCGGCGTCTTTCCCGTATGTCCTTCCGGCGGAGTATATACCATTGGCGCCGTTGGCACCCCGCCTTCCTGCTCGGTTCACGGGCCTTTGCCGGCCCAGTAAAGGCGCAGGCTGCCGAATAAGAGTGAAATTCATTCTTGGCTTTCCCCATTTCTTGGGTAAATTGTCCGCTCCATGATTGATACGGACATCGAATTACTAAAGGGCATCGCAAACCAATTGCGCATACTTTCCATCAACTCCACCACTGCCGCCAACAGCGGCCACCCCACGTCCTGCTGCTCGGCCGCCGATCTCGTTGCCGCCTTGTTCTTTGGGTTCATGAAGTATGATGCGAAGAATCCGCACTACTATAATAATGACCGCTTTATCCTTTCCAAAGGTCATGCCGCGCCCCTTCTATATGCCGCCTGGACCGAGAACGGGTTTATTGCCCCCGGCGAAATTTTGAAACTGCGCACCTTCGGCAGCGACCTCGAAGGTCACCCGACTCCGCGCCTGGCGTTTGCCGATGTGGCCACCGGTTCCCTGGGACAAGGCTTGAGCGTCGGCGTTGGCATGGCCCTCGCCGCGCGCCTCGATAAACTTGATTACAACACCTATGTTTTGCTCGGCGACGGCGAGATCGCCGAAGGTTCCGTTTGGGAAGCCGCCTCACTGGCCGGCGTCAACAAACTGAACAACCTGATCGCCATCGTGGACGCCAATCGCCTCGGCCAAAGCCAGGAGACCGCGTTCGGCCATCACATCGAAGTGTATGCCGACCGTTTCAACGCCTTCGGCTGGCGCGTCGAAACCATCGACGGCCATGATATCGAGGAGATCATCGAAGTTTTGAACGGCATCGGCCTGGACGACAAGCCGCTGGCCATCATCGCCAAGACCTACAAAGGCGCCGGCGTTTCTTTCCTGCAGGACAAGGACGGCTGGCACGGCAAGCCCTTGAACAAGGAAGAGGCCGCCAAGGCCGTCGCGGAATTGCAGCCCAGCAGCAAGACCGGCATCGGCGTCGAGATCGCCAAGCCCAACCAGCTTCCCGAGCCCAAAAATGTCGCCCCGGCCGCGTACCCGGCGATCAATTACAAACTCGGTGACAGCGTCGCCACGCGCGAAGCCTACGGCACCGCGCTCCTGCGCATCGGCGAAGCCGATGCCCGCATCGTTGCCATCGATGGCGACACGAAAAATTCCACCTACGCCGATAAATTTTTCAAGAAATTCCCCGATCGTTCCATCGAAGGCTTCATCGCCGAGCAGAACATGATCGGCGTCGGCAACGGATTCGGTACTCGCGGCAAAGTGCCCTTTGTCTCCACCTTCGCCTGCTTCCTCGGGCGTGGTTTTGACCAGGTCCGCGTCGCCGGGATTTCCCAGGCCAATTTGAAGCTCGTCGGCTCGCACGTTGGCATCAGCATCGGCGAAGACGGTCCTTCCCAGATGGCCCTGGAAGATCTGGCCGCCTTCCGCGCGATCGCCGGCAGCGTGGTTTTGTATCCCAGTGACGCCGTCGCCACCGAAAAACTCGTCGAGGTGGCCGCCCAGAACAAAGGAATTTTCTTTATCCGCACCGGTCGTCCCAAGACGCCGGTCATCTATAACAATGACGAAACGTTCCCCGTCGGTGGCGCGAAAGTTCTGCGCACCGGCGATAAGGCCACCGTCGTGGCCGCGGGCGTGACCCTCTTTGAAGCCCTCAAAGCCGCCGATCAGTTGAAAGGCGAAGGCATCAACATCACCGTCATCGATGCTTACAGCATCAAGCCCCTCGGCAAAAAGGAGATCCTTGCCGCCGCCCAAAAGACCAATAACACCGTCATCACCGTTGAAGACCATTATCCCGAAGGCGGATTGGGCGACGCGGTGGCCGGCGAATTGAGCGTCGAAGGCGTCAAAGTCCACAAGCTTGCTGTCAAAAGCCTGCCCCGTTCCGGCAAAGCCGCCGAATTGATGGCGCACTTCGAGATCGACGCTGCCGCGATCGTCAAAAAAGTAAAATCGCTCTAAGCGCGATTTCAAACAAATTCAAGGCGCGGGGAGAACTCCCCGCGCTTTTTCGTCTTCCTAAATTCCTTCGGCGTTGAAAATTAAATGTTTCCCCTGTCGCGTCGTAGCTTTAGCGAAGACGGATCCGCGCTTTTTGCATTTATGGTGGGGGCAAAACTCTGTCGAACCGCCTTCCATTTTCCTGGTCGGGCGGTGCTGCTGCGCCGCCCAAAAATCAACTTTGCTTTTCCCTTAGTTAGGGCGCGTTACTTCCTGCGCGCCATTTCTTCATTTTCCCTCGCTCCTGCAAAGCCAGGCTTTCAATTCTCCAAAAAAAGAACACACTGCTCTCGTGCAAGAGGAGATTTTAAAATTACTTGGCCGGCGCGATTACTCTCCGGCCAATGTCCCTGAACTGCTGCGCCACCTCCGCCTGTCGCCCGATCGCCAGCAGGAATTGCAACGCGCCCTTCGCGTCCTCGAGCGATCCGGCCGCATCGTTCGCAACAAAGGCAACCGCTATCTCCTCGCGCGCGAAGCCGATCTGGTTCCCGGCCGCATCCGCATCAACCGCCAGGGCAAAGGCTTTTTGCAACCGGACGACTCGTCGTTGAAGGAGATCATGGTCCCCCAGGGTGCGACATTCACCGCGTTGCATGAAGACCGCGTCCTGGTCCGGCGCGATGTCCGGCGAAAAATTCGTCCCGATCAAGGCGTTGAGCAGGAGACCGGCGTCGTCACCCGCATCCTTGAGCGGGAGCGCACGCAACTCGTCGGCACCCTGCAGCGCAGCCCGCGATTTCTTTACGTCGTTCCCGATGACCCGCGCATGCCGCATGATATCCACGTGTCGCCGCCGCGCGACGTCGGCCGGCCCGCGAACGTCGGCGACAAAGTCGTCGTCGAATTGCGCGAATGGGAATCGCCCCAAGCCAATCCCGAAGGGGAGATTGTCGAAGTGCTCGGCTCGCCGGATGAAGAAGGCGTGGACATGCTCTCCGTCTTGCGCCAGTACAATCTGCCGCTTCATTTTCCGAAAAATGTCCTGGCCGAAGCCCGCGCGATCGGCCACGAAGTCAAACCGCACGAACTCGCCGGGCGCGAAGATTGCCGCCCTCATCAAGTCGTCACCATTGATCCCGACGACGCCAAGGATTTTGACGATGCCATCTGTCTGCAGCGGATTTCGCCGGAGCAATGGAAACTGTGGGTGCACATCGCCGACGTCTCTCATTATGTGAAACCCGGCACTGCCCTCGACGACGAGGCGCGCCGCCGCGGCAATTCAACTTATCTCGTGGACCGCGTCATCCCCATGCTGCCCGAGGCGCTGAGCAATGAGCTCTGCTCGCTGAAACCCGATACCGATCGTCTCACGAAATGCGTGGAATTTTTGATCACGGACGATGGCCGCGTGCTGGGCACAAAATTTTATTCCGCCGTCATCCATTCCCAGCGGCGATTCACCTACAAAGAAGTGCTGGCCATTCTGCAACGCCCGCCCAACGGTGCCATTGAACAGATGTTGCATGACGCGAACGCCCTGGCCCAGCGTATCCGGCGGCTGCGGTTCAAGGCCGGCTCGCTCGATCTGGAATTTCCGGAGATGAAGATCCGCCTGGACGATCATGGGCGTATCTCGCGCATCGAACGCATTGAGAACGATGTTTCGCACCAGTTGATCGAGGAATACATGCTGCTGGCGAATGAAGCGGTGGCCGGCCGGTTGATGGGCCGGAACATCCCGGCGATCTATCGCGTGCATGAGGAACCCGATCCGCGCCGGCTGAATGAATATCGCCAGGACGTGTTGAGCCACCATGTGCCCGTCGGAAATCTGTCTAAACGGATCGAAGTGCAGAAGCTCCTGGAAAAACTCGGGACCATCAGCATCGGCCCGGCGCTCAAGATCGGCTTTCTGCGCTCGCTCATGCGCGCGCGTTACGCGGTGGAGCCGCTCGGCCATTATGGATTGGCCAAAGCCCGGTACACCCATTTCACCTCGCCCATCCGGCGCTACGCCGACCTCGCTGTCCATCGCGCTTTGTTCCCGGAGGACAGCCGTTTGCCGGCGGACGGTTCGGCCGCGCTGAAAAAGATCGCCGAACATATTTCCGAGACCGAGCGCAATTCCGCCGATGCCGAGCGCGACAGCAAGGACGTGAAACTCTATGCGTTCCTGAAAGCGCAGTTAAGATCGGGCGAACCGGAGATCTATCCGGCGCTCGTTGTGGACGTGCGCAACTTTGGATTTTTTGTGGACGTGCCGGGCCTGGCGATGAGCGGGCTGGTGCCGCTGTCCACGGTGGAAGACGATTTTTATATGTTCGACGAATCGCGCAGCCATCTCATTGGGCGGCGGACGCGCCGGATGATCCGGTTGGGGGATAAAGTGCGGGTGCAGGTCGCCAAAGTGGATAGCTTCAAAAAGCAGGTGGATTTCCAGCTCGCGGAACAGATGTCTTCGCCCTCGAAACCCCGCAAGCAATCACCCCGCCGTAATTTCGGAAGGCGCCGATAAGGTGGGGCGTCCCGCGACTGCGGGATGCGCGCCGGTGGGGCGAGACTCTGTCGAGCCCCGACATTCTGGTAGGGGCGACGCGCTGCGACGTCCGCGAAATTGCAGCATGCCGAATCAAAGCCAGCGTTTTTTTCTTTCCCCGGCGGCATATTTTGCAATAGTCAGGCCATGCGGCATGCCGGAAAACACTTTTTCTGCGTCCTGTTGATGGCGTTTCTCGCCACTTTGGCGTTTGCGCAGGATAATTGCGCCATTTGTGGCAAGCCGATCGACGGCACGATTTACCTCGTTACCGATGAGGTCACTGGTCAACAGAAAGAGGTTTGTTCCAACTGCATCCAATTGCCGCGCTGCTTTATTTGCGGCCTGCCGGTCAAGGACGATGGCAAACAACTCTCCGACGGTCGCTGGTTATGCTCGCGCGACTCCCAAACTGCGGTTCTCGATGCCGACACCGCCAGCCAGGTCGCCGGCCAGGTGCGGGATGAATTGGATACTTTGTTTGCGCGCTACACCACCTTTCCGACCAATGTGAACGTGAATGTCATTGACCGCGTTGACGTCGATTCGATGTTTCAGCCCGTCGGGAACAGTTTTGAAAGCCCGAATCTGCTCGGGTGCATCCAGCCCATCATGGATGGGGACAGAAGACATTTCGAGATGAGCCTGCTCACGGGCCTGCCGATGATCCAATTGAAAGCAACGGCTGCCCATGAATTTTCCCATGCGTGGGTCGGGGAAAATGTCTCGCCTCAGCGCCATGCCGGGATTGCCCGCGATGCCGAGGAGGGCTTTTGTGAAATGGTCTCCTATTTGCTGATGGATTCGGAGGGCCAGGACGGAGAAAAGGGGTTTATCCTGCGCAACCATTATACGCGTGGGCAGGTCCAGTTATTCATCGCCGCGGAACAACAATACGGCTTTGAGTCGATCCTGGACTGGATGAAATATGGTGAATCCTCCAAGTTGGAGGACGGTCATCCGGAAGAGGTCCGCAATGTCAAAACGCCGGCCGGTTCAGCGGTGGCTGCGCCATCGTCTGCGCTTTACGCCAGTGTTGCTGCCGCTGCTCCGGTCAAACCGGCTTCGTCAGTTTCACTTCAAGGAATTTTGTGGGGGAATCCGCCCGTTGCCATCATCAATGGCAAGACCGTTTTCGCGAATGACCGTTTTACCGTGAATATTGACGGGCAGCAAACGGCCATCCATTGCATTCTGATCCAAAAGAATTTTGTCCGCATCGAATACACCGACACAGGCCGGCAGGAGGATGTGCATTTGTGGAATCAGTAAACGATTCTTGTAATTAAGAATCGTGTAAATGAGTAACGGTTCAGTGACTCTCATTAACACCCGGCTTTAGCCGGGTGTACGGCCCTTCACGTATGTGAGCCGTTTCAACGGTTTTATCTTCTAGGCCTGTGGTCACCGGGCTTCAGCCCGGTGTTAATGAAACTATTCACTTAACCGTTGATGGATCTACCACTTCACGACATGTATCGGTAAAATCTCTCATCTGGTCTGTCCAAAAGCTCAACCTCGCCAATCGTGCATGTACCGTTGCCCCCGCTCAGCGGACGATAACCAATAGTATGTTTATCATCGAGTCGCTCAGACTGAATAATCACAACCGGAATACAGTGGCCATTTTCCGTAAAAATCGCGCAATGCGGCAAGCCAATATCCGCATGAACTACCCCAATTTTCTCTGCGTTTTGAATATAAAAAACCGCTCTGCCATCCTTCACATCCTGCTCAACCGCAACCCGACCTTGGAGGCAGGGAGTAAGCTGCCATCGCTCTAAATCAACTGTGTCCCAAAGTTTGTCCATACGCGCGATACGTCTAACGATCCGAAGCTGAGCCACAGTGCGAGAAATGTCAATCGCGCACGATTGCCAAATTAGACCAGTTGCCAAAACCGAAAAAATGAGGAACATTTGAGCGAATGGCAGTGCCGAACACGCCGAAATTTCTAAAAGGCCAGTTGCTGCTCGATAGTGGGCAACTGAGCGGCTCGTTTTTCCAAAGGACCGTCCTCTTGATTTGCGAGCACAATGCCGAAGGCGCGTTCGGCCTGGTGCTCAACCGCTCGGCCGGCAACAAGGTGGGCGAAGTCATCGTGGCCGATCTTCCGGACATCCTCAAAGAATCTCCGCTGTACCTGGGCGGCCCCGTCCAGCCCACGGCCCTGAGTTTTTTGCATTCGGACAATTTTATTCCCGATGCGAATGTTTTTCCCAACTTGAACCTCGGCCATTCGCTGGATGATTTGGTCGAGATCGGTGAATCCTATTCGGCGGTGAAAAAAGTGAAGATGTTCGCGGGCTATGCCGGATGGTCGCCCGGCCAACTGGAAGATGAGATGAAACGCAAATCCTGGCTGACGTTTCCCGCGTCCCTGGAATTGGTGTTCGATACGCCGTCGGAAAATCTTTGGCAACGGATCCTCAAAAACAAAGGCGGCTGGAAAAACAAACTGCTCTCGCAGATGCCCGAAAATCTGTCGTGGAACTGACCGCGCTGTGCGCGGAATTATGCCGCCGCTTGCGGCACCCCATTGGCCTCGGCATCCACCTGTTCTAAATAATGTCCGTGGGCGCGAAATTTTTCATAGCGCAGCTTTAGCCGGTCGGCAACTGTCAGCGCGGAGATTTCTTCGAGGTGCTTCAGCAGGTGCGTCTTCAGGCTTTCGGCTGTCGCCGCCATGTCCGTATGGGCCCCGCCGAGCGGTTCGGCCACGATTTCATCCACCAGCTTAAGCCCCAAAAGATCTTTGGCCGTGATTTTCAGCGCCGCAGCGGCCTTGGAAGCGGCGGCGCGGTCTTTCCACAAAATCGCCGCGCAGCCTTCCGGGCTGATGACGGAGTAATACGCGTTTTCCAGCATCAAAACGCGGTCGGCCACGCCGATGCCCAGTGCGCCACCCGAGCCGCCTTCGCCGATGACTGTGGCAATGATCGGCACTTCGAGGAGGGTCATTTCCCGCAGATTCACCGCGATCGCCTCGGCGATATGGCGCTCTTCAGCAGCGATGCCGGGATAAGCGCCGGCCGTATCGATCATGGTGATAACGGGCAGTTTGAATTTATTTGCGAGCCGCATCAGGCGCAAGGCCTTGCGATAACCTTCAGGATGGGCGGAACCGAAATTGCGCAGGATGTTTTCCTTCGTGTCGCGCCCCTTTTGCGTGCCGATGACGACCACCCGATGCCTGCCGAGCCTGGCAAACCCGCCCACCATGGCGCGATCATCGGCGAACAGCCGGTCACCGTGCAGTTCATGAAAATCGGTAAAGGCGTGCTTGATGTAGTCGAGGCTGTACGGGCGCTTGGGATGGCGGGCCAGTTGGACCCGCTGCCAGGGCGTAAGATTTGAATAGATGTGCCGCCGCGTCTCCGTGAGCTTCTTTTCGATCAGTTGGATTTCCTCTTCAAAACTGATGCCCAGCGAATGCTTTTCGGGATGAAGGCGTAATTCCTCCAGCTTATTTTGCAGTTCGATGATCGGTTTTTCGAAATCGAGCTGATGTTTCATGCGTTTATAAGGATATCAATTTTGAAGGCTTTGACAATGCGAAACCTGTTGGCGTTAGAAAGTGATTGAAATTATTTACTGGCCTTTAGAAAACGAAAGGCCGGACTTGCGTCCGGCCTCTCACGGTGACGAGGTTTATACGCCTTCACCTAGGCGCTCAGAAGGGCGACACGACCAACTTGGGGGTCGCTGTTCGAGCCGCGTCGCGAGCAAAACCTCTCTGCCAACCCTAAACGAACAGCGAAATCATTCATTTGTTAAATCTGACCCGGTTGCACCCCAATCTGTTCAAAGATTCTACAAGAATCTTTGCCGCTGTTGTATAGGGTCTTTACCCTATCTGACTCCCCACTCCACTTAATTCACCATCCGGTTACTACTGCACTCCTTGGCGATCACTGAAAATTTTTGTCTTTGGTCGTAACTGAATCACCCTTCCCAACGGTCGTTGCCCCGCTAACGATTCTATCAAAGCAGTTTCTTTGCCGGAACCGGAGACCAGTACCCAAACTTTCGCAGCCATCGCTATCGCATTGAATGTTAACGATATCCGACGAGGTGGCGGCTTTGGCGAATTGCCCACAAAGACAAATGCATCTTTGCATTTCGCACTTTTTGATGATTCGGAGAGTGCATTTTGAAAGAGAGAGGCGATATGGCCGTCTTCACCCATCCCCAAAAAAATTAGGTCGATTATAGGTTGGTTGTCTTTCTTCGAAGCATATTGGCCCAATTCCTGTTGCGCATTCTCCAGCGCAATTTCAGAAATAGCTTCCCCGCGGATTCGATGGATTTGGCCGGCCGGAATTTTCAGCGGGGCAAATAAAAGTTCGCTGGCCAGTTTGAAATTGCTCTCCGGGTCGTCCGGCGGAACACAACGTTCGTCCGCCCAGAAAAAATGGACGCGCTCAAACGATGTCCGGCGTGCCCCGGCCTGTTCCACGGTCGCAGCGAAGAACTTTTGCGTGATCCGTCCGCCGGAAAGCGCGACACAATGATTTTTCCCGGCACGATTTGCGGCTTCGATCTCATCCAGCCACTGCCCGGCCACGGCCTGGGCCAGTTCGTCGGCGTTGGAGAATGAAATTAACTCAAATTTATTCACAAATATTGGTTTTCCAGCCTTAATTTGTTCGACTTGGAAAAATTTCCGGCGTAGCCGCAGAATTAAAGCCCTGAAAGGCGGCCGGTTCCTGAGGTTTCATTTTGCTCTTCATTGTCGGGAACGTCTGTTATTCCACCCTACCGAGTGCGGACTGTTACTTCCGTTTTGACCGAGTTGGCGATGAAACATTGTTCATGCGCCTGATGGTGCAATTTCTTTTCTTCCTCCGACGACGGCGTTTTGCTTCCGCTGTAAACGATTTTTGGATTCAAAGTGACGGAGCTGACCCAGAGGGCGCCTCTCTCGTTCTTTGTTATCAAGCCGACGGCCTCATCCACATAACTGTCGAGCTGGAACCCTTGTTTGGCGGCGAAGAAAAGGAAAGTGAGCATGTGGCAACTGGAAAGCGACGCCACAAAGGCTTCTTCCGGGTCCACGTTCGCGGTGTTTGACCAGGGTACAGGGACCACATGCGGCGACGACGAAGCGGCTACGGTGATGCCGCCATCGAATGTCCACGTGTGTTCGCGCGAATACTTGCCCTTCAGGAATTCTTCGCTCGTTCGCTGCCATTTGATCGTTGCTTTATATTCGGCCATAATCTTGTGATCTCGCGAACTGCCTGCTTTGAAAATTATTTGATCACTTGCGGCTCGTGCCAGACGTGCCCGCTTTGCGCGAGCAGATCATCCGCGGCGATCGGCCCCCAGGTGCCGGCAGAATAAAATTCGCGATTCGTCAGCGGCCTCCCCTCCCAGCCGGCGCGGATGGAATCCACGATCTGCCACGCCGTTTCCACCTCATCCCGGCGGATGAACAACGTCGCATCCCCGGCGATAGCCTCCAATAACAGCCGCTCATAGGCCTCCGGCGTATAAGCGCCAAACTCCGAATCATAGCTGAAATTCATGCGTACCGGCCTCACTCCAAGGCTCATCCCGGGCACTTTACCGTTAAAGCGGAGATAGATTCCCTCATTCGGCTGAAGCCGCAAGGCGATCGCATTGGAATCCAATTTATTCCCGCATTGCGCGGCGAACAGGACATTGGGCGTGGGCCGGAACTGGATGCGCACTTCGCTGGCGCTCATCGGCAGATTTTTGCCCGTGCGCAAATAAAAGGGCACCCCGCTCCAGCGCCAATTGTCGATGAAGAGTTTCAGGGCGACATAAGTTTCGACATTGGAATCCGTTTTCACCTTCGGTTCCTGGCGATAACCGGGCCGCGGCTCGCCGTTGACGACGCCCGCGAAATATTGGCCGCGCACGATTTGCCGGGCCACGTCTTCATGGGAGAGCGCGCGGATGGATTTCAGCAATTTGACTTTCTCATCGCGAACGGCCTCGGCCTCCAGCGATACCGGCGGCTCCATCGCACACAGGGCGAGGACCTGCAGCATGTGGTTTTGCACCATGTCGCGCAGCGCGCCGGCTTCCTCATAATATCCGCCGCGATCGCCCACGCCGATCTTTTCGCTCACCGTGATCTGCACATGGTCCACCGATTCGCGGTTCCACAGCCGCTCGAAGATCGAGTTGGAAAAACGGAACATCAAGATGTTCTGGACCGTTTCCTTGCCGAGATAATGGTCGATGCGGCAAACCTGTGGCTCATGGACAAAGCGCGTCAATTCGGAATTGAGCGCGCGCGCGGACGCCAGGTCGTGGCCGAATGGTTTCTCAACGACCAGCCGTTGCCAGGCCTTCCCGTCTTTGTTCAACAACCCCGCGCGATGGATCTGTTCGATGACCTCGCTGAATTGGCTGGGTTGGGTCGCCAGATAAAAGAGCAGGTTTTCCCGCAGCGGCCCGCTGCCAAACGAGGTGAGCATCTTTTCCAGCTTGGAATATGCGGCAACCTCGGTCAGGTCGCCCTGGCAATAGAAGATGTTTTTCGAAAATTCCGCCCAGACCTTGTCATCCACGGGCTTGGTGCGGGAAAACTGGTTGAGCGCCGCGCGCAATTCCGCCCGCCAGGATTCATCCGTCTTTTCGCGGCGCGCAAAGCCCACCACGCGAAAATCCGGCGGCATCTGGTGTTCCTTGCACAGGTGATAAAATGCGGGGATCAATTTGCGCGCTGTCAGATCGCCGCTCGCGCCGAAAATGATGATGGAGCACGGCTCCGTCAATTTGCGCTCGCTGCTGATGTTACAAACCGGGCCCTCGACTTGTTGACCATTCATCCTGAAACAATGACGCAACCCGCGCGGAAATTCAATGAGTGATTCTTCCGCGAAACCCAGACGCCTGTTTTCTCTCCCTCAGCCTCTTGTTTAGGGGAGAAGGGATCTGGCTGACACCTCTGGTAAAAACAGGCTAAGCGGATATCGATTGTCATTGAACCTTTTGAAAATCCAAACCGATTCGAACGGTATCCTCTCCCCTCAACGGGGAGAGGAATTAAAGGTGAGGGGTGAGAGTGAAACAGGACTAAGAATCCTTCCCGACGCCTGACATAACTCCACAAACAGAAATGATAATGAAATTGTGGGAATCTGAAGGGCTAGGACAGGTGCAGAACACTGTTTTGATTTCTCGTTTACAATGTGCCATGATTTTCTCAAACCATGAATGGTTTTCAGAAAACACACACTTGGGATTTCCTCAAAGTCCTTACGATTGAACAGGTCCAGCCGGTTTATAGCTGGCAGCCAATCAGAGAACTGCTGAAATTATCGCGCCAAGCGATAATGCCGCGGGTTCAAGAAAGGCAGAATTTAGAATCACAGTGGGCAGTAAAATTGCGACCAATTTGTGGTATCAAAGGCGATCTTGAATGGAGCAAATTCAGGCCCCTTCGTTCATCTCGTGAGGAAGATTGGTCAGACTGGCTTGCTTGGGTATTGGAAACATCTCAGGCAGGCGTTTTAGCAGAATCACTTTTTGGCAAATACATGAATTGCGAGGCCAAAACATTCACAACGCCAGAGGTTAATCGTGAAGTGCAAATTGACAATCGCAGAGCAGATGTTGTTGCATTTTGGCGAACAGAACAAATTACCCATATTGAGGTGAAAATTTGGGATAGAAACTTTGAAAAAACGTTCGAGACAGCTAGAAAATTACGCGAGATTGAGCCGTCCGGTAACTGGAATGATTTTATTCTCATTCCAAGCGAATCCCGAGAATCATGGATTGAAGCAGTAAAAACCTTCAGCGGTTACGGAATGCACAAAATAGAGGTTATTTTTTGGGATGATGTTGTTCGTGGGCTGCGAAAATGCCTGTGGAATGAGCATGAATCTATTTTGTGGCGCGCGTGGGCGTGGACCTTTTGTAATGTGATCGAGAGAAAAATACTAGGTTTAAGACGACTCGATAAAGGGCCAGAAAACTCAAGCCCTTCGGAAATGCAAATGACAATGCGGTGGTTAAATGTGTTAAACCTAAACTTGGAGGAAATATATGAATAAAGACACCAAGCCATTCTTGAATGATGGATTAAACGTTTATCCCGAAGCTAGAGCCACGTTAACATTTTTTGAACAGGAAGTTGGTAAACTGCTTTCGACTGCCGTTGCGAGAAGGGAAGGATGGGAGCCGCTTAAGAACCATAAAGTTAACTCACCGAAAGTAGATGGCACTTCCGGTCAAGGCGGATATTGGGTGGCAATGTTTGCTGAAGGTATGTCCGCAAGTAATGAAATGGTAAAAATTGATTTTGGAATCTGGTGGCAAGCAATTGAAGGCTTTGATCAACCGATAGTGTACGCCAGTTTTTATGAAATCCCCGAACGATTGATAAAATTTAAATGGAATCACGACAAACAGGATATCCGCTGCTTTGAACGTTGGAATAGATCATTTTTATATTTGCCGGTGACCGATTCTGACGACATCGGACTGTTGTTGAATATGGTGCTTAATGAACTTTTGAAACTTTTGCTCTGACTATTTTGAGGGCACTTACAGCGGTTCGAAAGCCAGACTGCATACGGCAGGTTCATTGGTGTTCATTTTACTAATACAGTTTCCTTAAAGGTTTCCGCCCTGTGCCAAAATATTCTCGCTTCGCCAAAATAAATTTCCCACAATCACGGTGCGCGAAATGAAAGCAAAAATCATCGTCACCCCCAAGAAAGCCGTCGTGGATCCCCAGGGCAAAACCGTCCAGACCGCGCTCGAACAGATGGGATATCGCGGCATCAAAGCCGTGCACGTGGGCAAATACCTGGAGATCGAACTCGAAGGCGACAAGGAAACTGTCCGCCGGCAATTGGACGAAGCCGCCCATAAATTCCTGAGCAATCCCGTGATCGAAGATTATAAACTGGAGATCGAATGAACTTCGCTGTCCTCCAGTTCCCCGCCAGTAATTGCGACCAGGATTGCGTTCATGCCGTCCGCGTCCTCGGCCATTCGGCGAACCTTCTTTGGCATAAGGAAACTTCGCTGGGCAATACCGACGCCGTCATCATCCCGGGCGGATTCAGCTATGGCGACTATTTGCGCACCGGCGCGATCGCGCGGTTCAGCCCCATCATGCAGGCCGTCCAGAAATTTGCCAATGACGGCGGACTCGTCCTGGGCGTTTGCAACGGCTTCCAGATTTTGTGCGAGGCGGGCATGCTGCCCGGCGCGCTCATCCGCAATCGCGACCTCCAATTCCATTGCGAGCAGGTCTTTTTGAAGACGGGTAATTTTGAGACCTCTTTCACGAGCAAAATTCCGCACGATAAGATTTTGAAGATCCCCATCGCCCACGGCGAAGGCTGCTATTTTGCCGATGAAGCCACGCTCGAAAAATTGAAGGCCAATAATCAGATCCTCTGGCAATATTGCGACGCCAATGGAAATCTGACCGATAAGGCAAACCCTAACGGTTCCCTGTTGAACATCGCGGGCATTTGCAATGAGCGCCGCAATGTCGCCGGCCTGATGCCGCATCCCGACCGCGCCAGTGAGGATATTTTGGGTAGCGCGGATGGCCGATGGATTTTTGAAAGCGTGATCGCCGCGCTGCAAACTAAGACCGCAGCCAAAGCGGCGTGAGACGATTATGCGTTACACAATCCTCATTGAGCAGGGGGCGGAAAATTTTAGCGCTCATGCGCCTGATTTTCCTGGTTGTGTTGCGGCGGGTGCAACCAAGGAGGAAACACTCGCACTAATGAAAGAAGCTTTGAAAATGCGTATTGAAGATATGCGCAAACGTGGTGAACCCATCCCCCAACCGAAGTTAAATTGGCCGCTTAGTGAATGATCCCATGACCGAACCTGCCATCACTCCCGAACTCGTCGCCAAGCACAACCTGACGCCGGACGAGTACCAGAAGATCCTCGAACTCCTCGGCCGCGTGCCCAGTTACACCGAGTTGGGAATTTTCTCTGTCATGTGGAGCGAGCATTGCAGCTATAAGAACACCCGGCCATTGCTCAAAACATTTCCGACCCAATCGCCAAAAATCCTCGTGGGTGCCGGGGAAGAAAATGCCGGCATCATCGATATCGGCGACGGCCTGGCCATCGCCTTCAAGATTGAATCGCATAATCATCCCAGCGCCGTGGAGCCGTTCCAGGGCGCCGCGACCGGGGTTGGCGGAATCGTGCGCGACATTTTCACCATGGGTTCAAGGCCCGTTTGTGCCATCAACTCCCTCCGCTTTGGCCCCATCGTTTCTGAGACCACCACCGACGAGGCCGCAGTAAAAAATAACCGCCGCCTGTTTGCCGGCGTCGTCAACGGCATCGCGCATTACGGGAATTGTTTCGGTATTCCCACCATCGCCGGTGAAGTTTATTTCGATAAATCGTACGAAGGCAACCCGCTGGTGAACGCTTTTTGCCTCGGCGTCCTGCGCCATGAACAGATCGCCCGCGGCGCGGCCAGGGGCATTGGCAATCCAGTTTTTTATGTCGGACCCGCCACGGGGCGCGATGGTTTGGCCGGCGCGGCCTTTGCCTCGCAGGATTTGACGGAGGAATCCGCCGAACAGCAACGCGGCGCAGTCCAGGTCGGCGATCCGTTCATGGAAAAATTGGTCTGCGAGGCATGCCTCGAATTGCTCGCCACCGGCGCAGTCGCAGGAATCCAGGACATGGGCGCGGCCGGATTGACGTGTTCCACTTGCGAAACCGCCTCGCGCGCAGGCACAGGGATCGAGATCGAACTGGATAAAGTCCCGCAGCGCGCGCCCGGCATGAGCAGCTACGAGATCATGCTGAGCGAATCGCAGGAGCGCATGCTCATCATCGTTCACAAGGGCCGTGAAGAGGAAGTGAAGAGAATTTTTGATAAATGGGATCTGCCCTGGGCCGAGATCGGCTTTGTGACCGATACCGGGCGCATGGTCGTGAGACAGCACAGCAAAATCGTGGCCGACATCCCGGCAAAAAAAATCGCCGACGAATCGCCGATCTATCAGCGTGAATCCAGTGAGCCGGAATATCTGAAAGAAGTCCGGGCTTTTCGCCTGGACGGGATTGCCGATACTAAAAATCCAGCGGACGACCTGAAAAAATTATTGTCCTGGCCCAGCATCGCCTCCAAGAACTGGGTCTATCGGCAGTACGACCATATGGTGCGCGATGGCTCCGTGGTTTGCCCCGGCAGCGATGCCGCCGTCATCCGCATCAAATCCGATTCATTGCCGGATGCGCCGAACGAAAAACTTCCGGAAAAACTCATCGCCATGACCGTGGATTGCAATGGCGTTTATGTTTACCTGGACCCTTACGAAGGTGGAAAAGCCGCGGTGACGGAAGCGTGCCGCAACCTCGCGTGTAGTGGCGCCGTGCCGCTGGGCGTCACCGACAACTTGAATTTTGCCAGCCCGATGAAGCCGGAATTATTCTGGCAGTTGAAAGAATCCGTCCGTGGATTGGCTGAAGCCTGCCGGGCGTTCAACGCTCCCGTGACCGGCGGCAATTGTTCGCTTTATAATCAAAGCCCGGCTGGCCCGATCGATCCCACCCCCACCGTTGCCGTCGTCGGGTTGATCGATAAGCCCGGGCACGTCACGACGCAATGGTTCAAGGACGAGGGTGACGCCATCATTTTGCTCGGCGAAATCGCGGATAAAAACGATCCGGTTCTCGGGCTTGGCGGGTCAGCCTATTTGCAAGTCATCCACGGCAAAAAAACCGGCACCCCGCCGCCCTGTGATTTGGAAACAGCCAAGACCTTGCATACTACTCTGCTGGGATTGATCCATGCGGGCCTCATCAAGAGCGCCCACGACTGCAGTGAAGGGGGATTGGCCGTTTGCATTGCGGAAAGCGCTATCTCACAACAGGTTGCCCGCGAAACCCCGCGATTGATCGGCGCCCAGGTCGATTTGCAGGATTTGCGGATATTTGCGGATATTCGCATGGACGTCCTGCTGTTCGGCGAGGCCCAATCCCGCATCGTGATCACCTGCGCAGGCATTGACGCCATGAAAGTGGTTGAGCGCGCAAAATTGCTCGGCGTCCCGGCCGTAAAAATTGGGCAAGTCGGCGGTGATCAGCTGGCGATCAAGGCTTCTGCCGGCGAATTTTCCACGCCATTGACCGACCTGCATGATGCCTGGTGGAATTCTGTCGCCCGCGCAATGAGCTGATTTTGAACAGAAACAGTCAATTTTGTTCCAATCCATTACGCGACAGGAATTAAACCGTTTGATTTTAGCCGCAAAAATAGAGTATTCTACGCGTTCCGATTCGTGCGACAATTTTTTACCATCGCAGGCAATGCCTTCATGGAATTAGTCCGGCAGCCGATTTTTCTGCTGTTGATGACCGGTTCCGTGATGTTCGAGATCTTTTTAGCAGTGCCCTATTACTTTGCTTTCGGCGATGAGCCGAAACTTGTGGCCAATTCCACCCTGGCGGTGATGTTGCTTTCCGGGTTGTTTGGCGCGGTATTGAGCGCGTCATCGTCGCTCGCGCGGGAGATCCGCAGCGGTACCGCGCTGGCGGTGTTGTCCAAACCGGTCGGACGCGCGCAATTTTTGATGGCAAAATTCGCCGGGTTGGCGGGCGCCCTCGCCGTTTTGACGTATATCAATATGATCGGCGTTTTGCTGGCCAGCAAAATGTCATTTGATGCCTATGGCTCGACGGACCTGAGGGCCATTGAAATTTTTGGAGGGGGAATCCTTTTGTCCTATGCGGTGGGCGGTTTTAGCAATTTTTTCCTGCGCCGGACATTTGTGAGCGATACGGTTTTTGCGATGATGGTCTTATGCACCATCGCGGCATTCATAGTTTTCCAATACACGACACAAATGCAAAGTCTGGGGACCATTGGGCAGGTGAATTGGAACCTGGTACCGGCGGGAATCCTGATTTTGTTTGCGCTCTGCATCCTGGCGGCGCTGGCGCTGGCTTGTTCCACCCGGCTGGATACTATCCCCACCCTGGCCATCTGTTCAGCCTTCTTTTTGATCGGCCTGATGTCGGATTACTTTTTTGGCGTGCGGGCTTCCCATGGCGAACTGTGGGCTTCAACGCTTTACAGTATCATCCCAAACTGGCAACTTTTTTGGCTCGCCGACGCGATTGAAACAGGCAAGAACACTTTTCAATGGATGTATGTCGGCAAGGCGCTGGCTTATGCCCTGTGCTATTCCGGCGCGGCGCTGGCGATCGGAACGGCGTTGTTTGAAGAACGTGAGTTGAACTGAACTGAGGGATTGACTGTTAGACTCAGTTAAAAACAGTTAAAAACGGTTAAATTTAATTAAAGTTAGCATTTAAAATTTTATCGAAATGGATAAGAACGTCCAAAAGAATGCGGTAGTGAACCTGCTCGCCGCGGTGCTGGTATTCATCGCCGCGTTCGGGGTCACTGTCTATGCCGGTTCGCTGGCCGGCGAAGTAGCCTTGATCTTTTTGGGGCTGGCGGTACTCATCGCGTTCATCAGCTGGTTCCAGATGCGGCTGGAGGAAAACGAGCAGTTGGAACGGCTGGAAGTCGAGGAAATGGCGCGGGCCAAGGGTGAAGCGGGCCTGTTTGAATCCAAGGAATCAGAATTGTTTCCCGCGCGGCGCGCCAAGGAGCAATTCGAGAGATTTTTTGTGCCGAGCTTTGCGGTGTTGCTGTTTCTCCTGGAAGCCGGCGGGGGATTTGTTCTTTGGCACTGGTCGGCAATCACCACGATGGCGCTTTCGCCCGACAAGGCCATGGCGGCAGTGGCGTTGTTTTCCATCCTGGCGCTGTTGTTATTTTTGCTGGGGCGGTTTTCCGCGACGATCGCGCGATTGGAAAATCACCGCCTGCTGAGGCCCGGCTCAAATTTCATCCTGGCAGGCGCTTATCTGTGTGCGTTCACAGCCGTGGCGATCGCGGGAGACAAAACCGGGTTTCCCCGGGCGGACTTCTGGATGGCGCGCGCCTTCTGCATTTTATACGGCTTGATGGCGGCGGAGATGCTCGTGACCCTGCTGCTGGAGATCTATCGCCCGCGCGTGAAAGGAAAGATCACCCGTCCGCTCTATGACAGCCGCCTGATCGGGCTGCTGGGCCAGCCGGAGAGCCTGTTCACCACCGCGGCGCAGGCGCTGGACTATCAATTCGGATTCAAGGTCTCGGAGACCTGGTTCTACCAGTTGCTCGAAAAAAACCTTTCGATGTTCGTCCTGGCGCAGATGGTGGTCCTCTTCTTATCCACGTGCGTGGTGTTCGTTGACGCCGGGGAGCAGGCGGTGCTGGAGCATTTCGGCAATCCGGTGGCCACCCTTGAGGCGGGGGGACATCTGAAATTGCCGTGGCCCATCGACAAGATTTACCGCTATCGCACCGACCAGATCCAATCGCTGTACGTCGGTTATACGCCGGAGACAAACGAGCAGAGTGTCATGCTCTGGACGGTGGCGCATAACAAGGAAGAAAATTTTCTCGTTGGCAACCGGGCGCTGGAAACCGGGCAAAATGATAATACCGACACGAACGATTCGGTGAAAACGCCGCCGGTCAATTTGATCACCATCAGTATTCCGGTGCAATTCCAGATCACGAACGTGATGGATTGGGCTTATAAAAACAGCAATCCGACAAACCTGTTAGAGGAGTTGGCCACGCGTGCGGTGGTCCGTTACCTGGCGGGCATGGATTTGGATGACGTGATGGGACTGGGGAGGTTGGATGCGGCCGGCGAACTGCGCGATGCCATCCAGACGGCGGCCAACGAACGGGAACTGGGCACCAAGATCATTTTCGTGGGATTGCAGGATATCCATCCCCCAACGCCTGTCGCGAGCTCTTATGAGCAGGTAATAAACGCGGCGGAAGAGCGGGTCGCTACCACTGAAAACGCCATCGCCTATGCGAACACCAACAGGATTTTGACCGAGGCGGAGGCGTTTGCAACCAAACAGACCGCGCAAGCCACGCGGCTGCAATTGGAAACCGCCGCGCTGGCGCAGGCCGCGCTTTTCTCCAACCAAATCCCTGAATTTGCAGCGTCACCCTCGGTGTATGAACAGCGGGTTTATTTCCAGACCTTTGCGAATGCCACCCGGAATGCGCGCAAATACGTGTTATTGGAGACCAATATGCAGGATCAATATTGGCTGGATCTGGAGCAGAAGATCCGCAATGACCTGGAAAATATTCCCGTCAACGAATGATTTTATGAAACGCAATGTAATGACCCTTATTATCGGCGTAATTCTCGTCGTTATCTTTTTATTGCTGCTGTTCACGTTCCAGGTGCGCCGGACGCAAATTGCCGTGGTGACCACTTTCGGAAAGCCGGTGGCGAATTTAGACCAGCCGGGACTGTATTTCAAATGGCCCTGGCCGATCCAGCACGTTTATAAATTCGACAATCGCATCCAGAACTTTGAGGACCGTCCCAGTCAAAGCCTCACCGCGGACAGCAATCCTTTGATCGTTACCGTTTATGTCGGCTGGCGGATTTCGGACGCGGCGGCGTTTTATCCGAAGTTTCCCGGTGGCAGCGTCGAGATGGCCCAGACGATGTTGGAAAATATGGTGCGGAATGCCCAAAATGCAGTTGTCGCCAGCAACACCCTTTCCGCATTTGTCAACGCCGACCCAACCCAGTTGAAATTTGACGAGATCCAAAATGAAATGTTGCAGACGGTACAAACGGACCTGGCCACCAACAATTACGGCATGAAACTCGAGTTTCTCGGGTTGAAAAAGATCCAGTTGCCCGACAGCGTGACGCAGGCGGTATTTGACCGCATGAAAGCCAATCGTCAAAAATTGATTGATAATTTGAAATCTCAGGGCGTAGCTGACGCGTTGAGAATCAGGTCGGCTGCGGACAGTGATGCGGCCAGGACGCTTGCCGATGCCAATGCAGAAGCTATCCGTACCCGTGCCGAAGGCGAAGCGGAGGCCGCCAAGACGTTGCCGACGTTTGAGCAGAATCCCCAGTTGGCTGGTTTCCTGTTGCGGATCGACGCGATCAAGCAATCGCTGAACCAGAAGTCCACGCTGATTTTTGATGAGGGCATCCCGCCGTTTGACCTGTTCCAAAATTTGCCCACAAATTCTGTCCCCAATCCATGAGCGATCACGAACATCATCATCACGAGCACGGGCATACGCACGAGCACTCCGCTTCCGAGGGGCAGGATGCGGGCACGCAGGCGCTGGCCGAGGCGCTACGCAGCAGCTTCTTCATCGTCAAAGTGGTGATGTTGCTGATGGTCATCGCCTTTTTCGGCTCGGGATTTTTCACCGTGGGCGCGTCGGAGAAGGTGGTCATCCTGCGTTTCGGCAAGCCGGTGGGGGAGGGTGACAAGGCGTTACTGGGGCCGGGCATGCATTGGTCATTTCCCTATCCCGTCGACGAACTGGTCCGGATCACCAACTCAGCGCAGCAAAGCGTGACGACGACGGTCGGTTGGTATTTCACGACTCCGGAACAGGAGTTGAGTGGGGAAGAGCTGCCGGCGGGTTCCACGCTTAATCCGGCCATTGACGGTTACCTTATCACTGCCGACCGTGACATCGTCCATTCGCGGGCGACAATCGTTTATCATGTAAGGGACCCCATCGCCTATACTTTCGGTTTTTCAAATGCCCCGATGATGGTTTTGAACGCGTTGAACAATGCATTGATCCACGCGGGGGCGAGTTTTAACACCGACGATATCCTGATCAATCGCCAGACTGATTTCCGCGACGCGGTCCAGCAGCGGGTCATGGACCTGGCCGACCAGGAACATCTTGGGATTGAAGTGGACCAATGCACGGTTGACAGCATTCCGCCGCGGCAATTGGCGGGCGTTTTTGCGGATGTCGTCAATGCGCGTGAAACGAGCGCCAATTCGATCACTGCCGCGCAGAGTGAAGCGACCAACCTTGTGCTCCAGGCCGGGGCGGAGGCCGCGGCGAAGATCACCCGGGCTGTGGTGGACAGCGGGAATTATGTCACCCTCGTCAAGGCGGATGCCAAGCGGTTCAACGATCTTTTACCACAATACCGGACCAATGCGGCGTTGTTCGAGCAACAACAGATCAACCTGGCGATGGCGGAAGTGCTCACGAATGTCGGAGATAAATGGTTTATCCCGGAGAACGCCAATGGCAAATCCAGCCAACTTAGATTACAGTTAAATCCCGAACCGCCGGCGCCGCCGACGGAAGGGCAAAATCAATAGCAACAGTCGAATTTTATGCAGGTCAAATCGCTTTTAAGCCAGCACGAGCATGAGCACGGTCCCGATTGCGGCTGCGGCCATGACCACGAGCATTCTTCAGTGCATTTGTGGCAGGCGGTGCTGGGCATCGTTTTCGTCCTCAACGGATTTATCGTCGATTGGCTCTTCGAAAACGGTTCCACGGTGGCCAGCGCCAGCGCGATGATCGGCTCTCTCATTTTGATCTATCCCATCGTCATCACGGCGATCAAAGATTTGCGCGTGGGACGGTTGAGCATCAACGAACTGGTCGCCATCGCCGTGCTCGCGGCGTTCGCCTCGGGCAACTACAAGGTCGCCGGCATCGTCGCCTTTTTCATGCTCACCGGTGAATTGATCGAGACGCGCACCGCCGAAGGCGCCCGCGCTTCCATCGAGTCGCTCATCAAGCTTACCCCCACCAAGGCGCGACGCCTCTTGAAAGATGGCAATGAAGAAGAAGTCGCGGCCAGTGAATTGCAGGTGGGCGACGTCATCCGCATCCGGCCCGGCGATAACGTCGCCGCCGACGGGGTCATCGTCAGCGGGCAGGGTTCATTCAATGAGGCCACGATCACCGGCGAATCGCTGCCGGCGGATAAAAAAACGGGCGAAGAAGTTTTTGCCGGCACCCAAAATCTTACGGGGGTGCTGGAGATCAAAGTGAGCCGCGCCGGTGAAGACACGACCATTGGCCGGGTGCGCGAACTGATCCTGGCTGCGGAAAAGACGAAGTTGCCGATCATGAAGATCGTCGACCAATATATGAGCTTTTACACGCCGCTCGTACTGGTCATCGGCGCATTGGTCTGGACTTTTACGCATGATCTGAACCGGGTGATCGCGGTCTTCGTGGTATCCTGCCCGTGCGCGTTCATTCTGGCCACGCCCACCGCGATGGTTGCCGCATTGTCTGCCGCGGCCCGCCTGGGAATCCTGATCAAGAATGTGGCCGACATCGAGTTAGCCGCAAAAATCAACGCCTTCATCTTCGATAAGACCGGCACGCTGACCACCGGCCATCTCGCGGTCAGCCGTTTGTCGCCGTTGGGCGAAGTGAAGCCGGCGGAATTACTGTTGCTGGCGGCATCCGCCGAAAAATACAGCAACCATCCCACGGCCAAAGCCCTGGCGGGTCTCGCGGGCGAAGCGGGGGTTCCCTTGTCCGAGCCGAAGGATTTCACGGAAACGCCGGGCCGCGGCGTGAAAGCGAAGGTTGGCGACGCGACCATCCTCGTCGGCCGCGCGCAATGGCTCAAGGACAATGGCGTTGACTCGCATTTTGAAAAATCCGTCGATCTTAAAGAGACGGAAGGCTGGAGTTTGATTTTTGTCGCGCGCAACGGTCATTGTGTGGGCTGGGTCGGTTTGCAGGATAAGACCCGCGTCGAGGCGAAGGAAGCATTGGCTGAACTTAAGCTCAACGGAGTCCGCCGGATCGCGATGATCTCCGGTGATCGCCAGGTGGTGGCCACCCGGGTGGGCGCCGAAATCGGTTGCGAAGAAGCAAAAGGCGAATGCCTGCCCCAGAACAAAGTCGAATTTGTCGATGCCATGAAAAAGAAAGGCTATCGCGTGGCAGTGGTCGGCGACGGAGTGAATGACGCGCCGGCGCTGGCGGCGGGCGACATCAGCATCGCCATGGGCGCGGCCGGCAGCGAAGTGGCCATCCATACCGCGACGATTGCGCTCATGAACAACGACCTGCGCCGTTTGCCGTTCCTGGTTAAACTTTCGCGCAGCACGCGCGCGGTCATCAACCAGAATTTCGCTTTCGGCGTCCTGTTCATCATCGTGGGATTGACAGTGACATCGCTGGGTTATCTCGGCCCGATCCCGGCGGCGATCCTGCACAACGTCGGCTCGCTGATCGTGATTTTTAACAGCGCCCGCCTTGTCCGGAAAGGCGAGGAATTGGAACATTTCCAGGACGAAACCGCCGCGCCGCGCCGCGTGACGGGCCAATTGACGCCAAAGATGGCTTAGAAATTCAGGCGAAAATTAATTTCCTTTGCAACCTGGATTCACAGGCTTGCTGTGATGAACAAGTGCGGGTAAATTAATTTTATGAGTGCCACAGAAGTCATTGAAGAGATCAAGCAACTTCCGCGCGAAGAGCAGCGGAAGGTGGCCGCTTATATTCGCGCATTGGAGACTGGCGAAGTCAGTGAAGAATTCAAACGCGTCGCCGACGAAGTGTTCACTACCAATGACGAACTTTTTCGTAAGCTCGCCCAATGAATTTGGACGAGCCGAAGTTCCTGACCTTAGCTGAAGTCTTGTATTTGCACGACGAATCGCTAGCGCGTTACGGCGGTTCGGCGGGAATTCGTGAGCCTGGTATGGTTGAGTCAGCCATGGGTTCGGCACAGAATGTATTTTGGTACGGGCGCGGCGGGCTTTTTGAAGTCGCGGCGGCCTACGCTTTTCATATTGCCGAATCGCAAGCCTTTTTGGACGGCAATAAACGGACGGCGGCTGCGGCGGCAATTTCCTTTTTGAGATTGAACGGCGTGCGCTTTCCAAAAGACGACGGTTCGGTATATCGCGCTATGATTGAAATCGCGGAAAAAAGATTGGATAAAACCGGCCTAGCCGCTGTCTTAAAGCAGTTGACACAAAAGCAAAATTAAAAGAATCATGCCCGTAGCCGAATTAAATCAGCCATCGCAAACCGGAGATCAAAAATCGACCGAAACCGTCATCGCGGTGCGCGGGCTCACCAAAGTTTTCCGGGATTTTTGGAACCGTCCCAAGGCCCGGGCGGTGGACAACATTGATTTTGAAGTGAAGCGCGGTGAAGTTTTCGGATTGCTGGGGCCCAACGGCTCGGGCAAGTCCACCACGGTCAAATTATTGCTCGGCCTGCTGAATCCGACCAAAGGCCACCTCGAAGTGTTTGGGCATTCACCGCGGCACGTGCAGACGAAGGCGCGCATCGGGTACCTGCCCGAGGAATCGTATCTGTACCGGTATCTGAATTCGCGGGAGACGCTGGATTTCTTTGGGAATCTTTTTCATTTGAGCAAGGGCGAGCGCGAAAACCGCACGACGCAATTGCTGGAGATGGTCGGCCTCGGCATGACGCAAACCCGCCCGGTAGGTGAGTTTTCGAAAGGCATGCAACGCCGCATCGGCCTGGCCCAGGCGTTGATCAATGATCCGGACCTGGTGATTTTGGACGAGCCCACCGCCGGCCTGGACCCCATCGGCTGCCGCGAAGTCAAAGACTTGATCCTTGCGCTGGCCCGCCGGGGCAAGACGGTGATCTTGAGCAGTCATCTGCTGTCGGATGTGGAGGACGTCTGCGACCGGGTGGTGATCCTGTTCGGCGGCAAGATCCGGGCCGCCGGCGCCTTAAAAGAATTGCTGGTTCAACCCGATTCCTTGCGCATCACGACGCCGCTCCTGCCGCGTCCGACTTTGGAAAAGGTGCTGGAGATCATCCGCCGCGACATCACCACCGGGGAGGTGCGCGTGGAAAATCCGACGCAGAATCTGGAAAGCTATTTTCTCGATATCGTGGCCAAAGCGCGGGAAGCGGCGCATGAGACCAGCGGTGCGCAATCCGGCGCGCGCGTGGCCGCCTATTTGCGCGGGGGCATCGAAGAAGCGCAGTCCGGAGACAAGATTTTGGAAAAACTCGCATTGCCGCAGGCCCAGCCAAAGGCAGAATCAAAAATTCCCGCCGCCGAGGTCAAATTGGATGAAAAGAAGTTGTCGGCGCTTTCCCAGCCTGCTCCCGCCGCATCATCACAAAAGCCCGAAACGGCGCCGGCGGCGAAGCCCGAAGATTTGTCCAAGGCGAATGAAAAATTATCATCGCTCCTTGGCGGCCAGAAATAATCGCGCTCCTTCATGCAACGAATTCTCGCCATTGCCGGGTTAACGTGGAAGGCTGCCTTGCGGTTCAAGCTTTTCCTGGTCATCGCGGCATTGCTCATCATGGCAGTGGTCGGTTTGCCGCTGGTCATCAAGGACGACGGCACCGCGGCGGGGTTCACGCAGATCATCCTGACCTATACGCTGACCGTCACGGCGTGCCTGCTGGGTTTTTCAACATTATGGCTTTCCTGCGGCACCCTCGCGCGTGATATCGAGGAATGCCAGATCCAGGTCGTGGCGACCAAGCCCATCGCGCGCTGGCAGATTTGGCTCGGTAAATGGCTCGGCATCGTTTCATTGAATGCCGTTTTGTTGATTTTGGCGGGGGCCTGCATTTACGGGCTATTGCAATGGCGGGCCACAAAGTTGCCGGCGGCGGAGCAGCAGATCCTGAGGAAACAGGTATTGGTCGCGCGCGGATCGGCGAGAGCCGTGAGCGATGCGACGCAAATCCGGGCCGATGCGGACCGGATTTATCAGGCGCGGCTGGATCAAAATCCCCAGATGCACTCCCTCTCGAACGCGGAAAAGGACCTGGTCCGCAATGAGATTCTTCAACAAGTGCTGGCGGATTATCAGCTTGTCCCACCCGGTTACCGGCGTGAATGGCAGATCAATTTGAGCGGCGTCCAGAAATATGTCCGCGACCAACCGCTGCAATTGCGTATCAAATTTGACACGGCCGACCACAGTCCTTCCGGCACGTTCATTGGCCTTTGGATGGTCGGAGACCAAAGCGGGACCAATCTCTGGGAAAGTGAACCGATGAGCCTGGCGCCGGAAACTTTCCATGAATTCCAGGTGCCCGCCAATCTCATCGATAAAAAAGGCATGCTGACGATTGATTTTTTCAACGGGAACAGCACCGCGCTGCTCTTTCCGCTCGATGACGGCATGGAGGTATTGTATCCCGAGGGCGGATTCGCCATGAATTTTATGCGTGGTTTGGGAATCATCCTATGTTGGCTGGCATTGCTGGCCGCGCTGGGACTGGCGGCGGCGAGCTTCCTGTCATTCCCGGTCGCCGCTTTCTTTTCCCTGGCGATGATGGTATTGGTTTTTTCGTCCGGGGCACTCGCCGAGACCGTGGCCAGCGGTTCGGTCGCCGTCGGCAACGAGGAAAAGGGTGTCGCCGGCCATTCATCAGCAGACCTGGTATTGATCCCCCTTTTCAAGGTCATCCTGACCGTTATCCATTTTACGACCGCGATTTCGCCGATCGATTTGTTAAGCTCTGGACGCGCCATTGCCTGGACTGACCTCGGTTTGGCCTTCACCCACATCGTTGTGTTCATGGGTGGAATTTTCATCGTCATCGGGATCGTTTTATTCAACCGCCGTGAACTGGCGACTGCCCAAGGGAACCAATGAACCCGCGGCTAAAAAAAATCCTCTTTGTCGGGCTGGCGGCGGCGTTGCTGTTCACTTCCGGGCGCATCCAAAATTCACTTAACGTGGACCGGGACAAGCTGGGAATGACCGTGGCCGAGCCGCTGCAAAACGCGCCGCCGCTGCTGGCATTCACCACCGTCGCCCTCGGCGGATTTCGCGGCTTGATCTCCAATTATCTTTGGATCCGGGCCAATGACCTGCAGCAGGACGACAAATTTTTTGAGGCCGCGCAATTGGCGAATTGGATCACCGACCTGGAACCGCGTTTTTCGGAAGTCTGGATCTTTCAGGCGTGGAACATGGCGTTCAACATTTCCGTCAAGTTCAAGGATTTTGGCGACCGCTGGCGCTGGGTCCAAAACGGCATCTCCCTGCTTCGTGACCATGCATTGCAATATAATCCTGACAATGTGATGCTCCATCGTGAGCTGGCCTGGTTTTACCAGATGAAGATGGGTGATTATCTGGACGACGCGAACAATTATTATAAGCAACAGTGGGCGGAGGAAATGACGCCGTTTTTTGGGCCGCAGGGGACGAATTGCGCCTGGTTGCTTCAGCCGGGAAATACCAATGCGGCCCTGCTTTTCAACAAATACAAGATCGACCCGGCCTTCGCGGAGAAAGTGAACGAGGAATGGGGGCCGCTCGATTGGCGGTTGCCCGAGGCACACGCCATCTATTGGGCCTGCCAGGGCCTGGAGGACGCCAGGAAACATCCAAATAGGGTTACCGAAACCGATTTGATCTCATTACGCCGGGTCATTTACCAATCGCTGCTCCAGGCCTTTCATCATGGACGCATCATCTCCAATCCGTTCACCCAGCGCGTTGAGCTGGCGCCCAACCTGGACATCATGGACAAGGCCAATGATGCCTACATGCAAATGTACGCCGAAGAGACCGACCCAAATCAAAAGAACGGCATCCTGATCGCGCACCGGAATTTTCTGCGCACCGCAGTGGAATATCTCTACATGGACCTGCGCACCGACCAGGCCGCCAAATGGTTCAAATACCTGGGCGACCATTATCCGGATAAACCGATTATCGATGAAGACCCAAAATCATTGCCGAAAACATTGACCCTGGAGGATTATATTTTTCGCGTCGTATCAGAAGATGCCGCAGGCACGTCTCTTGACGATACCACTTCGGCCATCCAGGGTTTCCTTTTGAAATCGTACGTCAACCTTGCCCTCGGCGACGAGGATCGTTATGAGGGTTTCCAACTATTGGCACAAAAAATATATACCCGTTATCAAGACAAGATGGGCGACAGCCAGCCGCGCGTATCTCTCCCGCCGATGAGGGACCTGCAGCATCTTGTCCTCGATGACTTGCTGGATCCGCAAAAGAATAACTTGCCCTATGCCGCCCGCGCCATCATCCGGACCCAATTGAAGATGCAGATGGAAACCAATTCCGCCGCGCCCTTCCAGATTTCCACCAACGAAGTCGCCCCGGTCATGGCTGGCACTAATGCCGCGACTAATTCCGTGAGCAGATAGGAAAACCCGCGTGACCAGGAAAATTTCCAGGGATACCACAAAGGCGAAACCCCGCAACCCCGTGCGCGTCGGTCTCATCTCACTTGGTTGCGCTAAAAATCTCGTGGACGCCGAGATCATGCTCGGCTCCCTTCTCAAAAGCGGCGTCGAGATCACCAATGACCCCGCGCAGGCGGACGCGGTCATTGTCAACACCTGCTCCTTCATCGATTCGGCGCAGGAAGAAAGCGTGAATGCCATCCTGGAGTCGGCGGAGATCCGCGAGGCAACAAATCGGGGGCAAAGCCTCATTGTTTCCGGCTGCCTGCCGCAGCGTTTCCGCGAAGAACTTCCCAAGTTGTTGCCCGAAGTGGACGCCTTCATGGGCATCGACCAGGTCGCCCAGGTCCCGGAAATCGTGAAACAAGCGCTCGCTCATCGTGCCGGGCGATTGGACAAGGGCCGGAGCACAGGAACGGAAAGCCGTAAGAAAAAAATCGCCAGCCGGCTGGGTGAGATTGAAAAACTAAAATCAGTCTCCGAACACGAAAAAACAGAAGCGATTCGCGGCACCGACAAATTTGGAAAGACAAAAACCGTTGTCACTCAGGCCCCGGCCATTGCGGAGCCTTTGCTGGATGTCCATTCGCGTCCGACGTTCATCCCTGATTTTGGAACGCCACGTTTTCGCCTGACGCCGCGTCATTTCGCTTATCTCAAAATCGCCGAGGGGTGCAATCATCCGTGCAGTTTTTGCATCATCCCCCGGATGCGCGGCTCGCATCGCAGCCGTGTGCAACAGGACATCGTGGCCGAGGCCAAAGCGCTTATCGCCGACGGCGTCAAAGAGATCAACTTGATCTCCCAGGATTCGACCTATTACGGGCTCGATCTGCGTCCGAACCACAGTCGCGCGATCTCCTCGCCGGAGAGATTCACGGCAGCGGCCAGGGCCCTTGATGCCGGCGCCACGACGATCTGTTCCCTGCTGCGTGAACTGAATTCTCTCGAAGGCGATTTTTGGATCCGCCTGCTGTATACTCATCCCGCCCATTGGACGGATGAATTGATCGAAACAATCGCTGCTTGCAGGAAGGTAGCACGTTATGTGGACATGCCTCTCCAGCACATCCACGAAAACATGCTCGAACGCATGCGCCGCGAAACTTCGCAGCAATACATCGTGGACTTGATCCGCAAGATCCGCGCTGGTGTTCCGGGAATCGCCCTGAGGACCACGTTCATCGTCGGTTTTCCCGGCGAGACGGAAAAGAGCTTTGATACTTTGTTGGATTTTATCCGCGAAACGAGATTTGAACGCCTGGGAATTTTCGCCTACTCAAAAGAAGACGGAACGCGCGCGGGCGCCATGACCGGGCAGATTTCCGACCGGGTGAAACAATCCCGCCGCGAACGCGCCATGGCCGAGCAACATAAGATCGCGCGGGAGATCTCCGCGTCGTTTGTCGGGCGGGAAATACGCGTCCTGGTGGAAGGCGCGGCTGACGCCAAACAGATCCAATCCGCGAACGTCAGTTCGTGGGAACATGGCCTGGTGCGTGAATCGGAAAGCAAAAATTCAAAACTCAAGGCGCAGAATTATTTGGTGGCTCGCGGTGAAGCCGATGCTCCGGACATCGATGGGCGGGTTTATATTCGCGGGAAATTACCCTTTGGCCAGTTTGCCACCGTCAAAGTCATCGGTCACACGGACTATGATTTGATTGCTGAGACGATCTGATCATTTCGCAAATGGCACTTTGACTATTTCCGCGGTGCGCTCTCCTTCCAGCGTTCGCAGCGTAAGCCTGGTTCCAATCTCAAACACTTCCCGGCGCACATATCCGAGCGCAATATTGGCGTTGAACGCCGGTGATTTGACGGCGCTGGTGATATAGCCCGCTTCCTTGCCGTTATGAAATAATTTATCGCCGCGCGCGGGTAGCGATTTCAGGTCATCCGCCAAGCGCAATCCCCGCAACTCCTTGTTCACGTGGCCGATACTGTGGATGCGATTGATGACCTCCTGTCCGATGTAGCAGCCTTTATTGTAACTCACGGCGCGGCTTTCGATGCCGCCTTCCAGCGGCAGGTTGGTTTCATCCATGTCCGCGCCAAAACGTGGGATACCCGCTTCAATGCGCACGGTCTCAAATGCCTTCCAGCCGGCGGCACAACCGTGGACATTTTTTGCCGAGGCAACCAATCTTTCGGCTATTACAGAGAGGGATTGGTTGGGAACAAACAAGTCGTACCCCATCAGTTGATTTAGGCTCGACGGAGCCTCGCCCCACCGATTTAGCCCCGGATGGTTCGCCAGGTAAATTTCGCCAAGATTGGGATCAGAGATTTTTACCGAGCCAAACGGTTGGTCAGGAATCTCTGGAAATAAATTCAGGCCGCGGATGACTTCTTCGGCCTTCGGCCCTTGCGCGCTCAATAAACCGTAATGCGGCGCGGCATCGACGATCTGCACATCGTCGGCCACGATAAATTTTTCGAGGCGCGCGGAAATCTTTTCCGTCAAACCCGGCTCAAGATCCAAAAGCAATTCGTCCGGCAGGTTGAAAATATTCGCATCGCTTTCCATTTTGCCTTTGGCCGTGACGATAGCGGCGTAACAGCCTTCGCCGGGGCGCAGCTTTTTGATATCGTTGGTGACCTGCCCGTGCAAAAACCGGGCCCGGTCGTTTCCCACGAGACAGATCCGCGAACGAAAACTGAGATCGAGGATGCCCGCAGTTTCATGGAGGGCTTTGTATTCCGCCATCCAATCGCCGTAGTCATCGATGATTTTTGCGTTAGCTGCGATGGGATGGCTCATGATGAAGTATCAATATTTGGTAAACGCCGATATTTGGCCGCAAAGAAAACAGTGGCGCAGTAATAAGCACGGCATTAATCACACAACTAAAGATCAAAATGAATATCATCATTAAGACAAGTTGGATCCAGATGTTACGAAACAGGACATCGGATAGGATCAAAAGACCCGCGGCTAATATGCCGAAAACAGGCAGGCCCATTGCTCCATAGGCGCCAATAAACCTGGTCATGGCGGGTAAACTTTTTAAAGTTTCTTGATGATATGGAAAGGATGCGTGAACAATGCAGCCCAGGAGGCAAAAGATCACCCAGAAGGCAAGGGCGACAATCAATGTTGGGCGTCGAATTTGGCTGGTGATTGAATTCATTTCCCGGGTGACTAGACCCCATTCAACGCGTCAATCAATTGGCGCAATCGTCCGTAATCGCGCCGGTTGAAATTGAAGGCGATGCGCGCCAGATCCAAGTGGTCGTTGTCCTCAGTTTCCTCGGGTGTGGCCTTGATGATTTGGATCGCTCCACCGGTGATGATGCCGGAGAAATCCTCGTTCATCGCCGCGAGCGCGGACTTGCCCGGTTCGGTTTTCAAGCGGATGACAAGTTGATCCTTCACAAAGCGCGTCGAATGAAAATTCCGGTAAAAGCGCGTGATGATTTTTACGGCTTCGTCTGCGCTGTCGGTGATCTGGTAAAGGCTCAAGTCGTCCGGGGAAATCAATTTGTCCTGCAATAAATGTTCCCGGATGTTCACATCCCAGGTCTTCCAAAATACGCCGCCGGGCTTGTCGACCAGGACCAGGGGCATGAGCTGGCTTTTGCCGGTCTGCATCAGGGTCAGCGCCTCGAAACCCTCATCGAATGTGCCGAACCCGCCCGGGAACAAAACGATGGCGTCCGAGTGCCGGATGAAAATCAATTTGCGCGTGAAAAAATATTTAAAAGTGACCAACTTCTTATTTTCGGCGATGACCGGGTTGGCGGATTGTTCCCATGGCAGGCGGATGTTCACCCCAAAACTCTTGTCCGGCCCGGCTCCTTCATGCCCCGCCTGCATGATGCCGTTGCCCGCCCCGGTGATGACCATGAAGCCCGCTTCAGAAATTTTCCGGCCAAATTCGACGGCTTGTTGGTATTCCTGTGCCGAAGGCAACGTCCGCGCCGACCCGAAGATCGTCACTTTGCGTTTGCCGAGATAAGGCGCGAACAGCCGGAAGGCATAGCGCAATTCGCGCAACGCCGACTTGATGATGCGCACGTCGCCGGTATCGCTCACGTCGGTGAGCAGTTTCAGCGCATTTTCGATGATATCGGCGACTTCGCCCTCATTGTGACCTCCGCCCTTGAATTGGATGAGGTCCCCGATGCGCTTTTGCAACTCGGGATCGGCGGCGGTCTTGGTTCGCAGTCCAGTCTTTGGTTTCACAGGGGAAGAATAGTTTGCGTTTAGCCAAATGCAATCGCGCGATTTTGGACATTGACATTAAACCCGCAAAAGATAGGCTGTCCGTTCATCTGATGGCATTCTGCGGGATTGGCCCGCGTGGAAAGGAAGTGAGTTGCGATGACAGAAATTAAACTGAAAAAAGGCGAACCAGTGGATCGTGCGTTACGGCGGCTGAAGAAAAAAGTCGACCGTGAAGGCACGCTTAAAGTCGTGCGCAGTCACCGGCATTTCGAAAAGCCGAGTGAAAAGCGCCGTCGCAAGCAAAAAGTTGCGCGCTTTTCCGCGATGCTGACCGCCCGCTACGCAGACATGTGATTTAACCATTGCGTTATCGCTTGATCGTTAAATTGTTGGCTTGTCCGCGATTTAACGATTTTTGCTTTTACCACCGAGCGAGCCACCCATGTATTCCTTTTCAACCTGCTGGAATTCCCACCGCCATACCGATGGCCGGGAAATGTTGCGTGAGATCCGCGCCCTCGGCTTCGAATATGCCGAGCTGAGCCACGGCATCCGCATCAGCCTCGTGCCGGGAATCCTCGACGCCGTGGACGCGGGCGAGATGAAGATCTCCAGCCTGCATAATTTTTGCCCGTTGCCGCTGGGCGTCAACCACGCCGCGCCGAACCTGTACGAATTTTCCGATGAGCGCGCGCGCCATCGCGAACTGGCCGTCAAACATACCCTCAAAACATTTGAGCTGGCGGGGCGCGTCAAAGCCCCCCTGGTCGTGCTGCACCTCGGCAGCATCGAAATGAAAGATTACACCGATAAGCTGTGTAAAATGATCGAGAACACCGGGAAAGATTCGCCGAAATACCAAAAATTATGCGCCGAAGTCGCCAAAGCGCGGGATGCCAAAAAGGAGAAGTTTTTTGAGCGCACGAAAGAGACCCTTCGGCAAATCCTGCCTGAAGCGGAAAAACGCGGGCTGAAACTCGGCTGCGAAAACCGCCAGGCCATCGAAGAGATCCCCGTCGAAAGCGATTTTCAATTCATGTTCCGCGAGCTGGCCAGCCCGAGCCTTTGCTATTGGCATGATTGCGGGCATGCCCAGATCAAGGAGAACCTGGGTTTTCTCCACCACGTGATGCATCTGGAGTCGTTGCGCGAGCGACTGGCCGGTTTTCATGTGCACGATGTGCAATTTCCCGCGCGCGACCATGCTGCGCCCGGCACTGGCACCGTTGACTTCGCCGCCCTCAAACCCTCCGTGAAACCGGAGCATATCAAGGTATTTGAACTAAGCCCTTCCCTGCCGGTTGAAGCCGTCAAAGGCGGTATCGCGCACGTGAAAGTTATTTGGGGCAAAGAATAGACTGGCTTCGGCTCGCCTTTGCATGAGAATTAATGTGTGAATTCTTCGCGCGAAACCGCCGCTGAAATCGTCCAACGCCTGCAAGCCGCCGGCTTCACCGCCTTTTGGGTCGGCGGCAGCGTGCGCGATTTTTTGCTCGGGCGTGAGCCGCAGGATTTCGATATCGCGACGGATGCCCGCCCGGAACAGATCGAGAAAATTTTTCCCAAGACCATTGGCGTGGGCCGAAAGTTCGGCGTGATGGTGGTCGTCGAGAATGATCATCAGTTCCAAGTCGCCACTTTTCGCGCTGAGGCAGACTATCAGGATGGGCGACGGCCTGAAAAAGTAGTTTTTGCCGATGCCCGGGCGGATGCCTTGCGCCGGGATTTCACCGCGAATGGCCTGTTTTACGATCCCATCTCGAAAACGACCCATGATTGGGTCGGTGGCGAACGCGATTTGCGCGCCAGGGTCATCCGCACCATCGGCAAACCGGAAGAACGTTTTGCCGAGGACCATTTGCGATTGTTGCGTGCGGTCCGATTCGCCGCGCAACTGGATTTTGAGATCGAGCCGCAAACCTTCGCAGCGGTCAAATCGCTCGCTGCCAGCATCAAGATCATCAGCGCCGAACGCATCCGCGACGAATTGCTGAAATTGTTCCGGCCGCCCCACGCCGCGCGCGGACTGGATTTGCTGCGCGACAGCGGATTGCTGGAGCACGTCCTGCCGGAACTTGCCGCAACCATTACCTCCGAGCAATCCCCCGATCATCATCCGGAGGGCAGCGTTTTTGAGCACATCAAATTGATGCTCGGCAAGATGCCGCCCGAGGCCGATGAACTTCTCCCGTGGACGATTCTATTCCACGATATCGCCAAGCCGGTGACGGCGGAAAAGGACGTTCAGACCGGCTCGATCCACTTTTACGGGCACGAAAAAATCGGGGCCACCCTGGCCCAGGAAATCATGGAACGCCTGCGGTTTCCCCGGAAGCAGATCGACATAGTCGCCGCCTGCGTGCTGCACCACATGCAATTCAAGGATGTCCGGCAGATGCGCAAGGCGACCTTGCGCCGGCTGCTGCTGCGCGAAACCTTTTCCCTGGAGATGGAGTTGCACAAGCTCGATTGTCTTGGTTCGCATGGCTCGCTGGATCACTACGATTTTTTACTCGAACAGGCGGAAGAATTAAAAAAGTTGCCCGCCATCCGCCCCCCGTTGCTGTCGGGAGAAGATCTGATCGCGTTAGGGATGAAACCCGGACCGGCCATGGGCGAATTACTGCATGAGATCCGGGAACGACAATTGTCGGATGAATTGACAACCGCCGACCAGGCCAAAGCCTGGGCGATAAAACAGATCGCCCAGAAATAAAATTTTCAAAATGCCCCACGAAACCGCCCAAGCCCGAGCCGCCCGCGCGAAAAAAATCATCGCCGGACTGGAAAAGACCTATCCGGCGGCGCATTGTGAACTGATCCACGGAAATCCCTTGGAACTCCTGGTCGCCACCATCCTTTCGGCACAGTGCACGGACAAACGCGTCAACATCGTCACCGAAACGCTATTCAAGAAATACCGGTCGGCGGCGGAGTTTGCGGATGCAGAAATTTCCGTGCTAGAAGGGGACGTTCGCACGACGGGATTTTTCAAGAACAAGGCACGCAACATCAAGTCCGCCTGCCGCGATATCATGGAAAAGCACAATGGCCAGGTTCCCCGGACGATGGACGAACTGATCCAATTAGGCGGCGTGGGTCGCAAAACGGCCAATGTCGTTTTGGGAAATGCTTTTGGTATCAACGCCGGTGTGGTGGTGGATACGCATGTGGGGCGGTTGTCGTTCCGATTCGCTCTCACCAGGCATTCCGCGCCGGAAAAGATCGAGCAAGACCTTATGGGATTGGTTCCGCAGGCGAAATGGGCGTTGTTCAGCCATTTGCTCATCTGGCATGGCCGCCGCCGTTGTTTCGCGCGCAAGCCGGATTGCGCAAATTGCGAAGTGCTTAAACTCTGTCCGCGCCTCGGCGTCAAGGAACCCCTCTCGAAATGAATTGGCTGCTCCATGAATCAGGCAAAGGCGAGGCGGCATTCAATATGGCCCTGGACGAGTCGTTGCTGGAGAATTCCTCGGGATCCGGCAGGCCGGCGTTGCGATTTTATGGCTGGACGGAACCGGCGGCGACCTTCGGCTATTTCCAAAAATACGCCGAAGTGGAACGCGCCACGCATTTGCGGCCCCTGATCCGCCGACCAACGGGAGGCGGCATTGTGCCGCACGACCTGGACTGGACATATAGTTTTGCCGCGCCGCCGGGCCACGACTGGTATGAGTTGAAAGCGGAAGCCAGTTACCGCCAGGTCCACGAATGGATCATGGCCGCCTTTGCCGGCCTAAAGATTGAAACCGAATTGGCGCCCCACGCCAAAAAAACCTTGCCCGGCCAGTGCTTCGCCGGTTACGAGAAATTCGACCTGCTTTGGCGCGGGAAAAAAATTGCCGGGGCGGCCCAGCGGCGGAGCAAGTCCGGCCTGTTGATCCAGGGTTCCGTCCAGCCACCGGTGGTTTCCATCGCCCGAGTGGATTGGGAGAACGCCATGCGCTCGGCCGGCGAGGAAAAATTTGGGATCCATTTCGAAAAAGTTGCGCCGGAGGAAAAGATTTTATCATTTGCCGCTGAACTGGTTCGACAAAAGTACTCGCAAGCGGTATATAATCGGCGCCGATAGGATAAAAAGATCCAAACCATTCCAATCATTATGTTTTCAGGCAGTTTTCGAAAAGGGGTATTTGCGGGAATGATGCTAGCGCTGGCAGTTGTCCAGTTTGCCGGCGCCCAGACGCGCACGTTGCGTATCGTTTGCTACAACATCGCCGCAGACGTCACGGTTAACAACAAACAGGCGACGTTCACCAATGTCGTGACGACGCCCGGCCCGCCGTTGCCGGGTTTGATTGCTCCGTCGACAAATTCCACGGATGTCCAGGCCGGAGGCGTGCTGGAGGGAATCGGCGAAGAAAAAGTGGGCAATGACCCTGCTCAGGCCATTGATGTCCTGGCCCTCGAAGAAACCACGAGCAATCCCACGACCGTTGTGCCCATCGACAACGCTTTGAACACTTTTTACAACTCACCGGGCATGTACACCAACAGCACTTACCAGGCGACAGAGAGCGGGAACAACCCCTCCACCGGTAATGGACCGAACGCGCTCGTCTACAATACCACTACCGTGCAATTGCTCGCCTCGACACCCGTTGATCCGCCGGGAGGGACCGGAAGTCTTGGTTCCTCTTCAGGTGAGTATCGTGAAGTGATGCGTTACGAGTTCGCGCCCGCCGGGGTCGCGCCTGCCTCAACCAATGAATTCTATATTTACGTCAGTCATTACAAAGCCAGTTCTGGTTCCACCGATGATGGCTACCGTTTGGGCGAAGCGCAGATCATCCGTACCAATGAAACTTATTTGCCGGCAACAGCCCGCGTACTGTACGTCGGCGATTATAACCCGGACGACAACAGTGGTGAGCCTGGATACCAGACGATTTTGTCCAACGCGGCTCCGAATGGCGTCCAACAGGGACAAGGCATCGATCCGTTGAATCTGACCGCGAGCACCACCATCAATTGGAGCAGTAGCACTACTCAAACCAACATTCTTTTCATGCTTTCAGAGGAGGCCTACGAACTTCGATATCGCGATGATTTGCAGGTGATGACCACCAATGTATATTACGACACCCCCGGCGGCCTACAGTACATCCCGGGAACCTATCATTCTTTTGGTAATAACGGCGGCATGAAATGGGGAGGAAATGTCAGTACCAATTCTGAGACGGCGTTGAACAACGATTTGGCGACTAACGGGCCCGTGTTCATCTCTGCGCAACAACTATATATCGATCTGACGGGTGGCAGCGACCATTTGCCCGTTGTGGCCGACTACACGGTGCCGATGCCCGCGCCGGCCATTGGCACGATCACCCTGGCAGGAACCAACCTCATGTTTAACATCGCCAACAGCATCACCGGCGGCGTTTTCACTGTCCTCACCGCTTCAAACCTCTTACTGCCGCTGACAAACTGGACTGCCGTCGCTACCAACCTCGTGGGCAATGGCGGAAATATTTCCATCACTGCCACCAATGCCGTGAATCCAGTGTTGCCAGGTCAATTTTATATCCTTCAGGAAAAATAACTCACGATAAGACCTTCTGGGATGCGCAAAAATCTCGCCGCTGATTTTTGAATCTGGTATGTTCTTTTTCTCAAATGGCACGGCTTGTTTTATTTGATATCGATGGCACTCTCGTCAATACCGGTGGCGCGGGGAAGAATGCTTTTGCCCACACGTTCGCCACGGCGTTCCAATCGAACCATGGAATAAGCAAGGTAAGTTTTGCCGGTCGCACTGATGTCAGCCTGGCGCGCGAATTGTTCGGCATCCATGGCATCCCGGCTACGCCCGAAAACTTTCAGAGATTTTTTGACCATTACGCTTTTTGCCTCGATCGCACCATGCAAGACACCGGTGGCGACGCCTGCCCCGGCGTGCGTGATTTTATCCGCGACCTGTTGATGCTGCCTGACCCGCCGATGCTCGGGTTGTTGACCGGCAATATCCGTCTGGGCGCGGAGATAAAATTACGCCGTTACGGTCTTTGGGACACGTTCGAGACCGGTGGGTTTGCTGATGATCACGAAGACCGCAACCAGATCGCCGTCGCCGCGTTCGAGCGGGGGCGTCGCGTCCTCGGGTCGCAACTGCAGCCCAAGGACATTGTGGTAATTGGCGATACGCCCTTTGACATCCGTTGCGCGGAATTTATCGGCGCCAGGATCCTGGCCGTCGCTACTGGCGGCGCAAAACTGAATGAGCTTAAGCCGCTGGCGCCCAATTGGGCGGTGCAGGATTTGACGCAGATCAGCGCCCGCGAAGTCTGTTCGCGATAGTGTAGTGATCGGTGATGGTCCCGGCGCTTTGATCAGTTCTTCAGTGGCACCCGCAACCGCCGCCACCACACGAATGTCCGCCGCCATTGCCCTTCCCGCTGCCGGCTGAAGTGCCACCACTTGCGGCTGAGGCAAAAGTCGAAAATTTCTTGGCCAAGTTCTTTGACCCGCAATGGGGGCATTCGGAATTCTTCCAATCGCTCGTGCGCACGAGCAATTCGCTATCGCGCCCGCATTTTTCACAATGAAATTCGTAGATCGGCATGCAGTCAAATTAGGCCCAGTCGTGGGAATTTCAAGCCACAGTTTTGACGGGGTTGAGCCAATTCAGGCGGTTTTAGCCTTTTTCTTTCCTCCCTCCGCCATTAACCTGCCGCATGGCACATTTGAAAAAGGCGATCGAGGACGCTGTCTCGGCGATCCGTGGATTGGCGGAACTGGAAGAGCCCTTCGAGCGTTCAGTGAAGATGGTTTTGGACTGTCTGCTGGCCGGGAATAAGTTGCTCATCTGCGGCAATGGCGGCAGCGCCTCCGATGGCACTCATCTGGCCACGGAATTCCTTTGCCGTTTTCAGGGCGACCGCCGGTCTTATCCCGCCATTTCGCTGACCACCAACGGCGAATTGATCACGGCCATCAGCAATGATTATTGCTTTGAAGAAATATTCGCGCGGCAGATCCAGGGCCTCGCCCAAAAAGGCGACGTGCTCATCGCTTTCACCACCAGCGGAAAATCAAAAAATGTTTCGCGCGCTTTGGAG
>DASXDM010000036.1:0-58953 GCA_036490655.1 Verrucomicrobiia bacterium | reverse complement strand
TCTGATAGCGACAGAGTCGCGACAGAAAATAGCCCGCAGTTTCAACTGCGGGTATCCATCCAAAAATCGACAAAGCCCCGGAGGGGCGAAAGCTCTTAATCTCCTTTCGCGCATTGAGCCCCTGAACCTGCCGCATTCTTTCGGTAATTCAATCGACGCCAACCGTCCTCTTCCTGTTCCCTCTCCCCTCAATGGGGAGAGGGTCAGGGTGAGGGGTGAGACGATAGCCAGGCATCCGATGAGTAGCACCCCTTCGCACCACAACCTCCGGAGGTGGAAATGAGCGGGATCTTTGTCCATGGAATCGGCGCCGTCACCCCCGCTGGCTGGACCGTTGCCGATCTCCGCGGCACCTTGGAAAAAAATGCCCCGGTGCCCTTTCAAAACGTTGCGCGCCCGGGCCGGGATGACCCATTGCGCGAGCGGATCGTTCCCCCGCCCGCTTCGCGCCCGGCCTTCTTTGCGCATCCGCGACTGCGACGCGCCACGGCCATCGCTCAACACAGCGTCGCCGCCGCGCTCGAAGCCATCGGCGGCGACCTTGCCCCAATCCAATCCGGCGCGTTGCGCGTGGGGATCATCACCGGCGCACTGTGCGGCTGCGTGAATTATTCCCGCCGCTTTTACGAGGAAGTCTTGCGCGAACCCGCCACCGCCAGCCCCCTGATTTTTCCTGAAACCGTCTTCAATTCCCCCGCCAGCCACCTCGGCGCCTACCTCGCCAGCAACGCCATCAACTATACCCTCGTCGGCGACAACGGAACATTTTTGCAGGGCCTGGCCCTCGCCGCCCAATGGCTTGAGGCCGATAAGATCGATGCCTGCCTCGTCATCGGCGTCGAGGAAGCCGACTGGATAACTGCCGATGCGATCAAACTGTTTCATCGCGGAACCATCCATGGCGCGGGCGCGGGCGTGTTGTATCTGAAAAAAGAACCAGCGGGCGCAATGGCTGAACTATCGGCCGTCACCGGCTCATTTTCGTTCACGTACCAGCAGGACCGCGCCGGGGCTGCCAAAAAAATGCGCGCCGAATTGCCGTCCGCCGGCAAAGACGAACTCCTCTGCGACAGCACCTCGGGCATCCCCGCCTTTGACGCGGCGGAAAACCTGGCGTGGCAGGATTGGCGGGGAGCGCGGCGTTCACTCAAGACCATCCTGGGCGAAGCCTTCGTCGCCTCTGCCGCCTGGCAATGCGTCGCGGCGTGCGATGCCCTGGCGCGGGAAAACTTCCCGGCCGCGCAAGTCAGCATCGTCGGCGTCAACCAACAAGCCATCGGCGCCCGATTCACGAAACCCTCCCTGTAGGAGACGAGGTAACGCGCCTCTGAATAATCGGTGATCGGTAGGGCGAGCGTACTCGCGAGCCATTTTGGTGGGGCGAGACTCCGTCGAGCCCTGATTAGACTTCCCTCGCCCCCTCGGGGGAGAGGGATTGAGGGAGAGGGGGCGCGCCTGTCACAAATTTTCATTAGATGTGATTTAGACAGCCTGTTAAACGTAACTTCGCGTAATTTCGCGTAACTTCACGTAACCTCCCGTCATGGCGCAGTTCTGAGCAAACATTTTCATAAAAATTCAACGAGTCGGATTTGGTCGGATTCACTCGGATTGAGTCGGATCGGGTCGGATTTTTGGGGTTGTTTTTTGACAGGATGAACGGAATGCAGCAGAAAGGAAGAAGAGCGACGTACGCCCGGCAAGTTGCCGGCCACAATCCCGATATATCGGGATTCCCCCGAACCAAAAAAGTTCGGCCCGCGATGTGCGTCGTATTCATGGGCTAAGTTTGGCAGAAAAGAGAGGAATCGTAATGTTGCCCGGCAACATGAAATTGCGGAGTGCGAAAGGTGCAAAAAGATGCAAAAACTCGGTTTTACAGGATGAATTGAATCAACAGGATCAAAAAAGGGCAGAAAAAAGGGGTTTTATAAAAGGTAACGAAGACGGATGGTAGGGCGAGGCTCTTTCCGGTTGCGATCAAATTCCCCACTTGGAACCTGATACAAAGAGTCCGGAACCCGATTTCCGTTCTTCCTTTCCCTCCCAGCCAGACGATGTATAAATGGAATGGTGGGCGATGACGCAACCAGGACGGGGAAAGCGAAATGAAACTCTACATTGAAACAAGCGTGCCGAACATGCTTTTGCACGATGACGCTCCTGACAAGAAGCGAATCACCAGGTTGTTCGTTGAGTGGCTGAAGTTATCGGCGCATGAGCCTTTTATTTCACCTGTCCTGACAAAAGAAATTTCAAAAACCCGGAGTCCGCGACGGGAACTGCTGGAAAAGGCGGTGTTGGAGTTACAGGCGGCCATGCTGGATGTGACCCCCGAAGTGGAGATTTTGACGCGCCAATACACCGAGGCGCGAATTATTCCGGCGAGATTTCGAGACGATCTGCTTCATGTCGCAGTGGCAGTTTGTTATCGTCTGGATATGATTGTAAGTTGGAACATGAAACATTTGGCCAATCCTAATAAAGTGGCATTGATTAATGCAGTGAACCGGCAGCAGGGCCGGCCGCTGATGCGCATTCACACGCCACGCGAGATGCTCGGATTATGAAATATAAAGCAGAACCCGCCGCGATCCGCGAACTGCGGCGGATTCGCAAGGAAATGCTCGCCGAAGAAAAGCGTGTTGGCAGCGACACGTATTGGGCTCAGGCCAACCTGCAGGCCAGAGAATTTGCGCGCCGACATGGGCTGCGATATGTAGCGTCTCCATCCAGCGCCTATGTCCTCCATGATAAACCGGGAAAGAAATAACCCCCCGCAGGGCGAGCGTACTCGCGAGCTGTTTTGGTAGGGCGAGACTCCTGCCGAGCCATTTTGGTGGGGCGAGACTCCGTCGAGCCCTGATTAGACTTCCCTCGCCCCGCTTTATGATACGTCCTCCATTTAAAGGCGGGAATAGCTATGAATCGTCAATTTATCCGGCAATGTCCGTCACCTGTTCCTTCTCCTGGGGGAGAAGGTCAGGATGAGGGCGAGCTACTTCCCGCGGCTTCAGCCGCCCAAATATTCCCCGGTATGACTTCCCTCGCCCCCTTGGGGGAGAGGGATCAAGGGAGAGGGGGCGCGCCTGTCACAAATTTTCATTGGGTGTGAGTTAGACAGCCTGTTAAACACAACTTCGCGTAAGACGGATGCCGAGCCATTTTGGTGGGGCGAGACTCCGTCGAGCCGTGATCTTCCCTTCCTAATCCTAATCCCAATCCTAATCACGCCTTCAACTGACCCGGACAACCAAACCGGCTGCCTTTGCCATTTTCTTCTGTCGCTCATCAAATGTCAGAAAACGGTCTGCGCCCCATTCCACTGCTGCCGCGATATGAAATAGATCACCGCTGCGACAACCCATGGATTCATTATGCGCCGCCCCCAGTTTTTCGGCTTCGCGCAAAACCGTCACCCAATCGATCGGGACATGGACAATCAATGTTTCCTCGCGCAAATCCGCATCAATTTGTTTGAGTTGCGCTTTGCCCTGCGGCGGGTAGATCGCCCCATGAAATACCGCCAACCGGATGGCATTGCGCACTTCCAATCGGTGCCACGGCGTGAACGGCAGCGCCGACCCGTGTTGCTGCATAAAAGTCGCGGCCACCAGGGAGCTTTGCTGCTGGAGATAAAGCGCAACCATGAAACTGGAATCGGCGTAGGCCTTCAATAATTCCCCCGATTGTCCTCCAGGATCACTTTCATCGTCTGGTCGGAAATGATTTTTCGCCCAAAGACCTTTCGCAAGCGCGCGGCCACATCCGGCTTTTGGGCGCGGACAATTTTTCCACGGACCGCCGGTAACAGGCGCGCGACAGTTTGCCGGCGTTTGGTGATGGCCACCTCCTCACCATTGGCCACCCACTCCAGAATCCGGCTGAAATCATGGCGCACTTCACGGATCGACGCTGTTCTCATGTGACACATTATGTAACACAAACAGCACTACGTCAATTCCCAACCCCTCGTTCTCCTCTTAATCCTAATCACCACACTGCACATTCCCCCCTCTCCGGCAGGGCGAGCGTACCCTCCCTGTAGGAGACGAGGTAACGAGTCTCTGAATAATCGGTGATCGGTAGGGCGAGGCTCCTGGACGTACCATTTTGGTGGGGCGAGACTCCGTCGAGCCCTGATTAGACTTCCCTCTCCCCGCTTTATGATACGTCCTTCATTTAAAGGCGGGAATAGCTATGAATCGTCAATTTATCCAGCAATGTCCGTCACCTGTTCCTTCTCCTGGGGGAGAAGGTCAGGATGAGGGCGAGCTATTCTCGCGGCATTGCCGCCCAAATATTCCCCGGTATGACTTCCCTCGCCCCCTTGGGGGAGAGGGATCAAAGGAGAGGGGGCGCGCCTGTCACAAATTTTAATTGGGTGTGATTTAGACACCCTGTTAAACGCAACTTCGCGTAAGACGGATGCCGAGCCGTAAATTTTCCCTTCTTAATCCTAATCACACCTTCCCAACCCCCGCGAACCGTCAATTCCACCCATTGTTGAACATTAAATATTTTCCTTTGTGATCTTTGCGTTCTTTGTGGTTATTTCCGCATTCCCCTTTTTCAGCCCTTTCCTCCAGAAGAGGGGGAAACGCTCGGCGCTTTTGTTTGAAATGCGGTAAGCGGAATGTGTCAGTAAGCCATTGTACAATCGAAAGCATACGCAACCTGTTTCTTCTCCTGGGGGAGAAGGTCAGGATGAGGGCGAGCTATTCTCGCGGCATTGCCGCCCAAATATTCGCCTTATTCCTTTGGGCATTCTGCTATAAACTGTCCCTGTGAACAAAGACCGGCTCACAAAACAACGACGCTCCTGGAACATGTCCCGCATTCGCGGCAAAAACACCACGCCCGAAAAAATCGTGCGCTCGATGCTTCACAAAATGGGATACCGCTTCCGATTACACGTCAAAATCCCTGTCCCCGATTCCGTGAAATTTCCCTTACGCCGGCGATTTATCATCCCCGACATCGTTCTGCCGAAATACAAAACTACGATCTTCGTTCACGGCTGCTTCTGGCATCGACACAAAGGCTGCAAAGATGCTTCAATCCCAACCCACCGACGCGCATGGTGGCTGAAAAAACTCAATGGCAACGCAAAACGCGATAAACTCCATCAAAAAACTTTGCGCAAACTGGGCTGGAAACCAACTGTGATTTGGGAATGTCGAACGGAAGGTTTAAATCTCACATTTGAGGGATTAAATGTTTGAACCGCTCAGGCTTAAGATCACCAACGCCAACAGCAGAATAGAACCGTGTGAAACAGGCTTGGAGAGCTTCAGCAAAAGGTGTATCCAGCACCGCAAATGGTTCATATTTATTTTGCAGGTCCGCGTATGGCATGCTTTCAATACTCATAAAATCACAGTATAAATCTTCCATAGTGCCGAATCTGGGCAAGAACCAATACCGACCTTCCGGCCTTCCAATTTCAGGCGCATTTTTAATTCGCCGCCGAAGCTGATCCATTTGCTGTTCCGGATTTTTGTCCCATTTTTTTTGTTTTACTATTTCCATTGCTGGGAAGGTTTTAATCGTCAACACCATATCAGCACGTGGCATTGTTTCACCTGATTGTATTCTCAAATGACAGTGCGGCGTTAAAATGACTCTGAATTCGTTAGTTTGTTTTGACTTAATAATTTCTCCCAATCGGTACTCTCCCTGAGAAATCTTAGGGCAAATATAAAATTCAAGACCTTCAACTTCTTCCAATTCAAAGGAAGAGTTGGAATTTAACCTGCCCATTTGAATTGCCGCCCTTCTCCTAATTAGCCGCTCGGTGACTTCTGAATTTTCCAATTCAGTTCCTTTTAAATTGTCCCAGTTTTTTTCCAAGAAAGACCACATGTATTCAGCACCTACTCCATCAAGCTCATCGTGCAATTTTTTTGCAATTCCTGGAATCCCTGTATCTAAGAGTAAATCTAGTTTGGCAAGAATATCCGCATTTCCACCGCTTTTATCTGCAAACTTTGTAAATGGCCCTTCCTTGAAACCTTCTGGCATTGAACCGTCAGAAAAAGCAACCACCGGACAAAAACGTGTTTGCCGTATGGCCTCAATGTTGATTAGCCCTTTAGCATTTCCAGGTTCTAAACCCTTCCTTTGTGTTTTCTGATCACGATACAAGTCGGTAACAACTAAGTCATACCTCCGTGTGGAAATACGTTTGAATGCGTCGTCAAAGTCTCCGCAACTTTCCCAGACCAAGTAATAATTCTTTCTTTCGCTCGGAAGCGAGTCGCAAAGTTGCTGTAAAACTTCAGCATCGTCATCCATCAGAAGAATATTAAGTGTTTTGTTTGATATGCTCATAATCCAACCTTTCTTTCAAAGACAGCCTCAAAAGATGCCCCGGAAAGATCCCCATCTTCTCGGAGTAGTAGTTTTCCATATGGCTCGATAATAAGCCTTGAAATATGCAATCCTAGTCCCATCCCATTTGGCTTAGTCGTAAAGTATGGCTCAAATATTCTCGACCTATCTTCCGGCGCGATACCCGGCCCATTATCAGAAAACACTAAACGGAAGCCCCCCTGTGCTTTTTCGATTCGAATTTGTATCTCACCTCCCTTGCCCTCGCCCTTTTCACGGCTTATCCAAAACACGGCATTATCAATTAGGTTCGCAAGGATTTGCCCCAATGAAGCTCTCGACATCATAACCTTGATATCACCATTTGGTATTAAAATTTTCGTTCTGATACCCTGTTTTGTTATTAAAGACTCGTAAAGATTGAAATTATCCTCGACCTCTTCTCGAATGCTAAAAGTTGTTGCCCGCCCCCGCTTAGCTGGGGTTTGAGGCTCAAGTCTTTGACGTAAATTGAAAATTTGTTCCAACCAAGGTTTCAACGACGTGAGTTTCTTGATTACCCGATTCTGTAATGTCACATCAGAAATCGACACAACATCTTTCTGGACCAGTTCCAATTGACGATTGATTTTGCCTAACGGTGCACCGATTTCGTGAATAACGATGTCCACCATGTGACCGAGACCAGAGGACATTAACAGCCGAGAAAATACTTCCTGAACCCTCTCCACGCCTTCTTTGACCTTTTTGTCCGTTTCTGAAATGAGCGCCGTGACGGGGTGCCCAGGCCCGAGCTCTTGCCGGACTTTTTTCACAGTTGGCCCCAAATCAAAGGCTTCAAAAATTGGCTGAGCTGCATCAGCAGATTCTTGACGTGGTCTCATGTGATAACGCTCCACTTCAAGAAGTTTCAATACTTCTAAAAACCATGCTTCCAAATCCGCATGTTCGTTGTTTAGCACCATGCCCTCACGATTTGCCCGGTCCTTAAGCTCTGCATTGCTTGTGCGTGATAATTGGATTGCAGCAACGATTTGGTTGTTGGCCAAGCATTGGACTGGGTTCTGACGGCTTCTAGAGTCAAGATTAAGCCAATCGTTTCCCTTTTGCCCATACGGATAAACCCGAAACCCATCGCGATAAATGCTCACGCCACAAAAGGCATTTAAAGTCCTTCTCATTTCGGCAATCCCTATACCAAGTCCTTTTCCTAACGGCTCCAAACCCTCTTTGTCACGATCCCATGCGCGTATTTCAAGCCCGAATTTTCCGCACATAGGGCGAGTGTCTTTCCCTCCCAATTTGTGCGCTTTGAAAAGCTTAATCTGTTTTTTGTTACAAAACACTTCACCGCTGAAACAGCCTCGCTCATCCAAATTTCCTTTCAACTGATATTTGGGCTGCAAGATTAGTTCAGGCGGTGCGACTGGGCCGCTTAGTTCGGGTCTCGCAGGAATTTCCAAATCAATTTCAAAGTCGATTACCTCGTCAAATGGGGAGATGAGCCGCGATAATCGCGTATGCAGTTCTTCGTAGTTCTCTGGCGTCCAATCTTTCCGCAGTCGATCCAGCGTCAGTCGTGTTCCATGCTTTAAATCAGATATTGGTCGGACCTCATACTCAACACTAATTTCGTCGAGATAACTATCCTCGTCAAATCTCCCCCATTCCAAAAGCACAAAAACCCCTTCCTCTGAAACCATTTTACTTTCCAAAAAAAGGAACTCTGCAAGCCGTGCAGATGCAAAACGTCCAATTCCCTTCGCACCTTGAAGCAATCTTCCCTTCTGAAGTGATTTCTCCTGTTTTCTTTTCGCGATTGTTCCGGGTTCAAACCACGAATTCAAAATCGTGTTTAAATCCATTCCATACCCATCATCGGTAACGATGACCTTGTCGGGCTGATTTGGATTCTCACCTTGAAATTTGACCGTAACTTTATTTGCGTCAGCGTCGTAAGCGTTCTTAACCAGTTCAACAAGTGCAACCGGTTCATCACTTATTAGCTCATCGCCAATCAAACCAATCAAGCGCGCACGAGGGCGCATCTTTGCCGATCCGGATTTCGTTATATTTGGTGTGGCCATACTAAGAAAACTACGTTGCAACATCTCCCGCAGCACCAACCGCTTTTAATGCCTTGTTGAATTCTTTCCATAACTGTTTAACTGAAGGTTGACGGAGGTCTCTAGATCTTTGAGTTGCTTTTAATACAACCGCTTCAATTGGTTTTGGCAACATCAAGCAAGCGCGATCAAACGGTGGCCATGACGGACTCAACATCTCCCAAATTAATACTCCCAAGCTATACACATCTGCACGCTGGTCCGTTCGCTTGAAATCTTGCCATTGCTCAGGGGCAGTATAGGTATCGGTTCCCCACCCCTGATGGCTCGCCGTTGCAAAAGTCGTTGTGACAACCGCCGTAGGAAGAAATTTTGTCAGACTGAAATCAGCCAACACCCAACATCCGTTTGACATAAGCAGAATATTATTTGGGTTCAGATCTCGATGTATTAGTGGTGGTTTATTTTCATGAAGGGCTTGGACGGCATTAACAATACATTTCAGAATCGCTACTGCTTCTGCCCGTGGTAATGTTGGGCGTGTTAAACCTCCAGGAGTGCCACCAAGGCGCTTCTCAAGAAAAGCGGAAAGTGACGATTCGGCAAGATCCATAATAAATGCAGGAAAGTCATATTGCTCATCAAGATTATCTTCGTGGATCGCAATCACATTACGATGCGATAGCGTTTTCAAGGCTTTGATCTCGCGTCTGAATCGGCCTAAAATCTCCGGGTTAGCGATTTTATCCGTCTTAATAATTTTCATCGCATATATTTTTTGGTCATCGGAATTAACACACGAATAAACCGAACCAAAAGCACCATCACCAATTGGGTCAAGAAGATCATACTTTCCAAACGCCCAGGGCAATCTCACAGGCTCTGGGTCGAACAATGATGGCTGATCGGAACCGCGTGTTTCCCTTATGAGGACTGCCGCACAGGCATGTAAACTCTCCGCTTTTTCATACCAATCACTAAAAACCTTGCGGCCAAGCGCGCTTATATTTACCAAACCTCTCCTGTTTTGCTTTTTTTGAGGATCAAGGCTCGTATAGTTCTCCATCCTCATTACGACCGACCCAACCGATCTGCCTAACATATTGGCAAGATCCTTTACATAATCCCTTAGATGGTGGCGCGGTTCTTCGCGGTGCAGCATGTAATTATGCAACACAATGATATATTCACGCTCACTCCACGGCTTGCCGTAAATGTCACTAGGCTTAGGCATACGTTACCCGCTTGCAACAATGGTTTTTATCACGCTTTTCATAACGGGTGGGCAAACCGCATTCCCAATCAGTTTGATACGCTCGCGGCGTGAGCCGGTCTGAAATTTCATTTTCAGCGGCATTCCCATAGCAGCTTGCAATTCCGGAACCTGTAACATCCGCATGACATGGCCGTGTTCTGTGTCCGGTTTTACCAGTGCAAAGCGATCCACGGTGGTTATTGTGCGCAGTGGGCGGTCTAACTTTTGCCAACCGCCACCGCCATCAGAGCCGTAATAGACCAGAAGAAACGGCTTGTCGGTACCCATCTCTGCGATACCGCGTTCCGCCCGCTCAAGAGTCGCCGCCGCCCGCTTGGGTCTACGCAACGGAGTCCATTTGTATGTGCCGTTTAAATCCACAATATTCGATACTTTAATCGGGCGTTTGCGCGAAATTATTTCCGGCGGTTCTTTCTCCAGGTCTGCCAACAGAAAAAGTCGACGACGCGATTGCGGCACACCAAAATGAGCAGCGTTCAAGACCTGCTCGCGCAACTTGTATCCGAGATTTTCGAAGCTGGTCTTGAATTCAGCATAACGGCTCCATTTCCGCATATTGACGACGTTCTCAATCACAATCCAACGTGGCTTGAATGCTTTTGCAAATCGGATGACCTGAAATGCTGTGTCCTTACTTTGTTCACACCTGGGTTTGTTGCCCTTAGCGGGGCTATGGTTCGTACACTCGGGAGAAGCAAGGATGAGATCAATCTTGCCATATTTTTTGACAAGCTCGTCAACATTGTGTTCCTCCAATCGCCCGGAAACGAATTCAGTTTCAGGAAAATTGGCGTCATGGGCTTCGCCTGCCAACGGCCATAAATCAAACGCGGCGACAATTTCAACTCCAGCTTCGCGCGCACCCCAACTACTGCCACCAACGCCACAAAACAAATCCAAGGCGCGGATTTTTTTTTGATTTGCCGTAGCAGCCTTCACTCGCCCACCCCTTCCACAAGTTGCGATATTGTGGTTTCGAGCGCCTTGGCGATGCGAGCAATGTTTTTTATCCCGGGATTACGTTTTCCACATTCGATTCCGCTGAGATAAGTCTGATCAATGTCACTTTTTTCAGATAAGATTGCCTGAGTAAAATTCAATAACTCTCGACGCCTTCGAACATTGCGCCCAAGAGCCCTAAGAACCGGGTGAACGGGGTTGCGTTGCGACATTACTCATAGTCTATATTCAGCCCAGAGGTTTGAAATTGACTATGAGTCATAATCGGTAGCCCAAAAAAAGCATGTAACTCGCTTTCTGTCAGTTTGATAGAACTTGTTTTTAACAAGATGACCATGCTATTCAGCAGCAGTCCAGACGTTTGGACGGCCAAACCTACCTTCCATTTTATGTTTCCCGGCAACATTACACTTCCCCTGATCCATGCTTAAATCACCCTGTATGAATGCGATGACGATTTCAGATTGGGTTGGTCGGGAGCAGCGTTCCATCCGAAACATCTGTGGATATCTGCTCCCGCCCTGCGGGATGCGGATTAAATCCCCGTCTTTTGCGTTCTTTGTGGTTATTTCCGACTTCCGCTTCCCGCTTTTTCAGGCTACTCCGCTGTTTCCTCCTGCTTGTCGCGCCGGCTCGTCTCGCCATCTCGTCCGTCGTAGCTTCAGCGAAGATGGAAGCTTCAGCGACGGCGGAAGCCAGGCGAAGGCGGATCACCCATCCATTGCGCGAAGTTACGCGAAATTACGCGAAGTTACGTTTAACAGAAACCCGCGCTCTTTGTACCCTTGCGCCCTTGCGTTTAAATCCCTGCAAAACAGAGTCGAAAATTTAATTAATTTTAACCGGATTTACGGGTTCTTCGGAGGCATGCATGAACCACATGCGCAAAAAAAGCCACTCTTTATATTCTCTGCGTTCTTTGCGGTTATTTCCTCTTTCCGCCTTTGCCTTTCTTCCTTACAATGTTTCAACTTTATTTCAATGAGTGATTCAACCGGCCTGAACAAAGAGATCAAACAAATGTTGGTGGACAACCTGATGCTGAAAATCGGTCCCGACGAGATCGGCGATGACCAGCCTCTCTTCGGCCCGGACAGCCTGGGCCTGGATTCCGTGGACGCCCTGCAAATCGTCGTCGCCCTGGATAAAAATTACGGCTTGAAGCTTACCGACGCCGATACCACGCGCAAAATCCTTCACAACGTCAACACCATCGCCGCCGCGGTCACCAAGGCCAAACAACCCTGAACCTCCGGGAGCGTCTGTGTCTTTTAATAAATTCTCCAAACACGCCCAGGGGGTGGAGCTGCTCAAGCGTTCCCTCGCCCGCGGGCGGCTGGGCCACGCCTACCTGTTCGCCGGCGACCGGTTGGAGGAACTCGAAGCGCTCGCGCGCACGCTGGCCAAGACATTGAATTGCCAAAATCCCGTCCGTCAAAACGGCCTGGCGGTGGATTGCTGCGATGAATGCGTGAACTGTCTCAAGACTGAAAACGAAACGCATCCGGACATCCATTGGGTGCGGCCGGAATCCAAATCGCGCGTCATCACGGTGGAGCAAACGCGCGAACTCATGCGCGCGGTCCAGCTCAAGCCCGCCGAGGCCGGGTTCAAGGTGGCGGTCATCGCCGGCGCGGACCGGCTGAATCCGCAGGCCGCGAACGCCTTCCTGAAAACGCTCGAGGAGCCTCCGCAAAAATCCATCCTGATCCTGCTTTCCACCACGCCGCAACGGATTTTGGAGACGATCCTCTCCCGCTGCCTGCGCCTGAATTTTTTCAGCAACCGGCAGGAGCTTGATCCCGCGCAAAGCGAGTGGCTGCAAAAATTTTGCACCCTCGCCTACGGTGGACAAAAAAGCCTGATGGGCCGCTATCTGCTTCTCGACGTGCTGCTCCAAAAGCTGGCCGGGCTTCGCGCGCTTGTCGGCGAAGGCGTCGCCGCCCGTTCGCCTCTTGAAAAATACGGGGACATCGAGAAGGACCTGCGCGAAAAATGGGAGGATGAACTCGCCGCCGCCGTGGAATCTGAATACCGCCGCCAGCGCGCCGACCTGTTGTTGCTCGTCCAATTCTGGTTGCGGGACATCTGGCTGCTCACGCTCGCTGCGGGAAGCGAGCTGTTGAATTATCCAAAGATCGCCGGGACGGAAGAGATCGCCAAACGGATTTCCACCCATGAAGCGCTGGAAAATTTGCGGACGTTCGAACGCGCCCAACGACTGCTCCATACCAACGTCCAGGAAGCGCTCGCGCTCGAAGTCGGCCTGCTGAAATTGCATTTTTAATGCAAAACAAATAAAACTATCACCGCAAAAGAACGCAAAGATCAGCCACCCTGGCCCGGCTACGGCGGGACGGGCATTCAACATCCGATGAAAACAAATACAGGGCGTCGTAGAATTCCGCCCTCCGAAATAAAATAAAAACCTCCAGTACCCAACCTCCGGTGTCCGCCGCGATAAAATACTACGCGCTGGCCTTCGGGCTTTTTCTCGGGCTTTGCATCTGGAAATTCGGCGATCCCGTCATCCTCGATACCAAAATAATTCCGCCGGAATCGTTGTCCGATTTTTGGCATGATCCCTGGCCGACGCATTGGGCCAATTGGTTTTTTATCCCCTTCGCCATCATCGGCGCCATTCTGGTCCTCAAAGGTCCCCTGCGCTGGCCGGCGTCGAAATGGCTGTGGCTGTTGCCGTTGGGCTGGCTGGGCTGGCAGTTCCTTTCCGCGACGCAAACGGTGGACACCGATCTGACCGCAACGACGCTTTGGCAATTTTTCGGCTGTGTCGCCTGTTATTTTTTGGGCGCATTCCTTTTTGCGAATCCGCGCCTGTTGAATTTTTTGATGATCGGCATCCTGGCGGGTTTCACTTATTGTCTCATCCGCGCGGTTGATCAGCGCTTCTTTGATTTTCCCCAGACCCGCCACGTCCTGGTCGAAGGGCAGCAGGCCGGCTGGACCAATATCCCGCCGGAGACCCTCCTGGAGATGAAACAAGAAAGCATGATCATCACCACCAACGATGTGGACGTGGCGAATCCTGTTTGGCTGGATAAATTTTCAAAGGCCCGCGCCATGGGCACCCTCGTGTATCCCAACGCGCTGGCCGGGATCGTCCTGCTCCTGTTCCCCGCGGCGTTGACGCTGGCGTTCGGCGCAAAACTTTTGAGGCCCGCCGTCCGGGCGCTCGTCATCGCGCTCGCCATCCTGCTCGGGAGCGCGGGCTTGTTTTTTAGCGGCTCGAAATTCGGCTGGCTCCTGGCCATGGGTGTTGGTGGGCTGTACCTGTTGCGGCTGGACTGGCCCATGAAAATGAAGCTCATGGCCATCAGCGCTGTGCTGGTCCTTGGCCTCGGGATTTTTGCGGTGCGTTTCCATCATTATTTTGCGAACGGCGCCACCAGCGTGGGCGCCCGGTTTGATTACTGGCATGCGGCGGTCCAGACCACCGCCGGCCAACCCCTGTTCGGCACCGGGCCGGGAACTTTCCAACGGCCTTACGCCCGCCTTAAATCGCCGGATGCCGAAATGGCGCGGCTGACGCATAATGATTATCTCGAGCAATTCTCGGATTCGGGCGTTTGCGGCGGGATCATTTATGCCGCCTGGATTTTTCTGGCGTTGATCGGCCTTGGCCGGCGCATCCGGAATTCTCCCGACCCGATCGCCTTTGCGATTTTTGCGGGGTTGCTCGCCTGGTTTATCCAGGGGTTCGGGGAATTCAGTCTCTACATTCCCGCCCTGGCGTGGACGGCCTTTATGTTTCTTGGATTGATGCTGGGGCCAGGTTCCCTGGAGCCAAATTCACTGGCGGCGCAGCAGCACCGCCCGGCCATGACCAAATGAAATCCACTCGACAAACGGCCCGGCCCGACTAAAAATCATCCCGTTAAATGAAAACCCTCTTCCTGAACGGACCCAACCTGAACCTGCTCGGCCAGCGCGAGCCGGAAGTCTATGGCCACGCCACCCTGGCGGACATTGAGGTCAGCGTCCGCGAACGCGCCGGCCAATTGAAGGTGGAGATCGATTTCCGCCAATCCAACCTGGAGGGTGAACTGGTGGATTGGATCCAGCAGGCCAAGGGCAAATTTGACGTCATCGTCATTAATGCCGCCGCCTATACCCATACCAGTATCGCCCTGCGCGATGCCATCGCGGCGGTAGGCATCCCGACCATCGAAATCCACCTTTCGAACGTCCATGCCCGGGAAGAGTTCCGTCAAAAGTCGTTGATTGCGCCGGTCTGCGCCGGGCAAATCAGCGGGTTTGGGTCAAAATCCTACGTTTTGGCCGTGGAAGCTTCCGTTTTCGTTAAAGTCGCAAAAAATAAGCATTAATTTGGCAGTTTATAGCCTTTTTTTGGCCACAAGAAAAGAAGCTTGACTGTGTTACGATTCAAAGATACTGTCACAGGAATTTAACAACTGTTAAAATGGGTTCGTTCGGATGCTGCATTTTAAGGGTTATAGGCTGAAAAAATTGTCTCTTTAACGAAAACGACTTGTGGATTTAAAAGATATCAAAGCAATCATCGATTTGATGAAGAAAAACTCCATCACGGAGTTTGAATTGGAACGTCAGGACTCAAAGATCAGGCTTAAGCGGGGTCTGAACGGCGGCGCGGCAGCAAGCCAGCCGGATGAATCGATGCAGGCCATGCCGGTATCATCAGCCCAGGCCCCCGCCTCTTCAAACGCCCCTGCCCCCTCTGCCGCCTCGAGCGGAGAGATTGAGGTCAAATCCCCCATGATCGGCACATTTTACCGTTCCCCATCTCCGGAAGCAGCGCCTTATCTCGAAGTCGGCGCCGAAGTGGGGCCGGAAACGGTTGTCTGCATTATTGAAGCGATGAAGGTCATGAATGAGATCAAATCCGAGGTAAAGGGGATCATCACCCAGGTGCTCGTTGAAAACGGCAAGCCGGTTGAATTCGGCCAGCCGCTCTTCAAAGTGCGCCCGAACTGAGCCTGAGGCAGTTCAAACGATTCAATTCGCGGTCAACGCTTAAATAACAATGTTTGAAAAAATCCTGGTGGCCAATCGCGGGGAGATCGCGGTCCGGATCATCCGCGCCTGCAAAGAATTAAATATCCGCACGGTCGCGGTTTATTCAGAGATCGACGCCAATTCCATGCATGTGCAGATCGCGGACGAGGCGATTTGTATCGGCAAAGCCGCCGCCTCGGAAAGTTATCTGCGCATCGACCGCATCATCAGCGCCGCCGAAGTCACCGACGTGGACGCCATTCATCCGGGTTACGGTTTCCTTTCTGAAGATCCCCATTTCGCCGAAGTTTGCGAGAGCTGCAACATCCGTTTCATCGGACCCAGCCCGCGCGCGATGCAATCATTGAGCGACAAGGCCGTCAGCCGTTTGCTCGCCAAGAAAGCCGGCGTCGCCATTCCCCCGGGTTCCGATGGCGCCGTAGAGAATGAAAAAGACGCGCGCGAGATCGCCAAGCGCATCGGCTATCCCGTGATCATCAAGGCCATCGCCGGCGGCGGCGGACGCGGCATGCGCGTGGCGCACAACGACCCTTCGCTCGTCAAAGGTTATCATACCGCCCGGACCGAGGCCGATAAAGCCTTCGGTAATTCCGGCGTCTATATCGAGAAATTCATCGAGAGCCCCCACCACATCGAGATCCAGATCCTCGGCGATACCAAGGGCCATATCATTCATTTGGGCGAACGCGATTGTTCCATTCAGCGCCGCAACCAAAAGCTCGTGGAGGAGGCCCCCTCGCCCTTGCTCGAAAATAAATTTCGCAAACTGCGCGATAAAATTGGCCGCGATGCCGTCCGGATCGCCGAAGCCGCCCGCTACGTGAACGCCGGCACGGTGGAGTTCATCGTGGATAACGCGGGAAATTATTATTTCCTCGAAGTGAACAAACGCATCCAGGTGGAACACCCCGTCACCGAGGAAGTCACGGGCATCGACCTGGTGAAATACCAGATCCTCATCGCGGCCGGCGAACCGTTGCAGCACTCGCAGCGTGATATCGAGATAAAGGGCCACGCCATCGAATGCCGCATCAACGCCGAAAACCCGTTCGACGATTTTCGCCCCAGCCCCGGCCGCATCGAGATGTATTATCAACCCGGTGGCCGCGGCGTGCGCGTGGATACTCATGCTTATGCCGGTTACAGCGTGCCCCCGACCTACGATTCCATGATCGGCAAACTGATCGTCACCGGCAAAGACCGGCGCGAAGCGATCGACCGCATGAACCGCGCGCTGTCGGAATTCATGATCACGGGCGTGAAGACGACGATTTCCTTCCAGCAGGCCATCATGCAGGATCCCAATTTCCGTCGCGGCGTTTATTCCACCGCCTTCGTGGAGCAACTCCTCAGCGGCGCCCGGATGGAATTGATCGAAGAGAAGACTTAGGGTCTGATCACGGGCCTTCGTGAATCTGCGTAATCAGATTTGATTCTTCCCGCGAAATTCTTCATGCTTCCCTGTCTTGAGCATTCCCGAACATCGCAAAGCCATTGATAAACTGGACGCGCAGCTCGTGCGCCTTTTGAACCAGCGCACGGGTCACGTCCTGTCCATTGGCGAGATCAAGCGCAAGGCCGGCGAGGAGATCTATGCGCCGCACCGCGAACGCGCCGTGCTCGATCGCATCACCCAGCTCAATCCCGGCCCGATCACTGGCGAACAACTCCGCGCCATTTATCGCGAGATCATGTCCAGCGCGCTGGCCCTTGAAAAGGCCCTGAGCATCGCCTATCTCGGTCCCGAAGCCACCTTTACCCATCAGGCGGCCATTCGCCGCTTCGGTTCCAGCCTGAAATATTCGCCGCTAAAGACCATCGCGGATGTCTTCAGTGAAGTCCGGAAAGGCCGCGCCGATTACGGCGTCGTCCCCGTGGAAAATTCTACCGAAGGCGTCGTCACGCACACGCTCGACATGTTCGTGGACAGCGACCTGAAAATCGTTTCGCAGATCGTCCTGCCGGTGCAGCAATGTCTTTTGTCCAATTCGCCGCCCGCGAAGATCAATAAACTTTACGGGCATCCGCAATCGCTCGCGCAATGCCGCGCCTGGATCCAGAATAACCTGCCCCGCGTCGAGATCGTGGAGACCTCTTCCAACGCCCGCTCGGCGGAACTGGCCGTGAAGGAGAAAAATACCGCCGCCATCGCGGGTGTGATCGCCGCTGAAAAATACGGTTTGAGGATCCTGGAACAGGACATCCAGGACAATGCGGCGAACGCCACGCGTTTCCTGGTGTTGGGCCGCCAATGCAGCCCGCCCACCGGCCATGACCGCACCAGCTTGATGATCAGTGTCACGGATAAAGTCGGCGCGCTCCATCAAGCCCTGGCCGCCTTCCGCCGATATAAGTTAAACATGACGAAAATCGAGTCACGTCCAAGCAAGCGCAAGGCGTGGGAATATTTCTTTTTCATCGACTGCGACGGGCACGCGCAGGACAAAAAAGTCGCCAGCGCCATCCAACATCTCGGCGACCATTGCAATTTTGTGAAAATTCTCGGGTCATATCCGAACGCGGAATAGCTTTCCCGGTCAAACCATCCTGTTGAGATTTTAACGTAACGTAGTATCTATAATTATACCGATATATGCCTGATTTGCCGAATTTTGGAAAAGTCTTCCTGCCGCCGCCCCGGGCCAAGGCGCCCGCCCCTGCCCCCAAACCTGTCGAGCGCAAGCAAACTTACAGCAAAACCTTCCGCTGGATGCTCCCCGGGGGACAAAGCGATCCCCCCCATAAAGTCGAGGTCGCCGGCACTTTCACGGAATGGAAGAAGCTTCCCATGAGCCGCGATGTTTCCGGCTCCTGGAACCTCGCTCTCCAACATATCCCCGGCCATCGCACGCATCATTACATGTTTTTTGCCGACGGTAAGCCGGTCGATGACAAGAATTGCGATGGCCTCGCCAGGCCGCACGGCGCGGAGGAGGAAAAATTTGCCATCGTCACCCCGCGCGGCCCGCGCGTGTTCATGCTCTTTGCGCAGTCGAAGTAGAGGTTGAAATCAGCGACCTTTCCGCGCATTCTCGGCGGGTGAATCATCTGCCCAAAGCCCGGGACGTCTTCGATATCGAGATCGCTGCGCTTAAAAAAGTGCGCGCGCAGTTGGATGCCTCTTTTGATCGCGTGGTTGAGACCATCGTTGAAGCGCTCAGGCAACGCGGAAAAATTGTCATCGTTGGCATTGGCAAATCCGGCAACATCGGCTCAAAAATCGCCGCCACCCTCACCAGCACCGGCACCACCAGTGTCGTCCTGAACAGCGTGGACGCTTTGCACGGCGACCTGGGGATCGTCAATGATGGCGACGTGGTCCTGGCCTTGAGTTATACCGGCGAATCCGAGGAACTCCTGAATCTGCTTCCCGCCCTCAAGCGTTTTTCCGTCAAGATCATCTCGCTCACGGGGAACTTGAAATCGTCGCTGGCCAAGCATTCCGATCTTTCGCTCAACGTCAAAGTCCCCCAGGAAGCCTGCCCTTTCAATCTCGCCCCCACCAGCAGCACCACCGCCACCCTGGTCATGGGCGATGCTCTGGCCATGGCCGTGTTGCAGGCGCGTGGCTTCAAGCAAAAAGATTACGCCCGGCTGCACCCCAGCGGCGCCATTGGCCGCTCCATGCTTCTCAGGGTCGGCGACATCATGCGCAGTGGCGAACGCAATGCCATTGCCGCCGAAAATTTATCAGTGAAAGAGGCCCTGCTCGTGATGACTCATGCCCGCTCCGGAAGTTTGAGCGTGGTGAACGCCCGCGGCAAACTTACCGGTGTTTTCACCGACGGCGATTTCCGGCGTCACATGGCCAAAGACGGCAATCTCCTCTCCCAGCCGTTAAAGGATTTGATGACCCGCAGCCCCATCCGCATCCGTGAGGATGCCCTCGCCGTCGAAGCCCTGAAGATTTTCAACGAGCGGAATATCGACGACCTCATCGTCGTGAATTCCAAAAACGAGCCGGTGGGACTGGTGGATTCGCAGGACTTGCCAAAATTGAAGATCATGTGAAAAGATGCGCTGAAAGCACAATTCCATTTCGGAATTGAGGCGTCGGCCATATTCATACGCCAGCGCCGTAGGCGCTATGAGGTTCTATCACCATTCTTACCTTTGCGCCTTTGCGCCCTTGCGTTAAAAATCTCCCATCATTCCAGCCCGCAGCTTTTCCGTGCCCGTTTCAAAACCTTATCCGCCAATGCCCGCGCCTTGGCCGCGCCATCTGTGAGAACCTTGTTCACGTAATCCAGGTTCGCCGCCAGTTCGGCGCGCTTTTTCCGGGCCTCGGTGAAGTGATTCCAATAATTCTCAAATAGCGCCTTCTTCAGGTCGCCATAACCCAGTCCGCCGGCGCGTAATTTATCCTCAATCTCTTTCCCCACAGTCCCCGGCGCGACCAGTTTCAAAAGCTGCACCGCCAGGTTCTTGTCCGCGTCCGGCTTGGGCTCCTGCGGCGTGCGCGAATCCATCGTGATCCCCATGATTTTTTTGCGGATCGCCTTTTCCTCGCCGAAAATCTCAATGGTATTCCCGTAGCTCTTGCTCATCTTCTGGCCATCCACTCCGGGCACCAGCGCCACCTCATCCCGGATTCTCGGCTCGGGAATCACGAACGTCTCGCCGTATTGCTCGTTGAATTTGACGGCCATGTCTCGCGTCATCTCCACGTGTTGCTTCTGGTCGCGCCCCACCGGCACCACGTTCGAATCGTAGATCAGGATGTCCGCCGCCATCAGGACGGGGTACGCAAACAATCCGTGGCTCGGCGCGATGCCTTTGGCGATCTTGTCCTTGTAACTGGTCGCCCGCTCCAGCATGCCCATCGGCGTGATCGTCGACAGCAGCCAGGAAAGCTCTGTGACTTCCGGCACATCCGATTGTTTGAAAAAAATCGACTTTTGGGGATCGAGACCGCACGCCAGGAAATCCAGCGCCACATCCATCGTGTTGGCGCGCCGTTCCCGGGCATCGAACAGCGATGTCATCGAATGATAATCCGCGATGAAATAGAGCGCTTCCCCCTTCTCCTGGAGCTCGATGGCCGGCCGCATCATCCCGAAATAGTTTCCGAGATGCAACGCGCCCGATGGCTGTATGCCTGACAAAATTCGCATGGGAAAAGTTTAACCGCAAATAATCCAAAGAACACAGAGAAAATTTATGGCCGGCGTCACCACCAGAACGGCGCCCCGGCATCGGTCACTTCATTCATCTCGGAAAACTTGCGCCATTGCACGTGTCCGTCCTTGAATCCGACATTGCCGCCCGCGGGGATCTGCCGGCTGACATGCGCGCTGGTATGGTCCTTGTAAAATCCGCCGGGCACATCCGTATAACACCGGACACTCGTATCGTATTTGTTGTCATTGTCGAATTCACTGGAGCTATCCAGGGTGCTGTCGGCCATCAGCACGCGTTCGGAGGGAGAATAATTGGTGCCGGACAGCGTTTCTGAGCCAAGGATTGCGTTCTGATTCTCCGCCAGCAGCACGGAGCCGCTTCCGGAAAATGCCAAAACATAACCGATCACATGGAATGGTTTGTCCGGCTCAGGGGGCGGATTCAAAAATCCGTAATTCCACAGGCAGGCCGGCGTCCCATCCGGCGCCGGGCCGGCCGCCATGAAATCGATGTCATCATTAAATCCGTTGGCGGCCGTTCCCGGACAATAAAAAGACTTTTTGGTCATGCCGCTGGCCAGCATGATCTGCGCCGCGGAATCGGGAAGGTCCCAGGCCCAGGCCGGGCCATCCGCGATCAGCGGCAACTTATCCTGGGAGTCACTGGCGTAGACATGGGTCGCAATCTCGATCTGCCGCAGGTTGTTGAGGCATTCAGTCTTTCTCGCCCTGTCCTTCGCCATCGAAAGCGCCGGCATCAATAACGCCGCAAGGATGGCGATGACCGCGATCGTTACGAGCAGCTCGATCAGCGTGAAGGCTTGGGCCTGCAAAATCCCGCCTTTGACCTCCCAGCGTCGCAAATCTTTTCCCAATTCCTGCGGCCAGTTTTCCTCCGTGGCAGTCATAAAGACCTGTCCGCTGGTCTTGCGCGCATGCTCGAGCAGCGGCAAAAATCCACTGCGCCGCTTCACATCCAACTCGCCCATCACATCGTCGATCAACAACACCGGCGCGCTGCCGTGGACGCCGCCCAGGAATTCCGCCTGCGCCATCTTGAGGGCGATCGCCAGCGTGCGCTTTTGCCCCTCGCTCCCGAATTGCCCCGCCGATTTTTCGTTGAGCAACAATTGCAGATCGTCCCGGTGCGGGCCGATCAAGGTTGCGCGAAATGTCCTCTCCCGCGCGCGGGATTGCGCGAGCTCAACCGTGAAATCACTTTTCACACTGGGCCGGTATTCGATCCGCAATTCTTCCGCCTCATTTGATATCCGGCGATACGCCAGCCGCGCCAGCGGGGAAAATTTCGGGATCACTTCGCGCCGCCTCGCGATGATTTCATTGCCCAGCTTGACCATCTCTTGCGAAAAACTGTCCAGCGCCGATTCATCCGGGGAACGGCTTTTAAGCAGCGCGTTCCTGGCTCGCACCGCGCGCATATACCGCTGCAGCAACGGCAGGTAAGCCGGGCTGGTTTGCGCCAGCAACAGGTCGAGAAAACGCCGCCGCGCGCGCGCCGCGCCCTTGATCAACTGCAAGTCCTCCGTGCAAAAAACTACCGCGCGCAGTACGCCCAGATAATCTGAAAGTTTCTTTACCGGCTGGCCATCCAGCGAAAGATTCCGTTCGGTTGCCGACCAAAAGACTTTGATCTCACGCTCCCCTGCCCCCACGACCTTTCCGCCCACGAAATAACCGCGTTGCCCATGCCGGATCATTTGCGCGCTGCCAACGCCGCGAAACGATCGCAACGTCGCCATCAGGTAGATCGCTTCGAGGATATTTGTTTTGCCCTGCGCATTATCACCCAAAAGCAGGTGGAAGCCGGGCGCGAAATCCGCGTCCAGCCGCGCGTAATTGCGAAAATCCCGCAACCGCAAATGGGCCAGGTGCACCCGGCCAAAATAGTTGAGAATCGCGTGCCCGCGAAGCGCTAATTTAGACCCGTGCCCATTCGATCGGGATTCCGTCGCTTTCAACCTGTTCCTTCTCCCCCTTGCCCCGTCGTAGCATTTGCGGAGATGGGTCGCGGGGAGAAGGTTAGGATGAGGGGTGAGACATTAGCGAGGCATCCGATTTTTTCAATCGTGTTAGCAACCGCCTTTGCTGCTTCGGCTGTTGATTGCTCGGATGCGGAGCGCGCTGCTGCAAATCTGATGGCAGGCTGCTCGTCGTTGATTAAAAATGTCAAACGATGCTCAATTAGCCCCTTGCAGCGAAAGGCATCCGCCACCTGTTCCTTCTCCCCTCAACGGGGAGAAGGTTAGGATGAGGGGTGAGACGTTCGCGAGGCATCCGATTTTTTCAACCGTGTTAGCAACCGAGTTTGCTGTTTCGGCTGTTGATTTTCCGGATGCGGAGCGCGCTGCTGCAAATCCGATGGCAGGCTGCTCGTCGTTGATTAAAAATGTCAAACGATGCTCAGTCAGCCACTTGCAGCGAAAGACGTCCGCCACCTATTCCTTCTCCCCCTTGCCCCGTCGTAGCATTTGCGGAGATGGGTCGCGGGGAGAAGGTTAGGATGAGGGGTGAGACATTAGCGAGGCATCCGATTTTTTCAATCGTGTTAGCAACTGCGTTTGCTGTTTCGGCTGTTGATTACTCGGATGCGGAGCGCGCTGCTGTAAATCCGATGGCAGGCTACTCGTCGTTGATTAAAAATGTCAAACGATGCTTAGTCAGCTACTTGCCGCGAAAGGCGTCCGCCACCTGTTCCTTCTCCCCTCAACGGGGAGAAGGTTAGGATGAGGGGTGAGACGTTCGCGAGGCATCCGATTTTTTCAACCGTGTTAGCAACCGCGTTTGCTCTTTCGGCTGTTGATTACTCGGATGCGGAGCGCGCTGCTGCAAATCCGCCCAGATGATCTCGCGCACAGCACGGATGTCCCTTAGTTCCGAATTCCAAAAACGCCGTGTCTGGATATTACGTGATTTCAGATAAGCGTCCCGTTTTGCGTCTTCTGCTTGAGCCTTTGGTTCTCCATGTTGGCGTCCATCCAACTCCAGGTTGTACCGGGCCTCTCCGCAATAGAAATCGAGGATGTGAGGCCCAACTTTGTATTGGCGGCGGAATTTGTAAGCCGAAAAACGCCGGTCACGAAGAATTGCCCAGAATTTTTTCTCCGCCCAGGTCGATTTCTTTCGCAACGCCTTGATGATTGGATTCATCGTTCTGGAGTTTTAGGATGGCAATGGGGAGGATTCAAGCTCCTATTTCATGCTCACCCCTCACCTTTAATTCCTCTCCCCGTTGAGGGGAGAGGATGCCCTTCGGACGGGCTTGGACTTTCGAAAGTTTCAATCGCAGTCGACACCTATACGATTTACTTGTGACGAAGGCATCCGCCACCTGTTCCTTCTCCCCTCAACGGGGAGAAGGTTAGGATGAGGGGTGAGAAAACAGAGCATCACCCAAAGAGCGTGATGCATTTTCAGCTATAATCGAATCCGCGTAAACCTCAGTTGCCGATTGATTTGAATTTTCCCCCGTTCTTTCGCAAAATCCCTCCAATGCGAATCCTGTCCCTTGATCATGGAACCCGCCGTATCGGCGTGGCGGTCAGCGATGAGACCAAAACCATCGCCCAACCCCTCGAATTCATTCCCGCCGAGCCGTTCGCGGATTTTCTTGTCCGGTTAAAGGTCATCCTCACCGAGAAAGAAGTGGACTTTATCCTGCTCGGCCTCCCGCGCAATATGGACGGCAGCTACGGCCCCGCCGCGCAAAAGGTCGAGATCTTCGCCGCCGCCTTGAAAGCTGCCATCACTATTCCCATCAAGATGTGGGATGAACGGCTCACCAGCTCAATGGCGAATAGGATCCTTATCCAGGGCAACGTCCGCCGTGATAAGCGAAAAGAGAAGGTGGATAAGATGGCCGCGGCGATCTTGCTGCAAAGCTATTTGGACAGCGGCCGATGAACGCCAAAGCCATCAAAATCAAACTCGTGGTCGCCTACGACGGCGCCAACTACGAAGGTTGGCAGTTGCAAAAGATCGGCACCGGCGTGCAGGAACTCATTGAGACCGCGCTCGGCAAATTATTTCCACGGGCGCCGCGCCTGCACAGTTCCAGCCGCACAGACACCGGCGTCCATGCGCTGGGCATGGTCGCGCACTTTGAGATTCCCACCGCCGAATTCAAGATGCCCATCCGCAAACTGGCCCTGGCCGTCAACGCCTGGCTTCCCGATGACATCCGGGTGGTCTCCGCGGTGCGTGTGCCAAAGAAATTCCATGCGCGCTTCGATGCCAGCGGCAAGCAATACCGTTATTACGTCTGGAACCATCACGCCATGAATCCCCTGCTCCGCCGTACCGCCTGGCATGTGACCCGCCATTTGGATGTGCCCACGATGCGCGCGGCCACAAAATTCTTTGTCGGGAAACATGACTTTCAATCATTCGCGGCAAATACCGGACATCAAATGGAAACGACTGTCCGCACCCTCATGCGTTGCGACATGAAAAAGTCCGGTGACTTGCTTACCTTCACCATCGAGGGCGACGGATTTCTTTACAAGATGTGCCGTGGCATCGTCGGGACCATCATCCAGGCCGGGCTCGGCAAATTCCCGGCCGGCGACATCAAATCCATGCTCGTAAAGCGGGACCGGCGCGTCGCTGGAATGACCGCCCCCGCTCATGGCCTCGTCTTGCAGAAAGTATTCTATGCACGTCGTCCTCGTTGAACCTGAGATCCCGCCGAACACCGGCAACGTGGCGCGCCTGTGCGCCGCCACCAAATCCACGCTGCATCTCATCGAACCCTTCGGCTTCAAACTGGACGATTCACAATTGAAACGCGCCGGCATGGATTACTGGCAACACGTCGAATGGCATCGCTGGAAAAATTGGAATGAGTTCCTGGAAAAAATACCGGTCGGCACAAAATTGTGGTTCGTCGAATCCAACGGGCCAAAGATTTATTCTGACGTGAAATTCTCGCCCGATGATTATCTGGTGTTTGGACGCGAGACCGCCGGGTTGCCCAGGCAATTACTGGAACAAAATCGTGAACACTGGTTACGCATCCCCATGTTCAATCCTCAATCGCGGTCGTTGAATCTTTCCAATTGCGTTGCGTTGGTTCTTTTTGAGGCCTTACGGCAGCAGGGTTTTGCGGGAGAGATTTAATGAGTCAACCGCGGGCAACGCCCAGGAGCTCCGTAGGAGCGCCATATCTGTAGAAATAAATCAAAATAAACCCAAAGCCCCGTCAGGGGCGGCCTCTTCTGGAAATCATTCCTCAAGCGACTTGAAAATGTATCGTTTATCGTATTCCATGCCGAAATGTTCCAACAATTCGACGTATTCATCCCGAAACGATTTTTTGGCGTGGTGTTTCTGTTGATTTTCAATGTAACGGATCACAGCCCCGAGTTGTGACCGCGAATACGAAAATGCTCCAAATCCTTCCTGCCACGAAAATCGGCCCATCACCCATCGTTTTTCTCTGATAAACCGGGATGAATTGGCTTTGATATCACGCACCAATTCGGAAAGCATTGCATCTGGTCGGAGACCCACTAACAAATGTAAATGGTCAGGCATATTATTGATGGCGATCAGCTTATGCTTCTGAGCCGAGACGATACCGGTGATGTATTTTTGCAACTCATCATTGTATTCCGATTTGATGAGGTTTTGCCGGCCTTCGACGGCAAACACGATATGGATGTAAATTTGCGTGTAGGTGTTCGCCATGTACGGACTATGCCGCTCCTGACGGAGCTTTGGAATCTTTTTATGTTTGTTCTACAAATATGCCGCGCCTACGGCGCTACGGCAGCAGCTTTGTGGGGGAAATAAGCGAGCCGATGGTCTAAACTTTGAAGTTGAGCGTAACACTCGGGAGCTCCGTAGGAGCGCCATCTTTGTAGAAACGAAACAAATTAAACCTAAAGCCCCGTTAGGGGCGACATCTTCCGGACTATACCGCTCCTGACGGAGCTTTGAAATCCTTTTGCGTTGGTTCTACAAAGATACCGCGCCTACGGCACTACGCTCAGCCTTCACTTAATCTTTGGCTGATGAACCTTAAGAGAAGGCGTCATGGTTTAACCTGAACAGATGTTAGAAATTTGGATTGCTTGCCTGCTAACTGAGCCAGCAATCGCTCAACAATGTGAGGGTGTGCCCATACTGCGATAGTCTCCAGTCCCGCGACCTCCGCATAAGATGCAGGAATCCCTTGGCCGTCTCGATACAAATAAATTTTCTTTGTGATGGGGTCTTGCTTTGCATAGGTCTGCTTCTCACCACACTCATCGGGATATGGTGCTGCCCCAATCTTCAACCAAGTGTAACGTCCCGGAGTGTCGCGGAATACACAAACCCTGAATGCAACTGGCAATTCCACCACACTGGATGGCAAAAGCTCGTTGGTAGTCGAGATGAGAAAAATGCGTACATCGTGTGGAAGCCACTGGCAATAGCCATAGTGACCCGCCTCCGTTGGAAACCGAAAAATGTAACCTGGTTTGATAATAATTCGCGACATAATCGTAACGACGCCCTTCAGATATTGATCATTTTAGTTGCGGACCCCATTCTATTTCATTCGTAAACCGCGCCCAATTGGTTGTCGAGGAAATCTTGCGCCCCCTCAAACAATCACTTCCCCATCTGACCCCGGGTCACGCCCAATTGGTTATGCAACTTCAATTCCCGCCACAATTGTGCGCCCGTGATTTCTCCGCGTAAAAGCTGGCGATATTTTGCGATCGCCTGCGCGACTTGTTCCGGCGTCTCGTTCAGGAATTCCAGCCGGAAATGGCGCGCGCCAAGCTCCATCATCTTCTCGACATATTCAGCGCCAGTCTGGGTCTGCGCATTGAACACCGTATTGCGGCACCCCGTGTCCGCCTTCAATACATGCTCCATCCCCACGCGGTCGCGCAACTTCACCTCGTGAACGTCGCAAGGACGCCCGCAGTTCCGGAAATCCGTGCCCTCGGAGAGAAACGCGCAGAACACGCAATGCTCCATATGAAACATCGGCATGTGCTGGTGGATGGTGATCTCGAACCATTCCGGCGGCGCGGCCTTCAACAACGCCTCCAATTGCTGGAAATTCAAATCATACGAAGCCGTCACCCGTTCCAAATTGAATTTATCCTTGAACAAATCTGCCGCGAGGGCATTCGCCACGTTCAATGAATAATCCCCGCGCCGGCGGCAATCGGCGAAAAATTTCAGGTGATCGTAATTCCGCACGAGATATCCATCCGCATCGCACGAACGGACCTGTTTCAGGATCCATTCCTCGCCCTGCTTGAAAATACGCGGCGGCGCGACAAAGATTTCCCGCTTTGGCTCCGCGCAACCGCTGGCGCAATGCACCATCGCCACCGCTTCACGATATTTCTTCGTGTCCTCAAACTCGCAATAGACCGTTGTGACGCCACACTTCAACGCCGCTTCCAGTTGGGCCAAATTACGGACAAGAACAATAATCTCAGATTTCGGTGGAGTATTGCTCTTCAAAATTGAACCTGCCGCACCCTGCCCGGCTTTCGAGAAACGGGAGGCGTCCTCTTGCTGTTCCCTCCCCGCTCCCATCCCAATGGGAGGGGAGAGGGTCAGGGTGAGGTGAGGGTTTTCCTGTTTTGAATTTGTCGCCCATCTCTTCGGCATCACCCGCTGCCGCTCCAACTCAGCCACCACCTCGCGGCGAAGACGATTCAACTCGCTCACCGGCAGGAGCACCTCGCCTTGCAAATGCTTCTCAAGCTTATCCAGCTTGAAAGGCGTTCCGCCCAGGCGTCCCAACTGCGATTCAAGGCGCTCACTCGTCAGCGGCTGCTTTTGCGCCGACGCCAGTGGCATGGCGGAATCCGCCCGCGCGACATGTCCAGGTTCATCCTTCGCGATCAAGGTCAGCGGCTTGCCCGCCAGGCCGTGGACTTCCATTCGGATAGGACGTTGAAACTTCGGAGTGTCACCGGCAAAAGTCTGGCGCACCTGCCGGTCCAATTCCGGGTCGTTCGTTTTCCAAACCTTGTCGCCCGCGTGGATGCGATTGAAATCGATGTCCCCATGTCCAAAGCTCAACCAGGTCTTGCCCTCGCGCGTGGCCAACTGATAAACGCGCCCGCCCTCCTCACCCGCTTCGGGAGCGCCGGCGTCAAACACTACTCCATCCCCCGGCTTGAGCGGGGCCTTCAATTCGATCAAAACCCGATCACGTTCAATCCGCCCGACTTCACCCAGATAAACGCCCCGCTTCTTCCCAAATCGCGCATGCACCAGTTCCTGGTTGTTGATACCACGAAACCATCCGGTATATAGCCCGCGCGAAAACGACATCTCCATCTCGTATTTTGGATTTACGATTTGCGATTTACGATTGCTCTCCGCGGCATTCCGCAAACCGTCCAGCGCCTGGCGGTAAACTTTCGTGACGCTGGCAACGTACTCAGGTGTCTTTAGGCGCCCTTCGATCTTGAGCGAGGCCACGCCCGCGCGGATCAAATCCGGCAGCACCTCCATGCCGGCGAGATCTTGCGGACTTAAAAGATATTTCCGGTCGCCGAGCGGCACCGGCTTGCCGTCCGAGATCAATTCATATGGCATCCGGCAGGCCTGGGCGCATTCGCCGCGATTCGCTGAACGACCCCCAAGTGCTTCACTCGTAAGGCATTGCCCGGAATACGCCACGCACAATGCGCCATGCACGAACACTTCCAGCGGCATCTTTTGGCTCTCTTTTTTGCACAAGTTTGCGCTTGTTTGCGCCTGGATTTTTTCAATTTCGCCGATGGAACATTCCCGCGCCAACACCACCAGGTTGCAGCCCAGTTCCCGGGCAAACTCCACTCCACCCGCGCTCGTCACGGTCATCTGCGTGGAGGCATGGATGGGGAAATCCGGTGAAAGCTGGCGGATCAGGCGGCAAATGCCAACATCCTGCACGATGGCCGCGTCCACCCCGGCGGCGATGATGGAGCGAAGATACTCCGTGGCCTCGGCCATCTCATTCTCAAAAACGAGGGTATTGAACGTGACGTAGCCGCGCACGCCGCGGTGATGCAAAAATTCCATCAACTTCGGCAGGTCGGACACCGTGAAATTATTCGCCCGCATCCGGGCATTGAATTTTTCGAGACCGAAATAGATCGCATCCGCGCCATTCTCAACCGCCGCGCGCGCGCATTCCCAATCCCCCGCCGGCGCAAGCAATTCCGGCAGGCGCACCGGCTTATCCGATGTGCCCACAGGCGGAGATTCTTTTGATGATGCGACCATCAAAGAAAGGATAACTCGAAAGGAGGAGGGAATCTATTTTTAACCAACGGAATAGACAGGATTAATCGGATGCCGGGAGAACAGAATTCAACGCAAAGGGGCACAGCAAGGTTGAACGCGCAAAAAAAACTCTCCCCCGAGAGGGAGAGAGAAATTTAATCAGGCTCGGCAAAGTCTCACCCATCACAGGAGGATAAACTCCCAACTCTCAACTGTTGATAGGGTCACCGCCCAACCCAGAGCACATCCAGATTGCCGGGGCCGCCACGGCCACCGCGCGCTCTTCCGCCGCCGGGAGCGTTCATTGCCGGGGGCAATCCGGCATCCGTGTGTGTGGGAGCCACAGTCGGGGCGGGCGGTGTTGTGGCGGGCGCACCCGCGGCGGCGGCCGGTTGCGGGAGACGTTCGGTACAGATCAAGACGATCTGGTTATCTTTGGTGTCGAGCGCGGAAGTTTTGCAGCCGGGTTTGGTTTGCACGGTCTGTTCCACGGCGAAGCTCGTCGGACTGCTTTCCTTGATGATGGTTAGTGTGCCGTCGCGCTGCGAGCTCCATGCCTCCATCGTGCTGGGATTGAAACCGCCGCTGTCCGTGCCGTCGCCGATCGGCAATGTGTCCAGGACCTTTCCAGTATTGGCATCCACGACCACACACACATTTGGGTCCGCGCACATCGCGAAGAGGAGGTGATTCTTCGTGTCCAACCCGAGGCCGCCCGGTTCGCCGGCAGTGGCGCCCAGATCATAAGTTGCGGTGACCTTGAGAGTATTGGCATCGATGACCGCGATCTTTTTCTCATTTTCTATATCCGCGTACACATGACCCTGCCCGTCACTTTGCGCCTGCTCCATATGGACCTGCTCCGTCAAATCGCCGATATCAACAGTCCCGGCGATCGAGCCGTCCCTGGGATCAACCACCACCACGCTGGGATGCGCATGGCTGAAAACATAAACGCGCTCGGTCAACGGCTCAAAGAGGATGCCATCCGGCCGGTTGGGGACATCAATGCTCTTGATCTTCTGCAGCGTCTCGGTATCGAACATCCCGAGCGAGGGACTGCTGCTGATGCCGTGATGCGACTTGGAGTCGATGGCGACGCCGTGCCCGCTGATGTTGGTGATGGCGCCGATATATTTATGGGTGTCCAGGTCGAAAATAAACGTCTGTCCGCCGCGCGGCACATACACGCGCCGTTCGTCGTTGTCGACAGAGACATAATCGATGCCGCCATTGCCCATGAGCTTGGCAGTGTCGAGCACTTTGTAGGGCGAGTCGGTTTGGGCGGAAACGTTGCCGGCGAACAGGCCGATTCCCGCCAGGGAAAGGATGCTTAAAAGTTTTTTCATAGGTTGAAAGTTGTTGCGGATTCGAATGATTGTATCCCTTCGGGCGACAAGCAATGCGTTTTTGGATTATGACAAAAAATTAATCTTCAAAATCAACGCGGAAGGCACAGGTCTGCAACAAAAATGTTGTATCCCTTAGCCTATCCCTGTATTGGCTAATAAGTTTCCATTGGCCTGTCCGCCAAATTTAAAGCGATAATCAGCTTCACCATGGATGCATTGATTCAGTCACGCGGCCTGACCCGGCGTTATCACGTCGGCAAGGTGGTCGTCGCCGCGTTGTCAGACGTTGAACTCACCGTTCCGCGCGGCGAGTTCACGGCGCTGGTCGGCCCCTCGGGTTCGGGCAAATCCACCCTGCTCAACCTGATCGGCGGACTGGACCGCCCGACCGCAGGCGAAGTCCACGTGGATGACTTGTCGCTCGGCGCAGCTTCCGAACAACAACTCGTCCAGTATCGCCGCGAGCGGGTCGGCTTCATTTTCCAAAGTTTCAACCTGCTGCCCACCTTGAGCGCGGTAGAGAATGTCGAATCGCCCATGATGCTCGCGGAAGTTCCTTCAATCGAACGCAGAAAACGCGCGATGGCCCTGCTCGATTCCGTCGGGCTCGCCGCGCGGAGCGTTCATCGGCCCAATGAACTTTCCGGGGGCGAGAAACAGCGCGTTGCCATTGCCCGCGCGATCGCCAACCAGCCCTTGTTGCTGCTCGCGGATGAGCCCACGGGAAATTTAGATTCGAAAACAGGCAACGCCGTCCTCGATCTTTTGTGCGGATTGGTCAAGGCGCAGGGCTTGACCATGATCATGGTCACGCACGATCCGGAAGTCGCCGCGCGCGCCGACCGCATCATCCATCTGCGCGATGGCAGCATCCAGCGCATCGAAACGAACCGGAAAACGGAGGCGCCCGCATGACGCTGCCAGACCAGATCCGCACCGCGCTGTCCAATGTGGGACGCCGTAAATTGCGCTCGGCCCTGGCTTCGCTTGGGGTGGTCGTCGGCACCCTGACGATCGTGGTCATGGTTTCGCTGGCCGAGGGCGTGCGCCAGCAGATCAACCATCAGTTCGCGACCATCGGATTGGACCGCCTGACCGTATACGCGCCGGGCGCGCGACGCGGCGGTTTTTCCCCGTTAGATTTATTGATGCGCAAAAAAATCATCACCCCGGATGATGTCAGCGAATGGAAAGCTTTGCCAGGCGTCGTCCAGGTCATTCCCGAAATCAATCTGCCTCCCTCGGTGGGATTGGCCTTGGCGTGGAACGGCACCAATTTACCTGTCCGGATGAGCGGTGGCACACCCAGAGGTGAATTTCTCTTTCAAGAAGCGCCTCAACCTCTCGCCGGCTCGTTGGACCTTCCCGAATCAGGCGGTATTGTCTTGAGCCTGGGAACCGTCCAGGCCGCCGGCGTTTCAAGCAACGATTTGACGCGGATGATCGGGCAGACCGTGCAAGCCATTTTGCATACCTCCCGGGGCGAAACCCAGAGTTTCAATTTGCGGATCCAAGGCATCACCCAGGAACATTCAACGGAAATCCAGGTCTCGGTGGCCGATCGCATCGCCATGAAAAACTGGTGGTTCAACACGACGAACACCCTGGAAAGTGAGGGGTACGATTCCGTCACCATCCGCAGTGCGGATGTGAGCCGCGCCCAGGCGCTGACCGCTCAACTCCGCAGCGACGGTTTCCAGGTACAATCCTTGGAAGTCTTTGTCGAGATCGCCAACCGCATCGTGACCGTCATCGCATTGATGTTCTCCTTGATCGGCAGCATTGCGTTGTTGGTCGCTGCCATCGGGATCGCCAACACCATGGTCATGGCCATCTATGAACGCACCCGCGAGATCGGCATCCTGAAAGCCATGGGCGCATCGCGACGCGAGATCCGCCAGATGTTTATGATCGAAGCGGGATTTATCGGGATGATCGGCGGCACGATCGGATTGCTGCTGGGCTGGTTGTTTGGATTGGGATTGAACCCGATCATCCAGATCATCCTGAAACATCGAGACCTGCCCATTCACGGTCATTTCTTTGTCGTCACGCTGACACTGGCACTGGGCGCGATTTTGTTTGCGACGCTCATCGGCCTGGTGGCCGGGTTACTGCCGGCGCAACGCGCCGCGAAACTCGATCCGCTCGAAGCCTTGCGCCACGAGTGATCTACCCGTCAAATATTCCGCGCCCCGGTCCTGATCACCGCATCGGCAGCCTGCCTTCTCGCCTGGAAATTGCAGTACGTCACGCCGGCAAACCCCGCCAGGGAGAACACACATCCGATGCCGAATACCACCCACCAACCTGTCTCCAAATCATCCGCTCCATCCAGGCTCGATAAAATGCTCTCCGTCGACGGCAAAAACATGATGTCATGATTGTAAGTTCTCAATAGTTCGATGATCTGCTTATTCCGGTCAGACACTTCAGCCTGGACCCGCTCGACTACCGCCAAATAATGATGAACCTGCAAGATATCGATCAACGAAGTTATGACCAAAACCAATCCCAGGGACAGGACCAGGATATAAATGACCCGCATGACTCGATTTGAAGCGGTTATCATATTGAAAAAATTGATTTCATCCTTATGACGAATGGCAGGCTATTTCGGCCTTTCCTGCCTGTCGACAAGATTTTAACCGGTTTTCGGTACTTACCGCTGCCTTCATTCTTCCCTTTCCCTTTAGCTTGACCTTTTCCTCCCGCAAGGCATACTATCCAACTCGTTCTGATCGTTTGAATGTTGAGTTTTTGAGCGGAGGAAAACCTCACGGCAAATCCAATTCATGATTCAATTTTAACCTTCAGGACCAACAAATTTAATAAAATGCAGCACATCCGAAATATCGCCATCATCGCGCACGTTGACCACGGCAAGACCACCCTCGTCGATTGTCTCCTCAAACAATCCGGCACCTTCCGCGCCAACGAAGCCAAATCCACCGAGGAACGCATCATGGATTCCATGGACCTCGAGCGCGAAAAAGGCATCACCATCCGCGCCAAGAACGCTGCTTTCAAATACAAAGAATTTCATATCAATATCGTGGACACCCCCGGCCATGCCGATTTCGGCGGCGAAGTCGAACGCATCATGAATATGATCGACGGCGTGCTTCTCGTGGTGGATTCTGCCGAAGGTCCCCAGGCGCAGACCCGTTTCGTCCTGCGCAAAGCCCTTGAAGCCGGCGCCAAGCCCATCGTCGTCATCAATAAGATCGATCGCGACAACGCCAATCCCCAAAAAGTCCTCGACCAGGTCTTTGAACTGTTCGTCTCGCTGAATGCCACCGACGAACAATTGGATTTTCCGTTCGTGTTTTGTTCCGCCAAGGCCGGTTACGCCAAGATGGACATGAAACATGAAAGCACCACGATGGAACCCCTGTTTGACGCCATCGTGAAGCACATCCCCGCGCCGCGTGCCAAGGCGGGCGACGGCTTCCAGATCCTTATCTCCAATCTGGATTACTCGGATTACCTCGGCCGTATCGCCTTCGGCAAGATCATGGCCGGCAAGGTCAAAGTCGGTGATTCGTCAGTCGCCATTCATGGCCATGGCAAAATCTCCAACGGCAAAGTCACGATGATCTATCATTTCGAAGGATTGAAGCGCATCGAGATCCAGGAGGCCCACGCCGGCGATATCGTCGGCCTCACCGGTTTTGAAGAAGTGTTCATCGGCGAAACCATCGCCGATAAATTGGAACGCGGCGCGCTGCCTTATATTCCCATTGATCCCCCGACCATCCAGATGGAATTCGCCGTCAACGACGGTCCGCTCGCCGGCAAAGACGGCAAGCTCGTCACCGCCCGCCATATCTGGGACCGTTTGACGAAGGAGATCCGCACCAACGTCGCGTTGCGCATCGCGCAGACCAGCGACCCGAAAATTTTTGCGGTCAGCGGCCGTGGCGAGATGCAGATCGCGATTCTCGTCGAACAGATGCGCCGCGAAGGCTACGAAGTCCTGGTCAGCCGGCCGGAAGTGCTCTGGCAGAAAGCAGCCAACGGGGACTCGCTCGAACCCATAGAAAAATTATTCATCGAAATCCCCCAGGAAAACATGGGTTCCATCATGGAAAACCTCGCCTTCCGCAAGGCTGAGATCACCAACATGAGCCATCACGGGCCCACCGTCACCATCGAGGCCCTGGCCCCGATGCGCGGATTGATCGGCTTTGAGACGGATTTGGTCAACCAGACCAAGGGCATGGGCGTCATGAGCCATTTGTTTCATGAATACGGCGCCGACCGCGGCGAGATCGCCGCGCGCAAAAACGGTTCCCTTGTCAGCATGGACTCCGGCGAAGCCACCAGCTACGCCCTTAACATGGTCCAGGAGCGTGGACGTCTCATGGTGATCCCCGGCGAAGAAGTCTATATCGGCATGATTGTCGGCGAAAACACCCGCGAGAATGACATCCCCGTCAACCCGGTGAAGGAAAAACGCCTCACCAACATGCGCTCACAGGGCGATGGCAAAGGCATCCAGCTTTCTTCCCCGCTTAAACTGAGCCTCGAACGCGCCCTGGAATACATCGACGTGGACGAATATGTCGAAGCCACGCCCAAGAATTTGCGGTTGCGCAAAAAGATCCTCGACGAAAACCAGCGCAAACGCGCCGAGAAATCCGGCACCAAAAAATTCGTGGAAGTCTAGATCAGCTTCGATAGACGGGCCCTGATTCGACGACGTTCATTAACACCGGGCTTTGGCCCGGTGCTTAAGCCCCATGATGTTGCACCGCCTCAAAAGTTTCCGGCGATAAACATATATTGGCATTTACCTGACAACCGATGGATTGGATTTTATCGCTTCTAAGTGTCATTTTCTCTTGACGAAAATCCCGCTTCTTATCAGGGTTATGCCCGAAGTTTAAAACGATTTTGCGGGCCATATCACCGCATCGTTTTGGGTCACATAAAAATTGGGAACAGTATTATGGCAACGGGAAAAGTAAAATGGTTCGATAGTCGGAAGGGCTTTGGGTTCATCACCCAGGATTCCGGCAAGGATATCTTCGTGCATCACTCCTCCATCGTCGGCGCGGGATACAAAACCCTCGACGAAGGCGACCAGGTCACCTTCGACACGGTTACCGGCGAAAAGGGCTTGAAAGCGGAAAACGTTCAGCGCATCAATCCACAACAATAAGCACCGCTGGGGGGCGAGCGTTCTCGCGAGCCGGGTGAAGGAAGCGTTTGATGTCCACGACCCCGATCAGCCTTGCGGATTTAATATCACAAGCAAAATCAGGATAAATATACTCAAAAAAAACACCCCAAAACCGAACGCAACCCAACTCAACGACGACGGATTATGTTCCAGGACCGACTTCATCGGCTGCCGTGAATTTACAAAAACAATGACGGACGCACCAACGGGATAACGCGAGGTGATTGCCTCCGCGCTCATACGATCTCCTATCGTAAAATTACCAAAACACCAATGTGAAGATTTGAATGATCGGCCTTCGTGATTGAACTCATACTCAACGACTGGGAACGCTTCCTGACCGCCCCGGCCAGTGGCCTTCCATTCAATCTTCGATGTCACAATGACACCTGATGACTGCGGCCATTTTCGAGCAGCAGTTTCTCTCCATCGAATCCAAAAACCCAATGTAAAAAGGCTCACGGTGATAGAGAGGAGGATTTCGAGACCCATCTTGTCATCAGCATTCATGGGAAAAAGTCGGTCAACTTGCAGTCAAAATGAAAATCCGGCTTACCTTTTCCATGAATGCCAACATATTTAAACCATTCCAAGCTGTCGACCAGATTTATTCATTTTCGATTTAAATCTGTGTCATCGGTGCAATCTGTGGATATGTTTGGGTTCGCCAATAGCCATCTGGCCGATTATCCTGTCTCTATGCCGGCCTCAAATGCCATGCCGATAACCAGCCTGTACGTTCATGTGCCGTTTTGCGCGCAGAAATGTGCCTATTGCGCTTTTTATTCCGAGGCCTCATCCGGCGAATTGATCAACCGGTATGTCGGCGCCCTGGTCCGCGAACTTGAGATGGTTGCCGCCGACCTCAAACCCAGGACCGTCTTCTTTGGCGGCGGCACCCCTTCCCTGCTCAATCTCCGCCAATGGCAAACCATCCTGGATGCGATGCACCGCTTGAACCTGCTCGGCGCGGAGGAATTCAGCGTTGAATGCAATCCGGCCACCGTTTCTGCGGACAAGGCAAAGTTGCTGCGTGACTCCGGCGTGAACCGTATTTCCATGGGCGTGCAATCCCTCGACGAACAATTGCTCGACCGCCTGGGCCGCATCCATTCTCGCGAACAGGTCTTTAAATCGTTCGACATCCTGCGCCACGCCGGTTTTGAAAACATTAATCTGGACCTCATGTTCGCCATTCCCGGCCAGACCTCCGGGATCTGGCAGGAAACTTTGCGCGAAGCGATGGCCATGCAAAGCGAGCATTTGTCCAGTTACGAGGTCATCTATGAAGACGACACGCCGTTGTTCCATCAGATGAAGGCCGGCGAGTTTGATGTGGATGAAGATCTCGCCTGTGAGATGTACGAAGAACTGGTTGGCTACGCGACGACCGCCGGCTTCCGCCAATATGAAATTGCCAACTTTGCGCGAAATCCAGGTCAAAGATCAAAAACCAGCGGCCCGGATGCGGTGATCCCTTCCTTTGCCTGCCAACATAACATCAACTATTGGCGCGGTGGCTCGTTTTATGGGTTGGGTCCCAGCGCGACCGGCTATGTGCGCGGCACCCGCACAAAAAACTGGTCGAACACCCAGCTCTACTGCGAGCAACTTGAAAATGGCAAACGCGCGATTGAATCAGGCGAAACTCTGCCCCCGTTGAAACGCGCCGGTGAGACTGCCGCGTTTGGGCTGAGGATGGTCGCGGGCTGGCCGTTTGAAACGTTCCGCCATGCGACGGATTTTGACCTGCGCGAAAATTGGGATTCGGAGATGAAGGAATTGGCCGCGCGCGGCTGGGGCCAGATCGCTTCTGATAACTTTCGCCTTACTCCGCAGGGACTGCGATTTGCCGATGCCGCGGCGGAAATGTTCCTGCGCTGAAGGCCGTCTTGGAGCGTATCCCCGAATCACTTTTAAAAGGGCGGGAACATTGCGCTACGATGTCCTCTTTGAAACACGGCTACGACTCGTTTTTCCTCCTCCTCTCAACGGGCAGAAGGATGAGGGGTGAGATAACAGAAAGCGATCCTCCCCGCCGTGCCTTTTGGCAGTGCGCCCAATGACTTGTTGCCACGGTAACGATGTTGCCGGGTGAGTAGTTCAGGTCTATTTTTAGCCAAATCAAATGTTGCCGAAGATATCAGATATTTCGTCCGGGCCTCAAAATACGCCGGGACTGGTGCGCAACGCCCAGGCTTTTACCTTGATCGAGCTCCTGGTCGTCATCGCCATCATCGCCATCCTGGCCGCGATGTTGTTGCCGGCCTTGTCCAAGGCCAAAGCACGGGGACAAGCCATCGCCTGCGTGAATAATTTGAAGCAACTGACCGCCGCTTGCAAAATCTATACGGATGACAACAGTGGAGAGTTGGTCTCCTGCTGGCCGTTGGGCTGGGGAAATTATCCGGTCAATCCCTACTCATGGTGCCCGGGCTGGGCATCATTAACCGACCCGTCGGGCAGCGGCTTTGATTACGGGCCGGATCCCCAATACGACTGCACCAACCTTTACTCGCTGGAACAGGGCGCGATCTGGTCTTACCTAAAGCAACCCGGCATTTATCGGTGTCCGGCGGACAGCGCCAGCCTCGGCGGCCTGCCGGTCCTGCGCAGCTACTCCATGAATTCCTGGATGGCCGGCCGGTCTCATGACGATCCGAACGGTGACACCGATTTCACCACCCCGGCCCAGGATGGCGTGCTGACGAATGTTTTTTTCCGGAAAGAAAACCAAATTCTCCAGCCCTCCCAGATATTCACGCTCATCGATGAGGATGATAGCACGATCAATGACTCAATGTTTGTCGTGGATATCGGCGCGGCCAACACCGTCATCGATCTTCCCGCGACACGGCATGGCTCCGCGTATGAATTGAGCTTTGCCGATGGCCATGCACAATCCGCCAAATGGCTGGATTCACCATCAGATTGGATGACCGGGAGTCCGGACCGGGATTGGGAAAATTTGAAAACCATGACCACGGTCAAGAAGTGAGGCGCAATCTGGGTGCGGTGCGGAGTGCTGGAGTCCGGCGCGGTTCCTTCTCTCGCGGGAGCGGGAGAAGGTGGTCCCGCAGGGATCGGATGAGGGGCATGGGGAAAAACCAGATTTTGCGCCGGGTAAAAGTGCTACCCCGCCTGCAATCGCACTGTAAAAGTCGTTCCCCCGCTCTCCGGGCTGGTCACCTCGATCGAACCCCCGTGTGACTCAATGATGGCTTTGGAGATCGCCAGTCCCAATCCTGCATTGGCTCCTGCGCGCGATTTGTCAGCCCGGTAAAACCGGTCAAAGATCCGGGAAATGTCCTCTGGCGGAACCCCAATGCCGTTGTCGCTCACCGTCAGGACGGCAAAATTACTTTGCCGCTCCAGCTTCACCCGCACCTCTCCCCCTTCATGATTGTACTGGATGGCGTTGGTCAAAAGATTTGTGACCACCTGCGCCAACCGGCTCGGGTCCCCCATGATCTCCACCTCCGCGATTTCCGGTTGGAGGGCCACATGCTTTTCCGCCGCGAGCGGACGGATCAACTCAATGCAATCACCCACCGTCTGTGACAGATCAAACCGCAACCGCTTGATCCGCTCCTGCCCCGCGTCGAGTCGCGTCAATTCCAACAGGGCGCTGATGAGTTTTTTCATCCGCTCCGCCGCGCGATGGCACGCCTCGACCGTTTGCTTGTACTCCCCGGCTTCCCGTTCCCGCCTCAACGCCGTTTGCGTTTGCGTCAGGATCACCGTGACCGGCGTGCGCAGTTCATGCGCCGCGTCCGAGGCGAATTGTTTCTGCTGCCCGAACGCCGCCTCCAGCCGCGCAAACGTCGCGTTCAACGTCGCCGCCAGTTGCCCCAGCTCGCTTTCCGCTTCGGCCACATTGATGCGTTGCGAAAGGTCCCCGGCAGAAATTTTCATGGCCGCCGCGCTGATGTTCTCGATCGGTTTGAGTGCCGCGAATGAAATCCACCAGCCTCCCGCCAGACCGCAGATCAAAACAATCCCGCCAATCCCCGCCCAGTCCCATGCTATGCCATGAAGGGCTGCCAGTTGCGGAGCGATTGAGCAGCCCACATTGATTCTCTCACCGGATGGCGTCATGTTCCCTATTTGTCGAAAACCGTTCTGAGTAAATGCCGGCGGCGGACTGGCATTATTCAATTGCGATGCTCGGTTTACAGATACCCAGTCAGGATTGTCGGCGATATATCCCTGGGATCCCTGGGGAACTTTTCCTCCCCGCGCGATTTCCTTTCCATCTCGCGATGTGATGACGAAATAAAATCCATTTGGATCGTCCAAATCAAACAACCCTGCCGCCTGGGGCGGTAAATGAAATTCGCCGGGCTGGCCCTGCCCGCCCATCTCTTGCCCGCCTGGATCTTGCCCTCCCATCCCATCCGGTGGCGGTTGATCTGGAAAACCGCCCATCGGCATTCCTTCGCCATTCCGGCCGGGTGGATGCAAATGCGGATGCGACGCCTCCGCCAGCACCGCAAATCGCCGGTGCAACTCGTCGTCCACGCCGCGCATCTGCCGCCCCCATTCCAGTTGGTAAGCGGTGAACTCAAAACCCACCAGCACCGCCACAAGGATCAGGCCATACCAGATCTGCAACCGCCATTTGATGGAGTTGAAGATCTTCATTCGATGCAATAGCCATGGCCGCGGCGGGTGACGATGAATTCCGCGCCCAGTTTTTTACGGACATTCGAGACATGAACATCCAGCAAGTTCGAGAACGAGTCATCATTCTCATCGAAGAGATGCTCATAAAGCTGCGTGCGCGTCACCACTTCTCCCCGGTGCAACGCCATGAACTCCACCAGCGAATATTCCCGCGCCGTCAATTCCACTGCCTTCTCCGCCCGAAAAATATTCCGTGCCGCCGTGTCGATCTTTACGTCGCCGATTTCAATGACATTGGTCGTCTTATTTTGGGTGCGCCGGATCAGCGCCCGCAAGCGCGCGAACAGTTCCGACAGATCAAACGGCTTGACCACATAATCATCCGCCCCGGTGTCCAACCCGCGCACCCGGTCTTGCGATTGGTCGCGAGCCGTCAGCATGAGTACGGGGGTCTTTTTCGTCTTTCGAAGCTTCGCCAGGATCTGCCACCCATCCATTTTCGGCAACATCACGTCCAGGACCACTGTGTCGTAATCGTAATTCTCCGCCTTGTATAAGCCGTCCTCGCCATCGGCCGCCGTATCCACGGCATAACCCTCCTCGCGCAAAGCCTGCGCCAGGCTGCGAAGCAGGTCGGGCTCGTCTTCTACGATCAAGATTCTCATGCGTGTTCGCGGGGTTTTAACAGATAAAACATCATATTGCCAGTCATAGGAATTCTCCCACACCCAACCTTAATGCCAGATGAAGAGAACATATTCCCTCTCCCCACGGGAGAGGGTTAGGGTGAGAGGAGATCGGGGCAAACTCATCCAAGCCATTTCCTCTCTTTTTCCCTTGAGGTTCGTGAGGAGGGGTGAAAAAGAGAAAAATTTTCAACCTTCACCATCTCTTAAGGTTGCCTCGCGTAAAGTGATCGCATGAAAGTTAAGAACGGACGTAAACAAACGGTGAAAGAGATCACCCTCAGCCGCTTCTCGGTGAGCATTTTTGCCGTTCGCGTCCAGAGCAAAAAACAGGAGGCTGCATGAATCCGACCCCCGCCAAAAATACCCGCCGCTGGATGCTCGTGGACGATGATAATAATGTCCTCGTTTTCATGAAGGACATCATCACGCATTTTGGCGGTATCGAAGCCGAATGTTATCAATCGCCGTATGCCGCCTTCGCGGCTTTTAGTCTCACTCCGAACGAATATGAATTGGTGATCACCGACCTGGAGATGCCGGGAATGGATGGCATCGAACTCTGTCATTCCATCCTTAAGCTCAGGCCGGATGCAAAAGTATTGCTCTCCACGGGCAGCGCCGCCGTCACCGATAAATCCGTCACGAACCATGGTTTCAGCGGCCTCCTGCACAAGCCGGTTCCCTTCGCTGAAATGCGCCGTCTCTTGGGAGACATGGGAATCGCAGAAATTTCACACCCTTCACACCCTAAATAACAAAGAAAGAGAACAGAAATGAAAACAACAAGCAAAATGACCCTCGCGCTCCTGGCCCTCGGTCTCTCAACTCTCGCGGCCGTCGCGCAGAACGATGGCCCGCCGCCAATGGATGGTTCCGGACCCGGCGGACCCGGTGGGCCGGGTGGGCCTCGCGGACATCATCGCCCGCCTCCCCTCCCCATCGTCACGGCGCTGGACGTCAATCATGACGGGATTATCGATTCGAACGAAATCGCCAACGCGTCTGCGCAACTGTTGACCCTGGATAAAAATCACGACGGCCAATTGACTGCCGATGAATATTTGCCACCCCTGCCCGCGGACGCCCCCACCAACGCCTGGCGCCCACCGACCCCGCCCATCGTGAAAGCTTTGGACGTGAACGGAGACGGCATCATTGATTCAAGTGAAATTGCCAATGCACCCGCGGAACTATCGACCCTGGACAAAAATGGCGATGGCCAATTGACACGGAATGAATATTTGCCGCCGCATCGTCATGGGGGCCAGTTTGGTCCTCCCGATCATCGGCAGGGTCCGCCTGATAATGGGCAGGGACCACCCGACAACGGCCAGGGGCCGCCCGATGGCGGTCATTTCCAATCCGATAATCAGGGCCCGCCGGACGATGGCCAGGGGCCACCCGATAATGGCCAAGGTCCGCCGGATAACGGCCAGGGTCCGCCCGATGGCGGCCAGAATCTGCCCTACTCGAACTAAGAGTTTTCTGTTCGAGTGAACAGAAGCGGCGGGTTGATGCGAAAATTGGGTGTGAGCACAACCCGCCGCTTGATTTTGGTGAAATTTTATAGAAAATAACCGCTAACCAGCGCGCAGAGAAGGAAGGTCACCATGAGCACGTCACAATTTGAAGCCACGATCGCCACGAGCATTTCTGTTGTCCGGCGCGAACGCGAACTGCGTGGCCGCTCCCTCGAACAGATCGAGGGCGAAGGCGCTCCGCGGCAGATCCTCCTCGACCGTCCCCAATTCGTCATCGGTCGCGGTGACGATGCGGATATCCCTCTCGCGTCGCGCCGTGCCTCGCGCCAGCACGCCATTCTGGTTTCCAAAGGCACGGATTTCGCCATTCGCGACAATGAAAGCCACAACGGCATCTTCCTGAACGGCGTGAAGATCCACTCCGCCACCCTCCACGAAGGCGACGTCATCCAGGTCGCGGATTGCGCCTTTATTTTTAGGGAAGGTTAACGATGCCAACTTTTGTAAAATTCTGGGGTACGCGCGGCTCGATTCCCACTCCGGCCAGTTGGACGCGCGTCTATGGCGGCAACACCTCGTGCGTCGAGGTGCGATTCGACGAGACCATTTTTATTTGCGACGCCGGCTCCGGCATCCGCGAACTTGGCAAAGACCTCATTGCGCGCCAGCCGCGTCCCACTGAATTGCATCTGCTCATCACGCATACGCACTGGGATCATATCCAGGGCTTCCCCTTTTTCACGCCGGCCTACCTGCCGCAAATGCAGGTGCATATCTATGGAGCCTCCCGCGGCGAAAATCGCCCTTACGAACTTTTGTCCGGCCAGATGAGCTCGGAATATTTTCCCGTGTCCTTCAGTCAACTCGGCGCGAAAATTATCCCCGACCATTTTAACGATTCAAAATCAACCATTGGCGGCGTGAATGTCAGCAGTTTTCCCCTGAACCATCCCGGCGGTTGCAACGGCTATCTTTTTGAGAAGGACGGCCGCAAGATCGTCTATGCCACGGACAACGAAATCGTTCCCCAGGCCGGCGAAACTTTTCCCGATCTCGACAACCAGGCTCCCTTGCGGACGATTCCCCGCGCTCTCATCGATGTCGCGCGCGGCGCGGATCTGCTCATCGCCGACGCCCAATACGATGACCGCGAATACGCCATCAAGAAGGGCTGGGGACATTCGAGCAGTTTTTCAGTGACCGATTGGGCCATCCAGGCCGAAGTCAAAAACCTGGCAATTTTTCATCATGACCCTGAAATCGCCGACCGGGAAGTTGATTTAAAGATCCAAAACTGCGTCCAACGCGCTGCCCGCCTCGGCGGTCACCTCTGTATTTTCGCGGCGCGCGAAGGCGTGGAACTAAAATTTTAACCATGGACGACCAAACTCAGACCAATCCTTTTCCGCCGGACAAATTGTTCGTGCCGCCGCCGGGCCACAATGACCTCTCGGGCACCACTCTCGGCGGCTACCGCCTCGTCCGCAAGATCGCGCAAGGCGGCATGGGCATCATCTATGAGGCCATCCAGGTCAAGCTGTCCCGCAAAGTGGCGTTGAAGATCCTAACGGACCAATTGGCCACGCGCCCGGAATTCCTCCAGCGCTTTGAGCGGGAGGCCAGAGCCTCCGCCGCCCTCAATCACCCGAACATCGTCCAGGTGCACGATTTTGGCGAAGCCGAAGGGCGTCATTATATCATCATGGAATTTATCGAGGGCGATAACCTTTCCAACTACGTCGCCAAACATGGAAAGATTCCCGTCGAGAACGCCCTCGCCATCATTGAGCAGGCCGCGCTCGCCTTGAAGGCCGCTTCCGAAAAATCCATCGTCCATCGCGACATCAAGCCATCCAACCTTATGGTCACCCGCGATGGCCGGGTGAAAGTCGCCGACATGGGCCTGGCAAAAATCCTCACCGAAGATTCGGAATTGACCATGAGCAGCGTCAGCATCGGCTCGCCGCATTTCATCGCCCCCGAACAGGCCGGCTCCTCCAAAACGGCTGACCATCGCGTGGACATCTATTCCCTCGGGGTCACTCTCCTTTATCTAGTCACCGGAAAATATGCCTACGACGGCGATTCGCCGATCTCCATCGTGCTCGCCCATGCCACCAAACCGCTGCCCAGCGGCGCTGAATTGGGAACGGATTTGCCGCCGGAAATCGAAGCCTTCATCCGGCGTATGGCGGCGAAAAATCCCGATCACCGATATCAAAATTACGACGAGCTTCTCGCCGATTTGCAATTGGTAAAACAGGGCTACCTGCCCACGGCTGCGCCGGGAATGCCCTCGGCACAGCCATTCGAGCCGGACCACTTGAAAAAGAACCCCGTCTGGATAATCGCGGCGATCGCGATCATTGCCATCCTGGGTGTCGCCGCCGGGGTGATAACGGAGAAGTTGATCAAACATCCAGCCCAAACCACCGTCGCTCCGAATCCGGCTCCCACACCGCCAGTCGCAAATATTCCGGCGCCATCTCAGGCCAATGATCAGCCGAATCAATTGCCGCCCGATGATTTTCAGGGACAACCCCCGGATCAACAGGGCCAGCAAAGGTTCAACGGCGGCAACGGCCAGCGTCCGCGTTTTCCCATGCCCATGGGTCCCCCGCCCTCGATGCCTCGCTCGGATTTGATCCCCGACGGCCCCGTGGACACCATGCTCGCCGCCGCCGATAAATATGCCGCCAATAACCCCACTGACTATCTAAATATCCTCGTGTGTTATGGATCGGTGATGCAAAAAGCCTCGGGGACGCCGGAGGGACAGGTTGTCGGGAAAAAAATAGAACAATGGATGACCGCACAACGCAACGCCGCAACCCAGGCCATCAACCAATATGAAACCAAAATGCGCGCCGCCCTCGCCAGTAACGGCCCGCAGGCGGCCTATGATGTCTGGAAAGATTTTCCAGCGAATCTACGTTTCCGCGAAACAGACCGGCAAATCATGAGAGTGTTGGAACAAGTCCTGCCGCAAAATTTTCAGCCCCTTAGCCAGGGTGGCCCGAACGGACAATTCCCGCAGCAAATGGGAGGACAACCGGGCCAGCCCGGCCAGTTTGGACAACCGCCGCAACAAGGTGGCCGACCGGGCGGCCGACCGGGACCACCTTAGAGCGTTTGAAGAAAGACTGTGGCATTCGGCAGCGAGGAATTTTGGTGTTTTGGCGAGGTTTTGGCGAAGGAGCATGCCCAAAGCGGCCTGCGACTAAGCCGAAACGAAGCCAAAACCCAAAAGAACCGCTGCACCTTCCGTTTTCATCCGAATCGCTACAGTATTTATGAAAATGCTCTAAATCTTTTCACCCGCGACTTGGCCCGGCTTTTCCCGAAGATAATTCCAGGCGATCACTGAGGTGATCAATGCGATCCCGCCACAAATCAAATAAGGCAGCGCTTCGTGGACAAAGAACAATCCGCCGGCAAAAATTGGACCCAAAATCCGCGCTAGCGCCCCGAAACTTTGGGCCACCCCGAGATTTGCGCCCTGTTCGTGCGGCGACGAATTAAGCGAGATCATTCCGAACACCGGCGGACGATTTAATCCCGAGCCGATGGCCAGCAAGGCCAGGACGATCAGGATCTCTGGCAACGACTTCGCAAACGGCAATCCCGCCAGCCCCGCCGCGAAGACGATCATGCTGAAGATGATCAGGTTTGGTTCGCCATATTTTTTCACCAGCCGTCCGATCAGCCCCTGCACCAGTGCGGCAACGATCCCCGCATAAGTGAATAGCCATGAAATCATTTTTATGGATTTATCCGAGTTGTAACGATGATGCAGGATCAGCGGAAAAGTGGACTCAAAGCAGGTGAAGCAGAAGGTGGCGAGAAAAAAAACCGCGATCAACATTCCCAGTTTTGGCTGAGCCAGCGTATGCCCCCATTGTCCGAACTTGGGCCGCGCCACCACGTGTTCAGCCCCGGGCTTTCGGCTCTCGCCGAGAATAAACCAGCCCAGGATAAAATTAGTCGCGCAAATACACGCCGCCACCCAGCCGGCGGCTTGGTTACTGTGAAACAATTCTATCGAAAAAGCTCCCAACGCCGGGCCAACGATAAAACCCAACCCAAAGGCGATCCCGATCAATGCCATCCGCGCCGAACGCTTCTCCGGCGGCGAAATATCTGCGATATATGCCGAGGCTACTGATAGATTCGCGCCACAAATGCCGGCGAAGACCCGTGAGATAAGGAGCCAGACCAATCCCGTTGTCCCGGCCATCGTCGAGGCGATCGCGAACAACGCATAGGAGCCGGCCGCGCCAAGATTACTGATGAGCATCACCGGACGGCGACCGATCCGGTCCGACAATTTTCCCCACGCCGGCGAAAACAGAAACTGCATCAATGAAAATGAAGCGATGATCCCGCCGATCAGCATGCCCTTGGCATTGAACTCAGGGCGGATATGATCCTCCGCAAAAGTCGGCAACAAAGGCAGCACGATGCCAAAACCGATCAGGTCGATGAACACTGATAGGAAAATGACCAGCAGCGACGGTTTACGATTCATTTGGCGCGCGAAGTTTAATTGCAGCAGCAGTAATTAACAAATTTTTTAAGCCCGCCTCCCTTTCAAGATAGGCAACATGCGACTCTTCTTCGTCCTTCTGGCTTCTCTTAATAGACCCTTCGCAAGTTCGAAGGCAGGATCCCCAATTCATCGCGGTATTTCGCCACGGTGCGCCGCGCGATCGTGATGCCTTTTTCACACAGCATCTTGACCACTTCCTGGTCGGATAACGGCCGCGTGGCGTCTTCGGCCTTGAAAATGTCGGCGATCATGTCCTTCACGCTCGCATTGGAAACGCCGTCGCCGTTCGCGGTCTGCAAACCCGCGGTGAAGAAAAATTTCATCTCAAAGACCCCCTGCGGCGTCTGCATGTACTTGGCCGAGACCGCGCGGCTCACGGTCGTCTCATGCACCCCCACCACGTCGGCGATTTGCGCCATCGTCATCGGCTTCAAATTCGCCACGCCTTTCTCCATGAATTCCCGCTGGCGTTTCACGATCTCCTTGGCGATGTTCAAGATCGTTTGCTGCCGTTGGTGCAAACTCTTGATGAGAAATTTGCCGGCGCGGATCTTCTCCCGGATGTAATTCTTCACCTCGGTATTGTTTTCACCGGAAGACATCAGATCTTTATAGACATTGCTGATGCGCAGATGCGGGATCTGTTCATCATTGGTGGTCACGGTGAAGTCATCGCCATTCTTTTGGACAAAAACTTCCGGCAAAACATAATGGTCGTTATCGGGCAGGAACGCCCGGCCCGGCCGCGGCTCCAGTCGCGCAATTTTCCCGAGTGATTCCTGCACCTCTTCAATCGTCCGGTTGGTCCCCCGCGCGATCTCGGGAATGCGCCGTTTGCCCAGTGCTTCCATGAAATCCTGGATGATGCGGTATTCGAGAGAATCCTGCCGCCCGGCCCGGTCGAGCTGGAGCAAAAGGCATTCCCGCAAATCCATCGCGCCGACGCCCGCCGGGTCAAAGGTCCGGATGACTTTCAGCACTTCCGATATTTTCTCGACGGGCAGATTGTTCGTGGTGGCGATCTCTTCGACCGTCGCCTTGAGATACCCAAAATCGTCGATGTTGCCGATGATGAGTTCCGCGATAGCGCGCTGGTCTTCGGCCAATTCGCCTTCCCGCGCCTGTTCCATCAAAAATTCTGCCAGCGAAGTTTCCGCCGTGAGCGAATCGAACATGAACTGCCGCTTTTCCTCATCCTCGGTGGACTGCCGGATGGGAGTGCCCACTTGTGAAAAATGATCGCGCCATTCCTGGTCCAATTGCACCAGCTTCTCGAATTCCGCTTGAAAATCATCCACCGGCTCCGGGGCGTTCTTTTCCGTGGCAGCTTCAAAGGCCGTGTCCTCGCCCGGTTCGGTGGCGGTATCTACATTTGAAGATTCTCCCTCATCAGCAGACGACTCGGCATCGTCCGTTGGGGATTTCTCACGCATCTCCGCGTCAGTGGAAACGACCTCTTCCAGCACCGGATTTTGCTCCATTTCCTGCTCGACCAACGCCTTGAGTTCCAGCGTGGGCGCCTGGAGCAAAGCAAGCGATTGCTGCAATTGCGGTGCCAGGACCAGCGATTGCGTCAGTCGTTGCGACAGTTGTAGTCCCTGTGCCATGAAGCCCATTGTAATTCAATCCGTCGGAAAAACAAGAATTTCGGCACGATTTTCGCTGTCAGCCCATTTTTAAAGGAAAAATGTGTGATCTTCGCGATTGTTCAATTCTGGAAAGACCTTTACCGCGGTTGGGACCTCCACCCTCGTTTACGTTCTGGACTGCCACAACCCTCTGCCTTTTCCCACTGGATCGAGACCGTTATTCGCTGGTTCTAAAACACCGCACCTCCTCCAACCCATCTTCCCTCTATTTTTCTTTGCGTCTTCGAATCTTTGCGACCTTGCGTTAAATCTCATCAACGCCCGTCATCCTTTGATTGCGGCTTTGCCGCGTGTTGCCCCCGATCGTTCATTCCTCGTTTCAGGAAAAACTCGCTTTTTCCCCGTCCCGATTGCATGTTGGAGCAAGATGAAACTGATTCTTTCAACGCACAATGTCACCTTGACCAAAACCCTCGAAGACCGCGTTGTGAAAAAACTCGAACAGCTCGACCGCATGGATAGCCGCGCCATCGATGCCCGCGTCACCCTCGAGCACAATCATAAACGCGCGCCCGAAAATCAATTCTCCTGCTCCATCCAGCTCGCCATGCGCGGCCCCAATCTGTTTGCCGAGGCGCGCGAAAGCGACCTTTATGCGGCGATCGACGTCGTGGAAAAAAAATTGGAGCAACAACTCCGCAAACGCCACAGCAAAACCAAGGCTCGCAAGCACAAACTCGCCGCTAAATTCAAACAAGTGAAGCGAGACGCCGGCGCCTGATGATTATACGCGCGCGCACCGTTCTACCCGTCACCGCGCCGCCGGTTTCCGATGGCGCGGTTGTCGTTTTGGGGAACCAGATCCAGGCCGTCGGCAAATGGCAGAATTTAAGATCAAAGTTTTCCGGCGAAGAGATTGTTGATCTCGGTGAAACAATCGTGCTCCCCGGCCTGGTCAACGCCCATTGCCATCTGGATTATACCGGCATGGCCGGGCTTTGGACGCCTCCAAAAAAATTTACCGACTGGATCCCCCGGATGCTTGCCGCCAAGGCCGAATGGAGCTATACCGATTACGCCCGCTCCTGGCTGGCTGGCGCAAAAATGCTCCTGCAGACCGGCACTACCACCGTCGGGGACATTGAAGCCACCCCGGAATTACTTCCCGACGTCTGGGAATCGACACCATTAAGAATATTATCCTTCCTCGAGATGACCGGCGTCCGTTCTCAGCGCGAACCGGAAAGGATCATCGGCGACGCCCTCAGGCAGATAAACTCCCTCTCCCATCCGCGCTGTCGCGCCGCTCTCTCGCCGCATGCCCCTTATTCCACTTCCCCGGAACTGCTTCGCCTTTCCGGGATTGTCGCGCGCGAAGACAACCTCCCGGTCACCATCCATGTCGCCGAATCTGCCCAGGAATTTGAGATGTTCAGCCTTGGCCGTGGCGAAATGTTCGATTGGTTGAAAAAAAATGGCCGCGATAATTCCGATTGCGGGCTTGGCACCCCCGTCCGGCATCTTGAAAGCACCGGGCTCCTCGGCAAGAACCTTCTGGCGGTCCATGTGAATTATTTGGGTGATGAAGACTTCAGCCTGCTCGCCCGGCGGGGGGTCAGCGTCGTTCATTGCCCGCGCAGCCATGTCTATTTCCGCCACCAGTCGTTTCCACTCGATAAATTGGCGGCGGCAAAGGTCAATTTATGTCTCGGCACCGATAGCCTTGCCACCGTCGCCAAAGTTGGAAAAGAAAAACTTTCGCTCGATCTATTTGTCGAAATGCAGCAACTGGCGCGGACCAATCCGGAATTGTCCCCCAAAACCATCGTCCGAATGGCGACCGTCAACGGGGCCAAAGCTTTGGGCCGTGCCGGCCAGGTCGGCCAGCTCTCCCCAAATGCCTTTGCCGACCTCATCGCCCTCCCCTTCAAGGGAAAAACGCGGGACATTTACGAATCCGTGGTGCATCATTCGTCAACCATTACCGCCAGCATGATTGACGGACAATGGGCCATCGCACCGTGAATGATTTCATAGCGGAATTGGAACAGCGCCTGGATTCGTTGCGCGAACAAAACCTCCTTCGTGTCTTGCGGCGCGTGGATTCGCCGCAATCGCCCAGGATTCAAATTGACGGCAACCCGTTCCTGAATTTTTCTTCCAACGATTATCTCGGCCTGGCCGATCATCCGGTTCTAAAAGAAGCCGCCCTTCGTGCCGTCGAAAAATACGGCGTCGGCAGCGGCGCTTCGCGATTGGTATGCGGCTCATTGGCTCCCTTTCAGGAACTCGAAGAATCGCTTGCCGGCTTTAAAAAGACGGAAAGTGCCCTCACCTTTTCCACCGGCTATGCCGCCGCCATCGGCACCATCTGCGCCCTCCTCGGTAAGGATGACATCATCATTTTAGACAAGCTGGTTCACGCCTGTATCGTCGATGCCGCCAGATTGAGCGGAGCAAAAATCCGCGTGTTCGCCCACAACGATTTGGCGGATCTTGAAGATAAATTGGCCTGGGCAAAATCTCAGGATGGATCCCATCAAACTCTCGTCGTCACCGAATCGATTTTCTCCATGGATGGTGACGCCGCTCCGCTTCGTGAAATCGCCGATCTAAAAGACAAGTTCAACGCCTGGCTCATGGTCGATGAGGCCCATGCCACCGGAATTATCGGCGAGTCAGGCCGTGGTCTCGCGGACGAACTGGGCATTGCGAACCGGGTTGAGATACAGATGGGCACCCTCGGAAAAGCGCTCGGCGCCAGTGGCGGCTATATTTGCGGAGCACGCGCGCTGGTCGATTTCCTGGTCAATCGCGCGCGCAGCTTCATCTTCTCCACCGCTCCCCTGCCCGCCTCAGCCGCTGCCGCCACTGCCGCCATAAAACTCATCCAATCAACGGAAGGCGAGCAACGGCGAACTGTTTTACGAGAACACGTCGGCCATTTGACCTCACCACTCGCCATCCCCGGCTCAAAAACACCGGGCGCTATCATTCCAATCATCCTGGGAGGGGAAGAGAAGGCCGTGGCGGCTTCGCTTAAATTGCGCGAACAAGGCATCTTTGTTCCCGCCATTCGCTACCCGACTGTTGCCCGGGGAAAAGCCCGCCTGCGCGTGACCTTAAGCGCCGCCCATTCCACCGCCCACGTCACGATGCTCGTTGATGCTTTAAGAACATCGGTATGAATAAACTCGCGCACCTTGACCAAAAATTCGTCTGGCATCCGTTCACCCAGATGCGCGATTGGCTAAAGCGCGAACCCATCGTCATCCGCTCAGGCAAAGGCGCGGTTTTGCGCGACGTCCGTGGCAAAGAATATTTGGATGCCAACTCCTCCATCTGGACCAATCTGCACGGGCACAATCATTCCGCTATCAATGCGGCGATTTCACGCCAATTGCGAAAAATCGCCCACTCGTCTGCCCTCGGTCTCGCCAACGAACCAGCCAGCCTCCTGGCAAAAGAACTTGTCGCCGCCGCAACCTCTCGCCCCGCGACACGTGCCCCGCGCCTCGCCAAAGTTTTTTTCAGTGATAACGGTTCAACGGCCCTCGAAGTGGCCTTGAAACTCGCTTATGAATATTCCCGCCGGTCAAAAAAATTGCGTTCTCCAAAATTCCTCTCGCTGGACGGCGCTTACCATGGCGATACCGTGGGTGCGGTCTCGGTCGGCCATATCGACCTGTTCCACAAAACATTTTCCGGCCTTCTGTTCCGCTCGGACAAAGTCATGGCGCCCTACTGCTACCGCTGCCCTTTCAACCGCGCCAAACCCGGGCGCGATGACGCGCGTAACTATCGCAAATGCAACTGGGAATGCGTCGGTAAAGTGGAGCAAAAATTCGCCGCGCAGAAGAAAAAGGGAAATCCCTATTCCGCCTTTGTTTTTGAACCGCTCATTCAAGGCGCTGCCGGTATGGTCCCTCAGCCGGACGGCTGGCTGAAGCAAGTGACCGATCTCGCCCGCAGCCATGGCGCACTTTTGATCGCTGACGAAGTTCTGACCGGCTTTGGCCGGACCGGCGCCTCGCACCAATCACTCTTTGCCTGCCATCGCGAAAATGTTCAGCCCGATTTTCTCTGCCTGGCCAAGGGCCTCACTGGCGGCTATCTGCCCATGGCGGCAACTCTGACGACGCAGAAGATTTTTGACGCGTTCCTCGGTGAATATCACGAATTCAAAACGTTCTTCCATGGTCACAGCTACACCGCCAACCAACTTGGCGCCGCCGCCGCGCTTGCGAACCTGGGCATCTTGCAGGACAAAAGCTCTCTTCGTGCCCGGCAAAATCTTGAGACCCACTTGCGGAAGGAATTAAAATCCCTCTGGTCTCTGCCGCAGGTCGGCGATATTCGCCAGGTCGGATTGATCGCGGGCATCGAACTCGTCCGTGACTGGCGCACCCGCAAGCCGTTTGAGTTGCGTGAACGGGCAGGCATTCGCGTTTGCGAAGCCATGGCCGCCCGCGGCGTGCTCACCCGCCCCGTCGGCAATGTCATCGTCCTCATGCCTCCCTACTGCACCACCCCCATACAATTGAAAAAAATAGTCGCTGCCTTGCGCGTCTCCATTCGAGACACTTTTCAAAACATCTAAAATCTATAAAATGAAAACCATTCCTTATCGTTGTGACAATTCACGGCATAAAGCTCTTCTGGGCGCGGCCCGATCCACTGGCACCAGCGTTCAACGGTTGTTTGACAACTTTGTCACGCATGTCATCACTGAACGCCAGGCGGAAGCCCGGTTTATCGCGCGTCAGCATCTAGGCAATCCGGCGCGTGGACGAAAGTTGCTGGCTGAAATCCGCCGGCGCATTGCGTCCCGGGCAAAAAAATAATACAGCCGGCGAATAACCAGCGTAAACAGACGCTTGATTTTCACCCGATTACAGCGCAATTTGGCTTCCGACAATTAACAATTGCATAACAAAAGGATTACTATGCCATACGAATTACCCCCACTCCCCTATGCCTCCGACTCTTTGGAACCGCATATTGACAAGACCACGATGGAGATCCATCACGGCGGCCATCACAAAGCCTATGTCGATAACCTCAACAAAGCCCTCGCCGGCTCGCCGTTGGAAAGCAAGTCTCTCGACGCCCTGATCGCCGACCTCGCGTCCGTGCCCGATAATATCCGCGGCCCCGTGCGTAACAACGGTGGCGGCCATTGGAACCATTCGTTCTTCTGGAAGATTCTTTCCGGCAAGGGCGGCGGCGCGCCTTCGGGCAAGCTTGGCGATGCCATCAATTCCGGTTTCGGCAGTTTTGATACCTTCAAGGAAAAGTTTGAGGCCGCCGGTTTGGGCCGTTTTGGCAGTGGCTGGGCCTGGCTCGTTTCCAACGGCGGAAAACTCGAGATCTGCTCCACCGCCAACCAGGACAATCCGCTCATGGGCAAAGCCATCGCCGGTTGCGAAGGCAAACCCGTCTTCGGTGTGGATGTCTGGGAACATGCCTATTATCTCAAACACCAGAACAAGCGCGCCGCATACCTGAAAACTATCTGGAATGTGATCGACTGGAACGCTGTCTCGAAAAATTTCTAACCCATCTCTCAACCACAGCGCGCCGGTGAAAACCGGCGCGCTTTTTATTTGTACCACACTCTTTTAATAAAACTGTGACCAGGATTAAAAGTGCGGATCGAAATTCCGCGAGGCTTTGGAGCGCGGGCCTCCACGCCGCACCATATTTCGGAGGGCGGAGTTCTACGACGCCCTATATTTGTTTCATTGGATATTGAATGTCCTATTTTTTTCGGAGGGCGGAGTTCCACGACGCCCTATATTTGTTTTTTTGTGTTCTTTTGCGACTGCAGTTTTTTTGTTTTGCTCTAATTAAAAACCTTTTTCCGCGTCAGGTAATCGGTATTTTCTATTCATGCCGCCGGACAACAGCGCCAAAGCCGATTCCCTTCTGCGATGGGCCTTTATCCTGTGCATCATCTGCCTCGCCATCTTTCAATTCTCCGAAAACACCGCCGATCCTGATCTCTGGGGCCATGTCATCTATGGCAACCACCTGCTCGAAACCGGCCAATTGATGCGTGCCGACCCTTATTCCTGGACCGCTCCGGGACATGAATGGATCAACCATGAGATCATCGCCGAAGGCTTGATGGCCCTTTCCTTTCGCGTTCTTGGCGGACCAGGCTTGCTCCTGTTGACGGTCGCGGTAGGTCTCCTCACATTTTTTGTCGCCCTCTCGACCGCTTCAAAAAATCAGCAACCCATCACAAAAATCGCCGCCTGGGCCTTTGGCGCCCTGGCGGTCGTAGAGATCTCATTTGGATTTGCTGCCCGCCCACAAATCTTCACTGCGCTCGCGCTCGCGGCTGAAATCTGGCTCCTCTGCCAAATTCATCGTGGAAAATGGAAATGGGCCATCACCTTGCCCGTCTTGTTTGTCCTTTGGATCAACACCCACGGCGGCGCAATCGTTGGGATTGTCCTCCTGTTCGCCGCCGTTGGCGCAACAACTGCCCAATCCGTTCTGGTTAAAAGCGCGCCAGCTCTGGGGGTTTTTCGCCTGGAAAATCCGCCCTCCGCCAGGGCCATCATTATCCTCTGGATCATCGCAATTATCTCCACCGCCGCCCTGCTCGCCAATCCCTATGGCTTCGGGTTGATCCGCTGGCTCATCGACAGCATCACCTGGCTGCGACCGCAAATCGCAGAATGGAACCCCGTCACCCTGGGCTGGGACCATGCCGCTTTCTTCTTCTGCGTCGCCTTGGCAGCATTTGCTTTTCTGTTTAGCCGGCGCCCCCGGCAACTTTGGGAAATTGCTGTCCTCGCGCTCCTTGCGGCAATGGCCTTCCGCTCCATCCGTAACACCCCGCTCTTCTGCGTCGCGGCCTTGGCCTTGGTCCCCTCTCATCTGGCCAATGCTCTCGAGCGTTTTCAAAACCAATTCGCCGGACTAGTAGCCATTGGCCGTCAACCCATGACCAAAAGGATTCTGACTGCCATTTTCTCATTGCTGGTTGTCGCCATCCTTCTGAGTACCCTCTTCCTTCACAAACAACGCGCCTGGACGATGGAAGTTCCCCGCGCCCAATATCCGGTTTCTGCCATTCAATTCATTCAACAACACGATCTGCATGGCAATTTGCTCGTGTTTTTCGATTGGGGTGAAATGTGCCTCTGGGAATTGCCGGACAGCCACGTCTCCATCGATGGCCGCCTCGACACCTGCTACCCTGCCGATGTCATCACCGCCCATTGGCAGTTATATAATGCCGACCCATTTGATACCAATTCAGTCGATATTAACCGGGCGGATTTCGTGCTATTACCGGGGAATCTCGCCGGCTCTCTTGCCCTTGCAAAAAACGACGGATGGCATCCCGTTTATTTCGATGACCTCGCCGTGGTCCTGGTGAAAAATCTGGGCCAATTCCAGGAACTTGCCGGTCTCAAGTTACCGGTTGACGGGGGCACGAATGCGATTCAAGGCAGGGCAGCTTTCCCAAATGTTTTGCCACCTCGATAAAAGCCGGCCCTATTTCAGTTTCAGGAAGTTTTGCAGAATCTGCCGTCCGCTCTCTGTAAGAATGCTTTCAGGATGAAACTGCACGCCCCAAATCGGTAGCGTTTTGTGCCGCACCCCCATGATCTCGCCTTCATCCGTCTCCGCCGTCACTTCCAAAGTATCCGGCATCGTGTCCCGCTTGATGACGAGCGAATGGTAACGTGTCGCCAAAAATGGATTCGGCATTCCGGCGAACAGATCCTTCCCGTTATGTTTGATCGGCGACGTCTTGCCATGCATCATCCGGTAATTGACCACCACTTCTGCGCCAAACGTGTGCCCAATGCATTGATGCCCCAGGCAAACGCCAAAAACCGGAGTCCCCTCCTGCGAAAAAGTTCGGATCACCTCGTTCGATAAGCCCGATTCCCGTGGCGAACAGGGCCCCGGAGACACCAGGATCCGCTCTGGCTTCAGCGCGCGGATTTCCTCCACAGAAATCTCATCGTTGCGCTTGACGGTCATTTCCGCGCCCAACTCGCCCAGATATTGCACCAGGTTGTAGGTGAACGAATCGTAATTGTCTAAAACCAAAATCATTTTATTTCCGGCCAGGTTCTTCCAGCGTTTGTGAGATCAAAGCCTCTGGCACACGTTGATCCCACACTACTTTACCGATTTTTTTCGCGAGGACAAATTTGATTTCACCTCCGCTCACCTTTTTATCCAGGCGCATCGCCTCAAATAATTTTTGCCTTAGCGATGATTTTATTCGTATCGAACAGGGCAGGCCTGCGCGGCAGAATAGATCTTCAATCCTTTCCACCTCCCGATTTGGCAATTTCAAGACCTTCTGCGATAACTTTGCGGCGGCGATTTGGCCGATTGAAATTGCTTCCCCATGCAAATATTTGCCGTAACCCGCGCTGTTCTCGATCGCATGGCCGATGGTATGGCCAAAATTCAGGATCGAGCGCAGTCCCCCCTCCGTTTCATCCTTGCTGACCACCTCGGCCTTGATTTCGCAACAGCGCGCGATTATCGGCGCGAGAATCTTCCGGTCACGTTTCAATATTTCCGGAAGCTGGCGCTCAAGCCGCGCGAAAAGCCCTGCATCGTAAATGATCCCATATTTGATGACTTCAGCCAGGCCGGCGCGATACTCCCTGTCCGGCAGCGTCTTCAGCGTATCCAAATCGCAAAAGACCAGCCGCGGCTGGTAAAAAGCGCCCACGAGATTTTTCCCCGCTCGCAGATTCACGCCCGTCTTTCCGCCCACCGAACTATCCACCTGCGCGAGCAGCGTGGTCGGTACTTGCACGAAAGGGATCCCGCGCAGATAAGTCGCTGCCACGAATCCAGCCAAATCACCCACCACCCCTCCGCCGAGGGCCACGATGAATGATTTTCTCTCGAAACGCTGGGCCGCCAACTGATCATAACAGGCCTGCATCGTTCGCAGGCTTTTGGCCGGCTCGCCGACCGGGATCGTGATGAATGCCGGAAAGAAACCGGCTTTGGCCAGCGAGTCAAAAACTGTCTTTGAATGATATTTCCCCGCGTTTTTATCGGTGATGATCGCGCATCGCCGGCCAAGCCCCAGGCGTTTGCATTCGATGCCCAGGCGGGCCAGCAAATTATTGCCGACCCGGATGGCATAGCTGCGTTTCCCTAGTTGAACGGCAACAGATTGCACTGGTGAAGAATAAAGCCTATACCCACTTTTCAAAACAAAAAAGGCCGCTCAATTTAAAAACTGCGACCCGATTCTGGAGCGTTTTAAAAAATAATGTGGCCGTTCGGAGCGAGGATTTTTGGTGTTTTGGCGAGGCTTCGGCGAAGAAACATGTTTGAAAACCCTGTGACTGCCTGCCACGCCGTAGCCTTTGGCGAAGGCGGGAGCTGAAACGACGCCAAAACCCAAAAAGACCGCTTCTCCTCTTTCCCTCCCGAAGGGCTACAGTATTTTTTAAA
>DASXDM010000035.1:0-108421 GCA_036490655.1 Verrucomicrobiia bacterium | reverse complement strand
GCGGCTAAAGCGTTTTAAGAAAAGTTGTAGCCGCGCGGTAGCGAGGAGTTTTGGTGTTTTGAGAGGCTTGAGCGAAGGATTTAAACGCAAATGCACAAAGAAACGCCGAGACAATCGAACTCGCAAACTCTGACCCTCTCTCTCCACGATTGAGCCGGGCAGAGAGCCGGGCGGGTGCCTTGTTAAGAAGTAAATCAAGTAGATCTCAACTGCGAACGCGCCATCGCACCGGCATATCACTACTTCAACTTGCTCAAGGCAGATTTGAAGCACGCATCCACCACGGTTTGGGTTTTCAACGACCACGCGGGCCAGTCGTGGTTCAGTTTGCCGGAGAAGATCTGTTTCGCAAAATTCTCGAACATGTTCACCTGTTGCCGGTCCCAGGCGCAATCCGTCTTCACCACGCGATTGTTCACCTTATATCCGATGTCGCCCTTGAGCGGCCGGACAAAGCCCGGCATATATAAATGGCCGTTCGAGCCGCTGAGATCCACCCATTGATGGAACGTGGTGAGGAACGAACAATAAAAACCGGAGGACACCCCCCCGTCAAAGAACAGTTCACCGGAAAATTCGAGCGGCATGCGCGGGTCATTCTTCGGACTCGTCATGATCCGGCCCTCGACACGGTAGGGCATCTGCCAGTTCATCGTCCACAGCGCCATGCGGATGTTATACCAGCCGAGATCGCCAAGGCAGCCGTGCGGCTCCAATGCGCTGTTCACGCGGATGTTGGCCCGGTGAAAATTGCCGGTGCCGCAAAAACTGAAATGCGTCGCGATCCGCTTGAGCCGGCCCAGGGCCTTGCCGTCATCCAGGATTTCGCGCACCTGCGCCTGGCGCGGATGATGCATGAACATCACGCCGTCCATGAATTGCACCCGGTTTTTTTTGCAGGCGGCCGTCATCGCTTCCAGGGCGGAAACGCCCACAGCGCAGGGCTTCTCACAGATCACATGCTTGCCGGCGTTCGCGGCGCGGATGACCAGCGGCTTGCGCAAAGCCGTCGGCAGCGGGACGTATACGGCGTCCACATCTTTTGACGCGATCAATTCTTCGTAACTGCCAAACGCTTCCGGCTCATAGCCCAGCGGCGTCTCGCGCTGGCATTCGGCAATGAATTTCCGGCTGCGCGGAAGGTCGCGGCTGGCCACGGCGGCCACAACGCAATTCCGGGTGGTGGCGATGGCCTTCCAGTTCGTCCGCCCGATATTGGCGGTGCTCAAAAAACCGATCCGTAATTTTTTCATAAATTTTCAATTGCTTCGCCGACGCGTTCCAGGATCACCCCGGCCAATTCCGGTGCGGAGCCGACCGCCGGCGAATACCACACCAATTTTCCGTTCTTCTCCGTCGGGTTTCGCCAGGTGGGCTGTCCGGCGGCGAGGCGCTGCTCGACATTCTTTTTCGTTTCGCCGAGCAGGACCGGAATATCTTCCTGCGTGTGCAGTCCGTCACTGATGAAAAACGGGACGATGATAATATTTTTTGTCTGCGCGAGCAAATAACAATCGGGGATCCGCGGCGATTCCTCCAAATAAATGGCCCGGACATCGGCGTAAATCTGTTTTGCGCGCACCAACTCGACCTGGCGCTCGATGGACTTGCGCGAGTTGGCGTCTTTTTCTGTGCCATGGCCGGCCAGGAACAGGGTCGTCTCGGAACTTTTCGGCGTGCGCGGGAAAGGAAATTTTTTCACGACTTCATCCGCTCGCGCCAGGATGACGTCGGTCATGCTGTCGTGGGTGCCGACCGGATGGCAGTACAGGAGAGTTGAATGCCCGCCGCGCCATAACATTGCGAAGGCGGGTTGAATGCCCCCCGCGCCATCGCATTGCGAAGGCGGGCTGGATGCCTGCCGCGCCGTAGCTTCTGAGCGAAGGCGGATTGGATGTTCCCCAAATCCCAATTCTCTTGGGATCACCTGCCCCGCAAAATAACCTTCGCTGATAAAGAGCGGCACGATGAAAATGCGCGGGGCGGAGATCCCGGCCAGGACATCCTTGATCTGCGGTTCCTGTTTCCAAAAGGCCTCGCGCACGTCCCGAAAAATTTTCCGGCGGCGCAGTTCGGCGGCATGTTGGCGAACGGGCGCGGCGGAATTATCATTCTCCACCGTGCCATGACCGAGCACGATCAGCACCGCGTCGTTGAAGTTGCTGGCATCCACGCGCCAAGGTTGGAGGATTCTCCGATGCTCTACAAAGTTTTTGTCGGGCAGGCTTCCAGGCCTGCCGGTTTTTCGGGCATCCTGCCCGGACTTCTTGAAAAGATCAACGGCGCGTGGGACATCCCTCAGCACCGCCTCTGCCGGGAATAGTGCGCTGATATGCACCCTGCGCTTATTTTTTACTTGAAACCTTTTGGCGATTCAGGCGTCCTATCTCGGAACAGAAAACCGCAAATCCCAATATATGCTTAAAACGATTGTATTTACTCTGCTCGGATCGGCAGCCGTTGCGCTGGCTGATAATCAATTGCCTCCCGCCTCAACCAAAACCGGCGTGACCTTTGATACCGATATTAAACCGATTTTCACCCAATCCTGCATGCCCTGCCATGACGGGACCAAGGGACATCCCAAGGCGCATCTGGCCCTGGATACGCTCGCCGGCACCCTGAAAGGCGACCGGGATGGAGCCGTCGTCGTCGTCGGCAATAGTGCCAAGAGCAGTTTGGTTTTGTCAGTCGCGCATATCGGCGACCCCGATTCCTTTATGCCCAAAGGCAAAAATCCCGTCAAATTGACCGATGATCAAATCGGCTTGATCCGCGCCTGGATTGACCAAGGGGCGAAGTAAACTGTCGGCAAAAACGGGCCACTAGTATCTCATGGCGCAATCCTAAATGGATTGCGCCTTTTTAATTCTGCAACGGATTGAGAGGTCCCCTTAATAAATCTTTTATTTTTCTTAGTTTGTGAATCACCTCAATCTGTTCAGCACTTCCTGGTTCTAGAGTTGAACGCAAACTCTCCAAACTTATCACTTCTTCTTCCATGTGTGATTTTCTCATTCGCATGGCAAGTCCTTGTAAATCTTCAAACGGCTTCGGTAAAACACGGCCTCGCAAGTGGTCATTAATGCTTTCCTTGTAATTTGAGGAAACTGCATTTATTACCAATGCCTTTAAATTTTCATCACTCAGTGAATCAAGAAATTGAGGTAAACCTTGCCAAGAATTTTCCCGATAAGCATGGGTCCGTGCATCGATGATATTCCTTACTGCTTCGTTTTTAATCCAATGTGCATCGAAATAGTCTGATACCCATTCAACAAACTCATCTGTCTTGACCAAAAATTGTAAAATTTCAAATTCATCAGGAGACGGCTGCGATAATTCACAGGTATTCGCAATCTCAAATGATTCATCCTCGTCCGTTTCCGCCATGGCAGGCTTTTGCGATGGGATTTTTTTGAACTCTGCCCGGACCGCCTCCGTGGACACACCCAGCCGCAATGCCGTCTTCTGCGCGTAGGTATCGATCAACACCGCGCTCCCGGTTTTATGGACCGCTTCGGCCATTGCGCGGGAAATGGCGGCGCGGCCCCGGTCGCTGTTCGTGTCATTCTGTCGGCATAGCCGGTTCAAATAATAATCAAAATAGCCTTCAGCCTTCTGCACGAGCTCGCGAAATTTTTCGCCGCCAAAATTTTTGATGAAACTGTCCGGGTCGTGCGGCGCGGGCACGATGGCGACGCGCACCGCCAGGCCCGAGGCCAGCAAATGATCGAGCGATCGCACGGCGGCGTTCTGCCCGGCCTCGTCCGAATCAAAGCAAAGGACCACCTCATTGACATACCGTTTCAAGATCCGCGCGTGTTGGTCGGTGAAAGCCGTACCCTGCGGCGCCACGATGTTCTGGACGCCCGCCGTGAAACACGCGATCAGATCAAGTTGCCCCTCGCAAATGATCGCGAAGCCTGCGTCCAAAATGGCGCGCTTGGATTTATCGAGGCCGAAGAAAATCTTGCTCTTGGTGAAGATCAGCGTTTCCGGCGAATTGACATATTTCGCGGTCTTTTCATCGCCGGACAACACCCGGCCGCTGAAGCCCACCACCCTGCCCTGTTCATCGCAGATCGGAAAGATGAGTCGCCCGCGAAACCGGTCGTAATAATGCTCGGTGTTCTCCTTGCGCAGGATCAACCCGGCCTTCTCCACCAGGGCCGCGTCGTAATCCTTGCTTTTGGCCCAGTTCACCGTGTCGTCCCAGCTCTCCGGCGCGGCCCCGATCCGAAATAACTTTATCGCGTCAGGGGTGACGCCGCGCTTCTCCAGATAATCGCGCGCGACCTGCCCGGCGCTTTCGTTCTGCAAACAATTTTGCCAGCGTTGCGTGATTTTTTCGTGGATGTCCAACAACTGGTCCTTGAGATGGCGTGATTCCTTGGCGGCGGGGTCATTTTCAAAATCCAGCGGGATCTTGGCGCGCTCGGCCAGGCGCTTGACGGAATCGACAAAGCCGATGTTCTCGTACTCCTTGACGAAGGTGAAAACGTCCCCGCCCTTGTGGCAGCCGAAACAATGAAAGATCTGTTTGTGGGGATTGACGTTGAAGCTGGGCGTCTTCTCCTTGTGAAAAGGACAAAGCGCCGAGAAATTGGCGCCCGCCTTTTTCAGCGGCAGATACGAGCCGATGACATCGACAATATCGCTGGCGGCGCGAATGCGTTCGAGAGTTGCGGGAGAGATTCCGGCCATCGCATTGGAGCGCGCCGTTTAATGGCCCGGCTGGCTGCCGAACTGGATCACCGGTTGGGGCTTCGCCTTCGGCGGCGGCGGTTGCGCATTGATGAGCAGTTTTTTCAGGTACGGCTGGTTGAGGACAAAACTGCCGGTCGCGGAATTTTGCAGGACGATGGCCTGGATCTGTTGCAGCGTCGGGAAATAATCGCCGCTATAACCGCTTTCGCCGCCGCCATAAACCTGCTGCGCATATTGCTGGTGCGCCTTGATCTGCTCCGCGGTGTACGTCGGCGCATTAAGCACGGCCAAAAACACCATGATCATGCAAAGCCATTTCACCACCCCGGCGACCATGCCCAGGTAATACTCGTTTCCTTTAAAATAATCACTCGTGGCCAGGTCTTTGGAATACTTATGCTTGATGATCGAAAACGGGATGGTCACCACCAAAAACAAGGCGATGTACGCCAGGAGGAATCCCAGCATTTTGCTCAATTTAAGCTGGGTCACAAAAATCGGGCCCAGGATCGGATCGACCAGCCCGCAGATGAGCATGAGGGAGACCCATTGCAACGATGGGATCAATTCCTTGGTCATGCCGTTGTGACGGCCACGATACAAGGCAAAGATGACAAGGGCCAGGAAGACGAGATCAAACCAGTCAAACAGCATTCCGCCATTTGAGGGCGCCGGGGTTACAGCAGCGATCATGGGCCAGAGATTAGGGCCTCGGCCCCTCGTTGCCAATGAAAATTGGTAGGGTGCCCCGGAGCAAACGCCCCGGCCCCGCTTGCTCTATAAATTGGCCGCCCGCGAATCGGAAAATTCCGCGTAGTTCATCTGCAATTTTTGACGCAGGCGCTTGCGCATTTTCCTCAGCGCGCCCTGCTCGATGAGGTGGATCGCCGTCTGCGAACATCCGCAAACATCCGCAATCGTCCGGACACTCAACCGCTCGCCGGGATGGACCATCGTGGCCAATACCTCAAGGGCGCAATCAATGTCTTTGTTCGGGGTTCTCATTTTGTTCGTTTCCTGGTTTGGGTTCAACTTCAGTGAGATTCAAATCATTTGCCCCGGGGTTCCCCTGCTTCTCCCGTTTTGCGCTGAACCGGCCCCGGCCAATGCCCGGAAAGCGGGCTTGACGCGCAGGGTGTTCTTGTGTTGCTTTAGCACCGCGTTGCACGGTTGCAATTTTAATATACGAATGTATATTTGTCAACGCAGTAATTTACATTTGTGAAATTCTCCCCGCTTAAATTGAAGGCCCTGGTCGAAGCCGACCCGCGATTGAGCAAAGACATCGCGGGCGAAGCGGGCTTTTCGGCCGGCTCCCTTTCGCACTGGACGCTGGGCAAGCGGGTGCCGGGGGCGGATGAGCTGGCGGCCCTGGCCAAAGTGTTCAATGTGCCGCTGGATTATTTCTTCGAGGGGCCGGGCCTGAAATCCGCCGGACGCAAAGCGCGGCCGGCGCGGGAAACGGCGCAGGGGCGGGCCCTGGACCAGGCCATGGCCCAGGCGGACGCGCTGCTGGAGCGCGCCCATTCGCTGAAAACCGCCCTGGAAAAGTTGAGGTCGGGATCTAGTTCAAATAAAACTGCGACCCAGGCGGGCGCTGAGGCGGTGGCCATTGCGAAAGACTTTGCGAATCAACTGGGCCATCGCTCAAGATAGAGTCCACCGCCTGCAACAATTCGTCCAGGAATTGTTCCCGTTCCTTCGCGTTGGCCAACGATTTAAAAACCAACACCAATTGAGTTTTCATTCCAGTATCCTTTCCCGATAGCATCGGTCACGGACCCCGTATAAGTTTATTACCGGACAGAATGCCTACGACCAAACGCCACAACTCCGATCCGCCCGACCGGGCGCATCCGAAGCGACTGGATTCCATAAAGGGGCCGTACTTCTGTCGCCGTAACCTGTGCTGACGCTTCAGTATAGCCAAATACTCCAAAAAATAAAGTTATAATTCGATAAGTCACCCCCGCGAGAGTAGGATGACACCTCATTTGACAATGTTGGCAAAAGAGTGAACCGTACGATTGTCGGTTTTAAGTGACGCTAAAGGAAGCCTGGAAACTTGGGGCGGAAGTAACGTCATGAAAGATGATTTAGATGAAATACGGCGCGAATTTCATTCAATTCGCAATTATTTGGCCCCTTTTGGGATGGCTTGCGAAGTGTTAAACGCCCAGGTCAAAAAGAATAAGGCCGAGCAGGAACAAAAAATTGCCGCGCTCGAGGCGAAGATTGCCGAATTGGAAAAACGCCTGGAAGCCCTGGGCCAACCTCAAGGGACGGCCTCCCGGTTCAACGATTGAATCTCAAATTTCTCTCAAGCCAGAAAGCTGCCCACCTAACAGGCTGGTAATAGGATAGCCGACTTGCTACCAGCCGCCATCAATTATCCTATAAGCAACAGTTTATAGGCAAAAATAGATTCTGCCTATTCCTCTTCCATGCCAAGTGAAAAGCCGTAATAGGATAGTTTTAGGATAGGCGCATTTCATGATTCCCTTTTTTATTGAAAGAATTCGCTTTGGGCGACGTATTAGTGAGAGACGGGACGGGCAACCAATCACTTAGAAGGAGCGGTCATGAAAAATCAGATGAATTTATGGACGCGATGGGTTGTAATCCTTCCATTGCTGGCATTGTGCGGATGCTCGAGCGTCGCTCTTCGCGGCGACTATGATAACTATTCCCAAACATACGGGGATTCAATCAACCAGCAATTATTACTAAATATCGCACGGGAGTCCTATCAGCAACCTGCATATTTTCTTCAATTGGCGACCATTGGCTCCCAATACACTTATACCACGGGGGCAAGTAGCGGGACACCAACTGCAGGGTGGGCGGTACGACACGCAATATTTCCTTTTTTTGGACAACTTCAACTGACCCGCACGGCAAATCCCAACTTTCAATTTTTACCGCTCACCGGAAGCAATTTCGTTCAAGCTGTCTTGACGCCAATGTCGGACAAGGTTTTTTGGACATTCTACGACGAAGGCTGGCCCGCTAATTGGGTCGCAAGAACAACCATTGGCTCGATCGAGGAACAAGTCATTGAAAAAAGCCATCAGGCAAACGGTTCAAGCGTCACAAATTGGAATGTTTATGTTAATGACCCAGGCGACCCGACTTATCCCAAGTTTTTGCAATGCTGCAATGAATTTCACAATGCACAGCTTTTTCATATTTTGAATGTTGATAAAAGTGGAAAACCAATCGAAGGGCCGTCGATGATTTATAGCAATAAAAACGCATCGTTGAAAGATTTGATTGCCGCCATAAACGCCGGCCTCACTGTAAATCTATATACCAATACATCGGATTATGTTGTCACCAAGCAGGGTGATACTCCCTATCTTATGATCTCCACCAATCAACAAGCGTTGATGGAAAAATTTTATTTTCCCGACAATGAAAAGACATACCTGTCGTATAGCAAGTGGGCAAACCCGTCTTATCGCAATGCATGGAAATTCGCGAATGATTATAATGATAAAAGAATTAAATTTGTGACACGGACTTTTGAAGAGGCGCTGAATTCGGCAGCTTGCGAAGAGGACGCGTTTCAGGTTTATACCAATCGTGATATGAGGGGCCATCAGCGCATTCTCCCCGGAAACGCGACCATCAAGAAATATATTGATGATCCTTATGGTCCTATTGTCATTGTGCACCCGGACAATGATGAACCAGATTTTCCAGTCAGGCCTATTTTGATGATCCATTATGGACAAACTGAACGTTCAAATCTTGAAAAGATCATCGAAATCGAATACAAGAAAACAACATATACCATTGGTGATCTATTGGATACGAATAAGGATATTTCACTAACAAAAAATAAAATTATCTCTCCCGATTGGGATTCGGAAGTCCTTGGTCAAAATAGCACTGTCTTCACGATGATCAGTTACCTTTTCTCCCAAACTGCCGTGAATACCCAAAACCTGCCCATCCAACAGTTGATCCAGGTGCAGTAACATATCCCGGACGCAGAATCTCTTAAGATATTCGACGGCAGCGATACGTTCGCCCTGCTGTCCCTGCCTTCTTTTCTTGTTTCCCCGTAATTCGCGGTCATTCGCGGATACGAATTTGTTTCCGGGCAACATTACACTTACCGATTTTATGGTTAAATCGCACTTGTATGAAAAAATATTGTATAAGTGCGACCCTCATCGGCGGCCTGCTCGCGGCGGGCTGTTCCACCACCCTCAACACGCCCCAGGGCAAAATCGTCTCCATCACCGAGCGCGGCCTCGGTTTTGAAGTCACTGCCACGGACGAAACCACCCAATCGCCCAAGGTAAAATTCGGGTTCTTCAGCTCGGCCATCGTCATTGAACCGACCTCGACGAATGTCCCCACCTATTCGCCGAACTTCGCCAATACGTTCAGCTTTGACCAGGCCGGGTCGCTGCAACTGGGCATCGGTGAGAACATCGCCAGCGGCAATTACCAGACCTTGACGCCCGGCACCAACAGCACCGTGACGACGCAGCCGGTCATTCCGAAATGATTCTCACGCAAAGGACGCGAAGGACGCAACGGCGATGATGCCACCGCTGGCAATGATAAAAATAAAATGATCCTGAAGATTTCAGCCGGGGTGCGGATGAAGCTGATGGCCGGCTTCATAGCGATCTCACTGTGCGTGCCCTTCTTTTATCTCTCCAGCCGGTGGGCCTTCACCAACGGGCACAATACGATCACGCCCTTTGCCTTCACCGGGATGATCGACGGTGTGCATTCGGAACACTTTGCGGAACTGGGCACCGTTTGGAAGCCGCGCGTGGCCGGGCTGTGGCTGTCCGCTGAATGCATAAGGATTTTTCAACCGCAGACGCTGGAGCAATACCAGGATGTGTTCGGCGCCTATAACATGGCCTGGTTCGGCCTGACCCTGGGATTGCTGATCGTGGTGCTGCCGGAGCCGGTGTTCGCGATGATGGCGGTCTTCGCGGGAACGGTCTATGCGATTTCGGTGACGACTTACAATTCGTTCAACGATGACGTGCATATCCTGCCGTGGGATTTTCCGGCGATGTTTTTTTGGACGCTCGCCTTCATCCTGTGGCAACGGAAACATTTCAAAGCCATGGTCATCGTCATCATCATCGGGACTCTCTTCAAGGAATCTGTCGCGTTGTTGGCGGTTTTACTCTTTTTCAATCATGAAAACATCGACCTTCGTTGGACTGCTTGTGATCGTCATCCTGTGCTTTGCGCAGTTCGCGCATTGGTCTCATTGAGAGCGGTCAAATTATTCGGGGCGGCCTTCGCGGGATGCCTGGCGGTCAAGTTATTCATCACGCAGCTTGTCCTGGGGCAGCCGACGATCTTCACGGCCGGGCATAGCGCGGAAAATTCGGTGTGGGCTTCCACGGCCCGTTTTCTGAAATGGGAATTGCATCCGCACTTGAACACGATCCTTTGGGCGAATGGCGGATTAACGCTGGCAGTATTCTTTTTGCCGCTTAAGTCGCTGGAGGACCGGGGAATCCGGTTCTTACTGGTGTGCTTTTATTTTTTCCTGACCGTCACGCCCATCATCGACAAGAGTTGTTATGAGGTGAGGCATTGGACCGACTGCCTGCCGATGTTGGCGATCTATTTCCAACGCCGAACCTCGGCGTGGGCATTGCGCTCCTCCGGCGAGGCGCAAGGAGGGAATGAATGATGCCGGAACTGACGACAAAATTTGACCTGCCGCTGGCGCGGCGGCTCGCGGAATTTTCGCGCAGGGCTTATCAAGATGAGACGGCCCGGCAGGAGCCTTGCCCTGCCGGAAAAGGATTTCAGGGATCGACAGAGTCTCGCCCCACCATTTTGTATGATGCTTTGACGGATGCGCATGTCCTTATCGAAGACATCGGCGATGCCATCGTGCTGGCGTTTCGCGGGACCAAAGATATTCGCGATTGGCTGACGGATGCTGAGTTTTTTAAGGCACGGCTCGCGGATACGCCCGCCCCGCCATGCAAAATCTTACGGCTCGACAGAGTCTCGCCGCACCAGAAAAGAGGAAATCAGATCGAAATCCATGAAGGATTTTTGAGGGCGGCAGAATCGTTGCTGCCAAAAATCATCCGATGGTTGGCGGGGCCAAGCGCCGGCAGCGTCCCCAAACCATTGCTGATCACGGGCCATTCGTTGGGAGGCGCCCTGGCATCGTTGGCGGCGTATTTCCTGCAACAGCGGGGCCACCAGATCCGGGCGGTCTATACGTTTGCTTCGCCGCGAGTCGGGAATGGAAGTTTCAGGGACTCGTATAACCGGCAAGGTGCCGGTGGCAATGATCTGGCAAGGCGGAGCTTCCGGGTGGCGGCGGCCGGCGATCTGGTGCCGTTGCTCCCCGGATTGCTCGATGGATACAGGCATGTGGGGCAGGAATGCTTCTTGTGCCCACCGCGTCCCGCCGGCGGGGCGCAAACGGCAGCGGCAACTTGCCGCATCAATCCATCGCGAGTTTGGGAATTTTTGCAGGATGAATGGCGGGCAATCAGGGCATTGGGCCGGGGCAACCTGGATTTCATCCTGCAATTCCATTCGATCGATATGGATTACCTCCCGCTCCTGGCAGCGCCAATGAGTCCAGTTGGCCCCTCACCGGCAGTGGCGCCCCCTCACCCTCTCCCTCTCCCCCGGGGGGGAGAGGGAATTGAAATGTACGGCGAGGATTGCGCAGTCGCGGGACGCCCTCCCCTTCCTGCTCAGCCCTCACTCGTCACAAATCAATTGCTACCACCATGATTTTGATCTTTGCCCAGGCAAACGTGGATTCGCTCCCGGCCAATTGGCTGAAAAACATGGTTGTCTTCACCATCGCCATCATCGCCGCGACCTCCTTCGCCTGCAGCGCCTTCGTCACCATCCTCCAATATATCCTCGAAAAGCGGCGCGACGCCAAATCCTCCACCGAAGCGCAACCGCGGGAGATCCTCCCGCAACCGCTCGGCGTGGAAAAGATGTCCAAGCGTTACAACCATGACGCGCATGAACTCCGGTTCAAGTCCGTGGAAGAGACCGTGGAACGGCACGGCGCGGAGATCGGCAAGCTCTGGGACACCTTGCGCATCGACCTGCCATCGATGGAACGGCGGCTGGATAAAGCCAACGAAGAACGCGTCGGCAATGTCCACGAGCGGGTGAATGAGATTTTGGGTGAAGTAAAAGAATTGAGAGGAGAAATAAGAAACCGTGAATAGACACGAATGAACGCGAAGACAAATTTTCCGCCGCAGCCGCTGATTCAAAACCTCGCCGGGGTGACAGGTTGTTGCCCAGGCTAACGGCCTGAACCATTGTAGCCGAGGGCAACGCCCTCGGAATTAAGATGTCCAGCCATCTGCACCCTGTATGGGTGCGCCAAAAAGGTAACGGTGAGCGCCTCTTTTGGATTGCCCTTTCCATGAACCGATGTCCGACGGGACGAAAGTGGAATAGGTGCCGCATCTCAGATTCGCGCTATCGCGCGACTTCGCAAATAGCGGTTGGTTATGGACCGATATACCCAGGGCGGCGCTCGGTGCTTGCGCACGGCCACCTTCGCTTGCCCTGGGCTACTATCGTTCGCCCTTACAGGGCTTTGATTTTGCCCTGTCTTTCTTCGTGTCCTCCCGTCCTCCGAAGCAGCACTGCCTGTCCTGCAACAGCCTGTTGAAGAACTCCAAAAAATGCCGCGTGAGGGCACGCGGCCTACAGAATTTCCTCGGAAACCAGCCAACCTGTAGGCCCGGTGCCCTCACCGGGGCTCTGTTCAACAGGCTCCTAACCCCGCGCTGGGCCAATCCCGATGCATCGGGACTCCTTGAGTTTACGGATCGTTTAAGTTATACAACGAATATCCTTTGGCTATTTTTGTTTTCGTCACAGTTTATTCCTATCTCGCGGATTGCTCCGTTGCTCACAAGTCACATCCGGAAGTTTCATGGATTGCGAGCGGCATCTATTGTCGAGGGCCATTTGGCTTTGTTGCGACGGTTGCGATTGTGATTGTCGGAGTTGCTTATTGTCTGAAGAAAGGATTATGACGCCCAACCCCGCGCCGGAGCCAATCCCGATGCATCGGGACGGCTCCCAACTTCGCTCTTGCGGAGCTTCGCTGCGGCAGGCAGTTTTGGATCGTTAGGCGGCTATGAAAAGCGCATCTACAATTCACAATCTCGCAGCTCTTGCAATATTCCTGGTTTGGGTTGCTCTGATCGGCGCGATGATTGTGAATCGGGAGTTTTGGGCTGGGGCCCTTCCATATGTTTTGTCGGTTTCATTCGCCACAATGGTTGGGACCGTACTGCTTTCGCGGTATTGGATACGCCACAAGCGTGCCCCGTCATACGGCAGTATTTTTATGTTTCCTTCCCTCTGCGTCTTTCTGTTGTTTTGGGGAGCACTCTTTTGGGATGCTTGTCGTAACGGTGAGTGGGATGTTTTCAGTTGGAGTTATTGGGAGCAATCCAAGGGAGGCTTTGCTGGTTTGATTATTCCGATTGCAACTTTTTGGTTTGTTAGCTTGTTTCCGGCGACAGCGATTGTCATTTATTTTCAGAAACCACACGATTCAACTTAGACACGAGTCGCCCAACCCCGCGCTGCCCGTCCTCCGTAGCAGCACTGCCTGTCCTGCAACAGCCTGTTGAAGAACTCCAAAAAATGCCGCGTGAGGGCACGCGGCCTACAGAATTTCCCCGGAAACCAGCCAACCTGTAGGCCCGGTGCCCTCACCGGGGCTCTGTTCAACAGGCTCCCAACCCCGCTGGAGTCCCTGATTGTTATGGGGTTCCGCTCCAACCCCACATCCAACCACTGGCCGGTCCTGACTGACCGGCAAGGACTGGCTCTGCACCGGGGAGAGTGCGGCGTTTGTTTTTGTGGGAATCATAGCAAAAATCTACCCAACCTCTTGTTGACACGGGGGAAAGAACGAAATAGGGTCGTTTTAACGAAAAAAATATACCGCATTTTGCGGCATACTTATTGTTAGGCCACATCGAGCGTTTCTCATGAGCACGAACAACATTCAAGAAGTAGTAGTTGTGGTGGACACTACGACACTTGATAGGTCGTCACACGATTCTATTACGGGCGTTGTAGCCATTCGAGCTGATGGTGTATCATTTCCCGACGCACGGTGGAGCGATTTTCCCGTCGTTATTCTGAGTTGGTGGTTGGAGCCGATATCACGGATTCTCCACGGCACGACCCGTATCTGGGAGTGCAGGTTTATGGATGGGCCATTATCTATTCGATTGCAGCAGGAGCATGAGGATTCATGGACTCTGACTGGTCTCCGTGATTCACGCCTTGAGCTTACTGCCAGAGTTTCCTGCCGTGCATTCATTCGTAGCTTGCTTGGTGCAGGACATCAGATTCTAAGAGAGTGCCGGCAGCGTTCATGGCAGGGCCGAGATATTGAGGCACTAGATTCAGCAGTCAGGACGATTGAGTTGATGTTTTCTAACCCATCACCGGAGCCAACGCCAAGCAAAGCGCCAGGGGACTGGCGCACTCCATAAGCTGGCGCAAAACTCGGTTTGGCCTTCGCCTTCGTTCCTTGGTTGTTAAAACCCTCCGATTTTGTTGCCCGGCAACATTACACCTTCCCGTCTTTGTGCTTAAATCGCCTTGGCATGAAGAACAGAGGCAAAAGTTTTTACGCGAATAGACGCCCATGAACGCGAATATATATTTTCCGGCGCAGCCGCCGGTTCAAAGCCCCGCTCGTCCCGCCATAGCCTGGCGTCGGCGGATAGGGGTGACAGATAGCAGCCCAGGGCAAACGAAGTGCCGCCCTGGGTACCCCGTTCCCGGCTTCATCCGCCATTTGCGAAGCCGCGCGATGCGCGCGTTTCCACTGCGGCCATTCACCATCCATCCCGGCAATCGACCACACCGACAACCCATCCAATAAAAATTTATGAATTCACGAATCATTCGCGCGATCCTCGTCGTGCTCCTGCAATGCGACGGGCAACCGATCCCGGAATTTGCCCTGGTCCAGGCCGCGCAAATGCTTTGCCGCTCGGACAATCCCACGGAAGATGACGTGCGGGAACGGTTGCGCGAAGTGGAGGCGCAACAATTTATTTCCGGCGCCACCGATCCGCTCACGAAGGAGCGCACGTGGACGTTGACCACCAAAGGCATCCACAAAGCCCGCCAACTGCGATGACCATTAGTGAAACAGGTAGGGTGCGTCACTCCGTGCGCGCCGACTCTTCCCGGGAGTGCAGGTGTAAGTGGAGTGAGACTTCGCCGGGCCGAACGATAAACCTCATATGAACAAAAAACGCAAATCCGTCCTCGATCCCTACGCCAAAACGCTGTTGAAGATGGATGATAAAAAAGTGCGGCTGGTGGAAATGCTCGAATGGCTCGGGGAAAAAGGCGTGGAAACCTCCACCTGCATGATCTCCAAATATTTGGCGACATTGCGGGACGAGCGCGAGGAAAAAGCCCTGCTCTTCGATGTCGGCGCCACGGCGAAGCAATGCAAACAGGTCGAAGCGGCTTTCGAAAAAAACCCGGCCCCGGAACTGAAAACCTTGATCGACTTGTATCGTGTTATCATTTGGAAACTTACCTACCGGAAAAAATCTCCTGGCACGACTTTGGTGCTGGCAAATCGGTTGACCGCTACGGTCCTGCAATTCATCAATGGCCAAACCCAGGCACGCGTCAAAGAACGTGAAGTTGCCCTGGCCGAACAGCGGGCCGCCGAATCCAAAAAATCCCAGGGCTCCAAAGCCCTCCAATTCTGCCTGGACGAAACCAAAGCTTTCCCCGAAGTCTTTGAATTGTTCAAAACCGCCTTTATTGCTCTGAAACAGGCCAAAACCAAATAGAGACGTAGGGCGTGTTACTCCGTGCGCGCCACTCTTCAATCCAAATGATCCCCGACCTTAGCCTCGATGAAATTGGTGAAATCACTATCCACGGCGGCATCCAGACCCCCCATCATCATTCCTTCGCCGACTTCCTCCAAAACGATGCCCGCGTCCCTTCCGGTCGCGGCCAATATGCCCCCTACTCTTTCGCAGGACGCGAGGCTCTGCGTGCGGTGGTGGAGGTGATTGATAAAATATTGGGCAATGCGGAAGCGGCTCTGGCCAGCGGCGCGCAGGGGACTGCACGCCCTACCAATACCCTCCCCGACGCGGAACTCTCCCTCGCCGGCGGCGCGCAATTCGGCAAGACAATCCTGGAATTGAACCTCGCGGCGTATTGCACCGGCCAGCTATTCCGCAATTTTGGGTTGTATCTGCCGGACGATGATCTGGTCGAAGGCATCGTGGATTCGAAATTCCGTCCGGATGTCGTGGACCAGATCGGTTGGTTCGCAGAGATGGCGCGCGTGGGCAAGGCATTGAATAAATCCGGCAAGACGGTCAATCGCAAGGGCGCGTTCCTGGTGACCGACGGCCGCCGGAAAGCCGTGGGCATGATCCGCGGGCTGGGCAAGGTGCCGACGACGTTCAGCATGGATATGGCGATGATGGATGAGGTGGACGACATCGAACCGCGCATGATGAAGTTCGTGCGCGGACGACTCACGGCCAGCGACCTGCGGTTCATCATGAAGATCGGCACCCAACGCATCCATGGCCGGGGCATGAACAAGGCCTGGAAAGACGGCAGCCAGGGGGTGTTTATGTTTCAATGCCCGGCGTGCGGCCATGAGCAGAATTTAGAGGAAGAGTTTCCTGCTAGCATCCGCATGCGAACGGATGGTGGGGCGAGCGTACCCGCGAGCCGTCTGGGTATCCCTGCCGGCGGCAGCTTGCCGCCCTCTCAACCCCCTTCTTCCTCCATCCACCATCTTGGCCCAGCTGGCGTGGTTCCTTCGTCCACGGGATGCGCGTCCTCATTTCAATCCCCTCTCCCCCTCAGGGGAGAGGGTCAGGGTGAGGGGGCGATCCCGCACCTCTCGCTTTCCCCCCAACTTCCATCCTCGCCTCAACTCACCTGGTCCGGCGACTTCAAACTCCCCGGCTCCGATGCCATCGCTGCCACCCACGAGCCGGGCAATCAATATTATCTCGGTTGCATAAAATGCGGGGCGGAATTGGACCGCACCAGGCCCATCGAGAAGCATCGCCAGCCCGAACGGATCAAGCAACGGCATTGGTCGTATCGCCTCTCGCAACTGGCCATCGGCGCGATCGACCTGGAACAGATCGTCGCGCGTTTTCAACTGGCGGTCGCCGATCCGCAGGAGATGATCGTGTTCCGCTGCGATGTCCTGGGTCTGCCGCAAAGCACCTCGCAGGTCCTGACCCCCGCCATCATCGAACGCGCGCGCAGTATTGAATCATTTGACCTGGCCCCAGGCGTGCGTGAAGGTTGCATCGGCGTGGCCGGATTGGACATGGGCGACCGTTGTTGGTTTTGGGCTAGAGAAATTGCCCAAAACTGTGGTAGCACCCGCGTCTCGCGGGTGGTTTCAGGCGTCCCGCTGGAAACATCCCGCTCATCACAGGTAGGGCGCGTCACTCCGTGCGCGCCGGAGCCCCCTTCGCGAGCCGCCGGGGGCGAGCATAGCCCAGGCCGAGGTTCGGCCCGCCTCCTGGCTGCAGAAAAAATGTCCGCCGGCGATGTGGTGGGCCGCACCATCGTTTTGTTCAAGCGCATGGGATTGTCGGCATTGTTCATCGACGAACGGCCGCTGGTGAATGAATCGCGAACGATCGCCTTGGCCTTGAATGGATTGCAGGATTTGACGCAATGGCCAAAGGTGCCGGAGGCCGGCGATGCTTATGTTACCCTGCCCGGCGGGTTGACGTGGGATGGCAAGAACAGCCGCTGGCTGAACCTGAAATGTGCCGTGGTGCGGTTCACGAAAAACAAGCTGGGCGCAGGCATCCGGCAGAGCATTGTTTTCTTTGAAGAAGGCGGGCAGACAAAATTCGTCCCGTGCATCGAGTGCAACCGGTTCGAGACCATCGACCGCGTGGTCAGGGAATTTCTGACGCCAACCGAGGGGGTGGTTGAGGTTCTTTCGGAGGGTCGAGCTCTACGAGACCCAAATCAAGATTCCAGCCCTGCCATCAGGCAAATCCCGATGATGTTATTGCCGCGGATGACGCCGGAGCATTCGCCCATCCTGGATACCGTTGAGGCGCATCTCATCACCGGCAGCGAGCGCGAGAAAGCCGCCGACGGCAGCCAGGGCGATTACGTGGACGCCTGCGAAAACCATTTCCTGCTGGCGGATGGGTATTCCAAACTCGCCGAAATCATTTGCACGGGCAGCAGGCCGGTTCGGTTCGCTTATGAGAAAGTGGATTTGAAAAGTGGCGCCGAGTCGAAAAGGCGGAGGGGAGAAATTTGATATGAAACGCAGCACGGTTGGTGGGGCGAGCGTACTCGCGAGCCGAAATCGGTTTTTTATGGTGGGGCGAGACTCCGTCGAGCCCTGACTTTTTCTTCATTCCTCTTTCCGCTTAACTTTAACTTGCAAGGTTTATCAACAAAAAGATACCGGCCACGACGGCTACTGCAAGAATGACCGCCAAAACAGTGATGAATCGGATTTGCTTTTGATACGCCGAGGGCCTGCGCTTTCTACGCTTCGCTGGCTTGTGGGTCATAAACCTACAATATTGCCATTCATTCGGGATTAACAAGCAGTAAAAAAGCAATAATTGGAATCGAATCACTTCCTTTTATTCGCGTCTTTTTGCGTCCATCCACCCCCCGCAATCTTGCTACGGAGGATGGGGCGCGATTAGCTGAACAACTTGCGATCTTTCAGGTCTATTAGGTAAGGCAGAAATCTATGGAAGACCTGATCATCGCCATTCTCCAGGGCATCTTTGAATTTATTCTCGAGATCTTTGGATACTCGCCCGTTGACTGGATATTTCCGGAGAACTGGCCTGAATCGCTCATTGGCAAATGCATCGCCTGGTTCACTGTCGGCTGCGGATTGGCGTGCGCCACTTTTCTGCTTCTGCATCGCACCTGGATCACTCATCCGGCGATGCGGATCGCGAATCTGTTTTTGGCGCCGATCATGTCAGCGTTCATCGCCCAGGCCATTGCCCGCTACCGCAGCCGGAATGATCCCGACATCGTTCCCCGTAATAATTTTTGGCAGGCGTTCTGGTTCACGCTGGGAATTGTCACAGTCCGCTTTGCATATGCCACCAGGCACTAAACAAATTAAATCTCTTTTGAGATCTTACCCCGGATTTCCCAGATACAGTTTGCAAGTCGAAGATAGTGACCTACAATATAGCCGCATAAACAAAGGCTAAAATCTATGTTGAAGCAGCAAAAAACGGAGAATCCGACGGGTGCAGGCAAAAACAGGCTCTGCAAGTGACTTTTGATCGTCGTTTGGTCGTGGGCAGCAACCCATATGGGAAATGTCAGGTTAATCCGTGCAATCCGTGTCTGAAAACACTTGCCAAACTTTGGCGGCAGGCGTATTTGTCCAATCAGTCGGAAAAATACTAGGTGGCATTTATAGTTCAATACCAGACAAGTCAAAAAAAATTGTATGAAGTTTTTTTTCTTCAAAGGTCACTTGAAGACCGTTGAATTTTTGGTGTTATTGCTTCTTGCTCAAAGCCTGTCGGCGGCAGTTGTTACTTTCACCAACACGCCATCGGCTGTCAGCAACACCTACAACGGGCCGATTACACTACAGATTGGCGGCATCCCCACTGGCGACACCGTTGTGGTTCAGAAATTCCTCGACCTCAACACCAACGGCGTTGTTGACCCGTCGGATTATCTAGTGCAGCAGTTCACCCTGACCGACGGCCAAGCAGGCATGGTGATTGGCGGCGTCACCAATTTCAACGTGCCGGGCGATCTGAATTCCTCAACCGGAGCGATCACCGCGCAGTTGAATTTTCAAAATGGCGATTTTGTGCAGAACATCGTTGGGAAATATCTGTTGGTGCTTTCCAGTCCCGTCGGTCATTTCACACCAATCACAAATTCTTTCAGCGTCACCAATTTTCCATACACGCAGTCCATCGGCGGCAACGTGGTCAGTAACGGCACCAGCACGACCCTGCCGAATGCAATCGTCCTGCTCTTTCCGCCACCCAATCCGAACAGCGGCCTGGGTCATCCCGTGGGAGCCACCGTGGCTAACAATGCCGGTGGCTACTCGATGGCCATGCCGCCGGGAAATTATTTGCTGTTTGCCGTCAAAAGCAACTTTGTGGCGAATGTTTCAACACCACCGATTGTTACTTTGGGCGGTTCGAGCATCACCACAAATCTGTCACTCGCCAAAGCCACCGCCAACATCTCAGGCAAATTCGTGGATGCGAACAACACCTCCATTATCTTGCCCGGCGTCTTTGCGCCTGTGGTCGACAACGACCTGATTGCGGTTTGCTTCACTGACACCAATGGTAATTATTCCGCGCGGGTCTCATCCGGGACGTGGAGCGTTGGCAGTGACTCAGACGGGTTGATCGTTCATGGCTACGTCGGATATGAAAATGATCCCACCAATGTCAGTTCCGGCAAGACCGGCGTTAATGTTGGTTTTGCCAAGGCCACCGCGCTGTTTTATGGCAATGTTTCCGACACTTTGGGAAATCCTCTCGCCGGAATTGCTGTTGAAGCCTATGACAATAACAACAACGTGTATCAACAGGACGGCTACACGGACACAAACGGAAATTATGTCGTCGGTGCCGTGGGCGGTTTGGATGGCAATGATCCTTGGAATGTTGATTTCGACTTTGGCGGGCCTGCCAATTATGTCTTTCCACGATCGGTGATAGATCAAAACGGCGGCACCAACATCAGCGTTGGACAGGCGGTGCAGGTGAATTTCACCGGCATCCTCGCGACCAATCACATCACCGGCAATGTCCAGTTTAACGGCGCCAATGTCGTGGGCGTGCAGGTTAATGCCTATGCGACCATCGGCGGAAATAGCTACCAAGCTCAAATGGACACCGACGCCAACGGCAATTATTCGTTAAACGTGGCCAACGGCAATTGGAACGTGAATGTTTATGATTGCGGCTGTTCTGACGGCGACAGCTTGAACAACATTCTGAACACGGGCAATTATCAAGACCCGGGCAGCCAAAATGTCACCATCAACAATAGCACCGGCACGGCTAATTTTGTTGTGCCGAGTTGCGATTCAGTTCAAATCCTCACCACCACTCTGCCGACCGGCACATTGAATGTTGGCTATGACCAATTTCTACAGGCTTCCAGTTGCGATAACAATTTCACTTGGACCTTAAATTCCGGGACATTGCCGCCGGGTTTGCATTTGGATACCTTTGGTGAACTGTTCGGCACTCCAACCACCAACGGCACATTCAATTTTTCCGTCCATGTGTCTGATAATGGCAACTCGACGAATCAATCTCTTTCGCTAACCATCAACTCCCCCATGCCGACTATTTCTTCGCCAGTCGTTTTGGGCAATGGCCAGTTCCAATTCTCCCTGAGCGGCAATGCCGGAAATTACTACACGATTGAGTTCTCAACGAATTTGATAAACTGGGTGCCGCTTCTTATCACGAACCCACCCAATTCGCAGCCGTTGTATTTGGACTTACCGACCACCAATAAAGCAGGTTTTTATCGGGCGTATGAATCTGGCGTTGCCGTCGGGCAATCCGACTTCTCCTTCGGCTCGGACTATTCCGGCACGCCGGTAATCTATGCGTATATTACCGATGGCATCGCGGTCATACCCATCACACGCACGAATGGGCTTACAACCAGCGTCTGTGTGAATTATTCCACCAGCGGCGGCACGGCCATTGGCGGCTGCGATTACACGCCCGTGTCCGGCACGCTTTGTTTTGGAGCAGACGTCACCAGTAACAGCATTTCCATCCCGATTTCCCTCGGCTGCCAGCCCACCAACCAGTCGGCGACTGTAAATTTGCAGTTGAGCGACACCAATGGAAATAACGTGTTAAGCACAGTTCTTGTCATTCAAAGACCGAAACCGATTTTGGCGGTTTATCCAACGTCACTCACCATTTATGTTCCGGGCAATTGCGGGCCATCCATAACCATCAGCAATGCCGGGCCGCAGGGCAGCGTGTTGAACTACACCCTTGCCGACGTTGGAGCATTAAGTGGTTATCTTAATTTTAACGACCAAGGGCCGGTCTCTCCTGCCAGCGGTTCACTTCAATCGGGAGAATCGGCGGATGTTTCCATCACCGTCCTTGACGAATTTGCGACCAATTGGATTGGCGGCACTTTGACCACCGCCCCCAGCATCTACACACCCGGAGCCGCAAATTATGTGAAATATCCATTGAGCGTTACAATTACTCCGGGAATTGGCTTTTCAGTCGCTCCCGTTACTACCGATGACGAATACTATTTTGTGGAGTTGTCGACAGATACTAATGGCTACGCCGATGAGATTTATGGGAGCGACGGAACAATTAACCAAACAGTGTCTTCTTACTCGACGGTTTCTGCAAGTGGATCAGTCAACATAATTACGACTGTAAATAGTAATTCCATTTCCATGAATGGCAGTATGACTGCTTCGGTGACTGAAGTGACAGATTATCAGGATCAAAGTTATTCATTCATTAGAAGCGATCGATATTTCACATTAACTTGTAATGCGAAGGTAAGCATAACAGGAACATTCACCGCTTATGGTAAACCTTGTTATGAGAGTGGTGCTGGTTGCGGTCTATATTATTCCGCTTCTAGTCCTGTTTTTCCAGAATTATCTCCTGCTGTTTTTACAACAACTAACGCCAATCAAATAGTTTCTTACACTGGAATTCTTCAGGCAGGGAATTATGTGTTTCAGGGTGGTGGTGATGCGGTTATTGAAGGTGGGTTTAATACGGGCTGTGATACAGACGCTGCTAACTGTGGTGCCGCTTTCAATTGCACCTTAATGCTGACACCCTAATAATTTCAGCCCATCGCCGAAAATGTGGTCAAGCATGGCTTTAATATAGTGGCTGGCGTAAGGGGGTCAGTCCCGCGATGGAGAGGTAGACATCCCGGCGGGATATCCGTCGTTTCTTCTGTCGGACGGATCGGCGTCCGTCCCTACCAGCGCGCTTCGCAAAGTCGTCTGAATTTCGTTTGGGCCGCACACTTCGCAAAGTCCTCTCCCCGGAGGAGAGGATTCAGGCGAGGCTTGGAGTAAAACACAAACTGAAATTTGTATCATCACCCCATCGCTGCACTCCGCCATCTCTCCTTCGCGGGATTCGCGAGACCCCGTCTCGTGCCCACGTTCCATTTTTACAATTCTGGGAGGATTGTCTCCTTCAGCCCGGCGTTGAAATCCGAACCGGCTTGATTTTCGTTGGAGGCGAGGCAACGAGTCGCAATTCAATTTCGGTTTTTGATTTCAGCCAGGGACTCCTCACGTCGTCTCCTACATTTTCCAGTTCGGGCGATCGTAATGTCCCGGTCGCCGTTCGCAACGTCCCGCTGCGACATTTTCCAAACGCATCCGGCAATTCCAACCTTACACCAAGATAACGAAGGGAACCAAGAAGGACAAAAGGGGCAGAATTAGAATGAATCTTATTCGGCATCTTTCCGTTTCATGGTAAATGTTCCGGAATTGCTGTTGGTCGTGATTGTAATTCACTGAAGTTCATGATTTGAAAACTGCCAAAGCAACCCCTCTTTCTTAAGCTCAACATTTGACAATTTGTGCACCGGATATTTCCCATTCCACATCGCATTGTCTGTATGCCAGTAAAGATTGTCTAAATGTAATAATGGCTGATAAGTGATGTTGAGTGAGTTTTGCCACTCAAAGGTGGTATCAAGCCCAACCCCTTTTGGAATCCAACAATAAGCCATTATCCCTCTCATGTCGAACATCGCTGGACGATACACCCCTAACGTTGAAAGAAAAATGTAGCTGGATACATAAAAAAGCAGGATCACTTCGATAACCGACGTCACCATCAGTCGTTTAGGCGGTTTTTTATGCTTGCGAGCCAAAATAAGAAGGAGCGCCGGGGTAAAACATAACATGATCGGAACCGCAGCAATAAAAATTGGCTGCAAGACATATTGGTCCCAGGCGATGGCATGCCAGAAATACTGCATGCTTAAGAGATATTGATCATTGAAGATGATTGGCCAGTCGTCCTGCATGTTTGATAGGACATTGATAAGAATGCATGTTCCCAGTAAGCCGCAAAAGACTGCGCCGGCGATCAAAACCTTCATCTTATTGAAGGGTTCGTTTTGAACATGGGTATTCATCTGGTCTTGTGGGTTTACGTCCCAAGCCTGCGCCGGGGTGAGAATAATTTCAAGCTTCGATCCACCTTCGTTCTCTTCGTTTCCTTAGTGTTAAATCCCCTTTTCCTTTGGAAGTTTGATGTTGAGTCCCGCATTGCGGGATTGAATGTTTCCCATCTTCAGTGTTCATTGAAGAGACAAGATTATGAATGAAGCGAACACGTTGACGCGCCGGCAAGTACTGAAATTGGCCGCGACAGGCGTTGCGCTGGCGGGAGCCGGCATGATTGAAGCGGGTTGTGATAAGAGCGCAGGAAAGCCGCAGGCATCGCCCGCTCCCGTTGCGCCGCCACCGCCACCGCCAACCCCGGGCCCCACCGGCTGGTTTGATGTCAAAGCTTTTGGCGCGAAAGGCGATGGGGCGACGCCGGACGAGGGAGCGATCAATGCGGCGCTGCAAGCCGCCCGGGAAGCACGCGGCGGAGTCATCTGGTTTCCGCCGGGACTTTATCTCATCGAATCACAGGTGGTCGTCGAGCACCAGGTCACGCTGATGGGCGCAGGATGGGATGGCGGCGGACATCCATCTGCCGGCTCGTGGATCATGACCAAAACGCCGGGGGTGAATGTCGAGATCCGGGGCCGTGGAACTTTGGTGCAAGGCATCGGCTTTTCCCAGTCGCAACCTTCCCATTCCCATGACAGCAAAGAGGATTGGACGCCGACGAACCATGATTTTGCGATTGTCGTGGCGGCGGACGATGTGTTTCTCAAGCAAATCCATCTGCTGCCCTGCACCAGGGGGATCAAGATCATGTCTGCCGGACGGGCGATCCTCGACCACATCTTCGGGCAACCGCTGACCACGGGCATCGAGATTGATAACGCGAAGGATGTGGTCAAAGTGAACAACGTCCATTTCTGGGGGTTCTGGAGCGGGGATCATCCGGTCAGGGCATGGATGAGCAAAAATGGGACAGGCCTGAATTGCCTGCGGGTGGACAATCCGCAGTTCTCCAATCTTTTTTTCCTGGGATACAATCGCGGCATCGCGTTCGGCGCCTCGGCACACGGGATCACTTCCAAGTTCAAGATCACCAATGCGGATTGCGATAGTTGTGAGACGGGCATTGAGGTGGGCGGTGAAAACACTACCGGGGACGTGGTCAATTTCAGTTGCCAGGGTTCTCCGGGGAACATTGGGATCTCGATCGTCAGTCCGGGGATCAAGGTGTTTTTGTCTCACACACGGATCACGAACTATCGTCAAAACGCCTTGCGGGCCGTGGGCAACGCCACCCGGATCTTTGTCGATAATCTCTGGGCGCAGGGTTGGAACAAGGCCAATACGGGAGCCCCGGGCGTGGCGGCCGCCGACGGAGCCACGGTTTATTTGGGCCGACCGCTGTATTTCGAAGACGGGGGCGGCGCTCCCGTCTGGCAGGGGACTAATGGCGGACAAGTCATGACCGGATATGATCAAATGATCTGTGCCCCGGGTTGAATTCGCTTTGAGCGGTGAGCCACTGCGGGCCAATACCCGCCTCCAATGGCGAACGATTTTTTAAAATCGCGGATTTCGAAAATGATACAGAGGGACAGCAAGTCAGGCGCGAATTATATTTCAATCGGGCGATTTTAGTTTTGAGCGCCGGTATCTATCGCCGTCGGCGGTGACCACGATTTTTTTTCCGAAGGATTTGAACTGCAAAGTATGCCTCACGGGGTTCGGGACGGCGCCGATGCCGTCTGGCGCTCCGGTGAAAACCAGGGTGTTGCCATGCTCTATCCTCCAACCCTCGCCAAGGGCAACGATGCCATCATGCTTCCCTTTCCCTCCAAAAGATTCTTCGACACTTCCATTGTCTGAAAAATAGTAATCCGAGTAGTCCTTGTCTGAAATCAGGGTGAATTCGTAACCGGTGAACATCGCCGGCGTAAGCCGCACGGGAGCGTTTGTGCCCGCTGATTGACCACTCGCACCAACAGCAAAGCCCAGGATGAGCACAAGGCCGAAGAGGGTAGAAATGATGCGCATAGTGATGCCGCCTGATGGTCTGAATGAGCCATGCTGGAGGGATGATGTCAAGACCAGAGCCGGTCAGGGCCAATATGTCGGTCGGATGGGGCAAAATTCTTTGGCCTGAAGTGCTTTTTTGTTTCCGGGCAACATTACGGTTGGGGAAATCTGTGCTTTAGTGGGGTGATGCAAACTAAAACTGGACTAAAAGGCAGAGGGCTAAAGGCTGAAAATGGCAACGCGGGGGCTCAACAGCCCAAGGCGACAGGATCGCCCCGTCAAATGCAAGGCGAAAAAAAGGTTAAGATTAACCGAATTTACGGCCCTGGCGAAGGCGCGCGAGTGATCCGGACGCAAAAAATTCTCGAAAACAAGCTGCAAAACGCCGTTTCTTTGTTCACCAACCTGTCCCGGCCTGAGCAACGACAATTTCTGAATGCCCTCTATTCGGACGGTGGCGCGACGAATCCCAAGCTGGCAAACAGGGGGAAAGGACATTTATCCAGTGGGGATGAGACGGATTATTTCCGGGCGCCGCGCAATCAAAGGGGAATTTATCAAAGGGAGCCGGAGGAGAGCATCACGCCGGCGCGGGTGACGTTGTCGGTAAGGATGCGGACCAATCCGATCCGGGGTCTGACGTTCGAGCGGTTCGTGACGTACCTGGACCAGTGGCGTTTGGGGTTTTTCCGGATGGCGGGGATGGCCTGGGACACGATGGAACGGCGGGATTATCAGTTGCAGATCGTGCGGCCCAAACGCATGAAGAGCGCGGCGCGCCACGGCTACGATGTCATCATCCGCGATGACGTGACGGAAGCGCAGATGGAACTGGCGCAGCGGCAAAAGGAGTTCCTGAATCAATTTTACGGGAATCTGACGGCGACGAATGCGATCAATCCGGATGAGGAAGGCGGGTTTGCGTTGTTGGTGCGGCAGATGATGGATGCGGTGGGGAAATATTATGCGGTGCATGAAATCATTTGGGTCCCGATGCCGGGACGGGCGCAAAGCCCGCCTCCGGCGGCGAACGATGAGGCGGGAATGAAAGAAGGATCAGGGCGTCGTGGAACACCGCCCTCCGGGATGGGGTTGACGGCGAAGTTTATTTTTTGCCCGATCTGGTGGTTTGAAGGGACGCGAGGAAAGTTGCGTTTTTTACCGAGTGAATTCCAGATCTATGGAAACGAGATGTTGCCCGGGGAATGGCTGGTGACGTGCGGCGAGGGCGTGATGGAATCGTGCAGCGTATTGTACCTGATGAAGACGATGTTGCTGAAATCGAACCTGGCATTCCTGGACAAGTTCGGGCAGCCGGGAATCCACGGCGAAACGGACGCACCAAAAGGGTCGGTGGAATGGAATAATTTCGTGGAGGCAGTGCATGAGTTCGGCGAGGAGTGGGCGACGGTGACGAACCGGGGCGCGAAGATCAACCTGATCGAGACTGCGGCGCACGGGGACGCTGGGTACCAGGCGTTGCTGGAGGTGTTTGACCGGGCGATCACGCAGCTCTGGCGCGGGTCCGACCTGGGAACGAAGAGCAGCCAGCACGCGGCGGGCGCGAGCTTGCAGGAGGATGAATCGGAGATCCTGGAGACGGATGATTGCAAGATGATCGAGGAGACATTGGATGTGAAGGTGACGCGATTTGCGCTGGCGTGGAAGTTCGGGGAGGATGCGCCGCAGTTGGCATACGTGAAATTGAGGACAACGCCGAGGCGGGACGTGCAGACGGACATCGCGGTGGACACGTTCCTGGCAGGGTTCACGGACAAGAACGGCAAGGGGTTGTTGGGGGTCGCAAATACGCTGGAGCGGTATGCGCGGCCGATGCCGGGACCGGAAGAGAACATTTTGTTGACGAAGCAGAATGGCGGCAATCCGTCCTTGCGGCCGAACCCCGCCCCGGCCCACGCGCACCTCCAGCGGGGCGCGGGAGGACAGAGTGACACGGAAATAAATGGAAGCGCAGGCGGTTCCCCTGCTCTTTTCAATAACGGGCATTCGGGGGAGTTGTACCCGTACAATCGTTCTGAGAAGTAACGGCAACGTGCCGGAGGGGGCAAGGTCCGGAATCGAGGAAAAGGAATAAGTGGCATTTTTCATTTTTGAAAATCGGCGCATTTCGGAGACAATAGGAGAGATGACTCAACGCCCGCATATTTTGCCATCATGAAGATGCCTCCCCTGTTGCTCGGCGCAGTGCTGCTTTTTTGGGGTTGGCAATCCGACCTCCTGCTGCTGGGCGCGATCATGGGCCTGATCCTGGAGGGCGCGCGGGTGGTAACGACGCGGTGGGAATTCACGGAGGTGGATTTTCGGCGGACGGCGATGTTTTGCACATTGCTATCACTGACGCTGGCAGTTTATGCCTTTGCGACGAGTGATGAAGGCGGACCCACTGTCACCATTGGGAATCTGTTTCACGGGCCGGGGGCGGCCCGCAACGCAGCGATCACGACGATCCATACGGCCACGTCCTGGTTACGCTGGCTGCCGATCATTTTGTTTCTATTTGTCGCGGCACAAATCTACAGCACGCGCGCAGCGATACCGTTGACGATGTTTTCGATGTATTGGCGCTGGCGGGTGCGGCAGGAAAAAAAGCATACCGGCCGGGACCTGGCTGTTCCCAATATCAATGTCTCCTATCCATATTTCATCATTTGCCTTTTTTCTTCCAGCATCCATTCCAACGACGGCAGCAATACTTTTTTCTGGTGCGCCTGCCTCCTGGTCGGATGGGCGATCTTGCCATTCCGGTCGCATCGCTATGGGATCATGGTCTGGGCGCTGGCGCTGGCGGTGGCCGTGACGGCGAGTTTCTGGGGACAAATGGGAATCGGGTTCATCCAGAAAGAGGCTGAACGATATGACATGAAGTGGATGATGCGCTTTATGCGGCCATCAACGGACCCGAGGGAGGCGCTGACGGCCATCGGCCAGATCGGGCAATTGGAATTGTCGAGCAGCATCGTGATCCGTCTTAAGACGGAGAACAAGGAATTGCCGCCGACCTATCTGCGCGAGGCGAGCTACCAGATTTTTCATTCGAGAAACAATGAATGGTTCGCCGGGGGGCCGAGAAGTGATTTCGAACCCGTCGTCGCACTGCTCACCAACCAATTGTCCTGGCCATTGTTGCCGGGAAAATCCACCACCTCCTCTGTCAACATCGCCTGTTATCTCAATGGGCACGCGATGGACGCCAATCCGGAAGGATTACTTCCACTTCCGCCCGGCAGCGCGAGCCTCGATAATTTAAACGCCTATCTTCTTCAAAAAAGTCCGCAGGGCGACATCATCGCAGAAGGCCCGGGACTGGTGATTTTTGACGCCCGGTACGGACCCGGGGAGACGGTTGATTCGGCGCCGGATACCAATTGGGATTATTATGTGCCGACCAATGAAAGGCCGGCGATGCAACAGGTCATTGCGGAAATGAAACTTCACAGCCACGACGAAAAGAAGGTCCTGAATTCCGTGGCCGTGTTTTTCCAGAAGAATTTTTCCTACAGCGTGTGGCTGGGGCCCGACAAGGTGCCAACAACCAACGAGACCGCCGTTTCGCGCTTCCTGCTGAGCAGCCGCAACGGGCATTGCGAGTATTTTGCCACGGCCACAGTCCTGCTGCTGCGGGAGTTGAAGATCCCCGCGCGTTACGCCGTGGGTTATTATGTCCATGAAGCCACACACAACGGTTATGTCGTGCGGGAGCGGGATGCGCATGCGTGGTGCCTGGTCTGGAACGCCGAGAAAAAGGCCTGGGAGGATTTTGACACGACGCCCGGCTCCTGGGTGGGAATCGAAGGCGGCCGCATGTCCCGCATGCAATCATTTTGGGATTTCTGGTCGTGGGTCCGGTTCCAGATCGCCAAATTCCGCTGGGGCCAGGGCAATGTACGGGATTATATTTTCTGGGGAATGATCCCGGTACTGGTGGTGCTGATGGCCCAGCTCATTTTTTCGCGCCGCGGACGGCAGAAGAAACAAAAACAAATGATTGAAGCCGCAGTATTCTGGCCGGGCCTGGATTCGGAATTTTATGCACTGGAAAGAAAGCTGGCGCAACGGGGCGTCCCCCGCCCGGCGAATGAACCGCTTTCCGATTGGATCACTCGCGCGATGGAAAATCCCGGAATGGAGGATGTGCGCGGGCCGTTGAATGAATTGCTGCGATTGCATTATCGCTACCGTTTTGACCCGCGCGGCCTGAGCGATAGCGAGCGGGCTTTGCTCACCCAGAAAGCCAGGGATTGCCTGGAGGCACTGTCGCGGGCCGAAGATGCTGTGGTGAAGAGGTAAACTCCCCTTCATCGTCCTAATGCCGGCGGAAATTCGAGCGTTGGCTTTCCGGGGAGAAGGAACGAGGAGCAAAGGTTTGACCTCAGCGGGGCGGGCTGATAAATATTTTGTGATGCTTCGCGCGCCAGATATTTATGACTGCCTCTAAAAAGCCAAAGTTTTCACGGATTCTTCTCAAGTTGAGCGGCGAATCGCTTGGCGACGCACAAGGCGTGGGGATTTCACCTGAAGCGGTGAACCACATGGCCGAACAAATCTGCGAGGTGCGCGAATTGGGCGTGCAGGTGGTGGTGGTGACGGGCGGAGGAAATATTTTTCGCGGGCTGAGCGGCAGTGAACGGGGCATCGAGCGGGCCACCGGCGATTACATGGGGATGCTGGCCACGGTCATCAACTCGCTGGCGCTCCAGGACGCGCTGGAAAAGCTTGGCTGCCCCACCCGAATGCAAAGCGCCATCGCGATGTCACAGGTCGCGGAGCCGTTCATCCGGCGGCGGGCGGTGCGGCATCTGGAGAAAGGCCGCGTGGTCATCTTTGGCGGCGGCACGGGCAATCCATATTTCTCGACCGACACCGCTGCGGCGTTGCGGGCCAATGAGATCGGCGCGGAAGTGATCTTGAAAGCGACCAAGGTGGACGGCGTTTACGATTGCGATCCCAAGAAGAACGCCAAGGCGAAAAAGTTTTCAGAAATCACCTTCCTCGACGCCTTGCAACGCCAGTTGAAGATCATGGATTCAACCGCGTTTTCCCTTTGCATGGACAACAAGATGCCGATCATCGTTTTCGATTTTTTCAAGCCGCACAACCTGAAGCGCATCGTCCAGGGAGAAAAGGTCGGGACTCTCGTCAGCTAAATGCCCGAGTTACCAGAAGTTGAAGTATTGGGACGGCGGCTGTGGCCGTTGCTCCGCGGCAAAACGATCAGGGGTGTGACGATTCATCGCGCCCGCGCAGTGCGCCCAAACTCTCCCGAACAATTCCGAAAAGCCCTGGCCGGGGCCAAATTCATCAGCCTCACCCGGCGCGCAAAATATCTTTTGTTCGGCCTGAAATCGAAAAGCCCACGAAAAGCCATGACGATTTTGGGTCATCTGGGCATGACGGGCAGGATGTACCTGGCCTTGAAAAGCGAAAAATTGCCCAAACACGCGGCCATTGTTTTTGATTTAGGAGACCGGAACTTCATCTATGAAGACTTCCGATATTTTGGACGGATGACTTTGGACCTGTCGCCGCTGGAAAATCTTGGGCCGGAGCCGTTGGATAAGAAGTTCTCGCCCCAAATTTTGGCGGCGAAATTGAAAGGATCGCGGCAGGCCATAAAGATTAAACTGCTCGACCAAAGCCTGATCGCCGGGGTCGGAAATATTTACGCCAGCGAATCCCTTTATCGCGCGCGGATTTCGCCGAAACTGGCGGCAAACCGGTTGACCCTGGCCCAAACGACCCGGCTTTGCCGCACCATCCGGGAAGTTTTGAATGAGGCAATCCGATATGGCAGCACGGTTCCGCTGAAAAGCATGAGCGGAAAATCGGATGCACTCTTTTATTTTTCAGACGGCAGCGAAGGATTTTGTGAGAAACGATTGCGAGTGTATAATCGCGCCGGCCAACCTTGTTTGAACTGCAGAACACCGATCCAACGCCTGATCCAGGCTGCGCGCAGCACGTTTTATTGCCCGGATTGTCAAAAGAGATGACGACGGTACAGGGCGGGGAATTTTTCAAATTGCCCGCTTAAGCAAACCGACATGCGTGGCCAGCGTTGCCATATCCGACTACTCAACATGGTTTTCATCCACAGATCGGATCACTCGCGCAATCCGTTCGCAATCCTCCATCGAATCATTTTACATAATACGATAACGTCTGATATAGCAGACTTTAATTGACATAGTGTCAGAAATATCGGACACTATTGGCATGTCAAAGAAAGGTTCCCTGCCATTGCCGGCAATCCATGCGCTTCGCAAATTGGGACGCGACCTCGCGCTTGCGCGGCGCAAACGCGGCATATCCACCAGCGATATGGCGGCGCGGTTGTTTGTCAGCCGTGATACGCTCTGGCGCCTGGAACGCGGCGACCCCGCCATCGCCATTGGCACTTTGGCAACGGCTGTTTTTATCCTTAAATTGCACGACCGCCTGGCAAACCTCGCTGCTCCCACCAGCGATGAACTGGCGTTGAGCATGGATGAGCGTCGTCTTCCCCAACGCATTCGCCGTTCACAGTTATGAATCCAGAAGTTCATATCCATTGGAAAGGGCAAACTCATTTTGTCGGGCGGTTTTATGCGCCGGAACGGGGGGCATCTGTTTCATTTGAATATGCGGCCGAATGGCTCCAGCGTGATGGTGCTTTTGCCATTGATCCAACATCTCTGCCGCTGCAACGGGGGCCGCATCATGGGGTCACATTATTTGGCGCGATCCAGGACTGCGGTCCTGATCGTTGGGGACGAGTGCTGATTGAACGCGCGGTCCGCAAAAAAGTCCTCACCCAAAAACCCTATCGCGATATTGATTACATGCTCGCGCTGGATGATGCATCGCGCATCGGCGCTTTGCGTTTTCGTTTGGACACTAAGAGTCCCTTTCTTGCCACGGCAAACGGAAAAATTCCGCCGTTGGTTCACCTCAACGCCCTGCTTCGGGCCACTGACGCCATTCACAGTGAAACGGAAACTGCCCAAGATTTACGTTTTCTTCTTGGCGCCGGCTCACCGTTGGGTGGCGCCCGACCAAAAGCAGCGGTCAGCTTGAAAGACGAGCGGCTTGCCATTGCGAAATTTCCAAAGCCTGATGATACGCGCGACATCGCAGCGGGAGAAATTCTTGCCCTGACACTCGCCCAACAAGCGGGCATTCAAGTCGCAGAACATCAACTCGTGCCGGCTGGCGGGCATAGTGTTGCAATCATCACCCGCTTTGACCGCATGGGTAACAATCGTATTCCATTTATTTCCGCTTCGAGCCTGCTCGGCCTGCCACAAGGTGATTCCGGCGCATATACATTATTGGCTGATGTCATCCGGCAGTTTGGCAATGATGTTCCCATCGACCTGCGCGAATTATGGCGGCGTCTCATCTTTTCGCTTCTGGCCAGCAATTATGACGACCATCTCCGCAATCACGGTTTCTTGATGCATGAACCGGGGCGTTGGTCACTATCGCCGGCCTATGACATCAATCCAGTGCCGGAAGTGGACCGGGTTCACACGAACAAAACCGCCATCACTGAAGAACAAACCGAACCATCCATTGAGGTTGCGCTGGCCGCTGCCGACCGTTTCGGTCTCAAAGCTGTCGAATCGAAGAAAATTCTCCGTCAAGTTTTTACGGCTGTTTCGGCCTGGCGCAAAACTGGACGAAAACTGCATATCAAAGCCACGACACTCGATGCCTATGCCAGTGCTTTTGAAAATCCGCTCATGGACGAGGCGAGACGATCCCTCATTAAATGAAAGGCATTTTTGAATTCTTTCATCCGGCGCATTAATATCAAGGAATCAGAGGCCGAAATTGAATGCAGTTGCCCGAAAGGATTTGCCGGGAGCCGCAGAAATGAAGTTCTTTCTTTGGCACAAATTGGCTCCAGAGGTAGGGCTCGAACCTACAACCACACGGTTAACAGCCGCGTGCTCTACCATTGAGCTACTCTGGAATTCAAATGGGCGCGTAATTTACAAGGCATATGACGCTGCGTCAATTTCATTCCTAATACTTTTTAACAATCCCGCAAATAATGAACCAACCGGTTGCGTGGCCCTGAAACAACGGAATGTGAATCGGAGAAATATATTTGAGACAAGATTCTTGAAGTTGCCCGCCCAACCCGTTCTGCGGCGGATTTTGTCACTTCCCATCAAAAGAACGGGTGCGTATGCTTAAATCCATGGGCCGATCCAACAGAAGTTTTTTCTTTCTCATTCTCGTTCTGGCCGCGGCGACATCCGGCTGTGGCGACCGGGCCGTGCATTACAACGACCAGGGGGTGGCTGAATACAAGAGGGGCGATTTGAAAGATGCGATAGCCGATTACGACAAGGCGATTGAACTCAATCCCGATTTGGCGAACGCGTATAGCAATCGCGGGCTGGCCAAGAACGACCAGGGCGATCTGGATGGGGCCATCGCCGATTATGACACGGCCATCAATCTCGACCCGAACAATTCGACCTCGTACAACAATCGCGGGCTGGCGAGGTACAACAAGGGAGAATATGACCGGGCGATCACGGACTACAACAAGGCACTGGCTCTCGATCCGAACGATGCCACCAGCCATTATAACCGGGGCCTGGCGGAATATCATGCGGGCGATCTGGAAGGAGCGATTTCAGACGATAACAAAGCGATCGCGATCAACCCGCAGATGGCTGCGGCTTACAGCAATCGCGGCCTCGTCAAAAATGACGCGGGCGACCTGGATGGAGCGATTGCCGACGATTCCAAAGCGATCGAACTCAATCCAAATAATGCGGAAGCTTACAGCAATCGCGGCCTGGCCAAATACAACAAAGGCGACCTGGCGGGAGCGATTTTGGACGATAATAAAGCGATTGCGCTTAGCCCGCAGATGGCCGTCGCTTACAGCAATCGCGGCCTGGCAAAAGAGAGTAAAGGAGATCGGACCGGCGCGATCGCTGACTGTGACAAGGCGATCGAGCTGAACACGAACCTGGTGGAGGCCTACAATAACCGCGGTCTCGCCGAATATAACCAGGGCAATCTGAACGACGCGATGTCCGATTTCAACGTGGCAATCGCAAAAAATCCGGACATGTCCATCGCTTATATCAATCGCGCCAGCGCCGAAGATGATTTGGGCAAGGAAGACAATGCGATCGCCGACGACACCAAAGCGATTGAAATCAAGACGAACGATGCGGAGGCCTATAGCAATCGCGGCCTGGCCAGGTACAACAAAGGCGACCTGGACGGGGCGATCACCGACGATAATGTGGCGATCGCGATCAATCCGGAGATGGCCACTGCTTACAACAATCGCGGCCTCGCCAAAAATGACCAGGGGGATTGGAACGGCGCAATCGTGGATTGTGACAAGGCGATCGAGTTGAACACGAACCTGGCGGAAGCCTACAACAACCGGGGCTTCGCCGAACGCAACGAAGGCAATGCGAGCGGCGCCATTTCAGATTTTTCCGCGGCCATCGCTTTGAAGCCGGATATGTTCATGGCGTATATCAACCGGGGCAGCACCGAAGACGACCAGGGCGATCGTGACGGGGCCATCGCCGACGACACCAGGGCAATCGAAATCAAAACGAACGATGCGGAGGCCTACAGCAATCGCGGCCTGGCCAAATACAACAAAGGCGACCTGGACGCGGCCATCGCCGACGACACGCAGGCCATCGAGTTCAAAACGAACGATGCGGAAGCGTATAATAATCGCGGCCTGGCCAAATATGACCAGGGGAAAATCGAGGATGCGATCGCAGATTATAATGTCGCAATCGAGCTTAAGCCGGACTTTGAGATCGCCTTTGTGAATCGCAGCAGCGCAAGGAACGATAACGGCGATTACCAGGGTTGCATCGCCGACGCCACGACCGCGCTGGAAATCAACCCGAAGGATTCGACGGCCCTCAACAATCGCGGCCTGGCCAGATACAATTCGGGAGACCTGGATAAGGCGATCCCGGACTATGAAAAAGCCATCGAGTTGGAAACGAATAATGCGACAATCTATAACAATCTTGCCCTGGCCGAGCATGACAAGGGCGAATTGGACGAATCGATCACCAACTATGACAAGGCGATCGCTTTAAACCCAAATGACGCCACGGTCTATGCCAACCGCAGTTTGTCGGAGAACGATAATGGCGAATACGATGCAGCGATCGTCGATTGCACCAAAGCCATCGACCTCAAAACGAATGATGCGGAGGCTTATAACAATCGCGGCTACGCCAAATACGGCAAGGGCGACCTGACTGGAGCGATCAAGGACTATGACCAGGCAATCAAACTTAAGCCAACTTTTGAGATCGCTTTAGTGAATCGAAGCAGCGCAAAGGATGACCAGGGCGACCATGACGGCGCCATCGCCGATACGACGAAGGCGTTGGAGATCGATCCGAAAGATTCGACCGCCTTCAATAATCGCGGCCTGGCCAAGTACAACGAGAAAAAATATGACGGGGCGATCGCAGATTATAGCAAGGCCATCGAATTGAATCCGAATGACGCCGTTGCTTATTCCAATCGGGGTGACGCCAAACAGGCCAAAGGCGATGCGGAGGGCGCAAAAAGCGATAAAGACAAAGCCGCTGCTCTAAAAGCAAAATAGTTGCCAGGAATCAGTTTTGAATTGTAAAACTGACGGGTTCAAAGCGGTCATTATCCTTGATGGACAAAAGCCCATTGGAATAAGACCAGCCCGAGGATGACCGGACCAAATCATCAGCGCTCATCGGTGGCAAAGTATTGGAGCGACCATTTTCGAGGTGTTCCGTCACGATAGCCGGCGCATGGGCCATCCACGTTTGCAAAATCAGATCACGTTTGGCGGGACGATATGGACCTTCGGGCGCGGAAACATAGATAGACAGCGATTGCGCATTGCGACTCTGGCGAAAGGTTCGCTTCAGGTAATCGCCATGGCGATAGGCGAGGCTCTGGCCATCGTCTTCGTAAAGCGACGAATCGGATGTCGCGGCCGGGGCGATCAAAACACGCAAAGGGTTGCCGGGCATCCCGCCGGTGTTCTGGACCACTGGTTGACGGAAGATAAAGCCGCCGCCGCGCACGAACATTGGGATGGTATCAATCGTGACCGGGATGGTGATCGTTGATTTGCCGGAGTAATGCCGACCGGTCCAATAATCGAACCATTCGCCCGCTGGAAGATAGATCGAACGGTGGTCGGCACCTTCCCAGAGCACGGGCGCGACGAGCAAATCGGAGCCGAAAAGAAACTCGTCATCGATGTTGGCGGTGTGTTCGTCTTCGGGAAACTCCAGGAATAACGGGCGCAACGCGGGCACGCCGGTTTCGCCGGCCTGCTGCATGGTGTTATAGAGATATGGCAGGAGTTCGTAACGCAGTTCGATGGCGCGTTTGTTGATGGCTTCGTAGCGCGGGCCAAACGACCAGGGTTCCTTGTCCGGGGTGCTGATCTCGGTATGCATGCGCATGAAAGGGTTAAACACGGCGGCTTGCAGCCAGCGGGTGCAGAGTTCCGCCGAAGGCATACGGACGAAACCGCCGATGTCGCTGCCGACAAAAGGAAAACCGGAGATCCCCAGGCCGAGCAGCATGGAAACGGATTGGCGGAGCGACGACCAATCGGCGGTGGCATCGCCGGTCCAGAGGGCGGCGTAACGCTGGCCACCGGCAAATGTGGAACGGGTGAGCACGAAGGCGCGTTTATCCGGTTGCAGCCGGCTCAGGCCTTCGAACGTGGAACGGCTCATGAGCTGGCCATAGGCATTGTGAACCTGGAGACTGGCAGCAGGCTGGCCCTCGTTATCAAAAACGACATCTGAAGGCATGGTGCCGTTGGGCACGTCAAAAACAGACGGCTCGTTCATGTCGTTCCAGATACCCGCAACACCGACATCGAGCAGGCTGGCATATAAGTTCCCCCACCATTCGCGCGCAGAGGGTGAACTGAAATCGGGGAAGACGCTCAGGGGATGGTCGCCGGCCTGTGACGGCCAAACAGGGCCTTCATAAACGCTTCCGTCCGGGTTTTTGACGAAATGGTCCCCTGCTATTCCCGACTCGTAGGGCGCATAGCCTTTCAAGGCCGGCGGATGCCCGTCCAGGATGGTGACCAGATGAAATCCCTGGGCGCTTAAATCGGAGATCATCTTTTTTGGATCCGGAAAACGGTCGGGGTCCCAGGTGAAAGGCTTGTAATCCTTCATGTAGTGAATATCAAGCCAGAGGCCGTCGGCAGGCACTTGCTTTTCGCGAAAGGTGTCAGCCAACCGGCGCACCCGGGATTCGGGATAATAGCTCCAGCGACATTGGTTGTAGCCGAGCGACCATAACGGCGGCAAAGGCATGCGACCGGTCAAAGCTGTGTAACGCTCGATCACTTTCTTCGGATCAGGGCCATTGATGAAATAATAATCCAGGTCACCGCCAGTCGCGCCAAAGGTCAGCAAGCCCGGCTGTTCGCGGCCGATATCGAAGGAGCTCCGCCAGGTGCTATCGAGAAAAATACCGTGGGCCACTCCCCGGCGCAGGACCATAAAGAATGGGACGTCTGAATAGAGCGGGTCGGTGCTGGAATCATAAGCGGGGGTATCTGAATTCCACATGACGTAGTTGTAACCGCCGAGTTTCCAGCCGCGCTTGTCCAGCAACCCGGTTTTCTCACCGAGACCATAGACATGCTCGTCGTCATGGAGCTGTTTGGCGACGCGATATTCGGTTCCAGCCAGGGAAATACCGCGCGCAGGATCATCGGCGTCCAGGATTTGACCGGCGGCATTGGCAAACGAAATCCGCAGGGGAGAATATTGGACCGTGATTTTGAGCGAAGCCGTTGCCAAGACGGTTGAATCCGGGTTGATCCCGGCTTTGACTGCCGGCGCTCCCAAATCCCGGTCCACAACGGCATAGGAGTGGTCGCGGCCAAAAGTTTGTTGCGTGGTAAACCGGACGCGGATGACATCGTCGGAAAGCGGAGTGATGACCAGGACGCCTTGCGCGCCATGGAACAAAAGTGTTTTGCCATCCCAGACCGGCGCGGGCATGGCGCCGAGGGTGCTCCAACCGTTGGTGACATCATTCATCAGCGGCGCTGAAAGTATTGCCGGGGCGGTCAACGTCAAGCCGCCAATTAATAACGAGGCGCACAGGCGATTGGTCATATTAGAATATTGTTCTTTGGACTCGTCACAAAGAAACAGATTCCACCTTCCAACCGTTCAAATCAACTTTTGGTTTTTAGCGTGTGGAAGACAAACAGGACACCTTCAATTGCCAGGCTGCCGGGGCAATGCTGGATGGTGAGCAATTCGCTTTTTCGAAATGTTTATTGGGACGAATTGGAAAGATATTCGGTACGGTAGAAGCGTTGGGCGTACTGGCCGGCGTTGCTGTCCACGAAATTGAACGGCGCCTGGTTGGTTTGCAGGGAAACCCAATTTTTCATGTCCGTGGATGCCTGCACGACGTATTGGTAACCGGGCACACCGGAAACAGCCACGGCAAATTGACCGGCCGGCACCGCCGGCGTGGCCAGGCTCGCCGCCGCGGTGGCATACACCGTGAGCGCGGCGGGTGTGCTGGTGGTGGCGCCACCGTTGCCGGTGACATTCACTGAATAACTTCCCGCCTGGTTCGCCGCGACATTACTGATGGTCAAAACCGGAGACGTCGCGCCGGAGATGGCATTGCCGTTAAGATTCCATTGGTAGGCCAATGAGTTGCCGGTGGCGGCGACGGCGAAGGTGGCGGGCCGGCCAAGCGCGGCAGATTGGCTGGCGGGCTGGCTGGTGATGACCACGGAACCAGAGGCGCCCACGGTGGCCGAGATCTCGGAAGAAAAGCCGCTCTGATTTCCAGAACTGTCCAGCGAAGTGGCGGCAAAATAATACGTGGTGCCGCTGGTCAAACCGTTGATGGTGATGTTAGTCACGTTGGAAACCGGCACGGCGCTGATGTAATTGCCGCTGGAGGTGCCGTAGTAAATCATATACCCGGCAATATTTGAACTGGCACTGGGTGACCAGCCAATGGTGACGCTGGATTGGGTGGCTGCCCGGGCAGTAATTCCCCAAAGGAGAAGGCCTGCAACGGTAAGAAAGCTTAAAATTGCTCGCATAATGAGAATGATTTTGTGTACGGAATTGTTTGAAATTCCGTGCCTGTATTGATTGAAGCGGAAGACCCGCTTCGCCTGTTAATCGTATCCGTTGCTGTTCAACTCTTCTGCATACAACAATTTTGCGGAAGACAACAACGTGCCTGTTAGCAATCAAACCCAACCACGGGGAAGGTCGCGAATGCGAACTATCACCAACCCAAAACCTGAACTGCAATCACTAACTTTGCCTGCGCCCTTACTTTGCTTCACCCCGATAAGTTTTCAAGTTTTTTTTCCTGAATTTTGAAAATTTTTTCTGATTTTTTTTGAACAAAAAAAATCCCACACAGAAATAAATTTCGGTGTGGGAAAACGGGACAAAAAGTGTCTTTATTTGAAGAAATCTTTTACCACTTCGACAACGCGTGCAATTTGCACGTCTGTCAGTTCCGGATAAATAGGAAGACTCAGACATTCACGCGCGGCCTTTTCTGCGATGGGAAAATCGCCTGGCTTGTGGCCCAAGTGGGCGTAGACTTTTTGCAGATGCAACGGGATGGGATAATGTATCGCACAGCCCACTTTATTATCTTCCAGGAATTTTTTCAGCTCATCGCGTCGCGGATGCCGAACAACATACAGATGCCAGACGCTTTCAGCAAAATCCGGCTGGTGCGGCAATTGCAAGGGCGTACCGGCCAGCAATTGAGTGTAAAGTTTAGCGACACGTTGTCTTTCCGCGGTCCACTTTTGAAGGTGCTTTAATTTTATTCCCAGGACCGCGCCCTGGAAACCTTCCATGCGATAATTGAATCCGATCTCATCATGGTAATAACGCTGGGTGGAACCATGCTCGCGCAAAGACCTGGCCCGGGCGGCCAATGCCGGATTGTTCGTCACCAGGGCGCCGCCTTCACCACAGGCGCCAAGGTTTTTCCCGGGATAAAAACTGTAACAGGACATTTCCCCAAAGGTCCCGATGGTTTTGCCTTTGTACTTCGCGCCATGGGATTGGCAGGCATCCTCGACCATGGGCAATTTGTGTTTGCGGCAAATCTCCAAAATGGCATCCACATCGAATGGCTGCCCGTAAAGGTGGACAGGCAGGACTGCTTTGGTGCGGGGGGTGATGGCTTTTTCGACCAGCGCCGGATTGATGTTGAAGGTGGCATCGTCGATGTCCACAAACACTGGTTTGGCGCCCACGTAGGAGATCGCCCAACTGGTCGCGACGAAGGTGAACGGGGTGGTGATGACTTCGTCCCCCTGCCCCACGTCGAGCGAGAGCAAAGCCACGTGGAGGGCGGAAGTGCCGCTATTGAAACCGGCGCAATGTTTTGCCCCGCAATATTCGGCAAAATCTTTTTCAAATTGCGCCACGTCCGGTCCGAGGCAAAATGAACAGTTATCTAATGTACGAGCCAGCGCCGCGTCGATTTCTTTTCGGAGACCGCGGATTTGCGCCGGCAAATCAAGGTAAGGAATTTGATCAGGCATTCGGTGAAGAAAATAATCCAAAGCGGGATTTTTGCCATAAAACTTTGGTTTTTTGATGAAAAATATTTTTTGACGAATTGATTTCGTGGGCTACTGTAAAAGTGACAAGGAGCTATGAATTGTATTTCGACCGGAATTACGGGGCGGGTTCGTCCTCTGCCATTAACATTTCTATTATTGTTACCTGCGATCCTGACGCTGACCGGGTGCGGGGGCACGTCGCAATACTATGACTCGCACCAGCAGCCGGCGGCCACCCAAACAGGAACGCCGCACCAAACAAGCTATAATTCCCTGCCGCCGGCGGATGATTTGTCTTATGCCCAGCCGGACTCGACATCGCCGAATTCCCAATCCCTGGTGTTGCATGAAGGCGATGTGGTGAAAATCTCCTTACCCGGCTCGCCAAACCTGGATGCCAACCAACAAATCCGCCTGGATGGGAAAATCGCGCTTTCGCTGGTCGGCGATGTGCAAGCCGCCGGGCTGACGCCTGCCGAGCTGCAGCAAAACCTGATCAAACTTTACGCGCCGCAAATCTCCACAAGTGAGATCAATGTGGAGGTGGAATCATCGTCGTTCCCCATCTTTGTGACCGGTTGCGTGCTGCGTCCGGGAAAGGTGTTGTCGAACCAGCCGATCACGGCGCTGGAAGCGGTGATGGAAGCGGGCGGCTTTGATTATGCCCGCGCCAATCTGAAAAGCATCCATGTCATCCGGCGCAACAGCACCTCCTCCCAGAGCTATGTGTTGAATCTGCGCACGGTTTTGGATGGGGATGAGAAAGACGACTTTTTCCTCCAGCCCGACGACATCATCTACGTGCCCGAGAAGTTTTCCTGGTTCTAGAGCGGTTTAAAAAAACTGTAATCCTCGCTCCGAACGGCCACATTGTTTTTTTAAAACGCTCCAAGACAGCCAATCTTTTCTCTTGATACGAAAATAAAAAAGCGGCGCTGAATAGCGCCGCTTTGAAATTTAAGGGGAAGATGAATGAGCCGGGTCAGGCTGCTTTGCTGTTCTCCCGGGAGATGCCCAGCTTATCCATCAATTCGTAGAAGGTCGGGCGACTGAGGCCCAACTCAACCGCCGCGGGCGCGATCTTGCCGGAATGTTTTTTCAACGCCTGCTGCACCATCTGCCGTTCGACGGCTTCGCGGGCATCCCGCAAGGTGGTCGCACCGTTGGTATTGATGGGGGCGTTGCCCAATTCCAGGTCGCGCACGGTCACATGTTTTCCTTCAGCCATGATCACCGCCCGGCGGATACAATTCTCCAATTCACGCACATTGCCCGGCCATGGGTGTTTATTCAAGGCGCGCAAGGCGTCGGGATCAAAGGTCAAATCGGATTTATTGGCTTCGGAGGAAAAGCGTTGGAGGAAAAACTTCGCCAGGATGAGAATATCATTCTCACGCTCGCGCAAGGGCGGCAGTTGGATCTGCACGACGGCCAGGCGATAAAAGAGGTCTTCGCGGAAGGCTCCGGCCGCCAGGTTCTTTTTCAGGTCCGCATTAGTGGCGGCGATGACGCGCACGTTGACCGTGATCTCTTCGCGTCCGCCGACCCGTTCGATGGTTTGTTCCTGCAAAAAGCGCAAGAGTTTCACCTGCAATGGCGGGGACATTTCGCCGATCTCGTCGAGGAACAGGGTCCCCTCGTTCGCGGTCTCAACCCGGCCTTTACGCTGGGCGTGCGCGCCGGTGAACGCGCCGCGCTCATGGCCGAATAATTCGCTTTCCAGAAGATTTTCGGGGATCGCGCCGCAATTGATGGCGACAAACGGGCCGTCGTGCCGCAGGCTTTTTTTATGGATGGCGTGCGCGACCATTTCCTTGCCGGTGCCGCTCTCGCCCAAAATCAATACCGGGGCATCCGTCGTGGCCACCTTGCGGATGGATTCGAACACGGGACGCATCCTGGCGCTGCTGCCCATGATGCCCTCGAAGGAATCGATCCCAACGGCATTTTGCAGTTCGGAAAATTCCCTTTCCAGTTGGGCGACATAAAAGCAGCGTTTCAAAAGGAGTTTTAGCTCGCCGGCGTCGACCGGTTTGCAAAGAAAATCGAAAGCGCCCGCGCCGATGGCGCGCAAGGCGATCTCTTTTTCATTCTGGCCGGTGATGACGATGACTTTCGCCAACCGGTCTTGCGCCAGCAGAGCGGAGAGCGTGGCCAATCCCTCCTCGGGAGTGCCCGGGCTGGGAGGCAATCCCAAATCGAGCAGGACGACCCGCGGTTTATCGGATTCAAAAATTTGAATCGCGCTGGCACGATCTTCCGCCGGCAAAACGTCGTAGTCGTTGGCCAGCGCCCATTTCATTTGCGTGCGGATCTCTTCGTCATCATCCGCGATCAGGAGTTTCGGTTTCATATCTTTACAGGGAGAAAAATCTTGAACGTGGTCCCCTTGCCCGGCTCGCTTTGCACTTCGATCTTTCCGCGATGCGCCTCGACAATCATCTTGCTTTGGAACATCCCGATGCCAAGGCCGTTCTTTTTGGTCGTCTGGAAGGGCCGGAAGAGCGACCGGTTCAAAAACTCAGGGTTCATGCCGCAGCCATCGTCGGAAACCGACAGGACGGCCCAGCCGTTGACCTGGTTGGTGCCGACGCGGATCTGTCCGTCCAGCGGCGAGGCCTCCCGGGCATTGAGCGCCAGGTTGGTGACCACCTTGAACAGTTGTTCGGAGTCAAAGGGTATCCTGGGCAATGGTTTGAATTCCTTCACAAAGTTGACGCCGGAATTTTTTTCGAAATCCAACAGGGTTTTGGTGATCCATTCGTTCAGATCACCTTCCAGGGGCCGGATCTTCAGCTCATTACGCAACATGCTCAAACGTTCGACGAGCCGATTGATATGTCCGCACGTCTTGGAGACGCCGCGCAATGCGTCTTCGCGAAACGCCGGGTCATCAAAATGCGCCGGAAGGTTTTGCAGCATCAGGTTAAGCGTCGAAGCGGCATTCTTGAGATCATGCACAAAAAAGGCGGACATGGTCTGGAACGCTTCCAGCTCCTTGGCCTGCAAAAGTTTTTGCGAAAGCCGCGCTGCCAGCAGGCTCGCGGCGAATTCATCGGCAACACATTTGAGCAGGTCAAAGTCCTGACCGGAAAAGGGAACGCCGCCGATCCGATCGCCCATGATCATCAGGCCGAGCAATTGGCCGCTGACGACCAGCGGCACGCAAACGCGATGGCCTCCCTCGGAAAACGCCTCCGGATGGATCCCTCTCAAAGCAATCGCCCAGGGCTCGCGCGATGAATCGAGATCCACCAACTCTGGATGCTTTTTCAATGCGGCAAAGACATGGGCAGCGGCCTCTTTGGACAAATTGATTTCGGCAGCCCTGGTTTCGGATAAAAAGGTAGAGGCAGCAAAAGCAAGCTGCTCCTGTTTCTCATCCGTGAACCAAATCGAGACGGAGAGAACTTGAAAGACATCGGTCGTAAATTTGAGCGTCGCCTGGCACAATTCATTTTGGCCGACACAGGAAGCGGTGCCCTCGGTGAATTTTCGCCAGATACTGCGGTAATCGTACTGCGGCCGTTGAAAGTGGCGGCTGACAAAGCGATTGGTCAACAAGCGCACCCGGTCGGACAAAAGGATCACCGTCAGAATCACGAGGGCGACCAGGACGAAGAAGGCTTTCAGGGTAAAGGCATTATCGCCGCCGAGCGACGCGACGATGTTGGCAAAAATTCCGATCACCAGGAGGTAGACCCCCGCCAACACGGCGGTCAGGGAATATTGCAGGATGGAATGGGAGGGATAGATATCCACATCAAAATGACCCACGCGCCGAAGCGAGCGAAGAATCAAGACACAGGCGGCGACGAGCGCGACCGCATTGACTGCCTGCAGAGACAGGTTGATGGCATGAAATAGAAGGACCTGGCTGGCATCGTAGCAACGCGCGGCAAACAGGACGCCCAAACCAAGGATCATGAATTTTATCCGCCAGCGCATCGTGCCGACGGCCGCGCGGAAAGTCCGCTCGAGGTTCATCAGGATAAGAACGGCCCCGACCAGAAAAATGAGGTTCAGCATCACGCCGGCAATCCCCAGCGACAACATCCAGCGGCCATTATCCGTTTGGGCGGCGGAAATGATCAATTCCTGTCGCAGAAGAATGGCGAACGCAAGCGGGAGCAGGAAAGCCACGCCTAAAATAAACCGCCAGCGGCGCAAAAACTCACGATAATTGCCGCGGCCATAGCTCAAGCTGAAGAAGAGCCAAAGTCCCGGTAAAAATGACATGGCCAACAGTCCGCACTTCTCCCAAAAAATCTTTTCATCGGCCAGGCTTGAGTCAGCGGCCAAAGCATTGACGAGACTTTCCATCGCCAACACGAACATTCCCGCGGCGAACGAACGATGGGCAGTGCCCCGCTCGCGCCAGCCGACAACGAAAGCAAGCGCACCGGCAATGAGTGCGCCGGCAAAGGAAGGGATGGCAGCGGGATTCATATGGCAACCAGTTAAAAAACCGAATAGCGCCGGAGATTCAGAACGGCGCGGTAAAAAAAATATTTTGGGCAGGAAAAATTCCTGCCCAAAATCTGGATGTTCGCCAAATTAAGCGATCATCACTTTTCTCAGAATGCCCAGTCCCAAAACTCCCACACCGAGCAACATGGCAGTAGTTCCTCCATCCGGAACCGACCCATTCGCAGCCTGGAATGAGAAGATGGAGCCGAACGTGGTCGAGGCCGAAGGATCAGAGACAGAGAAGCTCCAATCCATCGGAGTTGCAGTGAAACCCGCCCCAGTGATCGTCCCGGTCCCATCCACCAACACGCCCGCCGGATGTCCACCCTGGAAGACGATTGAAGACGAGGTCAGATTGAACGTAAACCCGTCAACGCTCCAGAGGCTGGCGACAGCACCAGAGTTAAAGAACCACGGCGCCGTAAAGGTCGCCGCAGCACCCGGAGTGATTCCGGAAAAACTCCCGTCCGCGCTGATGACCACAGGACTGCCCAAACCGCCCGCACCCGTCCATCCGGTCACTTCCGTCGCTGTACCCGCCGAGCTCGTGTTTAATTCTACGCCGCCGGCAAACGTAATGTCACCGCTGATCGGAACCGCGCTGGCGACTCCTTCCAGACAAAAAACGGCCACTGCGACCGCTGCTATTGTTATCCATTTATTTTTCATACCTTTATTCTTTTGTTGTTTGTATTTTGCAATCGTCACGTTTTCCTATTTAGCAGAGGGGGTGCCAATGTTTTGATGCTGTGTAATACGTTTCAAATTAGCTTGTTATACAATGTTTGCGTTTTGGCATGTGTAAAACTGTAAGGTTTGCCGACGCATTTAGCCTTATTATTTCAGCTCGGCGAGCGTTTCGCGCGCATCCGATGCCTGCTGCCCTGCAAGATTCATGGATAATGCCCTTTCCAGCGAAGACCTGCTGGCGGCGAAATTTCTCAAATGATATTCCGAGATGCCGAGGCAGTAAAAAAGCTCGGCATCGGCGCTTTTTGAATCACTGATGGCATCGAGCACATTTGCGGCCCGCGCGTAATCTCCTTTTTCAAAGACAATCAAACCCAAAGCCCGGGCCACATCGGGATCGTCAGGAAACATTTCACGGGCTTTGACGGCCAGGGAATAAGCCTTATCCGGATCGTCGAGGTTTTGCGCATAGAGAATGGCCAGATTTTTTTGCGCGGGAGCAAAGTCCGGGTAGCGGCCCAGGACCTTTTCATATGCCGTCTCAGCGCCGGTTGAATCCCCTTTTTGAGAATCGATGACGCCCTCGGCCAAAAGCGCCGGCGGATAGTCAGGGTTCGTTGCCAAAATATCCTGCACCTGTGATTCCGCCGCGGTTGCCTGGCCGGGATTTTCTACAAGCGGAATCAAAGTGGTGAAATTTTTGGCTTCAGCCGCCTCGGCCCCCGAAAGGCCACCCTGGATGGCGGTATTCATGGCGGTAAGGGCGTCGGACAGCTTTCCAACGCTGAAAGCGGCCTTGGCGAATTCAAAAAATGTTTGCGGGTTGTTCGGCTGGCTCTGGGAGACCTGCTGCAACAGATTGTAGGACCACTGATAGCTGTGATTCTGGTAAGCCGCCCAGCCAAGGGTTTGGTCCACTTCCAAATCATCCGGTTTCAACTGGTATGCCGCTTTGGCCAAATCAAACGCTTTGGCAGGCTGCGAATCCATGTCCTGTTGCGCCAGCAAAACCATCGCCTTGACGCTTTGAGGATTTGCCTGCAAGGCAGCTTCACAAATGGGCAGCGCCCTGGCCGACAAGCCGTTATTCTGATAGATGCTCACCAGGCGGGTGAGCGCCACCGGGTCAGCGGGCATATCGGCAATCCTCTTTTCAAGGCTGGCGCGGTCCTGGCTGGTGGCATTTTTGGGATCAATGGCAAGGATGGCCAGGCATCGGCTGCATTCACCGCTTTCCGAAAAACTACCGTTCCCGGGTTGCAGTGCGTGCTGAAACGCATCACGGGCCGCCTGCTCATCATCCTGCATGTAAGCGGCCATGCCATAATGATATTGCGCGTCAGGGACATTCGGCAATTGGCCGGCGCATTCCTGGAGTAATTTCTCCGCCGCCATGAATTGGCCCTTTTTGAAGAGGACCCATCCCATCGTGTCTTCAATAGAAGGGTCGGTGGGACGCAACTGTCGCGCGCGTTGGGCCAACTCGTATGCGCGATCGAGAGTCGCGGGATCTTTCGCATCGATACAGGCAAGATTGTTGAGCGCGGGGACACATCCCGGATCCACCACCAGCAACCGCTCGTAAATACCGGCCGCAGCGGCGTCATTTTTCCCGGCGGATTCCACCTGGCCGGCGAGCATCAAAGTGGCGGTATCGGCGGGGTTATGTTTTAGCGCGGCGTTCAACGTCTCCACCGACTTCTGGTATTCGCCGGTATCGAATTGCAACTGGGCCAGCAGCAAAAATGGCAATTGGTCCCTGGGTTGCAAGTCGATCGCCCGGCTCAATTCCGCCTCGCATTGGTTAGTCTGGTGCTCAGCCAGGAAAATCTTAGCCAGAAGAACGTGCCCATCGGGAAGAGCGGGATTTTTTTGGATCAAATCATTCGCCCGCTGGATGGCGGCAGGAAATTGCTTTTCCAACAGGTCCACTTCGGTCAATTCCTCCACGGGCGTGGGATTGTTCGGCTCGAGTTGTTCGGCGCGGGTGAATTCCTTGCGGGCATCGTCGTCGTCTTTTTGTTCCAAATAAGTTGAGCCGATCAACAAGGAGATTTCCGGATTATTTGGGGAAGCCGTTTCCAACTGCCGGTAGACATCCTGGGCATCGTTAAAATTGCCTTCCACCCGGCAGGCATCGGCCAGCAACAATTTGGCCTGGACCAATTCGGGGCGGCGTTTGATAAACCCGCGAAGCAATGCCTCGGCGGAATCCGCATTCCCGTCTTTGATCTCAATCTCTGCCAGCAGAAAAGTTGCCTCGGCAAAATCCGGGTCGAGGCTGATGGCCGTATTTAATTGTGTCCGGGTTTTGTCCGATTCGGCATTGGCAAAATAAGCCAGGGCCAGCTCATAGCGTAAACGCGGCGCCTGCGGATATGTCCCGGAAAGCCGTTCCAACTCCTGGATGGCCGTGGCGGTTTTGCCGCGGGCCAAATCCAATTGGCCTTTCATAAGCAATGCATTGAAATTTTCACCATCACGCGCAAGCGCATTATTTAAAGCGGCTTCGCTGTCATCAAAGTTCTTATCCGACAGGGCCATCTGCGCCAATCCCAACCACGCTGGAACATAGTCAGGCGTTTCAACCGTCATTTGCTGGAGCAGCTTTTTGGCGTCGTCCGTCTTGCCGGCCTGCATTTCGAACTGGGCGTATTGCAACCGCTGCGGCGCGCGCGGTTGAGACAGATCCGAAGCTTTCTTGAACGCGGATTCCGCGTCTTTCAAATTATTTTGTGTCCACAGGAGATTGCCATACGCCGAATATGCGTCGGCTGAATCCGGGTCGACTGCCAAAGCCCTTTTGAAATCTTTTTCCGCCGTTTTTAAATCATGTTCGCGCGCGGCCAGCATCCCCAAAGCGGTCTCCAAAGGCGCGCTATCGGCATTTTGAGAGAGCTGCAACAATTGCTGCCGGGCAAGGGCGATTTGACTGGAAGGAATGGCTTCGGCCAGGAGCATGGGCGCCTCTGGATTGCGGGGATCTTTATCGAGGACCGCTTCTGCTTCGCCGCGGGCATCCTGCGCCCTGCCCAGCGCGAGGTAGATTTGCCCCAGTTTCAGGCGCAGAACGGCATTGTTCGTATCCAATTCACTGCCTTTGGCCAGAAAGGGCGCGGCGCGTTGGAGCCGGCCTTCTTGATAATAGATGATGCCAAGCTGGGCATAGGCATGGGCATTCCCGGAGTCAGAGCGCAGGACGTTCAAATATTCGACTTCGGCCTGGTCGTAATGGCCGGAATTAAAATAATGATCGCCGCGTTGCGCGTGGTAAATTTTTTTCGTGCTGGCGGAACAACCGGCATTGGCCAGCGCCAGGGCAATCGCGGCGATCAACGTGAGAAATAGGGTTAATTTTCGCATAAATATTTATGGGTCATGGTTTGGGATCAGTCCGCTCCATCTTTCTCAGAAGGAGCAGCAAGGGAAAAAACAGGATCAAAGACAGGACAAAAAATAGCGGGCCGCCGTGGCGGTGAATCGGCGAATCCAGCATTTGCGCCCCATCACGCACGCACAACTGGCCGATGACAAAAATGCGAAAGCCGTTGCGGATCAGCCCCAGCGGAATGACCGCCAGCGCCAGAAGCCACCGGCACCGGGAAGAACGCAAGCACAGGTAACCCGCGACCAGACTGAGGATCAGCAAGACCATGCTCGAATGGATGCCGCTGCATTCCGGCGCGACCTGCAAATTGATGCCGGGCAAATGAAAGAGGATCCCGTCGCGGTCCGAGGGCATTCCTGAAATAGTGAAGAATAATTCGGCGACCATCGCCGAACCGTATTGCAAAAATGTTTCCGCCCCCTGTCGCACAAACTCCGGGAGCGGGATCATGAAGGCCAGCATCCCGAGGGGGAACGCCGCCGCGCGCACAAATTCCCCGCCCAACAGCGCAAAGCAGACACCCATGAGACAAAGCAAAAACGCGAAGAGATTGATGGCGAGGTAATCCGGGACCGCGAATTGAATAAAAGACGCAGCCAACCCGTAAGCCGCCATCACGAGAAGCCCGGCAACAAAAAACAGGGCGGCGATGCCCCATGAGGGCCTGGAAAAATAGGGGAGTTTTTCCTTCTTCTGCCAGAGAAGATACAGGCTGACGATTGGAATCAGCGGGATATCGGAATACAAGTCATCAGACATCGCCAGATGTAATAGATCACGGAGCGGGACAAAAAAACAAAGCGAGAGCACACCCGCAGCCAGGAAAAACCAGGCCGGCTTCACCCGGGGACTTTTTTGCGGTAAAACGATCGATTTGGGCGCGGCAATATCCGCCTGGTCACCCATTAACTTTGGGATCTGTCCGAGGATCATATTTTTCTCCTGCTTAGAAGCCGTAGCTGACTTCCACGCCCTCCTGGTTACTCTTGTAGGTAAATCCGACGGCGGTGGATTTTTGGTCGCTGTACTGGTAGAAGAGGGAAATCGTGCCGCGCTTCAAAAACGAATGGCTCAGGCGCGCCCCGATATAATAATCGGTATCGGTCCGATTATTCTCGAGCGTATTGCCCTGCACAATGAATTGGGTTTTCTCGTATCCGCCGTTCAGGTTGAAATAAAGCTGCCCCAGGACGCGCTGGTTCCATCCCACGTTAAGGATGGTGGAGTCGGTCACCTCACCCCGATAAAAAGATTCGGTGATGGCGCGATTGGCAGACGCGTAAAGCGAGGTATTGGCGAACGGCTGGTACTGGATTGAGCCGCCATAGACCGGATCAAATAACGCGCCCCCGCTGTTGGCATCCAAAAATTCCCATTCCTCCGCGCCGCCATTGAGTTGAAGGCTGATTTTATCGCTCACCCGCCAGTTCAACCGGCCGAGCGCCTCCTCATAAGTCTGGTCGGAACCAAAATCCACATTCACATAGCCCACTCCGCCGCCGACACCGATGCTGAACCGCTTGGTAAAATCATAATTCAACCAGTCCAACGTGTACCAATCCCGCGAGTCCTGAAAACCTCCGCTGACAAAATACATGTCCTGTTCCACGGCCAAATCCTCCGAGACATGTTCGCTGACCTCATGATGGCCGGTCACCGCCGTGGAGTAGGTCTGCACCTCGGTTTGGGCGGCCGTTTCGATCAGGGGCGAGCTGGACTCATCGGCGGTCTGCAGGAAACCCAGGACCCAATCCGTATAAACCGTCTGGCCCGTCAGCGTGAGCGCGTTATCGAACTCATTTCCGAAATGTTTATTGGAATATTGCGCGAAGGTCATGGTGTCATCCAGCGCCCAATGGTCGCCGAAATCGATCAGCAGGCCGGGTGAAAATTGCTGGACGGTTGTGTTTTCCGGGTCGCCGGGCGCAGCCAGGAGTCCGTGCGCTTCCATGAACGTATAATCCACATGGGGGCGGAAGATGAACTTTCCCATCTGGAAAGGTTCATACGGCATCGGTTGCGGCGGAGGCTTTGGCACGGCAAAGACCTGGAATTCGTTCGTCATGGTCTGCTGTGACGTCGATTCAACCGGCAACATCTCCGGCTGGGCCAACTGGCTTTGTGATGGTTGGGCATGCGCCGTCCGGCCCAGGACCAGCAAGCAAATAAACGGCGGCAAAAACCGATGGGTGCGCATCAAGGCAGCACCGAACCTAATCCTTTTCATAATAGAGGCCCCCCCGTGTTCCTGGGTTCTACTTCCCACCGAATCAAGCAGCCACCTTATGCAACTCTTCCCCGAACGTACCCCGCCAATTCCTGATTGAATCCTCCAACGCTTCCATCACCGGGCGCATGTTTGCGCCCGCGGCCAGAAGCTTGGAAGTATCCACAACATAATTCGCCCGCAAGGCACGGCTTCCAGTTCGATTAAACTCCGACTCTTTCCAAAATTCAAATAACCGGGGGATGCCAAGATGCTTTTGCAGCATCTGGACCACTTGGGCAGTGGTGATGACACCCGGATTGGCGACATTATAGATGCCAAAGGGCGCACGCAGTTCCTGAAGGTCAAGACAGGCGCGAACAAAATCCTCCGTGTGCGAAAGGGCACTAACACTGTTGTAGACTTTATCACTGTTTAGCAGCTGGCGCAAATAATTCTCCGGTTCATCGAATCCATTGAACGGGATCCCGGTCCGCCAGATATAATTGGAACCCAGGCCACAGATGGCTTCTTCCGCGAGCGCCGCGGTGCCGCTGAAAAAATTGCAAGGCACGTTGCGAAACGAAAAATTCGGCTCGTCCGATTCCGTGTAGCCATGGATCTTTTCGGGGCATTCGGCCAATAAGCGGAGCAGTTCATCGTGAGAAAACTTTTTTTCAATGACCAAACCGTCGTCACTCATGATCTTCGCCCCCGTATAAACCGCGCAGGAGGAAATATGTCCCCAGGGGGTGTTGGTCACCAGGCAGACTTTGGCGATGGCGAGAGGCAAAATAGTATTGGCGTGGAGCGTTTCCTCGCGCGAGATCTCACAATCGTCCAGGTCGGCGCCGGCGCAACAGCCCGCGGCATTGATGATGAACTCCGGCTTCGTTCTCCGGATGCAGTCGAACAGCGCATCAAACTCAGAATAATCCTTGCGGGCCGGCAATAAGAAATCCCGTCCCCGCCGGTGTAATTCCCTGCAAAAAATCCTGCCGAGATAATTATCGGCTCCCAAGACCAAAATCATAACCGTACTTTAAGATAAATATTTTGCCCTGTTATTGTTGCATCCTTAGCTCAATCCCATCGGGCCGTTTTAATTCAGGCGGGCCATTTTTTCTGCGCGCGGACCCGCATCATCCCCGGCCACATCAAAATCCCCAGGCAGCGCGCAAAATCCCGCAAGCTCCCGGCAAAAAAGATCCCATCCCGGGCCAGGGCGCGCGCGACGGAAAATTGACCCGCCGCGCAGGCGATCTCTGCGCGACGGGAAATGAAATAGCCGAGCCGCTTCCGCATCACCGAGATCTTTTCGGGAGAGATATCCACCAGCCGCCAATACATCTCCGCCACGAGGCGCAAATAGGATTGGTTTCGGCGGGCCATTGAATCCAATTTCACACTGTAGGTCAGGCTATTGGACGAATTTTCATACACCGTCGTGAGGGGCCGGTCGAGGTAGATGAAGGCGGACAAAAACGACAAACGAAAAATCAATTCAGCATCCTCAGCGGCATGAAACGATTCGTCGAACAAGCCGGCGCCTTTCAAAAGTTCTTTATCCGCGACCATGGTCTGGATCATCGGGTGGCGCGGAGACAGGCAGACGACATCTCCGGCATTTTCAATATGATAGACCTCGGGCTCGCAAAGCCGGGTAGAGATAAATTCGATATCGCGCATCCACCGGCCCTCGCCCGTCACACAACGGGTGAAGGATACTTTGGCGGAATATTTTTCCAACATGACAAGCTGCCATTCGAGCTTCCCCGGGTGCCATCGGTCATCGGAATCTAAAAAGGCGATCCATTTTCCATGGGCAGCGCGGACGCCGGTATTTCGCGCCGCGGCCACTCCCCGATTTTCCTGCCGGAGCACGCAGATTTTGTCTCCAAATTTTTCCAGGACTTCCATGGTTCCATCGGTCGAGCCGTCGTCCACCACAATGATCTCCAAGTCCTTGAAAGTCTGGGCGAGCACGCTATCGATCGCATTGCCCACGCAATGCGCGCGATTAAACGTCGGGATCACTACCGAGACGAGGGGTTTAAGCATAGACCGGGATTGGGATCAGGCGCGATGACACAGGGACATCAGGATTCAAAAATCCGATCGCGGAACAGGCGGGTGTTAAATTTCAAGGTTTTCAAGAAACCATATCCGCGCTGGCGATGCCAGGAGGATGAGGCCAGCTTGTCAACCTCGAGGCAGGTTTTAAAGTTCGCCAGCCGCCGGGTGTAAATCATCTGCAGAAAAAACCAGTCTTCAAACAGTGCCGCCAGTTCGCCATTGACGAGGTGCCGGTCTGAAGAGGGATTTCTTTGCAAAAAGGCCGTCGCCCATTCGATGAATTCACGGCAGGCCTGGATCTTTAAAATGGCCAGGTTCCCTGAATTATCGCTGGAAATATTTTGTCCGCTCAATCTCCAGCTCACCCGGGGTCCCGGGATGATATGGATGCCTTTGCGCGCGCCCAGGGTGGCAATGAAGGCGTCGTCGGAGGCCCAGCCCAACGGAAAATCCGGAAAACCCCCGGCCAATTCCCAGGCGGCGCGGGAGAAAATGATCTCCTGCGCCGAGCAGGTGCGCTTGCCGCGCAGCCGGGCCACGAGAAAATCAGCGCCCGACTCATTTTGCGGGTTGGGCTGGTTCTCGGATAGTTTCACCCCATCGCCATTGATCGTGATCGTGTTGAACCGGTACAAGTCGTGCCGGCCATCCGTCACTTTCAGCTCCTGGTAAAATTTTTCGACGCATTCCGGGTCCGCCGTGTCATCGTCAGAAAAAAGCCAAACCCATGGTTCATTTCCCAACCGGATGCAACGGTCCCATTGGCGCACCAGGGCAGTGCGCCCGAGATTTTTCTCGAAGCGGACGTAGTGGATGGGCCAATCGCCGGAAAATTCGCGGACAATCGCCTCGATCGGCTTGGGGCTGGCGTCGTCGCCGATATAAAGCGTAAAATCCTGGCAGGTTTGTTTTGCAAGCGAGTGAAGGGTCGCGCGCAGGTACCGGGATTTGTATGCCGGAATGACAATCGCCAATGAGGTGGTTTTCACGATAGATCAGAGGCTAATTGGTTGTCAGATTCCAATTCCAGTTCGACAGTTTTATCGACCGGCTGATATTTCAGATTCGGCAGCACCACCGGCCCCCAACCCCGTGACCATTGGGAGACGGTCCCCTGCTCGCCTTCCTCGGGGCGCACTTCAAACGCAAGCGTATCAAGGACCGTATCGTAATCGACCTGGGCAGTACGGTTGTCGCCTTTGCCGACCGATACGCCGCAATAGTAATGTCCGGGCGCGAGCCGCGGTTGGGGAATGCAAATCTCGAAATCCACTTCATCGCCGCTACGCATGCCAGGCCGTTCTGCGCCAAAACAAGAACCGACGGGAATGCCTTCGCTGGTAAAAATAGTCATGCTGAAGCGGATGCGCGGCGCATCATCGCGCGCCCGGACAGTGGCGATGAATGTGAAATTTTCATCCATCGAAAAAATCGGGACGGCGCGGTCAAAGCGGAATGAAACAAAGCGGGCGGCTTCGGTGCCGCGATATTTGCGCAGCAGTTTGTCGACCGGGAAAAATACGGTCGAATCCGCACTGACAATCCCGGAATAGCGTTCAATCGCCTCTTCAGTGGGGCCGTTGAAGCGGACGCGGCCTTTATCCAGGACGATCGCGCGCGAGGTCAATTGCAATACGGCGGCCATGTTATGGCTGACGAACAGCACGGTCCGGCCCTGGTTCCGCGAAACCTCCTGCATTTTGCCGAGGCATTTTTTTTGGAACGAGGCGTCTCCCACCGCCAGGACTTCATCCACGATCAAGATCTCAGGTTCCAGATGGGCCGCAACGGCGAAGGCCAGGCGCATGTACATGCCGCTCGAATAACGTTTCACCGGCGTATCGAGAAATTTTTCGATCTCGGAAAAGGCGACGATCTCATCAAATTTGCGTTTGATCTCCATTTTGCTCATGCCAAGGATCGCGCCGTTCAGAAAAATATTTTCGCGCCCGGTGAGTTCCTGGTGGAAGCCGGTCCCTACTTCGAGAAGGCTCGCGACCCGGCCGCGAAGGGAAATTTTTCCCGACGTTGGCTCGGTGATGCGGCTTAAGATCTTGAGCAGCGTCGATTTCCCCGCGCCGTTGCGCCCGATGATCCCGACCACTTCCCCTGCTTTCACATCAAACGAGACATCGTTCAATGCCCAAAACTCCTCTTTTTCGCCCTTGCGCGTCTTCCAGGCGGCAAAAGGATTACGCAACGTTTCTTCGATGACGTGGCGCAGGCCCTCGCCATCAATGCGCTTGTGCCCGATGGAGAAGTGTTTCGAAAGATTTTCGACGCAGATGATTGAATCAGTCATGTTCTAGATGGTATCGGCGAACGTGCGCTCCATTCTTCTGAAGTACCAAAGGCCGGAGATGATGAGCAAGCCAGTGACGAGAACCGACAGGCCCAGCGCGGGCCAGTAAATCTCGTTCTGGCCCCCCAACAGGCACCAACGGAAGCCATCGATGATGCCGACCGTGGGGTTGAGGGAATAAAGCCAGCGCCATTTCAATTGAACATGGCTGGTCATCGTCAAAACGGGCGCGGCATACAGGCCGAATTGCACCACGAACGGCACGATAAAACGGAAATCCCGGTATTCAACCATCAACGCGGCGATCCAAATGCCGGCCCCGAATGAAACCGCAAATACCAGAAGGATAAACAATGGCAGGAAAACCACCTGGGGTGGCGGCGCAAAATGATAAAAGAACATCAAGGCCACCAGGAAAATTCCGGCGATCAAAAAATCCACGAAGCTCACGATCACGCTGCTCGCGGGGACCACGAGGCGCGGAAAATAGATCTTCGAGACGAGATTGGAATTATTGACGAGGCTGTTCCCGCATTCGGACATGGCCGTGGAAAAAAATTGCCACGGCAGCATCGCGCAAAAAACGAACAGCGGCGCCGGCGCGCCCCCGGTGGGCAATTTGCCGACCTTCATGACCAGCGTCAGGATCAGCATGGTCAGAAAGGGACGGACCAGCGACCAGGCCACGCCGACGACGGTCTGCTTGTAACGGATCAGCAGATCGCGCCAGGCCAGAAAGTAAAACAGTTCCCGGAATTTCCAGAGGTCGCGCCAGTATTGGCGTTCCGTGCGGCCGGCTTCGATGACCAAAGTCTCGTTCATATTCAAGGGCGGGCGATCCTTTGGAACTGGAACATCGTCTTGTCCCAGAAGCGGATCATGGAATGTTTGAATTGCGGCAATTTGGCTTGTGCCCTGAAGGCGACCTTGTCGCCAAACACGTTTTTCATCCAGGCAAATTTCCAACGCAAAGTTTCCATGGTATCTTTTAGCTCCACCCGGGCGCCGAGATGTTCGGCGGTCTGCTGGGCATGGCAGATGATATCCGGCCGATGCGGATCAAAGATGGGCAGCCACGTCTGCAAAAATTTTATGCAGGCTTCGCGCGTCCGCCCGCTGTCTTCCAATTGCAGCAGATACCGGATATGCAACTGGATCGAACGCCAGGCGGATTCCAATTTTCGGTTTGAGGCGTCCACATCGCTCAAACTGCCCGGCCCGCTGGCGCGATAATAGGCTTTGGAGCCGTGAACAAATTTTACGCCGGAGCTTTTCGACAGGACACGGCAAAAATATTCGCCATCGTCATCAAACGACAGTTGTTCGTCCCACCGGCCGGCGGCCTCGGTCAATTCGCGGCTGACCAGCCAGGTGCCGGTTTGCATCCAAATATTGTTGGACATCTTTCGCAACAACCATTCAACGGGCGGCAAATCATTCCAGAGCAGCGTCGGTGTGAATTTAGAGCGGTTCAGGCGGTAGATAAACCGGCCCCACTCGGACGATAACAAGGCGCGCGGGTCCGCCAGGCGATCAGCGACTTCCATTTGTCGCGCAATTTTATCGGGGGCCAGCTCGTCGTCCGCGTCCAGCCATTGGATATAGTCGCCCTGGCAAAAGGAGAAGGCCTTGTTCCGGGCGGCCGACGCCCCGCGGTTGGGTTGAGAGGTGACGAACACCCCGCGTGATGAAAATTTGTCGGCCACGGAAAGTGTCCGGTCGGTCGAGCCGTCATCAACGAAGATGATCTCCTTCCGAGGCCAGGTTTGGCGCAAGGCGGATTCGATGGCGGCGGCCGCCCAATTTTCCGCGTTATAACCGGGGATCAAGATGGAAACCAGCGGTTTCATAGTTTTTGCCCCGCAAAATCCGGCTGGGAATTTTCATGATGCATCGCTTCGCTCGAGGGAAATTTTTTATTCCGCCCGGGTCCGGAATAGGTTTCCACGGTGATCGCGGCAACTTTGGCCCACGAATATTTTTCATTCGCCATCGCCTGGATCTCCGTTCGGTGCGCTGCAAGCCCCGTATAAAGGTCGCTTTGGAAATGATCGCGGATGGCGCGTGCCAGTTGCGCGGAATTTCCGGGCTCAAAGACCAGGCCGGTTTTTCCTGCAATGATCTCCTCCTTCAGGGAACCCACGTCCGCGGCGATGACCGGCAGGCCGAAGCTGAAGGCAAGGGACAACACGCCGCTTTGGAAAATATGGACGTACGGCAGCACAAGCACGTCGGCGGCTTTGAAAAAGATTTCCGTATCGGCGTCCGGGATATACTCGATTTTTTGGATGACCCGGTCAAACCATTGGCTGCATTCGATCTGTTGCCGGATTTCCTGCCAATATTCCGGCGGGCCTTTGGGGCGTCCGGCAATGACCAGCCGCGCCTTTGGATCTTTTTTGGCGATGTTGGTGAAAGCTTCGATGAGGAATTGGAGTCCTTTGTAGGGCGCGATATTGCCAAAAAACAAGATCACCTTGTCTTCCGCGCGCAAGCCGAGCCGTTCGCGGGCTTCCCCCGGAGTCATCGCGGTGTCGGGGACCTCTTGGTTCAGGCCAAATGGAATCAAGACGACTTTCCCGGGCGGAACACCGAAGTCCGAAACCAATTCCGCTTTCATCTTTTGCGTGTGAACGAAAATGCCATCGCAAAGCCGATACTGGAACTTCAGTGAAAAGCGGTTGGCAAAAGAATCGCAACCATCGCGGGCACCGGCGTTGACGTTGTGGGCGGTGAACACGATTTTCTTTCCCAGCATCTTGTAATAGAGCATGAGGAGCGTCCGGTCGAAGAATTCGAATTTATTGTTCCACAAGATGTGAAAGACTTTCGCCCGTGAGGTGGCCGCATAAACGATCAACCGGAGATAATAGGCCAGCACACGAAAAATTTTGTTGAGCAGGCCGGCGCCCACGCTCTGGTCACCGCGCAGATTCAGGAAACGGACTTGCGGCGAATGCAATAATTCCGGGGCTTCCAGTTCATCGCTGGCGATGAAATCAAAGTTGATCCCCGCCGCCACCAGGGCATTCGCCAGGCCCAGGGTGTAATGGCGATCCCTTCCGGCGGTGAGCACACTCACCTGGGGCTTAAAATTGTCTTTTTCTGTCATCGGCTGTCTTTCCGGTCTTGTGACCCATGAAATCAGTTTCGCGGCAGTTCGTGGAAGAGCTGCCGTTCGATGGATTCAAGCGTCAGGACCGTGTTGATCTCTGATGAATAATTTTTGCGTCCGCTGATATGATCGGCGGCCATCGTTTTTACAAAGGAGTCGTCCCAAAAATCATTTTGCCGCGACTGCAGGCCAGTGAGCCGGTCGGTGATATACGAGGCGAGTTCATTCCGGAACCAGCTCCGGTAATGCAAAAATTTGTGCCGTCCCAAAACACCCAGGCACGAGCCGATCTGTTTGATCGCCGGATCGAACGGGGCGAATGAATTTGGCATCCCTTCATTGTGGTAATAATCCAGCTTGAACGTCGCTTCCGCAAAAAAGCGGCGGGACCAAAATCCCAGCCCGGTGTTATCTCCCGCGTATCCACGGTCGGTCGGGATTTCACTCAAGGAGGGACTATTGTCGCGGACGAGGCGGAAGGACGGCAGGGATGAAGTACGGATCTGTTCCGGCGCTTGAAAGGCCAGCGCCACCAGTTCGTTATCGAGATATGGCGTGCGAAAATGAACTTGCGAGCGCCCGGCAGCCAGGTTGCCGAAAAGGTTCCAGGGAATCTCTTTGAAGGCGGCGAATGTCAGCGGTTGTTCTTTGTGCGCGGACAGATCACGGGTTCTTGACTCCACCGTCGCCCGCAATTCCGGATTGAACAATCTCCGCGTCAAGGGAACCGGCTTGAGCGTGGAGACGCTACGCAGGATTTCGCTGCCATAGTTCCCCGTCAACCGCGTGACCGCCAGTTCGCGCGCCTGCCGGTTGAAATAAATTTCGTGCGAATTAAAAATCCCCGCGCATCCGTCAGTGACGAAAACCGTTTTATCGGCATGGGACAGGAATCCTGAAAAGAAATCGGGGCCCAGGCGTAATAATTGGTGGTCGAGCCCGGAAGCAGTGGCCACGCGAGCAGCGATTTTATCGTCATAGGTGCGCCCGTTATTGCCCGAAAAGGTATAGCAAGTGGTGCGATTTTTAACGGGACGGCAGGCCATGATCATCCGGGTATCGAGTCCGCCGGTCAAGGCGATGCCGATCCTGGAAGTGGATTCAAAATACCGCGGCAGAATGCGTTTGAAGGTCTCCTGGAAGCGGTGTTCAAACGCTTCCGCCGTGAGGCGCGGTTGGGATTCCCAGGTTTGAGGCGCGAAATAGGCAGTCTTGCGACAGGCGCCATTCTCAAACTTCCAGGCGGATCCGCCGGGAAGGATCTGTATTTCCCGAAATAACGTTTTCCAATCAAGGGTGCAACCGAAGGTCAAATAGTCGGCAACACCTTCGGGATTGAATTGCCTCAACTCCGGCAAAACCCGCAGGAGAGCTTTGGCCTCGCTGGCAACGTATATCTCGCCCTTTGACTCATGAAAATAGACCCGCTGGATGCCGTAACGGTCGTTAAATAATATTGCCCTGCCCCGATGCGAATCGATTAGCAGGCCGCTGAAGAGGCCGTTGAGTTTCTCGACGAACTTTTCACCATCGCGCTGGTAGAGTTCAACCAGTTTTGGCCCGGTCGCAATTTCTGAGCCCACGAAGCATTCCCCGGAAAAAATCAGTGCGATATCCTGGTCCCGGTCGTGGAAAACCCCATCCGTCGAATTTTCAAACGTGATCGCGCCCGCATAAATGCCCAGGCCGGGAGCATCATGGCTGGCCGAGGCGTAAAAGCTCTCATGCGACATGCTTGAGAGCATGGCATCCAGGCGCGCGCGGCATTTTTCCGCGGGTTCGCGGCTGATGATCACAGCGATTCCAGGCATAAGTAAAATTTGGAGCCGGCGGGAGGAATTGAACGCTCCAATCTGCTGATTACAAATCAGCCGCTCTAACGTTGAGCTACACCGGCGAAAGTGTGTGGTAAAGGGTGGGATCCAGTCCGGGTTCATCCGCTGACCTGTTTCGGCCCTTTCAGTTCGTAGATCCAATTTCGCGCGGCGAGCGCCAATTTCAAAACCGGCGCGGGCAAAAGGCCGACGAGGCCGCGGTAAAGCTTCAAGTGGATAACGATTTTCCCTTTCAAAGTTAACGGGATATAATATCGCGGGAAACGGACCTGCTCAAACCCATTGCGCCGCTTGAACTCCACCAGTGAACTGTCGGTTTTGTTCCCGTAAACATAGTGGTCGTAAACAAAGTAGCGCATCCCTTTTTGCGCGCAGACTTCGACAGCTTTGGCGATGAGCGCATTGATGGGGCGTTTGTCGGTGTACGCATTTGACGCCAGGATGTGCAGGATAAAAGCCACGGAATCCACATAGACCATCTTGATGAAGCCGATCAGGTGGCCCTCGAAATAAGCGCCGATAAAATCGCTCCGTTCTTCGTAAGTGGAATGCTCGCGCTTGACGGTCTCAAAATCTTTTCCGAAGTGCCAGAACGGCTTTCCCTGCCGCATCGGCGATTCGTTGCAAAGCTGCCAGATGCCGCGGGCCAATTCATCATCGAACGGAACCGCCTGCGCGGTGACCCCGCGTTTGGCCGCGCGCCGGACATTTTTCCTGGTCTCCTGGGGCAATTTCTCCCACCAGTCTTCGAAAGTCGAAACCACAACGGCCGCATAATTGTCCCATTCAAAATGAAAATCGAATCGCGGTGAAACATCCGGCGGCCTCTGGAAAAAAGTGAAGACGTCCGCCTGCAACCCGCTGGTTTTTAATGCCGCAATAAAAGCCTGCGGATCTTTCACCGGCGCGTCTTCAACGACGTCGGCATCCCGTATCGCCGCCAGCTTGAACAGGCTTCCCGTCGCGATCACCGTTCGCCCCTCGATTTCCACCGATGGGACTAGTGCCGTCTTTCCCCGGACACGAATTTCAGCGAATTTCGCAGGAAGCGCGATTGAGTTTTCGATCATAAAATCAGGCGGCGATCGGAGTGGGGGCGCTGGCGAAATTATTCTGCCGTTGCGACTGCATGCCGCGCAGCCACTGTTCGTACATGACGAGGCTGAAGAGCAGTTTGTGATTGTCCTGCAGGCGGGAGCGATGCTCCTCCAAAAGTTTTTTCACCGGTTCAGGCCGCAAATATTCGTACATCAGCGACTTTTCATCGAGCAACAACTCGGAGAGCTTCCCGCGCCCGCGGCGGTTCAACCAGGCATCCACCACGTTGACCGCGAAGCCCCGTTTTTTGCGCAATAAAATCTGCGTGGGCAGATATTTCATGCACACCCGCCGGTGCAGCCATTTGCGCACGCCATAACGGATCTTGTGGCTGGCGCCCAGGCGTTGCACAAATTCAACGATCGTCCGGTCCAGATAGGGCACGCGCGTCTCGAGCGCATGCGCCATCGACATTTTGTCGGCATACATCAACAATTCATCCGGCAGGGACGACCGGATCTCCAGATGCTGGAAGCCGCCCAGTTCGTCCGTTTGCGTGATCTGCGACATGAGCGGGCCGAGATACGTGGACAATTCGCCGTCGCCATTCGGCAGGAATTTCTTTCGGAAGAGCTCGTTCACCCGCTCGGCCGGATGCAGGGAGAAGATATTTTCATAACGCGCAAACCGGTCTTCAATGCCGAGGGAATGGATGCCGCGCTTCAGCGTTTCATTTCTTGGCAACCGCGAGATGGCCGAGCTGATGCCCGAGCGGATGCGCTCCGGCAATCTTCGCCAAAGGTTTCCGTAATGGACGCCCAGATGACGGTTGTAGCCGCCAAAAAGTTCATCCGGTCCTTGCCCGATCAACGCCACCTTGATGTCCTGCCGCGCGCGCTGGCAGACGAAATACATCGGGACGACCGATGAGCTGGCCACCGGTTCTTCCAAAGACTCGACAATTTTCGGGAGCGAATTTTCAAATTCGCCCTGGTCAAGCCTGACGGCGACATGGCGCGCTCCCAGGTGCAATGCGGTCTGGGTGGCGGAATGAAGCTCATCGTCGGCAAATCTATTTCCATAACCGACGGTGTAGGCCGGCCAATGGTTGCCGTGCTCATTCATGAGCGCCAGGAGCAGCGCCGAATCCAATCCGCCGCTCAATAAAACACCCACAGGGACATCAGCGGACATTTGCCGTTTCACAGCCCGCCGATAAAGTTCGATCAATTCCTCCACCGCCTCCGAATCCTTCACCCGGTCAGGAAAGGGCATGGGCTCATATTTATACCAGTGCTCAACGCGACAATATCCCTTTTCGGCGACTAGCATCATTCCGGCCGCCAGTTTCTTTATGCCTTGAAAAATAGTCAACGGGGACGGGGTATAACGGAAACGCAAAAACAATCCCAGGGCCGCCGGATTGACTGCCGGCATCGATTCCTTTGCGGCGAGAACCGGGCGCATCTCCGAGCCAAAGGTCAATTGCCCGTCGGCGATGCGATAGTAAATCAATTTGATGCCCATGGCATCCCGCGCGACAATCAGCCGCTGTTTGTCTTCGTCCCAGATCGCGATGCCGAACATCCCGTTGAGCCGGCTAAAAACATCCGTGCCCCATTGTTTATAGCCGTGAACGATGACTTCGGTGTCCGACCGGGTGCGAAATTTGTACCCGCGCTTTTCCAAATCGGAACGCAGTTCGCGGAAATTGTAAATTTCACCATTGAAAACAACGCGGACGGTGTTTTCCGCATCCGACATCGGCTGGCGGCCGCCGGAAAGGTCGATGATGGACAGGCGGCGAAAGCCCAGCCCCACGCCGCCGGAGACATATTCGCCTTCGTCGTCCGGCCCGCGATGGAGCATGGAACGCGACATGCGGCGGATCGTTTCGCGATTCACCGGCTCGTTTTTAGCAAAATTAAGCTGCCCGCAGATTCCGCACATAAAATCTTGATTCGTTATGGTTTGCATGACCGTTGGTTTCCGCCTTCCGCGCTTCCCGCAAATAAAAAGCGAGGCTGCGAAATATCTGGGATTGCCCCCATCGATGCATGGGCACATCGTCCCAGCCGAACATCAATTGGCGGGATCGAAATGAGCCATCGGGTTTGATCCAGTGGTCCAGGATCCCGGAAACGACTGTTTCCAAAGTTTTTTGCAATTGAGGAAATTGGTTTCGCAGCAGAAGGCACAGGTTGATGCATTCCGCGCAGTCATAAAGTTCGTGGCGATAGACGGTGAGGCGCGGCGCCCGGGCAAACGGCCGCGGCATGCCGTCTTCGGAGAAAAGATTTTGCAGATAAAAATCCATGCCGCGGGCAAGCGCCGCCAGGCAATCGCCGTTGTGCGTCAAAAAATAGATCTTCGCAAGGGCCTTCATCACGAAGCAGGTGTGGAAATGGTCGACAAACGGACGCTTGCCATCCATTGCGTACGGCCAGGAACCGTCGGCGTTCTGGGATTCCAGGACAAAATTCAGGTTGCGCTGCGCAACGGACAAATACTGATCATCCCCAAAAAAATCGGCCGCGCTGGTGAGTGTAAAAGCGCGATAAGCCGAGGCATTCACGACCCCGACCTTATCGAAGGGGGTATAGGTACAAGTGCTCGTCGTCTCTGAAATCTTAAAATCCCTGAAGTCGATACAGACATGGCGCGCGATGGAATGCAGGATGTGGAACCACCTGGGGTTCGGCTGCAATTTCTCCATCTGTAAAAATGCTTCAAAGGCGTACGGTGTCGTGGTGATCAACGGGACACCGGCGGGAATAGTTCCGGTGCGAGTGATCCAATCAAAGGGGTAACCCCAACAATAATCCATGTATCCCGGACAACGGGTATGCGCGAGCACATCCAGGAAATGTGCCGCCTTGTCGAAGTACAGCTGGTTGCCCGTGACCTCGAAAAGATACGCAAAGCCCATCGCATAATGGGCATCGGCGATCGGCAGGCGCATCGGATGATGGAAAAAGCGGCGCGCCTGGGGCAAAAACGCCTCGCAGAAAACCATCGGCGCCACCGCGGGCAACCCGAGGACCTTGCTGTGATAATAGAGCGCCTTGGCACGGCTTCCGATCGGGCCGGCGTAAAACGATTGATGGTCCCAGGAGACCTCTCCGTAGTGCTCCAGCCATCCGCAGAAATTTTCCAATACGTTGGAAAGCTCCGCTTTATGCGAAAAACTTTTCATGGGAATCAGATCAGGAAAGTTTTGTGCTACTGGTTTCCAGGTGAAAATTGTCCACTTTTTTAAGCCTCAACAAAGAGTGGAAGATGTTCCGAAGTTTTTTCATCTGGTTGCGGCGGTGAAACCTCATCAATTCTTTCGAAACCGGGCGTTTCATCCCCGTCAAGGCGGCAGAAGAATAACCGGCCATGACTGCCAGCCCCCCGATCAAGAGCGGCTTCTTCGCCATCCGATAGCCGATGCGAAAGATTTGCCAGAGCGGTGAACCGCCCAGGTAATAATCCTTTTGGCCATAGGAATAATAGGCGGCCACCATCCCCCGCTCTGCCGAGCTCATCAGCCGGTGATGCTGAAACCGTTTTTCACCGAACGAGCGGGTTTTCCATCCTTTCATCCGCGCGGTCATCACAGCGATCCAATCCACGCCGCCCAACGGACTCTTCTCATAGCCGCCGATCTCCACAAAACATTCGCGCCGAAACAACTGGACCTGGCCGGCCACAAATTTGTCTCCTTCAAAACTGTCGCGCGCGGAATCGAAATCTCCCTCCAGGTATGGGGTGCCGGCGACGCCCAGTTGCGGATCGGTGGCAAACTTTTGCATCAGGAATTCCATAAAATCGGGACCGAATGAAACGTCGGCGTCCACGTTTCCAATGACATCAAATTGCGCGCCCTCGATGAATTTGTGACCGCTGTTGATGGCGTCCGCTTTGCCGCCAAAATTGCGGCCAAGACGATTGGCGCGATGAATGATCGAGATCCACGGAAAGCGCTGGGCATAACTATGGATGATCTCCGCAGTGCGATCAGTGGAGCCGTCATCCACAATGACCCAGCGGACCGGCGGCTGGGTTTGGGCCGTGACGGAGTCCAGGGTTTTGGCGATGAACTTTTCCTCGTTTCTCGCCGCGGTGATGAGCACGTATTTCATGCGTAACAGACCGGGACAAAATCGAGGTGTTTTTCGCCAGACATCGGCGGGCGGAGCGGACATTCCCGCGTGGGCCAAACGCTGCGGTTTTCGTAAATGAACAATTGGAATTGTTCCGGCAGTGATTCCGAGGCATGGACCTCCACCCTGCTAAAATGTTTTTTGTACTTGTCGAAATAATCAACGCCCGGGGCGCGCATATGATAGGCCTCGTTGGGGTTGGCCTCGGGATATTCGACCGTTTTTTCGCAGACGACGGGCACGGGCAAAACCGCCAGGCCGTTGGGCCTGAGGACACGGCGGATTTCGCGGATGGCCTTTTGGTCATCGGGCACATGTTCCAGCACATGGGAGGCAAAAATCAGATCGTAACTGGCATCATCGAACGGCAGGTTTTGCAGGTCCACCTTATGGTCAACGCCTTTCATGCAAAGGTCGGCTGTTTCATATTTGCCGACGCGCGGCTGAAAAAGCCGGCGGAAAAAGTTCTCCGGCGCGAAGTGGAGCATTTTTAGCTTTGAGACATCCACGCGCTTGAAAAGCTCCATCACGACAAAATATTGGAGGCGATGACGCTCTAATGCGCCGCACCGGGGGCATTTAGCGTGCAAACGCACGCCCGCAAAGCTGTTCATATCCCTGAACGCCCCATGATAATCGCAAACCGGACAGACAAACTGCTCTTTATTCCGGTTCCACCATTTGAACACCCAAAGCGGTGGCTGGACTTTATTTTTAATTTTTTGGACTAAAGGCGTCATTTTGGTTCATTGCCCGATGATATGGAGATTTGACGGAGGCAATAATTGGTTCGTGTTGCTGTTCGAATTGGTATTGCCGCCGTTGCCGCTTCCGTTATTGGTGTTGCTATTGATATAACTGGGACCTCCCACATCGAGCGGATGTGGATAGACATACGGGGTGTAGCCGGGTGCGGAGGTGCCGTTATAAAAATCGCGGCCCGCCTGGATTTGCGGATAGGCACTGGTCATCGTCGTCGGCGCCCCATTCAGCGTGTTACCCCAGCAATAAATAGGCTCCAAAACTTCGTTCGGCCATGATTGGGTTCCCGTCAAAATATCGAGGGTGATCAGAAATCCGTTGGCCGCCTGTCCATTGTCCTGGATCAGATTGCCCGAGCCGCGGCCAGGCTGATCCAAAGCGGCGTACACAAGGTGAACCTGGAAAGCATCGCCGGTATTAAAGGTCAAGGGAGTGCCCGCGATGATGCTCGCCGAGGCGCCATCACTGCCGATGTAATAGATGGTATTCGCTGAATTGGTGGTGATGGGCGAAAAAAGACCGCTGTTCAAATCCAGTACGGTATATCCAACCCATTGATTGGGTGTCCAATTGGCGCCGGTCACTTGCAGATAAGTAGCGCCGTTGGGGCCTGCGCTTATACCGCTTAAATATAAAGTCGGGCTGTTGGAATCCCATGCAGTGACTCCGTTAGCGCCGCCGAACGGTTCCCACTGGCCATAATATGAGGTGGTGTACCGGTAATTGCGGAGGGCGACGAGCTGGTTATAACCCGTGCAGGTATTGTTGAAGATAACGCCCGAACCGCCACGGATCAATGCGACGGCGAAACAGGGATATCCAGGGGCGTTGGCCCCGTAACTAAAAGTGTTGTCATAGATTTCGAAGCTCCGTTCGCTGCGATTGCGTCCACCTGTTTCGGTGCCGTGATTGTTGAAGCAATCATTCATGACAGTATTATAACGGAAAACCATCCGGGCCCCGCCTTCGCCATCACAGGCGCCGACGCTGGAGACATAGCCGACAATGTTGGTGAAATAATTATCTTCCACATAGAGCACATTCGAGCTGCTCAAGCCATAAGTCGGGGGATAGGCATAAGACTGGTCCCCTTCCCCATCATTCGGGATAAAGCAGTTGGCCTCGATGGAGATCGACCGCTCATAAAAGACATTGTGGTCGATGACGCTGGCGGAGTTTCCATAAGTGCAGATATTTTTTGCGTAGAGGCCGTTGAAATCCACGTTGTCGATGCGCCAGGATGTGTTTGCCGAGCCAAAACAGGCGATCGCCCCGTAATAGTTGATGCCGGTATTGGTCACGCCTCCCCGCAATTGCAGGTTTGCGACTTCAGTCAGATGCCCCGCCGTCGGATATAGATTGATCATCTGGGCGCTGACCACGCGATTTTCCTCGTCGATGAGAACCGTTTGGTTGGTCCCGGCGCCGATCAGGGAGACACCGTTTAAATTGATCGTCTGGGTCATGACATTTGTGCCGGGAGGCAATTGGATGACGTCTCCGGGTGATGCGTTGGCCACGGCATTGCTGATGTCGGTGATCAAACCGTCAACCAGATTGATCAGCTTCGCTTGAGCGGACAGTTGGGCGGCAAAGAATACAACCGCCAGCGCCGTTGCGAGTTTGGCCTTAAACATTTTCATACGCCATCTCTGCTATCTTTGGCTCGCAGCGACAGGAATCGGGACCGGAACATAAACCGGCTCCATCTCCTCCCCGGAGGCAGCCAGGTCGATCACCTCTTCGTCGGCGATCGAGGCGGGCGCCGGATAATCGATCGCGATCAGGAAGAACACAAAAAATGGGAACGCGTTCAAGCGGAAGGCCGCTTCTGTCCAGTTGTAAAGGATGAACGCAAAAAGGAAGGCCAGGCGGAATCGTCCCCATTCAAAATCCAACAGCAATTCCCGGCGGGCCTTGAAATAAGTCGCCAGAAGCATCGCGACCACCAGAAACACGCCGATGTAACCCAGGTTGAGATATGTTTCGAGGTAACCGTTATGCGCCTCATTGAGGAAATATAGGTTGCTTTGAATCTGCTCCCGGCGATCACCCAGCCAAAAACTTTCAAAACCGGTGCCGACAACGGGGTTGATCGGCCAGTTCCAAAGCATGTGCCAAATATCGGTCCTTCCGGTAAAAGTTTCGTTCCGTCCCAGCAGATGAATCACCCCGCCAAACAAACCGAAAGTCATTCCTCCCAGCAGGCAAAAAATGACGGCCGCCAGGATATAGGCGCTGACATACTTCACCTTGACCCATCGCAGGCCGAGGAACAGCATGACAAAGGCGCTGAGCGCCAGGGCCATTAATGAGGTGGCGCTTTGCGCCATGTGCAGGAGCCACACGTCCATCGCCAGGAGTCCACAACACAAGGTGATTTCACTCCGGCGGGAATGCCCCCGCTCCCATTGCAGGACCTGCAACAGGTGCCAGAACAAGACCGCACCGAAAATCCAGCAGTCGAAACCCAATTCATTTTTGTTCGTGGCGATCCCCGTGTTGTGCGCCACGCCCGTCCAGTCGTCAAATCCGCGTCCCAGATCTGGGAAGTATTTGATGAACAGGATCGAAACCGGAAGCATGATGTAAGCGCAGCGCTTCATCAGCAGCACCAGGGAGTCCATCGGCCTGGGTTCGGTGAGGATCACCAGCACCATCACCGGGTCGCCCAGCAGTTTTATCCAGCGTTTGGCGGACACATAGGGAAAATCCGACCAGAGCACCGCGAGCAAACAGTAAGCAAAATAGATGGCGACCCAACGATTGTTCCGGAAAAAGCGGGAAAATCTTACCCGCCGCAGGTGAAGCACATACATGCCGGCGGCGATCAGAAAAAGGTAAAATACCGCGTCAATCGGGCTTCCGTCCTCCACCGTGATTCCCCCGGTATGGATGCCGAAAAGATCCAGCCATTGGGACAGGAACCGCGAACCGCTCCCGACCACAACCCAGAAGAAAGGCAGCCAGAGCGCGCTGGTCACGTCCGGTTTTTCACGATTATCGCGCCAAAAAAGGAACGCGATAAACGCCAGCGTCAAAATTAAAGCGACTGTGGATGACATAAACTGAAAGAGTTTAGCTTCGAGATTTTTTAAACGATTGGCTACGCCGCTCGCGCGAAAGATTTTTCAGGCTGCCCCATCACGACCGGCGCGTTGATCAAATGGCCTACCATCCCCAGGAATTTCTTCCGTTCTGCGTCCCAGCAATTCTTTTCATAAACCTTGCGGCCTTTTTCCATCACGGTCTGCAAGGCTGACGGATTTTCGTAGGCCCATCCGATCTTTGCCACCAGGTCATCCACATTGTTTGGTTCGAAATAGAGCATTTCATCGTCCGTGAAATAGTCACGGATGCCGCGCGTGGAGGGAACGATGACCGGCTTGTTCATGGCCAGATATTCGAAGATCCGCGTGGGAAAGTTGATCTGGGTAAAGGAACTCAATCGGTTGGGCACCAATCCCAAATCAGCTTTCGAAATATTTTGCGCGATCTCTTCAAGGGTCTTGTAGCCGTGAAACAGGATGGCCTCCTCGACCCCAAGCTTTCGCGCCTGGACCATGATTTTCTCCAGGTAATCTGTCGAATCACCATAGAGATGCAATTGGATGCCGGGGATTTTATCGCGAAGTTTCGCGATGGCTTCGACGGCCAGGTCCAGCCCGTGCCGTTCCACGATCAGCCCATGATACATAAGGATGAATGGCTTTGCTCCATGGATGGAGGAGCCATTGGCGGAGGCATGGGGCTTTCCATTATGGTTACGCGGATTGAAAATGGCCGCTTCCGGCGAGTTCATGACGGTCTCGATTTTGTGCGGCGGACAGCTCCGCGAGGTGAACAATTCCTTGAAGGCGAGGTTCGGAGTCAACACCAGGTCGGCGAAACCGATGCTCGCGCGTTCCATCCTTTTCAGCCAATAGACAATGAAATGGTCTGCGCGCAAACCGTAGATGCTTTGGAACAGCTCAGGCATGGGATCGTGCAGGTCTAAAATGATCTTGGCGCCGAACCAGCGCGGAAACAGTCCTGCAAACACAAGGAAATCGGGCATGTTATGGACGTGGACAAGCTTGTAGCGTTTTTTGAGACCCCGGAAAAAGAGCAGGAGAAATGAGACCAGCAAAAACCATCCATATTGGGCGATGTAAACCAGTTTTCCGGCGCGACGGCGCTTAAGCGGGACGCGAATGACATTCACGCCATTGATGTTTTCGCGGGCCGGCTCGGAACTATTTTTACGAAGGCAGATCACATCCACCTCTGCGCCGGAACTCTTCAAGGCCTCGGCCTCGCGGCGCGGCCGCGGGTCCGATGCATAATAGGAATACAAGACGACGGCTGCATTGACTTTCTCCAATGAAACTTTCGGGTCATCGCCATGGGAAGCGGCCTGGGTGCTGGCTTCATGGTGCGTGTGTTTATCAGGCCGGTGATTATCCTTATACCACCGCGCGACTTGCCGCGGCAATGGATTCCAATATTCGCGGGCATAAACTTTTTGGACGTGCCGCAAGAAATCCTCATACCAGATGGCCGGATATTCCGACGCATTCAACTTTTTGCCGAAGCCGATGTAATCTGGATGGACGTTAAGCAACGCCATGCCTCCGCGGGCAACGACCCAATCCAGTTTCGTCTTCCAGATTTCCGGAGATTTTTCATCGAGCACAAAATAGAGCGTGGAGTCCTGCGGCAGAGTGTACGGCAATTCGACATACCCGCCGCCGTTGCCGTCGGATACCCAAAACGGGAAAATGGTGTTCGCGCCTTCCGGTTGCGGCTCGAACGGATCGGTGTCGAAGGTCGAGGCATCATATTCGATCTTCAGATGATGCAGGCGGTCACGGTCGTGGAGCATGAAAGCGGCGCGAAATCCGCTCGCGTTCCAGTCTTTCAGGTAACCATTGATGCTCCGCGCGCTTTTGTGGAAATTATCCCGGCGCCAGTAGAGTTTTCCGTCGTGGCGCAAGTCATGGACGCCGACTTCAAACCCGTTCAAAATCAGTTCATTTCGCAGGTCGCGGGGAACCTTGTAATCGCCCTCGGGAATAAAGTTGAAGGAGGAGTAGAATCCGAGCCTTTGCTCGATCTCCATCAACTGCGGGCATTTGGCCAAACCGGCGGCGCTTTCCACGTCATGCGTCAGGACCAGCGCAAACTTCTGGCCATCCGGCCAGCCCCGCCAATTTTCCGGGACGGCGCCGGCGGCATGGTTGATGGGCCAGACGTCCTTGAAAGCCTGGCGTTTGCGGCGCGCGATGATGCGACGCATTCCCATCCGCAATCGCCATGGCAGATAGGGCTTGAACCGGTAATAGATCCGGTTGCTGAATTGGGGCGCAGGCATTTGAAAATAGGGGCGGCAGCTTTTCCGACAACAGGTCGGAGAGCCGCCGCCCGCAACGATTGCAATCCTTAGAAATCCGCGAGGGTCTCGCGATGAAGCAGGTCGGGGATATATTTGCGCGTCTTGTTGAGGACGATCCCGACCTTTGTCTTTGAAAGTGCCAGCAGCTCGATCGCCTGCTGCGCGGCATCGCGCCCGGTGCGTTCAGCCTGGATGACCAGCAGGATCATGTCCATGAACCCGGCGATCCGCGAGGTGATGCTGGTCTGGCTCACCGGAGGCATGTCAAAGATGACATAGCCGTAATCGCTGGACTTGAGATGTGGCAGCAGCGATGCGAAATGGCGCGGCAAAATGCGCTGATATTTTTCATCCGGCGATCCGGCGGTGACCACGTATAGATTTTCCTGGATCAGCGCATTCTCGCGCGTGCCGGCGGAGAGCGCCTCGGCCAGGCTGCAACTGGCTTTGCCCATGAAGAATTGCTGGGCGATGCCGGGCTCGGATTTCATGTCCACCAGCAGGACGCGTTCGCCGAATTCAGCCAGGGAGGTGGCCACGCCGGCGGCGATGGCGCTTACTCCGCAACCTTTTTCGGTGCCGGTGACGGCCACCAATTTGGCGCGGGCGATCCCGGTGCCTTCGAAATAATTCAAAAGACGGTCCCGCAAAGCGTCATGGTAGCGGTTCAAATAACTGCCGGTTTCCCAGGAGAGCACCCCGGTATTGTCTTCAGCGGCATATTCGACGCCATTGCCATCCCCATTTTGGAACTGCAATTGGCGGCGTTCGGCCTGGATCAGATGGCGATATCCGTTGTACCGGATGTCCGGAATGGAGAGAAGGAGGGGCAATTTTAAGCGCGATTCGATCTCTTTTGAGCGGCGCACGGAGGTGTCCAGATAAAATTCGATGAAGAATGCCCACGCGATGCCCAGGCCGATGCCCCCGGCGACCATGGCCGCCATGGCCTTGATGCGCGATGATTTATCTTTGAGCGGCGGCGTCGGCGTCTCGATGGCACTGATATTGGAAACGCGGTCAGGCCCAAGCGTCTCGTCAATCTGCGCCTGCTCCAGGCTGGTGGCGAAATATTGGTAATTACTTTCCAGCATCTCCTTTTTCCGTTGGAGATCCGAGATCTTCGATTCGGCGACATCCACTTTGGTGGCTTCCGCCTGGAGATCGCTCAATTCCTGTTTCAGCACGGTGATTTTTGATTGCAACGAGAGCGGCTGGATATTGGAGGCGTATTCCCCGGTCGATTCGCTGCCGGTCTGTTCGCCGGCACTGCTCGCAGGGCTGTACGTGCCGATCAATGAAGGATAACTCTGTTCCAGGCTTTGTTTGAGCTGGTCGGTTTGGGCGATTTGAAGCCGTGTTTCCTCCACGAGCCGGTTTTCATCGGTGAATCCGAACTGGCTGAAATATTGGTTCTGGCGGCCCTTGAGAAATTCCAGGTGAGCGCAAACGCGTTGATACTCGTCCACCCGGGTGGCCGGCACATTCATTGCCGGGGCCGCCGCCAATTCGGAATTGGTTGCCTGGGGTTCCGCCTGCTGGGCGCCAAGCTCCGCCGCGAGGTCGGCTTTGGCTTCGAACAATTGCTGGCGAAGATTCGCGATCTGTTCGGTGTAGGAATGTTCGGCATCAGCGACGGAAACGATCCCCGCCCCGACTTTGGCCGCGCGCAATTCGTTCTCCGTCTCATCGATTTGCGAACGCAATTGCGCCGTTTCCTGCGCCAGGAAATCGTCGGACATGCTGGATTGATGCACTTGCAGATGTTTGTTCAGATAGACGCTGATCGCATCGGAAAGGACCGGTTGGACGATCGTCGGGTCCTGGCTGTGAAACACGAGATGGATGACGCTGCTGTCTTTGGCGGCCTCCACTAACAAATTCTTTTTGATGACGTCTGCCGCCCGGATGGGATCGCTGCCACCGCCGTTTTTAGCGAGGATCTTCTCGGGACCGATATCCTTGGCGACTTGTTCGGAAACATCATAACTGGATAATATTTCCATTTCGGAATTGAGAATGCTTTGTCCCATATCAACCGGCGCGGACATCTGGGTATTCTTGGCATCGGGGCTTACGGCGCGATTATCGAGTACATAGCGGACAAACAGGCGGGCTTCGGACTGGAACGGCGGCGGATTGTAATACCAATATGCCCCGGCGGCGGCGATGCCGAGGACAGAGAGGATGATGATTTTCCATTTGTGCCGGAAAAGAATGAAGTAAATATCTCCCGGCGTCATGGCGGGCGGTTCGGTGGTTTGGTTGTGGTTGGTCGTTTTCATTTTTGCTTTTTTAACCGTGGGAAAGGTCGAATGGTTAATGGATGGAGAACCAGGATTGCCCGATCCAGCCCCGTCGCCTGCCTTATCCGCACCCTCGCGGTTGAGTTATGCCCAGTGCCTGTATAAAACTTTGCCAAAGAGCCGGGATACGGCGATCGGCAGCGTTCGGAAAATGCGATTATGCCAGCCGGACGCTTCGTCCTTGACCGGAATAAATTTATCCTTGTCCAGGGAGAATCGAAAATAGCAGATGGGCTTTTCCTGGGCATTCCAGCCCAATTTGAACCGCCGCAGCCCATCATTGCCGACCGAGGTCCGGCCTAAATCCAATTTTTTCATGCCTTCCTGGCTGAGCCGCCGGATGGCTTCCCACATGACCAGGTTGTTTCCGCGCAAATGCTGGAATTTTTCGTCCGAGGCGCCAAATTTGTAGATGGCGCTCTCTCCGGAATGAAAGTACATGGCGCCGGCAATGGGAGTTTTCTTTCGGCGGGCCAGGGCAACGAAGCCCATGTTTGCCTCGAGAACATGCTTGTGAATATTTTTGAAGAACGAAAACGGTTGCGGCGGCAAACCGTGTCTTTTCCTCGCCTTGCATTGCAGCGAATAAAATGTTTTCACCGCGCCAAATTCTTGCGAGATCTCCACGCGAACACCTTCTTTTTCCGCCTTGCGGATCGCCCGCCGAACAGGACTCGCCAGTTGCCCAAAAAGCGCGTTCTCATCCGCCGGCAAATCGAGGGTGTGGCCGTAAAAAGCAAGCGAGGGCGGTGTCCCGTTGAAAAATCTTTGGCCCCCGCGGATCTCGAGATAATCCCAACCGCGCAATTTGCCGATCTCCACCGCGTTCCGGAAAAGGTTTTTGAAAGAATGCAGGTCCGGGCAAGGCGGTTCACAGTTGTCCGTGAAAGGCAGCGCCACTCCTCTTCGGCCGGTCAGCCGGCTGTCCACTTCCATAAGGGGCAAGAGTGAATGGACTGCATTTTTTTCGTTGGCCACAAAATAGATCGGCTTGAATCCATAAGTTTCCGCCAGCACATTGGCCCAGGCGGAATTGTGGAAAAATGAGTTGGCCGGATGGCTCTTGAGCCGGCTGTCCCAATCCGAATGTTCCAGCGGGTCCGCCCATTGGATGTTGGTCGCAACGGTCGAAACCGGTGTTTCACGGATCGGGAAAATGCCCGGCGCGGTGATTAGACTTCCGATGAACACAAAATTTCCGTGGGAGTAGTGTTGGGGGCCGCTTTAAAAAACCGCGCCGGATTGCCGGCGACAATCGTGTTGGGGGGAACGTCCTTCGTGACCACACTCCCGGCGCCGATCATTGCGTTCTCGCCCACGGTGATGCCGCAGAGCAAGGTCACATTGGAGCCGATGGAGGCCCCGCGCTTTACCAGGGTTGGAACACATTCCCAATCCGCATCGGTTTGCAATTCACCCTTCTCATTGGTCGCACGCGGATAGCGATCATTGGTGAAAACGACATGGTGGCCGATGAATACTTCTTCCTCCAACTCGACCCCTTCGCAAATAAACGTATGGCTGGAAATTTTGCAACGACTCCCAATCCTGGCGCCCTTTTGAATCTCGACAAATGTGCCGATCTTCACGTCATCTCCAATTTCGCAGCCATAAAGGTTTGTAAAATCATAAATCCGGACGTTTTTGCCCAAACGCACGTCGGCGGCGATCCGCCGTAAAGAATTTTTTGGGAAATTCATTGCGCGAGAATTTCCGAGGGGCTGACCCGCGCAATCTTTTTGACCCATTTCATCACCCGTTTCTTCCCGCTGGCGGGAACGACAGGGATTTTACGCGCGTGCGCGCTGTGGTAGATAGCGGTATCGCTCGTGCCATTGGGCACCGCCTGGACAGATCGGTCGGTTAACTCCACAGGCGCGCCGCCCATCCGCAACGATTGCGATGAAGCTTCCAGGATGCGCACCAGATCCAATCCATTCTTTCCATCAGACAGCGGGGTGGTGCCGTTATTGATGCAGTCGAGGAAATGCTGGCATTCGCTGCGTAACGGCTCCTCCTGTTTGACATACGGCACGTAAACGTCGCCGTAATGGTAGGCGTACTGGAACTCAGCAAAGGTGTCATAATGCGGCGGCGTCTCCACGCGCGCATCGAATACCCGGATCTTTTCGAGCGGGGCCACGTCGTCATACACGATCATCCGCTTGCTGCCGACAATCGTCATTTCGCGGACTTTGCGCGGATCCAGCCAGCTGTTATGGATGATGGCGGTGCGCTGTTTCGGAAAACTCAGGCAGATGGTCGTCACATCCTCGATGCCCGGCGTGATATGCGCGCAGCCGCGGCAATTCACCGCAGTCGGCGGATCACCCATGATGTGCTGGATGATGGAGATATCATGCGGCGCGAGGTCCCACGCGACATTGATGTCTTTTTGGAACAGCCCGAGATTCAGGCGGCGGGCACAGATGTAGCGGATATCGCCGATGTCTCCGTGCTGGACGATCTCCTTGATCTTCCGGACGACCGGCGAATAAAGAAACGTGTGGCCGGTCATCAGGATGAGCCCTTTCTTCTGCGCGATTTGGATGAGCTCCTCGCATTCGGCAGAGGACCCGGCCATCGGCTTTTCGATGAACGTATGTTTTCCGGCGAGCAAACTTGCCTTCGCCATGGGAAAATGCCATTTGACGGCCGTGGCGATCACCACGGCGTCCAGGCCGATGCCATTAAGCATGAAATCATAATTGGTCGCGCGTTCGACGTCCGGATATAATGATTTGAGATGGGCCAGGCGCGCTTCGCTGGTATCACACATCATTTTCAACTGGCAGTCGGGCAATGCTTTGAAATTGCGGACGAGATTGGGGCCCCAATAACCACAGCCCACTACTCCTACTTTAATCGGTTTTGTCATGATAAACTTCGGGGAGACCGGAGGTTTGCCGGCACGAAAATTGATTACGGCGGGGAAATATTATTGAGGGACGACCGGGGCGCGCAGGATCGGCTCCGGCGCGGCGTCTTTGGAGGGCGCATTTTTCCGTTTATGCGTGTCCGAGATCTGGACCAACAAGGCCGGGATGGTCTTAAAAATGATTTGCAGGTCCAGCCAGAGACTCCGGCGCTTGCCGTAGTCGATATCCATCGAGATCATTTCGGTAAAAGTAGTCCGGTTTTTTCCGCTCACCTGCCAAAGCCCGGTCAAACCCGGGGCGGCATTGAAACGTTTGCGCTGCCAGGGAAGATATTGCTCGTACTCGTAAGGCAGGCAAGGACGGGGACCCACCATGCTCATCTCACCGCGCAGGACATTGATCAACTGGGGCAATTCGTCCAAACCGGCCGAGCGAAGCAAGACACCGAGAGGAATGATGCGGGGATCGCGCGTGTCCAATTTGACCATCGGCGCATCGGTTTGGATCAACTGCCGCAGATGTCCTTCATGGGAAACGGAATCCACCCCGACATGCATGGTGCGAAATTTGAAGCAGAGAAATTTTTTGCCGTGATAACCCACCCGCTCCTGTTTGAAGAAAATCGGACCGCGGGAGACCGCCCGGATGATCGCCACCACCGTCAGTCCCAGGGGGACCAGCACCGGGGAGATGAGCACGATAAAGCTGATATCCAAAATGCGCTTCCACAGGGGGATCCCGTTTTTGTTGGCCATCTGGTTGCCGCTCGCCGGAAGACCGCCGCTAAAGCGGACCGCGCTCCCCCAGGAAGGGATCCGGGCCGAACTGGCCGGATTGCCGATCGAATTGACCGGATGATTGATAAAGACTTTCATTTGAATAAAGCTCCGCACTTGTTGCTTTCCCAACTTTTTCTTAACTAAACTTAACCGGATTTAACTGGCGAAAACGCCGTTATAAGCGCGCCGCTTCCGGCCGCGCCAATACCGGCGCCATATGCGCAAGGGTATTATCTATCAATACCACCGAATCCCGTCCAACCTCTACCGGGGTGGGCTGTCCCAAAACATCCAACAAAATCTGAACACGGTGCCGGGCCGGCATATTGCGGAGCACATAGGCGTGCATTCCCGCAAACGCCCCGTTGGCAACCGAAACTTCACTGCCCGGCGTCAAACGATTTTCAATCGTCATCGGTTCGCCGGCCTCAAAGCAGTCCTGCAATTCCTCGATGACGGAATCCTCCACTTTCGGGATCTTGTCGCCGAAACGCACGAGACTGCTGACCCCGTTGGTGTGTTTGATTTCATTTAGCTTTTCGTCAATCACACAACGGACAAACAGATAACCGGGAAAGAGCGGCTCAATGTTGCGAACGGCGCCGCGTTTGGTGGCGCGCTCAATCCGCAACCGCGGAAGAAAAACTTCCAGCTGAAGATTTTTTTGCAGATTGGCCGCAGCGATATGCTCGTGCTTCGGCTTCGTCCGCGCACAATGCCACTTGGGGCACTGAATTGTTTCCTCCATTTTCATCGCGGTTTGACTAACATTAAAAGTGCCAATCAGATTTAAGGCCAATGTATGAATGATTTGGCCCTTTTCCTCCCGGGTTTTGGCGCGAATTGCAATTGAGGTTGCTGCAATTTGCATAAACTCCGCCACCCTTTGCCATTCTTCGTTTCACGAATATTATAAACGTGAAAATTTTGTAAATTGTTTTAACAAATTACGCCTTCGGGATATGTAAAAGTTTTTTACACTCCCAAGCGGAATGATCGCCTCCATGGCACAATAGTTGCAAAGGATGCGGGCGATGAAAGATCACCGTCAAGAAATTCGCGTTTTAACCAAAGGCTCATTTGTCATCGCCTTTTTAATGCTGGCGCTGTTCGCCGGGGGCTGCGCTTCAAACAGTGTCACCAACCCGGCGCGTTCGGCCACCGAACAACTCTTATTGAGCACCGCCGATGATCGGGCGATGACCAATGTTGATTTATCCATCTTCGCAAATAAAAAAATCTTCGTGGATGCGGATTACTTTGAAAGTTATGACCAAAAATATGCTTTCGGAGACATCCGCGATGCCTTGAGTTCGGCGGGCGCGTTGTTGGTCGATAATATCACCAACAGCGATATCGTGGTGGAAGCCCGCGCGGGTGCGCTTTCGATCGATTATTCAACCTCACTTTTTGGGATCCCTAACATGGGCGTCCCGGTTCCGTTGTCCGGCTCCTTACAAATTCCCGAACTGGCTTTTTACAAATCTGAAAAACAGAACTCCACGACCAAAATCGCCTTGTTGGCCTATGATTACAGGTCGCGGAAGCATTTTTATTCCAGCGGCCCGATGGTCGGAAAATCTTATAACTATTATCGCAAAATTCTCTTTTTCTCCTGGGTGCATACGGACATTCCTGAAAAACAAAAGTCACAGAAAAGGAAAGACCAGGATAGCGCCTTCTTCCCCACTCCTCCGCCGCCGTCACCAGCTCCGGCACAATCTCCAGGGCAGGCCAGCCCTTCATCGTGAGCGGGCATTCTGTATTCGCAGAAAGACCTTGCCGTGGTTGAAATGGTTGGCATGAATCGGGCTAAATGAGATTTATGCCAAAACAATCAACAATCAAGCGGGCGCGCAAAGATGAACGCCAGGGAAAATCTCCCTCCACGCAGGCGGGTGAATTTGTGCGCGAGGAGTTTCATCATATCCGTAAGGGAAAGCACGGCGCAAGGTCGGCCAAACAAGCCATCGCCATCGGTTTGTCAAAAGCCCGGCGCGCAGGAGTAGGATTAGCGCCGCCTTCACGAGGACGATTTTCCGGAAAAGTACGCCGCCAGGCGGAGCGCGATTTCGAAAAAGGCCAGCACCATAAGAACCGCCGTGTTTCCAGACGGCGATCAAAGGCCACGCTCGGCGCATTGCGCCGCGAAGGCCGTCAGGCCGGTTCAAGCCGGGCCATCTCACGCCAGGCGCATGATGCCGCACAGCGCCGGAGTTCTTCAGATCGTCGCGCCGCCGCCCAAAAGGCGGTCCGAACAAAAGATTCCGCGGGATTATCCATCGCCGGACGAAAAGCAGCGCGAACAAGAAGAATGGCCCATTGAAATTTTTCCATTATCCGAAGATTCAAAGCCGACACGTTAGCCCCTTCCCCCCCTGACACACATTATCCAGAGTCGATTATTTCTTTAGCGCCCGCGTGGCATTCAGTGCCATTTCCAGTGATTGGATGTGAATGGGTTTGGTCAAGTGAGCAACGAACCCGGCGTCCTGGCTGCGCGCCAGGTCCTGCTCCATCCCATAACCGGTAAGCGCAATGCCGCGGATGGAACTTTTCTTGCCCATTTCAATCATCAGATCATAGCCGCTGCCATCGGGCAGGCCGATGTCTGAAATCAGCAGGTTAAAATCCTGTTTTTCCGCCAGCGCCCGCGCTTCGGCGAGGGAAGCCGCCGTCACGACCTCATAAGAGCGGCGCGAAAGCAATTGTGCCAGGGTGTTGCGGGTAGGCTCATGATCTTCCACGAGCAAGATGCGCACGCCCTTGGCCGACATGGCTAAAGTAGTATCCGTCATTTGATCCGGGGCCATCCCATTTCCGTTGATTTCGGCCCGGGACGCCAAAGGCAATTCAACGGTAAAGACCGCGCCCTTATCGCGTCCCTCACTTTGCGCAACAATCCGGCCCGAATGAAATTCAACGAGTTTTTGCGAAATAGCCAGCCCCAGTCCCAGTCCGCCAAAACGGTGCGCAGAGTCGCTCGCATGGTCGCCCTGGGAAAACGCGTTGAAAATGCGCTTGAGCTCCTGCGGACTCATGCCGATCCCCGTATCGATGATATTAACCTGAATTTTATCATCGCCGGAGATCGCGGTTTCGACAGTGATCCGGCCGCGCGGGGGCGTAAATTTGACGGCATTTTTGAGCAGATTCCAGAAGACTTGTTGCAACCGGACGCCGTCCGCATAGACGGCACGGCTCATGGCGCCAAATTTTATCGCCAGAATGATTTCCCGCTGCTTGATCTCCTCCTGGACGTTGGCAATGGCATCTTTGAGGACGGCATGGAGATCGAGCAGCTTCTTTTCAAGAATGATTTTGCCGCGGGTGACGCGGGTCAGGTCGAGCAGATCGTCGATCAACCTTGCTTCCAACTCAACGTTCTTACGGACCATTTCAAAATCGGCGCGGACCGCCGGAGGCAATTTCAAATTGGTGGCGGCATCGCTGGCCGCCAGCAATATGGGATTTAGCGGTGTGCGCAATTCATGGCTTAACGTGGCCAGAAAATCGTCTTTGGCGCGGGATGCAGCCAGCGTTTCATCGTGCGCCTTTTTTAATTCCTGCAGCACGCGCTGGCGTTCAATCGAAGAGGCGATCTGCGAGGCGATGGTTTGCGCCGAATGTAAATCTTCGGGCGCGAACTCATGCGGTCTGTTGAAGTAAACCATGAATTTGCCAAGCAACCGGGTATTGTAGGTAATGGGAATAAAGGCAAGGGCCTGGATGCCTTCTCGTTTGACGATGGAGCGCAGATTTTCATCCAAATTTGCCTGATCAATGTCAGAAAGGAAAACCGGTTGCGCTGTTTCGTCCTTTTTCCAGGGCGAATGGCCTTCCACCGCATGGCGGTATTCGTCCGAAAGGCCCTGCCAGGTGGTGAAACGCATGACCCCGGCGGAATCACATAACAGGATCGATGCGCGATCCGCGCCCTGGCACCGGAAAATCGCCTTGAGAGCCGCCTCATATAGTTCTTCCTGCGACGACACCTGATTCACGGTGGCGACCAATTCATAAAGCGCCTGCTGCCGCATTTCATCGTGTTTGCGCTTGGTGATGTCGCGCGCGATCTTGGAAGCCCCGACAATCTTTCCATTGGTATTTTTGATCGGCGAAACTGTCAGCGAGATTTCCACCAGCGCACCGTCCTTTCTACGCCGGATGGTTTCGATGTGATGCACCGGTTCGCCCCTGCGGATGCTACCCAGGATATGCACCTCCTCGTCGAGCCGTTCCGGCGGAATCAAGAGAGTGATGGATTTGCCGATCACCTCTTCCGCAGTGTAGCCGAAAAGATGCGTGGCGCTTTTATTCCAACTAGTGATGATGCCGTTGAGGTCTTTGCTGATGATGGCGTCATCCGAGGTTGCGACGATCGCGGCCAGCCTGCGCGCGGCTTCCTCCGAGCTTTTTCGCTCGGTGATATCCATGAGCATGTTGATGGCGCCCACAATTTTTCCATTGGCATCATGCAACGGTTCCGGGTGGGGCAGGATATTGCGGCGTGTTCCATCAGGTCGTTCAATGATGATTTCCCGGTCGCGCATGGGGTGTCCGCTCTTTAACGTCAGGGCCATGGGACATTCATCGAGAGGCAATTCGCTTCCGTCCGGATTGAAAATTTTGTAAGAGCCACACCAAAGCTCTTTTCCAAGTTCCGGCTCGCGTCCCCATAGATTTGACGCCGCATCATTATACAATGTCACCCTGCCCTCGGCGTCGGTCACATAGACGGCGGCGGGAAGGTTCCGGACGACCTGGCGGTAGCGCTTTTCAGCAAAATTCAATTCCTCCACGCGCTGCTGGACGCGCACCTCCAACTCGTTGTTGGATAATCGCAAGGCTTCTTCGGCGTGTTTACGCTGGCCAACCTCAAATTCGAGTGATGCATTCGCTGCCGTCAGTGCGCGCGCAGCACGAAACAGATCAACGAACACCCCCACTTTCGATCTCAGGATCTGGGGATTGATTGGCTTGGTCAAATAATCGACGGCGCCCACGCCATAGCCGTGCAGGACGTCCCGTTCTTCCAGGAAATAGGCGGTCAGGAAAATGATCGGGATGTGTTCATTACGCTTGCGGGTCTTGATGAGGCGCGCCAGCTCCAGGCCGCTCATCACCGGCATCTGGATATCAAGCACGATACAGGCGAATTCGTTATTCATCACGGCCATGAGCGCATCTTCGGCGCTCTGCGCCCGGATGAGCCGCAGATCCGGCAGCGTGAGAATGGTTTCCAACGCGTCAAGGTTCCGTTTTTCGTCATCGACCAGTAGGATGCTGACTATCTCCACAGCCGGCCTCGTCCCGGCTATGGGAGGTACCTCAACCACTTTGTTTTTCTCTTGCTCTTCTATTTGCACGACGAAAACTCCTTATTCCGGCATACCTCAAATTGCCCAATGATACTGTTGATGAGTATCACATAAGATGGCGGCCAAATCAAATTGGGCGCCAAACTGACTTTGCGATCAGGATCTCTTTCGGCGCCGGCAGCGTTGAATTTCTCGATATTCAAAGTGAACTTTGTTTTTTCTTCAGCGATAAAGCCAAACCCGCAATAGCGAAACCAATTGGTCGGTATTCACCGGTTTGGCGATATAATCTGACGCGCCGGCTTCCAGGCATTTTTCACGGTCACCTTTCATCGCCTTGGCGGTGAGCGCGAGGATGGGCAGCGAACGGAACTCGGGGATCTTCCGGATCTCCCGCAGCGTTTCATATCCATCCATTCCCGGCATCATGATATCCATGAGCACCACGCTGATATCGGGAGTGTTCTTGATGATCTCAATGGCCTGGCGCCCATTGGTGGCGCTGAGGATATCCATGTCATGGTTTTCCAGGACGGTGGTGAGCGCAAAGATGTTGCGGACGTCATCGTCAACCACGAGCGCCTTGCGCCCGTGCAACGCCTCGTTTGAGTTATGCAGGCGCGCGAGCATTTCGCGTTTCGCCTCGGGCAAGCCGGCGACAACCCGGTGCAAAAAGAGCGCGGTCTCATCGAACAAGCGCTCGGGTGATTGCACGTCTTTGAGCACGATGCTCTTGGCCATCGCCCGCAATTGTTTTTCCTCCTTGGCTTCCAGTTCTTTTCCCGTAAAGACGACGACGGGCACGTCGCGCAAGCCCGGCTCATTCTGCATCCTTTCCAGGAGGGAGTAGCCGGACATGTCGGGCAAACGCAGGTCGAGCACGCAGCAATCAAATTGATTGTCCATGAGTTTTTCGAATGCCTCGGAGCCCGTGCCGACCGTCTCGATTTTGATATCATCGTGCATGAGCAATTCCACCACGCTGGCGCGCTCCACTTCATTGTCTTCCACGACGAGCAGGCGTTTGGTGCGCGGGCGGACAAAGGATTTGATGCGTTCGAAACATTGCTCGAGTCCTTCCTGCGTCGCCGGCTTGATGATGTAGGAAAAGGCGCCGTGCGAAAGGCCGTGCTGGCGCTCTTCCTCGATGGAAATGATTTGAACGGGGATATGGCGCGTGGCCGGGTCCAGCTTCAAATTATTCAAAACCGTCCAGCCAAGCATATCGGGCAGGAAAATGTCCAGGGTGATGGCCGTTGGCAGATATTGCCGGGCCAGCGAAACGGCCGTATGGCCGCGGGTCGCGGATAGGGCTTTGAAACCCTTGTCACGCGCCAGGCCAACCAACACGCGCGCATAATGCGGATCATCTTCAACGATCAATAAGACATCGTCGCCGGTCTGGATGGTATCCCGGTCGTCCGGGATGTTTTCCTCGCGCGGCGGCGGCAACGCCACCGGCATCGATGTCGGCGGACGGGAAATGGTCGCCGTTCCGCCCTGGTACGTCAGCGGCAGGTATAAAGTGAAGGAACTGCCTTCACCCAACGTGCTGATCAGCTTGATTTCTCCGCCGAGCAGCGTGGCCAGTTCGCGCGAAATCGCCAGGCCCAGGCCGGTGCCGCCGTATTTGCGGCTCGTGCCGGCGTCCGCCTGCTGGAAGGCTTCGAAGATCAGCTTTTGTTTTTCGGGCGCGATCCCGATGCCCGTGTCCCTGATCTCGAACGCAATAATATTTTGGGTGCGCGACAGAACGGAATGTTCTGTGCTCCATCCTCCCATCGCTGACGCCACGCGGACCGTGATATGCCCATGCGCGGTGAATTTAAACGCATTGGACAGCAGATTTTTTAAGATTTGCTGCAAGCGCTTCGGATCGGTCGTCATCGCGCGCGGCAGTCCCGGATCGAATTCGATGTTGAAGGGAAGATTCTTGGATTCGGCCACGTGGCGGAAGTTGCGTTCCACAGAATCGCGCAGGGAGACGAACCCAACCTCTTCGGCATCGACGGTGACTGTTCCGGATTCGATCTTGGAAAGGTCCAGGATGTCGGTGATGAGGTTGAGCAGATCTGAACCGGATGAATAGATGTTGCGCGCGAACTCCACTTGTTTCCCGGTGAGGTTTTTCGAGGAGTTTTCCGCCAACTGCTGGCCGAGAATCAGGATGGAATTCAGCGGCGTGCGCAATTCATGGGACATGTTCGCCAAAAATTCCGATTTATACTTGGAAGTAAGCGCCAATTCCGCCGCTTTTTCCTCGAGCGCGCGGCGGGCTTGCTCGACTTCCTGGCTCTTGCGCTCCACTTCCACGTTTTGCTCGGCCAATTGCCGCGCTTTTTGCGCCAATTCTTCGTTCGTCTGCTGCAATTCCTTTTGTTGCGACTGCAATTCGACGGTGAGCTGTTGGGATTGTTGCAGGAGATTTTCTGTGCGCATCGTCGCCTCAATGGTATTGAGCACCACGCCGATGGATTGGGTAAGCTGTTCGAGGAACGTCAAGTGGGTGACATTGAACGGCGTCAGCGAAGCCAATTCGATGACTGCCTTGGTCTGTCCTTCAAACAGCACCGGCAGCACGACGATGGTGGCCGGTCGCGCCTCCGCGAGGCTGGAGGAGATGTGGGTGTAATCTGTTTTGATGTCCGTCAATAAGATGCTTTGTTTCTCGACGGCACATTGTCCGACCAGGCCTTCGCCGACCATGATGCGGGCGGGTTGGCCCGAGCGCATCGCGTAACCGGCCAGGAGGCTCAAATTCCATTTATTACTCTCGCCCATCTCCATCTGGTAGATGGCGCCTTGTTGCGCGCCAACGAGCGGAGCCAGTTCGGAAAGCAACATGCGACCGACGGTGAACAGGTCGCGTTGGCCCTGCAACATGCCGGTGAATTTGGCGATGTTGGTCTTGAGCCAGTCCTGCTCCTGGTTGCGCTCCGTGGTCTCACGCAGGTTATTGATCATCGTGTTGATGTTGTCCTTGAGCTCGGCGACTTCACCGCGTGTTTCCACCTGGATGGAACGCGTCAAGTCACCCTTCGTCACGGCCGTGGCGACTTCGGCGATCGCGCGCACCTGGGTCGTCAAATTCGCTGCCAGGAGATTGACGTTACCGGTCAAATCCTTCCAGGTGCCGGCGGCGCCGGGCACGCTCGCCTGGCCGCCGAGACGGCCTTCGACCCCGACTTCGCGGGCCACGTTGGTGACCTGTTCGGCGAAGATCGCCAGCGTATCGGTCATATTATTGATGGTTTCCGCGAGGGCGGCGACTTCACCTTTGGCTTCCACCGTCAACTTCTGGCGCAGGTTGCCGTTCGCCACGGCGGTCACCACTTTCACAATGCCGCGCACCTGGTCGGTCAGGTTGGCCGCCATGAAATTGACGCTGTCGGTCAAATCTTTCCAGGTGCCACCCACGCCGGGCACTTGCGCCTGGCCGCCGAGTTTGCCTTCGGTGCCGACTTCGCGCGCCACCCGGGTCACTTCGGCTGCGAAGGCGTTCAACTGGTCCACCATCGTGTTGATGGTGTTCTTCAATTCGAGGATTTCCCCTTTCACATCCACCGTGATCTTGCGGGACAGATCGCCCCGCGCCACGGCCGTCGTCACTTCCGCGATGTTACGCACTTGCGCCGTGAGGTTGGCGCCCATCGCGTTGACCGAGTCGGTCAAATCTTTCCAGGTCCCGGCCACGCCGGGCACGACTGCCTGCACGCCGAGGCGGCCTTCGGTGCCGACTTCGCGCGCCACGCGGGTCACTTCCGAGGCGAATGAGCGTAATTGCTCCACCATCGTATTGATCGTTTCCTTGAGCTGGAGAATTTCACCGCGCACGTCCACCGTGATCTTGCGGGACAAGTCGCCGTTCGCCACGGCAATGGTCACCTCCGCGATATTACGCACCTGCCCCGTCAGGTTGGAGGCCATGGAGTTGACGTTATCCGTCAAATCTTTCCAGGTACCGGCGACACCGGGCACGATCGCCTGGCCGCCGAGTTTTCCTTCGGTGCCGACTTCGCGCGCCACGCGCGAGACTTCAGATGCAAACGCATTAAGCTGGTCCACCATCGTGTTGATGGTGTTCTTCAATTCGAGAATTTCGCCTTTCACGTCCACCGTGATCTTGCGGGACAAGTCGCCGCGCGCCACGGCCGTCGTCACTTCCGCGATGTTGCGCACCTGGCCGGTAAGGTTGTTCGCCATGGAATTGACGTTGTCGGTCAAATCCTTCCACGTGCCGGCCACGCCGGGCACCTGCGCCTGGCCGCCCAGCTTGCCTTCGGTGCCGACTTCGCGCGCCACGCGCGAGACTTCGGACGCAAACCCGTTCAACTGGTCCACCATCACGTTGATGGTGTTTTTCAATTCGAGAATTTCACCGCGCACGTCCACCGTGATCTTGCGGGACAAATCGCCCTTGGCCACAGCGGTCGTCACGTCGGCGATATTACGCACCTGCCCCGTCAGGTTGGAGGCCATGGAATTGACGTTGTCCGTCAAGTCCTTCCAGGTGCCACCCACGCCCGGCACCTGTGCCTGGCCACCCAGCCGGCCTTCGGTCCCGACTTCGCGCGCCACGCGCGAGACTTCGGACGCAAATGCATTCAGCTGGTCCACCATCGTATTGATGGTGTTTTTGAGAACGAGAATTTCACCCTTCACGTCCACCGTGATTTTCTTGGTCAAGTCACCGGTCGCCACTGCCGCGATCACAGCGTCGATGTTACGGACCTGGTCGGTGAGGTTGGAGGCCATGGAATTGACGTTGTCCGTCAAATCCTTCCAGGTGCCGGCCACCCCGCGCACTTGCGCCTGGCCGCCCAGTTTGCCTTCGGTGCCGACTTCGCGCGCCACGCGCGTCACTTCGGAGGCGAACCCGTTCAACTGGTCCACCATCGTATTGATGGTATTTTTCAATTCCAAAATTTCGCCTTTCACGTCCACCGTGATCTTGCGGGACAAATCGCCTTTGGCCACGGCCGTCGCCACTTCCGCGATGTTACGCACCTGTGAGGTCAGGTTGGAGGCCATGGAATTGACGTTGTCGGTCAAGTCCTTCCAGGTGCCGGCCACCCCGCGCACTTCCGCCTGGCCGCCAAGATTGCCTTCCGTCCCGACTTCGCGCGCCACGCGCGTCACTTCGGAGGCGAACCCGTTCAACTGGTCCACCATCACGTTGATGGTGTTCTTCAATTCGAGAATTTCGCCTTTCACGTCCACCGTGATCTTGCGGGACAAGTCGCCTTTGGCCACGGCCGTCGTCACTTCGGCGATGTTACGCACTTGCGCCGTAAGATTCGTCGCCATGGCGTTCACGGAGTCGGTCAAGTCCTTCCAGGTGCCGGCCACTCCGGGCACTTCGGCTTGTCCGCCAAGGATTCCTTCGGTGCCGACTTCGCGCGCCACGCGCGTCACCTCAGCCGCGAACCCGTTCAACTGGTCCACCATCGTATTGATGGTGTTCTTCAATTCCAAAATTTCGCCTTTCACGTCCACCGTGATCTTGCGGGACAAATCGCCTTTGGCCACGGCGGTCGTCACTTCGGCGATGTTACGGACTTGCGAGGTAAGGTTGGAGGCCATGGAATTGACGTTGTCCGTCAAATCCTTCCAGGTGCCGGCCACGCCGGGCACTGCCGCCTGGCCGCCGAGTTTGCCTTCCGTGCCGACTTCGCGCGCCACGCGCGTCACTTCAGACGCGAACCCGTTCAACTGGTCCACCATCACGTTGATGGTGTCTTTGAGTTCGAGAATTTCGCCCTTCACGTCCACCGTGATCTTGCGCGAAAGGTCGCCGCGCGCCACGGCGGTGGTCACTTGCGCGATGTTACGCACTTGTGCCGTCAGGTTGGAGGCCATGGAATTGACGTTGTCCGTCAAGTCTTTCCAGGTGCCGGCCACGCCGGGCACGAACGCCTGGCCGCCGAGTTTGCCTTCGGTGCCGACTTCGCGCGCCACGCGCGTCACTTCGGAGGCAAACGAGCGCAACTGGTCCACCATCGTATTGAACGCCTCTTTGAGCTGCAAAATTTCACCGCGAACGTCCACTGTGATTTTCTTGGAAAGGTCGCCGTTGGCCACGGCGATCGTCACCTCGGCGATGTTGCGGACCTGCGCCGTCAGGTTACCGGCCATCTGGTTCACCGATTCGGTAAGTTCGCGCCACACACCGGAGACTTTTTTCACCTGCGCCTGGCCGCCCAGTTTGCCTTCGATACCCACTTCGCGCGCCACCCGGATGACTTCCACGGAAAATCCTGCCAACTGCTCCACCATGCCGTTGACCAGTTTGGCGGTCCGGAGATATTCACCTTGCAACGGCCCGGCGCTGGTCTCCAGCGGCACGGACTGCGTCAAATCACCCTTGGAGACTGCGCCGATGACCCGGCCCATTTCCAGCGTGGGCCGCGAAAGATCATCGACGAGGCTGTTGATGGCCTCGATCCGATCGGCCCAGCCGCCGGTGGAATCACCCACGGGCATTCGCTCGCTGATTTTACCCTTGTGCCCTACTTCATTTCTCAATCGCGTGACGTTTTCCCCGAACCGTTCCATCCGGGAAGTGACTTCATTGAAGGTATCCGCAATTTTTCCGTCTGTACCCGTAAGATCTCCGGGGAGCCGCACGGAAAAATCCCCGTTTTTTATCGCGGTCAGCGCGAGGAGCAGGTCGCGCTTAAAATTATCGGTACTCAAATTGATTCCGTTTTCTTCCGACTCCGCCTGCGGTTCAAGAGTAGTATCTTTCATAAACTAGTTAATTTATTGGTTCTGACTGCCTTGTTCTGACCGGACTCCACCCAAATCAGCGCAAAGTTCGCCGCTTTTCCCTTGCAAAAATGATGCCAAAACCGGGGTAATATTGCTTTTTGCCATTTAACAATGAAAACCCATAAAAGGCCCAGGGAGCGCCAATATTCAAGGGGATATCATATGCAGAGTGCAAGCGTTAGAGGTGCATTAGACGTGCAAATTGCAGGCCAAACTGTCGTATTGCACCCGGGATAAACCCGATTGATCCATTAGCAAAATTAATTGATTGGCAGGACTATTTCCGCAACTTCCGGCCATCCAGTTTCCGACAATCCACCCTCTTAACCCGACAATCCATCGCTTAACCTTTGCATCCTGCAACCGGATATTTGCGGATGTTTGCGGATGTTTGCAGGTTGCAAATCTATCACTGCTTCACGCCTGTCGATTTCCTGCATTTGCCAGCATTTCCATGATGGTGGATATCGGCACGGCCATTGCTATTACCAGCACAGACGGTCATTGAAAATTTGAACTGAAAGATTCATGGATAAGTTGCAAAATTTGAATGGAGAAATTTTAGTGGAAGCGAAAGCCGCCGAGGCCGAATCTGGATCAATGAAAATGGCGGCGTAAAAATTTGCCAGCGTCCTCAACAAACGCTGGTTCTCCCCCCAAACAGCCGGAAATGCCTGTTTTCCGGCTGTTTTCTTTTTTTACATCATTGTTTATATAGATAAAAGCCTTCTGCGGAGGCAGGTATTGTAGCTATGAATTATCGGAAAAAATATTCCTAACGATACCCTATTGAGGCAGGCAGAAAAAAAGACGTGAATTTATTGGGGTAACACTCGTGTCAGCGGAAAGTATCAGCGGAATTATTGGGCAACGTATGTCGGCATCGAAATTCGCGCTAAAACCCTGCCGGCAATCTTAGCTTCATTGGCCCGAGCGGCCAGGTCTCCCAGAGAAATGATCCCGACCAGGCTTTTGTCCTTGTTGAGAACAGACAAACGGCGAACACGCCCTTTCTCCATGATTTCGGCGACATCCTCGACGTCGTGCTCCTCCAAACAATAAATGATCTCACCGCTCATCACTTCACAGACTTTGGTGGTCTTTGGATCGCAGCCCCTGGCGATGGCACGAACAGTGATGTCACGGTCAGTTATTGTGCCGATTATATGGTCATTTTCGCAAATCAGCAGGATTCCCACGTCCATCGCCTTCATGTTTTCCGCAGCTTCCAACACGGTCGTATCCGGGCTGATGCACAGTGGTTCCGGGGTGATGACTTCTTTGATTCTCATACTATGGCCAGGCGGAAATGATGCTTAGGCCAACGATACATTCTTGATTTCCTCTGGCTTGGATTTCTCGGCTTCCGATCTTAACATCGCGAATGTTTCTTCCGTGGGGCCGTGGGAAAAAGTTGGAAACCTGCGGCAATCCGGCAGTTGCAAGGTGGCTGCCGGAAGCTGTAAGGTGGCCGCAATTTGGAATATCGCCGGATCGTTTGGATTGAGTTTATCGAGGATCAAAGTTTTCATAAACGATTTGTGTTTCAATGCAAGTTACGGGACGCTGCAAATCCTCCTGCAAGTCATATGCCATTCATCGCGCCGTCTGAAAATCTGCATTCATCAAAAGTATCAGCGAAAAATCCTGTTTCCCGCCGATGAGCTGCGAAAACAAATTGCATCCTGCAACTGAAAGCCGGGCTCTCATTTGCAAGTTGCACCTTCCTCACAAACGCATGCGGGGACAAAAATAACGCAAACAATGGGTTTGTCATAAAAGCTTGAGGCCCAACGTTTCGGCACGGTTCACGCTAAGAAACCGGCGAGAGCAATCACCATCATGAAAGAACTCAATTCGGTTTTTAAAATCGTCATCGTCCATGATGACCTCATTAGCGCGATTCAAGCCGTAGAAATGTTGAAGCGGTTGGCCGAACGGCTGGAATCCGAGCATGGGATCGGTTGCAATATCTGGCAGACCATCAATAACATTTGGAAGTTTGACTGGTTGGAAGATCCGGAACTGTGGGAGCAGGTGGTGGCCAATACTATCGAGGCGGACATGATCATCATTTCGGCCGGCAGCAGCACCGAATTGCCCGCTTGCGTCAGGAACTGGATCGAGAAAGCCTTGCCGCGAAAACAAGGCGAGCCGACCGCCCTGGTTGCGCTGATCGGCGGCGAACGGAAAAACCGCAGCGAATCATCCCAATCCGGCGTCTTTCTTCGCCAAATGGCCCAACAATTCGGTTTTGATTTCTTTTGCAACCTGGACCACCAGCCAGCGCTTTGAATTTGTCATCGAATTAATGTTTTATTGTCCTCTGGCAGTGATAGGGAATGTCGGGAGTGCATTGATCTTCAGACCCGCTTTCACCCTGGCTTAATTGATCTGGTATAGGTGGAAGAAGCGAATTGAGTTTTCAAAAACTTGTCCTTTTTTGGCTTGCTGCGGACATATACCAATAGATGGCTGACAACGTCATAATTTTTACTTGTAACTTTCCCCCAAAAAAACTGTTAATATGTCCAGCAACCCGAATGAACCAGAACAAATCCCATCCAACCCGTGGCTGGCGTTGCGGTTTTACGCTCATTGAACTGCTGGTAGTCATCGCCATCATCGGAATCCTGGCGGCGCTGCTGTTTCCCGCGCTGGCCGGCGCAAAACGCCGGGGAGTTCAAATCCAATGCCTCTCGAATTATCGGCAGGCGGGCGTGGCCTTTCGTATGTATCTGGACGATCACAGCGAATGGCTCCCCCCCGGCCCGTCACATAACCCGGATGCGCCGGCCCAACTCGACCTGACCGAGATGCCCGCTTATAATTCCACGACGACAAATTTTTTGCCCTATTACCTGGCCACCTATCTGGCGCAACCTTTGCCCACCCAGGTTACAAGTGGAGCGTTCGACCTGGCCAAAGTTTTACTTTGCCCGGCCTATGGCAATACGTACGCGAATTATTCCCCGGAATCGGACGGCTACTCGCACGCCTATTGCTTTTCACTCACACGGATGAATGATCCGCTGTTTCCCAATCTGACGAGTTATCCGTTCGGCAAAAAAAATCAGGGACAAGAACCGCTCCAACTTTCACAAGTCGCCGCCGAGGCGCCGCTGAGCGACGTTTGGGTGCTGGCGGACCTGGATTGGGAAGCGGTTGGCGGCGGTCCCGACGCCATGCCCACCCAATTGGGCGATGATAAGTATCAATATGTACCCATGGGACCGGTCCATAAAACCGTCCGCAACTTTCTCTATTTCGACATGCACGCGGACATAAAGAAAGTCACCGGGGATTCCGACTATTAGAATGATCCGAAGATGGATTCCCGCTTCAAAATCGAGGCCGGCTTTCACTTTGATCGAACTGTTGGTGGTGATCGCCATCATCGGGATCCTGGCGGCAATCCTTTTGCCCGCACTTTCGGCAGCAAAAAAACGGGCCTCCCAGGCGCATTGTATCAACAACCTCAAACAACTGGGCACCGGCCTGGTGCTTTATATCGATGATAACCAGGATGCCTTTCCCGGAATGGCCTCACTGCATAATGGTTACCAGCCCACGGATTGGATCTATTGGCGGACAAATTCAGCGTTGTATCCGCCACTCATCAAAAGCCCGATCGTCATCGCCCTGGCCAATGCCAGCACAAATTTATTTCGCTGTCCGATGGACCTCAGCGATGCGGATCGGGAGGCACAGGCAGACCCGGATAATGGTCCTTACTTATACAGTTACAGTTTGACGGGTTATGGCATGACACTGGATGCCAATGGCGGCCCCGGTTTGCTCGGCACGATGAATTATGGGATGTCGTCGGTATTTGAAGGCAGTGGCAGCTCGCTGGTTTCGCACCCATTCAAACAAGCGGGCATCCACAATCCGGCGGGCAAAATCATGCTGGCGGAAGAACCGGGATCCATCAACGATAACCCGGAAACTTCCGTGGTCATCAATGATGGCCGTTGGCAACCCCAGGAGCCTGATCCATTGACGAATCGCCATGGCGGCAAGGCGGACGTGGATTTTTCAGACGGCCATGTAATCCCAGTCACTTCCAGTTTTGGCGAAGACACGAATAATTCATTGCCAGGCCTGTAGCTGTTCCGCGTTGTTCGCATCAAAAAAACCGGCGCCAGCAATTTCCTGGGGTTTCCAGGTGCGCAAAACCAGTTTCTGAACGGTCATCATCGCGGTTGACGGCCTGGCATCTTCAAAGAAAAAAGTTTCCGATACCACCAGCAATCTTTTGAGGCCTTTGGGCAGCGCGTGAAAATCCGGATAATTTGTAACGATCGATTTCATTTTCTCTTCTCTTTCTCTTCTCTCTCTCAGAAGACGCCATGTCCGCGTCGCTGGATACAAAATGAAAAAGATTTTGCTGCGCAAAGTTTTGTCCGGCGCTCTGCAAAATTTGCGCATGCATCGCCTGCCCGATCTCTCAATTCAAACATTGGTGAGAGACATTTTAGATCTCTAATCTCTGTGCCCCGGCTGCTAAAAAATCAACCCATTGCCAAAAACTCCACCGACAGGCAAAATCCCGCCATGAATTATCCTCAATGGAAATATTGTTTCGTTGCGCTTTGTTGTCTCACCATCACTGCCGGATGTGTGTCCGGCCAGGATCGCGCAAAAGATTCCGGCGGCATTTCCAATACTGAAATCCGCGAGACCGTTCTCAGGATTGCCCATCACCAAATCCGTCCCCTGAGTGACGGTGATTATCCCACCAACCTGGACGATGCCAAAACGGCCAAAGCGCCCGAAGGGATCGGTTGGACCTATCCCTGGGGAGTCACGTTATTGGGAATGGAACGCACCGCCGAAGTCCTGGGCGACCCGGAGTCGGACCAGTTTGTCGTCCAACATAATTTGATCTGCGGACGGTATTACCACTGGCTGGCAGGATTGGAAAAGCAGTATGGCGCGGCGGCGACCAATTTTACATATAGCACAAAACTCGGGGAACTGATGTCCCTGGGCAAGTTGGATTATTGCGGGGCGATGGGAACTGAAATGATCGAAAGTGTCATGGACCATAACAATGAAATTTCTCCCGACGAACAAGAGGTGCTGGCGCGCGCGACCGATTGGGTGACACACCAACAAAGCCGTTTGCCGGATGGAACCTTATGGCGTCCGGAAGTTGATGGAGGAACCGTCTGGCCGGATGACCTTTACATGGGCGGGACCTTCCAGGTCCATGACGGGATGTACACGCATGACCAAACGCTGATCGATGACACGGCCAGGCAGATCATTCACCAGGCCGCCCTCGAACAGGACAGTGACGGCATCTGGTATCACGGTTATTTCATGGCGCAGAAACAGCACGCGCCATTCAAATGGGGACGCGGAAACGGATGGGTGATGGTGACATTGGTGGAAACGCTTTCCGCCATGCCTGAAAATGACCCGTTGAAGCCACAGTTGATCGCGATCCTGCAAAAACAGATCAATGGCCTCGAAAAAGTCCAGGCCCCGGACGGAATGTGGCGGCAAGTCCTGGACAAACCGGAACTTTGGGAGGAAACCAGTTGCACGGCGATGTTCGCTTATGGCATTGCGCGGGCGGTCAACCGCGGTTGGATTGCGCCGGAAAATATGACCGTGGCCCGGAGGGCCTTTGCAGGGATCGCTAAAAATGTGGGTGCGGATGGCTCCGTCCATGGCACTTGCGAGGGCACGAGCATCGGCACGACTTTGGACTTCTATATCAATCGCAAACGCAATGCCGACGACCTGCATGGTCGCGGACCCGTGATGCTGGCGGGCACAGAGATTTTGTCTGCCAAAAATTAGGCCGTGCTATCCAGCGGAAAACGAAGCGCTCATCACTGTTTCCCAGCAAACGCACCATTTTGGCATGCCATAATGCCGTCAAGGCGAAGGCATCCCCCCAGTTTTGGGGGGCATACACATTCTATAATTCCAAGTAAAGTAATCGCGTATACCCCAACAGGCAGAGAAAATTGAAGTTTAAAACCATAAGCTTATGAAGATTAGCAAACGATTCAAAGGATTCGCAACCGGATTAGCCGCAACGGGTTTGGTTTTTTATTCGGCAACGGGTCAAACAATTAACCAGTCGGGTACCTCTGGCACAACTTATACCGGCATCGACCAGGCGCAGGGGAGCAGCAATGCGCTGCGCCCCATCAACTTCGCAACCATCGCCAATGACGCGAACAATCTTTATATCACGCTCGCAGTCAATCCGAGTGGCAACCTGGAAACAGGTGGCGCCTTTAATTATATCATTGGCATTACCTCCGGTAACCCCACCTCCGGTGGCGATTCTACTGACACCACCGCCGGCAACCCCTACAGCCGCGACATCGCCTTTAGCAGTTCTTTCGGCGGAATGCAGGATTTTATCGGAATATTTGGGGCAGGCCCCACAGGCGCCAATGGAAGTGCCGCCCATCCCTACACCAGCTATGGATTTAATGACTACGTTTGGAATGGCAGTAGTTGGGGTACAGCAGTCGACACCGTGGCCAGTGGGGAACCGATCTCCGACCAACCCTCGACCAGCGTCCCGAATCAGATCACTCTCACCGTCCCGTTGAGCGACTTTGGAACAGGTTTTGCTCTCACGCCCGGGACAATTTTCGATTTCGACATCGATAGCACTGGCACTAGCGCCAATACTACCGCCTATGGTTCATTGGCGGATCCCAGCTTGATTCAACCCGGTGTCCCGGCTGGCTCCGGAGCCGCCCCTTTTAGCAATTCTTATCAATTCGATGAGACTGAACTGGACCAATACACGATTGCGACAACGCCCGAGCCGACCACTCTGGCCCTGGCAGGTTTGGGCGGATTGTTGGTATTGATGCGCAGCCGCCGGAAGTAAGCCGAAAATAATTTGTTTGTGGTGTTCAAAAACACGCTCCTTCTCAAAGGAGCGTGTTTTTTTTGAGACTGGGTGCAGGGAAATCGGAAAATATTCAACGCCCAATTCCGAAGGTGAACCGCGGGCTCGATCAAATCATGTCCCGGGAGAGACCACCGGCAACGTCGTCAACCGCAGATGAGTAGAGCCATAGGGAACCATGGTCATCCATTGCGGCTGGCCGGCCGCTGAACGTTCTCCGGCGGTGGGCATGCCGGCCGGCTCGCCGGCGTAGGCATTGTTGGTATTCGCCGGCCAATCCGGCAAGGGACGAAGCGGCAATTCCAAATGCAAGGGAGTCTGGCTTTCGATGAAGGGATTATCGGTCATGCTCGATTCCACCACTTTGATGTCCTGCAAATGGTTGGTCAGGCCGGCGTCAAAACCATAACGCCAATCGCTCTGCGGCAAAAATTCCAGCTCGGGAAAACCTTTGATGTCATGTCCGCCCATCAATGCCCTGATATCCGGCGGGTCATTCGTGTGTTCCACGCGAAGTTCATTGATCTTCAGTGAAAAAACCAGGGGCCCGCGCGCCACACTGACGCATTGAGCATTGAACCGGTTCTCAATCTTTACCGTCATCGGCAACTTCAACTCCACAGTATCACCATTATGAAATTCCCGGTGAAGCGACGCGAAGGTTCCCGATGATTGCGCATTGCCCTGGGCCTGTCCGTTGAGCAGGACCGTCGCCCCCTCACACCATTGAGGAATGCGGAATTGAAAATCGAAAGTGACGGGATTGGCGGTTTTGAAATGGAATGAAATGCTGTCCCGAAAAGGATAGTCCGTATCCTCAGTGATGGTCACCGGCTGGCCGCCGACAGAAGTGGTCACTTCGCTCGGCCCATAATAGACCGCCGCCAGCCCACCATCATTGGCGCGCATCCACATGCGAATGACGTAATTGGGCATGGCGCGATTGATGTTGCCGGGACAGCACTCCACATCGTGGGCCGCGCGATAAGTCATCCGCGTGGGCCAGCGCGGGGTATGGCTGTTGGTCGCGGTGATCTCTGTCTGGTTCGCCGCCGAGAAATATTGGAGCTGCTTGAAATCCTTGGTCACCGCGCCCGGCAGGGCATTGAACGTGGTGCGCTCGACCAGATCCGCATAACGGGCATCGCCGCTCGCCATGAACATATACCCGAAACTCCAGGACCAATCCGTGATGTCGCAGCTTTCGTGGACGGAATAAAAAGACGCCGGATCCAGGTGCTCCTCGCTGACAATGCCTCCATCCGCCATCAAATTGTTGTCGAGGACCTTTTGATAAGCGCGCCGGGCCAGCCGCAACGCTTCGTGATTGCCGGTGTAACTGTACATCAACGGCAGGAGTTTCAATTCCTCCGCCGCCGTCACCCCGTGTTCACCAAACGGCTTGCGGCTCTGGATTTTTGCGACGGTGCAAAATGAATTGGTGTCGTGCAGATAACCGCTGTAAACGTCGTCACATAGCTCCAACAGCCGCGGATCGCCGGTCAGGCCGTACAAGTAGAATGCTTCCTCAAAATTCACGCCGCTGCGCCCATTTTGGGTGTAAGGGGTGATTTTATCGGCGCTGGTCAACAGCCAATTGTGCATCACGGCTTCCACGCGAGGGTCGCCGGTCGCCGAAAATTGCGCCATCAGCGCGCGTCCAATCACCGCATTGGGCCAGCCCCAGCGCGAACCTCCGATATTCGTGCCGCTGGAATGCGCCAAAATAAAATTAAGATTGGCATCACGCCTTTGGCTGATGCCAGGAGCATCGATCAACCAGCTTAAACGCGTGGTGGCGTCCACAAAGTAAGCCGACTGTTCGTACGGCCACCATGGGCTCCACCATACGTTCGTGGTTTGTGGCGGTGCAATGATCCCGGCATACATGCAGGTATCATAGGGATAAGACATTTCTTCCGGATGCCCGGTCAAGCCTTGCGCCTGGCGTTCGAGCCAGTGTTGGATCCAACCGCGCGGCTGGACTGAGCCGACCGGTAGTTCGGAAAATTGTCCGTAATATTTGACCTTGAACTGTCCCGGCGTCGGCGAACCGCCCGGAGACTGGCTACCCGGCAACGATTGAGTTCCTGTCGATGATTGGATTTGGGAAAAGCCTGCGATCAGGCCTCCAAAACACAGGAAATAGATGACCAACCATTTAGACATTCTGAAAGACATATACCTTACCATGCAAAGTTAAGCCATTTTGAACCGATGCTTTAAACCGGCCGGGCACCATCATTCCCCTGCCCGGCCAAAACCCGTAATCATCGATCATCAAGGAATCTCAAGGATGTAGAATTCCTGATTGTTGGTCGGGATGCTGTTGGTCGACGAGAAATTGCCACTGCCGTCGAAACTGCCGGCTGTCACCACCGTCCAATTGGTCAATGCCAGCGCAACGTTGGTGGACGAAAGCAGATGATAAGTGCCACCGGCACCGAAGTTATTGGTGCCACTCACTACGATTTGTCCGCCGATGATGCCAAAATGACGGATAGTTGGCGAAACGATCGGGGCTGTATTCACGCTCAGATCAATACTGCCGGCGTTATCAACGAGGGTACCGGAATATCCCAATGGCAAGGGTGCCAGGCTCAAGCCGGCATACGGGTCGGCTCCGGTATAGCTGATCAAATGGATCAGCGTTGATCCGGAGATATTGGCAACGGAATCGATCGTTATCGTCGAGGCCGTGGCCGAGATAGCTGCTATATTGACGTTTGCAGCAGGCGCGCTGCCGTTAACTTTCAAATGCAAGGTGCCATTGGCCATGGTCAATGTCGCCAGCCGTGCCGCCGTGGTGCCGACGAAGTTCGAGACGATCAAGCTGCCGCCAGTGAGGTTGACAGAGCTGTTGCCTCCACCGGCAGTGATATTGCCGAACACAGTGCCGTTGGTGACGTTGAGTGCGCCCGTCACGAGTGTCGCATTCGCACCGGCGGCTGCCTGGGCCAGAACGATATTGGTGCTGATCAATGTGGCAGTGCCGTTGACATTTACAACACCGGTCTCGGTCGCTGTATTATTGGCGCGCTGGAGGCCATTGGTCAGGTTCATGACCACCATTGTGCCTCCGCTAAATGTTAACGTCCCCTGTTGGTAACCAGAGTCGGTGGCGGCAGTTTCGCCGCGGCCCAAAATCAATGCGTTGACTTGCGCATCCACTTTGCCTCCGCTGAAATCCACGTTGGCCTGGGCATAATCCGGAACAGTAGCCTCAGTGTCAGCATCTCCAATGGACCAAAGCGACACATAGGTGGCGGGACCATTGGTATCGCGGATGTAAATCGCCGGAGTGGTGATACTCGTAAACGCTGGATTAAAGCAAATCAGATTGTTGGTGGCTTTCTGTTTGCCGAACCGGATGCTATCCGCATAGATGGAATTAGTGATGCCAAAATAGAGCGCGCTGCCAGGCAGGGTGAATGCGCCGCCACTGCTATCCGCCACCTCGAAGGTGCCGGCGTTGGCCGGACGAATGCAATAAATGACGTTGGTTCGCGCCAGGAAGGCACAACCGCTGACATTGGTCTGGTTGGCGCCCGAACCACCCTGGGCCACGTAGAATTTTCCGACCACCGCATCGAAGGTGCCGAGACCGGACATATCGAGAGTGACCAGCCGGGGTGGGCATACCGCCGCGTCCTGGCGAACCTGGATATTCAGCGAGTTGACCGCTCCGCTGCCAAGTTGATTTCCTTCGATAAGAAGTGTGCCGTTTTGACCGGTGATGGTGTTCGTCACCGGCTTGCTGTTGGCGTTGTCAGTGCCGCCTCCCGCACCGCCGACCTGAAGCGCCTGGGTGCCAGTTGCGGTCGTTCCATTAGTGACGGTCAGAGTGATTCCGTCCTGAATGTAAGTTGTGTTATAGCCGCTATTGTTCGTCTCGTAGTTGAGTTGAAGAATGCTCACATTTTGGGCCACGATATTGTTTGTGGCCAGAGAAGTGGTGGCGCCGGCGCTGGCGAAGGATGCGCTAAAGCCGGGCCCGGGAGTTCCCCCCGTCCAATTGATGGCGTCGGCCCAAAACATATCAGAGGGCCCGCCGATGCCGGACCATGTTCCACCGCCAAGAGCACCGCCGCTGGTGCCGGTGATGAAGCTCCACGAATTCGTCACGCTCGTGCTACTGCTGTCCGTAAAGATCACGGTGACGGTGTTGGTGGAATTGGCCACAAAATTGGTGGTCGGCGTCCAGGAGATCGTAGCGCCCGCGGCATTGCTGCTTAACAGCAGCCGGCTCGTGACATTCGACGTGTTCAAGAACATCTGGATGCTGTTGGTGTTGATGGACGTCTGCCGGTTGGCGATGGACAAAGAAATGCCGGTGTTCAGTCCCACTCCCGTGGAATTCGGTGCGGGCAAACCGGTGGCAATGTAGGGACGAAGGGTCGCCGAGCCGGGGACCGCCACGATGGCGAAATATTCCAGGTTGTAAACCCTGCTGGCCAGGGCAGTTTGGCGCAGAGTTGTGGTTCCTGAAAGCGGGACGACCACGGTGTTGCCGTAGAAGTCTGTCACGGGTGATAATTGCCCGCTATAGACGAGGCTTCCACCGGTATTGGGCACATTCACCCGCCCGAGAGCGATGAGCGGCTGGTTGGTGGTGGTGGCGGTGGTGTTGGCCAACTTTTCAACTTCAAACTGTCCGCCAGCGGTGCTGGCAGCACGCGCATAAATGCTGTAATTGGTTGTCGGAAAAACTCGAGTGTAGTCCTCCCAGTTTCCGATGTCGGTAAACCCAACATTATAAACGGTGTAACCATCCGTCCGTTCATTTGCGTGGTCAAACGGGTCGCCCGTCGAATCAACGGGCAGCAGCAGGGTTTCAACCAGGTCACCGGAACGGTACCCGGCCGTATTATTCGTTCCCGCCAAATCGGCGATCTGGTAGTCAATGGTATTGGAGCCATTGAGTCCGGCAAAAGCGTTGATGGGCGTATTGTTATTGATGAATTGTCCGCTGTTGTAATTGTAGTCGTATGCGTCGATGTAGATATCGCCCGGCAGGAACGTGTTGAAGGTGTAATTATTGCTCACGGTGTTGCCGTTGGCATCCGTCGCCACGATGGCGGTGGTGTAAAAGGTATCTGGCGAAATGGCCGGCGAATAACTCACCAGCAGTGCATTCGTGGGCGAGAGGGTATTGAACACCAACCCGCTCTGCTGGACGCCATTCAAATAAACGGCGACGGTGCTGTGGGAGAGGGTTGAATTAAACGAATCCACTTCGAAAGAGGGCGCCACGGTATTGGCAGCCAGATAAAGGGAACCATCGGGTGGTTGAAGATTGGAAATCGTCGGGGGGAGATTGGTCGAGGACGTGATTTGCATCCGGTTATAGATCTGGTCGCCAGTGGCCTCATAGCAATACAACGCCGCACTGTTGATGCTGTGGCCGGAGCTGATGAATATGCTATTCGTCGTGAAGAGCACCGCATTCTGCACGCAATCCTTCACCACCAGATGATACGAAATGCCGTCGGAGGATGGAGTGATCTCCGCTTCAATGGCATTGGTGATATTGTTCCGTCCCAGGTTGCTGAAGGAGGTCCCGGGTATTGACCAAACCGAATTGCCGTCCCAAACGTAAAGCGTGGAGGGGTTGTTACCATCCTGGAAATAAAAATACATCATCACGCCCGATTGGAAGTCTGATGCCGAATTGGTGGCATTGCCATTACGCAGTGTGAACCCGCACCAGCCATGGACGGTAGAACCATTGACGCTGGTATTGCCCGCGCCAGTTGAGCCCCATTGAATTTTGAAGGTGTTCGTCCCCAACGGATTTGTGAACCCGCGAAACGCTGTCGTCGTGTTGGCTCCATTGGTGCCATTGGCATAAAGCCCCCAGATGCAGGTGTAATTGGTGCTCAGGACGTTGGTCACCGAGGCGATGACATATGCCGGATTGTTGCCGGAATTGATGAAATTTCCATTGAAATCAGGGCCGTTGGTCAGAATGACCCAGGGGACATATCCAAAACCCTGGTTGGCGCCGTTGGTCCAATTTGCGCTTAAGAGGTACTCCCCTGCGTCATCGTAAGCGATCTGTTGCGCGGAAAGGGATTGGGTGAAAGACAGTGTCGCCGCGACGATGACTGTGGCTAAAGACAAAAAATGCTTGGACAATTTCATGTTAATTCAAGGGGTTGATCTTCAGCCAATGTAACTCAAATCACGGGTAGCAGCCAGCCCCCAAAAACGGTGGGACTGGTTTTTTTCATAGCAACGTTACTGGCGCCGTTTCATAATAGAGTTGTGCATCCTGCCGCCAAAAACCTGGTCCAATTATGGGCGCTTCTCATTTGCGTCCTCCCATTGGCGGTGGCAGCGGATGATAATGTGGATAATGTGGATTCGAGCCGGGATTATGTCATCAAAGTCTGGGGCCCGGATGACGGCCTGGCGGAAGACTCGGTGACGGACGTGGCCCAAACCCCCGAAGGGTATTTATGGGCCGGGACACTCTTTGGCAGCGTCCTGCGATTCGATGGCACACATTTCGTCAGCTACAATTCCGCCAATACCCCGCAATTTTCCCTCAAATGGGGGGTGCCCCGCCTGATGGTGGGTCGCGAAGGCACTCTCTGGATCAGCATGTACGACGGCGGGTTGACGGCCTGGGACAAAGACGGTTTTCATTCCATGCTCACCAGCACCAACCGGCCGGATGACCTTTTGTGGTCGGCGCCGGGCAAAGTAATCTTTGTGGTCAGTGATACCAATTTACTCACGGGTCAAAAAATAATGGGCCTATGGAATTGGCGTTTGGCCACGCCGCCGGAGGGGTTGCCACACCCCCAGTTCTGCGCTGATGCCGCCGGTAATATTTTATATTTGCGCGCCGATAACCAGATTGGGATCTGGAATGGCGCACTCCCCGGAGCGGTTGGGATTGAAAACCAAACCATTAAAACATTGGCCGCCGACCAATCAGGAAATGTCTGGGTCGGCACGGACCAGACGTTGGCGCAGTGGCAGACAGATCATTTTGTGACGATGAACCCGACGAATGGTGAATCGCTTCTCAACGTAAAACGGATCATTCCCGCCGGGGGCAGCAATCTTTGGGTGGAGGCCAATGGCCGGATGCGCTGTTGCCAGGGACGCCAATGGGTCGCAGAATCCGAAAGCTGGAACCTTGAAATGAGCCGGCGAAAGTCGCTTCGATTTTTTCTTGGTGATCGTGATGGCGGGTTTTGGACCAGTACCGGCGATTTGGGCCTGGTCCACGTCGCCGCCAATGGCAGGCTTTCACAGATTACCACTCGTGATGGATTACCCAGCAACACCATCCAGTTCGCTTATGAAGACCACGATGGTGATATTTGGACGGGGTATGACCGTGGCGGCCTGGTGCAAGTACGCCGCCGTTTGTTCCAAAATGTTGGCCGGGCAGAAGGTCTGAATGACAGCCTCATCAATACAGTCAGTGAGGATACGCACGGAGCACTTTGGATCGGCACGCATAGCGGCGCGGTGGCGTGTTATCGGGATGGGCTATGCACGAATGTGTTGTTGCCTGAATTGGCGCGCGCGCAGGATAGTTGTGCCGCCGCGGACACAAACGGACGGATTTGGATCGGCGCTCAAAATGTCGGATTGTTGACGCTCCAGGACGGGCAGGTCCGGACTATCGCCACGGAGGAACAATTACAAGGTTATCCGCGCATTCTTCTCCCGGCACGTGATGGGCGATTATGGTTGGGCACGCTATGGTCCATCGTGTGTGTCTCGAACGGCAATTTTACCATTGAATATACTTCGCAGGCAGTCGGCGGCCACCCCACCGCCCTGGCCGAAGCCGCCGATGGAACGATCTGGGCCGGCACACTCGATGGAAGTCTTTTACGCTGGGACGGCGGACAATTTGTCACGCTGGAGCCCCCGGATAAAAATTCCCTGGGGCGGATTTGGGCGTTGTGGCCGATGAACGACGGCAGTTTGTGGGCGGGCACTGAGGAAGGCGGCTTGTTGCATTGGAGCCACGGAAAGTTTTTCCGCTACACCACGAGAAACGGTTTGCCTTCCAACAGCATCGAGGAGGTGCTCGGCGACGCCTCGGGAAATCTTTGGCTCGGTACGCGCGCCGGCATTGCCCGGGTCCCCGGACATGCGTTTTCTCTTGCCGAAAATGATGAGTTGCAGGAATTGCCGGTGAGTATCTACGGATTGACGGATGGATTATTGACCATTGGCGGCGCGATCATCTACCAGCCAAATTGCTGGCGTGGAAATGACGGCCATCTGTTTTTTGCCATGGCCAACAGTGTTGCCGCGGTCGATCCCGACAAGGTCAGGTTGAATGCCGCTCCTCCCGAGGTGTCATTGGAAAGGATGTGGGCGGATGACAAAGAGGTCTTTCCGATCAGTGGCGGCGCGATCCTTACGGCGCAGGTTGAAGGCAATCCTAAAGCGCCCAAGAGCCTCACCGTCGGGCCCGGGCGCGGTGACCTGGAATTTGACTACACCGGATTGAGTTTTCGCTCCCCGTCGCGCATCCGTTTCAAATATAGATTGGAAGGTTTGGAAAATTCATGGAGCGAGGCGGGTTCGGAACGGAAAGCCGTCTATCGGCACGTGCCGCCGGGTTCATATGTCTTTCGGGTGATGGCCTGCAACAGTGATTCCGTATGGAGCAGTGACGCAGCTTTGCTCGGCGTGACCGTCAACCCATTCTTTTACCAGACGGTTTTATTTCGTGGCGGGATTTCTCTTGCGGCAGTGTTGATCCTGTCTTTTGCCGCCGCGATCAGCATGCGGGCGCGGATGCGACGTCACATGGAACATTTGGAACGGCAACATGAACTCGAACGCGAGCGGGCGCGGATCGCCCAGGATTTGCACGACGACCTCGGGGCCGGGTTGACTGAAATCGGCCTGCTGGGCGGCCTGCTGCAAGACACGCAGGAAATCCCTGCCGGCAAGCAGGAAGCGCTGGGCAGGATTGTCAATCGCTGCCACGACATGGTCACCGGCCTGGATGAAATCGTTTGGGCCGTCAATCCGCGCAATGACTCAGCCAATTCGTTGGGCAGCTACCTTTGCCGCTATGCGCAACTCTTCCTGGAACCGCTCCTGCGGTGCCGCCTGGAAATGTTCGCGGCCAACCCCGACTACCCATTGAATTCCGAGCAACGGCACAATCTGTTCCTGGCCTTCAAAGAAGCTCTGAATAATTTGGCCAAACATTCACACGCAACGGAAGTATTGATCAATATCTCTATCAAAGATCGACGCTTGCTGGTCGAGGTGAAGGATAATGGGCGCGGACTTCCGAAAACCGTTGAACCCGGCGGCAATGGCCTGGCGAACATGCGAGATCGCATGTCTCAAATCGGCGGCGAGTGCGAAATCACCGGCAATCCAGGCGGTGGCGTTTCTGTCCGCTTGACTTTAATGCTCGATGCGTGCCAAAAACAATAGGCGATGACTTGATGACAACTACCATGCCGTTTGCGATGCAGAACCCAACTCTAATATGATCACTGTTGCCATTGTCGAAGACGATGCCGGCATTCGCCGCGGCCTGGAATGGCTTTTGAAATCGTCGGCAGAATTTTCCTGTGTTGCCTCCTGCAAAAATGCCGAGGAGGCGATGCGGCTTCTCCCAAAGGCCGCACCGCAAGTGATCCTGATGGACATCAATCTTCCAGACCGTTCCGGAATCGAATGCACGGCGCAGATCAAAGAAGTCTTGCCCTCGACCCAGGTCGTGATGATCACGGTATACGATGATGATGAAAAGGTTTTCAACGCGTTGCGCGCGGGTGCAAATGGTTATGTTCTCAAACGAACGCCGCCGAAGAAAATCTTGCAGGCCATCCGCGAAGTCCATGCCGGTGGAGTGCCGATGTCGAGCGAGATCGCCCGCAAGTTGCTTGGCGTCTTTCGCGAACCGGCGCCGGCCCCGGCGGCCGAACAAAACCTTTCACCCCGCGAGCAGGAAGTGCTTGAATTACTTTCGCGGGGCTGCGCGAACAAGGAGATTGCAGAAAAACTTACCCTAAGCATCGAGACCGTCACCTGGCACTTGAAACACATTTACACGAAATTACACGTACGATCGCGCACGCAGGCGGCTTTGAAATTTTTGAACCGCCAGAAAAATGTGTGAGCGTCAAACTCACCCCTAGTTTTGGGGGCTGGCGGTTTCTAAAGGGAGAAGCATAATTTAATCAATGAATCCTCATCCGCAACATGGCAGGCGCGTTATCGCGCCCCGCGGCTTTACGTTGATTGAACTGCTCGTAGTCATCGCCATCATTGCCATCCTGGCGGCGATGTTGCTGCCGGTGCTGGCCAGGGCCAAGATCAAGGCGCAGGAAACGGCCTGCATCAATAACCAGAAACAATTGGTCATGGCATGGCTGATATATTCGGATGATTATAACAACCATCTGGCGATCAATGCCAACAACGTCGCGCAAGACGCACCCAATAATGTGGTGGGCTGGGTCGATGACCTCATGTCATGGGATTTTCCGCCCTACCCAAGCGCGCCAGAAAACTATGAT
>DASXDM010000034.1:0-74380 GCA_036490655.1 Verrucomicrobiia bacterium | reverse complement strand
AGCACTCCCAAATTGTAATGCGCCATGACATAATCGGGCTTGCTCTGGATGGCCGCCTGATAATGTCCGATGGCTTCCTCAAACTGGCTCTGTGCGGCCAGCGCATCAGCCAGGGCATTTTGCGCCTCGGGATAATCGGGTTGCCAGTGCAGGGCCAATTCATAGTCCTGGATGGCTTCAGTGAATTGCTTTTGCGAGGCCAGCAGTTCTGCCAGATGAAAACAAACCTCCGGGTTATCGGGTTGTAACTCGAGAGCTTTCCGATAGGCATCGATCGCTTCAACGGCCTTCCCTTCTTTGGCCAGCGCCGTCCCCAATATGCTATAGTTTTGGAAATCGCCAGGTTGAATCTGAATCGCCCGGTTCATGCAATCCACTGATTCATCAACCTGGCCTTCTTCAAATAATGCATGGCCAAGACAGGTCCAGGCTGACGGGTATTCAGGGTCGATTTTTAAGGTTTGTCGATAGTGTTCAATAGCTTCGCTACGCCGTCCATCCACGTCGAGAGCCAGCCCAAGTTCAAATTGCGCAATGGGATTTGGGGGAGTGCAGGCCAGGGCATGCGTCCACAGCGACTCACTATTTCGCCAATACGAGATTTGGTTGATGGAGCAGGCCATCGATGTCGCGATTATCATAGCCGCCGCGATTCCCAGGGCAAAACGCGGTATCCGCCAGCTCGTGGCCAATGCATTTATTCCCCAGACCAATGCCACATACACGCCGATTTGGGGTAGGTAAGTGAATCGGTCCGCCATGGCTTGTCTGCCTACCTGGACAATCCCGATCACCGGCAGCAGCATTCCCAAATGCCAGAACCACCCGAAAAAAAGCCAGGGAAAACGGCGCGCGAGCAGGATGACAGTCACCGTGCCTACCAAAAGCAAGCTTCCACCGGCCATAATCTCCCACCAGGGAATTTGAGTGGGATAAGGATAAAGGACGGCCAGATGATCCGGCCAAAACATTTTCATGAGGTATCGCCCATGGGATACCAGGGCGTTTTCCAATCTCAAGCCAAAGGGGACCGGGAACAGGGCATGGCCGCTTTTTTGTGAGAAAAAAGCAAGGACGCTTGCCGCCACGGCCAGCGCAAACAGGGGGAGCTTTTCAAATAACAAACGCCGGAACACGATGGGTGAACTTTGAAAAGTGAACCGTTGCAATGGCCAATAATCCAAAAGCAGCAGCACAAACGGCAATGTGACCAGCATCGGTTTGGCCATCAACCCCAGCAGGGCAAAAATTATCATCAGTATATACGGCCGGCTCCGATATCGTGCTCCTTCCCGGACATACCGCGCATACATCAAGAGAGTCAGCATGAAGAACAGCCCACTCAGGACGTCTTTGCGCTCGGCCACCCACGCCACCGACTCCACCCGCAGGGGGTGAACCGCAAAAATTGCCGCCACAAGCGCGCTGCGCCAGAGCGTCCCGGTCATTTGATTCAATGCCAAAAATAGCAAGATCGTCGTCGCTGCATGGAGAAGGATATTGGTGAAATGAAAGCCGCCGGCATTCAATCCATAGAGCGTGCCGTCCAGCATGTACGACAGCCACGTGAGCGGAAACCAAAAGCCCGCAGGCCGGCAACTGGTGAACGCCCATTTGATCCCCGCCCACGTGAAGCTTCTCGTCACGTGTGGATTTGCGGTCACATAAAGGATGTCATCATAGTTGAAGAATCCATTGCGCAGAGTTTGGCCGAAAACCACGAGGACCATCGCCGCCAGTCCGATACAGACCAGGATTACCGCCCTTTTTTCCCGCGAATCGGCGGATAATGTCTGTGACCGGGAGACGATCATCGTTAAAAAATTAATTGAATATACCCGTATGGTTTCTGCCCACGAAAGCAGGGCTGGTTTTTGTGATTGTCTTCCGGCTCCAATTGTTTGCAAGTTTTTTTACGGCGGATCCCAATCTGCGCCCCCCGCATAATCGGGCCTGGTGCGCAAATTTCATGTTAGTATGCAACATATTCAAAGCGACTTTTAGTGACAGAAAAGTAAAATCGGCGTAAATTCTTCTTAATTCCAGGCAATCAATGCCCAAAGGCCCTTTAAACGTAACAGTTAAATTATGAAGCATTCAATCAAGTCCATCGTTGTGAGCGTCGGGTTTCTGGCCGCCACGGGCGGCACCGTTCTGGCACAGACCACGGTTTACAGTGATGATTTTACCTCTGACAGCGCTCTTTCCTCCACTTATCTTAATATGAATAGCGTTGGCAGTTCGGACGCATGGGCTTTTACCGCCGATACTCAGTTACAATTGCAGACAGCGGGGTCCAGCAAACTGGACGAAGTGCTCAATGGCTTTAATGCGGTTACCCTTGGATCAGCAGGCCAGTATATCACGATGACTGTGAACTTTAATTCCGGTGGTTCCATCGTAAACAACTTCGCTCAAGCTGGTGGTGCTGGCAATCTGCTTATGGCGTTCGCTAATTCCGGTGGCGTAGCGCTTGGTGGGGGCTCGACTCCTGAAGCTGAAAGTTCGACTGCTAATACCGGACAAACGCATGGCGATGTCAGTTACGCGGGAATGCTTGCGCTGAATACGACACCGAAAACCAGCTCAAAATTCTTTGTGAAAACCGCGTCGGGTCTGAATGGGGTTGCCTATTCCTCAGATTCCACACCAACTACACAGCTCGCATCCGAATCGGCTAACTATGCCTTTTCCGGCAGCGATAACTACACTTTGACCTACACATTGACCTATGTCAGCGCGACTCAATTAACCGTTTCCGATATATTGACTGACGATACAGGTACTCCAACTCAAGAAGCGAATAGTTTCACAGTGAATACAGCTTCCGCCACGACTCCTACGTTAACCTTGGACACTTTTGATTTCGGCCTTTACACCGGATCCGAAACGGCGGGTTATGATCTCAACATAACTGATTTCAATGTTGTCACCACCGGCAGTATCGCACCTTCTCCCGAGCCTTCCGTTTTGGCGTTGGGCGCTGCAGGAGTTGGCTTGCTCGGTTTGATCCGTCGCCGTCGCAGCTAATTAATGATTTTTCAATCAGCGAGCGCGCAATTTGCGCGCTCGCTTTTTTATTGAGTTCGTTAGTGTCAAAAGAAAGAAATCATATGGTCAAAAAAATTTCCTTCCTTGCGAAGCGTCTTGGACTGCGGCAGTCCTCTGCCGCTTTGGAAAACGAGGCCTATGCAAAAACGGCAGAGGACTGCCGCACGCCAAAACCTCACGGAAAAATGTCGCCGCAGAGTGTTTTAAACAGTCCACTCATCATTTCACTGGCTTTCATTTTTATTTTAATTGTCGGCGCCGCTGGTTGTGCCAGTACGCATTCATCGAAAGATGATCCCCAGGCCGCCGCCGCCGGCAGGGCATGGTCAACGGTGCCCGCGATCCTCGCGAACATCATTCCCCCAAAATTTCCCCATCGCGACTTTGATGTCACCCATTATGGCGCGCAGGGAGACGGCGTCACCGATTGCAGCGAAGCTTTCCGGAAGGCGATCGATGATTGCAGCCAATCCGGCGGGGGCAGGGTGATGGTGCCGGCGGGAGTTTATTTGACGGGCCCGATCCACCTGGAAAACAACGTGGATCTTTACGTGGCCAAAGAAGCCACCATCCGTTTCAGCACCAATATGCTGGAATATTTGCCGCCGGTCTTCACCCGCTATGAGGGTACGGAGGTGATGAATTATTCGCCTTTGATCTACGCTTTTGAACAGACCAACATCGCTGTCACCGGCGAGGGCACTTTGGATGGACAAGGCGCGGCGTGGCAGGCCTGGCGATCTCCGACGGACCCAAACCGTTTGGTCAAGATGGCCGCCCAGGGTGTTCCCGCTTCCCAACGCATCTTTGGCGACCATGGCCATCTGCGCCCGAATTTCTTCCAACCGGTCCGGTGCCGAAACGTTCTCGTGCAGGACGTTCGACTTATCAATTCTCCGATGTGGGTTTTGACTCCCTGCTATTGCACCAACGTCACCATCCGTGGCGTGACCGTGGATACGAAGGGCGCCAACACCGACGGTTGCGATCCGGATTCAGACAATGGTGTGTTGATCGAGGGATGCAATTTCAGTGATGGCGACGATTGCATCTCCGTGAAATCCGGCCGCGACCACGACGGGCAGCAGATCAATATCCCTTGCCAGAACATTGTCATCCGCGATTGCGTTTTCCAGGCCGGCCATGGAGGGATCGCGCTGGGGAGTGAAACATCCGGTGGGATACAAAATGTGTTCGGGGAGAATGACCATTTCAATAGCCCGGACTTGGAAATGGCGTTGCGCTTCAAAACCAATCCGGCGCGGGGCGGCTTTATTGAAAATATCTACGTCCGGAACTGTACGATCAAGACGGCGCAATTCGGGATTCACATGACTTTAAGGTATTCCAGCAGCGGTGCCATGCAGGGCGGTTCCCTACCAATTATAAGAAATATTGATATTCGCGACTGCCGGTTTTTGAGCCTTACCCGCGCGCCGATCTTCATCCAGGGCTGGTCGCCGGAGGACGAGATAACCGCTGTCACCATTGCGGATTGTCGCTTTCCCCGGACGGTGGAAAAGAGCGCAGTGACCGATGCCGCAGGCATTTATCTGCCCGGAACGGAAGGAAGCGGATTGGAACAAAAAACGGAATGAGTGCATTTTTTTCACCCTAGTTTGCAAACACAACCTGTTGTTTGTCAGGGTAGGGCAATGGTAGTATGTTGTTACTTAGCCCGACAAAATGAACAATAAAACTCTTGGACGACGTCTCTCTGGATCCAGTCAAGGATTTACCCTAATTGAATTGCTGGTGGTTATCGCTATTATCGCGATATTGGCGGCGATGCTTTTGCCGACCCTTGCTGCGGCCAAAGAAAAAGCCCGCCGCACCGCCTGCGTCAACAACCTCCGCCAAATCGGAGTCGGCATTAACATGTATTGCAGTGACAACGTCGATGCGATGCCGCAACTCAAATACCGCGACGCGAACGCGGAAGACTACGATTACCAGATATTTGTATTACAGGCACAGAGTTTCCCCCTGACTTTTTCAGAGGGGCCGTATAATTTTGGCCTGCTCTTCACGAGCAAATTAATCCAAAACGGGAATATCTTTTATTGTCCCAGCCTGACGGATTTCCCGCCCAATGATAATACTTACCAGTACTATGCCGATACCCAGGCATGGCCTTGCGGTCGTGATTCGACCACGGCCTATGACGGGAACTCTCTCTGGGTGCGCTCGGGCTATAGCTACTACCCGCAGTCCACGGTTTCATCAAACCAAACGGTTGCCGTGGGGAAGAGATCTTTTCCAGTACCCTGGGGCAACCCCAACACGGCGCCTCAGCCGACATTCAAACAATCCTCCATTGACCAGACCAAGAGCGTGTGCGTGGATTTGATCACGGCCAGCTTTGAATCGATGTCCCATAAAAATTTAGGCAGCCCGGCCGGTTTAAATGCTCTTTTTGGCGACGCGCATGTCCGTTGGGAAGGCTACCGGAGCAACCCTGGATCCTTTCAAGCCGCAGAATGGAATGCAATCAAAGCCAATGCGCCGGGTGGACCCGATTTCCGATACGAGATGTCAACGTTTCCCAATTAGAAGAATTGTACCGATAGCTATCTCAACTTGATCAATAAAATCTAAAGTCAATTTTGTCTATCCAAAAACCATTCCCGTTCCTCCTGCTAACCCAATAACCAAAACACGTAACTTATGAAACCGAAACTGATAGCTCAAATCGCAACAGTGATGTTTGTGATGGCCCTGGCCGCAACGAGTGGCTTGTCCCAGACCACCTTTTTCAGTGACACGTTCAACAATGGCAGCACGGTCGATTCGGCTACGCCGGTGCCCCCGACGCCTAACTCCACCAGTTACGAAGTCATCACATGCGCCGCCACGACCAACAACCCCACTCCTTCGATCACACCGGGAGATTTCTTGTTTGGTTGTGGTTCAACCTCGTCGGGCATTTCTGAAATGCAGGCGCTCTTTTCCACCAACGCGATCACGCTGGCGTCTAACAGCGATTATATCACCCTTGTTGTTGTTTTTACGAACCAGTCGTTGAATACTGCCAGCCGTGCTTATTTGGCTGTTGGTTTGTATAATTCTGGCGCTTCTACAAATTATCCGGTGCCCGGCGGCATGAATGGCACCGAGACAATGGTGAATACTACCAGTAATGTGCTTGATAACGCGCAACTTTGGCAGGGTTACTTTGGCCAGCAGACCTATAGTGGCAATAAAAATGAAATCACCGCCAGGCAGGCGCAGACCGGTGTGGATAGTACCAGCCAGGAATTGCTGACTACGGGCAGTGGAACCTACAGCTTCCAGCATCCGACTGGCGCTGAGATCGGCAGTGCGGTCACGGTCGGCGCCAACGCGACGATGACGAGCGCAACATATACTGAAGTTTTCACAATTACCCTGACCACGCCAACTACCCTGGCCATCACCAACTGGCTCTATACGGGCACGGTTACCAACTCTGCCAATCTGGTGACCAATATGGGCGGCGTCGCCTCGGGCACCACCTTTCTTACCAGCGGTTTCAATGCTTTAGCGATGGGCTGGTATCAAAAAGTTGCTACGCCGCTGAACAACGCTGTCGGCATCGAATCCATCAATATTTTTGGACAAAGCACCCTGATTTCCGGTCCTCCGGCAATTACGACGCAACCTGCAAATGTGATTGCCGCCACGAATGGTTATGTACAATTTACTACCGCAGCCGTAGGCGCTGATGTTGCCTATCAATGGGAATTGAATGGAGTTGTCCTGGCCAACGGCGGCAATTATTCCGGCGTCACTGGCAGCGGCGCCAGTTCCACCTTGACGGTTTCTCCAGCCGTTGCGACCAACGGGGCGACGACGCTGAATGGCTATTCCTGCCTCATCACCGGCGCCCTCGGCTATACCACTAATACGCAGGTCGCCTCCCTGACTTTGGTGGCCTCAACGAACCTGGCTTGGACGGGTTCAGTCGGGGCAAATTGGGATGTTGACACCACACCGAATTGGGAGACAACCAACGGTGTTGTAACGGTGGGTCCGGTGGATTTCACCGTCGGTGACCCGGTCAATTTCAATGATAATGCTGCCCTCGCAAACACCTTTGTGACTTTGGTAGGTAACGTGGCGCCGTCTTCGATATATGTGACCACGGTCGATGGCTTTAACTTTAATGGTTCCGGCAGCATCGTCGGACCGTGTTCTGTCACATACGACGGCGAAAATATTGATAACGGCCAGGAAATACAGGCGAATGTGAACAATAGCTATACGGGCGGCACGACGATCAATGACATCTACGTCTATTTGGCCAACAACAATGGTCTTGGCAATGGGCCGGTGTATTTGAATGAATCCAACACCCTGGAAATCGTCAATACCGGCAGCGCTACATCGGGGGTGAATGGCGATATCCACGTTAATACCAATTTTGAATTCCTGGTTGACGGGAGCGGCACATTTGCGTCCGTCTTCTTTGGTGGTTTCTATGGCTCATCCACCGCGACGTTGACTCTTGAGCCGGCTAGTTTTGGCACTACCAATCGCATGCGGTTCTATGGCACTAACACTGTCTGCAATGCCAATATCTTTATCGATGGCCCGGTCACTCCACAGGCTCAATATTACGGTGACGAAATCGCGTTCTATAATTCGTCAGGCGCCCAGACCTACAACGGAATCATCTCCGGCAATGGCGGTCTTATTGTGCGCGGTAACGGCATTGCCGTCTTGAGTGGCCAGAATACCTTCTCGGGCGGCACCACGCCTACCGCCGGTGTACTCGGCCTGGGTTCGAGCAGCCAGGGCGGCACCGGCAGCAGTGTGACTTCCGGCCCGCTTGGCACCGGCGTGCTCCTGCTCGCTCCAGAGGTTCCGACCACTACCGGCGCTACTGGCGAAATCTTAGCCTCTGGCGGCGCACAGACCGTTGGCAATACCATCGAGTATCCCAGCGGCACCAACAACCTGGCCCTGGAAATCGGCGGCACCAATAACCTCACGTTGTCCGGACCGCTCAACCTCGCCGGCGCCGACGGTAACAATTCAATCACGAGTCGCTTTATCGTCGTGACCAACACGGGCCTCACCACCTTCTCAGGCCCCATCACTGACGGGGGCTTGGGCTACAGTTTCAACGTGTCCGCCGGTAATACTAATCGGAGCACGCTGGCTTTGAGCGGTACCGATAGTTATCATGGTGCTACTACCGTCAGTAACACGGCTACCCTTCTGGTGAATGGCAGCCTCACGGCCTCCAGCAGCGTGACCGTTGCTACCAATGCCGCCCTCGGTGGTTCAGGGACTGTTAGCAGCCCAGTGACGATCCTGAGTGGTGGTACCCTGGCTGCCGGCAACCAAGGCATCGGCACGTTGACCCTTAGCGGTCTTACCTTCCAGAGTGGCGGTACGAACGTCGTGGATGTCAGCGGAAGCAGTGGAAATAGCAAAGTCATCGTTGGTTCCGCTACTTACGCCGGTACGTTGGCCCCGGTTGTCACCTCTGGCACTATTAGCGCTGGTCAGACCTTCCAGATCTTCAGCGCGTCTTCAGTGTCCGGTAATTTCACTGCCACCAATGGTACTCCTGGACCCGGGATGACCTGGTACTTCAATCCTGCGACCGGTGTCCTGACTGCGGTCGGATCCAGCGTCATCGTTCCAAATGTTCCACCTCACATCACCGCCTTCAGCCTGGCCGGAAGCAACGTGAGCATTAGCGGCACCAATGGCGTGAATGGCGGCACCTATTATCTCTTGGGCCAGACCAACGTCGCGTTGCCGATCAACCAATGGTATCCTGTTGCTACCAACGTAGTGACGGCCTCAGGCGGCACAGAAGCCTTCAGCTTCACTGGCACTAATGTGTTCTCGGGGCCAACTCCCGCATTGTTCCTGATCCTGAGCAGCACCAATAATTAAAAAGCACTGAAACAACATCAGGCCGGAACCTTATGGTTCCGGCCCTCTTCTTTGGTATGCCGGGTGAATTCAGCATTCCGCTGATCAAATAGAACTTTTGAAAAAAAGGCACTGAAATGGTTTTTAGTGCAGTTTTTTGTTGAATTACATTAGGGCAGCTTCATACTCGGCCCATGCCCAGACATCAAAAGCGAGTCCTTGTCGCGCTCGGCTGGTACGATTACCGTTTGCATCGGGGCATAGAGAAATTCGCGCAGGAGCGCCATTGGCATTTGTCTGCGAATCTTACCCGTGAAAAGGTGATTCCCTGGGGTTGGGAGGGTGATGGCATCCTGGCCTGGCTCGGCGCGGGCGATGATTTGGCCGAGTTTGTCGTCCAATCGAGAAAGCCCACGGTGGATTTCAGCTATCGCCGTCCGCATTTAAAATTTGCCCGCGTCCTCGAAGACCACGCCCATGCCGCGCAACTGGTCGCCGAGCATTTCCTTTCACGCGGCTTCAGCAATTTTACCTTTTACAGTGACACCGATAATTGGTCCTACGAAGAGCGTGGCGATGGCTTTATCGAGGCCCTGAAACGTTCCGGCCACAAGTGCGAATGGTTGCGCTGGCATCGTTCACCCGATTACCGGAATGATCGCGAACAGTGGAAGCGCAAACGCAAATGGCTCGTTGCGCAATTGAAGCCCGCTCCCAAGCCCCTCGCGGTCTTTGCCGCTAACGATGAACATGCTCTCGAAGTGCTCGAATCCAGCATCAGCGCCGGGCTTAATGTGCCCGAGCAGGTGGCGATCATCGGGGCGGAAAATTATCTGCTCGCGCCCGATGCGATGAACACCCCCATCTCCAGCGTGGATACCAACCTGGAATTGCTCGGATACTCCGGCGCCGCTTTGCTTGAGGATATGATGAATGGAAAGCCGTCGCCCTCCAAAACCATCCGCGTTCCCGCCATCGGCATCGTCACCCGCAAGAGCAGCGATTTGCTGGCCGTGCGGCATAAAGGGGTCGCCAACAGCCTTCGTTTTATTTGGGAACACGCCAGCCAGCCGATCAGTGTGAAGGATTTGGTCGGTGTCGCCGCTATGTCCCGGCGCGGATTGCATAAGGCGTTCCTGGAAAACGTCGGGCGCACCCCCGGACAGGAATTGCAACGTGTGCGGATCGAGCGTGCCAAGCGTCTCCTGGCCGAGTCCAGTCACAAACTTGAAGTGCTGGCCAACATGTGTGGCTATCAAAATGCCAACAGCTTTTGCGTGGCATTCAAACAGGCCACCGGAACGTCTCCAAAACAATATCGGGACGGAATGCCCCGCTGATTCAGCGATCGCCTAATCCGTCGACTTGAGCGTTTTTCACCAGGAACGGTTTGCCCTGTTCCGTTTGGATATCGAGTCCTTCCAAATGAATGCCAGCCGCGTTTTCGATCTTCAACCCGCTCACCGCTTTGATCCGGACATTTTCAAAAACAACATTTGTTATCGCCCTTTCCGGCAAACCCATGATCAACCCTGCTGAACCCTGGCAAGTCGCTGTCATATTACTGACACAGATATCATGAAAGAAAGGGGTTCCCGCGGTCACCGGCTGCGCCACATCATCTTGCGGAAGCGGTTTCTGCACAGGATCCTTCGCTGAATTGTAAGTATAATATGAGGTGAACGTGATCGCCGGATCCACGTTCGTCATGGAGAGATTGCTAAAATTGATGTTCTCCACCACTCCGCCGTGACCGCGCTGGGACTTGATGCGAATGCCGTTTTGCGTGCCAATAAACACACAATGGTCTACGGTCACATTTCGGACGCCTCCGCTGGTCCCGCTGCCGATGGACATTCCGTGCCCGTTCAAAAACACGCAATCCGTCACGGTGGTGTTCTCGCTGCCGAACTCGCGTTGGGGAAGCCGCCGCCCCGCAGTGATCGCCACGTTGTCATCGCCCGTATCAACATGGCATTTTGTGATCAAAACATTTTCACAATCACCCGGGTCGATTCCGTCAGTATTGGCCGCACCCGCCGGCGCCAGCACGGTCACATTTGAGATGACGACATCATCGCATTCGGTTGGCGCTAAATGAGTCTTCGGCGAATTACGCAAAGTGATGTTTTCCACGCGCAGGTTTCGGCATCCGCTCAACCCGATCAGGTTGGGGCGGGGGAGGGTGTAGCCCGGCTTGATTTGACGCGCTTTTTCGGCCTCTCCCCACCACGCTGCCCCGCCGCCGTCAATGATTCCGCCGCCGCAGAAGGTAATATCCGTTAAATTCTCACCTTTGATGAATGGATTGAAATCACCGCTCGTTTTGGCTTTTAACCAATCACCGGGCACCTTCATGTATTCAGCCTGATTAGTCGTGGCCTGCAACGTTGCCCCGGCATCCACTTGAAAGGTAGTTTTGCTGTGAACGACGATTGGCTGGCATAAATAATCTCCGACAGGGAATTCCACAATCCCGCCTCCGGCACGGCTGCAGGTGTCGAGGGCATTTTGTATTGCTTTGGTATCCAATGTTTTACCGTCGCCCTTGGCCCCAAAATCATGCACGTTGAACGTCCCGTTCGCACGCGCGCTTCCCGCCAAAGCCAAAACAAAAATCGCAAAAAATATTTTCATGGGTATTTAAAAAGCTTAATTTCATTGCCGCCCCGGACAAAATGATTTTGAGAGGGGTTTTGCGCAATTTGAGATGAAAAAAAGGCACTCTATGAAACTAATTTACGGAATTTTAACCTTTTTTATAACGTTATTTCCCCTGTGCGCGCAAACGAACCTCACGGTCGCCGCCGATGGGAGCGGTCAATTCAAGAGTGTGCAGGCAGCGATCATGTCGGTGCCATCCGGCAGCCCGACCAATCCGGTGATCATCCATATCAAGCCGGGGGTTTATCATGAGTTGATCTACGTGCAGCGGGAGAAATGTCATTTCAAACTCATCGGGGAGAATGCCACGAACACAGTTTTGACTTTTAACCTCTACGCCGGCATGACGAACCTCGATGGCAAACCCCTTGGCACTTTTAAAACACCATCGGCAACGATTGATGCCGATGATTTTACGGCGGAAAACCTGACATTTGAAAATTCCGCAGGCCCGGTCGGCCAGGCCCTCGCCCTCCGGGTGGATGGTGATCGGGCAGTATTCCGCAATTGTCGTTTTCTCGGGTGGCAGGACACCATTTTATTGAATCGCGGGCGCCAATACTTTGAAAATTGTTACATTTGCGGGCATGTCGATTTTATTTTTGGGGCGGCGACAGCATGGTTTGAAAAATGCCAGATCCATTGTTTGCGTGGCGGCTTCATCACGGCGGCATCCACGCCGCAAAACCAGCCGTTTGGCTTTGTTTTTTCGCATACCCGCATCGATGGCGAGCCGGGGGTAAAGACTCTCCTGGGGCGTCCCTGGCGGATCTACGCGAGCACCATTTATCTCAATTGCGATATGTCAGACGGGGTAGTCCCGGCGGGGTGGTTTGATTGGAATAAGCCCGAAGCGCACCAGACTGCGCGTTATGCGGAATACAACAGCACCGGTCCCGGGGCAAATCCGGCGGCGCGTGTGTCTTGGGCAAAGCAATTGACGAAGCGTCAAGCCAGGCAGATCACCGTCAAAAAAGTTCTCGGCTTTACTCCTTGATACATGAAAAGTACGGCTTTGACGGAAGGGACCGGGCACATTCTGCGGCGCTCTCCGAAGAGGCATAAGGCTTGCAATTGAAGGGCGAAGCTGAAAAATTTTGGCTGATGAATGGCTGGCGACGAATCGTATTGATTGGGCTTTTTTTTATCGCGCCATTTTTTTGTTCCGGCCAAACCGCCACAAATTTCTGGACTTTTCGCCTTGCGAGTTACGATAACGCATCATCGCCCGCAGTCGCGCTAGACGGCACCATTTACGTTGGAAATTTCACCGGGGAACTGTGTGCCCTTACTCCGGAAGGCAAGGTAAAATGGAAGTATCAAACGGGATTGGAAATCAAAAGTTCGCCCGCAGTCGCCACTGACGGAACGATTTATTTTGGTTCAAGAGACCGCCGATTATACGCGCTAACCCCGAAGGGAGACCTGAAATGGACATTTCTTACTGGAGCATGGATCGATTCTTCGCCCGCCATCGCCGCTGACGGAACGGTTTATTTTGGTTCGTGGGACACGAATTTTTATGCCTTGAACCCGGATGGTTCGCTGAAATGGAAATTTCCTTCGGGAGACATCATCAATTCCTCGCCGGCCATCGGCGTTGACGGCACGATCTATTTCGGCTCGCACGACCGGGATTTTTATGCATTGTCGCCGGATGGGAAATTGCGTTGGAGATTTTCAACCGGCGGGCAGATCACTTCTTCTCCTGCGCTGGGGGGGAACGGCATCGTTTATTTCACTTCAATGGATGGAAATCTTTATGCGCTGAATCCCAACGGAACAGAACAGTGGCGATATCACACCGGCGGCGTTTCGGAATCCTCCCCGGTGGTTGGCGCCACTGGGGACATTTATTTGATCGCCTATAATTCCACCGACAGTCATCCCGATTCCTTTAGCCCCGATGGGAAAAGAAACTGGGAATGGACATCCGCGGATGTCTGGAACGACACCACGCCAATCGCCCTGGCGAATGGAGATGCTTATTTTGCATGGCCCTGGTGTACCCTGGTGGGAATCCATCCGGACCACCAGATATCAGAAACGATCCAGGAAATTGGGAATGTCACCGGTTCGCCGGTCATGGCGGATAACGGAACTTTTTATTTCGTTTGTGGCTGGGATTTGGTTGCAATTGCCCCGACCAATGCGGCGTCGCTGGCAAAAAGTTCATGGCCGATGTTTCGCGCAAACCCGCAACACACGGGAAGAGTGGTTGGGCATTAGCAGAGGCTAAAGCCGTTCGCGGCCGCCGTAACCGCTTTCGAGGTCATGCCAGAATTCGATTTTGTCTTCATCTGATTCCCAGCACAGAAAAACTTCCCTTCCGCCGATGATGGCCGGAAAGTCGATCAAACCGCGTTCCAAATCCTTGATAAAAATCTGGCGCCGCTGGAATTCCGCCAGGACTTCCTGCATATCGGCCAGGGCGCGGATCCACTGGTTGACCGTGTCGCCGCCGATGTCATTGCCGATCAACCCCGAGAGGCGCTTATCGAATCGGTCGAGATCTTTTCGCAAATGTTCGAGGCGTGTGAGCCATTGGCGGATTTGCGGAAGCAACGCGCCGGCTTCCTCGCGCGTATAATGTTTTTCGAATTGATATTGCATCGCAGATTCGGGGCAAAAAAAGACCGTTCGCGGCGGTTGCAGCGCAAGCCGCGAACGGATGAATTGAAACAGCGCCTGGCGGTTAGGCCTGCCAGGTGCGCTTCTTGTGACGATTCAAGCGCAGCTTCTTGCGTCGTTTATGCTTATTAATCTTTGCCTTGCGGCGTTTTTTGAGTGAACCCATTGGCTATTGAGTAGCGTAGTTTCACCCCCGAATGCAACTCAAATCTTCAATCAACTGTTCCGTTTTGACTTCACCCGTGACGAAATCTACCCTTTACCACTCATGCGAAGGCATTTCCCGTTCATGATCCTTCTGGTGGTGGTGGCCGTCTCGCGGATCGCAATCCTGCTCACCTCCCAAACCCATGTGCATAGCGACGAGGCCATCATCGGGCTGATGGGCAAACACATCATGGAGGGCCTCAATTATCCGTTCTATATGTACGGCCAGCCCTATAACGCCTGTGCCGCATGGGAAGCCTATTTGGCCGCATCCATATTTGCGATATTTGGCGTTGGTGTGATCCAACTGAAAAGCTGCTCAGTAGCAGTGTCTTTGTTGATCCTGGTTTTCTTTTACCGGACGGTCTCGCAACTTTATGGCCAACAGACAGCATGGTGGTCCAGTCTTGTACTTGCCCTGTTGCCGACATTGCTGAAGTGGGATTTCCAGGTCCGCGGCTATTCATTTTACTTTTTGGCGATCCCGATCCTCACGGGTTTTTTCTTTTCGATCGAATCAGGTGGCGTTTTAAATGCGCGAAAATTTTTTATTTTTGGCCTGGTCTCGGGCTTAAGCGTTTGGTGCCTGGAATTAATCCTGCCATTGGTCGCCGCCTTTTGGACATTGTTGGCGCTGCGCCGTTTGCTGTCGGTCAAAAACTCCATGGTGGGCCTCAGCGGATGTTTCATCGGATACCTGCCAGCCATCATCTATAACATGACTCACCATTTTGAAAGTTGGCATCGTGTTTTCGTGGAAAAGACCGGGACGCCATCGCATCTTTTCGACCTTTCGACTTTTGCGCATATTTTGGTGCTCGAATTACCAAAGTTTTTCGGCCCGGACACGGTGCTTTGGTATTATCCGGAGACCTCCCTGGTCGGTTGGACGTTTTACGGAATAACGATAGCGGCAGTCATTGCGGCGGTCGCACCGTTTATCAATGCCCCTTCGAAGCTCAAGAATGTCCTTGGTCCGAAGGCGACCCAGGACGATGAGCATAAGGATCTTCTCGTCTTTATCCTGATGTTAGCGTGTCTAGTCCCTTATCTGACCGCATCCAACCGCGTCCCCAGCTATTTTTTTGGCGGCTGCTTTTTCTTCTCGATGTTGATTGGCAGATTATTGTGCCGATGTTTTGCCTCGCTCTCCGCGATGAAGCGCGGGCTGGGGATCGTTTTGCTGTTGATGGCTTTGACCGGCGGCATCGTGGCGGAGGTCCAAACGGCGAGTCATAATGAGATCGAGACATTGGGGTTGGACCAATCCGCCCAATCATTTCAAATGGAACGGATCCCCGGCGCCGATATGGATGGAGTCGAACACTATCTGGCGCAGGAAAATATTTCCGCGACCTGGGCCACGATGTCGTTGGTATATCCGCTTATTTTTGAAACGAACGAAAAGCTGGCGGTGTCGGGGGGGATTTTTGGTTTTCAGCCGAAGGTTTATCCGGCAACGGTGCCCCGCCGGTTGCCGGATTCTGATTTGTGCGAAGTCTTTGTGGTTGAAACCGATTCGCCATATCTCCCCATTGTCGAAGCCCGATGCGCAAAAGCAGGGGCCGCACCGGCGTTGGTCACGCAATTCGGGGCCCTGACGGTGGTTGAAGCGAAACGCGCTGGTGTGCCGGGACGATGAGATGATTTTCATTGGCCGGCAGCAAATTCTTGACCTGCCGCATTATCGGCTTATTTTTTTGACGGATGAATAAAAAGAACAAAGGCCGCAAGGCAGCGATGTTGGGCGTCGGACTGGATTCCGATGGCCATAAGCGCATCACTACCGGCGAAAATTTTGCGTTAATCGGCGGATCAGCGGAGACGCATGAGGTCATGGTTGAAAAGACCCTCAAGATCAACGAAAAGCTAAAGTCCCGCGGAAAACAACTTGAGACGGTCAGCCGCGAGGAATTTGACGATATCGCAAATGAAGTCGGATTGAAGAAGTTGGAGCCGCCCAGGAAGAATTAGGTTTCTATAATAGATGTTTTAAGAGTGACCGCGTTTTTTCCGGTGATTCGTGCAGAATGGAATCCCAGCCGCGCGCCATGCCGGTGTCGATGTTTTCCGGGCGGTCATCGATATAGACGATCTCTTTGCCGCTACGTCCGCAAAGTTTCTCCATGGCTTCATAAATTTTTGGATACGGCTTCATGCCTCCCACTTCATACGAATAGATGTACCCGTTGAAATGGGCGAAGAAGGGATAATGATGCCGGATATGTTCGACGGCGATGTCGTTCGTATTGGAAAAGATATAAGTTGAAAATCCTTGTCGCCGAAATTCGGCATGGAGTTCGATCATCCGCGGAATCTCCACGAAAATATCCCCCAAATCGCGGACAAACTCTGCCAGGTCGCCGGTGTAGCCGAGGGCTTCTTTGATCTCTGCAAAAAATTGCGCGCGGTTCGTCAGGCCGGATTCAAAGCGCATGAGGAGTTCCAGGCTGCCCAGGGATTGAGGCAGGCCGGGAAGCTTCTTCGTGCTGCGCGCGAGAATCTTTCTCGCGGCGATGCTGTAATCAAAGTCCACCAGCACTTTGCCGAGATCGAAGACGATGGCCGGTTTCATGTCATTTCCCTCCGGCCTTCCAGCGCACGGCTCAACGTGAGCTCATCGGCAAATTCCAATCCGCTGCCGGCCGGTAATCCGTAGGCGATGCGAGAAATCTTCAAGTTGGTCCGCGCCAATCTTTTCGCGAGGTAATTGCTGGTGGCGTCGCCTTCGACATCAGTGCCGAGGGCGATGACAATCTCACGGATGGGTTCGCGCTGCAGGCGGTTTTCCAGGTCGGAAATGCGCAGATCTTCGGGAGCGACACCATCCAACGGCGAAATTTTGCCGCCGAGGACATGGAATTTTCCGCGGAACGAGCCGGTTTTTTCGATGCTCAAGATGTCCACGGCGCGTTCGACGACACAGACCAGTGAAGCCTCGCGGCGGTTGTCCGTACAGATGGAGCAGGGAGATTGTTCGGTCAAGGAGCCGCAGATCTCGCAGAATTTTATCTTCTCACGCGCCTGGAGAATGACGGCGGCGAGGTGTTTGACGTTGGCGCTATCCGTCTGGACAAGTTGCAGGGCGATGCGCTCGGCGGAACGGGGGCCGATGCCCGGCAATTTGCCTAGCTCCGCAATGAGAGCGGCGATGGAATCGGGCAGGGCGGACATGGAACGATCAACCGAAACCGGGCAGATTCAAGCCGGCGGTGACCTTGCCCATCTCCGAGTTGGCGATCTCTTTGGCCTGGCCGAGGGCCTGGTTGGCCGCCGTCACCAGCATGTCCTCAAGGAGCTGCGCGTCGGACGGGTTCAACGCCGCGGGATCGACTTTGATGGCGGCGATGGTGCCGTCGCACCTGGCAGTCACCTTTACCGCGCCGCCACCGCTGGTGGCTTCAACGGTTTGCGCGGCGAGTTGCGCCTGGACTTGTTCCATTTGTTGCTGCATCCGGGCAGCCTGCTTCATCAATTTTCCAATGCTCGACATATCGTTGGTGAAGGAGATTACCGTATTCCCATTTCAATTTCCATAATGAAAGCACATCACCCAATCGAAAGGCGCGTGCGCTCTCCTTTTAGCGTGGACGGCCGGTGATCAGTTAATATTTCCAAATCGCACCGAGGATCGGGGCGGTTTCAGCATCAATCGCTTGCGAAATGGCATTCGTGGCGCCTCCCGGGAAAGCCGCATTGGTCGTTCCCCACCACGCGGTCCAGCCGGCGTAGTCGATGTTCGAGTAGTTGGGGGGATAGGTGGTGATGGTGGAACTCAGGCTGGTTTTTCCCAACATGAACTTGTCCAAAAAGTAAGCCAGGTCATTCGTCTGGTCGTGCGGAAACATGCAGTGTTGATGTCCGCCATCAACATTGAAGCCGAATCTATCGCCGATGCCCAACGTCTGGTAGATCTTCTCCGCAGCCTCATCGCAGACAAAGGCCGAGGGATTTGACAGCCAGGTATAATTTGTGTTGCCGGTAACGTACAACGCCCGGGGCGCGCACAAAGCCATCAATTCATCATGGTCCTCCGGCAGGAAGGAAACATAGGAATTGCCAAATTGGAACATTTGTTTGGCAAACCAAACATTACTGGTGTGCTCGAGAGTTTCCACCTTGTTAGTCTCGGTATGCGAATAGCGCCACGACGTATCGCCGCCGCCACCGGATTCCTGCGCAACCGTCAGCGCAACGCGTTCGTCCATCGCCCCGGCAAAGAGCGCCATCTTGCCGGCATAGGAACAACCCGTTACGGCGATGTGATCCAGGTCGAGGGGAAGAGAATTTGTCATCTGGTACAAACCGTCAATGACACGGCTGATTCCCCAGGCCCAGGCAGCGTATTGCCCGGTGTTACGCGTATTTTGAGCAGGGCCATAAAGCTGGAAGAAGGGGTCGGTATTTTTCGGCCGGTTATAAGTCGTCACCTGGTTATGGAGAAAGGTGACACTGGCGATATTGCGGCTGTCAAAGGCGATGGATGGAAGTGAACCGTCTGGCCTTTGGATCCCGATCACCACCGGGAAGGGGCCGCTCCCCGTGGGAAGGGAAACAGCGCACGTCAACGTGAGCGAGTTTGTCCCCACGGTGGTGATGACGGTGAGGGTATTGGTGGCATAGCTGGCGGTGACTTGCGAGGGATCAACGGCGGGTTTCGTGCCGATCTCATAATTTTGGATCTGGGCCAAAATTTGAGAACGATGCCGGCTCCAATCGGTGGCGCTGGTGCTGCGAGTGCCCCCCATATCAAGCGGGTCATTGGCCCATGTGAACGGGTCGGGCAGGGGGCCGATGAGCGGGAGATTGCCCATCGTGGGCAAAGGCGGCGGCGGGAGGGTCGCGCCACGGTTCTCAACATGATAGACGTAAGCAAGCGGTTCGGGATCGGATGGGGAGGTGGCTCCGGCTTGAATTGCGCCACCCAACATTGCCAGGGCGCCGCCCAAAATCGCTGCTTTGATGTGATTGTTGGTCATAAATCCTTCGAGTGTTTGGATTGGGTTATCTTGAATTAGAGTTCATGTCAACTTTTCAAACACACCGAGCGGCGGTTGTGGGCAGGCCAAGGTCCATGTTAAACGTAACTTCGCGTAACTTCGCGTAACGGATGGGTGATCCGCCTTCGCCAAGGCTTCGGCGCGACAAGCAGGAGGAAACAGAGGAAATGGAGTAGCCTGGAAAAGCAGAAGGCAGAAGGCGGAAACAACCACAAAGAACGCAAGGAACGCAAAAGAGGAGAAAATGGGAAAGGAGCCCGGATTTGGGTTCGTTTTGTCGACCAACAAAGGCGATTTTTTGACACCGCCTGCCTTATAAAGACCTGGCATATAAATCTTTGTGAATGGAATGTGATCGATTTTAGTTTGGGTTCGTTTCGCAAAAAACGGGTATTTGAATCCGCAGATCTGCGCAGATTTTTTGGGCAAAATAGCCCATAAGACACGGGGAAATAACATCGGCCCGCGATATAGGTCGCGTTTATCATGGGTCAAGGTTAGCGGAAAAGAACGGAGGTGTAATGTTGCCAGGCAACAAATTCTAAATGCGAGAAGTTGACCGCTTGACGCTCAATTTGGACTCCACTTGTAATCGTATCCGGCCGGCGGATCGTAGTAACAGGCGGGCAGGCCACTATCGCTGTCCCAATAAATCGGGATGTAAGCGACATGACCATCGGTAAAGCCGACCATGTTTTTGGCATCGCTGATGCCTGCCTGTCCGTCCGGCAGGAACTGGTGTTCGTGCCAGGAAAGTGGCCGGGCAGCGCTGAAATCGGCGAGGAGAACAGTCCTGGCGGAGTCGTGGATGGCGGAGAGTTTGCAGCCAAACAGGCCGGGAAAAGTCGTTTGCCCCAGCAGGGTGGGGGGAGGCGTGGCGGTTCCTCCAAGCCCGTTGTATTCATAACTCGTATATAAACCATTGGAAGACAGGAAAAAACTTCCGGCCATCAAGACATCTTTGGCATACCAATAGGTGTCCGCCGGACAATCGAAGACCCGGTCCTGCGGTGAGGGCGGGCCCGTGAGGCCCGCATACTTCATCACGAGCGGCTTGTAAAAAAGTGCCCAGATATTGGTGGCGACGCCGCCGAAAGTGGTGTTCGGCACGGTCGGCAACAGGTCCTGATTATCTCCGGCATACAGTTCGAAGGCGACCCCAAGTTGTTTCAGGTTATTCAAACACGTTGTCCGTTTCGCCCTGGCCTGCGCGCCGGCTAAAGCGGGGAACAACAGCGCGGCGAGGATGCCGATGATGGCGATGACCACCAGCAGTTCGATCAGGGTAAAGGCTCGGCGCCGTCCGGGCTTCTGCATGGCGAAAAACGGTAGCGACAGATGAGGGAACAAAAAAGAAGAATCGAAGAAAGGATTTGAACAGGAGCGCGCAGAGGGAACAGAGTGGGACTGGTAAATCTGCTTAACTGTTATGCGTAAGCGGACGCGAGGTGTCAGGGCGTCGTAGAACTCCGCCCTCCGGTTCCGTCGTGCCTCCGGCACGGAACAGTTTTTGCAAATGAACCAGCCCAGCCACTATGTGGCTGGCTAATTTCCATTGTCGCTTCGCGACTGACAATGGCCAATAAACAATGGCAGATAGTCAAATCAAAGCGATGCGGACAAAGAAAGTGAAGAGAAATGAAAAGCTGGCTAAAGATCAAAATGGATTTAACGTTGTGTAAATGCGAGGGATTGACCCCATTATGACCCCTTTACTTACAAATTAACCTGACCAATAATCCCGAGGAGACTGTTATGAAAAATGCCATCGCGATTGTTACCGGAGCCAGCCAGGGAATAGGTCGCGCAACTGCCTTGCGATTGGCCAGGGATTTTTCCGGCCTTGTTCTTGGCGCCCGAAATGGGGATGCCCTAAATGAAGTCGCCGCTTTGATCAAGAAAACAGGGGCGGAAGCGTTGCCCATGCCGCTCGATCTGCGCGAGCCGGCGGCGGCGAAGTCCCTGGTTGACGGAACTCTGAAAAAGTTTGGCCGAATTGACGCGGTTGTGAACATCTCGGGCGCGGTGCCCCAGGTTGATCTCCTCGAAATGACCGATGCCCAGTGGGAGGACGGCCTGGCCATGAAACTTCATGGGGCGCGCCGCATCACAATCCATGCCTGGAATGCGCTAAAGGAATCCAAGGGATCGGTGGTTTTTACTTCGGGGAATTCCGCCCAGTCTCCAAAATCCGCATACGCAGCCGTGGCAACGATCAACGCTGCCATTGTGGCGCTCGCGCGCGCTTTTGCCGAGCGCGGAGTAAAGGACGGCGTCCAGGTCAATAGCGTTCTTCCCGGCCCGGTATTGACCAACCGCCGCAAAACTTATATGGAGAAGTATGCGCCGGCTCACAACATGACCTTTGACGAAGCCATGAAAAAATTTCCTGCGGAAGCCGGGATCAGCCGTTATGGCCAGCCTGAGGAAATCGCTGAACTCATGGCGTTCCTGGTGTCGCCTCAAGCAAAATGGATGACGGGCAGCGCGGTCCGAATGGACGGTGGAGAAATCAAAGGAGTCTGACTGTCACGGAATACTGTCCGAAAAAAATTCAACCGGAGTGATATGAATCCGACTAAATCCAAACTTGAAGACTATGACCTGGTCGTTCTCGGCAGCGGCGCCGGGGGGAAACTTATCGCGTGGACATCCGCCCAGAAGGGGCAGCGCGTGGCGGTCATCGAGCGAAAATATATTGGCGGAGCGTGCCCCAACATTGCCTGCCTGCCGAGCAAGAACATCGTCCACAGCGCCAAGGTTGCGTCGCTTTTCTTCCGCAGCGAGGAATTTGGCATCAGCAAGGAGAATGTTCGCATCAGCATGAAAACGGTGCGGGAACGCAAAAGAAAAATGGTGCAGAAGCTGGTGGATATCCATCTCGAAAAATACCGGAAGAGCGGCGCGGAGTTGGTGATGGGCACAGGACGGTTTGTCGCCCCAAAAACCATCGAAGCGGCCCTGAATGACGGTGGCACGCGCACCTTCCGCGGCAAGAACGTGGTCATCGACACCGGTTCACGAGCGACTTTGGAACCGATTCCCGGACTTTTGGAATCGCAGCCGCTCACGCACATTGAAGCACTCGAATTGGATCAAATCCCCAATCATCTGATTATTCTTGGCGCAGGCTACGTGGGTCTTGAGTTGGCCCAGGCATTCCGCCGTTTTGGAAGTGAAGTGACACTGATCGACCGTAACGCGCGCCTGACGCATAATGAGGACGAGGACGTTTCGCAAGCGCTCGAAGAATTGTGCCGCGATGAGGGAATCCAGATCGCGACCAGCATAATCGTTGCAAAGGTTGACGGCCGCTCCGGCCATGAGGTCAGGCTGTCGGGAACGCGCAATGGCGAGAAATTCGAGATACGAGGTTCACACCTGCTGGTTGCCGGCGGCCGCACGCCTAATACGAACGGCATCGGTCTCGAACTTGCAGGCGTGGAGACAACCGGGCGCGGCCATGTAAAAGTCAACGAGCGATTGCAGACCACGGCCGAAGGTGTTTGGGCAGTGGGCGATTGCGCGGGCAGTCCGCACTTTACCCACATCTCGGAGCATGATTTTATCGTCGTCAGCGAAAACATCGCCGGACGCAGCAAGGTGACGACGGGACGGCAGGTGCCATTTTGCATGTTCACCGATCCAGAGTTTGCCCGGGTTGGTTTGAGTGAAACGGAGGCAAAGCGGCGCGGGATTCGGTATCGCCTCGCCAAATTGCCGATGGCTGCTGTTTTGCGCGCGATGACGGTTTCAGAAACGCGTGGGTTTATGAAAATTCTGATCGATACGGAAAGCGACCGCATCCTGGGCTTTACCATGTTCGGATCGGGAGCGGGAGAAGTTTTGGCGACGGTGCAAATGGTGATGCTTGCCAATTTGCCGTATACCCTGTTGCGCGACGCAATCATCACTCATCCCACCATGTCGGAAGGGCTTGTTTCCATGCTTCTATCTGTGCCGGCAAAGTCGTAGAAATCTCGCACAGCGCGTGGAAACGGAGTGGGACTGGTAAAGCGGAAATAAACTTTTACAGAAGGAAACAAAGGAAACAAAGGAAACGAAGGGGGATAAAAAATGAATTCAACGTTGGGTAAATAATCGGATTTGACAGCTTTACTTTATGGGAAGCCAATCGCCCCCTCACCCTGGCCCTCTCCCCCGATGGGGTAGAGGGTATACAATCTCGGTAAGTTCGGGCGTGCTGATTTTTTATTTCAATTCCGCATGGCGAAAACAGGTTAAAAGGTGGTCATTGGTCATGCCGACGGCTTGCATAAAGGCGTAACAAATAGTAGAGCCGACAAAGCGAAAGCCACGCAGTTTCAAATCACGACTCATGGCATCGGAGATGGCACTGTGATTCAGAATGCCTCGCATTGTGGAATGCCTGCTTTGCAATGGCCGGCCATCAACAAAGTTCCAGAGGTACTTATCAAAGCTGCCAAATTCGTCACGGACCTTGAGGAAGGCTTTGGCATTTTCAATGGTGGCCAGAATTTTCAAACGGTTGCGCACGATGCCCGCATCAGCCATCAGGCGGGCAAACTTCTTTTTGTTGAAGCGGGCGATCTTTTTCGCATCCCAATCGCTGAATGCCTTCCGATAATTTTCCCGTTTGCGCAGGATGGTTATCCAGCTTAAACCCGCCTGGGCGCCTTCGAGATTGAGCATCTCAAAAAGATGCCGGTCATCGTGCGAGGGCACGCCCCATTCGCGGTCATGGTATAAAATGTAAAGCGGATCTTTGCCAGGCCATGGGCAACGGGATTTCACGGATGAATGGTTTGTCTCCGAGATTGGCACGCCGAAGGGATAACAAATTTTGCCCCCACCCCTCAATCAGAAACCAATTTTCGAAAGGATAGAGATTTTTACCGACTTGAGCATCGTGTCTTGCGAGGATTCTTTCAATGTGTCATGGTAATTTGACTGAATTTTAAGGATGAGCCAGAGATGAACGCATCGCCACACGACAAATCCACGGTAGAGGAAATCCGGGAACGTTTTGACAAGGACGTTGAGCGGTTTTCCAATCTGGAGACCGGCCAGTCGGCCACGATTGATGCGCCGTTGTCGCTCGACTTGATCGCCTCCGCTGCCGTTCGCACAACTGCTCATGCCGAGGCCATGCTCGATGTGGGTTGCGGCGCGGGGAACTACACGTTAAAGCTGTTAAAATTTTTACCACGGCTTGAGGTGACCCTGGTGGATTTAAGCCGCCCGATGTTGGATCGCGCGATCGCCCGCGTCAGCCAATCCACCACGGGCAAGGTCGTGGCGCTCCAGGGAGACATCCGCGATCTGCCGATCGCCGCAGCCAGTTTTGACATCATTGTGGCCGCCGCCGTGTTCCATCATTTGCGCGAGGAAGACGAGTGGCGAATGGTCTTTAAAAAAATGTATGCCGCGCTCAGGCCGGGCGGCTCACTGTGGATCTCAGATCTGATCGAACATTCAAATCCGCAGGTGCAGGCGATGATGTGGGAACGATATGGGGATTATCTGACACAACTCAAAGATGCCAGCTATCGCGACCACGTTTTTGATTATGTGGGCCGTGAAGACTCGCCGCGTCCGTTGATGTTCCAGATCGATTTGCTGCGTGAAGCCGGTTTTCAGGAGATTGAAATCCTGCATAAGAACAGTTGCTTTGCCGCCTTTGGAGCGGTCAAGGCTGTCGAATAAAAGACTTTGAACAGGAGCACACAGAGGGAACAGAGTAAGGCTGGTAAAATGGGAATAAACTTTTACAGAAGGAAACAAAGGAAACGAAGGGGATGAAAAAATGAATTCAACGTTGTGTAAATGCGAGGGATTGACATGAAAAATTAGGAGGACTGCGAGCCGGGTTATCTTAAGCGGCTGGAATCACAGATGATTCGAAAGCGGTGTCGAGGCCACGGCACTTCAAGACGCAGGCGTGTTGTTCGTACAGCCCGTGGAACTTTCATCGGGATTCCGCCGTACCTTCGGTACGGATGTGTTTTTTGCACCTAAACCAGCCACTTCGTAGCTGGCTAATTTCCAACGTCGCTTCGCGACTGACAATTGCCAATAACCAATGGCAGATAGCCAAATCAAAACAGATGCGGACAAAGAAAGTGAAGGAAAATGGGTCTGAAAGCCAATCGCCTCCTCACCCTCAATTCCACTCCCCCGATGGGGGCGAGGGAAGTTTAATCAGGGCTCGACGGAGTCTCGCCCCATCACGAGGGAAATGCGCCCGGTAAATCTCAGCCGCCCTGGGGAATGAAACCTGGAACGCCGGTCTCGGTCACTGAATTGAGCTTTTGTCTGGTTTGAATCCGGTTGATCTCCGCAACGGCAGTTTCGGGAATTTCAGAGATGTTGTAGTTCTCACGGGCGCGGTTCGGATTTTTTGCGGTGGTGAGGACGGCGGTTCCGCGTTGGATGCCCCAGGCGAGGAGTACCTGGGCTGGGGTCAGATTGGTTTGGCGGGCGATGGCCAAGACTGTTGGGTCTTCAAGCGGGCCGGGTCGTGTGCCATGGCCCAAGGGCGCAAAGGCCAGCAGCACAATGCCTTTTTGATTACAGAATTCCAACAGTTCCGTCTGGGGATGGTAGGGATGTGATTCGACCTGGACCACGGCGGGTTTGATCCTGGCGGCCTCATAGAGTGGCACCAGCTTTTCAAGGACGATGTCGGATAGTCCAATGGCCCGGCATTTACCCTGGTCAACGAGCTTCTCCATCGCGCCCCAGGTCTCGAGAAGGGTCACGCCTTGATCATAAATGATGTTACCATTTTGATCGCGCGGTTCCATTTTGTCCCCGGGTTGAAAGGCAAAGGGAGTGTGGCTGAGATAAAGATCGATGTAATGCAGCCCGAGGCGCTGGCAACTGGCGTCGAACGCGGGGCCAACGCGTTCCGGCCGGTGATTGGTATTCCACAGTTTCGTGGTGATGAAGACGTCTTCGCGCTTGATGGCGCCAGCGGCGAACCCGGCCTGCAATGATTCGCCGACTTCCCGCTCATTCCGATATCGTTCCGCGCAATCAAAGTGGCGAAAGCCAACTTTCAGGGCGTTGGTGGTGGCAGTCCGGGTCACGGCGGGGTCGGGGATCAGGGTGCCGAAACCGAGAGCCGGCATGGCGCCAGATCCGGAGCGAAGGGAAATTTTCGCCAAACGAAGGCCGGAAGAGTGATTGGTTGTCATAGGGCAGAATTTTAAACACCAAATTATTACAGAAGTGAACAAAGAAAACGAAGAGAAATGAAAACGGAGAATCGGCCTGAGGTTCCCCTGATAGGATGAGAAAGTGGCAGAGGACTGCCGCAGTCCAAAACGCAAGCGAGCAAGAAAGCGCAACCAGGGTGGGCTATTCTTTTTTGCCGGTGCCAGGGCAGGGAGATGGTGCGCACCAGCGTCCTGAAGTACGGCGGTCGTGACACGTTTTTGCTTGGCTACCATTCAGGCGCAACTTCAATCTCGTCATTCAGCTTCAACTTGTCCGTACCGAAACGATAGATAGCTTTGACCTGCGCCGCGCTCGCCGTCCGTTCAAACCACGACGCCGAACACCAAGGATATAAGTGCGCCGCAGCGACTAATCCATGCTTTACCGCGTTCTGATGTGTGTAATTGAGCCGTGCAAGATAGGATTTTTGATGGGTCAGCCGTGTTTCCCAATAGTTAAACCAAATTTTCCGCTCGGGCTCGCAATCCAGACGATTGACCCATTTCGCCGTCTTTTCGTGCAACAGGGAAAGCATTGCCCGGAGGCTGGTGGCATCGTTGGCAGGTGAATGGCCGACGAAGTGATAATGGTTTGAAAATACGGCCCAGGCTTCCATCTGCCAGCCAAAATCATGCGTCAGCCGCAGTAGTCCCCGGTGAAGCACCGCCAGTCGTTTTGCACCGCGGAAATGATGTTGGGCATTGTAAGTGCGGGCGGAGACGAAATAGGTGCCTTGCTGTGAGAGTTGATGCAAGGGTGCATGCGGCCAGGGGATGGGGACAGCTGGCATGACTCGAAATTAAAAAACACCGGTTGTCTTGGCAAGAATCGATTCGAAAGCGGTGTCACGGCCACCGCACTCCACGACCTCGCGGAATTTCGGTTCAGGCTAATAATGAAGGGTCGATTCCCCCACACAGTCTTGAACCCTACAATCACATTCCTTCGAGGGTGTTCATAAAGCTACCGTGGTATCCGAGAAACACTGGAATGCCTTCGCTCCAAGCTGCTCGTCCGAACCTTTGCTCGCGCTCATCGAAGACGATGAGATAACCATTTTTTTATCCGGTTTCTCTTCAAGCACAAGCCATAATTCGAGAGGCTTTCACCTTCAAGCTGCGGAAACGTATTTCGACATTTGAGCACGCGAGGTATGACTAGACATGCTTTTAAATCTACTCCATGCGAATTACCGCGTGACCAATTATTTCCAATTTCAGTCTCAATGATCGCCCTGATCTCGTCCGGCGTCACAGAAGTTTACGCGCGGACTTCGACGATCTGGCCTTTGAAGATCTCCAGGGCCTTTTTGATCAAGGGATCGTTTTTAAAATCGTTTTTATTGAAAGGGGTCGAGGCCTTGTCCGAGGGGGCGGAAGCTTCGCGCGGGCGCGGGGCCGATGGCGAGGGAGATTCGACGGGGCTGTTTTCAGCCGGGACATTTTTGGGGATCTCGATGCGGAGCGCCGGCGCTTCGGCTTTGATGAACTTGACCATGCAGTTCGATCGGCCAAGTTCTGAAAGTTTGGTCTGGATCAGGGTATGATTGCGCGCGTTATCGACAAGGCCGAGATGGTCTTCAAATTCCGGATCGAAGCCGATGACCAGGACATTTTTATCAAAGGAAACGGGATGGGCATCCACCAGATAACTGCGCGTAAAGGGGCTGACGCGGCCAACGGCTTCGACCAGCTTTATCCAGAGGTCGGACAGAGCGCCGGAAACGGGTTGGGTTTCGTGGATGGCCGCCGGGGCAGGGGTTGTTGCCTGATGAGCTTTCGTTGAGGGCCTGGGCGTTGGTGAAGCGACGGGGTTTTGCTCAGACGGCGCGCACGGAGTGACGCGCCCTACCATGCCGCTTGCGGTCGAGGGGGCAGGGGAGTTCCCTCCGCCGCGCATTTGGTTCAATTGTTTCAGGACGGCGTCGATGGAAATTGAATTGCGGGCTTCAATCGCTTTCAGAAGCGTGACTTCGACGAGGATTTTCTTGGAGGCGGCGTCGCGCAGATTCAATTCCGCTTCGGCCAGCGTTTCCAGGATGCGGGTCAAAGCATCCGCGCTCGCCAGGGCCGATTGTTCCTTGAGCGCGGAAATTTCGGCCTCGGAAACTTCCAGCAGATTCAAATCGCCGCGGGAGATCTGGAAAATCAGCAGGTTGCGGAAATGATTCAGGAGGTCGCCGAGCAATCGTCCCAGGTCTTTTCCGCCCTCGGCCAACGTGTTCAATTGCGTCAGCGCCGCCTGGATGTCGCCATCGAGAACGGCCCGGCTCAAATTCAGGATCTGGCTTTCTGCCGCAAGGCCGAACATGGAGAGCACGTCCGCTTCCTCGATCTTTTCGCCGCAAAAGCTGATGAGCTGGTCGAGCGTGGATTCGGCGTCGCGCATGCCTCCATCCGCGCCGCGCGCGATAGCGTGCAACGCGGCTTCGTCGATCTTCACCTTTTCTTTCTTCGCGATCTCCGCGAGATGTTTGGTGATGAGGGCGGCGGGAATCCTTCGCAGATCGAAGCGCTGGCAGCGTGAAAGGATGGTGGGCAGCACTTTCTCCGGGTCCGTCGTCGCGAACATGAATTTCACATGGGCGGGCGGCTCTTCCAGGGTCTTGAGCAGCGCATTGAAGGCCGCGGTGGAGAGCATGTGGACTTCGTCGATGATGTAGATCTTGAATTGTGAATTGGCCGGCGCGTACTTACAGGTCTCGCGCAATTCGCGCACCTGCTCGACGCCGTTATTGCTGGCGCCGTCGATCTCAAGGACGTCGAGCGACCGGCCCTCGGTGATCTCCTGCGCGTGAAAATCTTTTTCGTCAAACTCAACGTTCGGGCCGCCGGTGGCGTTCAGGCATTTGGCAAAGATGCGGGCGATGGTGGTCTTGCCGGTGCCGCGCGGTCCGCAGAAGAGATAGGCGTGGGCGATGCGCTTTTGCTGGATGGCGTTGGCGAGCGTCCGGGTGACGTGTTCCTGGCCGACCACGTCGGCGAACCGTTGCGGGCGATATTTTCTGGCAATGACCTGATAGCTCACAAATTTAACTTAAAAAGGAAATACCAGGGTGACTGCGGCAGTTGCAAAGCAAACTACCGTTGCTGCCTTCCGGCCCTGGCGGGATTTGTAAGTCCGCAATCCACAGGCCCTGGCAAAGACAATCTGCCGCATAAATCATCTGCTGTCGAGACAAAGCGACGCGGCCGCCAGCACGGCAATATGCGGCTTCCTGGTCACGGTGATCTTCACGTTCTTCAATGAACTTTGAAAATGATATTTCGCGCGGATTATCTCCCACATCGGCTCTTTGAAATGCCGATAGGCCAGGCTCACGCCGCCGCCCAACACGATGATCTCCGGGTCGAACGTATACAGCACCGTCATGATCATGTCGGCGAAATGTTCGGCGAAGGCGGCAAACATTTTTTTGGCCTTCTTATCGCCCTGGTCCGCCCGCTGCTCTGCGGTAAAAGCGTCGATGCCGTATTCGCGCTTGAAAAACCTGCCGCTGCAGTAATATTCCAGGTTTTTTCCAAGGTAAGGGATATTGCCGATCTCCCCGGCGCCGCAATTGGTGCCGGAATAGAGTTTGCCGTTGAACGCCACGCCACTGCCCAATCCGGTGCCGCAGATGACGCCCACGACGTTCTTGTATCCGCGCGCCTCGCCGAAGTGTAGTTCGCCGATGGCGAAACAATTGGCGTCATTGTTGATGTACACAGGGACATGGAACCGTTTTTCGAGCAATTTTTTCAGGGGGACCATGTGCCAGGAAGGGATGTTGTTCGCGGAATAGACGATGCCTTTTTCCACATCCACGATGGTGGGAACGCCCACGCCGATGCCGCTGACGCCGGGGCGGAACACCGCGGCGATGGTCTTGCAGATCTCTTCGACCACGACTGATGCTTTCGCATGACCGTGCGTGGGATTTTTTTCCAGGGCGACGAGTCTGTTCCGGTCGATAAGACCGGCCCGGACATTGGTGCCGCCGAGGTCAACGCCGATAAGTTTGAGGTTCCTGGTGTTTTTCACAATTCGCGTGCGTCAATTTGCCAGATGATGATGGGGCCGACAAAGATTTTCTGGAACGTTTACAGTGATGAGATAGCGCAGCTTTCCAGCTTGCGAGTTCAGGCGACTTTCCAGCCACCTCTTTCTTGTGAATGGAACACGGGACAAGAATGTCCTGCAAACCCGCAGGCCAGAGGTTTGAGCTACATGAAAAATAGAACTGCTCTCAGTGCGCCGCCCCGTTTTGCACTAAAATCCGTAGTCCCGAGTCGCAGTCCGGCGGGCGCATGGTGCAGTTAGAAGATAAGGATGAAGAAGAGGGAGTTGGGACTTTGCCGCAGCCTATTCTCGAAATTTTTTCTGGACAGCATCCAGGACCGCCTGGGGAGAAATCGCGGTCAGGCATTCCATCGGATTTTTCCAGGTGCAAAAGGATTTGAGGCACGGCGAGCAGGGCAGATCGATCCGCAGGACGCTGTCGATCTGGCCATAAGGGCCGGTGCGCCGCGGTTCGGTGGGGCCAAAGAGGGCGACGAGCGGTTTGTCGAGGGCGGCGGCCACATGCATGGGGCCGCTGTCATTGGTGATCATCAGATCGCCAAGGCGGATCCATTCAATCATTTCCGGCAGGGACGTTTGACCGCACAGGTTCAGGCAACGTTCCGGCACGACCCGGCAAATGGTGTCGCAGAGCGATTTGTCCCCGGCGGTCCCGAGGACCGCGAAATGCGCAGCGGGATATTTCCGGGAGAGCAGGCGGACTGAGTCGGCATAGTTTTCAACCGGCCAGCGTTTGTTTGGCCAGCGCGCACCAGGATGCAGGATAATCCATTTTTTGTTTTCCGTTTTCCATTTCGATTTCACCGTGGCGGCAACTTCAGGCCGCTCCGGCAGCCAGGTGAAATCGTCATGGACGGGCGCGCCGAGCGATGGCAGCACGGACAAATACCAGTCAACGGCGTGCGTATGGGCGGATAACCTGGGCACAGCGAGATCATAATATCCGCGCGCGCCTTCGCGGGCGTCATCAAGCCCGACGAGGAATTTACCGCGCGCGAGCCACGCAAAGGCTCCGCTGCGCGCGAGGCTTTGCAGATCGATGACCACATCGAAACGCTGTTCACGCATCCGATGGATGCTCCACAGCATTTCCGGCCAATATAATGGCGAGGCCCAGCGCCGGCGTTCAAAGCGGACGATACCGGCGAGGTCGGGATCACCCTCCAGCAGGGGGGCGAGAGCGGTATCGATCCACCAAAAGATTTGGGCGTTGGGAAACCTGGATTTTAACAAGCGCAACACGGGGAGCGCCTGGATGACGTCGCCGAGCGAGCTGGGCTTAAGGATGAGGATTTTCAACGGCCGTAGGCCAGCCGTTCGGCAAGGCGCTCCGGCAGGCCGGCGGCAAGGATTTTCTTCTGGGTCGTCGCAATGTCGTACTCGAGCCTCCGCAATTCAATCGTGCCGGCGTCCATGTCATAGATGACATAGGCGGCGCGGGGATTATTGTCGCGCGGCTGGCCGACGGCGCCGACATTGACGAAGTATTTTTTGGCCGGATCGACTTTAAATTTAGAATAGGTGCCGCCCCGGACGGCCGTATCGCGCATGAACGCCACGGGCACGTGGGTGTGGCCAAAAAAACAGACGGACGTGTTTTGGTAGGGAAAACTGGCGGCGGCGGCGAGTTTGTCAAAGACATAGCCCCAGCGTTCCGGCGCATCGAGCGTGGAGTGGACGATGGTGAAATTGGCGACCATCTTGGTGTATTTGAGTTCGCGCAACCAAAGTTTATCATCCTCACTCAATTGCTTGCGCGTCCAATGGACGGCTTCGGCGGCAGCGGGATTGAAACCTTCGAGCGGGCTTTCACTGGAGCAATATTCGTCATGGTTGCCTTTGACGCAGGGAACGTTCATATCGCGGATGATCTTCAAACATTCCTTGGGGTTGGCATTGTAGCCGACGACGTCACCCAGGCAGACATAGTGGGTAGGATTCTGTTTTTTGGCGTCGGCCAAAACAGTTTGCAAGGCTTCCAGGTTCCCGTGAATGTCTGCAATTATAGCGTATTTCATTTTTTAACGGACAATTTCAAAGCCCTTAAAGCTGTTTTGCGTCTGGCTCCAGATGATGGCTTCGTCGCGAATAAAATGTTTCAATCCGGCGTCACGAATGGCCTGGCGGAATTGTTCCAGTTCATCGCGCATGCCTTCGGCAATCAATTCGACGCGGCCATCAGATAAATTTCGCACAGTTCCGGCAATTTCATAGCCCGTGGCAACCGATTTCGCAGAGTAACGAAACCCGACGCCCTGGACATGGCCGGAATATAATATTTCCATGCGGCAGCGCTCTGTCGATATGTCCGGCACTGCCAAATAAAGCCAAACCTGAAGCCGCCGCGCAATTGTTTTTTAGGGTTAAACAGATTCAATCGTCGATTTTTGAGCAAAAATGCGGGAAAATCAATTTTTTAATTCCAAGGTGGCGCACGGCAATTAGCAACTCTTCACCAGCTGAGTACGATGTAATCGCCGGGTTTAGCCTTTTCAATGGCATCGACAATTTCACTTTGATGCGGCTGGATTTCCGGCCAACTAGTCGTCGGCAAGACTAAAATGGCGATTTTTCGCCCGGTGAGGTTTTGTTGATATTGAAGGTTTTTATCGGTTGTGATGAGTAAATCAAATTCTGTTTCCGCTTCACGGAGCAGATTGCCGTTACTCAGAGTCGACCAGCCTTTTTCAAACGCGGTGGCAACCGTATGGGTTGTCAGCGCTCGACGCAGCGGCACGGGTGTTCCCTGATCAAAAAGAATTTTCACTGAGCAGCCAGACTGGCCTCGGCAAATTCCAAAACCGCTTCGATTTGTTCACGCTCAACGCCGGGAAACCATTCAAGAAAATCATTCACGCTGGCGCCACTTTCGAGATTTTCAAATAAGGCGCGAACGGGCACACGCGAGTTTTTAAAGACCCATGCGCCGCTGACTTTGGCGGGGTCGCGTTCCACTGCCGGACATTGGCTCCAATCGAGCATGGTCATAGGATACGATGGCCCGATGGTTCAAGCAAGAAGCTGATTCACGGTTTACAATTCCAGGGTGGCGCACGGCAGGTCTTGTGGCGCCGCCTGACAGTGGACATGATGGGCGCCGATCTTGTTCAAGCGCTCAGTCATCACCTTCATTGCGAGTTCGGGGCGATTGCATTCGCGACTGAGGTGGGCCAGATAGAGGTGCCTGAGGGTGCCAGACATGAGCTGCTCGGTGGCTTCAGCGGCCGCTTCGTTGGAGAGATGGCCGTGGCGACCGAGGATCCGTTGTTTCAAGGCCCAGGACCGCCGCGAATCCTGCAACAATTTGACGTCATGATTGGATTCAAGGACCAGGACATTAGCCACGCGGATGCGTTCCAGGACAAGTTTGGTCATATGCCCGAGGTCGGTGACGAAGCCAAAATTACCGGCGTTGGTGCGCAGCAAATATCCCACAGGATCCTGGGCATCATGGGGAATCGGGAAAGTCTCCACGAGGACATCGTTCACTTCAAAACTGTCACCGGTCTGGAACAGCCGCCATTCGAGCCTGGCCAGGACATCGTTCGTCGTTTTTTCCATGCCATCAAACAGCGGGTCGCGTTTGCCATTCCATCTTTCCTTGAAGGTCCAGGCGATCGCCTCCCGGGTTTCCCGGTTGCAATAGACGGGAGTCTTCAATTTTTCGGCCAGCCCAAACAGGCCGCAGATGTGGTCGCTGTGCTCGTGGGTGATCAAAATCGCGGAAAGATTTTCCGGCGCACGCCCGATCGAGGCCAGGCGCTGGCGGATTTGGCGGGGAGAAAATCCCGCATCGATGAGGACCCGGGAATTCTCGGTCTCAAGATAAGCGCAGTTGCCTGATGAACCACTGCCCAGGACTGTTAATTTGACGGACACGAGCGGATTTTAACCGATGCCGCCGCCGCGACAATTATTTTTCGTACTGAATTGACGAACCGCCCTAAAATGATGAAGATGCCGGGGTGAATCAGAATCGCCCTCCCAGCCGGCTTTTTTTCTTTGCCGTTAGCGCCGCTATTATTCTGCTCCCAATATTTACCTTTGCCCAAACAGCGGGAAAGCAGGTCGTTCGAGGCTCCGTTCCGGCGGCCCTGGGCAAGTTCAATTTACAGCCGTTGCAGGAGTTGCCCGCAACCAATCAATTAAGGCTGGCGATCGGGTTGCCATTGCGCAATAAAGCCGCGCTGGGCCTGTTTTTACAGCAACTCCAGGATCCGGCCAGCACCAACTACCATCATTATCTTACGCCACAGGAATTCACGGAACAGTTCGGTCCAACACCGGCGGATTATGATGCGGTCGTCAATTTCGCAAAGGCCCAGGGGTTATCGGTGACCGGGACTTATTCGAATCGTGCTTTGGTGGATGTGTCCGCCGATGCGGGGACCGTTGAAAAGGTGTTTCACGTCAAAATGCACTCGTACCGTCATCCGACCGAGAACCGGAACTTTTTTGCGCCGGATACGGAGCCGTCGATTGATCTGGATGTTCCGATCCTGCACATCGGCGGGCTTGATGATTTTTACATTCCCCGACCGGCGTTGGCAACAAAGCTTAATTTATCGGAAGCCCGACCTGCTTCAGGGTCAGGTCCAATCGGTTTGTTGATGGGCGCCGATTTCCGGAATGCGTATGTTCCCGGCGTTACCCTCAACGGCACTGGCCAAACGGTGGGATTGTTTGAATTGGACGGTTATCACGCCAACGACATCACGACTTATGAAAATGACGCCAGCCTGCCACACGCGAACGTCGTGAACGTATACGTGGACAACTACAACGGTGCGGCCGGGAACGGCAATGGTGAAGTGGCGTTGGACATTGAGATGGTCGTTTCCATGGCCACAAATCTCAATAGCGTCATCGTATATGAAGCGGATAACGAACCGGGCGGCGGTGAGGTCATAGACGTCTTGAATCGCATTGTTACCGATGATATTGCCAAACAGATCAGTTCTTCGTGGGGCATCGGCGATAATCCCAGTTTTGATGTCGCATACCAACAGATGGCAGCCCAGGGGCAAACCTTTTTCCAGGCTTCAGGTGATAACGGAGCATATTATAATGGAATACCACAATGGGCAGACGATACCAATATCACCCTGGTGGGCGGGACGACCCTGACGATGAACGGTTCCGGGAGTTCGTATGCCTCTGAAACAGTTTGGAACGGGTTCAGCACCGGTGAAGTCGAACTGGCCGGCGGCGGCGGCGTCAATTTCAACGGTATCCCGATTCCATCATACCAGGTGGGTATCAATATGATTCCGGTGGGAGGTGACAACACCCTCAGGAATGTCCCCGACGTGGCGATGAATGCGGACAATATCTTTATCGTGGCAGATAACGGCACACGGGAAGACGTGGTCGGCACCAGTGCGGCGGCTCCTTTGTGGGCGGGTTTTTTGTCGCTCGTAAATCAACAGGCCGTATCGTCGGGCATCTCCACAATGGGTTTTATCAATCCCGCGATTTATGCCCTCGGCAAGAGCGCGAATTATACGGCCAATTTTCACGACATCACGGTTGGGAACAATACCAACCTGACGGTCGCCAATAAATACTTTGCCGCGGCCGGCTACGACCTTTGCACCGGTTTTGGCACGCCGATTGGCCCGGCGATGATCAAGTCACTTGCGCCACTTTCGTTAGTGATCCAGCCTGCGGCAGGGTATAATGTTTCCGGCCCGGCCGGCGGCCCGTTCACCCCCGGTTCGGGAACATTTCATCTGATCAATGACGGCACGAACGCGCTGTCGTGGTCGTTGACGAATGTTCCTCCCTGGTTGACAGCTTCGGCGACCAACGGGACGTTGCCGATCGGCGTCACGAACAGCATCCAGTTGACCATAAATGCTGCTGCCGATGCTTTGCCGATCGGCAGCTATAGCGCCACATTACTGTTCTCCAATGCCAATGCCCAGACGGTGCAATCGCGATCGTTCTCATTATTGGTTTTTGATTCTCTTTCCATCACGCCGCTGACCGGCTTTCTGTCTGCCGGAGCAACCAATGGCCCTTTCAGCCCTGGTTCCACAAATTTTCTTTTGATCAATGCGAGCACGAACGTGTTGTCATGGTCGTTGCTGGATCTGCCCTCATGGTTAGCGGCTTCGGCGACCAACGGCACAGTGCCGGACAGCGGCACTGACAGCGTCCAGATCGCTTTTTCTGCTGCCGCCGATGCTTTGTCCGCCGGCGATTACAGCGCCACAATCCTGTTTTCAAATGCCAATGCCCAGACGGTGCAATCACGATCGTTTTTGTTGTTGGTTTATGAGCCGGGAGCTCCTCTGATCCAAAACGGCGGGTTTGAGACAGGCGATTTTACAGATTGGACCCTCAATGGGAATAGTTTTGTAAATGTTGTGTCCGGCCCCTACACGTACAATAGCGGGAGCAGCAGCAAGCCGTTCTTTACGACGGTCAACCCGCATTCGGGAAATTACCAGGCAATATTTGGCCAACCCTACTCGGAGGCGTTTTTATCACAAATCATCCCTACGATTCCTGGCCAGCTTTACAATCTTTCGTTATGGATGAACAGTCCCGATGGTTTGAAAACCAACGAATTCAGCGTGGCCTGGAATGACAACACGATTTATGACCGGGTTAATCTGCCTAAATCAGGATGGACGCAACTGACATTCGTGGTCGCCGCCACCGCCAACATTTCGACGCTGGAAATCGGGGGCCGCGATGATCCCACGCTGATGGCGCTGGATGATGTCAACCTGGTTCCGATTCCGTCGGTAGAGTTGCAGACGGCGTTGGGAACCACGGCCAACGGATTCACTTTTTCATGGAATGCGCTGACAAACCTGACCTATCAGGTGCAATCCGCGACCAATTTGTCACAACCCACCTGGATTACCGTGCAAACGATCAAGCCTACCATGTCGCCGGTCATTTTTACGGGAACCAATTCCGCCGGCGGATCGCCACAAACGTTCTATCGTCTGCTGGTATTGCCGTGAAGTGTATCCAGTAATCTTATTTGTTTCGGGTGCGGACTGAATCCTGAAATGGCCCAGGGTGCTAATAAAAACTGATATTACGCTGCGGTCACAAACATCCTGTAGTATCCGATGTCGCAAAGGATGAGCGCACACGATATGTTGTCGTGCGGGAAATTCGGCCGGTGATATCAGCCGAAATTGCGGTAAGGGTTCAAATCGTTAAAGACACGAAAGGAATCAAATGAAAATTACTCAGGTTGCCGTTTTGTTGATCAGAATTGTCGGCATCATGTTTTTTGTTCACGCTGCCGTCGTATTCATTGACATACCGACTATGGTTTCTAACATTTACGAATCTCAAACTGAACAGACCAAGATACTTGCACATCATGAGTTCATTTTATTGGTAGGTGAGTTTGCCAAATTCTGTATCTATCTCGTCGCAGCGATATGTTTTTTAGTTTTAGCGCGTCCTTTTGCTAAATTATTCACGAAGGGTTTGGTCGAGTAAGAATAGCCCAATTCCAGAATTTCAAATTAGCGCACTCCCAAACATCCTCTTTATTTGACGATTCGATCAAAGTTTGCGAAAGTACTAATGTGTATCAGAATTTCGCGTTTTCCGTGCGGCGACTTTTTGTTGCTTTTAGCGGCAGTTTTCTCCTTTTTTCGCCGGTTCTACATGCACAGGCTGCGGGAAAACAGGTAGTCCATGGTTCCATTCCGCGGTTTTGGGCAAGCTTCATTTGCAACCATTACAGGACTTGCCTGAAACCAATCGGTTAAATCTGGCGATCGGGTTGCCGCTGCGCAATCAAGCCGCGTTGGACCATTTTTTGCAACAACTCCAGGATCCGGCCAGCACGAACTATCACCGTTATCTCACGCCCCAGGAATTCACCAAACAATTCGGCCCAACTCGACAGGATTACGATGCGGTCATCAATTTCGCCAAAACAAACGGGCTGTCGGTAAGAGGGACTTATTCGAATCGCACATTGGTGGATGTGAGCGCCGAGGTAGGAACGATTGAAAAGGCTCTGCACGTCAGGATGCACACTTACCGTCACCCCACGGAAAAGCGGAATTTTTTCGCGCCGGATGCGGAACCATCGGTAGATCTGGATGTGCCAATCCTGCATATCAGCGGGCTTAACAATTTCTTCATTCCACATCCGGCATTGGTAAAAAAGGATAGTTTGTCAGGGGTCCGGCCCGCCTCGGGTTCAGGTCTCTATGGCTGGTTGATGGGCGCTGATTTCCGGAATGCGTATGTCCCCGGGGTCACGCTTGATGGGAGCGGCCAAAGCGTCGCGCTGTTTGAATTGGAAGGCTATTACACCAACGACATCACCGGTTATGAAAACCAGGCGGGTCTGCCGAAGGTTACGATCGACCAGATCCCGGTGGACGATTTTCCGGGAGTGAATTTATATGATCCCAATGGTATCACCGAAGTCTCGTTGGACATCGAGATGGTCATTTCCATGGCGACGAATCTGACCCGCGTGATTGTTTATGAAGCGCCAAACGATTTGGGCGACCTCCCTGACATTTTAAATCGCATCGCCACGGACAATCTTGCCCGGCAAATCAGTTCGTCCTGGCTAATCGGTGATAACCCAAGCTTTGACACTGCTTACCAACAGATGGCTGCCCAGGGCCAATCTTTCTTCCAGGCATCCGGCGATAATGGCGCATTTTATACGGGCGATATAAATCAGGAACAATGGGCGGATGACACGAATATCACGACCGTTGGGGGAACAACGTTAACGATGAACGGTTCGGGCAGTTCCTATGCATCTGAAGCGGTTTGGAATTGGTTTAGCTCGGGCCTGGGCTTAGCCGCCAGCGGAGGGGGAACCAATTACAACAGCATACCCATTCCGGCATGGCAGGTTGGAATCGATATGAGCACCAACGGCGGTTCAACCAGCCTGCGTAATGTTCCCGATGTGTCAATGGCGGCAGACGGCATTTATGTCCTGGAAAACGATGGCGAACAGGGAATGGTGGGGGGCACCAGTGCGGCGGCCCCTTTGTGGGCTGCCTTCACGGCCCTGGTGAATGAACGGGCCGCCATTTTTGGCAATCAACCCATGGGTTTTCTTAATCCGGTGATCTATGCCATCGGAACCGGGCCGGGCTATGTGACGAATTTCAACGACATCACCGAAGGCAACAACACCAATTATGTGGTGGGCGACGATTACTTTGCCACACCCGGTTATGACCTTTGCACCGGATGGGGATCTCCCGTGGGCGGAAATCTCTTGGGCACCCTTGTGCCATCAGACACTTTGACAGTCGCGCCGTTGACCTATTTTTATGCCAGTGGCCCATGGAGCGGCCCATTTAATCCTTCAGCGAAAACATATTCTCTTACCAATACCACCGGTACGGCCCTGTGCTGGTCTCTGATCAATACGTCTTCCTGGTTGAGTGCCTCCAGCATGGGAGGCACGTTCGATCCCGAGGCGACGACCAACGAGGTGATCACTATCAATGCTGCCGCTGATACTCTTGCTCCCGGGACTTATTCAGCAAGCATCCAATTCTCCAATTGGACCACAGGCGTTGCCCAAACGTTTCCATTCTCATTGCAGGTGATCCAGCCATTGGTCATCACTCCACCTGTGCTCACTTTTGTCAGCGGCTGGCCGAATGGCCCGTTTAGCAGGACATCGCTTTGTTTTACGTTGACGAATCTAGGGGCCGCGCCCTTGAACTGGCAGGCCGGCTCCACGACCAACTGGTTGAGTGTCTCCGCGACGGGAGGCACTTTAGCCGGCGGCGCGCAAACCAATGTGATTTTCAGTTTAAATTCCACTGCCAGTAATCTGGTTGAAGGCGCCTATTCCACGGTGATTTCCATAACGAATCAAACCCTGGGCACTATGCAATCGTGGCCGTTCCTCCTCTCCATCGGTCAGTCGCTGGTTCTGAACGGCGGGTTTGAAACCGGCGACTTTACTGGCTGGACACTGAATGGACAGTCGGAAAATTATGATTTGGTGGATGATGGTTTTGACATCCCCGCCATTTCGCCTCATTCAGGCAACTACTTTGCCGCGCTGGGCGAAGTCAGTTATCAGGCATATCTTACGCAAACACTGCCGACCATTCCGGGGCAGCTTTATCTTCTCTCCCTCTGGATGAACAGTCCAGACGTGGAACCTTATGCGCCTAATGAATTCAGTGTGGCGTGGAATGGCAAAACGCTCTATGACCAGGTGAATATCCCGCCAACCACCGATTCCGTTGCCGACTGGACCAATCTGCAGTTCATCGTGACCGCGACCAATAATGCCAGCGTTCTCCTGATCGGCGGCCGCGATGATAATTATTACCTGGGGCTCGACGATGTCAGTGTGGTTGCCATCCCATCGACGACGCTGCAGACACCATTGTCCGCAACGGGTAATGGCGTCATGCTTTTCTGGAATGCGCTGGTCGGCCTGGCTTATCAGGTCCAAGGCACCACCAATTTGTTCCAACCCAATTGGGTGGTCCTGCAAACGCTGACGACCACCAATGCGACGATCACCTTTACGGACACCAATTCGATGGGTGATTCGCCCCAAATGTTTTACCGTCTACTGTTGTTGCCGTAAGTATGTTTAGCCGACTTGTTTTTTTGATACTCGCCGGCTTTGCGGCCACCGCCTCTGCGGCCAGCCATAAATTGCGTGTCGATGACCCTGCCCTGGCAAAATCCATCATGGCGCACGGAGGGAAACTGATCGCGGCTTACGGCGGATTTCAACTCATCCGGGCGGACGATTCCATTTTGACGAATTTTTCATCGTCCCAAATCGAATCCGGGGACGATTTTGACGAAATCAAATTGAATGCGGATTTGTTGAATACGGCGACCGCGCAAAGCCAGGCCCTCCGAAAGCCCGCCGGAAATTTTTCCGGCAGGCATCTGCATCTCATCCAATTCATCGGCCCGGTCAAACCGGAATGGCGCGCCGCCCTGCAAAATCGCGGCGTCCATATTGTCAGTTATATCCCCGAAAATGCGTTTCTGGTTTATGGCGATGCCGCCGCCGTGGCAAAAATGCAAAGTTGGGCAGCGACCAATGAGTTCGTCCAATGGGAGGGCGTTTATACGAAGGATTACAAGATCCATCCTGCCGCGCGCCTGGTGGATGCCAATGGAAATCACCAGACCCCGGCGACGGACATCTTTTCCATCCAAATGGTCGATGACCCCGCGGCAAACATCGCCACGCTTACCCTGATCGGCCAATGGCAATCGGATGCGATTGAAAACGAATACACCTTACTCGGCTATCGGACGGTCGTTGTCCGTTTGCCGGCGGCGCATTTACCGGATATCGCCGCCCAGCCGGACGTGGTTTCCATTCAACCCTATTTCGAGCCGCAAAAGCTGGACGAACGGCAGGACCAGATCATTGCCGGCAATTTATCCGGACTGACCAATTCCTCGCCGAATGGCCCGGGTTATCTTGCCTGGCTGGCCAGTGTGGGTTTCACGCAGGCGCAATTCACCCACTCCGGTTTTGTGGTGGATATGAGCGACAGCGGCGTTGACAATGGCACCACGACGCCCGGGCATTTTGGTCTGTATCCCCTGGGCGATACGACGCAGCCCTCGCGGGTCGTCTATAACATCCTTCAAGGCCGCGCCAATGCCGGCAGCACCTTGAAGGGATGCGATGGTCATGGTAATCTGAATACCCATATCGTCGCGGGGTTCGATAATTTTTCCAATGGGTTTCCCCATGCGGATTCCGGGGGTTATTATTATGGGCTGGGGGTTTGTCCGTTTGTGAAGGTGGGCTCATCGGTGGTCTTTGATCCCAATAATTTTACGAATCCCAATTTCACCAATCTTTTGACGGCGGCTTATACAAATGGCGCGCGCATCAGCAATAACAGTTGGGGAGCAAATATTGACGGGGCGTACGATTCTGACGCGCAGGCGTATGATGCGCTTGTCCGCGATGTTGGCGCGAGTGGAAAGGATCGCCAGATGATCGTTGTTTTTGCGGCAGGCAATGTCGGGCCGAACAGGAGGACCATCGATTCACCGGGCTCGGCGAAGAATGTCATCACGGTCGGTGCGGCGGAAAACGTCCGCTCGCTCTCGACGACCAATGGGGGGGAAGATACTGCTGGTGACAGCGGGTGTACGGCTGACAGCGACACCGATGCGGCCAGCGCCAATAACATCGCCTCGTTCTCCAGCCGCGGGCCTTGCGCCGACGGACGCATGAAGCCGGACCTGGTCGCGCCCGGCACGCACATCACCGGCGGGGTGGCCCAAAATTCCCCGCCGCCATCGCCCTCCAGCGACGGCTCGGCGATATCCTGTTTCACGGGGAGCGGAGTCTGTGGTTTACCCGGCAGCGGGACCGCCGGCAGCGCAGACAATTTTTTCCCCCTTGGCCAGCAATTTTATACGGTGTCCAGCGGCACGAGCCATTCCACGCCAGCGGTTTCGGGGGCATGCGCATTGTTACGACAATATTTTATCAATAACAGCAACAGCCCCCCCAGTCCGGCCATGACCAAAGCGTATCTGGTCAATTCAACGCGCTATCTTAACGGGGTCAACGCCAACGACAATCTGTGGTCGCCGAACCAGGGGATGGGTGAATTGGACCTTGGCGCGGCCTTCGACGGCGCTTACCGAATTTTGCGAGATCAATTGCCGTTCGAAACGTTCACGGCCGCCGGCCAAATCCGGACCTACCCCGGGACCGTTGCCGACCCCACAAAACCCTTTCGTGTGACTGTGGCCTGGACTGATGCCCCCGGCAGTACTGCGGCAAAAAAGGCGCTCGTCAACAGTTTGAACCTGACGGTCACCGCGGGAACAAATCTTTATAAGGGAAATGTTTTTAAAGGAGCCTATTCCACCAACGGCGGTGTTGCCGACAGCACCAATAATGTCGCCAATGTTTTTCTTCCCGCCGGGACAGTCACAAATTTTACGGTCACCCTTACCGCTGCGTCGATCAATGCCGATGCCATCACCAATGGCGGCACTTTGCCAGAGCAGGATTTCGCCCTGGTGATTTATAACGCCCTGATCGCGCAACCCACTGCCCAAAGTACGTCCATCTCTAATAATGTCCTGGTGATGAGATGGAATGTCCCGGTCAATTTCAATTATACTGTCCAATCCATCGGCGATCTGACGCAGACCAATTGGACGGATTTGACCGCTGATATTATGGCCACCAATTCGCCGGTGACCGTTTCGGTTCCGGTCAGCGGCAGCCAGCAATTTTACCGGATTTTCGTGCAGCAATAATCACTTACGCGTGCCGTTCTTCGCCCTTCATTCTTTATCCCAACTCATTTAAAGTGTGTTCGTGACCGATTTGTTCCAACGCATCGAAGCCTCGATCCGTGACCGCCGTTTGCTCAAGCCCGGCGGGAAAGTCCTCGTCGCGGTTTCGGGCGGAGTTGATTCGGTGGTCCTGCTTCATGCCCTGGAAAAAATTTCGAAGCGCCGCAAATGGAAAATCGTGGTGGCGCATTTCAACCATCAATTGCGCGGGCGCGCCAGTGACCTGGACGAGAAGCTGGTCCGCGAGACGGCAGCAAAGATGAAGCTGCCGGTGATCGTTGAAGGTGCTGATGTCAAGGCGTTCGCCGGGCAATCCATGCTTTCAACCGAAATGGCCGCGCGGAAATTGCGGCATGAATTCCTGGCGCGGGCAGCGAGGCGGCTAAAGATCAAGACCATCGCTTTGGCCCATCATGCGGACGATCAGGTTGAACTTTTCTTTTTGCGATTGCTGCGCGGGTCGGGTGGCGAAGGTTTGGGCGGAATGAAATGGAAATCACCCTCGCCGGCTGATCAGCGCCTCTCGTTGATCCGCCCGCTACTAGAGATGTCCAAGGCGGAATTGGGGGAGTTGGCGAAAGGCCAGAACATCCAATATCGTGAAGATGCCACCAATGCGTCGTCCGATTTTTTGCGCAATCGCATTCGCAACCAGTTGTTGCCGTTGTTGCGCAAGGATTATCAACCTGCTTTGAACCGCGTGATTTTGCGCGTGATGGAAATTGTCGGCGCCGAAGCTGAGTTTGTCGGCGAAGCGGCACGATGCGCAACGATCGCTCTGGATAAGTTGCCGCTGTCGGTGCAGCGGCGCGTATTGCAGACCCGGTTGCTTGAATCCGGGATCATTCCTGATTTTGACCTGATCGAATCGCTCCGGTTATCGTCAGGCCGATTTATCAGCATTGGTCCGGGAATTTCCGCTGCCCGGAATAATGCCGGAAAAATCAAATTGCGTGAGGACCTGCAAAAAAGTTTTTGCCCGGATGAGTTGAGCATAAAGTTTACGGGCAGGGCAGGGGGCATTAATTTCAATGGTGTAAAGTTTGCCTGGCGGCTGTCCCCGGTTGATGGGAGCGTCAAGTTCCCCAGGAAGCCGGGCGAAAAATCGAAGATGGAGTTTTTTGATGCTGATAAAATCGGCAAAGAGATCGTTTTGCGCCATTGGCGTGAGGGTGACCGTTTTCAGCCGATCGGGATGAGCACGCCGGTTAAACTCCAGGATTTGTTCGTGAACGCCAAGATTCCCAGGGAGCGGCGGCATGAATTGGTCCTGGCCACCACCCGGACGGGAGAAATTTTTTGGGCGGAAGGCTTACGCATCCCGGAAAACTTCAAGATCACACCCCGGACCCGGCGGACATTGACCTGGAAACGAAATGGACTTGTAAAGTAATTGAAAGGCGAAGCGCGGAAAGCTAGTCTGTCAATCACATGGCGCAACCCAGCCAGCCAACTGAGAAAAAAGTCCACTTACTTTCGGTGGTTATTCCCGCGCGCGATGAAGAGGATTGTATCGCTGCTTCGGTCGAGCATTTGCACGTGGAACTGGCCTTGCGCCAGGTGCCGCATGAAATAGTGGTGGTGGATGACGGAAGCTCCGACAAAACCTGGGAGGTGATCTCCAAGTTACAAAGCCGGATCCCGGAACTTTCACCCTATCAGAATTCCGGGCTTCATGGCTTCGGGCGCGCGATCCTTTATGGGTTGGACCGCGCCAAGGGCGATGCCGTGGTGATCATGATGGCGGATGAATCTGACGATTGCCGGGACGTGGTGCTCTACTGGCAAAAGTTAAACGAAGGCTATGATTGCGTGTTCGGCAGCCGCTTTATGCCCGGGGGTGGCGTGATCGATTATCCTCCCTTCAAACTCTTTTTGAACCGCCTGGCGAATTATTTCATCCGCCTGCTTTTTCGCATCAAGCTCAACGACACGACCAACGCATTTAAGGCCTACCGGAGAGAGGTCATTGACGGCTGTCGTCCGTTGATCGCGCCGCATTTCAACCTGACCGTGGAGTTGCCGCTGAAAGCCATTGTGCGCGGATTTTCGTGGACAACGATTCCCATCACCTGGCGAAATCGGAGGACGGGCGAGGCAAAACTCAAAATCAAAGAGATGGGCAGCCGCTATCTCTTTATCTGTCTTTACGTCTGGCTTGAAAAATACTTCAGCCGCGGCGATTACAAAAAGCGATGACCACGAAGGACGGCCAAAACAAATGGCATCCATTTTTGTGGCTGCTGCCGGCCCTTCTTTTGCTGCCGCTGATGATCTCCAATGACAGCCTGTGGCTGGACGAGGGTGATACGGCGACGTATGCGTTGCAGCCGGATTTCCACTCGTGGTGGTTTTTTCTGAACCATGATTTGGCCGCTGATTGCCAAATGCCACTTTCGATGTTCCTGGCGTGGGTGTCTGCCTGGACCCTGGGCCTCCAGGAATGGCAAATGCGTGCCTTTAATGTTCTTTTTGGGATGCTTGCGCTACTGGGCATGTATCGGGCCGGGAAGCGCATCCAACTTCCCTGGCTGCCGTTACTTTTAGCGATTCAACCTTATTTCTGGTTTTACTCGAATGAAGCGCGGCCATATGCGCTTGAAATCGCCGGTGGCGCGTGGTTATTCGCGGCATTGGTGGAATTCATCGTCCTGGAGGGGGCGGGAGAATCCTGGGCATGGCTTTTTTCAGGCGCTGCCGTTTTTTTATGTTATACGACCCTGCTGGCCCCGCTGCCGATTACGGTCACTTTAATCGCCGCCGGAATCTTCGCGGTAATGCGCCGGTGGGCCATCAGCCAAAAATCGATTTTCATACTGCTCGGCGGAGCGATCGCGACTGTCCCAGCGGGAATTTTTTATCTAACCACGCTGGCGCGGGGGGCAAAGGGCGCCCAAATCTGGCACGTGGACCCGAAATTTTTTGGTTATGTGCTTTATGAACTGACCGGCATGAACGGTTTGGGACCCGCCGTGGAAAAAATCCGGGAAATTGCCAAATCGCCGCATCTCTCCGCCATGCTTGCGGAACATGCCGCGCAATTTCTTTTGCCAGCCATCGGTTTCCTGCTGCTGCTGCTGGTTTTTATCCGGGGCTTTCGCACACGGCAGACGAAACCCCGTTCGGATCTTTCCATGGCCATTCTCCTTGTGCTGGGCATGACCTCTTTTGTTTTTGTCGCAGCCGGCATTTGTATCCAAAAGGCATTTTGGGCACGCCATTTTGCCCCGGTTTTTCCTTTTTACGTCGCGCTCCTTGCCCTGGCAATCAACGGATTGCTTGAGTCCCGCAACCGTTTAAGCAGAGTGTTCATTCTTTTATTCGTGGGATTGCTTCTCTTTTCCTCGTTAAATCTGCGGTTCTCTTCGGAATACCGGAAAGACGATTATCGGGGAGCCTCTGAATTCGCCCGCCAGGCCCTGGGTGAAAACAAAACCGTCTGGTGGGTCGCCGGTTCCCGTCCCGCGGAATATTATCACCTCGACTGCGTTTCTTCGCATCCGGAAACCGGCAAAGCCTTTTGCCTGATGTCGCCTCAAACCGTGAATTTTCCGCCACCGGATTATGTCATCATCTCCAAGCCTGATATTTTTGATTCTGGCGGCCAAATCATGCGGTTAATCAAGGCTAACGATTACAAATTGGCGCAGACTTTCACCGACTTCCAGGTTTGGCAGAAGCCAAAATAGCCTTCAAATACCCAAGGAATACTTCTTTACAGCTTCGGTGCTGTTCTATAAATTCTTATGCTTTACAAAATATGGAAGCCAAGACGAAAACGATTGAACAGTTCAAGACGCACGCCGGGGACACAGGGTCCGCGGATGTGCAGATCGCGTTGTTGACCCAGCGCATTAATCACTTGACCGAGCATTTGCAAACCAACAAAAAAGACCACAGCTCACGCCGTGGTTTGTTGATGATGGTCAGCCAGCGCCGCCGGTTGCTGGACTATTTGCATAATACAGACCTGGAACGTTACCAGACGGTCGCCAAGAAGCTGAAACTGCGCCACTGATTTTGTGAAGCGCGGTCTTTCCACCGATTGAACTGCGCTTTGCTTCGGGTTTGGGCCGGGAACGCGAACGGCTCGATTCTTTAAAAACAAAACAATTCGCGAGAATAATAACAAACCGTCGCCGCCGGGTGATTTCATTCAGTCCCGAATCAATTTCGGGGTTCACTGAAGTTCCTCAGGCGGCGCGGCCAGAAAAATATGCCAGAAAAAATAACCGCCCAAACCGGCGATAAGCAGGTCATCATTGAAACAGGGAAACTCGCCAAACAGGCCGACGGCTCCGTGACCGTCCAACTCGGTGAAACCATCGTAGTGGTCGCGGCGGTCGCCGCCACCAAAGCCAAGCCTGGCCAGGATTTCTTTCCGCTGACCGTTGATTACCGTGAAAAGGCCGCCGCTGCCGGAAAATTTCCCGGCGGTTACTTCAAACGTGAAGGCCGTCCGACCGAAAAAGAGATCCTTACATGCCGGCTTACCGACCGTCCCATCCGCCCGCTTTTTCCGAAAGGCTGGTATAATGAGGTGCAGGTCCAAAGCATCGTCCTGAGCGCCGATGGCGAGAACGATCCGGATATTTTGAGCATCATCGGCGCCAGCGCCGCCCTGATGGTCAGCGATATTCCCTGGGCGGGTCCGCTGGGCGCAGTTCGCGTCGGCCGCATCAATGGCAAATTCGTTGCCAATCCGACCCATGCCGAAATGGTGGACAGCGATTTGGATTTGGTTTATGTCGGCAACGAACATGACATCGTCATGTACGAAGGCGCCGCCAAGGAGATCACGGAGGCGGATTTCAACGAAGCATTGAAATTCGGCCAGGCCTGCTGCCAGCCGCTCATCGCCGCCCAAAAAGAACTCGTCGCCAAGTCCGGCAAGAAGAAACGCGAAATCACTCTCAATGTCGTTCCGGACGAAATCCTGAAGGAAGCCAAGTCACTCGCCGGCGACCGTTTTGTGCCCGCGCTCTTGACCCCCGGCAAACTTGCCCGCGAATCAGCAGTCAAAGCCATCCAGGACGAAGTCGGCGCCAAGCTTTTGGAAAAATTCGGAGCCGAAAAAGTCACGGAATTCGTCGTCAAAGACGCTTTCTATTACATCCAGAAAGAGGCCGTTCGCAGCCTCATCCTGGACAGCGGCAAACGGCTGGACGGTCGCGGATTCGATCAGGTCCGCCCGATCTCCAGCGAAGTCGGCATTCTCCCGCGCGCCCATGGTTCGGCGATTTTTTCCCGCGGCGAGACCCAGGCGCTCACGCTGGCGACCCTTGGCACCGGCGATGACATCCAGGAATTCGACGCCTTCACCGGTGGCGAAACTGAAAAGAAATTCCTTCTGCATTACAATTTCCCGAATTTTTCCGTCGGTGAAACGGGCAGGATTTCCGGCCCCGGTCGGCGCGAGATCGGCCACGGCGCCCTCGCCGAGCGCAGCATTGAGCCGATGATCCCCACGAAGGATTATCCTTATGCGATCCGCATCACCAGCGAAGTCATGGAATCCAACGGCTCCACGTCGATGGCCAGCGTTTGCGGCGGCACCCTGGCGCTCATGGACGCAGGCGTCCCGATGATCCGCCCGGTTGCCGGCATCAGCGTCGGCATTTGCACCGAATATAGCGGCAGTCAGATCGCCAAGTACAAGCTGTTGACCGACATCATCGGATGGGAAGACCATTATTGCGACATGGATTGCAAGATTGCCGGCACGGAAAAGGGCATCACTGGTTTTCAACTGGATCTGAAGCTCAAAGGCATCCCTCACGGGATGATGGTTGAAACGATCGAGAAAGCCCGCGTCGCCCGCATGCACATCCTGGCGGAGATGGCCAAGACCCTGGCCGAACCGCGCAAGGAATTGAGCAAGTACGCCCCGCGCATCGAAGTGATCCATATCAATCCGGAAAAGATCGGCGCGCTCATCGGCCCCGGCGGCAAGAACATCAAGAAACTCGTCGAAGAATCCGGTTGCGAGATCAACATCGAGGACGACGGTACCGTCAACATTTTCTCCGTCTCGCCCGAAGGCATGAAGATCGCCCGCGACGCGATCACCGGCATGACGGCAGAAGCCGAGATCGGGAAAGTTTACCGCGGCAAAGTCGTCACCATCAAAGAATTCGGCGCGTTCGTCGAATTCCTGCCCGGCAAGGACGGCCTGGTCCACATCAGCGAGCTTGCGAATTTCCGTGTCAAGAAAACCGAGGACATTGTCAAAGTCGGCGACGAGATCGCCGTCAAATGCCTGGGCATCGATGAAAAGGGCCGCGTCCGTCTTTCGCGCAAAGCGGCCATGGAAGACCGCGACAAAGAGATGGGTGAAACGAAGGAGCCCGAAGAAGCCAAATAGATGGCGCGCGGATAAACCCAAAGACTTAAGCAATACCGGTCACGCAGGTGACCGGTATTTTTGTTTCTATTTTCGGGTTGAATTTGCCCGGCGACCGGGACTAGCCTTGTGAATGGACTGGCATTATTCAGAGGGCACCCAAAAAAAGGGTCCTGTTTCAGACGCTGAACTCGATCGTCTGCTCCAATCGGGAGGCATCAATGACGACACGCTTATTTGGCGCGCGGGGATGACTGATTGGCAGCCCCTGAAAATTGCCCGCGCCGGAACGGGGGGCGCTTCCCCGGGAAACGCCTGCGTGGAATGCGGCAAACTTTTTCCGCCGGATGAAATGGTTAAGCTGAATAATTCCTGGGTATGCGCCCAATGCAAACCGATCTTTCTTCAACGGCTCGCGGAAGGGACAACTGTGCCGTCAGCCGGGACATTATGGCGGACGAACAAAAAAGTCGTCGCGAAAACCGGCACGATTTTTCCCGATCGCTGTATCAAATGCAATGCCCCGGCCAATGGCTTTCGCCTCAAACGGGTGTTGTATTGGCAGCACCCGGCCTATCTTCTGCTGCTTCTTTGCAACCTTCTGGTCTTACTTGTTGTGATCCTGATTGTGAGGAAAAAAGCGGTAGTGGAAATCGGCCTGTGTGGGGCCCACCGCGCCCGTCGCAAGCGCGGGATTATCATTGGCCTGAGCGGATTATTTGGCGGCATCATCCTTATTATTGGTGGGATTGTCTTTCATTCGGGGATCATGGTTGTCGCTGGTCTCATTTCTTTGATTGGTATAAGTATCTACGGCTTGATCCTGGCCCGGACGCTTTCGCCGACCAAAATTGACAAGGAATACGTTTGGGCGAGTGGCTGTAGCCGCGAATTTCTCGAGGCACTGCCGGAATGGCACGGGAAATAACAACATCATCCTGTTCATCTGGCGTTGTTTTAATTCCCGTTTGCGATTAATACATTAAAACCTTGGCAACGGTTGTTGCCCGGAGGATTGCCAGGCAGCAGGAAAGTGTCTCGATTATTCGTCCGGCTGGACTGATCCGTACACCAGGACGATGGCAACGGATTGTTGGGTGTTTGAAACCACAGCGTTTGCGGTTACGGGTTGCGTTGGGTTCAATTTGATCGCCGGGAACCGCGCTATAAAATCGCTGATAATTTTGCCCTTGATCGCGTAGTTGACGTTTTGTGGCAGGTCGCCGGAGACATCCAGGGCGGCGGCGAAGTCCAACTTGGCTTCCACGATCCCGACGACGTTTCCGTTCATATCCACCAGCGGGCCGCCGGAATTGCCGGGCTGGACCGGCACGCTGATCTGGTAATCTTTCGGGTCGTCCTTGATACCGGCGAGACTGCTGATTCTCCCATCTGTATATTTTGGCTGAAGACCCTGTAAAATGATATCGGGAAAACCGATCGTGAAAACAGATTCACCCAACTGGGCATCATCCTGCGAAATCGACAACGGTTTGAATTGTCCGGAAACTTTCAACAAGGCGAGGTCATTGGTGGGATCGGTCAGGACGATCTGGGCAGGATAGACGCCCGAACCGGTTTTGACTTTGACCTTGTTCGCGCCTTTCACGACGTGAAAGTTAGTGACCAGATATCCGTCGACGGTGATAAAGAATCCTGAACCGTTGGCCTGTAAATCCTCACTCTCGGGCAGTTTTGACAGGATGTCTTCAGTCGGTGTGCCATTCTGGACCATGACATCGAATGCTTTGCGCCCGGACATTACGGAATCGGGGATCTCGTCCCGGGAACAGACCGTGCCGACATCAAAATCGTGGACTGTCCGTTCATCGCCCTGTTTGTTCTCGTAAGAATAATTTCCATCGGGTTTGGCGGTGAAGCTGACGGTGTCCGTGTCGGCGGTGGTGCCGGGCAAGTTTTTTACATGCACGGGGAAATAGGTGTCCTGGTCCGGCGTCAAATCGACCAAAGCGCCATCATCCACAATCTGGATGACTTTGACATTGTAATAGGTGACCCATCCGGAACCTGGTTTTCGGATATCATAAACAATCCCGTCGACCTTGCGGAAATCGCCGAGGGCAATGGCCCTGGCCAAATCGGCTTTCGCCTCTTTGTTCGCGTTTTGGAAGTCGACTTCCGCCTTCTGTTTTGCAGCCTCGTCAGTCTGTTTCTCGGTGGCCAGCGCAGTGGCTGCGCTGATATTCCAGGATTTAAGGAAATCGTCGGGGAGTTTGTCCGCGCTAGACACGGTCATGCCATTGGCGGCCGACACGAAGATTTTTCCATTATCACTGATGCGGACTTCGGAGATGTTGGTGTATACGTTGCCGTTGATGTTGACAGTCGTTATCCCATCGCCAAAAGCGGAGAAACCCACTATGGCGGCCAAACTCACTCCCACGATAATCTTCACGAAAGCACTTTAAAAACCGGCCCGCCAATGTCAATGGGAAATCCTTATGCCGGCCAATGGTCGATGAAATGTTGTCTCCTGACTTTTTTCTTCGGGTCCTTTGTGGGTATTCTCTGATGGTGCGTTACAAAAGGATAAACCGGCGATGATCCATTGATGAAACCGATCCGGCTGTTGCTGATAATCGCCCTGGCATTCTGCGCCTCTGGTTGCGGCACGTTCATCGCCCGCTCCATCGCGCGCGCGCCGAACCGTTATCCCACCTGGCTGGCGCCGCGCGCCCCGGTGATGCTGGCGTTCAATCCAAAACTGCTCACTAACTTTCCGGCGCAATATGTGGAGGTGGGTCCGCCATCAGCGCGTTTATGTTACCGGGTCATCGAGCCGGCCGATTACGGTTTGAAAGTCACCATGACCAACTGGCTGACGCGCGCGCGCAAAGACTATGATTTCACGTTCAAAGCCACCGTGCCCGGGCCGACCAATGCCTGGACAGCAAATCCTCGCGGAACAATCCTGCTGTTGCATGGGTATGGGTTGGCACAATTTTCGATGATGCCATGGGCATTGCGGTTGGCCGAAGATGGATGGCGTTGCATATTGGTGGATTTGCGCGGACACGGCAAATCCACCGGGAAACAGATCTATTTTGGCCTCGTGGAGACGAATGACCTGAGCCAAATGCTGGATAAACTGGCGCGAGACAAACAATTGATTCAGCCGGTGTCAGTAGTCGGCGAATCCTACGGCGCGGCCCTGGCGCTGCGATGGAAGGGGGTGGATCCGCGTGTCCAATCGGTGGTCGCCATTGCGCCGTATGCGAGTTTATCCAACTCAGTCTTGAACATCAGCCGCCAGTACGCCGGTTGGTTCCCTGAATTCATCATCAGATCGGGATTAAAAAAACTGCCCTCGGTGCTGCAGGTTTCGGCGAAAGAATTGGATACGACGACTGTGCTGCGGCGGAAGCCGGTGGAGGCGCTTTTTATTGCGGGCAGCGAGGACAATATCGCGCCGACAAACGATGTGAAAGAGGTTTATTCATTGGCATCGGCGGGCAGTGAAATATTCATTGTTCCGGGGGCCACGCATGAAGGATTGACCTATTATTTTCCAGAGCTTGTCCCGGTGATTCTGCCCTGGTTGGATGGCAGGTAAGGGGCGGTTTCGTTTCCCAGTGAATTCACTTTGAACCGGATGGCAATTTTGTTAGAAAGCGCGCGTGGATATACCATGTGCCAGGGAAGCCAAGGCCGGCAGCCGTTTTTCAGTCCAGACGCCGAACGGCATCGTTGAGTTTCGCGTGTCAAAATTCAGCCGTGGCAAAGGTGACAGCAAATTCCTGACGACGTGGGATGGAACCACGGCAAAACAGGTGGTCAGGGAGGCTGAGTGCTCGGTTTTTTTAAAGGGTTTGGAATTTAAAGGCGCTACTTGTATGGTTCATCCAATGGACAACGGCAGTTGGGCGGTCCGGTTGGAATTTCTCATCACGGACGACGAGTTTTGGGAGGGGATGCCGTAGCGTCAGTTAACGGATATTCCCGGCAAGGGCGTTTAATCACACGGCGAGGGATTTTTCTCTGCGGCCATCAGTCAAAAATACTGAATCGAATTGGCGCAAAGCGAGCGGGGGCAGTTCATGCGCCCCGACCAACCGGTACACGATGCGGCGATAAAATTCAACGTGATCGAACGGAAAGCTGGATGGGCTGATGGTCATCCCAATCATCGAAGCGTGGACAAACCGACAAAAACTCAAAATCGACATAGTGTCTTTGATGGGGAACGAGCGGTGAAAAGAGATATCCTCTTCAATCATCTCTTTTTCCTTTTCCGTCACCCTGCAGATGGCTTCGACCGGCAGCGCGTCAATTGTCTCCAAAAATTTCCCAAATAAATCCATAAACTCCTCTATGGTAAAGTAAAGGAAGAGAGGATTTGTTCAAGGTAGCACTTAACCCCATCAAAGGATTGGAAAGTCAGCAAAGACTTCAAAGCCAAACGGTCTACCATTATTCCATGGGGGTAAATTTGGCAACGGATTCTTTGCGCTTGCAACGATACTCATAGGAATAGTCATATTCGGCGCAAAGCTCCTGGCAGAACATGAAGTGGGATGCTTCCATGTCATGGACCTCGAATGGTTGCTTGGCTTCCGCCCAGGCCCAACATTTAGACCGCCAGCCGGTTGTTTTTGTCGTTATCGAATTGATTGAGGCTACCATTTTGCAATGTATATCGGTTCAACCGCCTTTTACTGGAATAAATTTCCAGCAGTTATTCCAACCGGACAAATTTTAATGAGACAACGGAGTAAAAATCGCAGTGGATTTTGCATCGGACCCGTAATGGCACTCATAATTATATGCAGCGCAAAGCTCCTTACAAAAGGCCAAATGCCTGGCTCCCACTCCCATGATCTCAAAAGGCTCACTTTTTTGAGCCCAGTGCCAACATTGTTTCTGCCACCCCTCAGTTGCTGTAGATGTAGTATTAGCTGATTTGGTCACAAATCGGCTGCATCCTAATAAAACCGGGAAATAAATCAAGTGAAAACTGCTAAGATTCAATCAATTGGGGTGAATTTAGCAATAGATTCTGACTCCCGGCAATAATAGGAATATTTGTAGTCGAATTTAGTACAAATCTCTTCACAAAACAAAAAATGCGACTCTGCCAGACCATGAACCTCGAATGAATGGCCGGCTTGAGCCCACTCGCTGCATCTTTCCTTCCAGTCATCCCTCTTCGTTTCGATCAATTTTAATGAAACAGCCATAGACTTTACTCCCTTCTTCTCCACCAAACAAAACTACGACTGTTTCAAATGTTTTCAAGGGCCTTTTTGCCGAACGAATTGGGTATTAGGAATATAGGGGCATAAACACGGCCTCGGAATATTCATTGGTTGAATCATAATGGCATTCATAATGAAATTCATCGCAGAGCTCCTTGCAGAAGGCTAAATGTTTGGCTTTGACCCCGCGGATTTGAAAGCATTCCCGCTCGTGCGCCCACTTTCGGCTTTTTTCCTGCCATCCGGCAGTTCCCGTAGTCGTTATTTTAACAGACTTTTCCATAAAATCTTCCCCCGTGTTTCACTCAGAAGAAGCCCCCAAACCCTCGTCTCTCTATCGCTGTAGCAGTCCTTGGCTTGCAACTGTCAAAAGAGCATAAGCAATACCAACCGCTTTAAGTTGAAAAATGCAAAGAAAGGCGACGCTTACTGATTTAATTGCACGCTTAAAACGTCGATTGCCGCAATTTGCAATCTTTCGTACCCCCGCTAGAGATGATTTGGGAGCTATCCATGCTTCCAGAAATTTTAGACTTCAGGCCGTTTTCGATTTGTGTGACGTGTCGAATGGAAAAAGATTTACAATTCAATCGATGGACGGCAGAATTGCGAGTCGCTGCAATAGGGCAAGGTTGGTATGGAACCAGCTAGTTTTATTTTTGATGAAAAAGGAGATTCACATTTTATATCTGGAAGATGTACCTGCGGACGTACTCCGTGTGGAAAATGAATTGCACCGGGCGGGCCTGGTGATTCAGATCCATCGGGCGGACACGCGCAGCGCGTTTGTCCATGGGTTGGAGCGCAAGCCGGATGTGATTCTTTCGGACCACGGTCTGCCTGCTTTTGACGGCCTGACAGCGTTGGGGATCGCGCGTGAACACAGTCCGGATGTGCCGTTTATTTTCGTGACCAACGCGTTGTCACGGGAGATGGAAGTGGAAAAACTCATGGGCGGCGTCACGGATTACGTGCGAAAAAGCCAATTGGATTATTTACCCATCGCGGTCCTTCATGCCTTGCGCGAAGCCGAGGAGCGACGCTTGCAAAAACAACGGTTGACCGACATTTTGAAACATCCGGCCGGGGCGGACACGCATTACCTGCCGATTTGCTCCAATTGCAAAAAGATCCGCGATGAGAAAGACCAATGGAAACAGCCTGAATTATTCCTGTTGGAACATCTCAATCTGAATTTTACCCATAGCATCTGCCCTGACTGCGCTCCCAAATTTCGCGCCAGAGATTGAGACAGCCCCTAGCTTGCATTGTGCGCGGAGCGATGTGGAAAAATGCCACATTAGTGTCCACGACTGTCCATTTTTATGACCTTAAAATAATTTTGTTGAGAGTTTGAGAAATGTTGCAGAGATGTAACAATCAGCGTGCTTTCCTCCTCTTCAAAAACTTTGTCACCTGTTCGGGCTTTTTGTTACTTATTTGCGTGATGATCATTGAAAAGTCACGCGGCATAAAACAACGCAGGTGAAGCGACAACTATGATGGCAACACGACCACGGATGATCGGTCTTTGCGGGGCTGCGCTTTGGCTGATGGTCGTGAGTCTTGGTTTTTTCCTTCTATCTCTTTGGATGGTGGATACATCCAAAGCCCGGAATCTTTTCTTCGTAGTTGCTGTCGCGGCGGTCGCTCCAATCGCAATCAACATCCTGATCATCCGGTCAGTTTTGCAGTTGCCCAACAATACCAGCGGAGAGCAAATGGCCGTTCGTAGATCCATGCACCGCAGATTTCTTATAGTTGTCGGAGGGGAAGTTGCTGCGTTTATCATCGTCAATCCGGTTTGTGCCGTGATGAGACATTATGAGATCATTGTGCCGCTGGACGTTCTTATCGTCGGCATTCATTTCCTGCCCCTCGCATGGATCTTCCAGGTTCCCCGCTATTACCTCATGGGTGTTCTCTTTTGTCTGGTGGCTGCTCTAACTCTCTTCGTCGTTCCCGAAAGCATGCATTTTGGTCGAGTACGGGCTTGGTACGTCTTCCCGGGTCTTGGGAGTGCGCCGGTCGCATGGGTGACCGCATGGGCAAATCTTTGGGAAGCATGGAAATTTGTCCGCATTTCCCGTACGAATTCGCGGTAAAATAATCTCCGATTTGGCGTCGATAAAACCACGCGATCACTCCTTGCACGATTTATCAATCATCCGCCCAAAAACTTTGTCACCTGTTCGGGCTTTTCAGTTACTTATGCGACGATATGATGACAATCAACATGATCGCAGAGGCGGCGCAGAACGATTCTGACCTGGTCGGGGAAACCCTGTCCGGCAATCGGGATGCCTTCAGCCGGATTGTTTCACGCTACCAGAGCCTCATCTGTTCGCTGACGTATAGCGCGACGGGCAGCCTGGGCCAAAGCGAAGACCTGGCGCAGGAAACATTCATCACGGCATGGAAACATCTGCGTCACTTGCGCGAGCGCGATAAATTGCGCGCGTGGTTATGCGGCATCGCGCGCAACCGCATCAATAACTTCCTGCGCCGCGAAGGGCGCGAACCGGTCCACAAGGCCGCCGAGCTGGATGAAGTTTCCGAAACCCACGCGCCTGAGCCGCTGCCGATCGACCATGCGATCAGCCGGGAAGAGCAGGCCATTCTCTGGCGCGCGCTTGAGCGCCTGCCGGAAACTTACCGCGAGCCGCTGGTTCTATTTTATCGCGAACACCAATCCATTGAAGCCGTCGCCGCGCAACTTGACCTGACGGAGGATAATGTGAAACAACGGCTTTCGCGCGGGCGCAAATTATTGCAGGAGCAAGTCCTCTCATTTGTCGAAGGAGCACTGGAGCGGACGAATCCCGGCAAAGCGTTCACTCTCGATGTGATGACGGCGTTGCCGGCGGCTGCGGCAGCCAAGGCCACGGCGTTCGGGGCGGCGATGGCCAAAGGTGGCGCGATCAAGACCGGAGCAGGGGTACTGGGCACGATCCTTAGCCCGTTTTTGGCCTTCCTGGGAATTTATTCCAGTTATCGGATGAGCCTGGATGAGGCCCGCACGGACGAGGAACGCGGGAACATCAAAAGACTCTTCCTGAAAGCCCTGGTCATCACCCTGGCAATGTCATTGGTGATGTCGGGGCCCTTGTTCTGGATCTGTCGCGGCCAGAGTAATTTTGATTTGTTTGGCGCTCTGCTGGTGAATGTTGTGATCGACATTTTTTTGCTGGCGGTGACTGTCCTGGCGATCATCTCTTCGGGCATGCGACGCCGGCATCTGGCTGAAACTTTGGCAACAGAATGCGCGGGCAATTATCCGCCTTCAGCCTATGAATACCGGAGCCGGTGGAGCTTGTTGGGGTTGCCGCTCATCCATATCCGCATTGGCGACCGGTTTGATATTGTGCGCCCGCCGGTAAAAGCATGGATCGCCGTCGGCAGCAGTCACGCGGTGGGCGTGCTTTTTGCCTCCGGCGGGATTGCGATTGCGCCCGTAAGCTTCGGGGGCATCGCCATCGGCCTGGTGCCGTATGGAGCGATGACGTTGGGAGTGTTTGCGATGGGGGCGATCAGTTTTGGCGTTTGGTCTTATGGCGGCATGGCCATCGGGCTACAGGCGGCTGGCGCCAATGTGATCGGATGGGAATCGGCCCAAGGGGGCCTGGCGATGGCGCATACTTATGCCCTCGGCACCATCGCGCATGCCTTGCAAGCCAATACCGACATCGCGCAACAATTTTTCCAGCAAAATCTTTTCTCCCGCATCGTCAAGACGCTCAACCGGTTTGGCTTCCTGATGATGTTGCTCTGGGTGGTGCCGCTGTTCCTGCAATCGCAGATCATCTTACGGGCGCGCCGCCGGCGGGAAAAGGCCTCCGCACAAGCTTCAGCTAAAGCCATTGGTTGATGATTGTAAAAAGCAAAATTTCAGCTTAACGCAAGATGAAGATAACCCACGCAACCACCGATGAAGAGATAGCCGCATGTTTTCCCGTCATGCAGCAGTTGCGAACGCATTTTGATTTGGCTGCGTTTCTCACAACCGTCCAACGGATGAAAGCCGAAGGCTACCACCTGGTTTTCATTGCCGACCCTGATGTCCGCGCCGTTGCCGGTTATCGGAAAATGGAAATGCTCGCCACCGGCCCGGTCCTCTACGTTGACGATCTGGTCACCGCTGCTGAACATCGTTCACGGGGATACGGCAAGGCGCTTCTGGCATGGCTGCTCGAGGAGGCAAAGAAACAGGAATGCCAATATCTGGAATTGGATTCAGGATTGAAACGGCTGGATGCCCACCGTTTCTATGAGCTGAACGGCTTGGAGAAGGCGGCGTTTCACTTCTCGATTCCTGCAAGGGCGAAGGCGGCCTGGACTGCCAAATTGAAATTATAATCGCAACCCATTAGCGGACGCCAAGCGGCCCGATTTATCCAGATTAACCTCGTTTTGATCTCAGGTTTGGAATAGAGTCGGAAATGGCCGGAAACAAGCGTGCGCCCCGCCGATCACTCAAACCGTTGGAAAACGGGCAACTCTGGCGTGTCGGCAAGGGGAATCTAGAGGTGACTTTGGTGGGCAAGCTCCTGGTCCACTACAAGTTTGGAAAACCCGACGCCATCCGGGTGCCAACGACCGTCAACAGCATTCGCGCAGTGGAAAAATTCCTGAAAACGAGCAAGGCTGTGCTCATTCACGGTTAACTCTCTGTTTCATTAGTTTCAGCAGGACATTGGATTCTTGACTAATTCGAGGAGGTTCGGCCGTTTCGAACAGTTTTTTCAAATGCTCCAGGCCTGGAAATTGCTTCTTGATAACGACTTTTCTATGTTAATGGTGTTAAGCAATTATGAATTTTGATTCATTGATTGAATTGGCGGCGGCCAACGGCGCCAGCGATCTGCACCTGGAAGCGGGCATGCCCGCCGCCCTGCGGGTGCGGGGCACGTTGCGCCTGGCCGGCGAGCCGATCGCCCCGGGACTGCTGGTGGAATTTGCCCGACGGCTGGTGGGCGAGGAACAATGGCCCGAATTCGCCGGGCGGCGTTCCTTTGATTTGTCGCGGACTCTTGGCGGTGTGCGTTGCCGCATCAATATTTTCCATACCTCCCGCGGCGTGGGGTTCGCGGTGCGGTTCCTCAGCGCGTTCGAGGCGACCGTTGAGAAATTGAACCTGCATCCCGACCTTAAAAAGATCGTCAAAAATCCGCACGGGCTGATTCTTGTGAGCGGGCCGACCGGCTCGGGCAAATCCTCGACGCTGGCTGCGCTGATCCAGGAGATCAATTTGACCGAGGCGCGTCACGTCATCACGGTCGAAAGCCCCATTGAATATATGTTCCGCCCGCGGCGGGCCTTCATTCGCCAGCGCGAAGTGGGGCGGGACACGCCCAGTTTCGAGCAGGCCCTGCTCGACTCCCTGCGCGAGGACCCGGACGTGCTCATGGTCGGCGAAATGCGCGACCCCGAATGCATGCGCCTGACATTGAGCGCGTCGGAGACGGGGCATCTTGTGTTGGCCACGGTCCATTCCTCGAGTTGCGCAGAGGCCCTCCAGCGCGTGGCGTCCGCCTTTCCGGCGGAGATCCAGAGTGCCGTCTGCGCGCAACTGGCCGATTGTCTGGTCGCCGTCATCTCCCAGCGCCTGCGTTTTCGCGAGGACCTCAACATCCGGGTGCCGGAATGCGAAATTCTCATGGCGACGCACGCGGTGAAAAATTTCATTCGCACGCGCGAATTCTTCAAGATCATGCCCGTCATTGAAACCGGCGCGGACCACGGCATGTGGACCTTTCAACGCTACGCCCGATGGCTGGAGAGCCGGACGAACTTTTATCTTCCCGCCAAAAACCCTGAACCGGCGGAAGATAGGTTGCCGGACGATCTGCCGTCTGCGGCCGCCGCACCGCGAACGGAAAGAGCTTCGCCACCCGTCTTGCCCTCTTCACCCAAAACAGCAAGTGGAGCAGGCGAAATGCATCGCATTGAGATCGACCCGGACGAATCGGGTTTTGGAAAAATTTTGAAGAAACCGTAGGACAGGTGTTGCGCTGGTTGGGAAAACCGAAGATAGAGGGTGGCAGATGGAATGAGGAAGAACATTCAAGATTTAACATTCAACACCAGCATCGAAGGATATTGCCCTCTACCTGACCTTTTCCACGGTGATCTTCGCCGGGTCATTGAAGCCCAGTTCCAACAGGGCGGCATTGGTGTAGAGGTCCGTGTGAAACTCAAATTTCGCCGCGTCATGCGCCACGCGTTCTGATTTCAATTTATCCGCCGCCAATGTGTCCAGGGCCACCGGGTCGCGGCTGAACCATAATTCATCCAACACGTCAGAGTATTGAAGCAATCCATTGGGGCCTCCTTCGTACTGGCCAAGCAATGCGTCAGTGATATTGAGGACGACTTTGTCGCCGACGGATTGCATCGCATAAATCTCCGGCACGGCGTTGGCGAGCCGCCCGGCGTCCTCTTCAAACCGGAATGTATTATCAACGCTGCCGATGGCCACATTATATAAATGGCCATAAACGCCCACGTCATTGTTGTTCATCAACGGCGCGATGCTGATGATCCTGGTGAATTGCCGGCTGACCAGCATGGAGACGTAGGATTTTTTTCCGATGTCATTCCCTTTCTGGCCAAATTCCAGGTCGCCGTAATGAAGAATGCCGATGACGGGACTGTCCGGCAGATAAAAATTGGTCGGGTCGTAACCGGTCGCGGTCGCGCTGGCGACACGCACCCCCAGTTGCTTTCCCAAACTGAAATATCCCGCGGCCCGCAAATCGTCCCGGTCTTTGTCCCAGATCACGATGTGACGGGCCGGAATACCCGCCTGGAGCAATCCATGGACGACCGCCGCCGCTACCGCCGGGCGTGTGCCGCAGATTTCGCCACTGGCGGAAAAGACCTTGATACCGATGATATCATTGGTCGAAACAAAGGTTAGCCAGGCCGCGGAAACGTCCCGTGTGCCGGCCATGGTGGTGATTCCGCGGTTGACCATGCTTTGGACCACCCCGGCTTCCGGTTGATAATCAAAGAGGGCATTGGCGTCGGTTACGGTCACCACCCGGGAGATGGAATTGGTCGCGGGCAGGGAAAATGAGTCGGCGCAGGCCGGCAGGGCGGCCAGCCCGGTCACAAAAAAGATGAACTGGATAAGCGCGTTTCTTGACACGTTTAAGCGTGAATGATAACACCAACGCAGATGCTGGCCAAAAAAAATCGGATTTTAGTCCATTCAATGCTGTTTTTAGCGATGGCAGTGGTCATTGTGGGCTGCGCGCCACCGGGTCCGCGCGCCCTCCTCAAGGGCAGAAAGCTGCTCGATCGCGGCGATTATGACGGCGCGGTCGCGCAATTGAAGACCGCCACCACGCTCCTGGCCACCAATGCGGACGCGTGGAATTATTACGGCGTTGCCTTGGAGCACGCCGGCCAATTGGCGGATGCCTCCGCGGCTTATCAAAGCGCCCTCCGTTTCAACCATGATTTGGTCGAGGCACATTACAATCTGGGCTGCCTCTACCTGGACGAGAATAAACCGGGCGATGCCAAAACGGAATTCACGGCTTACATCCTGCGCCGGGGCAATTCGCCGGAAGGCTGGCTCAAACTGGGAGACGCACAATTGCGCGGAAACGAGTCCACGCTGGCGGAGAGAAGCTATAGCACTGTGCTTTCGCTTAATCCGGACAATCCCGAGGCGCTGAACGGTCTCGGCCTGGCGCGTGTGCAGCGCAACAAAACCCACGATGCCGCGGAATTTTTTGCGGCGGCCGTCCAGCATCATCCCGATTTTGCGCCGGCCATCCTGAACCTGGCGACTGTGGAAGCGGAATATCTCCACGACAACGCCGCCGCGCTGGACAATTACAGGAGATACCTGGCGCTCACGCCGCACCCGGCGGATTGGGACGCCGTCAATGTGCTGGTCCAAAACATGGAACAATTGCCCGCCGCCGTGGCCATTGCGCCAGCTCCCGCACCGGTGCCCACCCAGAGGCAAACGCCGCCACCGGTAGAATCGCATCCGGTCCAGACCGAATCTCAAACTCCTCACCCTTACGTCTCCTCGAAGCCGCAGCAAACCTACCATTATATTTCCAATCCGCCGCCTGAAACCGTGCGGGTAGCGCCGGAGCAGGGGATCGTCACCACGGAACAACCCGTCACGACCACTGAGGTGACGTCGCCGGCGCCCACCTCTTCCCGGGGTGCGTGGCATCGGCTAAACCCGGCGCATTGGTTCAGCTCTTCCAGCGACCAAAATTATACGAACAACGGCGTCACGCCGTTGCCGTCGGCGAATGCAGATAATGCCGCAGCAACGACGCCCTTGCCGAAGCCGAAAATCATTCCACCCGCTCCGCCGACCTTTCCGCGGTATCTCTATGTCTCGCCGCGCAAACCCAGGCCGGGCGATCGCACCACCGCCGCGCGCGCCTTTGTGCAGGCCCAGGATGCGCAGCAAAAGCATGATTGGTCCGCCGCAGTGGATGCCTACCAAAAAGCCGCCCGGATCGACCCTTCCTGGTTTGAGGCGCAATATAATTATGGGGTGATGGCCTATGACCTCGGCGATTTTTCCAAGGCATTGGGGGCGGACGAAATGGCGCTGGCCATCCAACCGGCTTCCGCGGGCGCCCGTTACAATTTTGCCCTGGCGCTTAAATCATCCGGCTACATGACCGACGCCGAGATTGAACTGAAAAAGGTCGTCGCGACGGATCCAAACAACGTGAAGGCGCATCTGGCACTGGGGAATCTGTACGCGCAACAATTGCAAAATCCCGCTTCAGCGCGGACAGAATATCTAAAAGTGCTCACCCTCGACCCGGGCAACAGCAAAGCGACGGACATCCAGTTCTGGCTCTCGGCAAATCCGCCATGAAGAATTGTTTAAAGGCAGCGACTTTTGGGGTGACCCTGTTATTCGTGCTTGCCTCTGCCTGGGTGGTCGATGCTTCACCCATTCCGCATCTTGAGAAAAAGGGGACGGCCACGCAATTGATCGTGGACGGCAAACCTTTTCTGGTCCTCGGCGGCGAATTGCATAATTCGAGTTCCTCCAGCCTCGGGTATATGAAACCGATCTGGCCGCAACTTCACGCCATCCACGTCAACACAGTAGTGACGCCCGTTTCATGGGAGCTGATCGAACCTCAAGAAGGCAAATTCGATTTTACGATCGTAGACGGCCTCATCCGCGGCGCGCGCCAAAACGATCTGCGCCTTATTTTTTTATGGTTCGGCAGTTGGAAGAATAGCATGTCCAGTTATACGCCCCCGTGGGTCAAAACCGATGGACAACGATTTCCGCTCGCCGAAAGTTCGGACGGCAAAGGCCTGGAGATCCTTACGCCATTCAGCGATGCGAATTGCGCCGCCGATGCAACGGCCTTCGCCGCCCTCATGAAACATCTGCGCGAAATGGACGGGCACAAACACACCGTCGTCATGGTCCAGGTGGAAAATGAGATCGGAATGATTCCCGAAGCCAGGGACCATTCTGCGATCGCCAACCAGTTGTATTCCAATTCGGTGCCCTCGGAACTAATGGATTACCTCCAGCAACATCGTGATGCGTTGACTCCCGAAATGGCCGCCGTATGGGGAACAAACGGTTATCAGACCTCAGGCACCTGGGAAGATGTTTTTGGCCCGGGAATCGGCACGGAAGAAATTTTCATGGCCTGGTATTATGCGCGTTATACCGACCGCGTCGCTGCGGCGGGCAAAGCGGAATATCCATTGCCCATGTACGTCAACGGCGCGTTGATCCGTCCCGGCCGCAAGCCCGGCGAATATCCCAGCGCGGGACCGTTGCCGCATTTGATGGATATCTGGCGGGCCGGCGCGCCGCATCTCGATATTTTGTCGCCAGACATTTACTTCCCCAATTTCGCCGATTGGTGCGACAAATATCATCGTTTGGGAAATCCGCTTTTCATCCCTGAAACACGGCCGGTCCCCGCCAATCTTTTGTATGCCATCGGTCAATACGATGCGGTGGGCGTATCGCCCTTTGGCATCGACGATGAATATGCCAGGCCGCCTTCGGGTATTTTTCCCACCATCGGAGAAACGTACAAGATCCTCGCGGAACTTTCACCGCTCATCCTTCAAAACCAGGGCAGCAATAACATGGCCGGCGTTTGGCTGGACCAGTCTAACCAGACGCAAACTGTGACCCTGGGAAATTACACTTTGAAAGTGGCGCATGATTATACCTGGGCGTATTCGGCCGGCTATGGCCAAACGAATGAATGGCCGCGCATGGGTGGGGTGATCATCGCGCTGGCCCCGGACGAATATCTGGTCGCGGGCTGCGGATTGATTGTGACGTTCACGTCTAATGTGCCGGGCAAACCCAGTGCCGGCATCGTCAGTACCGATGAGGGAAGTTTTGTGGATGGCCGCTGGGTACCCGGACGAAGATTGAATGGCGATGAAAGCCATCAGGGGCGACACCTCTCCCTGCCGCCTGACCAATGCACCATCCAGTGCGTGAAACTTTACAGCTATCAGTGAGGCAAGCTCTGGCACCGCAATTTAAGTTAAAGGTGCGGCAATAAATGCGAAGCGTCATCCACCGGCGCATGGAATACTCACCGCACATAAATCGAATGCTAAGCACTCGGTTTTAACCGCGCGGCACGTCTCGCGACTTATCCTTTGGTAGCGAGCTTTCTCTCCGCCGCGCGGTTTCTCTTTTTTTACAACGCGACGCCACGCCACTGTTAATGGCTCCATTTTGCCCTTGCACAATATGAGAGAGGGGAACAGCTTTAGTTCCCAAGGAATTCACTTATGCACAAGGTCAACACCAACAAAATGGAAGAAGTCACCTGGTCATCGCCCAGGGGCAAGTTCGTGGGCGCCGGCAAGGAAGTGTCCGAGGAGCTCGGACGCAAACCCCGGTCCACCGACTTGAACGAGCGCCATCCCTTTGACGTTGAGATCAGCCGCATTCCTCCCGGCAAAACGCCGTGTCCCTATCACTCGCACAGTGCGCAGTGGGAATTCTATCACGTGATTTCCGGGACCGGCATGGTTCGCCATAAAGACGGCATCACCCCCATCGAAGCCGGCGACGCCTTTATCTTCAAACCCAACGAGCCGCACCAGATCACCAATAATGGCGCGCAAGACCTCATTCTGTATGTTGTTGCCGACAATCCCATCGGCGAAACTTATTACTATCCGGACAGCAACAAATGGGGCGTACCCATCCCGGAACGCAAATACCTGCGTTCCACCACGGGTGATAATTCCAAGGCGCTGGATTATTACGATGGAGAAGAATAAATGCAGATCGAGTTCATGATTCGGGATGCGGATAGGGAAACCGATGGTTCAGCCAGCGGCGACCATCGTCGCAGCGGCAACGGCGCCCGTTGAGGAGTTTTACGAGCCTGATTTTGTGCAAGAGCCTGGCGAGGGTATCTCCGGCGCCGGATTCTCCCTCGATGTGGAAATACCGCAAGATCCAGATCAGCCAGGGCAAATGGCTGACTAAAGCGGCGACGCGGTTTGGAGCGGAATTGGCCTTGGTGGCTTGAGCTGCGGACTTGAGCCTGTTTTTACCTCCCAAATTCATTTGAAGGGGAAGGGTTGCCTTCGTGGTGTCTGGCAATAATTCGATTGGAGGCATTCCATCCAAAATGCTCAGAGCAGTTTCTCGGGTGATTTCTAAATGAGCGCCATCCGGAGCGATGCGGCCTTCGCGCATCAATTCATGATACGATGGATGCTTCAACAGGTCTTGGTATCTGATTCTCATAGAGTGACGTTAACGACCAAAGGGGGATAGCTGAACGTATCATCTGAAAAAGTGAATGCGAATTGCACAGGCGTATTGCCGTCAATCCGGTTGGTTGTAAAAAGGAAATTATTCAGATTGTTGTTATCGCCGCCAAATACATTTTGTCCTAAAGGAACATTGGTCAGCGATGGTTGATTCGTATAACCACCTCCCAGGGAAGTGGTAAATTTCACTGATGAGTTGCTGCAGGCAGCGCTGAATTTCAAATTTGTCGAAGTCCCATAACCAGTATTTTTGATATCAAGGGTGCATTTTTCCACACCACTGAGTGGAAAAATATTGGGCGTGAACTGTAAAACGGGCTGGATGGTGTAGCTCACTATTCCGGCAACGAAACCGTTCATCTTGACCTCAAAATCAAGAACATAGGGCATCGCTGGCGTTGTGAAATACCAGCCAAAACTGGTTGGGCTGTAAGTTGGAGAAACGGTTTGGGCGGGCGTCTCTGTTCCGATGGCAAAAACAGAATAAATCGCTTCCTGGGTCAAATACTCTGAATAAAACCCTGTAGTATATCCACGAGGTGAGGCCTGGCCCGCTGGGCTGCTAAGATTGTTGGGACCAGGCAAGAGGGTAAAAGTGACGTTGGGCCAGGTAAATTCGTTCGACAGGTTCTTATTGATGTTAAGGATCACATCCGTCATCGGCGGACAACTCGGAGAACAAGAAAATGGAATATATGTCCCCCGGTCGATCCCATAAAATCCAAAAACCAAATTCGGCATCATCGGGATATATGAAACGTTTCCTGAATAGCTTGGGTTGTAACTCTTCGGCGCCGTTCCCGGCCAAAAAATTATCCCGCTCTGCCCGGAATTGAACGTGCCTCCGTACAAAATAAACGGGGAACATTGAGCAGGCGCTGCGGCTTCTCCTCCGGTCCAATAAGCATTATCCAAACCGGCCAGGTTAAACACCCCGCCTGGAATGGCGCTGCCCTGGATGGGTTGATTGGCCTGGTAATAATAATAAGCCGAATCCGAGCAGCCCAATGAGGTTGAATCACAGCAACACGCTCTGACCTGGTCTCCATTGTTGTAATCGGTTTGCCCCGAATAAAAATCCGGCAATGGGGATGGCGGTGATGGTAATAAGTTCCAGGGAGAACCAGCGACGATAAATCCAAAATCAAATGGCGCGCAGGGAAGGATGGTTTGCTTTGAAACGTACAGGTTGTCAGCGATAACAAGTTGACCTCCGGAATAGATTTGACCCGTCGGATTTGATTCAGAAGCCACGGCACTTGTGCCGTTAAATCCAGAGCAGTTTCCACTGCCATCACAATCTATGGAAAGCAGCGAATATAACTTAAATCCACCTCCCATTGCGCCGTCGACAATGTTGAAAGTTTTCCCCCAGGCAAACCATGCAAATCCTCCCGGATTGGTATTTCCACAGGCCGTATATTGATAAACCCCGGGAACGTTAGCATCGAGATAGACCAGCGGAATGGCCAGGTTCTTGGTAGTATCACCAACGCCCCCACTGCCGATACAATTTTGCTCGATCGCAGAAGTGAATTGCACCGGACAATCACCGCAGGCGCCGAGTTGCACGGGAGTGAAGGGATTCCACTTCAGGAAAATATTGCCTTGCAGAAGGGCGCCCCCGCTCACATTCGCCTGCACGCGACTGTCCACGCGGACGTAATAGATTCTGCCCGAGACAGCATTGAAAGCGGCGCGTGAGGGCCATTCAAACCCGTGGCCGATGCCATATCGTTCGTCCTGCAGATAGGTGACTTCAGTGAGCGCAGTGACGATCGTCCCGGTGAAGATCTGCAATACCGTGGGGATCGCCGTCCAATGCGTTCCATCGTTGCCCTCGGTCGAGAAATAATATTGGCCGGTTTTCGGCGCAGTCCATGCCCACCATACCGTGTAGCCGTTATTGGCGGGCTCGCCGCTCTCGTGTCCCGATCCGGCGTTTGTGCCGGAGGTAGAACCGGAGGCGCCCGAAAGCGGGGCGGCAAACGCAAAAAAGTCATTGGATGGCGCTGGCATTTATCAAAAAGCAGATCCGGCGTTGATGTAGGTCTGTTCGCTTCCATTTTGGCAAATGTTGACGACTTGAGGGCCAAGGGCGATCAGGTACCAATAGATGGTGCCCTGGGTGGGTTCAGGAAATTGCGGGACCATATTGGCGATCGTAGGGACCGGGCCGGGGGCCTTGACCGTGACCGCAACATTGCAAAAATAAGTGCCCGGCGTGGTGGTTACTCCATTGACGATTTGCTGGGTGACCACCCGGACGACTGATCCGGGATTGTAGACGCTTTGACTGCTATAAATCCCAAAAGCACCGGCGCCGCCGCTTTGAGTTGCGCCGGAAATTTGTTTCCAAACGCTCGTCGCATTGGTTCCGCCCGTGATGCAGATATACAGCGCAAAATTGGTGACATCGAAATACATGTCCGGGGCGGTGGGCGTCGAGTTCGCCGCCAGATTGGCGGCCAGGTACATCAGGTTTTGGATTTGGGGTCCCGGGCTTAGGGTTGTGGCAGAAGGCGCGCCAGCGCCCCAAAAGGTGCGCGATTGCAGGTTCACCGCCGTTGCGGCCACGGAGATCGTCCTGGGCACGCCGCCGACATTGGCCGGCTGCGGCTGAAATTTTACCTGGGGTGCATTGGGCATAAAATCAATGGCGAATGATCAATGATATGGGATGAGCGGTGAGGCGAATGTTCCCGCCTTCGTTAAAAATTTGATTTTTCATTGACGTTTGGTTGGGTTGGTTTTCTCATCATGGCACGCATGGAAGATCAAGAACGCCGTTTTTTGGTAGCGCTGGCCGAAATGGTTTTGCGTCAGGACGTGATGCTGACTGCGACTTCAAAGATGTTTTTTTTGAGGTTCCAAACCCTCGAAGATTCGCGGCGGATGCGCGCCCAGTTGGAAATGATCCCTGATTCCGCCGGGAAACAGGAAAAGCTTGAGAAACTTTCAGCCCTGGAGAGGTCGGTCGATTATTCCGCGGAAACACGGGTGTTGACCGATTTGCTATCACGCCAGGAATCCTTTCATGAGAAACTTGAAGCCTCTTTGAAGGCCTTGAAAGCTTCCTTGCCGCCCGATTCCTTGTAGCGCCGGCTTCCCAGCCCAATCCCCTATGAATTTGATTTTTCATCGACGCTCGACAGACCGGTTGGTTTCCTTTTCATATCCCTCCGTTTTCTCTGTGTTCTTCTGTTCAATTTTTAACGGTTCAGCGCATCATTTGTCACTAAGTCCGCCGGATTGAGGCTCATGGATGGCGCGGTTGCCACCGGAGTATTGGTTGGATCCAGCACATTGAAACTGAACCCGTTCACCGCGTCGATCTGCGCATTGTTGACATCGCCAGTGGTATCATTTGTCGGCGAACTCATGTTCTGCTGGCTCAAAGACGGCTGGCATTCCGAGAGCGCATCGGTTTGTTCATCCGTCGGCAATACGTCCGGGGCATTGCCTTGCGGCAGGTTGCCGAAGTTGAACACCTGGATATACGTGTAGCGCGCGGCGCGGAGACGATCGGCGATCTGCTGGGCGCTGATCGTCTTGTTCGGCCCGATCTCCAGTGAATAATAGATCGCGCCCGTGCGCACTTTGGCGCTGATGCTTTGGATGAGCGCGGCCATCCCGGCGTGTTGCGGCAGGGTGTTGTTGAGATTCAACGCAAAGCCCATCACGATCTGCCCGCTGTAAGTCGTCTCCAGCAACGGCACCGTGCCTTCCCAAAGCCCGTTCGGCGGATTGAGGTCCTCATAAATCTCCTGCGCCATGCCGTCGAAATTGCCGATGACATCGCCGTCGCTCGAGAAGGCGGAATACGTGAAATACGCGCCGCCGGGGAAATTCAAGTTCGTCACCAGCCCGCGCCGGTTCCACGTGTGCAGGCTGACCTGCGAGCCGACGCGATTGGCGTCGATCTTTCGCTGGTACGTCACCTTCACAATGAGGTTGTCCTTCGTGACCTGTCCGCCCATCTGGTTGCAATAACCGCCGCGGATGATGAGATTCGGCAAGCCCGACGAACGCTGCGAACTGACATACTTGATGTTGGCATATTCATTGGCCGCGTCCGGGTTGATGTCTGGATCCAATTCCGGTTTCACCGTTTGCCAAAAACCCTTGTAACTGAAATCCTGCAGGTTGATCACCAGCGTCTGGATGAATTTACTATGCGTAGTGCAATTGATCGCGCGCAACGGCACGGTGGTGATCATCGCCTTGAACGAATTTTGCGGCGCCGGCGGATAATTGCCCGGTGTCCAGCCCGGCGGCGGCGGATAGATGTCCCACGCCTGTTCGATGCTCTGCACGCCGTTCACGCTCACAGGCTGTTCATACGCGATCTGCACGTAAGGACACTTCAGGTCGTAACGCTCCCGCAATTTGAAGCCTTCGATGTTTTGGAGAGGATTGAAAGTGAGATTGGGATTAAGGAGAGATCGCGTCAAAGTGGGGAGATTCTTTCGTTGCCGGCAATTGAACATCGGCTGCGACCCGCTGTAATCGAACCACACCGCCGCGTCATAATCCTTGAATTGATATTGGATGGCTTCCGCGCACGTGATATTCAACACGTCCTTGGGGTGCACCGCCACGTTGAGGATGTTCGCCGCGTCATAGCCCAGCCACGCGCCCTGCGAGATGGCAAAATCCAATACCTTCTGGATTATCGCCTGCGATTGGAACAACGTGATCGTTTCCCCCCACTCGATCACTCCGCCGGGTGTGAAGGTGTAAACCGGCAGCAGATTCAGCGTGAAATGCGTGTAATAACTTGTGCTGAACGTCGGGTTGTTTTGGGCATCCAACGCCACCAGCACTTGCAGTGAAAATTGGTACACCAGGTTCTGCAAATACCACCACGGCCCCATGAGCGTCAACTGCGCCTGGTCGCTCGTGCCGCTCTTGCTGCGCGCATCCTCGCTCACGTATCCCATGAAAACGTTTTTTCCGTCGATCTGGATCAGCACCTTCGACCTGAACGTGAAGGGGGATGTCGTGGAAAGCGCGCCCGCGGGAAACTGCAACGTCGCGCTGTCCTTGAGTCCGCCCAGCTTGAAATCCCAGTTGTCCGCGATGCCCCATTGTGCGAATGTCTTCGTCACCGCCGCCGCATACACCGGCGCCGTCGCGAAACTCACCCCATCGGGGTTGGTGCATTGCCAGAGAGTCAGGGATTGAAGGGGCATAGATCAGGGGCCGTGATTGCTGTGTTGGGATTGCATGGTTTGTATTTCCGTCCAGATTTCCCCCGTCGATTGTTTGATTTCTGCATTCATTTGTTTCAATTCGTCCATGATATTTTGATAATAGGTTTGAAGTGACTGCTGTAAGGTTTGGATTGAAGCGGCAACGCCTGAAGTTGTGACGACGTTTTGTTTGACTTGGGCCATCAAGGTCTTCCAATCGGTGGCAAATTGATTATTTATCACCGGTATCTGTGATGTTGGAGACGTGTTTGGCTCGTTTAACCTTTGTTGCGCTGCTGCCAAGGCATTTTGGAGTTGAATCACCTGATTTTTGGCGCCTTCGAGATCGGACCAGACCTTGTCTGCTTGCGCCCGGTTAGTTTCTTCACCCGGCAGCCTGAGCTTCGCAGCCTGATAGCCTGTATCCTGATTGGCAGCTTGCCTGGTCAGATCATCAATAATGCCCCAATCTCGGTTAAACGCAGCCATATTGAGATCGTGGGTTTTAGCATCAGCATTCGCCTGTGATTTTGCTTCGGCAATTCGCTGTTGAAGATCATCGTGCTCAAGAATGATACCTTCGTCCTTGTTAGCCACTGCATCAGCAGTTTGTTTGTTTTTAATGATGTCAGCATCCGAACCATAACCTTTTAAAATTTCATTAGCATGGGACAATTCACTTTGGCGCAAGGTAACTTCTCGTTTTGTCCTTTGTCCGGCATCCCCTGAGGTGTTTAACTGTTCTCGTGCAGCAGCCTGTAGCGCGGAATTGGACTGTAAATCGGCAGCTAATCCATGGCCCTGTGCGTTTGCCTCGGCCAAGGCCCTCGCGCTGGCCACGAATTGATTGTCGGCGCTTGGCCCGGAATTGTTGATCTGTTTGACGATGTCATTGATCTGTTGAACCGTGGCGAGAAGGTTGTTAAACCTGTTTTGAGCATCATCTACCCCCTTACTCAGGGCATCCAGGCCTGCAATCCCTATCTTGGCCACGCTTGATGCGCCCGGTGGCAGAACGTCCGCGATAGTAGATATCATTTCGTGGTCAGCCATAAGTCCTTCCCATTTTGTCCATTTTGTCAAAAACAGATCTCATTTGACCCGACTTTACCAGAGGAATCGAAAAGCGTAATGTTGCCCGGAAACAAAATCGAACGACATTACTATCCGGTGCAAAGAAGCTCCGTTTGATGGTGTGAGTTTGCTATTGATTAAGGAATAAGCACTTTATTAGCGCTTGGATCTCCGACGAAGAAATAGCCATTAGTCTGGCCGATTGGCCTCGTGATAAAAAATATGTTCCCATTTGTCCCGCTGGCCCGCCATCCATACTTGCCCAGAATTTGTATGATTTCAGGGGCTGAATTGACCAGGTTTGATTGAACTATTGTGCCAGAATTGTATGAATTAGTAGCATAGTCGTAAATAATCACACAGGTCTGTTTGTTTGAATCTTCGACTCCATTATCGTCACCAAAAGTGAAAGATTCTATATCATAATCCCTTTGAGGCGGCTCGGTAAGATTGGCCAGTTCTTTATAGATGGCTGGGTCATTCCTTAACAGCAAAATGGTAATAATAGCCAGAATGCTGATGAGCCAAGGTAATGCGGTCGTTGCTTTCATGACGCTATGAATTGCCTATATTTGTTGGGTTCCCAGCTGCTTTGCTTTGAGATTACCATTGACCCTACCCCCGCAATAAAAATTGAAATCTTCGATCTGCTCATTTTTTATCCTATTGAAAGCAAGTTTGCATTCAACCCTGATTTAACCACAAAACGGCAGAATGTAATGTTGCCCGGAAACAAAATCGACACAACGAACCGGAGTGCGAGAGAAGGTGAATAACCTTATTCCC
>DASXDM010000033.1:0-159819 GCA_036490655.1 Verrucomicrobiia bacterium | reverse complement strand
ATCATAGTTTTCTGGCGCGCTTGGGTAGGGCGGAAAATCCCATGACATGAGGTCATCGACCCAGCCCACCACATTATTGGGTGCGTCTTGCGCGACGTTGTTGGCATTGATCGCCAGATGGTTGTTATAATCATCCGAATAAAGCAGCCAGGCGAGCACCAGTTGTTTTTGGTTATTGATGCAGGCCGTTTCCTGCGCCTTGATCTTGGCCCTGGCCAGCACCGGCAGCAACAACGCCGCCAGGATGGCAATGATGGCGATGACCACGAGCAGTTCAATCAACGTGAAAGCCCCCCGAAAATCATCTTTCCGGGCGGCAGTTTTTTCGCAGGGGCGCATACTCTGGATTAAATTAATAATGGATTGGTTCTATTTCACCTGCGCGCAGGATTTTGTCAATGCTCTAAACACCACATAAATATGCGGTAGAATAACGCGTCCGCATGATTTAGAGTCTAGGCAATCCTTGATTAATTTTTTGAGAGAATAGACCAAACATCGCCGTCCCAATATCGGCATTCACCATTCAATAGAAATCGCCATGAATCGTCCAAAGAACAGAAATCTCCTCAACTACCTCCAGTGCCTCTGTTTTGCATTAGTCATGGGCTTCGCCACCGGCAAAGCTTCTGCGCAAATCTTTGCCAGTGACAATGCCGCGCCTTATACCTCATGGTCGACCACAACCAATTACGGTTTTGGTTTCCTGCCGTGGGTACAGGCCCAGACCGGCACCGGCGGCGGCAATTATACCGGCTTTTTCCTCGGCAATGGCGGCGAGGCCATCGCTTCCACCAATGGCCACTTCTGGGGCATATACGCCAATGGATCCAGCGGGACAAATGCTTCGGAGGCTTTTCGCGCTTTCAGCAATTCCCTGCCCGTTAATGCTACTTTCTCCATCCTTTGGCGTAGTGACGGCATCGGCGGCAGTGGAAGTGTGGGTGGCTTTAATCTGCGCAACGGGAACAACACCAACCTGATGACCGCTTCCAGCTTTATCTTTGATGGCTCGCGTTTCTCCCTGTACTACCTCTCCGGCGGCTCGAATAATTTCACCATTTATGATGGCAATGGCGCCAACTACATCCCCCTCGGCTTTAGCAGTAATCCGTTCCAGATCCAGCTCACTTTGTTGCCAGACGGCAACTCGTATAATCTGGCCATCCTGAATGCCGCCGGCAACGCGGTCCTTTATAGCGCTACCGACCAACCCCTGGCCGGCTCGGGCACCATTGATAGCGCAGCACTCTATGCCTTTCAAACCACTGATGGAAATCAGGACTTCAATAACATGCAGATCTTCTATTCGCCGCCGGAAATCGTGAATCTCCAACCGACCAACGGCTCAATTTATATCGCGGACGACAGCCAGTTGTCCTTCGATGTCACTTCCGTCGCGTCCACGGTCTCTTCCAACCAGATTCAACTCGTATTGAATGGCGTCACCGAAACCGGACCCAACTGGATCGTTACCAGCAGCGGGACCGCCTCCAATCATGTGGTCTTGAATACTCCGTTGCAGGCCAACACGGTCTACAATGGCACGGTTATTGCCACCGATGCGGATGGCAACAGTTCCACCAACGCTTTCAGCTTCAACACCTGGCTCACGGCCCCCAATAACATTTACATCGAATCCGGCGATTACAATTTCCAGAGCGGTCTTTGGATCAATAATTTTTCTTTCCCGCAACCCAACCAGGATTACTCGGACGTGTCGGATGGCGGCCTGTTTGGCACCAATGGCGTTGACTATCAGATCTTCAATCCCGCCGGCACCAATAATGCCTATCGCCCGGGCGATCTTCCGGGAATCCAAAATGCCACTGATGTGGACCAGGACAATTTCGCCCTCAATAGCTTCCAGCAATATAATCTGTCCTACATCCAGAACGGCGAATGGTTGAATTATACCCGCCAGTTGAGCAACGTCACCTATGCCGTCTATGCCCGCATGGCGGGATTCAGCGGCAACCCCACCATGTTGTTGGAACGGACGGTATCGCCCCTGGCAACCACGACGAACCAGCCGCGCGCGGCCCTCGGCACCTTTGTTTGTCCGCAAACCGGCGGTGTGCAGAATTGGACGTTTGTGCCGCTCAAGGATTTCTTTAGCAATCCCGTGCTCATCGATTTCCCGGGCACCAATACCTTCCGGGTCACCGACATCGGCAGCAGCGGCAGTTACAATCTCAACTACATGATTCTCGTCGCGACCACGAACACCGCTACCCTGCGGCCATATCTTGCCTCGGGCTTTCCTTATCCCAACGTCACCGGAGTTGCTCCTGACCAGAATATCTCCTTCAACATCGCCAACCGCCAGACGAGTGTCAGCAGTGTGCAGGTGCTTTTGGATGCCAACGATGTCACAAGCAGTCTCGTGGTTAGCAACAACGCGGCGGGAACCTCCGTCAGTTATCAGCCTTCGTCCCTCATGTCAGCCGGAGTACATACCCTGCAGGCCGTCATCAATGACGGGACAGTTTTACAGACGAACACCTGGCAATTCACCGTCGTGACGTTACCGGTGATCCCACCGTCTTATGCATTGCCGACCAATGCGCTGACCGTCCGTGGGTTCACCCTGCAGATCGCCAAGGGTGATGACAGCGCCACCAACAAAGATTTCCCGCCCTCGGTCGCCCGCGCCATCGCGCAACTGAACGGCACGCTGACCAATTCACAGACCGGCTTGCTTTATGCCAATGAGGCTCTGAATGGCGGCAATTATGCCGAGACCAACGACATCGATTACGAGATCGACAGCGCGTTCAACCCGCCGTTCTTCGCCACGCCCACGCCCTCGCTCTTGCCTGATCTTCCGGCCGGCAGCAGCAACAACGTCGCCATGGCGGCCACGATGTACGTCCAATTGTCTCCGGGCATCTACGCGTTCGGTGTCACCAGCGATGATGGGTTCATGCTCACCACCGGCACCACGCCTTCCAGCACCAACCTGACCCTCGCGGTCTTTGATGCCGGGCGCGCCCCCGCGGAAACCTCCGCCACCTTTATCGTCCAGACCAATGGCCTCTATCCGATGCAGTTGATCTATTTCAAGGCGCAATTCAACGGCGGCGGCGTCCAGCTCTATTCCATCAACCGGACGACCGGCATTCGCGTCCTGCTGAATGATCCGTCTAATCCAAATTCCATCCCGGTCTATCAGGCATTGGCCTCCGTCTTGCCCATTCCGTTGGCCATCCAGCAAACGGGAACCAATCTGGTGCTCACCTGGGCTAACCCGGCTTTCGCGCTCCAGGCTGCGCCATTGGTCACCGGCACTTATACCAATGTGCCCGGTGCTACGAGCCCTTACACGAACCTGATAAACGGTGGCCAGGAATTCTTCCGCCTGGTGCATTGAAGCATCCGGCCGCGGATTTTTTAATTGCCACGAGTAGACGGCCCTTTAGAATGGCAGCTCTAAGGCTGCTTATGAAAAACTCTGCCAAATGGGTCTGCGTTGCGCTCCTTTTCGTGCCGGCTTTTTTAAGTCACGCGCAAGGGAGTACGGCCATCGACGCGCTCCAGGCCAAAGCCGCCGCCGGCGATGCCGAGTCCCAAAATGCGGTGGGACTGGCTTACGAAAACGGACGGGGCGTCGACATGGACTTGACGCAAGCCATGGATTGGTTTCAAAAAGCCTCCGACCAGGGAAATCCCAATGCGGAACGGAATCTGGCCCTGATGCTCATGGATGGCAAGGGCGGCAGGCAGGACATCAGCGGAGCCATCAAATTGCTTGGCAAAGCCGCCGGCCAGAATTTTGCCGCGGCGCAAAGCACCCTCGGTTCGATCTTGATCACCGGTGGCGTTGTCCCCCAGGACATGTCCGGCGGCGTCAAATGGCTGCAACACGCGGCGGACCAGAATTACGCCGAAGCCGAAGACCAACTCGGCATGTTGACCCTTTCGGGAAATGGCGTCGTCCAAAGCAATCCGGATGCGGTGAAACTGCTTCAAAAGGCCGCCGATCAAAACTATGCCTCCGCCCAGGAACATCTCGCCGGTTTGTACCTTGACGGCACAGGCGTGCCGCAGAGCGATGCTTTGGCCTTTCAACTCGCCCGGCAGGCTGCCGTGCAAAATTATGCCCAGGCAGAAAGCACCGTTGGCTGGATGCTGTCTGTTGGCCGGGGTGCCGCGGAAGACGATGCCGAAGCCGTCAAATGGTTGCAACGCGCTGCGGACCAGAATTATGCCGAGGCGGAAAACACCCTTGGACAGATCTACGAATCCGGCAAAGGCGTGAAACAGGACTACCCTGCGGCAGTGAATCTGTACCGCAAAGCGGCGCAGCAGGGTTATGGCGGCGCGCAGAACAGCCTGGCGATCGATTGCGCGCTTGGCCACGGCACGGACAAGGACCCGGTGGAAGCCCTCAAATGGTTTGAACTTGCCGCGGCTCACGGCGATAAAAATGGCCAGGACGTCCGCGACTCCATCACCAGGGGTATGACGGCGGCCCAGATCGCCGAGGCGGAAAAACGCGTGCAGAGTTTCAGGTCTTCGAACTAGTGACAGATTCTAGCGGGTCAGGATGGATAAATTTGTCCCTTGCCCGAATCAAATTTCCGGCGATTATTTTTGCATGAGTGTTACCGAACTGCCCATCCAGATTGATCGCGAGCAGATTGCGCATTTCTGCCGGGAACGCGGCATCCGCAAATTAAGCCTGTTTGGTTCGGTGTTGCACCCTGATTTCGACCCGCAACATAGTGACGTGGACGTGCTGGCGGAATTTGAGCCGGGGGTGCTAAAACAAGCCGGCTTCCAATACTTCGGCTATGGCGAAGAACTTGCGGCCATCATCGGGCGCAAGGTCGATTTTTGTTCACGGTTGCATCCGCTGATTCTTGGCCGCGTCAAGGACGAGTTGTTTCCCTTATATGAGCGTGCTTGATGTTGAAGCGACCAAATTGAAAGCATCCGTGCTGGCAATTCTCGCAAAGGAATTTCCCGGATCGCCTGCCCGATAAGCCGGGTTGACCCGCTCGTGCTGCTTACGGATAAAGCTGGATGCGGTAGAAGCGCGTGGCGTTGGTCGGGCTATTCGTGAAGGTCAGCGTCGGCGCGGTCGCCGTCACCATGCCGCCGAACGCGGTGAATGGAACGGCCAGGTTGGTCGTGGACCAGACCTGATAAGCTTCTCCGGAAACACTATTCCAATTTAAAATACTCGCGCTATCCATGTTCCCGATCGGAACCCAGTTTGGATTCACCAACGCCACTTCCGCACTGCTGGCGCTGGCTGCGCCCTGGATACCCGCGTTATTGATGGCGCTCACCTGCGCATACAGGTGCGCTCCAAAATTATTCGTTACCGTCAGGGACGTGCCGGAAATGGTCCCGCTGAAAACATCCGAGCCGCCGGGCGTGCTGCCGATGGCCACGTAATATCCGCTGACGCCGCCTTGCGGGTCGCTCACCGCAGCCCAGGTGAACGTCACCACATTCGTGAAAACATAACCATTCGTCATGCCGATGCCGGGCGCGGACGGCGTGGGTGGCGGAGTGACATCATACAGTTTTAAAAACTGCGCCTCAAAAGGCGCCGTGGACCAGGCTCCATTGCTGGATGGCACCGGGTTGAGCGAAGCATAAAGGCCGCCCGATAAAAGATTGCTCCCGGCCATGCCAGTGCCCCACAGCCAATAGTTGCGGCGGTTCGGGTCGATGGCTGTGTCAGCGGAGATGTTCTTCACATTATAAATGCGATTGGGCTGGATGCCGAACAGATTGGAACCGTTTTGCGTCACATTGACGTCATAATTTCCCGCCTGGGTATCGTTCCGGTCCAGGTTCACAAAGGCGAATACCACATCGGAGAAATTCGGTGAGACATTGGCGGTCGCGTATTTCGCCACGGAGAAAATATTCGACTGCGGCGTTTCGCTGCCAAGTTGATTCAGGTAATAACGATTGGAACTCTTCAAGGCCGCGCTGAATTGCCGTCCCTGGTTCACGGCGGCATAGACCGGCCACAACTGGTCAAGGCCATACGTCCGGTTGGCCGGATTGAAGATGGGCTGGAGGTCGTTGTAATCCATGAACTGCGGGATCGTTTTGCCGAAATTCACCTGGTACTGGTCAAAGCCGAAATAGGTGGAGATGCCCAGTTCTTCGCCGTAACAGATCATGGGCGCGCCATCGACTGTGCTGCACGTCATGTAGCGGATCAACGCTTCGTAAGGATCGCTATAACTTTCCTCGTCATGCGAAACATTGTTCAGGAGCACGAGGCTCTGCCCGTAATCCGTGCGCCGCGCATCAAAGGCATTGCGATAGTCGCTCGCGCTGGCGGCATTTTGAAGGTCGAATACGAGGTCTTCGTTCAGGACGTCGAAATGGCGGTTGGAACGGTAGGTCACCGCGCCGCCATCCAGTGATTCGCACATGAACACAAAATCCCATTTCTGGCAGCGGACCTTGTTGATGACATATTCCCAGAATTGTGGCGCCAGCCCCTGTCCGAAATCCGCGCGCAGGCCGCCGATCCCCCGGTTGGCAGTCAGGTTCGCCGGCGTATTGGTGGGGCAACCCGTCTGGTTCAACCAATAGATCAGGATATCGGAAAAATATCTCCAGACGTTTTGCGTCACCAGGTCGAAATGGCCGTTGCCCGTGCCCGTGCTGTTCTCATCGCCGATGGAATAATCAAACCAATCGCTCTCGTTTAAATAATTGCCCGACTGCGATGCGTTTGGCACCAGCGCCGCATAACGGCCCGAGTAAACATGAGACACATCCGTCCACTTGCCGAAATCGAAACGGTCCGGCGCCGTGGTTTGCAGGGCTGCGCTGGTGGCGCGCTGGTCGTATTCGTTCGTTCGCGAATAAAATAGCGGCTGGTCGTTGACGATCTCATCCGACGGCTGTCCGTTGGGTGCGAAATAATTCGTGCCGTCCTTGTCCAGTTCGCAATCCCAGGCCGTGTCGCTGAACGGCTCATCCAACATCACGTTGACGCCCGCGGCATTGGCGGCGGCGACAAAATTGGTGAATTCCTGCATGCCGCCCGCGCGGGTGTTGGCCTTGCTCAACAGTGGATTGATCTGGAAGAAATCCTTGATCGCATAAGGACTGCCAACCGCGTAAGGCTGCCCCGTATTGGGATTGATCTGGCGGCCGACGACCCCGATGGGATGGATCGGCTGGAGCCAAAGCCAGTTCACGCCCAGGTTCTGGAAATATTGCAGGTTGACGCGATTGGTCACCGCATCGTAGGGCCGTGAGCCGGGACCGTTATATAAATCGGTGAATGTGCTGCGATCATTTTCATTCGTGCTCTGCGCATCGATGTTCATTGCGTTCAATTCGTACATCGTCATCTTGCGCGCGCGGGGAGGGGTCACCACGATGCAATGGTCGCGAAGGCCGTACCAGATCCAATTGGGATTGCCCGCGACCTTGAATCGCGCCGTCATGCGATACGCGCCGCAGTTTGTTGCCGACAGCGTGAGCGAATATTGGCCGTTGCTCAGGGAAGTCATCGCATAGGCCTTGTAATAATGGCTGTCGTCGCCGGTCGCGATCGTGTTGCCGTCCAGCGGGACCATGCCTTCTTCCATGCCATTGGGATACGTGCTGTTGGTATAAAGCTGCGTCACATGGCTGCGGCGATTCAGGTCGGAAAAAACATCTGCCTCCACGATGGTCGCGTTGGTGTTGGGCGAAAACAGGACGGTGACCGGGATGGAATCGCCCGCCACTTCGTCCACGAACAGATGCTCCGTGGTATATTCGGCGTTCATGCCGTCCACCGTCAGCACCGGCACGCCGTTGGTGCCGCCGGTTTGGCCGGTGGAAAAATTAAAAACGGTGTCGTTGGCCCCGGCGTTGTAATCCGCGAATTTCTCCTCGTCATTGTCGCTGTTCCAGGTGCCGATCTTGTAGTTGATGCCGGTGTAATTCGGGATGTTCGTCACCGTGCCAGCCCACCACATGGCATTGCCGGCCAGGCTGGTATTGTCCTGCTCATGGTCGTAGTTCATGGGCATCACCTGCGTGGTGCCGGTGCCCGCGCCGAGCGCGCCGGCGGGCGTCGAGCCATCGGTGGTGTAATAAAGACAACCATGGTTCGCCCAATGTCCGGTGCCGTCCTTGCTCTGGTAACCGATCTCGGTCCAGAAGCTGACGGTCGAGTTGGTGCCGTTGGCATTCGCGGTGACGACACGGTTATTGGCATGGAACAACCACGCCGGACGGTCGCGGATCGTGAACGGCGCAGAGGCGGCCAACGCTGCATTGGTGGTCGCCAGGCTGGCGCCATCGCCGCCGTAAAGAAACGTGTTGCTGGCGCTGCTGGTGGTGCCGTCGAAGGTCAATTCGAGATAGTACTGGATGACGTCGTTGGGCGTGAAATTGGTGGTGTTAAATGTTGCGGACCAATACTGGTTGTTCGGGCTGGGGCCGCCGTTCAGATAAAAGCTCAAGCCGTTGCTGTGCCAGGAACTTTGCGAAGCGCCCTTGTAGATCACCCAGCCGCCGTTCTGGTTGGCGGTGCCGAAGGAGTTGTTGAATTTCTGCAAACCGGTGTAGACCGTGACGACTGCGTTGCTGCCGATCTCAAATTCAGGATTGCGCATGTTGATGCCCAGGTCGGCGGAATTGTCCGGGATATGCCAGGCATTGGCGGGCACCGCCTGGCCGCCGGGGCAGCACAACAGAAATGCCGTTGCGAACAGAAAAAGTGTCTTGGGTGTTTTCAGGTGTCATATCTTGCCATCCAAAATCCATCGATTCCATCGCATATTTGTGCGGATTCGAGGGGCAGGCCCCGGTTAAACGTAATTTCGCGTAACACGATTCGGGTGAAACGACTTCAACACGAGAAAACAGAGGAAACGGAGTAACCAGAGTATCGTTGGAAAATTGGAAAATGGAGGGGATTTGAGTTAAATCTCGATTGAGAAACGGATTTCGTTTAGCCTCTGCCCGCTATGTCACACCAGCCGGGCAACATTTTCGCCGGCACACAGGTTGTGTCGCTGGTCGAAGTGCGTGGGACAAACGATTCTCTCGTTCATCCCCGTGGGGCCGTTGGTGTGATCACCCGGACGCCAACCGGCGACCAGAAGGAATTCCTCATCCGCTTTCCCGACGGTTTCGAAACCTCGCTCATCCGCGAAAAAATTGAGGTGCTGACACATTTCAAGGACCGGATGACCGATGGGAAGATGGATTCCCCTTTTGATCTGGAAAAACTGGTCATTTACCGGTGCGTGGTTGGATCGCGGGCGTATGGCCTGGACACCGATGAATCCGACACGGACCGGCGCGGCGTGTATCTTGCGCCCGCTGAATTGCAATGGTCGCTTTTTGGCGCGCCAGAGCAGTTCGAGGACAACGCCACCCAAAGCTGTTTCTGGGAATTGCAGAAATTCCTCATCATGGCGCTCAAGGCCAACCCGAATATCCTGGAATGCCTTTACTCGCCGATGATCGAAAAGGTTGCGCCATTAGGCGAGGAACTTTTGGCGCTGCGGCAGGGTTTTCTCTCGCAGATGATCTTCCAGACATTCAACGGCTATGCGATGAGCCAGTTCAAGAAGATGGAACAAGATCTCCGTACCCGTGGGGAAGTGCGCTGCAAACACTCAATGCATCTGTTGCGGTTGCTGCTCACGGGGGCGGCGACTTTGCGCGAAGGACGCGTGCCCGTACAGGTAGAGGCGCACCGAGATCGTTTGCTCGCGGTCAAACGCGGTGAATTGTCCTGGGCCGAAGTGGACGCCTGGCGCAAAGAACTGCATCACGACTTCGAGCGCGCCTTGGCCGAGACAAAATTGCCGGAACGACCAGACTATGAAGCGGTAAATCGCTTTCTGATAAAAGCACGAGGGGAAATGGCTCGACTGTAATAGAGATGTGTCTATTTGCGAATAAACATGATTTATCCTTGGAAACGATATTGGGTAATCTGTCGTCATCGATGCGAGATTGAGCCTGACCTAAAATGACTATTGACCCACGCCTTCATCGGATTGTCACAGCGCAGCCGTATCCACTGTTGTTCGCCACGATTAGCGGCGCGCATCTTTACGGGTTTCCGTCGCCGGATTCGGATTTTGACCTGCGCGGGGCGCATGTGTTGCCGCTGGAAAAAATAGCTGGTCTGGAGGTTCATGATGAAACAGTGCAGGATTCGCGCATCATCGAAGGATTGGAAATGGACATCGTGAGCCATGATGTGCGTAAGTTCTTTGGCCTGTTGCTCAAGAAGAACGGCTATGTGTTGGAGCAGCTTTATTCGCCCCACATCGTAAGCACCAGCCCGGAGCATTTGGAGTTGAAGGGCATCGCGCGCGCTTGCATCACGAAACATCATTCGCACCACTATTTCGGTTTTGCCGAGACGCAGTGGAAATTATTTTTGAAGGAATCGCCACGCCGGGTAAAGCCGCTGCTATATGTTTATCGCGTGCTGCTCACAGGGATCCACCTGATGCGCACCGGTGAAGTGGAGGCGAACCTTGTTACATTGAACGAGGAATTCCGGTTGCCATATATCGGCGAATTGGTGGCGCGGAAGTTGGCGGGGCCGGAAAAATCACAATTGGAAGATGCGGATGTCGCCTTCCATGAATCGGAATATCAACGGTTGCGCGGAGAATTGCAGGCAGCACATGAGGCGAGCCGGTTGCCGGAGTTGCCAGGCGACGAAACATACGCTGCGTTGAATGATTTGCTTGTGCGTATCAGACTGGCATAAATCAGTGCCCACGAGTGTCGCTTTTGGATTGCCCTTTCAGGGCAAATAAAAATCTCCTGTATCGGACCGAGGGCGTTGCCCTCGTCTACGATGGTTCAGGCCGTTGGCCTGATCATTTGCCCAAACTTGAACAGGTCAGTCCGAGGGGACGACTTCGATTTCGTAAAACTTCTGTTGTTCGAGGTCGTTATCGAGAAATTCGGTGGTTCCGCCCTGGCTGGGGATGACGCCGCTGATCGGTTCGAACGGCAGTGCCAGATTGGTCGTGGCCCATACCTCGTAATTGACGCCGGGGGCACTGTTCCAGAGCAGGAGCTGGTTGTTCTCGCCCATCCCGGTGATGACCAGCGGCGGCGCGATGATGACGGTCTTCTGGTCGCTTAGAGTGATGCCATTGGTGTAGATGACCTGGATGACGTTGGTGCCGATGCTGGCGTCGCTCCAGTTATAACTGAGCATGTGCATGCCCGCGCCGCAGGCCGCCCCGCCAATGCTGTAATTCGGGATGCCGCCGGTACGCCGCGGCTGGAGGACGCCGTTGATGTAAATGCTGAACAAGTTGATGTTGTTCGTATCGAGCGTGCCGGTGAAACAGGCCTGGATCGGGAAATTGGTCCCCTGGCTCATGGTGATGATGGAGCCATCGATGGACGGGTTGGAGATTTCCACAACCTGCGACGGCGCCACGGTGTTCACCGCCCGCGTCAGGGTGGTGTAGCGGTTGGTATAGATGCCGCTGGTGTATTCTTTGATGCGCAAGGTGATCGTCGCCGTGCCGGTGATCGGCACGTTGACGTAACTGAAATGGAATTCCTGAGGATAATTCGTCCAGACCGCGCTCAAGGCCGTGTTCGCCGTGATCGGGGTGGCGGGCACGAAGATCGGGTTTCCGCTCGCGTCATTGCCGTTGCCGTTGGCCTGGCCGGTCGCGAGATCGTCATTGTTCGGGTTGCTGTCCTGGATGTTCACGTCCACCTCGGTCGCCGTGCTGTCGGAACGGTTGGTGATGGTGAAATTCTGGTTCGAGATAGTGAAGCCATCGGCATTCGGGCCGGCGATCACGCCCTGGGGCAGCGCCGCATCATAATAAAATGTCTGGGAAAACGTGTTATACACCGACGCCTGGCCGGGCCGCGTCAGGAACACCCGCCCGCGCACGATATGGAAGCCGCCCTGCAAACCGGTCGTGATGTTGGAGGAGTTCAAATCGTTATGCGTCCAGACGACGGCCGTGGTGGGATTGAAGTTGGTGATGGCCGCCTCGTTCAAGCCGAAATACTTGGAGCCGGATGTTTCCGAATCGGAAATGGGCAGGATATTTGAATTGCCGGCGCTGCCGCCGGAAAACACGCCGATCTTGTAACGCACCTGGGTGCCGGCGGATTGCGCGGGGATCGTGGCCTTCCACCAATCGATATTTGCCTGGGCGCTGTCGTGATCCAGGAAATGGCCTTGCACGACTTGCGTGGTGCCTTTGCAGAAACCGAAGTCGCCTTCGGGATTCGAGCCGTCGGTGGTGTAATAGAGGTAAAAGGTATTGACCTGGAATTGAAAACCGATTTTCACATAGACGTCCGCCGATTGCCCGTCTGCCGGGAGCAACGGATTACGCTGGGTCGCGGAATTGTTCGGAAGATTGGCGGTATTGGTGGCGGCGGGGTCGTGATAGACCCATTGCGCGGTCTGGTTGGTGAGGCCCGCGCCGTAGCCCGAACCGGTGACCACGTTGGTGCTGCTGCCGACCGTGTAATAATAAGTCTCCGCGCCCAGGGAAACGACGTTGTTGCTGGCGATGTTCCGCGCCGCAAATTTTTCAGGGCCGTTGCGGAACAGCAACGCCGCCTGCTCGTACCCCAGGAAAACGTCGTCGGCATAGCCGGGGGGATTGTCGCGCAGATCCAGGAAATTTGTCGGCGCCAGGCCGGTGGCGCTGGTGGGGCCGAGCCCCATCTGGCTGTTCAGGTCGATGCCGCCGTCCATTTTCACGAGCGTGTTCGAGCAGGAAGCATCGCTGCGGACGAGGATGTCAAAGGCGCCATTGGTCACCACCGGGATGTCGATGGCATAAGTGCGGTTGGAAAAATTCGAGCCTGCGATCACGTTGCCAAAAGTATCCACGCTGCCGCGATATTTGAACGGGAAAATGGGATTGTAGTTGGTGTCGCCATTGGGGCCGTCCGTGCGATAAATCGTGATGTGCGGCACTTCCGCGCCGCCCTGGCGGAATATGATGGCGTTGGTGGAGGGATTTGACCAACTGGCCTGCGGTCCTTGCGCGGCATAGACCACCCATGAATCGCTTGGAATTATCAGTTCAATGGCGCCGCCGCCGGTAGGCACCGCCGCGTTGACATAGATCAAACGGTTCACGGGGTTCGGGTCATTCTCAGTCGATTGCGCCGTGGCCATACTGGTGGTGGCGCCGTGCACGAGAAGTTTTTTGTAAGCGCGTCCGCCCGTCGGTGAGGAACTGGCCATTTGCACCAGGATCGTGCCGGGGGCAAACCCCACCCGCAACCCGGTGCCACGGGTATTTGAAACGGCCGTCGAAGTGGAGTTGGTCGTGTTCAGATAATAACCGTCGGCGGTGCGCGTCACGCCGTCGTCAAAGGTGATGTCGCCCGGGAAACTGGTCTTGTCATTCATGGCAAAGAGCGCCACGTCCTGCGCATTCGGCGCGGTGCCGGCTCCATCACGACTGTCGTAACGCTCGAAAGCGACGATGTTTTGATCGCTCCAGCGCGACCAGGTGCCCCCGCGCGAATACTGGTTGTGCAGGTACATCGTATCCGGCATCGAATTGTCGCCGAACTCCCCGAGATAATTTTCCGTGGAGACGACGGGCGTGCCGCTGCCCGTGTTGTGATTGAAACCGTCGGAATAGACCATCGGCATCCCTTCGTGCATGAAGTAATAGGCATCTTCCAATCCCAGGTCAGCAGTTGAAAGGCCATAGGACTGGCCGTCCTGGTCCCACACCATGTTCACGGCTTGCGCTATGCTGTAATTGCCGTTGCCGTCGCAGTTTCCCTGCTCGCTGGTGGTCGGCATCGCATCCCGGCCGTCGAATCCGGAAAGTCCCGGGGCGCTGCCGGCATTGTTCACGATAGTGTTGAATTCATTGAACATCGGGAAATTCAACAGCCTCATGCCGGAATTGAGATATTCCCAGTAATCTTCCGTGGAGGGCAGGGCGGCAGCTTCATATTCGCCGAAGATCATCGCGTCATTGCGCGGCGCCTCGGTGTTGAAGAGGCTGTTGCGGTTGCCGTCGGTTTCGACGTAACCGTTGCCGCTGACGTTGTTGCCGTAACCGTGCACGTAATCGTACATGGCCTGGATGGCCCCGGTATAACCGGCAAAGGACGGGTCATCCGTCTGGCCCGTGTCATTGCCAAAAAAGTTCACCGGCACATGCTTCACCGCATCCAGCCGGAAGCCGTCGCAACCGGTGGTATAGAGCGTCCAGGCCACTGCCCGGCAAAGATAAGTGGAGACATCCTCGGCCACCGGCTGGCCGTGTCCGTCGAAAGGACGCCAACCATTCACCGGCGCGCAGCCGGTGGAGGGCGAAGGCCAACCCGTGCCCGTAGCGGCTCCCAGCAGAGGCCCGTTGGTGTCCATATACAAATCGGGCCGGGTCGGGAACCGGACAAACACCGGCTTGGGGGTCACCTGGAGATAACTGGTGCCGAAATTGATATTGTTCGTTCCCGGTTCCTGCGCCAAATCGCACAGGCCCAGGAGCGGATTATTTTCAACATCCGTGATCGTGCACCAGTCGCTGACGTTGGCCCAGCTTTGATAACCGCCGGACACCACCTGCAAATGAAAATCTCCCGGGACCAACCCGGGATAATAGGTCGTCGGCGTGCTGGAACCCGGATAGCCGGGCACCGTGCCGGCCCGATGGTTCATCACGTTATCGAAATAGACCCGGATGCCGAAACGATGCGCCGTCTGCACCATTTGGATGAGTTGGGCTTGCGTGCCATATAAAGTGGCGATCGTGCCCTGTTGGTTCTGGCTGCCTAGGTCGAACGGATCATATACGTCATAACCGATGGAGTAGCCGCCGGCATTGCCCTTTGCCGGGTTAGGCACCCACAGGCTGTCGTATCCCGCCTCGGCGATTTCCGGCATTTTTGCGGTTATTTGCGGCCAGGTCTGTTGGAACAACTCCAACATCGCATCGGCCCGGACAAAGGAGACCCCGGCGGTAAGGAAACAAAACATCACCGCGATCCGGAGACTGCGGCGCAAAAGGATGGAAAAGGGGGATTTCACAATAAGCTGGCTGGCGTATCTTCTGGACAAATTTTTGCCTATGAACGAACAAAATACATTATTTCGGGTATTGGTCAAATTGACGCCATGGCCTCCGTTTTTACGAATGCATGAAATCGAGCAATGGCGTTCTTCCATACTATCGCTCTTAAAACCATGGTTACCACCACATATTTGTGCGGGTGCGCCCGGAGATTTCTTCTGGATTGGGGATCTCATTGACCCCATTTCCCGGTGGGGCGAGCGCTTGTCTCGCCATAGCTTCAGCGACGGCGGAAGCCCACGCGAAGGCGGAAGCCGTAAACAATCCCGAAGGGATGCAAGGCCGATAGCCACGGGTGAAGCGAAGCGCAACCCGTGGATAGGAATTCAGAAAGACATCCGCCCCATCGGGGCGACGGAACCTAACATACATGCAACACTCGCGTCGTAGTCCCGCCATGCCGGACGTGCGCGCCGCCTCTTCATTCCCCCCGTGGCAGGGCAATAATCACCACCTAATCCTACTCTTAATCCTAATCATTCCCACTTCCCTTCGATGTTGGGCGTTAAATGTTAAATGTTAAATGTTAAATGTTAAATGTTGGATGTTGGATGTTGGATGTTGAATGTTCGATGTTGGGCGTTAAATGTTAAATGTTGGTTGTTGGTGTAGGCCCGGTGCCCCCACCGGGCGCTTTGCTCAACTCCCTGGATGTTAGATGTTGAATTTTCCTGCTACGTATCCCTTCTCCCCCTCGGGGGAGAAGGTTAGGATGAGGGGGCGTCCCTCAATCTTCGGCATTGGATGTTGAATGTTTACCCTGTCGCGCCGGCTTGTCTCGCCACAGCTTCAGCGACGGCGGAAGCCGTAACTCCCCCCTCCGTTTTCCGCTTTCCGACTTCCGACCTCCATCTCCCAACTTCCTGTAGCCTAACGCCCCCTTTATTTACGCTAATAAGAAATCTCATTATTTTCGTTTTATTAAATTTACGATAATAGCGGATTCTGCTATTTTCGTTCCCACAATGGCAAAAAAGACCAACATTCCGGGCAAAAAGGTGCCACAAGGCAAATATTCCGCCTTTGTGCCTGACCCACTGCCACCCGCCATTGACTGGACGCCCCGGCTTGCGCGTATGCTGTCTGACGCGGACAGGCTGATTGGCAGGCTGGCGGGTGAAGGCGGGCGGTTGCCCAATCCCCATGTCCTGATGCGCCCGTTTATCCGGCGCGAGGCCGTGCTTTCGAGCAAAATCGAAGGCACTCAGGCGACCCTTGGCGAATTGCTGGCCGCCGAAGCCGGCATCGCCGTGGAGCGCAGCCCTGACGATCTGCGCGAAGTAGGCAACTATGTGGTCGCCTTGGAGCATGGCATGTCCCGGCTTGGAAAATTGCCAATTTGTGTCCGCCTGATCAGGGAATTGCACGAAAAACTCATGGCCGACGTGAAGGGACATCACGCCAGGCATGGCGAGTTCCGAAAAATCCAGAACTGGATCGGCAAACCGGGTTCAACTCTCGAAACCGCTTCGTTTGTTCCGCCCCCACCCGAAGAAGTGGGACCGTGTCTGGCCGCATGGGAAAAATTTCTGCATGAGTCTGACTTGCCGCCGTTGATCACCATCGCCCTGGCGCATTACCAATTTGAAGCCATTCACCCTTTTCTTGACGGAAACGGACGGGTTGGCCGTTTGCTCATCACATTGTTTCTGATTGAAAGAAAAATTCTGCCGGTGCCCCTGCTTTACCTGTCTGCGTTTTTCGAGGCGTCCCGCCGTGATTACTACGAAGGTTTGCGCGGTGTCAGCGGGCGCGGCGCATGGCAGGATTGGATCGAGTATTTTTTGTTGGGCGTGGCGCGGATGGCCGAAGATGCGTTAAGCCGGGCCGCCCGCATTAATGCGATGCTGGCTGAATGGCAAAAGAACGTGGCGGGAGAATCCACAAGAACACCCATGAGGGTGGTCGAATTGCTGGCGGCAAATCCGTTTATCACCGCCAAAGGCTGCGTTAAAAAACTCGGCGTGGCCTTCACGACAGCGCAACGCGCCATTGGCCGGCTCGAACGGCTCGGTATCGTGCAACAAGCAGGAACGGCAAAACGCGACCGCGTTTACTGCGCAAAGGCATTGCTCGACATTTTGGAAGAACCGGCGCAGTTAACCGCGAATTAACGCCAATCAACGCGAATTTTTAGCCACAAAAGAACGCAGGGAACACAAAAGAGGGGAAATGAAAAGCGGACGGCGGAAAGCCGGCTAAAAAATCACTATGAGTTCAATCGTGTAAATACTCGGGACCGACCCCTTTATATTCACCCAATCACCCGCGCCGTTGGTCTGGCCGGTAAGGGAGAATTCCGCGAGAATCTCAAAATGTACAAAGCCAGACCGGTTGGCATAAGGGCGATTGCTAAGGGGGAAGGCTCGGGCGCAGCGGAAATTTCAACCGATCCGCCATCAAGCACAATCGGAGGAAGGGAAAGCCCGGACGGCGGCTGTTCCGTAGCGTCCCGAGTTGCCAACAAGTCATAAACATTGCTGTCCTCGGTCACGATTGGGCCAGGGGATTGATCCAGTACAATTGGCTGCTGGTTTAGCTCGTCGGAATTGTTTTCAACGAAGTTCTGATTTGCAAGAACCACAGTTCCGTATGAGGTGGCCGGGCCAAGCGTAAGCACCCCGGTGTCAATGGAAACCTCATTGTCAGCGTAAGTGTCGAAACCGGTGAGACTGTAAATTCCAGTGGAAAAATTTTCATTATCGACCAATACCGTATGCGCCGCGATGTCAACAGCAGACAAATCAAGCGGCATGGCATCTTCGATTTGAGACGCATCCCGATTGGCTTCTGTTGAGATGACCCCCTGCCCAAAGGAAGTAACACAGAACAAAGCCAATACGGCAATGAATGACACCTTCATAATTTCTTTAACAATATCAAGCCGCCTAATGTTCGCAACATATTTTTCCAAAATGACGATGTGTTAGTCGAAAATTTCAAATTCATTGACTGGATGTCATGGCAATTTGCTTCGTCTGCGATAGGCGACGACCCAAACAATGATAATCCCAGCACCAGTGATCTCGCCACAAAGAGTTCCCAATTGATTATCCTTTATTTCCTCAATCTGGGTGTTTGCTGAAGCTTTAATTATCTGCCGATATTGAACATATGCAACGCCTGCAACGATCATGAGCAAAACACATGTTGCCATTAGGGCTTTTTTCCACCATTGCATAATTATTTGACATTAGAGAGGATTAGTCTCGTTGCCCATACGGCCAAAAATCCAAATATAATAATCCAAATGATGGTTGCTAGGCATAAAATCCATGATAGGAGCAATCGAAGTCGTGAAGCGTTGGATTCTTGAAGCCTTAGGCGTAAAATTATCCATTTCATCACAAGTCTAGTTGCCCACAAACTTCCAAAACCAATTAGCAAACCCACAATCCAACTTATGATGATATCAATTTTACCAGCATTTCTTGCCGTTCCTACGATGCATGAGCAACCTACAACGCCAACTAATAGACTTAACAAGTCAACGAGTGTCATTTGTGGTCGTTTTTGGTTTTGCGAGGTGTTACGCATTTATTTTCCGGTAGATGATGATTGAATAGGTCCGGATTCGGTTGGCGCTGAAATTGGATTGGGGTTGACTGACACGGTGGTGGTTGATTCGTTTATCCAATTGCCAAGTGTAGATGAAGCCGCGCTCCCCGCCGTAAGCGTGAGAACACCAGCTCCACTTTGCGGTGTCGGTGCTGTTGCAAGCCAATTTAATAAGCTGCCATTTGGATAATCAGAATCATAACTCGCGGACATATCGCCAAACGGATTCCATGATGGTTTAATCGAGCTTGGAGAGCCGGTTATATTTTCTGCGAGTGCGCGCCCGCCTCCGCCCCCACCGACGACTAAACCACCCGTCAAAGTTCCTGCATCAAAAGCAACCTGATCCCAATTACCACCTTCTGCACTGCCTACAGCATCACCAGCCACCTGAGAAGCTCCATATGTTGCTGTCGTGGCTAATCCTACTGTCACGGTTGCTGATGCATAGGTCGTTGCCGTAGCTGCACTAATTTCTCCCGCCGATGCCCACACAAGCGCCGCCGCACCGCCCGCCGCAATCTCTGGCGCAGCAATTACAACTACAACAGCAACCGCCGCACCTATTACTACACCTTCGGCAAAATGACCAGTAACTGACCAAAACGATAAGCCAAACGGGTCCAAAAAGGAAACTGGATTTCCGTTGGCATAGGCATAGAAATTAAGACCGCCTGAAAATCCGCTTGGGTCCGGATTGATAAACCGGCACAAAAACGGATTGTAATATCGTGCTCGCATATAAAGGAGGCCGTTGGGGTCGCTCTGCACCCCGTAACGCCCATTGAAAAGGAATGGTGTATCATTTGTGCCAACGCGATACGTCATGGTCGCATACAATGAATATTCCATGCGGTCGGTCACGTTCCCATTGTTATCCGACAGCGCAACGGTGCTGCCCCGATAATCAAAATGATAAGTCAGCGTGTTTGTGCCGCTGGCAGCTTCCGTTATCTGATATATCAGACCAGCACCCCCTGCATACACATAATAATTTGTTACGCCGTTTTTAATACGCATCAGCACTTCCGGCAATTTGGAATTAGGATTTACAATGAAAACGGTTGTGTTCGTCCCATAGGTCTGGCCGATGCGGTTATTCATGGCATCGTAGACATTTGTTACACCTCCAGCGTTGAGCATACGATTCCGGGCATCATAAGTGTATGTCGCAAAGGTGTCGTTGGTCAACGGACCGGAAACGAGATTACCATCTGCATCCATTGTTACGCTATTTCCATCCACCTTTGCCAGCCGATTATCCACATCATACGTCATCGTGCGTGTTGGTGGCGCATTTGTATGAGGCAGAGGTGCGTCAAATTCCCATTTCGCGGTCGAATTTGAGTTCCAATTAAATTCAAACAATGCTAGGGGAAAACCCAGCGAATTGGCTTCCAAGATATTGGTTATTTGTCCCGCCACATCGTAACTAATAGTCCGCTTCGTTCCGTTTGGCCTCGTTATGCTCGTCATTTGACCGTCCAGATCATACGTGAGGCTGGTTTTTCGGCCCGACCAATCTAAAACATTTGTAAGGTGGTTGTTGCTGTCATATGCATAATAGATATTTCGACCACCAGGATAAATGAGATTTGTCATGTTTCCGTTGAGATCGTACCTGTATTGAATCAAATTTCCGTACACGTCTTTATAACTGGAAACCCGATTGTAAGCATCGTAAGTCCAGGCATTAGTCAAACCATTCTCCAAAACATTTGTGCAGCTATCGCTTGCATCGTATTTATACAACGTCGTTGCGACGTTATCGGTGCGATTGGTCAATCGGTTTTTCCCGTCGTAACTATTAGTGGTTGTTTGGCCTTTTGGATCTTCTAAGAATGCGGGCAGCCCTTGATGGTTAAAGGCCATCGTCGTGGAATATCCAAGCGGACTGATGGTATTAGTCAAACGATTCGCGCCGTCAAAATGAAATTGCCAGACATTCCCATTGCGGTTGGTAAGGATGATTTGATTGCCAGCAGCATCGTAAGCTCGCAAAACACTATGACCAGCTCCGTCAATCAAATCCTCCAATTGGCCTTTTGCGTTCCAGAATTGCAAGGTAACTTCGCCAGCGGCGTTCGTTGTGGCGACTTTTCGGCCATCGCCGTCGTATCCAAACATGGTCGTCCGCAAAAGTGGGTCAGTTTGAGAAACAGTTTTTCCGGTCGCGTCATTTGTAAAAAGAGTTGAATTTTGCAAGGGGTCAATCGAACCCACCAACCAATCACGGTTGTCATAAATGTTTGTAAGAACGGGGGTGCCGGCAGTGACCGATGGAAGGGTGGAGGCGAGCAACTTACGCGAGGCGCTATAGGTGTAGGTTGCGGCATTACCACGGGCGTCGGTTCGGCTGATCACGTTATTCGCAGGATCATACAAAACGCTGATGGTGAGGTTGGTCGGGGCGACAGTGTTGGTTAGTTCCAAGCGGTTGTTGTACCGGTAAGAGATTGCAAAACCCCGCCCATCTGTGTGATTGGTCACAACACCCATCCAACTGTTGCTGAAGCTTTCGCTACCCAGGCTGGAGGGATAAACGATGCTGGTCAATTGCCCATAAGTGGAATCATACCCATAGCTCGTCATGCCGCCGGAATCTGTCTTGCTGGCCAAAGTGCCCGCCAGATTGCCGCTGGTGGTATAGCTGTAATTTACCCAGTCACCCGCTCCGTTGGTCTGGCCGGTGAGGGAAAATTCACTGTTGTAACCAAACGTGTCAATGTTTCCGCGCTGGTCAATTTGTTTGATCAAATTATTGTTCCCATCGTAAAGATACTGCATTGAATAACCCAGGGGGTCTGTCGAGTTTGTAAGATTATTGTTCCCATCGTACACAAATCTGTTTGTTTCTCCCAATGGCGAAACTGTCTGTATGATATGATTCTGTCCATCATACGTCGTTTGGGTCAGGTTGCCCAGGGCATCCTCAGCGCCGATAAGCCGCCCCTGGTCATCGTAAAAATAAGATTGCTGGCCGCCAGCCGGGTCCTCCGCGATGGTTTGCCAGCCGGCCCAAAAAATCTGCCACATTTTATTTGGATCACCTTCAGTATATTGCTGCGCTACATGACCAAGGCCGTCATAAACATTGCTGACAACCTCCTGGCTGTAAAGTGAGCCATATATTTGCAACCAGGATGCCGTGATTTCGTGATTGGTGTCGTAAAGATAAGCAGTAAAGTTGTCGTCTGGGTCAACCGAATCAACCAAATCGCCCTGTGAGCTAAAGATTGGTGAATAATAGTAATTATTCGTACGGCTGCCATCGCTCACGCTCAGCAAAAAGGTTTTGCTGGTAAATCCGCCGGACGTGCCATACGAAAAAGTCAATATGCGGCCTTTCCAATCCGTGACGGTGTTCACATAGTTGCTGGAAGTGTAAGTGATGTTCACGGATTGCCCATATTGGTCAACGATGTTCGTCCCATAACCGGTGGCGTTGAATTTGAAGGTGTTCCCATGGCGCATTTGCAGCCAATACGCGCCATTGGTCTGAATCAATGTCATCGTGCAATTGGCCGGTGGCGTAAAAACGCCATTGGGCTGGCGAACAAATTGCACCATGTCTTTTCCAAGGCTGACGGACACCCCGTTTCTGGTGAGCTGATCAATTCCCCATTTGGCAATGAGAGCAGTGACCATCCAATTTTTGGGGTCTGGCTGGCCACCGTTATAAATGCCAATCGCCGCGCAGGTTGCGGCCATCATTGAAGCTGCCTGCGCCGGAGTAGTGCCTCCTAAGCCTGCCTGCGGGGCCGGAACGTTATCTGCGTTCAAATAGTAGTTATGCACCCACCCGTAGCCGATGCCCGCAGCATTGCTGTTCCGCCGCGTTCCATTGTAATAACGGGTCAAAGTCATTCCATGCGGCTCGGATTGGCCAAGAGAGAGATCGATGTTTTCGACTTGAAAAGTGCCATCAGCCATATCGATCGGATCGGCGCCAGTTGGGTCGGGTGTCAAAATGGGCACAGAATTATAGTACTGCGATTGAGAATCGCCGGAAGTTTGAGTATAGCCGGCATTGACTGTGGCATTTGGATTGGAATCGTAACCGCCATTATAGTTTCCGCTGATAGTAAATGCGGCGACCGCTTCCCCATAATTCTGTTGTCCGACATATCCATACCCCCGCCAGGTGCCGGTTCCAGCAACATAATTTGAGCCGTATTCCGGCATCAGGATATTGTAACCCTCATCGACTAAAATAGTGATGTTCACCAAACTATAGAAATCGTAATAATTGAGTTCGGTGCTAAGGAGGTCTTGGCTGGTGCCCGGAAACCAGTTGTTACTGTTTACCAAAAAAACCGGTTGGCCATTGGTATTGGCGATCTCAAGCATTTTGATCGTCGAAGCCCCGGCAAGATTTGAATTTTGTAGCTGCTCAATAAGGCCGCTCTCCAGCGCGCTTTGAAAATATCCTTTCAAATTAAAATCCTGGCTTTCCTTGTATTGGTTGGCGGCATCCCAGCCGGTATTTGGGATCGACCCATCAAGTTGCATGTAAATATCCACATAATACCCATGGCCGTATTCCTGGGCCATTCGCCCTAAACGAAGATGGTATTGCGGCAGGATTCCTAATTGTTGGCCTATCAAACTGTCCGCGCCCTCGGTTTGTAACATCCAGTTCAATCCCATGATATTGAGCGTTTCGCACACCACCTGTCGCGAGGTGTTGGTAAGCCCTTCGGAAAGATATTCGTCCAGTTGATTTTCTCTTGCTTGCAGCCAGCCCCAATCCGGCTCAAATGCGTATGCCAGCGCATAACTGGCATTGGTTGACTGGTAACTGTTGGTTACATTCATGTCGCCAAACGCGTCAGGGATTAATGTATTGTTCGTGAAATTCCAATTTCCAAACTGTTGATTGAAATACAGGACAACCTCATTCGTAGTTTCACTACCGGCGTTCCCCTGGGCCATGAGCGTGTCATTCAGCCACAGTTGCGCATTAGCGTTGGTATCATAAGTCAGCGACAAACGCTGTCCCTCTAGTTGTGGCACGTAGCACTGGTAATTTGTATGGGCAAAACTGACGCTCAACGTCGCCATGAAGTTGGTTGGCATGACGCTCCAATTCGTTACGTTCATGGCGGGATACAGCGGATAACTTTGAATCGCAAACGCAAGATTGGTCGGCAAGGAGGTATTGGTTGAGGCGACAATTTGCCAGCCGCCCAAAACTTGCTGCATGCTGGCGTTAGGGGAGTTGCTTTGGATGTAATTCAGCAAATTGGTCGTGTAGCCGGTCAAAGTGTCGCGGATATTGGCCTCATTCAAACCAGATATTGAATATCCTCCTGTTTCGGTGCCCCCAGCAGTTGACATGACACTGTTGCTGCTAAACTGCATGGCGGATGCAAGGTTGAAGGCATTCGTAATTTGCTTACTTACTTTGAAGGCCGGGTCCAGAAAATAATTGGTCGAATTGATGGTCAGCGTCACCCAAACCCGCTGAAACATGAACGTATTGGTGTCTGTGAATGGTGTGTAGCGGGACAAATAATCAATAGTCGGATAGCCCCGGACATTATAAAATAAATTGAACAGGTAGTTTGAAGTGTAATTCCAATTGGTGTTGGCAAAATTCAGTTGCAGCCAGTGGTGAAGGTCATTATGGGTTCCATCTTTGGCATCATAGGGCACCTGCATCCACCCGAATTGATATGTTGGATTGTAACCAGCCGCCTGTAACAATGCTGCCAATAAGGCCGACTGGTCAAAATCGTTGCCGGACTTTTCCAGGAGAGTAAGTTGAGCGCCTTTCTTCGACCCCCAGTAAGGCACATATTTGATATGGTCATGCACATAGTTATAGATGGCCACGGGATTATCTTGTAAATCATTGGCCAGCGTTTGGATCTGCGGCGTGATGGCTTCGGCGATGTATTGTGTCGGTTGAGATATCAACGGAAGGATGGGTGTGCCTGCCGCTGGTGGAGATCCTGATTGCGGGGTTTCAGTGCTATTATCCGGCTCCGAAAACGCAGACAAATCGTCTCTCTGTGGCATGTAGTACCATCCGCCATTTGTAATCTGTGCGCGACTGGCCGTTGCCATCGCCAGCAATCCAAAGATTAAAATTCGCACTGTTTTCATAGTCCCTCCTGATTATTGTGAAACCTGGGTGATGTTGCCCTCATTATCCATAGCTGCTGAATTGGTTCTGACTCCCGTGGTCCCGCTCAACCAATCCACAGAGTTATAGGAAAAATTCGACCGTGTGCCTGGCTGCGCATTCTGATTTGTGAAGACGCTCAATCCAAGGAGCACATCCCACGCATCTGATAGTCCGTCGCCGCTCGAATCGGTGTTCGTCGTGCTGGATTTTGATCCCAGCAATTCATAGGCGTCCGTCAGGCCATCGCCGTCCGTATCTTGCGGCGTTCCCAAAATGATGAAACAAATCGAACTTCCGATGTTGGTGATCGAGTAAGTGTTCCATTGATACCCCTGTCCCATCCATGACCAGGGATAGTTCGTAGTGGCTGAAAAATTCAGAACAGAATTCGCAAAAACGTCGTATGGCACTCCCGACCCACCCCCGCCGATCGTGAAGGTGACGGTCCCGTTGTTCGCCGCGCTGGCAGTAACGTTTGTCAGCCAGACATTGTATGAGTTTGTCCCGTTATATCCCGTGGTCAAACCAACAGGCTGCAAATTCCCGGCTCCGGTAATCGCCTGATAATACATTGGCGTCGTGGACGGGTTGAACTCCGCAGAACTGACAAGCGGGATGTTCCACGGCATAATGTGATAAACGGGCCAAAAACCACCATACAGTTCCTGAATTTGGGCGGTCGATAAAACCACGTTGTAGGTCTGCACGTCGTCAATCGCCCCATGGGCCTGTAAAACTCCGTTGCTATCGCTTCCGATGAAGAAACCATTGGAGAGAACGTTTGACCCTGGCCAGATGTTCAGCCCGCCCGGATCGTTCGTAAACAATTGGCCATTCAGATAAAGCGAAACATTCGTTGGGGAATAGGTCAGCGCATAGAAATCCCATTCATTACTTTCCAAATCAATTGGCGCGGACAGGGTGTAAGTGGTCCCGTTATTGGTCTGTGCAGCGAAGTAGATGTTCGTCCCACCTTCATCCGTCAGAATGCTCCACCAGCCGTAACTGGCATTGGTAGTGTAACTGCCGACCTCAATGAAACGGCCCCATTCACCGGGGCCTGATCCGCCAAAGCTGTTACCTGCGCTGCCCCAATTCGGAGCGAACCAGAAAGCAACCGTGCCCATGCTGACGGCAATCTCGTTCGTGCCGTCCGCTTCGGTGGTATTGAATTTCAGCCAGGCGGGAACATTGGTATCAATGATGAGGCTCGTGTCGTCCCCGAACAACGACGACGTGATATTAGTGAAAGAGAGGGGCGCAAAGCCATCGTCGCTCGTCCATGTGTTCGTGTCATCGAACGACCACGAATCCATCGGATAGGGCAAAAAGTCATTTGTGTCGGGTAATTCCTGGCTGTAAGCACGGGCGGCAAATGCCAGCAGGCAGAGCAAAAGAAAAATCCCGCAGCCTGCCTTTACCTTCTGGTTAAACGTTTTCATGATTTGCCTTCGAAGATGACTGTTGTTTGTCTCCAGCGGGTAATGACAGCACTCTCCATTTTCGTGGAAAGAGGTTTCCGCGAATGCGTCCCGCTTCTGATGCCTGCCACTTCATCCCGTTGCGACTTTAGCCATTTCCCGAATGCTGTCAACAGAGAAAATAAAATCTACACGGAGCGTGTGTGGTTAATTTTAACGGTTTCTGTTTCCGTTGCATTTGTGCTCAAAAAAAACCAGCGCAGAACCATCGGTCAGGCGATCCTCAAATACCGGATAAAAGCATGCTTTAGCCAGGAGAGCCTTGCCGAAAAGGCTGATATTCACCCAAATTACGTTGGCCGGATTGAACGCGGAGAATGTTCGCCCACGGTTGAAGTCCTGATAAGGCTTGCCAAAGCCCTTAACGTGCGTCCGTATAAATTCCTTTTGAAGATCTGATTTTTCGTTTCCTGGCAATATTATAAAGGGGTCGTAAAGGGGTCGGTCCCGAGAATTTACACAAGATTGAATTCATTTTGATTTATCAGCCCCTTCGTTCCCTTTGTTTCCTTCTGTAAAAAACCCACTTTTTGCCTTTTTTTTATTCTGTTCATTCTGTCTAAACCCCGCGTCTTTCGCGTCTAACCCGCCCTTTCATTTTTTGTTGCCGGGCAACATTACACCAATCGTTTTTTATGCTTAAATCGCCCCATGCGCAGTGTGTCAAAATATATTTGTCGGAGCCGAGGTCACGAGGCTCTAACGCTTTCCTTTAGCGTTGCCTCAAACCCCGCGTCTGGCGGCCTCCTGATTCCAAATATACCGTTTTTGCGAAACGAACCCAAACTTTCAGCCCGAATTTTTGATTCAAGCGTTTATTATTCAGCATCTTATGGAAATGTCACTCAAAAGCGGCCTCTCAAAACGAACCCAAAACCGGCCGTAAAATATGGATCCTTGGACCTCACGTTACGTAAAGTTGCGCCAAATTACGCGAAGTTACGCGAAGTTACGTTTAACAGGAACCTGCGCCTCCTCGATCTTTGCGAATTCTCGGATCTTTGCGGATCTTTGCATCTTTCAGTTTCCGGGACGCCCGTTGCAGAGGGTGCGGCATGTAAATGCGGTTCCTGCCGGGCGGGATTTGAACTATTTTGAGCCTGTTCAAAATGAGAATACCTTGCGCCCACATTTTATCTTTCATTGTCATCGCGGCAAACCTGGGTGGGCTGGCCAATGCCCAGGATGCGGGGAACCATTTCTGGCAAACGCAAAGCATCTATCAGATCGTCACCGATCGTTTTTTTGACGGTGATCCGTCCAATGACAATGCCGATGGCAATTACGATCCCGCCGGGCACAGCGGCATCTCGGTCCACGGGGGCGATTTCAAGGGCATGGAAGAGAAGCTGGATTATATCAAGTCGCTCGGCGCGACGGCGATCTGGATCTCGCCGGTGGTGCTGAATGCGCGCGGGGAATTTCACGGCTATGCGGGCCTGGATTTTTACAAGGTCGACCCGCATTGGGGCACGCTGGCCGACCTGCAACATTTCGTGCAGGCGGCGCATGCGCGCGGCCTGCTGGTCATCGACGATATCGTGGTGAACCACGGCGGCGACCTGATCTACAGCACCGACCCCGGCTATCCGCATTTCAAATATCCGCCCGATGGATACACGATGCGTTTTCATGACCCGGCCAAAACCTTTCCGCCGCCCTTTGACCTGAACGCCGCCAATCCATCGATCACGAATCTTTTTCATAACAATGGAAACGTGCAGAATTTCAATGACGAAACGCAACTGGCGCTGGGCTCATTCTCGGGCTTGTCTGATTTCAAGACGGAATCGCCATATGTGCGGGAGCAGATGATAAAAATTTACGAATACTGGATCAAAGCGGCGGGATTCGACGCGTACCGCATCGACACGGCCAAGCACGTGGAAATGGGGTTCTGGCAGCAATGGTGCCCGGCCATCCATGCTTATGCGGCTTCGCTGGGAAAGACGAATTTTTTTATGTTCGGCGAGGTCCCGGACGATTTCGATCGCCGTTGCGGTTCGTACACCGGCACGATGGGCGGCGGACCTTTCAAGATGGACGCGGTTTTGGACTACACGCTTTATTTCAAGATCAATTCCCTGTTTGCCAAAGCTGACGACAATACGCGGGAGATCACCGGGCATTATGACGCCGTGAGCGCCAACTACGATCCCGCTTCGCAAAATCAACTGGTGACTTTTCTCGATAACCACGATCAGCGGCGTTTTTTAAGCGTGCCCGGCTCGACGACCGATCGGTTGAAGGTGGCACTGGCTTTTTTGTACACAGCGCGCGGCATCCCGTGTTTGTATTACGGGACGGAGCAGGGATTCAACGGGGCGAAAGACCCGTGGGACCGCGAGGACATGTTTGCGGGGCAATTCGAGTGGGGACCGTCACTGGGCGACAATTTCAACATGACTCATCCGCTTTATCAATGGGTCGCGCGGCTGAACAATTATCGGCGGCTGTATCCGGAGTTGCAGACCGGCGCGCAAACCAATGTGTGGAGCGATTCCGATGGCCCGGGGTTGTTCGCTTATACCCGCCGGCTGGGCGGCGAGCAGGCATTGGTGGTCTTCAATACCGCGGAGACGAACCAAACCCTGCCGCCGTGCCCGATGATTTATCCCGAGGGAACCAAATTGAAAAATCTCTTCGATGAAGACGATGAGTTGATCGTGGGTGCGGATGGGCAAACGCTGCCGGAGGTGGTTTCCGGCACGTCGGCGAAGATCTTCATTCCCATGACGCAGATCCGGCCTCTCGATCCGGTAGTCGCGGATATTTTGCCCGCACATGATTCCCACGACATCACGCCGACCTCGCCGGTGATTGTCCATTTCAGCCGGCCCATGGATACGGGCAGTGTCGAACGGGCATTCTCGACGGTTCCTCCGGTGAAGGGGGACTTCTTCTGGATATCGACGCGGGACTCCTTGTCATTTGTTCCGCGGGGGAAGGGGTTTTCTGCGGGAATGGTCACAGTGCGGGTTAATGACTCCGCGCGCGCGGTGGCAGGCGGGAAATTTTATGCGGGATTCGAATCGCGCTTCCAGTGCAGTGGAGCCGTCGGGCAGTGAGCAATGTCCTTGCTGCACTTCCGGATGGCATGGCATGGAGAATAGCTTTCTATTGTCTCACCCCTCATCCTTGATCCCCGTTGAGGGGAGAAGGAAAAACGAGTCGTAAGCGTGTTTCAAAGAGGACATCCCGGCGCGATGCTCTTGCCATTTTAAGACCAAAGCTGGATGCGCCTGCGATATTTTTGCCGACCTTGCTTTGGGTGATGGAAAAAATATAATCTGGCCTGTGTCCGGCGAGTCAAATTTTCAAACTGCATTCCCAGACGGAGATTTTATTAAGAACGCATGAAAATCAGCGGGTTCACTTTTTTGCGAAACGGGCAGAGACTCGGCTATCCCTTTGTCGCCTCCATCCGGTCGATTCTTCCGCTGGTGGATGAATTTGTCGTGGCATTGGGTCCGTGTGATGATGCGACTGAAAAAATGCTGCGGGAAATCGGCGATCCCAGGATCAGGATCATCCCCACGCAATGGAACGAAAAGATCCAGCCCGATTACAGTGTGAAAGGCTTCGTCTTCGGGCAACAAAAGACGATCGCGCTATATAACTGCACCGGGGATTGGGCGTTTTACCTGGAAGCGGATGAGGTGTTGCACGAGGATGACCTGCCGAAAATCCGGGCGGCCATGGAAAAATATTTGGACGACGGACGCGTCGAGGCGCTGGCATTTGATTATCTCCATTTTTACGGCAATGCGAACACCGTGGCGTGGTCGCCCGGCTGGTATCGCAGCGAGGTGCGTATCATCCGCAATACGATTCCCGCATGGTCGAGTGAATCGCTTTTTTTTAACGTCGTCGTCAGCCACAAACAATCACGGCAGCCCCGGGCGGCGCATACCGGGGCGACGATCTATCATTATGGCTGGGTGCGCAGCGAAGCGCAGATGAATTTGAAATCCGCCGAGAGTTTGAAATATTGGCAAAACCGGCCGTCAACTGCGGTGAATTATGCGGAGATTGATCCGGCGGTGTTAAAGTTGTTTCCAGGTACGCATCCAAAAGCAATCCAGGATTGGCTGCCAAAAGCCGAGGGGATTTTTCAGGCGAATCCAAGCCATCAATTGACCGCGCGTGAAAAAAAGCATCGGCGCATGCTTTGGCTGGAAAAGACCTTCGGGTTGAAGTTCAACAAGAAGCATTACCGGCTGGTGCAGTGAGGGCGGGCGGGGGACACGCGGAGTTTTATTGCCAACTCGGGGGCTGCAGGGGATGCCAATGGTGACGCTTCACCAGTTTCCAACGGCCAAAGATAGACTTTCGTTTTTGTTGGGCCACTGGCGCAATTTTTTGGGTAAAAATCTTTTCGAAAAAATCGAGCAGGCGTTCGCGGCTGAAATAGATGTTTGGCCGGTCTTCGTAAAAATACGGCTGGCGCAGGTATTCCAGATATTTGGCGTCGTCGTTGTCCAGTTCGATGATCTTCTCGATGAGGGCTTCCTCGCTGGGAAAATCGGCCCGGTTCAGGAAGCTGCGAGGGTTGAAATGCTCGGCGATGTCCGGGTCACCCCAATAAATGGGCAGGCAACGTGCGACCATCGGCTCGAAAATCTTCTCGGTGGTGTAGCCGGGCAGCGAGCGATTTTCATAGGCGATGTTGAATTTGTACGGGCGCAGGAATTCAATTTTACCGAGCTTGCCTCCGGGGATCGGCCCGCCGATGTTGTTGAATTTGCGGCCGCCGGAATCCACGCGCCGGTATTTAGAGAGCTTTTCAAAGAAGGCAACCCGATTGTGATTTTTTCGCCGGTGGTAGCCGCTGACGACAAAACTGCAAAACTTTGTTTTGGCCGCCATGATTTTTTCCACATCATCGTTTGCTTTCACGATGGAAGCTGATTCTCCCCAAGAAGCATAGAGTGGCAGGTGTAAATGCCGCGGGTCGTTCAGCTTGACCGGGGCGATCGAATAATCGCACTCGCGGTAATCGGGCAGGTCCGATTCCCCGGAAAAAAAGATTTTCACGCCCGAATGGAGGCGATGTTCCTGATCGGAGCTGGAATAAATCAGGAAATCAGGCTGGCTGCATAGCTCCACGTCGAACTGTTCTGACAGTAATTTGAACAAATAATTGTCCGTCTTGCTGAAGCAAGGACCGAAATCACTGAAGTCGATGCGGATTTTGATCATGGGTGGGTTGGAAAAGGCATTTAATTGAATCGTGTCATCGTCCGGTCAAAGCATTCGCACCTTTCTGAACAGCGACTCGAAATACATTCGAACGAGCAGGTCTTCTCCGAATGGCGGGAAGGAGTGTTTCGTTATTGCGGCATCTCTCATGGGTCAAGAGGAGGAGGGTTTCTGTGCTGGGGGAGGGGGTTGACTGAGATATTGGTCGAGGCCGTGTTCGCAACGAATTTTTTTTGAGGCGATGGTTTGGGCCAGGCGGGCGAGGCTGGCAGCATGGTGGCCGCGCGGCAATTGCGGGTGGTTCAGATGAAAAGTGATCGCCCGGCCATAAACGAATTTCCGGCGGCGACCCAGGTTATAAAGTCGTGTCCCGATATCGGAATCCTCACCCACGCCCCAACCGGAGTAATCCTCGTCGAAACCGTTGACGGCGATGAGGTCCTCGCGCCAAAACGCCATGTTACAACCGATGATGCCGCGCTGTGCCTGGTCGCGGCGCGCGATCGGGACCGGCCACCGGATGCCTTTGGCCGCCCCGGTGATCTTGCCGGCGAGCATCCATTGCCAGACCGGCGTTTTTCCCGCTTCAAACTCCGGGACAAATTTTTCGCGCACGAAACATCGCCGGCCCTGGATCCAATATCCGCTCTCGGCCAACGCAGCGTGGTCGGCAACGAATTGTGGATGGGGCACGCAATCGCCATCGGTGGAGACCAGATAATCGCCGGCAGCCGCGGCAACCGCTTTATTCAGGATGATCGTCTTTCGAAAGCCGGTGTCTTCGTGCCAGACATCCTTGACGGGAAACGGTTGGGCTTTGGCCCAGGCATTGATCAGATTGCGTGTCGGCGGTCCGGAACCATCGTCGGCGATGAGCACTTCATCCGGCGGGCGGGTTTGCCGGGCGAATCCCGCCAATGATTTTGCCAGTATCTCCGGATGGTTGTAGGCGCTGATCAGCAGGGAGATTTTCATTTGGCAGCGCGCGATTGGTGTTCACGCAGCTTGGCGTATTTGGCTGCTGTGGAAAACGCGTTCAGCCAGGCGATGAAGAGGCCTTGCCAGCCGTCCAGGAACCCGAGGCGGAAAAAATAAGCGCGGATAAACCGCCATCCGGGCCGGACCATCAGGCCGGAGATCTGCGAGTCGGGCGCATCCTGGGAATGTTGGCGGACAAATTCGTCGGTAAAGGGAATGATTTTCTGGATGTGCGCATTCACTGAATCATTGCTGAAATGGTGCAGATCGTTTTTCAGCCGGTCGATGCGGCCATCGACGATGAGTTTGGCGTGAGGATCAATGCCTGCCCATCGCGCGCGTCCGCGCTGCCAGAGCCGGATACAATGATCGGGATACCAGTCGCCATGCCGGATCCAACGTCCCAGATAGAAGGTGCAACGCGGGAAGCTGAAGGCGGTGGATGAGGAATTTCCACCGGCAAAGCGGCCAAAAATTTCATTGCGCAGTTCCGGGGTAACCACTTCGTCGGCGTCGAGATTGAGGATCCACGGCTGGCCGGCCTTGTCGGCCACGGAATTTTTTTGGCCAATGTATCCTTTCCAAGGTTCGCGGAACACTTTTGCACCGAACGATTCGGCGATCTTGTCCGTGCCATCGTTCACTTCGTCATTGAGGACAACGATGATTTCGGTGGTCCAGGAAGCGATGCTTTCCAGCGCGCGGGCGATGCGCGCCGCTTCGTTGCCGGCGATGATGCAGACGGAGATGGGTAAACGGGGTTCGACAGTCATGCCTTTGTCCTGCGCACTTGTTCCGCGGGAAAAATGATCTTCAAAGTTTGGCTCTTTTCTGGCCGCAAGACAAGTTGGATGACGACCTGAAGGATGACAAGAGCATTTATAAAAGCCATTTTACGCCCGAGGCCACTGATTATCTTGACAGGTACTCGAGGTCTTCCCAATATGCGATGACTTTATGGTAAATCGCCGTCTCCGTTTGCTTTACCTGGGCAGCGCCTTTCCGCCCGGGGTCTCCGGCGAGACCTACAGCACGGCCAGTACGTACCTGACGACCCATTTCGAAGCCAAACTGGTCGAGGGATTGTCCCAAGTGGCGGATGTTTCATCTGTCAGCATGTTGCCGCCCATGTTGTGGAAGATGTGGGATAAGCCCCGGGATAATACCCCCGGTTTGAAACTCGACCTGATGCTCTGGGACAGATATCCGGCGCTCTGGCATCGCTGGGATTCCTGGCGCAAACTCCGCCGCTATTATCTTGATAAAGTCGAGCGGGACGGGATGCCTGATGCCCTGATTTTCCGTAATCTCCAGCACGTCTACAATTACTTCATCAAATGGCTGAAGCGGCAGCCCCGGCGACCCTTGATTATCCTGTTGCTTGGTGACAGCGGCGGTTTGGGCGAAAAAATCCCGGCCTTTAGGCGGTTTCGCTATAAGTTCAAGCCGCTGCAGATGCTGGAGGATGAGGCGTTGCTGTTGTATGACGCCTGCCTGGTCTCCGGTCTCAAGGCCAAGCGTTACTTTGAACCGCGCAAAGTGCCCTGGGTTTGGATCCCGTGCGGTTACAATTACCATTACGATCCGCCGCCGCCCGATCCCCATCAAAAAGGACCGATCCGCTTCGGCTATTTCGGGACCCTCACCGACCGTTCCGGGATCATCAACCTGGTCCATGCTTTTGTCGCATCGAAAGTGCCGGGGACCCTGCACGTTTGCGGCCATGGACCGATGTCGGAAGAATTGGCACGACTTTCCAAACTTCATCCGAATTTCCATTTCGATGGATTTTTGCCAAAACAATATGATTGCCTCCCCTGGGCGCAAAAAGTGGATGTCCTGGTCAACTTGCGTCTTCCTTTTTGGGGGCAGGACAACAGCGCGCCCTCGAAAGTTTTTGATTATGGCATGGCGGGCAAAGCCATTCTTTCCACCCGCACTTCCGGGATGGATGAACTCCTTGGCCAGGAGGGCCTCTATCTTGAAACTGAAAATTTTGACGAGTCCTTGCGGCAAAAATTAGTGGAAGTATCCGCCATGGACCGGGCGGAACTGCAGCGTCGAGCGACTATCATCCGCGACCGGATCGTGAAAGACTACAGTTGGGAAGAACAGGCGCGACGCATTGCCGTCTTTATCAACACCTTGAAGGGCCGCCCGTCTTCCTCTTAAGTTTCGGAAGAGGCCGCCGGTGTCATTGATCCGACGAGTCGCCCCGGTGTTTCAAACGCCGGATGAACAAATTGAACTTTCGGAAGGGAAGCCCCAGATACACCTTGCGGACGAGTTCCAACCGTTCGAGCCAAAAAGTCATTTTGAAGGGCTGTTCTTTTGGAATATACCAGTTGTTCAAGGTCGTTCGCTTCACTAAACGATAACCCTGTTGCATCAGAAAATGATGTTTGTCCAGGTTGCGGACACCATCTTCGATCATGATCAGCGCCGGCCGGTGTTTCTTGAGATCCAACCCTCGCATCACTTCGATTTCGTGTCCCTCCACATCGATGGACATAAAATCGATCGGTCCCGCCTTTGCATCGGCGAGCACCTTATCCAGCGTGGTGACTTTGACTTTCTCGGTTCCGGCAAATTGGACGCCATGCGAATCCGCCTGTTTTTCCAGCGTGGAAAGGCCGTCGTGAGTGCTGATGTGTAAAGTGGCTTCGCCTTCTTTTCCGGGCGCGCTGCAGGCGACTTGAAAAACCAGCGAGTTCTTTCGGGCCAACCGCAATTTTTCGCACAACGCAGCCTGCGGTTCCACCAGGATGCCCCGCCAGCCGTTCTGCTCCAGCAACCACGTTTGTGAGCCGGTATGCGGATCGTTCGCGCCGACTTCGATGAAAAATCCCTCGGTCTTCCGGCCGAAATATTCCCAGATCAATTGTTTCTCGATGAGGTCTTCCAGGACCGGCGATTTGATTTTGAGGATCATGATGGACTTCGATTGTTTAGGTTTTCTGTTTCAGCCAGCACGCCTTCAACTGCCCGGACCAAATCGCCGGTTTGGATTCCGGACAAAAATGCTATTCCCGGTTCGTTGCGCCCAACCAGGGTCCGATGTCCACGGGCTTCAGGCACCCAGATTTTGATGCCAGGATTGGGCCAGAACCAACACACCGACTTTGTACCGGTCATCAGCGCCAGGTGCAGCGTGCCGGTATCACCACAAAAATGCGCCGCGCTATGTTGAATGATGCTGGCGATTTGGACAAGCTTCAGGTTTCCCGCGAAGACGCGCCAGGGTTTGACCGGTAACAATGGCAGGAGCGATTCCATTTTCTTTTTCTCCCGCTCCGTTGGCGCGCAGGAAATCACCCAGCGCTTTTCAGGAAATACTGCCGCCAGCGCGCCGATGAATTCTGCGAGTTGTTCCGGAGACAATTCTTTGTAGTCCGCCGTCGTGAACGGGCTGACATGAAAATAAGTCGCCGCGTCCGCTTCCGGGATCTCCGCCGCGCGCAAATTGTCCAGCGACATCTCGACATGAAATTCCGGTGTGGTAAAAGGAAACCCCGCCTTTTCCAGGCAGTGACAGCGTTGAAGATAAACCGGTTCAAGCTCAAAGGGATGATGCATGTGCGCCGTAAACATGCGCTTCCAGAACGGCGGGCCACCGTCGTCGGGAGTTCGCCCGAGGCGTTCCCGGGCGCCGCTGAAGAAGCTCAGCCAGCTGGAGCGGTCTGAGCCGTTGAGGTTGATCAGGACATCGAATTTCTCGCGGCGCAAGGCGGCCACCATCTGGAAGTTTTCACGTAAGGTGGCGTGGCGCGGATAGCGCATGTAACCCCAAACTTTATCCACCCAGGGAACACAATCCATGAGCGAAGTGACATGAGTGGCGACCGTGACATGAAGTTCTGCCTGGGGATAGGCTTGCCGCACCATCCATAATGCCGGGAGCAGATGCACTGTGTCGCCCAGAAAACCGAGGTCCAGCACCATGACCTTTTTTGCGCCTTTGGTGCGGGCGAAAAAGTTTTCAGGGGGATGATCGTTCATGCGTCGTCGTCCGATTTTAATGGTTCATCACTCCAAAGCAACCGGCAAAGACCTCTCGCACGCTTCTCCCTCGCTTCCTCTGGTCGTCCCTTTTACAATCTTCGCGCAATGGGGATTCCCCTTTTCGGGTATTCCTTGTACCATCACATGTCGCATGCAGATTAAGAATCCTTCGGAATTATGACCAAGGAACGACTTTCCTTGATGTATCTGGGCAATGCTTTTCCCCCAAGCCTGGGATGGGTTTTTCGCCCCGATTGCCTGACCTCCCCGGTCTATGAAATCGCGATGACGCAAGCCTTTGCGAAGAGAGTGGACGTTTCGACGGTCGGCCTGCTTAATCCCAAACTTTTCGGACATTGGGACGGATCGAAGGATGCCTCTTCCGGATTGGAGCATGAACTCGTGCTGTGGGACAAAAATCCGGCGCTTTGGCATCGCTGGCGCTCCTGGCGGGATCTGCGCCGGTATTATCTCGAAAAAACGCAACGGGAAGGCATGCCTGACATCATTCTGGCGCGCAACCTGCAACATGTTTTCAACCGTTTCGCAAAGTGGCTTCGGCAACAACCTGATCGTCCCCTGATCGTCCTTCTCCTCGGCGATAGCGGGGGGTTGGGTGAAAAAATTCCCTGGTCACGACGGTTTCGCTATCATTTCAAGCCCCTGCAGATGCTCGATGAGCAATCGGTGCTGCTCTATGATGCGTGCCTGGTATCCAGCCTTAAGACGAAGCATTACTTCGAATCGCGCGGAGTCCCATGGATGTGGATGCCCTGCGCTTTTCATTCCAATTATGAACCGCCGCCGCCCCGGCCCGATGAAAGCGGACCGATCCGGTTTGGATACTTTGGCGCCCTCTCGGAACATTCGGCCATTCTTCCCCTGGTGCGCACTTTTTTGAGCGCCGGGGTGCCCGGCTCTTTGCACGTTTGCGGTCACGGTTCCATGGCCAGAGAACTGACCAGGCTGGCGGAGCAACATCCCAACTTTCATTTTGATGGCTTCCTGCCCACTCAAGCAGACTGTCTTCCCTGGGCGCAAAAAGTGGATGTCCTGATCAACCTGAGGCTTCCGCTCTGGGGCCTGGAAAACAGCGCGCCATCAAAAGTTTTTGAATACGGGATTGCGGGCAAGGCGATCCTTTCCACCCGCACCGCCAGCATGGATGAAGTCCTTGGGGAGGAAGGGATTTATATCGAGACTGAAAACTACGAGGAATCACTGCGCCAGAAATTTCGGGAGATTTCCGCCATGGACCGGATGGAGCTTCAACGCCGGGCAATGATCATCCGCAACCGGATCGTTAAAGAATACAACTGGGATGAACAGACCCGTCGCATCTTCGAGTTCATGGTCGGAATTGTGAAACCCCGGCCTTCCCATAAGACCCCGCCAACCGCATAAAGGCCGGTGAGCCGGCTTAAATCCCGTTCAATAACCGGCACAACTCCTTGATGCGGCTGGGTTCCAATTCAGGATAATTGCCGATGTAAGCGCCGAAGAAATGGATGTGGTCGACCTTCGGATATTTTTTGTATTCGTTGGGCATCAACTTGCGCAGATACGGTTGGCGCAACTGGTTTCCGCCCCCCGAGGCGCCGCGGCGAAACTCAATTTTCCGTTCGCGCAATGTTTTCTCGATGCGATCCCAAAGAGCCTGGTCAGGTTCGCGCAAGACCAGGGTGAAGGCATAATTACAACTGCCCTCGCGCTCGAAATCCGTAAAAAATTTCTTCGGATCAAGATGATCCAGAAAACAATTCAGGTTGCGCGTGCGAATTCGGTTCCGGGCGTCGAGGCGTTTTAACTGGGAGCGGCCCATGACCGCATTGATTTCGGTGCTGCGGACATTGTAAGCGGGAAAGGCAAAGATGAAGTCAGGATTCAGGTCTGGCCACCCGGCTTTATAGCGGTTCTTCAACACTTCGGATCTGCTTTCGCGCACCATGCCGTGCGAACGGAACATCCTGAGCATCTCGTAAAAATCGGGATCATCCGTGCAAACCATCCCCCCTTCGATCGTGCTCATGTGATGCGCATAGTAGAACGAAAAGTTGGACGCGAATCCAAGCGAGCCGAGCCGCCGGTCTTTGAAGGTGGCGCCGTGCGATTCGCAAACGTCTTCGATGAGCGGGATCTTGCGTTTGCGCAATTCCTTCAACAAAAATCCGTCCAGCCCGTTGTAACCGAGGACATGCGTCAGGAAAACCGCGCGGGTCTTACGGGATATTTTTTTTACGACCTGTTTGGTGTCCATGCCGAGGGTCCGTGGATCGATGTCGACGAAGACGGGGGTGAACCCGTTTTGGAGGACTGAGCCGATGTCCGAGACCCAGGTGAGCGTGGGGACGATGATTTCACCGCCGCCGAAGCGTTCGCGGATGGCCGCCATCGTGATTTGATTGGCAGACGAACCGGAATTGACAAAGACGCTGTGTTTGACGCCGAGCCACTTTGACCATTCCTCCTCGAAGGCGGCGACATTTTTCGATTGCGTTAAGATCGGGTCATCCTGCCGGAGAAAAGAGATCACCGCGTCAAGGTCTTCGCGCGCGATGTTGTTCTTCATCAACGGCCAGTCACGCAGTTCCGCTGCGGCTTTTTTACTTTTCGTTATGGTAGTCGCCATACTCAACCACGAGGGTGCTGCGTCCGTCTTCGCGTTCCAGCGCTTTTTGATAGGCGGGAAAGATTTGTTCGGGTTCATCCAACCGGATGACTTCGATGTGTTGGCACATCAGGCGAAAGGCCTCAGTGAAATCGCCGACGTGCTGATGCTGCGGATGTAAAGGGCGTTCCGACCCGATGCCGGTGCGGATGATGACCTTCGGCTGGTAGCCGCCGTTGGAAACGATGGGCAGCTTGTCGAGGTGATTGACAATTTGATTCACGGCGAGCAGGAGAAAATTCCAGCGCGGATAGATGCTCACCGGCACGTGACCGGCGAGGGCCAATCCGGTGGACATGCCCATCTGCAACTCCTCGGTGACCGGCAATTCCAGCAATTTTTCACGGGGCACATTTTTCAGCGAATTGGTCATAGCCGTGCCGGGGCAAGCCACGGCCTGGCCGAGAAAAAGGGTCCGCGGATCGCGGGCAAGATATTCCATGGCCCGGGTAAGTTCTTCTGCGTACTTCATGTAATCTTAAAATTGGACGCGTTGGCCAGCGCCGGCGTGCGGATATTTGGATTGGTATTTATAATAAGTCACCAGTGGATGGCGGCTGTTCTCATAGGACAACACCAGTTGGTTCCACGTCTCGCGCGTATCCGTGCAGACGGATTTGCCGTTGTCTTCGATAATGAAACGGATGGGGAGCTGGTGGTTGGTGGAATATTTGAGGCATTCGTGAAAGATGCCGGTTTCAGCGGTCATTTCGCCGACGAAACAGTGGACGCGCGCTGCTTCTTTGCTACGTTTAAGGCCCATGGCGGTACCGACCGCGATCGGGAGGACGCCCGTGACAATGGCCGAGGAAACAATCCGATATTTTGGAAAGCAGAGAGAGATCGAACGACCGGCGAGAATTTCAGCCTTCACCTCTTCGGGCGGAACACCTTTGAGCAGGCATTGATAATGGCTGCGCCACGAACAAAAAACCCAGTCTTCCTGTTTGATATCACGGAAAACTTCGATAATCTGCGCTTCATTTCCGTAATACAAGTGCACTGGTGCGCGGATCTTCCCGGCATTAAAAATCCCTGCAATCTCAGTTTCAAAGGAAATCAATTCTTCGGTCGTCATGAAAAAAATCTGCCACAGCTTGCCCAAACCCGGCAGGAGCGTCAAGTTTTGCGGGTTGAGAAAACCTACGAACGGTGCGCAGTCGGGTTGGCAAGATACCATTCGATCGTTTGCCGCAAGCCGTCGCGCAATTGGGTCCGGCATTCGCAGTTGAGCAATTTTTTCATCCGGTCGGTACTCAAACCTTTGTGCATCTGGCCGTCGGGCTTGGAACGGTCCCAAACAATTTTTCCGGAATAGCCGGTCAATTCCGCCACGGCTTCCGTCAATTCGCGGATGCTCGTCGCCGTGCCCGAGGAAAGATTGATGATGTCGCTGCCGTCATATTTTTCCGCCGCTTCGACGATGGCCTGGCAAGCATCGCCGATGTAAACAAAATCGCGCGTTGGTTGTCCGCTTCCCCAGGCGATGACTTCCGGCCGGTTGGAGTTTTTGGCTTCGATGAATTTCCGGATCAACGCCGAAATGACATGCGCGTTTTTGAGATCGAAATGGTCGTGCGGCCCATAAATATTTCCCGGCACGAGGACGATCCCATTGAAACCGTGCTGCTGTCGATAAGCCTGCGCGAGCACCACGCTCATCGCTTTAGCCAGTGCATACGGCGCGCTACCCGTATAAGGCATGCCATTGAACAGTTCCGTTTCCCGGATAGGATTGGGCGCCTGATCGGGATAACTGCACGCGCCCATAAGCGTGACAAATTTTTTCACCCCTGCCCGCCAGCTTTCGTGCAACACCAGCACACCCATGGCCAGGTTTTCGTAACCAAAATCTGCCGGAGACTCTTTGTTGGCCAGGGCGCCGCCGACGCGGCCAGCCAGGTGAAAAACCAGGTCGGGCCGATGTTTTTGGAACATCCGACGGACATCCGCTTGCTCGGTCAGATCATAATCGCGGCGCGAGGGCGTCGCCAATTCACAGCCGGCTGCCTGCAAAAGTGGCAATAGATTTGAGCCGACGAAGCCGGTGGCGCCGGTCACGAGCACTTTTCGACCAGCCCAAAAATTATTTATTGCGGGAGCCATGGGATTCAGCCGCCGCTGCGCGCCGGCAATGGTCGAGCAGGAATTGGACGCTCTCTTCGAACGAGTATCGGGGTTTCCAGCCGGTTTCTTTCTCAAATTTATCAATGGCGGGAATCTGCAAGGTCACATCAGCCGGTCGCAACAACGCCGGATCCACGCGGGACGGGATGGGGGTTTTGGCGAGCGTTTTGAGCATGTCCAGGAATTGTCCCACGGTCATCGTTGTTTTGCCGCCAATGTTATATGCCTCACCCGGGGTGCAATGGAGCGCCGCATCCCAGTAAGCGCGCATCGCGTCGCGCACATCAATGATGGTGCGGACAGAATCAAGGTTTCCATGGAGCAATTCTTTTTGAAGGCCCACTTCGATGCGGGCGACCTGGAGCGCGAAAGAAGTTGCGAACAGATCAGTCCGGCGCGGGTTCAGGTACGCGAACATTCGGGTGCGGATGACGGGCATCTTGTAAGCGACGAAATAGGTGTAGCCGAGCAAATCCTGCGCAATTTTTGAGACGGCATACGGGCTGGCGGGAAACAATGGTGTTTCTTCGCGGATGGGCACATCCTTGGGGGCTACCTGGCCATAGACTTCCGAAGTGCTGCACACCAGGAAGATGGGATTGATGTTAGCCAGGCGCACAGCTTCAAAGAGATTCGCCGTGCCCATGATATTGTTGTTCATCACTGCCAGCGGAGTCTGGAACGAAGCGCGGACATTGGCGTGGGCGGCGAGGTGAAAGATGACATCCGGTTTCGCTTTTTCGAGTGTCGTCAGGATGGAGCTGAAGTCCGTCAGGTCGCATTCATGAACGGTCACGCGCGAACGGATCCCGGAGAGGTTGCCGCCGCTGCTGGTGCTGTGCCAGCGTCCAATGCCGTGGACCTCGACTTCGGGATGGTTTTCGACGATGTAATCGGCCAGGTAACTGCCGCCGGAACCGGTGACGCCGGTGATCAATGCGCGTTGGATCTTGACATTGGTTTTGCTCATCAAAAAAAGTTCAAATCAAGCCGTAAAATGGCGGACGATTGGGCGTTCTTATAGCCTTCAAAGGGCCTTGATTCAAGCTTAATGCGCGGCAAAATCTCAAATTGAAAGATTCAGGATCCGGTTGCGGTTTGAATTCTTCAATCAACTCATCGGCGTCATCTCAAAATGAGTTTTTGCAACAGGCCAACTCATTCGTTTTTTTCCTCGCCAGCGGCAGACAAAATGCCTTGAATCACACCTCCACCATGAATCCTGAAAACAATCCCGGCCGCCCTGGCGAAACACGCCGACAGTTCATCAAGAAAACCAGCCTGGTTGCTGCGGCTGTCGCGGGCGGAAGTTTTCTTCGGCTTCCAGTTTCTGCCGCCGAAAATAATCCGACGGTTTCAATCGTGCTCGATCTTGAGGATGGGCTGTTGAAGCAAAACCCAGTGCGGTGGGCGGTGGGCCAATTGCGCGATGCGCTGGTCACCAGCGGCGTTGTCGTGCAATTTTGCGAGAGCATCAACCAGGCCTCGCCATCGCAGGAATGCATCGTGGCGGGGCGCATGGCATCAGGCTCCGCGACCTCAGCCCTGTTGAATGTGCCGGAGGCGTTATGGATGGCGCGCACAACGATGGGAAACCGGGATGTTCTTTTGGTTGGTGGTTCTGACGCGCGAGGCATCGTTTATGCCTTGCTCGAACTCGCGGACCGCGTGAAGTTCGCCGCAGACCCGATGGCGCTATTGAAAGCCATGCAACCAGTCCGCGAACAGCCGGCCAATGCGGTTCGCAGTGTGGCCCGCGCGTTCGTCAGCGATGTCGAGGACAAGCCCTGGTTCTATGACCGGAATTTCTGGCCGGATTATTTCTCCATGTTGGCGACCCAGCGGTTCAACCGCTTCAATCTTACTCTCGGGCTGGCCTACGATTTCGCGACGGATATCCGCGATTGTTATTTTTATTTCGCGTATCCCTTTCTCGTGTCGGTACCCGGCTACAACGTCCGTGCCATGCCGCTGTCCGATGCCGAGCGCGACCAGAACCTTGAAATGCTCCGGTTCATCAGCGATGAGGCAGCCAGGCGCGGCCTGGAATTTCAACTTGGCATATGGACCCACGCGTATCAGTGGACGGACAGCCCGAAGGCGAATTACATCATCCAGGGTCTTACCCCGGACACCCAGGCGCCCTATAGCCGCGACGCTTTGCGCATGTTACTTACGGCTTGCCCTTCGATCAGCGGCATCACTCTCCGCACCCACGGCGAAAGCGGCGTGCCCGAAGGGAACACGGCGATCTGGAAAACAATCATGGACGGGATCGTCCAATGCGGCCGCAGCATCAGGATAGATTTGCACGCCAAAGGCATCGACCAGGCCATCATCGATACGGCGCTAGGCACCGGCATGCCGGTGGAAGTTTCGCCCAAGTTTTGGGCCGAGCACATGGGGCTCCCTTATATGCAAGGCGCGATCCGGCCGCAGGAAATGCCGCCGAAAAATACGCACGACAGCGGATTCTTTGCCCGCAGCACCGGGTCGCGCTCATTCACGCGTTATGGGTATGCCGATCTGCTCGTCGAGAACCGGCGATATGGCGTGGTGCATCGCATCTGGCCGGGAACGCAAAGGCATTTATTGTGGGGCGACCCCGAAATGGCGAAGGCTTATGGACAGGTGGCAAATTTTTGCGGCAGCAACGGCGTGGAATTGCTCGAACCGCTGCATTTCAAAGGCCGTAAAGGTTCCGGCCTGGCGGGTGGACGCGATGCCTATGCGGACGCATCGTTAAAACCTTCCGGCGGTGATTACGAAAAATACGAGTACACTTATCGCGTCTGGGGCCGAAACTTTTACAATCCGGACACCGACCCGGATGGCTGGCAACGGTTGCTGCGCGCGCAATTCGGCAAGGGCGCGACGCCGGCCGGCGCAGCGCTGGCTTCCGCGAGTCGGATCCTGCCGCTGGTGACCACGGCGCACTGTCCTTCTGCCGCCAACAATATTTACTGGCCGGAGATGTACACGAATATGCCGACCGTGGACGCCAGCCGGAAACATCCCTACAGCGACACGCCCGAACCGCGCCGCTTTGGCAATGTCAGTTCGCTCGACCCGGAATTTTTCCTGACCTTGGACGAATCTGCCGATGAACTGCTCCAAAGCATAAACAGCGGAAAATGTTCGCAGGCCCGGGTTGCGCAGCAATTGGAAGAGGCCGCCGGACAGGCCATGGCCCGATTACATGAGGCGAAATCGACAGTGAAAGATGATCGCAACCCCGCATTCCGGCGCTGGGCGATCGATATCGTTATCCAGGCCGGTCTGGGCCGGTTTTTCGCCGCGAAATTTCGCGCGGGAATGCTCTACGCCATCTACGAGCGTGCCGGAGACCGTTCTGCCCTCAAAGCAGCCATCAAGATGCAACGCGCAGCGCGAGCGGCCTGGGTGGAACTGGCCGAACAGGCCATGGCTCCGTACGTCCACGACATCACCTATGGCCATGACTATTTTATGCACGGCCATTGGCTGGACCGGTTGCCTGCCATGGACGATGACATCGGCGACATGGAAAAACTCCTGAGCGCGCCGGACGCCTTGATTTTCACCCGGCAACCGATAAAGACTGATCCGAAAAGCATCAAGCAGGCGATGCGCGCGGTATTTTTGAAATCGACCTCCGAGGCCCCGGCCATCGCAAACCTGCATGAGCCGGCTGCTTCGTTTCAACGTGGCCAGCCGTTGACCATTCTTGCACACCCACCAGCCGCCAGCAGTGCCATGATTTCCAGCATTGGTCTGCGTTATCGGCACGTCAACCAGGGAGACATCTGGCAAATGATGGAAATGGAAAGGACAGGCAATATTTTGCAGGCAACCATCCCTGCAGATTACACCGATTCACCGTATCCGTTGCAGTATCACTTCCAGATTCGGTCCACTGCCGGCAACACCTGGTTGTATCCCGGGCTGGAAAACCGCTGGCGTGGCCAACCATATTATTTCCTGCGACAAACGGTTTGATGGAAACAAGTCAGTGCTTCAAACGGAAGAATAGATTGCTGACGGCCGGATTGATCGTGATGCTGTTGGTGTTGTTGGAGTAGATGGGCGTCGTGGGAGGGGACATCGTTGTCCAATTGGCGTTGTTCAGAATGGAGTTCGTCAGCAACATATACGTAACGCCATTACCCGGGTCCGGCCAGGAGACGGTCACGCTCTTGTTCACATGCGATATGGTGAGGTTCGGTATAAAATTCCAATTCAACGTGACGGGTCCATAGCCGCTCTCGAGTCCATCCACGACAAAGTAATTGGCCGTGCCGGCAGTGACCCGAAACGTTGCTACTTCGTGGCCATCACCGGGGTTGGTGCTCGCGCAGGCGACCGGAACCAACGAGGCATAACTGTTGCCGCCCGGCCAGGTATAAATGGCCAGAACATTGGTATAAGTTGGCGTATTGGCGTCCACTGACAAAGTGCCTGAGACCGTTGGAAGATACGAAAACCAATAAGGCGATCCGCCCACCTCGTTGCAGTGATTTGGTTCGCCCGGTTCCTCCGCGGAGTCATAGGTATTGTAAATCTGCGTGCCGGTGAAACCGGTCACAGGAGCCATCGCGGGAACCGGCCCGCCGGGATAACTGTTGGGGTCTGCGGCCTGATGTAATTTGGCCTGGGCAATGGCCAAAGTGTTTCCCTGGACATTGATCTGGATCTCGGCTTTTTGGGAGAAGACCGCATAACTAGAATCTTCGTTGGAGAATTCCACCTGCACGCGATACTCCCCGACCGTAGACGGCAGCACTTTGAGGATCATGAATGTCGAATTGGTCGCGTGGGGAATGGGTGTGCCGTTGAAAAACCACTGGTAAAGGAGCGGGGCAGAGTTGGTATCGGAATTGACCGTGACGGAGAGGAGAGCGGTTGCGTTGGAAAGAACCGTCTGGCTTTGCGGTTGCTGGGTGATGATCGGGATCTGGCCGGCCAGCATGGACCAGCTCAAGACGAGATTGCCCTGGCCGCCATAATAACCGTCCATCCCGATCTCATACTCCAGGCCGTTAGTGACATTGAGGGTCGTCGTGCTGGTGAAGTAGCCGCCGTCATCATCATCCCCGGTCAATTGCGTCAGATTCGTAACGGTGTAGTGATCGTACGTATTGAATGCATAGACTCCCAGGGTGGTATCAAAATCACTGCCTGCGGTGGTGAACGTGACTACGCCGGAAAACGGCGCGGTCCATTCCACCCAGACCATCGATCCGCCGGGGATGTTGTCGTTGCTTGGCGTGCCCGCTTCATCAGTGGATGAAAAATTATCAGCGTACCCTGTGCCATTCGTCCCGTAAATGGTCCCCCGATCCTCGAACAAATCTCCAACGGGCAGGGGAGACAGGTCTGCGAGAAACAATTCGACGTTCGTACTACTTACCGAGCCGTCCCCGTCGTACGCGACGGCATAATAACTGCCAAGATTGGTCGACTGGACATTTGTGATGGTAAGCGTCGAGTCAATGGTGGCCGGAAAATTGGTGGTGGTCGTGAGCGTTCCGGGAATGTTCGCTCCGTTATGTCGCCAGAGAACAGACAGGGGGGGCGATGAGTTAGTCAGTTGCGTGACATCGAAGGAAAACGTAACGGTGTCACCGGTAAAGGCGTACGCCGTCGCCGGCTGGCTGATGATCACGGGATAAGCCCCGGCGTTTTTCGATCCAAATATGGCCAAAAAAAACCAACATCCGGCGATAAAAATCCGGACGGCCGTTTGAATGCGGCAACGAGGGTGCGGCGAGCAGATCACTTTAAATACAGGGTAAATTTGATGCTTAACTGGCTCCCGATTCCAAACTAAAGTGACTTTAGCAAAACCCATGGGAAAAGGAAGGAAAATAATCAGTGTTTATCTTGTCAGGGCGGCGGAAGTTTGCAATATCTGGGGAAGTCAATCGGAGTCCATCAAGCCATAATTCACAAAAATGAAACCGGGTATAACCGTTTTTACCGGCGTTTTGTTTCTGGCGCTGATCGTTTTTGCACAGAACATTCCCGCCGCCCCTGCGGCCGGTGATTCGGTTTTGTTGACCGTCGAGGGGAAGGTCCAAACCGCGGTGGCTGGAACGATGGATTGGCAGGCCGCGCGGACGAACCAGATCCTCCGGGTGGGCGACCGCTTGCGGACGGGTTTGCGCAGCCGCGCGACGGTGCGCCTGTCCAACCTCACTGTCCTGCGGGTGAATGAATTGACCACCCTGCAAATCCAGCCGCCGGCGCAGCCGGGCCAGCAGGCCGTGCTCAATCTCGAAAAAGGCGCGGGGTATCTCTTCAGCCGGGAGAGCCCCACGGAAACGGACTTCCGCACGCCGCTCGTTTCCGGCGCGATCCGCGGCACGGAGTTCAACCTGGCCGTGGCTGACGACGGCAAGACGGTCGTCACGCTGATCGACGGGGAAGTGGCATTGAACAACACCTTCGGCTCGGTTGATTTCAGCAGCGGCGAACAGGGCATTGTCGAACCGGGCAAAGCGCCGGTGAAAACCGCATCCATCGATGCCATCAACACCATCCAGTGGTGTCTCTACTATCCGGCAGTCCTGGACGTGGACGAATTGAATCTTACCGACCCCGAAAGGCAGGCGCTCGCAGATTCGCTGGCCGCGTATCGCGCCGGTGATCTGCTGGCGGCATTGGCCGATTATCCGGCAAACCGCCAGCCGGCTTCTGATGCGGAAAAGATTTATTACGCGGAACTGTTGTTATCCGTCGGCCAGGTGGACGAATCCGAAGCGCAACTTGGTTCCCTCCAATCGCCGCTGGCGGATGCTTTGCGGGAAGTCGTTGCCGCGGTGAAATTCCAGCAGTTTTCATCAAATCCCAACGCCCAATCCCCGACTACCCCGGCCACCGTATCGCTCGCCGACTCATATTATTTCCAATCGCGTTCGCAGCTCGATGCCGCGTTGGCCTCCGCGCTCGCGGCCACGCAGAAATCGCCGCACTTCGGTTACGCGTGGGAACGGCTTGCCGAACTGGAATTCAGCTTTGGCCACACGGCGGCGGCGCTCGCGGCCCTGGATAATTGTCTGCGCCTTTCACCGCGCAACGCCGAGGCGCTGGCATTGCAGGGCTTCCTGCTGGCCGCGCAGAACAAGACCGTCGCCGCGCGGGAAACTTTTGACAATGCCATCGCTGTGGACGGCGCATTGGGTAATGCGTGGCTCGGGCGCGGGCTCATCCGCATCCACCAGGGTGATTCGGCCGGCGGCTTGCAGGATTTGCAGGTGGCGGCGACGCTGGAGCCGAACCGTTCCTTGCTGCGAAGTTACCTGGGCAAGGCATTCGCCAGCCGATACGACGACCGGCGCGCGGAAAGGGAACTGGCGCTCGCCAAAAAACTGGACCCGAACGACCCGACGTCATGGCTCTACCTGGCGTTGCTCGACCAGCAGGAAAACAAGATCAACGACGCTGTCCGCAGCCAGGAAAAATCCGAGGAGTTGAACGACGATCGCGGACTTTTCCGCTCGCGCCTGTTATTGGACCAGGACCGCGCCGTGCGCAGCGCCAATCTCGCGCGGATTTACCAGGACGACGGCATGAACGACGTGGGCGTGAACGAGGCATCGCGGGCGGTGGGCTATGATTATGCGAATTATTCCGCGCACCAATTCCTGGCGAACAGTTACGACGCCTTGCGCGATCCCAACCAGATCAATCTACGCTACGAAACTCCCTGGCTCAGCGAATTGCTGGTGGCGCAATTGCTCGCGCCCGTCGGCGCGGACAACCTGTCGCCTTACATTTCACAGCAGGAGTATTCGCGGCTGTTCGAGCAGAACCATTTCGGATTGAGTTCCAGCACGGAATACGACAGCCGGGGTGATTGGCATGAAGAGGCCTCGCAATACGGCAACATCGGGAACTTCGGCTATTCGCTGAGTGCGGAAGACCGCTCGCAGGACGGCTGGCGCCCGAACAATGATGGCCAGCAGACAACCTATGATTTTAAGGCCAAGGAACAATTGACGCCGCAGGACAGCGTGATGGTCGATGCGCAAATTTACCAGAGCACTTTCGGCGACTTGTCACAGTATTATAATGAGTACGGCACGATTCCCGGCCTGCCCGCCCCAAGCGCGACGTTGCGGGGTTCCGAGAAAGAAGAGCCGAATATTTTCCTTGGTTATCATCATGAATGGAGTCCCAGCTCGCACACGCTGTTTTTGGGCGGGCGGCTTGACGACACGCTTTCCTACAACGACCCGAATGCCCAGGTTTTGTTTTATAACATTGATAAATTTGTCACCCCGCCTCTGCCGTTTCAGGTTTCACCGCTGCCGCCGGGTTCCACGCCGGTCAATTACCATCGCGATTTCGACGCCTATTCCGCCGAACTCCAGCAGATCTGGGAGGGCGGGGGGCATACGCTTATTGCCGGCGCGCGCTACCAGATCGGCTGGGATGATACGATGGCGAGCATCAACGACACTTTCAGTTCGACGACCTTCCAGCAGAACATCAGCACCGAGCTGCAACGCATCAGCTTTTACGGCTACGACCAGTGGCAGCCGATCGACTCGCTGTTGCTGGTTGGTGGCGTGACTTATGACCGGCTTCGTTATCCGGACGACATCGATACGGCGCCCATCACGGGGACGGAATCGCAGATCGACCAGGTTTCGCCCAAGTTGGGGATCATCTGGTCGCCGCTGCCCGACACGCATTTGCGCGCCGCCTATACCCGCTCGCTCGGCGGCGTGTATTACGATACGAGTGTGCGGTTGGAGCCGACAGAGGTCGCGGGATTCAACCAGGCTTTCCGCAGCATGATCCCGGAATCCGTCGTCGGGCTGGTACCCGGCACGCGCTTTGAAACGCGCGGCGTCGCCCTCGACCAGGCATTCAAAAAGACTGGAACCTACGTAACTATTGAGGGCGACTTTTTGAGTTCCGACGCGATCCGAACCATCGGCGACATCACCAACGCCGCTTTCCCCGTCCCTGATTCACCCAGCAACACGCGTGAGTCGCTGGATTACAGCGAACACTCGCTGACAGCGGAGTTGAACCAGCTTCTTGGCAGGGACTGGTCGCTCGGCGCGCGTTACAAGATCGCCCGCGCCACGCTCGACCAGCAGTCGATCGACATTCCACCGACTTTTTCCGGAATCAACGCCATCAACCAGGACGACAAGGCCACGCTGCAACAATTGGATCTCTCCGCCAACTTCAACCATCCCTCCGGTTTCTTTGGCCGCGCCGAGGCGCTATGGTCAGGGCAGGACAACAAGGGCTATTCTCCCGCCGAGCCGGGCGACTATTTTTGGCAATTCAACCTGTACGCCGGTTACCGCTTTTATCATCGGGACGCGGAGTTGCAATTAGGGCTGCTGAACCTCACCAGCCAGAATTACGCGCTAAATCCGTTGAACCTCTATTATGACCTTCCGCGAGAACGGACGCTGACGGTGCTTTTCAAATTTTACTTTTAAGGTTTTACTCTCCGGAATGATATCCAAGGACAAACCAGATTTTATCCAACGCGTACGCGCGGCCTGGAGTTCGTCCAGCGGCGGGATCACCGGCGCTCTGCTGGCTACCGGGGCAGGCGTCCTGCTGCTCTATCTGAAATTTGGCTTGGGACTGATTCATTTGAGTTACGATTTGCCTTATGCGGTCCGTCCCGTCATCCACCCAAAGGAAGCGGTGATGGTGTATCTCGACGACGATTCGCACCAGAATCTCAATCAACCTTACAACGCCCCGTGGGACCGTTCGCTCCATGCGCGACTCCTGAATCGGTTAACGTCCGAGGGAGCCCGGGCTGTCGTATTTGACATCGTGTTCACTGACCCAGGCCCGAATCCGCAGGCCGATCAGGCACTGGCGCAGGCAATAAAAGCAAATGGCAAAGTGGTGTTGGCAGCGGACATCGTGACGGCGGGCTACGGTAGAGAGGGAGCTGGAGAGAATGAAATCATTCCTCCATTCGACCTTTTCTCCGACGCCGCGCAAGCCATCGCTTCGGATGAGCTGGCTCCCGATGGCGATCTGATTGCGCGGCAATACACGCCGATGTTGCCTGATGACCAGATTGACAGCATGAGTTGGGCGGCGGCAAAAATCGCTGGTGCGGCAATAACAACGAACGAAACCAACCGTGTCGCTGACCGTTGGCTGAATTATTATGGGCCGGCGGCGACCATTCCTAATGTCAGTTTTTATCGGGTGGTACAAACGAATGCAGACTATCCGATCCCTGCTGGTTTTTTCAGCAATAAGGTCGTGTTTGTTGGCGTGAGATTGCAGACCTTGTATACCGGCGATCGCAAGGATGAATATCCTTCCCCGTATTCGCGTTGGAGCAGCGAAAAATTCATGCCCGGAACTGAGCTTCATGCGACGATGTTTTTAAACCTATTACGTGGCGATTGGCTTAACCGGTTATCTGCTAAAGTCGAACTGGGGATTCTGATCGCCTGTGGCGTGCTGTTCGGCTTCGGGTTGGCCCGGCTTCGCCCGCTGGCGGCGACGGGAGTCGCATTTTTGCTCGCGGCACTCGTCGTTGTGCTGGTGTATTGGGCCTTCGTTCATTTGCGGATCTGGTTTCCGTGGTTGCTGGTGATTGTGCAGATCTTCACCGCGCTGGCGTGCTCAGTCGTTTTCAATTCCATCCGGCTTTACGTCCAGAACCGGCTCTATGAGGCGTCGCTGGCGCTCTATCTTTCGCCGAAGCTCATCAAGAAATTTTCCAGCGACCGCGAATTGCTCAAGCCCGGTGCCAAAAAGGAAACGCTCACCATCCTGTTCAGCGATATCGCCGACTTCACCGCGATTTCCGAAGGCATGGACTCCGATGACCTGGCCAAGCACATGAACAGTTACTTCCAGACCGCTGTCGCCGAGTGCATCCATCATACCGACGGCACGATCGTGAAATACATCGGCGATGCGATCTTTGCGTTCTGGAACGCGCCCGAACTGCAAGTCGATCATCAACAGCGCGCCTGCGAGGCGGCGCTGCGGTTCCGCGACCAACCGCCGCAATCCATGAACAGCCGGCTACTGGTCACACGCATCGGCCTGCATACCGGCGACGCGAATGTCGGCAATTTCGGCAGCACTGCGCGTGTCGATTACACCGCGCTCGGGGAGAACATCAACCTCGCTTCGCGCATGGAAGGCCTGAACAAATATCTGGGCACCCAAACGCTGCTGACGGGGGAAACCCATGCGGGGATCGAGGGCCGCTTCACGACGCGTTTCCTGGGAAATTTTCGATTGAAAGGTTTTGAGAAGAGCGTTGGGGTTTACGAACTGGCCGGCCGCCTGGACGATGCGGCTGGATTGAGTCCGCTGCACAAAGCATTCGCCGCTGCGCTGGAATCATTCAAGCGGAAAGACTTCAACGGCGCGGAGGCGGCCTTCCGCAAGGTGCTGGAGATCAAGCCGGACGATGGGCCGTCAAAATTTTATCTCAAGCACCTCGTCGAATTGCGAACGCACCCGTTGCCGGAAAATTGGCAAGGCGATGTTGAGCTGAAGGAAAAGTGACGGCTTTGTCGGGATGAAAAGAATTTTTAACGGTAGCCGAAGTTTTCACTATTATATTTGGATTATCGGCCGGCTAAAATCAAAGAGTGAGTACGCGAACACAAAATGAAAAAAGTTCGGCCGGTGGGGCGAGTTGCCCGGTGGCGGGCGTCGCTACCGACTCGACGTGCCGGGCAAGCTGGGCTGGCTGGCGCGCTACTTGAAGGATGTGGACGCGAGTGAAACGACGGTGCGTTTCTGGCAGGAGATTTACGACGATGCGGGAAAACTAATCGAGACACACGAAAAATTCCCGGTGGATAAAGGCCACCAGAAAGTGTAAGGTAAAGCCATGACGATCACTAAGAAAGTAGTCGCCGACAAGATTGCCGCGTATCTTCATCATGAGATTTCGCTGGCACAGTTGGTGGATTGGTCGGAACACGTCCTCTTGGACGGCGAATTGGTCGAGCACGATGCCAAGATACTTTCATCCGTGATCGCCCGTCTTGGTGTCGCCGACGTCCGCGCATTCGGTCTTGCATGGGAAGATTGTGAGGAATTGCTTGGAAAACTCGGTTTTGCTCCTCGAGTTGAAGTCGTCTCGGCGTGAGACGGGTGCCAAAGCCGGTACTGAAATACGGACGGCTTAAACCGAGGCCAGCGGCGAAGCAGGATCCAGTTCGCGGAACGACTTGATCCGTTGTTTGGTGCGGGCCTTATCGTGACGGGAGTAATCCTCCTCAAGGTCATAGAAAATGATCTGGCTGCCGGCAAATTCAAATTGAACAGGGACCTGGATGAGGCGGTTGAGCCGTTTTTTGATTTTGGCATGGCGCGCCGGCGGGGCGAACAACATCAAGAACCCGCCGCCACCCGCCCCGAGCAGTTTTCCACCGATGGCGCCCGCGGCGCGGGCCTGGGCATATTGCTCGTCCACCTCGGCATTCGAAATTTTGTCGCTCAATTTGCATTTGGCCAGCCAGGCTTCGTGAAGCAATTCGCCAAACGGCTTCAGGCTGCCGCGCCCGTTAAGGATGGCGCAACTGTGTTCGACGCTTTCACGCATGCGGTTCAACAATTTCTGGCGCTTGTCCATCCCGGCGACAAACGAGGAGGCCACATCAGAGGCCGTGCGCTTGATCCCGGTGTAGAACAGCATCACATGCGAGCTTAATTCTTCGAGCCGTTCATGGGAAAGCGTCATCGGCTGCACGGTGTGATCGCCGTTGCGCAAAAAATTGATCTTGTTCAGCCCCCCATACGCCGCGCAGACCTGGTCCTGCGAGCCGACAGTCTCTTTCATGATGTCCTGCTCCACATGGATGCTCTCATCGGCCAATTGCTTTTTTCCGCTCACGCGCCCCTGTAACGCGTGCAGGGCGTGGAGCAATCCCACGGTGAAGGCCGAACTGGAGCCCATCCCGCTGCGTCCGGGCAGGTCGCCGTCGTGATGGATCTCGATCCCGCGCCGCACCTTAAGATAGCGCAACGTCTCACGCACGGAAGGATGGACCACTTCCTCGGGTTTTTGGCACATCTCCACTTTTGAATAGACGACGCGTATGCGATGCTCAAAAAACGGCGGCAGATAGCGGCAGGTCAGGTAACAATATTTGTTGATGGTCGCGGCCAGCACCGCGCCGCCGTGGCGGCGATACCAGGCGGGGTAATCGGTCCCCCCGCCGAAAAACGAGATGCGATATGGAGTGCGGCTGATGATCATGATTCAAAAACATTTCCGTTCCGGCGGATAAAGTCCTCCGCCAGCGGCAATGTTTCAGGTGTTCCAATATCCAAAAAAGGCGCGTCCGTCACGCAAACTTTCATCCGCGCTTTCTCCGCGATGAGCGCCGGGAAAACTTCCGTCTCAAAACTCAACGGTGTTTTAACCGGGAATTTGCCGGCAACGGAGGAGCGAAACAGGTAAACGCCCGCATTGATCACGCCTGCGCCGGGGCGTTTTTCGCTGAACCCGGCCAGCTCGCCGCGCGCGTCCTGTGCCAGGGCGCCGAAGCGCGCCGCATCGGGCACGCGAACCCCCAGGATCGCCCCGGCAATGTCCGGGTCATCGAACGATTGAAACATTTTGTCCAGCGGGGCAGGCGCGAGCGAGTCGCCGTTGAGGACCAGCCATGCCGCTGGATTTTCCTTCGAGCCGTGGATGGCGTTCAGGAATCCACCGGCGGTTCCCAGCGGACTGTTCTCGTGAACGCAACTGATGCGGACATTTTTTACGGGCTGAGATTGGAAATGTTTTTCAATGACCTGGCTCAGATGGCCGGTGGAGAGGATGACACGCCGGATTTTTTGCGCGGCCAGATACCGGACGACCCATTCGAGAAACGGCCGGCCATTCACCGGGGCCATCGGTTTGGGAACGTCCGCCAGCACATGTTGGATGCGCCTGCCAAATCCGCCGGCGAGGACCACAGCGCCGATTTGTTCAGGTGATAGACTCACGGGCGGTTCAAACATTCGAATAGATGGAATTCCGCAGGATCGTGAAACCTTTGATCAATTCAACAATGCCGCGGTCCAGGTTCCACTCCGGCTTGAATCCCGCCGCCGCGATGCGGGCGTTGCTCACGATGTAATCGCGTTTATCCGGGTCTTCGCCGATGGGTGCCTCGATATAAACAAATTTTGGCAGATGTTTCTGGATGACCGCGCACAATTCCAGCTTCGAGAGGTTCGCATCGTCCAGGCCCACATTATAAGGCTTGCCGCGCATCTTGTCGAAGTTGGCGATGCCGTGCAGGAACACCCGCGCCACATCGCGGATATGGATATAATTGCGTTTGAAATGTCCTTCAAAGATCACCACCGCGCGGTCATGCAAGGCGCGATGGACGAAATCGTTTACCAGCAGGTCGATCCTCATGCGCGGCGCGGTGCCGAACACCGTAGCCAGCCGGAAGCTAATGCTGTTTTCGCGCGCAAGCACCGCTTCCTCCGCCTTGACCTTGGTCACGCCATAGGTCGAGAGAGGCTTGAGCGGCGTCTCTTCGGTGCAAAATTTTCCCTTCTCACCGATGCCGTAACCGCTGTTAGTCACCGGCATGATCACCCATTGTTGTTTGCCCGCGAGCCGGCAAATCATTTCGACGGCGTCCTGGTTGGTCGTTTTAGTGGCGATGGCATCGGTATTGCACAACGGCACCCCGACGAGCGCCGCCAGCGGGATGATGAGGTCGGCTTTGGCGACGAGCGGTTTGACCACCGCTTCTTCGCGGCAATCGCCGCGGACGACGTTGAACTTGTCGTGCTGGCAGCAATCCATCAGCGAGCTCTGGTTGAAATAAAAATTATCGAGCACCGTCACTTCGTGGCCCTGGGCCAGGAGGGTGGGGGTCAGGATCGAGCCGAGATAACCGGCGCCGCCGGTGATAAGGATTTTCATTTTGTCCCACCAGATTAAAGTCATGTTCCCAGTTGGGCAATCTGGAAAGTCATGCCATCACCTAATAAAACGCTCGCTTTTCTGCTTCGACTCTCAACAATAGATTGTCAGCCGATGATTAAATTTTTATTCAGCATTTGGAAACTGGCCTGGCCTTACCGCGCGCGATTGGTTCTCGGGGTGATAACCGGCATCGTGAGCGGCCTGATAGCGCCGCTGTTCATCGGAACCATCATGTTCGTTTACAGCGCAGTATTCCCATCCGGGGACTCGACCGGGTATCTTCCAACATCGATAGCCAAGTTGCCGGGGTTCGTCCAACATTGGTTTGAGGAAGCCAGCAACGCCCTGCAGAACGGCACCCGGATCCATCCGTGGTCATGGGAGGTGACCTTTACGATTTCGGCGCTGGTCGCCGCCATTCCGGGCATCATGTTTTTGCGGGGATTATTCGGATACTTGAACACCTATTACCTGCAATGGGTCGCCAGCCGCACCATTGCCGACCTGCGCGTGCGGCTGTTCCGGCATTTGCTGGATCTTTCCGCCGGTTTCTACAACGAAAATGCGTCCGGCCAGCTTATTTCACGCGTGGTCAATGACACCAATATGTTGCAGGTCATTCTCAGCAGCGCCACCACTACCATCGTCCGCGATCCGGTCCAATTAGCGGTCCTGGTTGGAGCATTGCTATGGGTCCAACCAAAGCTGACACTCATCACCATCGTCTTTGTGCCGCTGTGCATCATTCCCATCGCCATCTTTAGCCGCAGAATTCGCCGGTCCAGCCGTGAACTACAGGCGCAGTCCGCCGACCTGACGCAGACCATGACCGAAGCCTTCACCGGCCATCGGATCGTGAAGGCCTACAACCTCGAGCCGATCGTTACCGCGGAATTCCAGGGCATTACCCGCAAATTCGTCAGCCATTACATGCGCATTGTCCGCGCGCAGAGCATTCCCGGGCCGCTCATTGAATTTTTCGGCTCGTGCGGAGTGGCGCTGCTCCTGGCGTACATGATCTGCCATTCCGATGGCCACCCCCCCAGCCCATCCGATTTCATTCAGTTGGTGGGCAGCATTTTCATGATTTATCCGTCGCTGAAAAACCTGAACATGCTGCAAAACTGGACCGTCCAGGCGCGCGCCGCCAGTGAGCGCGTTTTTGAATTGCTCGCCACCCAAAGCACCGTACCTGAGCCCGCCGCGCCAAAAATGCTCCATGCCGACAAGGCGGATATCGTCTTCGACGCGGTCGATTTCAGTTACGGCGAAAAATCGGCGCTCCGAAACGTCAATCTGACCGTCCGGGCCGGCCAACTCGTCGCGCTCGTGGGCGCCAGCGGATCCGGCAAGACCACGCTCTCCAATCTGCTCCTGCGTTTTTACGATCCCGCGCGCGGGGCCATCAAGATCGGCGGCGTGGATATCCGCGAGGTCCGCTCGATCGACCTGCGGAACCAGATTGCCGTCGTCACGCAGGAAACGGTCCTGTTCAACGACACCATCCGCCGCAACATCGAGCTGGGCCGGCCCGGCGCGACGACGGAGGACGTCATCGCCGCGGCCAAACACGCCTACGCCTACGAGTTCATTATGCAAAAGCCGCAGGGTTTCGACACGGTTGTCGGTGAAAAAGGCATGACCCTCTCCGGTGGCCAGCGCCAGCGCCTGGCCATCGCCCGGGCCGTCTTGAAGAACGCGCCGATCCTCATCCTGGACGAAGCCACCAGCGCCCTCGACACCGAATCTGAACGGGCGGTGCAGGCTGCGCTCGACGAATTGATGAAAGGCCGCACCACCATTTGCATCGCGCACCGGCTCTCGACCATTCTTCATGCAGATGTCATCGTTGTCATGGACCAGGGCCGCATCGTGGAGTCGGGGCGGCACGAGGAACTGATCAAGCGCGGCGGCATCTACCAGAAACTGTACGAACTGCAATTCCAATCAAAAGCAGGAGATGACGTAAGGAGTCTCTAATTTTAATCCTGTTCTCAATCCTAATCCATCGCCGATAACAACTGAGACTCGTGACCTCGTCTCCTACAATTGTGAATGCGCCTGAAAAAATCCTGGCGCTGCAATTCAAATACTTTGGCGACGCTGTCCTGATGACGCCCGCCCTGCGCGCCTTGCGCGAACATCTGCCGAAATCGGAGATCCATCTGCTGGTGCCCGAAGAAATGGCGCCGCTCTTCCAACATTTACCCTGGCTCAACCGCGTTTGGCCCATGCCGCGAAAACGCGGGAGGGCGGGAATCGGAAAATCGTTGCCGGTCATCCGCGCGTTGCGCGCTGAAAAATTTGACCGTTCGGTGGATTTCGCCGGCAATGATCGGGGCGCCATCCTGAGCTTTCTCGCGGGCGCGAAAGACCGCCTGGGCTGGGACCAGTCCGGTGGATTTTTTGGCAGGAAATTCTGTTACAACCGGCGGGTGGCATTGGATGCCAGCCGACCGCACGAATCTGCGCGCTTAGTGCAACTGCTGTCCGGCTGGCACGTTCCGCCGCCGGCTTCGCTGGAATCGGAAATCCGCGCCGACCCGGCCCTGGCCGGGGCCGCGAGGGCAATTCTCCCGGAAGAGCGCGCCGTCATTTGCCACGTCGCCTCCAGCCAGCTTAAAAAAGAATGGCCGCTGGCGCACTGGGCGAAACTGCATCGCCTGGCCGCCGGGAATGGGCTGCGCCTCGTGTTCACCACGGCGCAAGGCGAACGTGAAAGCGCGCTGATGAGGGGATTGAAGCAATGCATCCCCGACGCCGTGATCTTGCCGTTGTTGGAGGAATTACCACTATTTCTTGCCGTGTTGAATCGGGCAAAAGTTTTTGTGTCCGGCGACACCGGTCCATTGCATTTTGCCGCCGCGCTAGGCGTACCGACGATTTCGTTGTTTGGCCCCACCTCACCGGCGCGATGGGCGCCGGTTGGTGCGCGTCACAAATTTTTGACCGGCACGCCCTGCGCCTGCGACGGTCATTCTGCCGTTTGTACCGGCTTGGCCCATTGCCTGGCGGCGATCACTCCGGAACAAGTTTTCCAAGATTTGAAAGATGTTTGGAAAAGTGGAAGATCGTAGAGGTATTCGAAATGGGAGATTTCCGATATCGTTACGATCTCTGAAGGATATAAAAAAAGCCGGAATGGACTCCGGCTTTCTTTATTGGTGGGGAAAAATTACTTCCTGCGTTGCAGCGCAAGTATCCCCGCAACTCCGCCGAGCAACGCAAAAGCAAGGGTTGTCGGTTCGGGAGATGGAGTGATCGGAACGACAGTAGCGCTGATGCTAAAATTATCCACGCGGTCAGAGCCGGAAGTGCCAACACCACTTCCGTTGATGGCGGTTGAGCTGTCATCAACAAGACGGAAATAAACTGTACTGGCAGTATCAAGCGCCGCAATCGAGCTTAAGTCGTCACTTTCAATGGTCGCTTGGCCCGGGGTACCTGCATTCCATGTGATTCCAGAAGTCAGCGTGTAGTCAGAACCAAACTTGATATAGGTGGTGCCATCGGTGCTGTAAGCCAAATAAAAAGTTCCAGGGCCGGTTGAGCTGCCATTTTGATCATATGACAGGGTAAAGCTGCTATAAGTAAAATCAGCCAGGTCCAACGTCGTTGAAAATTGGTAATAATCATTAACCCCCCAAAAGTTTGAACTAAAGGAATGGGATGAACCATCTCCAGCAGGATTACTATAAACGGCCGAACCGCTGGCATGAGAACCCGACGCGCTGCCACTGCCGATCTCAGGATTGAAGGGCCCCGCCGATGCAGGAACGCTGGTTTCAAAAGTCCAATCAGCGAGATTAGTAACTGTTTGGGCGCTGGCGCAGGAGAGGCCTAACGCTGTGAGAATGAGGATCGGGACACAGATTCTTTTCATAGTTTTTTGGGTTTCACTGACTTATTTAACGCCTCTTCCGATTTTTCCGTTATTTCGCCTGTCTGCTAAAACTTAAGAAGAGGTCTTGTGAAATTTTTCACAAGCTGTAAACCAAATACAGTCAGGCCTAAACTGCCTTTGGAATTTTTTGTTTGTTATTGGTCTGAACAAACGCCCTCTAAGTGAAAACATGATAATTGGCCCCACCTAAATTACAAGAAAAAAATGATAAAAATCGATTTTTTTTAAAATGGATCAGAATGGTTTGAAGAGCGCGTTTAATCTTCCGGGGAAAACCATGAAAAGTCATTTTCCATTTTAATTATAAATGGTTGCCCTCATATTCAAGGGGCAATTTCCGCTTCCCTCTCAGGAAAAAGCTGCCCGGCCAGCCCTCTATGAAAAACCCATTTCGGGCGATTCCAATCAGGCCGGAATCGCCCGAATGGACTTGTTTAATAATTATATTGCAGTTCGTAATAAGCCGCCGGTTGCGGGGCACTGGGATCGGTAAATTGGAACGAACCACCCGGAGGCATATTCGTCGTCAGAATTACGTTCCAACTGATCAGATCCATTGAGCGGGCCACGCTGTAACTGTAGCCCGGGATTCCGGAATAAGTCAGGGTAGGGGCACCGCCGGTGGTGTCGATGGCCGGGCTGGTCGGACCAAATACTGAATTGGAGTTGATGACGATGGAGACCAAGGCGGAATTCGTCGCGCCAAAACCGTCAGTGACAGTATAGGTGAATTGGTCGGCGACATTGTTGGTATCATTATACACCAGATCATTGGGGTTGACCTGCAAAGTGACGCCGTCGGTGCTGGCTCCCACTGCCACCAGGCTGATTGGATCGCCGTCTGCGTCAGTCACATTGCTCAATAGGTTGGTGATGAAAATGTCCAGGGGAACATTCACATAGCGGGTATAGGTGACCGGATTGGCCACTGGCGCGGTATCAACGTAGGTCAGTGTGACGATGGAACTGGTGACGCTGCCGGCGCTGTTGCTGGCCACCACATAATAAGTGCCGCCGTTGCTGCGTTGCGCGCCGGGGTTCGAGTAAGTCGCGCTGGTTGCGCCCGGAATATTCGTGCCGTTCAGGAACCATTGATAGGTTGGATCAGGCACAGCCGTGGCTGCGGACACAAAGCTGAACGCCTGGCCTGCACTGGCGCTTCGGCCGACCGGATTGGTGATGATGTTCGGCGAGAGCATGGGATTCCAGCCGTACAACCAGGTGGTGGCGCTGCTGGCGAGGGTGATGCGCGAGTCACCGGTGGTGAGGGGAATGCCGTTGCTCAAAGTGGCCGCGGCACCGGTATCGTTGGTGCAGTTGTAATACCAGTTGCGGAAATTGCTGGTCGGAGAGGCATCCGCAGCCCAGCCGCCGATATTGGTGCTGATCATGCAACTGATGAGCGCGGTATTTCCATTGGTGATGCTGCGCGTACGGCCAATCGTGTCGGTGCTGCTGGCACCCGCCAGGGTCGTGAATGCGCAATTCACGAAGGAAAAGCCGTTGCTCGAAATATCACCGGCGGCAGGCGAAGGATTGGGGCCTTCCGCCCCGGCATTGGCGGCGCGGATCAGGTAATGGATATTACAATTGGTGAAGAACAGATTGCCGCCACCCCAGATGAAATCCACGTCGCCCTGGATCAGGCTGTTATTGAAGTAAGCCTTGCTGGTGGAGATGTTGGCCAGGATGGTATCCTGAAAGCTGTCGATGTTACAGTTATTGACGAGGCAACCATTCGCGCCGGATTCGATCATCAGCGCTTCAGCCTGCGATGAATCCTGGGCCGTGGCATTGGTGATGGTGAGGTTATCCAGCGAAATGAAATTGCCATTCACTTTGAAGGACATGCGTGAATGGGTGCTGCCGCCGGCGGCGATCCCGGCGTTGTTCGGGTAACCGACGATGGTCCCGGCGCGGCTTTGACCGCGCAAAACGAGGTCATGTTTTCCCGAGATATTCACGATCTCAAAATAATTTCCGTTTTGGATATTGATCATCGTCGGTGTGGTGTTGCCGGGCAAAACGGAATCCACCGCGCCCTGGACAGTATCAAAATCCCCGCCGTTATTCTGCGCGACCACCAGGTTCGTCGGATTGGCCGGCCCCGTGGGCTTGGTCGTGAACTGCCAGGTATTGGACGTGACCCCCGCAAAATAGGCGCCGTTCGAGTCCAGGAACGCCCCGTCATCGATGGTCACATAATAAGTCTGGTTGGAAGTCATCACGCCACCATGAGGATAGATGTTCGCCGTGGCGCCGTTGATGACCACGGGATAGTAATTGAAAGCCTGGTTGTCACCCGAAAACGAGCTGTGTGCCTGGACGCCGCTGACGCTGTTGGCCAGGTTGATGGTGTCCACGGGCGTCGTGCTGTTAGTCACGTTGAAAATCTTGATGGTGAAGTTGGTGTTCATCGTGGGTGTCCGGCTGAAGGTCACAGAAAGCGGTGTGTCATAGCAGACACCGGTCTGGCTGTTGGACGGAGCAAAGGCAGTGACCGCCATGGTCGAATTGACGGTCAGACTGACGTTAACAGTATTGGTCGTTCCAGCCTGGTTGGTGATAGTGCAGGAATAGGCAGCGGTATCGGCAGGTGACGCATTGGCAATGGAAAATGTGGCGCTCTGCGCGGTGGCATTGGCACCCGTGGAAATCGGATTGCCATTCTTATACCACTGATACGCCGGATTCGGAACACCGGTGGCGGCGACCGAGAAGGAAGCGGCCTGCGTATTTGTCACCACCAGACTTGTTGGCTGCGTAGTGATGGCTGGAGGGACGATGACCGTTAGAATCGCACTATTCGTAAGCGTGCCGGCGTCGTTGCTGGCCACGAAGTAATAAGAGTAGCCATTTTGGGAATACTGCACATTGGACAGGGTCAGGGTTTCATTAGTGGCGTCGAGGATGGGGACTTGATTTTGGTCCAGCCATTGCAGAGTTGGGACGGGCACCCCGATCGCCTTGGCGCTGAACGTGGCGTTGTTGCCCTGGATCACAGTCTGGTCCGCCGGTCCGGTGAGGATGGGTGCCAGGTTGGTCGGAGAAACTGTCAGGGTCATGCTATTGGTCACGATGCCGGCGCTGTTGCTGGCGATAAGGAAATATGTCGCGCTGTCTCCAACCTGCGCATCGTTGATGGTCAACGTGCTGGTGGTGCTGCCGGTGATGGTCGAGCCATTCACATCGGGTCCATCGGCCAGATTGACGCCGTTGGTTTGCCATTGCAACGTGGGAGAGGGGATGCCGGTGACAGTGGGGTTGATGGTGATGTTGAGGTTAGTCAGGGAGGCCTGGTTGAATAAGCCGGTGATGACCGGCGGGACAATGACCGAGAGGGTCATATTATTAGTGGTAGCCCCGACCGAATTGGTGGCGATCAACGTATAAATAAAACCATTTTGGGCATATTGGACATTGGGCAAGAGGAGAGTCGCATTAGTCGCGTTGGCGATATTAACGCCATTGGTCTGCCATTGATACACGGCTGCGGGGATGGCGGAAATTGTCGGGTTCAAAGTTAGATTCGTTCCCTGGACCACGGTTTGACTGTTCAGGCTGGAGATGGTGGGTGCGAAGGGAGTGACGAGTAAAACGGTGACATTATTGATCTTCATCGTTTCTGCGGTAGTGGGGGCGGATGTTGGGCGGAAGCCGATGCACATGCCGTCAAAAGATGTCGCCAGGGGGCTGCTCACCTGGGCGCCGAATTGTCCGGTCCAGGCGCCCTGGGAAACAATCGTACCGCTGTTGCCGTTGCCGTTGTAAAGAGTGTTCGTGATGGCAATCGTGCCGGCACTGACATAGTAGATTTTCAAATCCATCGTGTACTGGTTGCCCACTGTGAGCAGCGGCCCATTTTGAAGAGCGGCCAGGCTGGCGACAGATACAGTCGTGGCTGATGAATTGACGCCGAGACCTTGATTGGAGTTGTTGGACTGGGTTTGTGCCGCGCGCGAGACAATCGAGGAAGGAGAATTACTATAAGCGATAGCCGCATTATAACCGACCCAACTTTTGGTACAGCCCACATCGGCGGTGGTTGAACCGGTTCCCAGATTGCCGGTCCAAAGATTCACACCGTTGGTGGGCGCGACGCCGCCGGAGTTATACAATCCGAGATTGATCTGTTCGTTGATCCCGCCGTTGCCGTTGAAAAGAGTCGTCGTATCCGTGAACACGTAATAGATCTCGATGTATTGGCCGGGACTGGTTATCGCCACTGGCGAGGTGGCAAAAAGCGCCTGCCCTTCGCAATAACCGGATGAGGTGCTGAAGTTTCCATAAGTCATCACGCCCGAGGCAATGGTCGTGGAGGTGGCGCTCTTTGATGCGGCGATCAAGTAAGCGGTTCGACTCGCCGTCAATGTCCCTGGGCTTGTCGCCGACGGATTCAGGGTGCTCGAAGTGAAATTATCCTGGAACTCCGTAGTGATCTGGCCGATGGAAGCCAGCGGGAGCGCAAGGATTGAAATAACGACAATCAGTGGAAATGTTTTCATCAGATGGTTATAGAGACAGGTTCGCATAGGGGTGATTCATCAGGGTTCTGTTAACGACAGTAGCAGGTTCTGGTAATCGGACAATCTGGCGTTTCTGCAATAAACATTGAAAAAAGTCCAGTCAGCATTGCCAGAGGAACAGTTGATATGTAGAATCAGTCATGCGCAAAAAAAACCCGAGGATCCTTTTGGCCTTGGGCTGGTATGACTATCGGGTGCACCAGGGGATCGCTAAATATGCCATGGAAGCCGGCTGGCATTTGTGCGCGGATATCACCAAGGAGAAAGTCATTCCGTGGGGATGGGAAGGTGATGGCATCCTTGCGTGGCTTGGCGCGGGCGATGACCTGGCCCGTTTTGTGGCCGGGGCAAAGCTGCCTACGGTGGATTTCAGTTATCGCCGTCCGCAACTTCCTTTTCCCCGTGTGTTGACCGACCACTATGCCGCCGCGCGGCTCGCAGCGGATTATTTTCTGGCGCGCGGTTTAAAGAATTTCATGTTTTACAGCGCAATAGAGAACTGGTCCTTCGACGAAGTTGGGACTGCCTTTGGCGAAATCCTTAAAGGCGCGGGACACAGTTGTAAATGGATCCGCTGGCATGAATCGACATCGCATACCACCGGACCCTTGCAATGGAAAAACCAGCGCCGCTGGCTTGCCGCCCAGTTGAAAAATGCGCCCAAGCCGCTCGCGCTTTTTGCCGCCTCCGATGACCACGCCCTGGAAGTCATTGAGACCTGTGAAACGATCAACCTGGCTGTGCCGGAGGACGTCAGTGTCATCGGGATGGACAATTCATTGCCTGCGGTCGATGCCATGCGCACGCCGGTATCAACGGTGGACCGGAATCTCAGTACGCTCGGCTATCGCGGCGCGGAATTACTGGATCAATTGATGCATGGCCAGCGGCCTCCCCTGAATCCCATCCGCATATCACCGACGGGTTTGATCACGCGCAAAAGCAGTGATCTGCTGGCCGTCAACCATCCGGGCGTGGCCCGGAGCTTGAGATATCTTTGGGACAACTGCGATAAGCCGATCGGCGTTGAAGACCTGGCCCGGATCGCAGCGATGTCGCGCAGCGGACTGCACCAGGCTTTTTTGGCCCACATCGGCCGCCCGCCGGGCACTGAATTACATCGTGTCCGCATCGAAAAAGCAAAAAAACTACTGACGCAATCGCGGATGAAATTGGAAGAAATCGCCGAGAAATCCGGCTATCATAGTGGCAACAGTTTTTGGATAGCTTTCAAGCAAGCCACAGGAATGTCGCCGAAGCAGTACCAAAAAAAGTACTGTATTTAGTCTCATTTGGCCGGGGTCAGGTGGTTATCCAGGTGAACAATTTTCAATGTTTTTTGCACTAACTCAGCGGGACTTCTTTGGGGGGTGATGGTATTATATTGGAAATCACTCATAATCCAAGTGGCTAAAAACACGTTTTGCATTGAGAAGAAGAGAGGATCCATCCCGTTTGGGCATGGTCTTATCACACTGATCGTTCTGTTCGGCATAGTCCTGATCCCGGAGATTTTGCAGGCCCAAGTCACTTACGTCACTCCCTGGACCATCTTGATCAACACCAATAATATCGTTGTGGTGACGAATGCAGTGGGGGATGGGGTGTTCACAAATACTACCGCCATCCAGACTGCCATCACTGCGGCGAAAGCTGGTGAGAGAGTCAATGGATTGATAGGGGGCACGGTGGAGCTTCCTGGACCCGGGGTATATCTGTGCGGGCCGGTGACGTTGGCCAATAATGTTAATCTTCAAGTTGATGCCGGCGCTATCCTGCGGATGTTGCCCTATGGCAGTTATCCCGGTGGCATCGTCAATCCGCAGGCATTGATCTCCGGATCAAGCCTGACCAACATCGAGATCAGCGGGAGCGGAGCGATTGACGGGCAAGGCGCGCCGTGGTGGCCCGGATATAAGACGAATAGCCGTCCGGTCATGGTTTCTTTGAACAGTTGTAAATTTATCCTGATCCAAAATATCACGCTCTCCAACTCTCCGGAGTTTCATATCGCCATCGGCGGATCTTCCGCCAACACGACCATCCAAAACATCACCATCCGGGCGCCTTCCTCCGAAGCCAATCCTCCCTCGCATAATACCGACGCGGACGACGTGAGCGGAACCAATATCCTCGTGCAAAATTGTAATATCAGCACCGGTGACGATGATTTCACCTGTGGCGGCGGTACGGCCGATATCCTCATCACCAACAACACTTATGGAACGGGGCATGGCATTTCCATCGGCAGTTATACAGATAAGGGCGGGGTGTCGAACATGACCGTTATCAACTGCACCATGAGCGGCACCGACAATGGCATCCGGATCAAATCGGACAATGACCGCGGCGGATTGGTCCAGAACATCTTCTATTGCAATATCGGGATGACCAACGTGGATTTTCCGATCCAGGCTTACGCCTACTATAATGAGACCGGCACCCCCAACACTGTCACGCCCACTACCGCTGCCACACAAACCAACGCCGCAGTCACCAGCTTGACGCCAATCTACCGCAACATCACTTTTAGCAATATCAATGCGACTGCGGTTAACGGTTATCCCGCGGTCATCCTTTGGCCGCGTAGAGAAATGCCGGGGACGAACTTTGTTTTCAACCGTGTCCACATCTCGGCGAACCAACCGGTGGAGATTTACAACGCCAACAATGTGCAGTTCATCGATTCGCAGTTCAATTTGTCCGGGGCCACCACCTATGAACTCTTCAATGCGCAATATGTCGTGAGCAATAGCGTGCCGACGAACACGCTGCAGACGATCACGGGGTTATCCACCAACGGCTTCGTCAACGCGCTGGGTCTTTTCAACGGGAATGCCTCATTCTCAAACACCAACGTCTTTGCCAACGGCACCCTGTCTCTCGGCAGTTGTACGCTGACGGCCAACAGCAGCATTTCACTCGCTCCCAACGTATTGAACTTTACCCTGGGGACCAACACCACCCTGCTGGCCGTGGCGGGCAATCTCACCCTGGGTGGCACCGATAATATCACGGCGGGCCCTGGTTTTACGAATGGCATTTACAAGTTGATGACCTACACCGGCAGCTTGTCGGGCACAGTGCCCACGCTGGGGATTGTCCCGGCGGGTTACACGTATGCCTTTGACACCAGCACCGGCGGACAGGTGAACTTGGTTGTCACCTCCCCGGACAATACCTCACTGGCGCTCGCCCCTGCCAATCTGACTGCCACGCCGTCGGATACGCTGGTCACCTTGAGTTGGTCGGCATCCGCCACGGCCACAAATTACAATGTGAAACGTTCGCTCGTCACCGGCGGGTCATACACGACCATTGCGACCGTCGCCACTACCGGTTATTCCGACACACAGGTAACCAACGGTACGACGTATTATTATGTGGTGTCCTCGTTGAACAACATTGGCGAAGGCACGAATTCCTTCGAAGTGAGCGCCACCCCACAGGCGGTGACGGTCGCGCCGGCGACCACGAATGTTTTCAATGACACCTTTGCCGCCAGCACCATCAACTCCAATTCACCCGCCGCGCCGGCGCAAACGAGCACCAGCTACGAACTGACGTCCTCTAAATCGTGGAATCCCTCGCCGACCATCGCCGCGGGGCATTTAAAATTTGGCATTGCGGCGACCACATCCGGCGTCATCGAAGCGCAGGCGTTGTTCACCAATTCGCCAGTCGCGCTGATCAATATCGGCGACTCCATGTCGCTGGTCGTGACCTTTACGAACACCTCCGGCCTGTTGACGGAATCCAGTGCCATGGGTTTTGGCCTGTACAACAGCGGCCAGAATTATCCTGTGCCGGGGGGGCTGAATAGCACAGCCACCACCAGTTCAACAGCCAATGCCATCGGCAACGCGCAGACCTGGGTGGGTTATGTCGGACAACTTTCATTCACCGGCGGCAATTCACAAATCATGACCCGTCCGATGCAGACCATCGGCACAGTCTCAAACAACGACCAGGATGTGGTGAGCAGTGGCAGCCCCAGTTCGAGTTACATATATCCCGCAGGGTCAACGGTCGGTACGGCATCTTCGGCTCCGTCGCTTACGCTCGTTACCGGCAGTCCATATACAGAGGTCCTGACGGTTACCCTGACGGCGGCGAACACTCTTGCCATCACGAATACATTATATGGAGGCACGAGCGCCTCTGGCACTCCGCTGTCACAATTTGGCGGGATTGCTTCCGGATCAACCTACCTGACCAACAGCTTCGATGCGTTGTCTATCGGTTGGCGCGCGACCGCCAATACTTCCGCCACGACGATTGACATCAACCAGATCGCCGTCAACACCGGAGCCATTGTTGATACTATAGCGCCTCCCTCCGCGCCGACTGATCTCCAGGCCGCAGCGACCAACCTCCTTATCAATCTGCAATGGAATGCCGTCAGCGGCGCCAGCACGTATAATTTGAAACGCGGCACGGCCAGCGGCGGCTCTTATCCGACAATCTACGGTGGGCTGACCACGACGAATTACGCCGATACCAACGTCACGGACGCGGTGCCATATTATTACATCGTCACCGCCGTGGGCGCCGGGGGTGAAAGCTCCAATTCGGCGGAAGCCACGGCGGCACCTTTGCCGTCGAACCAGCCGTCCAACGTTGTTTTCCAGGTGTCCGGAAATCAACTGATGCTGTCATGGCCGGCGAACCAACTTGGCTGGGAATTGCAGGAGCAGACGAATATTCCCGGCGCGGGCCTGGGGACAAATTGGGTTACCGTCGCGAATTCAACCAACATCACTTCGACAAACATTCTCATCGATCCCACGCAAGGGAATGTCTTCTATCGCCTGGTCTATCCGTAAACATGAAAAAACTCCTGATCTCAGCATTCGCGCTTTTGTTCGCCGGTTGTTGCCTGGTGCACCCTGGTGGAACGGGCAAGGCTGCCGGTAAAAAAATCGTCATCGTCCTGGTCGGGGACTCGACCACGGCGGACCGGACCGGGTGGGGGCTGGGCTTCAAAGAATTCCTGGACACGAATAAAGTGGAATGCATCAACGTGGCCGCCGGCGGTCGCAGTTCGATGAGTTTCATGCGCGAGGGGCGCTGGACCAATGCGCTGGCATTGAAGGGCGATTATTATTTGATCCAGTTCGGACACAACAACCAGCCGGGCAAACCGGGCCGTTCCACGGACATGCCCACTTTTATCAGTAACATGGAGCAGTATGTGGACGATGCCCGCGCGATCGGCGCCACACCGGTGCTGGTGACGCCGTTGACGCGCCGCCAATGGGACCAGAACGATCCGCACAAGATCGATTCCACCCTGGAACCGTATGCGGAGGACGTTCGTAAAATCGCCGGGGAAAAGCATGTGCCGTTGATTGATTTGCACGCGCGCAGCCTCGAGCTGTGCGAGCAATTGGGCCGTGAAAAATGTTATGAATTCAGCCCGATCAAAATCGTCGACGGGACGAATGCCTATGACGGCACTCACCTGGTCGGCGTCGGACGGGTGATGTTTGGGCGGCTCGTCGTGGAAGAATTGCGCAAAGCGGTCCCGGCCCTGGCCCCGGTTTTGCTGTCGGAACCGCGGAATCTCCTGCCGACTATCGCACAGGACAAATATGACGCGATTGTTTCGGCGGACGTCTCGGCAGATTATAAAGATTTGCAATCGGCGCTCAATGCCGCGCCTGACAAGGGCACGAAGCCATTCCGAATTTTCGTCAAAGCCGGGGTTTACCATGGACAATTCATCCTGCCGGCCGGAAAAAATCATGTGGAACTGTTCGGCGAAGATTTGACCAACACCGTGCTGACTTATGATCTCAACCAGCAGGAAACCAACGCGCAAACGGATTTAAGATTCAAAGGCGGCGGGTTCGTGGTGCTGGGCGATGATTTCCACGCGGAAAACCTGACCTTCCAAAACGCATCGGGAGACCATGGCCAGGCCATGGCGCTACGGGTGGAGGGAGACCGGGCGACCATTGACGGCTGCCGGATCCTTGGCTGGCAGGACACTTTATTGCTCAACAATGGCCGTGATTACTTCACCAATTGTTATATTGCCGGACGGGTGGATTTTATCTATGGCACTGCTGCGGTGGTGTTTGACCATTGCGAAATTCACAGCAAAAATGGCGGTCACGTCACTGCTGCGGACACGCCGAAAAATAAACCGTTCGGCCTGGTATTCATGAATTGTAATCTGACGGGTGATCCGCATCCATGGATCCGGCCTGACGGAACGCCGGTCAATACCAACAGCCCGCCGATGGCCGATCTTGGCCGTCCCTGGCGCCCGTATGCCAGCGTGACTTATTTGAATTGTGAAATGGGCGCTCATATCAAACCCGAAGGGTGGAACAATTGGCGCAACCCGGCGAATGAGTTGACGGCGCGATATGCCGAATACAACAGCACTGGCCCTGGCGCCAATCCGGCCGCGCGGGTGAAATGGGCCAAACAGTTGACCAAAGCTGAAGCGGATAAAATCACCATTGAAGCTGTCCTGGGCGGCGAGGATGGCTGGAGCCCAACAAATGAACTTGATTGAACCGCGTGCCTCCAACAGTTTTCCGATTCCCAACTAAACTTAAGACTATGACACATTTCCAAAATCAACTATCAGCCGCCTGCGCAGGATTGGCCCTCTTAAGTTCCTTATCAACGGCGCGAGCGGTCGCCACGCCGCATTTGCCGTCCATTCCGGCGAGAACTTTTAACATTGCCGATTACGGCGCGATTGGTGACGGCGTTGCGACAAACACCGCCGCATTCCAGGCTGCGATCAGTGCCGCCGCGAAGGCCGGTGGCGGCATCGTGGAAGTGCCGGCGGGATTTTTTTTGACCGGCCCGATCAAATTGCAGAGCAAAATCAATTTTCACCTGGATCGCGGCGCGCTGATAAAGTTTTCCGGCGACTACCACTTGTATCCTCTCATAGTGGCCGATAAGAAAGGGGAAAAGAGCGTGGAAACGACGTCGCCGATCTCCGGCGAAAACCTGGAAAATGTCGCGATCACGGGGGAAGGCATCATCGACGGGGGCGGCGAAGCCTGGCGGCCGGTAAAAATTGATAAATTTACCGCATCCGATTGGAAGGCGCTCGTCGCTTCCGGAGGTGTGCTGGATAAAAAGGGAGAGACCTGGTGGCCCAGTGCCGACGCCATGAACGGCGAAAAAGTGGTCGCTCCGCTTGTTAAATCAAATTCCCTGGACCTGCAGGCCTACGAACCTGCGCATCAATTTATGCGTCCGAAAATGGTGCATCTCGTCGGTTGCAAAAGAGTTTTGCTCCAGGGGGTCACGTTTGAGAATCCCCCGAATTGGACGCTCAATCCTGCTTTTTGCGAAGATGTCTCCATCCTGAACATCTCGATCCACAATTCGTATGCGGCGCAAAACAGCGACGCGCTCGACCTCGAATCCTGCCGTCACGTCATCATCAAGGACAGCACGTTCGATGCGGGCGATGACGGGATTTGTTTGAAATCCGGGAGAGACGCCGTCGGCCGCCGGATCGGCATCCCGGACGAGGATGTGTGGATCGAAGGCTGCACGGTGTATCATGCGCACGGCGGTTTTGTCATTGGTAGTGAGATGTCGGGCGGTATGCGCGATATCCATGTGAATAATTGCACATTTATCGGCACGGACAATGGATTGCGTTTCAAGAGCGCGCGCGGTCGCGGCGGAGTGGTCCAGGACATCTTCATCTCCAACATCCGGATGGAGAATATCCTGGGCAACGCGATCGATTTCGAGATGTTTTACGAGACCGGCACGTCGGGCGACAGGGCCGGAGACAGCCTGCATCCCGTCGATGAAGGCACGCCGCGGTTCCAGGATATCCATATTGAAAATCTGGTCTGCCGCGGCGCGGCCAAGGCCATGGTCGTGGATGGGTTGCAGGAGATGCCGATGCACAACGTGGACCTGAAAAATGTGACCATCGCCGCGGACAAGGGCGCCTTTATCACAGATGTGGATAAAATTACTTTTGAGAATGTCCGTGTTGAAAACAAGTCCGGCGCGCCGCTCACTCAGACGCGGGTGACGAATTCCAGCATGGACCTGGCCCAATGAACAGGTTGGGAAAATTCCGCTGGGTCATCTGTGGCTTATTATTTGCGCTGGTCGCATTGAGTTATATCGACCGGCTCATCATCGGTATCCTCAAAAAGCCCATCGGCGCGCAACTGGGCTGGTCGGAGGAGGACTATGGAAATATTGCCGCGGCATTTTCATTCGCCTACGCCTTCGGCTATTTACTGGCCGGCCGGGCCATGGACCGTTTGCGGGCGGGGCGAGGACTTCCTTTATTTGTATTGGCCTGGAGCACGGCGGTGGCGGCGCATGGGTTGATCAGCTTCATCGGAAAGGACGCGATGCTTCGCCTGGATTATCCGTGGTATTCGTTCGCGGAAAAGGGATTCATCTGGATGACGCTGGCGATGCCCATGACGGCCGCCGGTTTTGTGGCAGCCCGCATCATTCTTGGCCTGGCCGAAGGCGCGAATTTTCCTGCGGCCATCCGGACCGTGGCCGAGTGGTTTCCGGTCAAAGAACGGGCTTATGCCACCGGTTGGTTCAATGCCGGAACGAATGTCGGAGCGGTGCTTTGCCCGATCGCTGTACCGTGGCTTTATTCGCGTTTTGGATGGCCGCCGGCTTTTTATCTGACGGGCGCGGCGGGTTTTGGCTGGGTCATCGCCTGGTGGTATCTCTATGATGAGCCGGATAAACATCGGCGGCTGGATCCCAAGGAGTTGGAATATATCCGCAGCGGGCAGCCCCAAACGCCGGAAAAAATCGTCAAGGTGCCGTGGCTTTCGTTGTTCCGCTATCGGCCGGTTTGGGCCTATATGCTGGCCAGCATTTTTGCGGCGCCCGCCTGGGGATTTTATCAATTTTTTGTCCCGGATTTTTTGGAAAAGCGGTTTCACACCAGCCTGCAGGCCACGGGTTGGTGGACCGGCGCTTTTTTCGCGCTGACTGCAGTCGGCGGGATCGGCGGCGGCTGGCTTGCGGGTGTCTTGCTCGGGCGTGGCTGGGATGTGAATGCCGCGCGCAAAGTTTCCCTGTTGGTCTGCGCCCTGGCGGTCGTGCCGGTATTTATGGCGCCGTTTGCCGGAACGGTCCTGCTCGCGGTGCTGATCGTTGGCCTCGCGGGAGCAGCCCATCAGGGCTGGTCGGCCAATCTGTATAGCGTTGTTTCTGATACCATGCCCAAACAAGCCATTAGCTCGGTCATTGGGTTGGGCGGATTCGTCTGTTATTTTACGGGCGGTTTCGTGAATGCTTTGACCGGCGTGATCCTGCAAAAAACCGGGACATATATATGGGTCTTCGCCTATTTCTCCGGCATGTATGTGCTGTCGCTGATTGCCATCCAATTATTAGTCCCTAGAATTAAACCTGTCCGTATCGAATAATTACGTGCAAACCGCTCCGCCAATCCTATCTCCGACCAAAAAAACTGCCGGCCTGCCATGTCCGTTTCCCTGGTACCCGGATGGCAGGGACGGCGACTATCGCAACCCCATCATCCATGCCGACTATTCTGACCCGGATGTCATTCGCGTAGGCCGGGATTACTACCTGACGGCGTCGAGCTTCAATTGCACTCCCGGACTGCCGATCCTGCATTCGAGGGATCTGGTCAACTGGACGATCCGCGCCCATGCCTTAAAAAATTTGCCGCATCGCCGCTATGCGGAGGTCCAGCCCGGTTGTGGCGTTTGGGCGCCGGCGCTGCGTTTTCACGCCGGGAAATTTTGGATCTTTTTTCCAACGCCCGATGAGGGGATTTACGTCATCACCGCCGATGCCCCGGCCGGGCCGTGGACTGAGCCGCACCTGTTGCAGGCCGGCAAAGGATTGATCGATCCCTGTCCATTGTGGGACGATGATGGCAAAGCTTATCTGGTCCATGCCTACTCACTTTCACGCGCAGGAATCAGGGACCGGCTCCGCGTCTGTCCGATGGCCCCCGATGGCTCCCGCCTGTTGGATGAGGGAAAGATCGTTTTTCATCAGCCGGATAAGCATCCGATTTTGGAAGGGCCCAAATTTTTTAAAAGGAACGGCTGGTATTATGTCCTGGCGCCCGCCGGGGGCGTGGAAAATGGCTGGCAGGTCGCCTTGCGATCCAAAAATATTTACGGCCCGTACGAAGACAAAATCGTCCTGGAGCAGCGCGGTACTTGCGTCAACGGTCCGCACCAGGGCGCGCTGGTGAACACTGCGCAGGGCGGCTGGTGGTTTGTGCATTTCCAGGATGCCGGGGCCTATGGGCGAATCGTCCACCTGCAGCCGGTGAAATGGGAGGCCGATTGGCCGGTGATGGGCCAGCGCGGCGAGCCGGTCCTACAGCATGTCAAACCGGTGGCGAACGAGAAAATATCCGCCCCGCAAACCAGCGACGATTTCAATGCGCGCCAACTGGGCTTGCAATGGCAGTGGCACGCCAATCATGAGGACGATTGGTGCGTCCTGGGCCGCCGCAAAGGCTGGTTGCGATTGCATCCGCAATATGCGCCCGGGGAAGCGCGGGGCAGCCTGCCGAATCTGCTGTTGCAAAAATTTCCTGCGCGCAGTTTCACGGTGGAAACCCTTTTGGAATTCGCGCCGAAAAAAACCGGCGAAGAAGCGGGATTGATCATCGCCGGCCAGATGTCAGCCGCCTTCTCCATCGAGAAAGCGGAGTCCGGCAACCAGTTGACGCTTCGTGTGAACGGCGCGCAAAAATTCATTGAGGAAAATGTGCCCGACAAGATCAAACTCCGGGTCACGGTGGACGATGCCGGCAAGTGTCATTTCAGCTACGCCACATACAATGGTTTTTTGCCCGTCCCGGAAACATTTCAAGCGGTGAAAGGGGTCTGGATCGGCGCAAAAATTGGACTATATAGCATCAGCCGCCGGAAAACCCGGGCGGCGGGCCATGCGGATTTCGATTATTTCCGGTTCAGCAGCTATCAACATTGAATAATACCATGAACAAAATCCTCACTCCATTCCTCGCCCTCTGCGCCGCATTGGCTGCCCATACCGCGCAGGCATATACCACGCCGAAACTGCCGGCCATTCCCGCCGGTAGTTTTAACATAGTCAAATACGGCGCCGTCGGCGACGGGGTCGCTACGAATACCGCCGCGATCCAGGCTGCTCTTGATGCCGCCAGCGCCGCCGGTGGCGGCACCGTTGAACTTCCTTCGGGAATTTATTTGTCCGGTCCCCTCCATCTGGCGAGCGGCATCAATTTCCATCTGGATGCCGGCGCCATCCTGGAGATGTTGCCTTTGGACAAGTATCCCGGAGGCACCGGTGATCCGGAAAATTTTATCACGGGCTCGGGCCTGCACGACATCTCCATCACCGGTTCGGGCATGATCAATGGGCAGGGCATTCCCTGGTGGCCTTATGCCAAGACGTTTGGCGCGCGGCGGCCGATCATGATCCGCCTGACATCCTGCACCCGTTTGTTGATCGAGAACGTCACGCTCACAAACTCCCCGATGTTTCACATCGCCATTAGTGGCGGATCTTCCGACGTCACCGTTCGGGGCGTTACCATTCGCGCAAACCCATCCTCAGATCCCGTGAACCCGGGACACAACACCGATGCCTGCGATGTCGGAGGACATAATATTTTGGTCGAAAATTGCGACATCAGCGTCGGGGACGATGATTTCACCTGCAGCGGGCATACTTCGGATGTCCTCATCACTAACAATACGTACGGCTTCGGCCACGGAGTTTCCATCGGCAGCTTCACGGCCGGCGGCGTCTCCAACATCACGGTCATCAATTGCACCTTCAATGGCACGGAGCAGGGCATCCGCATCAAGTCCGACCGTGGCCGCGGCGGTTACGTGCATAATCTTAAATATTTGAACCTGAGCATGACGAACGTCATTTTTCCCATCTTGATTTACGGGACTTACACGGCCACCAATCATGAGTACCGCGATTTGGCCAGGCTGACTCCTGACACCGCCGTCACTTTTCCGCGTCGCACGGTGATCAATTCGACGCCGATCTACAGCGACTTTCTTTTCAGCAACATCACCGCCACGGTGCAGCCCGAAGGCCGGGCTGGATTGATCTGGGGATTGCCGGAGATGAATGTCAGCAATGTGGTCATGCAGCAGGTGAACATCACGGCGGACAAACCTTTCGGCATTTATGATGCCCAGAACATCAGTTTGATCGATTCTAAAATTGCCACGCCGGATGGCATCAATAAGCTGTCTGTCACTAATGCACAGATCAATATCGTTCCGGAATGAGTTGAATCCGCTGACATTGGGCGCATGAAACGCCCTTCCATCCTGATTTCTGTTTTGATCGGCTCAGCCATGCTGGCGGCGTGGATTGAACCCGCGCGCGCCGCCGACCCGCCGGAATGGGCTTACGTCGGCAAAGGCAATTTCGCCGATCACATCGAGCGGCGGCTGCGCTATTGGCCGGTGGATGGAGACTTCGTCATCACGAATGGCACGGAGTTTTTCAACCGTCCACTTTATTGCTTGAACTCGGCGTTCCGCATTGACGCGGGCGATCATCCGGAATTTTCGCTCTATCTCCCGGGCCGCGGCGGCAATCTCCGTTTTGGTATCAAGACAGCGTCGGGCGTCAAATGGCTCAATGACGCCCAGACCATTATCGCCCGGTATCATCCCGGCTCGATGCTCTATCAGCTCCGCGATCCGTTGCTCGGAGCAGGCGAACTGGACCTCGCCGTGCTTCCGTTGGACAAGATGAAAGGATTCGTCGTGCGCGCCGGATTGAGCGGCGCGGGTTCGCCGGTCACATTGATTTTCGCCTTTGGCGGCGCCAACGGCATGCAAGGCCGGCGCGGCGGGGACATCGGCTGTGAATCGGAACCCGTCAGCCAGTTCTTCCAGCTTCGTCCGGCGGAATGCAAGGGCAACCAATTTTCAGTGGCTACGAATACCTTTATGCTTCGCGGCAAGCCAGGCGCGCTCGCTGGTATTCTTCCTCTCGATTCAAAATTGCAGGTCGCCGATGCCAACAAATGGAACTCCCTGGATCAACTGTTGGTTCCCGCCAGGAATGGCGTGCCGGCCGAACCGGTGGTCGTGGGCCAAACCGATTTGGAAAACGGCACGCCGGTTTACTTTGCGGTGGAACAGCTCGCTGCGCCGGATGATTCCTCGACGGTCTCGGCGGTTGATTTGCCAGGATTATATTCTGCTGCCGTGGCGCATCGCGATGCGATTGCCGGCCAGGTCATCGTCACCACGCCGGACCCGTTCATCAATGCCGCCGCCTCCGCATTGTGCGTGGCTGCCGACGGGATCTGGGACCGGAAACTACAAAGTTTCATGCACGGCGCGGTCGCCTGGCGGATGCGTTTGCTCGGCTGGCGCGGTCCGTATTCCGGCGACGAACTCGGCTGGCATGACCGGACCGCCGAACATTTTGCAGGATTTGCCGCGCAGCAGAACATCGATCCCATTCCCGCCGAAATTCCTCCCGCGGATCCGGATTCAAATCTTGCCCGTCACGAAAACGCGCTTCATTCCAACGGCGACCTGATCCGGTCGCATTATGATATGAACCTCGTGGCCGTGGACGCTTTCTTTCGCCATCTGCTGTGGACCGGCGACATGGATTATGCCCACAAGTATTGGCCGGTCATCGTCCGCCATCTCGCCTGGGAGCAACGGTTGTTTCGCCGCGAATACGGCCCCGGCGAACCTTTGTACGATGCTTACGCCGACATCTGGGCGAGTGATAATATGCAATACGAAGGCGGCGGCGTGGCTTACTCCTCGGCATATAACTATTTTGAGAACGCAATGGCCGCGCGAATCGCGCCCTCGCTTGGCGATGATCCTGCGCCGTATGTACGCGAAGCGGGATTGATCCGCCAGGCGATGCAGAAAGATCTCTGGCAAACGAACTATGGCTGGTTCGCCGAATATAAAGATTATTTAGGCCTGCAACTGGCCCATCCGGATGCCGGATTGTGGAGCGTCTATACGCCGATCGATTCGCAGGCATCGACGCCGCTCCAGTCCTGGCAGATGACCCGATATGTTGATACCCAGATCGCGCATATCCCCATCAAGGGGCCGGGCGTGCCGGCAGGAAATTATTACACCCTGCCCGAATCGAACTGGATGCCTTATGAGTGGTCGCTCAACAACGTGGTCGTCGCCGAAGCCGCCCACACGTCGTTGGCGTTCTGGGAAGCCAACCGGCCCAACGATGCCTTCAACCTGTTCAAAGGCTATCTTCTGGACGGCATGTTTCTGGGGCAATGCCCCGGCAATCTCGGCATGTCATCTGAATTTGATATGGCGCGCGGTGAATCGCAACGGGATTTTGGCGATGCCATCGGCACGACCTCGCGCGCCTTGGTGGAAGGGCTGTTCGGGGTGCATCCCGACGCATTGGCGGGCATGTTGACCATCAGTCCCGGTTTTCCGGCGGACTGGAACGATGCGAGCATCCAGCATCCGGACTTTGATTTCACCTTTCACCGCGACGGTTTAACGGAGACATACACGGTGATAACGAAATTTCCAAAGCCGATGGCGTTGCGATTGCAGATACCGGCGCTACGGGATGGTGTCGCCTCAGTGACCGTTAATGGCCAGCCGGCGAACTGGTTGATGTTGGACGGCTCGGTCGGCGTGCCTCGCATCGAGATCCAGGGAGTTCCCGGTCCGCATTTTGATATCGGTGTGACGTGGAAAGGAGACAAGCCGGCCAGCCTCGCTCCGGAGATGCCCGCCAGCGCGGGCGCAGCCTTATCCGCCCAATTCGGAGACGCAAAATTGGTCAACGTCACCGATCCGCAAAGCACGTTGAGCAATTTGGTGTTGGGCGCGCATTCTTTTCAAGCCCTCGCTTCCGGTACCGTGGGCCATCGTACGGTGTTCGCACAATTGCGGCAGGGTGATCTGGCCTGGTGGCAGCCCGTGATGTTGGACATCCAATCCCCGGAGAGCGAGATGCCGGCGCCGATGGATTGGAACGGTAAACTTCCCGCAGATGCAACGTCGGATACCGTGGACCTCGCGTCCTTCTTCAACGACCGCGTGACCCAGATCTTCAAGAATGATTATCAATCCCCGCGCGCGCCGTTCTGCACCCTGGCCATTCCCGAGCAGGGCATCGGCGGTTGGGCGGATGATAAGGAACAATTCAATGTGGACGATTCGGGCCTGCGCAGCATGGCGGCGGCGCATGATGGAAAATTGAGTTTGCCCGACGGCGTGCCCCTGGCCACACCGGGCGGGGCGGATGCCAAAAATATCGCGTTCGTTTCGCAATGGGACAATTACCCCCGCGCCCTTTCCCTCCCGCTGACGGGAAAAGCCCGGCGGATCTTTTTGCTCATGGCTGGCTCCAGCAATCCTATGCAAAGCGGTTTCGACAATGGCGAAGTCGTCGTGACTTACGCCGATGGTTCCACTGCCCGGTTACCCCTGCGCAACCCGGAGAACTGGTGGCCGATCGAGCAGGATTATTTCATCGACGACTACGCCTTCCATCGTCCGGGGCCGATTCCGCCGCGGGTGGACTTGGCGACGGGACAGATTCGCATCATGGACATGAACGATATCAAGGGCAGGGGACGGGACGTACCCGGCGGCGCGGCCACTGTGCTCACGCTGCCATTGGATCCGGGCAAAGAACTGAAATCACTTACCGTTCGCGCGTTGGCGAATGAAGTCGTCATCGGCCTGATGAGCGTCACGCTGGAGCGGTAAGTTCTGTGGTTCATTTGCAGATTGCTAATGTAATGTTCGGAAGGTAACAAATTGGCGATGAAATTTACCTTTAGCCGCTCCAATCTGGGCGTTTTTATTTTCGCATTGATGTTGGGCGTGGTGATAAACGGTCGCGCTCAAAGTGAATCGGGCCAACCATGGGTGCTCTGGTATGCCGCGCCGGCATCGTTGACGAATTGGACCGCAGCGTTGCCGATCGGGAATGGGCGTCTGGGTGCGATGGTTTTTGGCGGCGTCGAACGCGAACGGATCCAGCTCAATGAAGATACTCTGTGGTCGGGGGGCCCGTACGATCCGGTGAATACCAATGCGCTCCCGGCTTTGCCAGAAGTGCGCCGGTTGATTTTCGCGGGCCAATATGCCGGGGCGCAGAAATTGGCGGGCCAAACGATGTTGGGCAATCCTCCCCGGCAAATGGCTTATGAAACGGTCGGTGATCTGTTTCTTTCGTTTCCGACCAACGGGCCGGTCACGGATTATCGCCGTGAATTGGATCTGGACACGGCGATTGCGCGCACTACCTACACGAGCGGTGGAGTAAAATATACGCGCGAAATGTTTTCCAGCGCCGTGGACCAGGTCATTGTGGTGCGGCTTACTGCCGATACGCCGGGAAAGATCTCATTCACTGCCGGAATGGCCACCCCACAGGATGCGACCGTGAAAACGGATGGTGATGTGCTCATCATGAATGGTACCAATGGTTCGGGGAACGGCGTGAAGGGCGCCTTGAAATTCCAGGCGCGCGTGAGTGTGCTGGCCAAGGGTGGAAAGGTATCCGCCGCGCCGGACAGCCTTTCGGTGAGCAACGCTGATTCCGTCACCCTGCTCATTGCGGTGGCGACCAGTTATAAAAATTATCACGATGTCAGCGGCAAGCCGGAGGCCATCGTCAAAAAACAGATCCGCGCCGCCACAAGAAAATCCTTCGATGTTTTGCGCTCGGCACATGTCGCGGACTATCAGGAATTATTCCACCGCGTTGACTTGAACCTGGGTGAATCCGATTCCATGAAATTGCCGACGGGTGAGCGCATCAAGCATTTTGACGATGATAACGACCCGCAACTGGCCGCGCTTTATTTTCAATTTGCGCGTTATCTCTTGATCTCCAGTTCGCGGCCCGGTTCGCAGCCGGCCAATCTTCAAGGCCTTTGGAATGAATCGATGAACCCGCCGTGGAACAGCAAATTCACCATCAACATCAACACGGAAATGAATTACTGGCCGGCTGGCGTGGGCAACCTGGCCGAATGTGAAGAGCCGCTGGCGGCGATGGTGCAGGACCTTGCGAAGACGGGCGCGCAGACCGCGCGGGTGATGTATGGCGCGCGCGGCTGGGTGGCGCATCATAACACGGATCTGTGGCGCGCCACCGCGCCGATCGACGGGCCGCAATACGGCATCTGGCCGACCGGCGGCGCCTGGCTGTGCAATACGCTTTGGGATAATTATGAATTTACCGGCAACAGCAATTCCTTGAAGCAGATTTACCCGCTGATGAAAGGAGCGGCCCAATTTTTCCTCGATACCCTGGTCGAAGAACCGACGCATCATTGGCTTGTGACGAGCCCGTCGCTATCGCCGGAAAACAAGCATCCGCAAGGCGCGAGCATCACCGATGGCCCGACGATGGATGAGGAAATCCTGCGCGACTTGTTCACGAATTGCATTTCTGCCGCGGAGATCCTTGGCGTGGACAAAAAGTTTCGCGGGCAGTTGGCCGACGCGAGCGCCCGGCTGGCTCCCCTGCAGATCGGCAAGGCCGGCCAGTTGCAGGAATGGCTTGAGGATTGGGACATGGAGGCGCCGGACATCCATCACCGGCACGTCTCGCATCTCTACGGGCTTTTTCCCAGCGACCAGATCGATTTTTACAACACGCCCGAACTGGCCGATGCCGCAAAGAAATCGCTGGAAATCCGCGGGGACGAATCCACAGGCTGGGCGACCGCCTGGCGCGTCAATCTTTGGGCGCGATTGCACAACGGGAGTCATGCCTACAAAATCCTGAGTTTTTTGATCAGTCCCCAGCGCACGTACCCCGACCTGTTCGATGCGCATCCGCCGTTCCAGATCGACGGCAATTTCGGCGGCGCATCCGGCATCGCTGAAATGCTGCTGCAAAGCCAGGGCGGAGAAATTGAATTTTTACCCGCCCTTCCCCCGGAGTGGCCGGACGGCAGCGTGACCGGATTTCGCGCGCGTGGTGATTTCGAGGTGAGCTTCGAGTGGAAGGGCGGAGTGCTCACGAGCGCCACGATCCATTCACTCGCGGGAAATCCCTGTCTCATCCACTATGGCAATATCGTTCGCACCATGGAAATCAGAAAAGGGGAGACGTTGCATTTCAACGGCAATCTCCAATGAAAATGAAGCGGCGCGAATTCATTGGGCCACGGCAGACGTTCCCAATGTCCAGTCACATTCGTCATTGATCGATTGACCGTTTAGTTTCGCCCGGGCTTCGATGTGATTGATTCCGGGAGATAGATGGATGTTATTCCAGGTGAACACGGCGTTCCCATCATTCTTGCACCAGCCTTGCGACACGCCGTTGACGAACACTTCCACTTTTTGGGCATTGGAATATACCTTTACCTCAGTCACTGAATTTGTGCGCTGGGTGAATCTCCGGCTGGTGACATATACGACAGGTTCATCCGACCAATTGGCTTTATAAAAATAAAAGGCATCCTTTTTTACCTGGCGATCCGCCGTCACCAATCCCTTGTCGTTGCGGCCCAGGACGCCGCCTTCATGCCGCCCCGGGCTGGTGAAATCGGTGAGGTTCCACACAAAAGTCGCCCAGATAAAGGGACGGCTTTTTAATCCCGCCCAGAGACTTTCGTGGAGAATATCCTGCCATTCCTCCGGATGCCATTGGCCATCGGGGTTTGGCTGTTTCGGATTTTCCTCATGCTGATAAATATTTGCGCCCCCGCCATATTCACTCACACAAAAACCACCGGAGCGGCTGTCGTATCGACGGGCATCGAGCGATTTTCCGGTGTCATCTTTGGTGCCCCAACCTTTATACCAGCCCGGATAAATGTTCCAGCCGAGCAGATCGGGGATCTTGTTCATTTGCGGCCAGCCTTCGATGCAGGTTGCGGCGATCGTCGGCCGGGTCGGGTCTTCTCCATGGGCGGTGATGACCAGGTCCTGCAACTCGCGATGGGGGTCCGCACTGCTGGTTCGCAATTCGTTGAACAGGCTCCAGGCAAAGATCGAGGGGTGATTGACGTTCTGGCGGATGAGATCGAGCAATTGGTTGCGCGAGGTTTCCTCAAACACCGGGCCGGCGGTGATCAGGTTCACTTGCGGAATTTCCGCCCAAACCAGGATGCCGGCCTTATCGCATAAACTGTAGAGATAATCGCTATGTTGATAGTGGGCGCAGCGGACGACCGTGGCGCCGATCTCTTTCATTAATTCGACGTTCTCTTCCATGTTCGTATGGGAAATCGCCCAGCCCATGTTCCACCAGTCCTGGTGCAGGTCCACGCCATGCAGCGAGTAGGGCTGGCCGTTCAGGAAAAACCCCTTGTCCGGGTCCACCCGGTAAAACCGCAGGCCGACCGGTTGTTCCACCGAATCCACTAGGCCGTTCGTTGAATGCAATTGTACCACCGCGGTGTACAGATAGGGATCGATGCGCCCATTCCAAAGATGCGGTTTAGGCACGGTCAGCCGCAACCAAAACGGTTCGGTGACGTTTGACATGAGCGTGACCTCCTGATTGGTGACGGCAACCTGGTTTCCTTCGGCATCCAACAGGGCTGCGGTCAACGTGAAATGATGCTCGCGCCTGGTTCCATTGGAAATTTCCGCCGTGACGTCAAGGATGGCGCGCTTCTTGGTGACATCGGTTTGCATCCACTCGACTCCCGGTGAAGCGTGATCGGTGAGCGTGAAATTTTCAGCCGCCGTTTCGATCAAATGCACCGGCCGATAAATCCCGCCATAGACCGGAAAATCGCCGTCCAGCGGCGCCACGTCCGGCTCAGCGGCATTGCTGACGTGAACCGCCAGCAGGTTGGTTCCCGTTTTGGACAAATTGGTAGTGATCTCAAAACAGAATGCGCCGAAGCCACCCCGATGCTCGCCAAGCAACTTGCCGTTCAAATAAACATCGGCCACGGTGCTGGCTGCCTCAAATCTTAAAAAATAGCGCCGGCCATTTTGCCGGGCGACATTCAATCCAAGCCGGTACCAGCCGGGGCCGCGATAATATTTGGGGTTTCCCTTTTGCGCCTCCTCCCAACCCCAACAATGGGGGATGGAAACCGTTTGCCAGCCTGCATCGTTCCAATTTGCGTCCGCAGGGCTCATGGCTTGTCCTGAAAGAGCGGCGGGATCACCTTGCATGAACCGCCAACCGTCGATCAGGTCGGTATTTGTCCGGGTTTGCGCCGGGAGAGAAACGGCAAGTGCCAGAAAAAAAAGCGACGCAATAAAACGAATGGGAACGGATGGCATGAGGTTAAAATGCAATAAATTAGCATACGTGTCACTGACTCTTTCGAGTAATGACATGCTGTTTGAAAGGGTGCAAAGAGCTATGGATTAGCCCATTATATGGCAGGAACGTTAGTTGTCTGGCAGAAGCGCCAGCCATTTTGCGGAAACGCTCTTATTTAGCGAAAATCCAGGTAATCCAGTTAAGACTACTTTTCTTCAGAAAGGGCTGAACATTTGGCACTGCGGGGCCTTTTGCCTGGGCGAAGGCGACGCGTGAACGAAGCAATAGTGTGCCCAGGCATAGATCTGCCAGCGGCAGGACGACGTTGAAATTTTTACCCATGTAGCGATGATGTAGCAGATGATGGCCATTAAGCCGGAAGAAAATCCCCGAGCGTTCCACGTGGCGTTTTTTCGGCAGGTGCATGCACCAGTGCATATATTCGTAGGCGGTGAAATACGCCGAACAAGCCACCGCGGCACCGCACAAAATCCCCCACTTTTCAAAGAAGAACGCCGCGATCAAAAACGGGAGCATTCCGAGGGCCACCAGCACCGGGCCGTTCCACCAGGCCATGGGGATCGTTTTCTTGTCCGGTTCATTGATGAGATGATAGGTATGGTCGGCTTTAAAGATATGATGATGAATCAGGGTATGCCGCTCAAAGGGGTAGCGGAAAAACTTCACCATGAACGAGCGGTGCATGATGTAACGGTGCAAGGTCCATTCGAAGAGGGAACTGAACGTTGTTCCACCAACAAATCCGATGGCGCACCAAAAAAGGAACGTATACATAAATTTAAATTTCTATATTCAATGACTGAAGGAGAACTTTCTATTATCGCCTGAACTCGAATCGGTCTTGGTAACTCCCACACCTTCGCTGATTTACCGGTTCATGCAAGTCTTATTTTGGTTTTTCCGGGAACATATTTTTGAGATGGGAGAGGATTGAGCCGGAAAATAATTGCAAATTCTTGTTGCTATTCGGGCTAAACAGGCGATTCTGAATCAGTCTTATATAGCTCATCTCTTTCAAGGCATGGGAATCCCAGATGAACGTAGTTCAGTGTGATTTTAAACCGATGTCCGGGAACAGTCTGAAATAGCCAGTTAGATGGACAATTAACATCACATGAACAACAAATTATTTGTGGGAAATCTTTCCTTCAATGTCACCGAAAACGACCTGAACGACGCCTTTGCCGCGCACGGCACGGTCACTGAGACCAACCTGATGATGGATCGCGTCACCAACCGCTCGCGCGGATTTGGTTTTGTGACCATGAGCACCCCTGAGGAAGCCCAAAAGGCCATCGATAGCTTGAACGGCACGGAAATGGCCGGACGCGCCCTCACCGTCAATGTTGCCAAGCCCCGCGAAGAGCGTTCCGGCGGCGAACGCCGCTCGTTCAGCGGTGGCGGCAGTAGCGGCGGATATGGCGGCGGTGGCGGCCGCAGCCGCAGCCGTTACTAATCGCCCAACAAAGTGTCACAGCGGGGTTCGGGCGATCCGGACTCCGCTTTTTTAATTTTAATGAAAGAAGAATCCATTGAGATCGAAGGCAGTGTTAAAGTAGTTTTGCCCGGCACGATGTTTCGTGTCGAGCTGGACAATAAACATCTCGTGCTGGCCACCATTTCCGGCAAGATGCGCAAACGCTTTGTGCGCCTCACCGTGGGCGACCGTGTGAAAATGCAGATGTCCCCTTACGATCTGGACAAAGCGCGCATCGTCTGGCGGTTAAAATGAGCCGATTCCGGCTTTCCAATGCTTCGGGGAAGTTTGCGCTGCTTAATTATCTGAAGTGATCGTCCGCATCTCGGTTTGAAATTGCTGCCTCAATGATTCACGGTTGGTGTCCGAACTCTCCCGCGGCACACACAGCGTCTTCCCGATAGTGATCTCACACCGCGAAAAAGGCAGCGGGATCTGGAAACGGTCCCAGCTTTTCAAGCGGAGCTTCCAATTCAAATGATACGACACCGGAACGGCCGGCAACCCCGTCACTTGTGCCAGGGCCATCACGCCGTCCTGCACAGTATAACAAGGGCCACGCGGTCCATCGGGGGTGATCGCGATGTCATAGCCGCGATCGGACATGGTGGCCAATTCAAGCAACGCTTGCGGCCCGCGCCGGCTGCTTGAGCCGCGGACGGATTGAACGCCGAATCGCCCGAGGATGGCCGCGAGAAACGCGCCGTCCTTGCTGGCGCTGACCAATCCGGCCAGTCCCGTGGCCTGGTGATGGCGGCGGCGCAAAACCGAATGCAATTTCATGGAGAGCGCCAGCCGATTATGCCAGGTGCAGTAGATGACCTGGCGGAGATCTTTGCGCGTCATGAATCCGTGGGGGTCTTTGACGCGGTAACGGAGGGTCACAGAAACTATTTTGGCGACCACCCAAATCGCTTGCGCTCCGAGATGTTGATGCCATTTCGGGGAGTGCGGCACAACGCATCCGCTTTTTTTAGGGGCGAAAAGCGTGCCCGTGCAGGGTAAATTTTCTGCTTCTATCACTGATTTGTAGCCTGAGTATAACTGTCTGAAAATCAGAGGGAAAGCTTATTGTGTGGAAATAACACCGGTTTGAGCGCTCAACAGCTAAATTCAAGGCGAAGGTGAGAACGGGATCGAAGATTTCCATCCTTTCCCGATCCAGAAAAATAATTTGAAGATTTTTGAAAGAACCACCCTCCTGTCTGCGAGCTGTGATTGGTAAACCGATAATTTGTATTATCGGGTGGCGCGATAAGCGGTTCGACAGACTCTTTGCATTCCGGGCAAAGGGTTCTTTGGAAATCGGATAGTTTATCACGGGCAAATATGGTATTAGCCTGACAATGGCATTGCAGACTGAGGATTTTATTCCGACGCGTTACAGCCTGTTGAGCCGGTTGCACAACCGGGATGACCAGGAGAGTTGGAAAGTTTTTTTTGATACCTATTGGCGATTGATCTATTCCATCGCGCTCAAATCCGGATTGACGGAGGCCGAGGCGCAGGATGTCGTCCAGGAAACGATCATTTGCGTGGCGCACGACATCGAGAAGTTTAAACACGACCGGACGCTCGGCTCGTTCAAAGGCTGGTTGCGAAACTTGACCCGCTGGCGGATTGCCGACCAGTTGAGAAAACGCGAGCCGGCCATGGTCGAAAACGCGCCGTCCGCCCAAATCGGCGGCGAGTTGGAGGCGGGTGAAACACCGGACCCGGCGGATGACGGGCTTGAAAAAATCTGGGAGGAGGAATGGCGGGCGAATCTGATGGCGGCGGCGACGGAGCGCGTCAAGCGCCGCGTCAAAGAGGAGCACTACCAGATTTTTGATCTGAACGTGATCAGGCAATTGCCGGCCAATAAGGTTGCCAGCACGCTCGGGGTAAATCTCGCGCAGGTTTATCTCGCCAAACACCGGGTGCTGGCATTGATCAAAAAAGAAGTCCGTTCACTTGAAAAACAATGGTGACCGATTGAAAACATTATGACGGAAGAAGTGACAATTCCGGTTGTTTCAGACCACGAGCTTTTGCATCTCATCGGGAGAGGCAGTAGCGGTGAAGTGTGGCTGACCCGGAATACCCTGGGCACCTTCCGCGCGGCCAAGGTGATCCAAAAAAAGAAAATCAGCTCCGGAATGCCTTTTGAGCGCGAGTTCAGCGGAGTCCAGAAAATCGAACCAGTCTCCCGCCTGCACGACGGGTTGGTGGATATTTTGCAGGTGGGCCGCAATGACGCCGCCGGATATTTTTATTACGTGATGGAGATCGGCGACGATATCAGCACCGGCCAGACCATCAACCCGGAAGAATATACCCCGCGGACCCTCGGGTGGGACCTTGCCCACCGTCGACGCCTGCCCATCGGTGGATGTATCCGCTTGGGCGCGGCGCTGGCCTCTGCGCTTGGCTACTTGCACCGGCAGGGGTTGATTCACCGCGACATCAAACCTTCCAATATCATTTTCGTGAATGGTTTTCCCAAGCTGGCGGATATCGGATTGGTGACCGACCTCTCCGAATCCGGCACGCGCATCGGCACGGATGGTTTCATCCCGCCGGAAGGGGCGGGTTCGGCGCAGGCAGACATCTATTCGCTGGGCAAAGTCCTTTATGAAATCAGCACTGGCAATGACCGGAATGACTATCCGGCTTTGCCGTCGCCGCTGGTGGACAGCGCAGAAAGCCGGGATTTGATCCGGTTCAACAAAATTGTCCTGAACGCCTGCCGCAGCGACCCGGCCCGGCGCTATCAATCCGCCGAGGAGCTGATGACCGCCCTGTTGGCGTTCCAATTCAGCAAGTACAGCCCTCGCAAACAAAAGGCCCGGAACCATCTTTCAAAGATCATCGGTATCGGCGGAGTGATCATTGGCTTTGGCTATGTGATCGCGCTGCTTTGGCGCCTCATTTGGGTTTTGAATCACACTCCATGATGAGACTTCCACCAATCCGGCGACCGAAGTTTTCCGGGTCGCAATTTAGCCGTTGGGCAAATGAGATTGCTCCGTTCAGGTTTTGCTTTTCAAAAAGGAATGAAAGAATATCATTCTTTATGTCTTTCGCGGCCAAGTCATTTTCTAAACGCTTGTGGGGATTTGTCGTTCTTACGGTTTTGCTCACCGCTTTTATTTCCAATGGGACTGCAGCAGAAAATTTATTGTCCATCACAGATACGGGGGCGGTGGGCGACGGAGTGACCCTCGACACGGCGGCCATCCAAAAGGCGATAGATACGCTGGCCGGGAGCGGTGGCGGCACCCTGGTGATCCCGCAGGGAAAATTTTTGTCGGGCGCAATCTTCCTCAAACCCCGGGTCAACCTGCACTTGGACGCGGGCGCGATCTTGAAAGGGTCGACGAATATCGCGGATTATCCGGAACTGGAAACGCGCATCGAGGGCCATTTTCAAGTCTGGATCCCGGCACTCGTCAATGCGAGCAATGTGGACCATCTCCGCATCACCGGCGGAGGCACGATCGACGGCGGCGGCCAGCCGTATTGGGATGAATTTTGGAAAGCGCGCCAGGAGAACAGGGATGTCACCAACCTCGCGGTGAAGCGGCCGCGGAACCTGTTCATCCAATACTCGAGGGACGTGCAGATCAGCGGCATTTCTTTGCGCGAATCCGGTTTCTGGAACCTGCACCTGTTCCGCTGCAACCATGTGCTGGTGGAAAAAGTCGATATCCGCGCGCCGCTCCACTCGCCGAGCACCGACGGGATCGATATCGACAGTTGCCAAAATGTGGCCATCCGGGACAGCTATATTTCCGTGGATGACGACAATATCGGCATCAAGGGCAACAAAGGCACTTCCGCGCTGGACGACAAAACCTTTCCTTCCGACGAACATATCCGCATTTCCGGCTGCACGTTCGGGCTGGGCAATTCCGCGCTGACGCTTGGCAGCGAGGCAACGCTGGTCCGCGACGTGATCATCGAAGATTGCCATCTCACCGGCACAAACAAAAACTGCGTCCTCAAGCTCAAGCTTCGCCCGGATACCGAACAACATTACGAAGAGATCACCGCCCGGAACATCACCGTGGACAATCCGACGGCACAACTGATCTCGATCGAATCCTGGACGCAATTTTTTGATTTGCAGGGCAGGCCCGCGCCCGGTCAATGGGTCAAGGATGTGACCATGAAAAATGTCACCGGCAGCTTGCGCGATTTTGGGCGCGTGGTCGGACCTCAAAAAAGCAATATCTCGAATCTTACTTTCAAGAATATCAACGTCAAATTGCAAGACCCCGCCGTAGAGATCAAAGACGCAAAGAACGTGAAATTTTCCAACGTGAAGATCAACGGCGTTGCCTACACGGGTAAATAGTAACCACCGAAAGGTATAAGGCCCGGTCGCAGTTCACGGCAGCGGGTTCAGCCTTTCGCAATGCACAATCCAAACTTCCGGAAATTCCACATTGAAAGCAAATTGACCATTGCCGACCGCAAGCGCGCCCATTGGGTCCGGCCCGTAAGTAGGAGGTCATGCCGGCTCACCAGCGCGCGCCGATCGATCGCGGTGCCTTTCAATTTTTGATCCGCAGCTTGGTCAAGCGCAGCAGGCAAAGCAGCCCGGGCATCATCCAAATACGGGGCGAATCTCAAACAGGAAGTGGCCAGTGCGGTATTGCGGATGAATCGTCGACGGCTCACCGCCAGGCATTGTGATTCAGGCGACCCTGGGGCAAGAGAAAACGATTTTAGTTTTGCAGTCGCCGGTTAATCCTGGCCATTCAAAACCGTCACCGCTTGCTTTTCATCAAATGCCTTTTCCCATCGCGCTACGACAATGGTGGCGATGCCATTGCCGACCAAGTTCGTCACCGCCCGGGCGGAATTGACAAAGCGATCGATGCCGACCAACAAAACCAGGCCGGCCACGGGGATTTTGCCCGAGGCGGCAAGAGTGGCGGCGAGCGCGATGAAGCCAGCCCCGGCCACGCCCGCCGATCCTTTGGAAGTGAACAGGCTGACCGCCAGCACCAGCAATTGGTCATGCCAACTCAACGGCGTGTTCGTGGCCTGCGCGATGAAGATTGCGCCCATCGTCAGGTAAATCGAGGTGCCATCGGCATTGAAGGTGTATCCGGCAGGCAACACCATGCCCACGACGGGTTTGGCGCAACCGAGATGCTCCAACTTGGCCATCATCCGCGGCAGCACGGCTTCGGTTGAGGCCGTGGCGAAGGTGATCAGGATTTCGTCTTTGAAAAATTTAAGATATTGCCAGAGGGACACACGATTCAGGCGGGCGATGATACCCAACACAACGACGATAAACAGGAAGCTCGCAAGATAGACGGCGCCCAGCAATTTGCCGAACGCGCCCAGGCTGCTGAAACCGTATTTCCCAACAGTGAAAGCCATGGCCCCCAACGCGGCCAGTGGCGCCAAATACATGACGAAGCGCACGATGCCAAACAGGCCCTGCAACACGGAATCGATCACGCCAACGATTGGCTGACCGCGGTCAGGAAGCTGCGCCAGCGCCAGGCCGAACAGCACGGAAAACAAAATGATTTGCAGCATGTTGCCATCGACAAACGCGCCGGCCACGCTGGAGGGGATCATGTTCATGAAAAAATTAACGGCGCCTTGTCCCTGCGCGGCGGTGGTATAGTCGGCGAAGGATTTGGTATCGATGGTGGAAGCATCAATATTCATCCCCACTCCCGGCTTTATAAAATCCACGAGTAATAAGCCGATGGCCAGGGCGAGGGTCGAAACGATTTGGAAATAGACCAGCGCCTTGAGGCCGACCCGGCCCACTTCCCTGATGCTGCCCATCTTCGCGATGCCGACCACGATCGTGCCGAAAATGATCGGCGCCAGCAGCATCTTGATGAGCTTGATGAAGGCATCGCCGAGGGGTTTGAGCGCCTCGCCAAAATTTGGGAAATAGTAACCGATGCCGACACCGGCCAGCGCCCCCAGCAAAACCTGAAACCAAAGTTGTCTGATGAGGCCCGTCGTTTTGCCGCTGGGTTTGTCCATGGCTTTAGGCTCAGTCGCTCAGGGCTTTCATCACCTTGAACAGTTCGGACTTGGTTTCAAATCCGATGCCCGTCACCTGCGGCAATCCGACGTAGCCGTCCTTCACCTGGATGCCGTCGGCGAACCCGCCGAACGGTTGGAAGACGCCCGGATAAGATTCGTTGCCGCCGAGATGCAGGCCGGCGGCAATATTGAGCGACATCTGGTGTCCGCCATGAGGCACAACGCGGCGCGTGGACCAGCCGAGTTGTTTCATCGCCTCCAAAGTGCGCAGGTATTCGACCAGGCCGTAGGAAAGCGCGCAGTCAAATTGCAGCCAGTCGCTTTCAGGATGCATGCCGCCGTAACGCAACAGGTTCCGGGCGTCCTGGTGGGAGAAAATATTTTCACCCGTGGCCATCGGCTGGGGGTAATGCCGGGAAAGATCCGCCTGCAACGCATAATCGAGCGGGTCGCCCGCTTCCTCATACCAAAACAAGCCGTAAGGTTCCATCGCTTTACCATAGGCAACGGCGGTATCGAGATCGAAACGGCCATTGGCGTCCACCGCCAGGAATTTTCCATTACCCACCACTTCGAGAACAGCCTCGATGCGGCGCAAGTCTTCCGCGAGAGGCGCGCCGCCGATTTTCATTTTGACCACGCGGTAACCAAGATCGCGATAACGCTTCATCTCGTCCTTCAGCATCGTCAAGTCCTTGCCCGGATAATAATAACCGCCGGCGGCATAGACCCAGACCTTATCGTCCGCCTGTCCGCCACGGTAGCGGTCCGCGAGCAACCGGTAGAGCGGTTGGCCCGCGATTTTGGCCACCGCGTCCCAGACGGCCATATCGATTGTCCCCACCGCGACCGAACGTTCACCGTGGCCACCCGGTTTTTCATTCTTCATCAGCGTGGTCCAGATGCGGAACGGATCAAGATTCTGTCCCGACTCATCGACCAGCGTTTTGGGATCGGCCTCCATCAAGCGGGGAAAGAAGCGCTCACGCATCAGTGCGCCCTGTCCGTAGCGGCCATTGGAGTTGAACCCGTAACCGACCACCGTTTTGCCATCGCGCTTCACATCGGTGATCAGCGCTACGACCGAGCATGTCATTTTGGAAAAATCGATATACGCGTTGGTGATCGGTGAGGCGATGGAAACAGTCTTTTCCCGGATTTCGACGATGCGCATATCAGTTTTCGATGAGTGAATGCACTTTGCCCAAGTCGCGGATGTTGGTCAATCTGGTTTTATGATCCCGGATTAATATCCCGGCGCGATGTCAGACACCAAATGGATCTGTTTCGCGGCGGCAAGGAATTGACGGACGTGAAGTGAAATAATTGGATTCGCCTTCGTCTCGCCTCGCGGGACTTTCAATACCCAACGCAGAAGAGAACCGGGAGTCATCGAACTTTTTTAAAAGTCGGGCTTGACATGCAACTAAAAGGTTGCATATTATCGCCTATGGTCGCTGCTGATGAAGATAAAGTGTTCAAGGCCCTGGCCGATGCCAGTCGCAGGCAGTTGCTCGATCGGTTGCGACGGCAGGGCGGCCTGACCCTGGGCGATCTGTGCCAAAAACACGACATGAGCCGCCAGGCGGTGACCAAACATCTCGTTTTGCTGGAGGCGGCCAACCTGGTCGTCACCGTGAAACGGGGGCGCGAGAAACTGCATTATCTCAACCCATTGCCGATCAACGAGATTTACATGCGCTGGATCGGGAAGTTTGAGCAAAAACAGGTGCAGGCGCTCTTTAACCTTAAACAAGCATTGAAAGAGAACGATCATGACAAAACCTGAATTCATCTACGTGACCTATATCAAAACCACTCCCAATAAACTGTGGAACGCCATCATCGACCCGGAATTCATGAAGCAATACTGGTTCGGCATGCATTGCGAAAGCGAATGGAAGGCCGGCTCATCCTGGAAATTATTATTTTCGGACGGCAGCCTCGCTGATGCCGGAAAGATCATCGAGAGTGCTCGCGGCAAAAAACTGGTCATAAAATGGCGCAATGAATGGAAGCCGCAATTGAAGGCGGAAGGTTATTCGCGCTGCGTTTTCAAGATCGAGCCCGCCGGCGATGCCGTCAAATTGACTGTCACCCACAGCATCGGCCGGAAATCGTCGAAATTTATCGAGGCCGTGTCCGGCGGCTGGCCGAAAATTCTTTCCAATCTGAAGTCCCTTCTCGAAACGGGGGAAATCGTCCTGGGCGGTAAACATTAACAACCAACGTAAAGGAGAATAATATGAACAAACCTGAATTGATCTACACGACCTACCTCCGGACCACGCCGGAAAAACTATGGAACGCCATCACCAACCCCGAGTTCGCCCGCCAATATTGGGGCGGCAACGAAAATGTTTCGGATTGGAAACCCGGCTCGAAATGGTCGCATGTCAGCGGCGACCCGGGGCGCGCCGTTCGCGTGACGGGCAAAGTGTTGGAAAGCGTGCCGCCCAAACGGCTGGTGCTGACCTGGGCCGATCCGGCCGACGAAGCCGACGTCTCCCGCGTCACATTCGAGATCGAGGCCATCGAAGACGAAGTGCGCCTCAATGTCATCCACGGCGACTTCAAGCCCGGTTCGGATATGGTGACCAAAGTTTCCGGCGGCTGGCCGCGCGTGCTCTCCAGTTTGAAATCATTCCTCGAGACCGGCAAATCCCTCAAAGCTGCTTCGTGCGCCTCCAAACACGCGGAAATGGCGAAGGCGAGTGCTTGATATCGCAGACGCGCCTGTCCGCCGGAGTTCTGCGAAGCAGAATGAAGGCGGAAGCGCGCAGTTTGTCTGCGGCCATTCTTTATCTTGAGGGGAGGCCTGCCCAAAAGAAATCAATTGGCGAACGCTTTTACGCTGACTTCCAAAAATGCAGTATCGAACTGCTGATGAGCTTGAGCGGGCAATTGGTCGGCTTCGATGAGCCTGGCGATGATCTTGCGATAGAAGCCGACGTGATCGATCGGCAGAGAATGCGGGGGAATGATTTCGCCGGCGGAAACAGTTTCGATGAAATGACAAAAATCCAAAATGGACGTGGTCTCCACTGATGGCGCGGCGCGTTGATAGGTTAAATCCTCTTCAATCATCCGGCGCTCCCGTTCCACTGCCGTACAAACCGCGCGCGGCGGCAAATCATCGATCATTTTCGAGAATGATGTAAATAAACACTCCATTAACAACAACTTATGCGAAATCATGATGATCGCAAGTGACGTCGAATGGGGTGTTCACCGTAGTCCTGCCACACAGTTACGCAACAGGGGAAACAGAGAGACCTAAGGCAGGGCAGGGTGAGGGCTGAGATGGTCGAAAGCATTTTACTATTTCTATCCAAAAAATCTGTGTCATCTGCGTAAATCTGCAGACGCTCTCCTCCATTTTCTCCGTTGGCTCCTGTTAAATATTCTTGATTCTGTATTCTTCGTTTCCATTTTGACACGTTGCCCCTTAAACTCCGCGCCCGTGTTGAATTTGAATTCATTGAATCCGCAACAACGCATCGCCGTTGAGACGCTCAAAGGCCCGGTGCTGATCCTCGCCGGCGCGGGCACCGGCAAGACGCGGGTCATCACCTTTCGCATCGCGCATCTCATCGCCAGGGGCGTCGCGCCGGGAAATATCCTCGCCGTCACCTTCACCAACAAGGCCGCGCGCGAGATGCAGGAACGCATCGGCAAATTGATTCCCCGCGAAAAATTTGAGGATAAAGCCAATCGCCCGACCATCTGCACCTTCCATTCCCTCTGCGTGCGCATCCTGCGCCAGCACATCGAACGGCTGGGATACAAGCGCAATTTCGTCATCTACGATGAATCCGAGCAGCTCGGCGCCGTCAAAAAGATCCTCGCGCAGATCTCCGCCAAGGGCGAGAAAATGGATCCCGGCGCGGTCCTCAGCTGGTTGAGCAAATTCAAGAATGGCGGTGAAAAATCTCCCGCGTATGCGGATGAAAATGTCCGCGCCCTGGCCCAGCACGTGCGTTCGCGCTACGAATCCGCCTTGCACGCCTGCAACGCCGTGGATTTCGACGACCTCATCCTGCTGACCCTGAAACTTTTTGCCGAACATCCCGACGTCTTGGAGATCTGCCGCCAGAAATATCGGTATGTCATGGCGGACGAATACCAGGACACCAACGCCTCGCAATTCCAGCTCATCCATGCGCTGGCGATGGAGCACCAGAACCTGTGCGTCGTGGGCGATGACGACCAGAGCATCTACGGCTGGCGCGGCGCGGAGATCGCGAACCTGCTCGAACTCGAGAAATTTTACCCGTCGGTGAAGGTCATCAAGCTCGAGCAGAACTATCGCTCGACGAATACCATTCTCCTGGCGGCCAACGCCATCATCAAGCACAACGCCCGGCGCCGTCCCAAACAACTTTGGTCGGACAAAGGCCCGGGAAACAAGATCATCCTGCGCGCCTACACCAACGACGAGGACCAGGCCCGCAATATCGTCGAGCAGATCGAATTCGCGCGGCGGGCCTATCGCGTGCCGTGGGTGGATAACGCCATCCTCTTCCGCACCAACATCCAATCGCGCCCGCTGGAAACGGCGTTGCGACAGGGCAACGTGCGGTATCATCTGATCGGCGGGCAAAGCTTCTTTGACCGGCGCGAAGTCCGCGATTTCCTGGCCTACCTGAAGATGTTCATCAACCCGAACGACGACATCAGCCTGCTCCGCATCGCCAATGTGCCCGCGCGCGGCCTGAGTAACGTGACGATGGAACGCCTGCTCGCCGCCAGCCACGAGCGGAAATGTTCGGTCTTCACCGCCATGAAAAATCCGCTGGTGCAGGTGACGTTCCAGACCAAGACCCGCGAAAGCATTGAGGCCTTTGTCGAATTTGTCGAACGCACCCGCGCACAAATACAAATCCACCATCCCCAGTCTGGAGTCCCCGGTCTGGAATCCCCAATCCGCAATCCGCAATCCGCAATCCCAAATCTGAAGGCTTGGAGTGAAAGCTTCCTGGACGAAACCGGCTACCTGGAGGAATTGCGGAAATCAGAAAAGAATCCCGAAGAAGGCGAGAACCGCGTCCGCAACCTGCGCGAACTCATCGCCACGCTGGATAATTTCGGAACGCCAGGCGCCACGCCGGCGGCCCGGCTGCAAAGTTTTCTCGAGGACATCACCCTCGATGCCGAGCGCGAGGAGGAAAAGGAAAACACCGGCGACGCCGTCACCCTCATCACCATGCACAGTTGCAAGGGCCTCGAATTTCCGCGCGTCTTCATCGTAGGATTGGAGGAAGGATTATTGCCGCACTCGCGCTCAACGGTTGAAGGCACGTTGGATGAAGAACGGCGGTTGTTTTATGTGGGCGTGACGCGCGCGATGACTTCGCTCGTCATCAGCCATTGCGGTGGACGGAAGAAATACGGCCAACTGATGCCCTGCCATCCCTCGCGTTTCCTCAAGGAACTGCCGGCAGAATTGGTCGAAGAACCGGATGGCAAAGACGCCAAACCGGTGGCGCAGGAAGCGGGGAAAAATCTGTTTGCGGCCTTGAGAGGAGCGGCGGGGCTTGAGCAGGGGAAGTGATGGTATGTGAACGCTACCAAGGAGGTTACATTACTGATTATGGTTCTAGGCTTGATGCAATAAGTCCTTTACGGTTAAGTTCGCTCCAAATTATTTTTGAAAGCGGAAATTCATTCCCTTTTAGATCTGCCAGCCATTTGCGTGCGGTTTCAACCGTTGGGTCAGAGTCAGGGATAAGACTTTCCAAAGCAGAAGATGTGATTCGAGACAATCCAAGTTCTATGAAAGCTTGTCCAGCGACTGATGAAACTCCAAGCTCAAGTGCTAAAGGGAAATCGTACACAGATCGAGCTTTAGCCTCCATTTTGGCCTCATTCAGAGCAAAGCGTAGAAGATCGACGTAGGCACGGCCCAACTGCACATATTTGAAGCGGAGAACCTCTTCGACGAAATCAAATACCTTTCTAATTGTGGAATCGTAATTAATTTTTCTTCGCGAATTACTCTCTTCGTATTTAATTGCGTCTTTGATAATTACAGGCAACGGATAACCTCGCATCCAATTTAGACCGATCGACGCCAACTTGTTAGAAAACTTGGGATAATTTTTTCCGACTATATATTTATTTATCCGGCTAAAAATCTCCACATATCTCGTTCGAACTACCTTGGAAATTGGAAATGGATGCAATGGGATTAATTCATCAACTTGACCCTGCTCGATTTTATCACGGAATCTCTTAAGCAGTCGCGCTTGCCCATACGGGTTGACAGTCCAATTAACAATCATCGCTTCTGCAGGTAATCCGAGTGCCTTAAATGCTTTTGTCGCTTCTTCAATAAGCTCAATTTTTATTTCAGAGGAAATGGAATCTCCCAAAGTTCTTTCAACAAACTTTTCTATTGTTCCTCGAGCAACTCTTGAGATTAGCAATCCTGCGGCGGTATCTGCAACGCAGTAGGGGTCTCGCACATCATCAACATTTCCTTCGCCACGTAAGCAGGAGACAATTTTGTCTCGCTGTTCATTAATAGTTTTCTTGAATGAGGGTGTGATTGAAAATCTCGCACGCTCGGTCAATGGCTTTGTTTCCCATGAGCTATATCCAATTAAAAAGACATTTCCGACAATATCTTGACCTAATCGCCCGGCGCGACCTGCAAAATTCCAAAGTGCTGCAGCATCAAGCAAGTCAGATCCACGACCACGCGTGGGTGTATCGATGAATACATTCCGAGCAGGAAGGTTGACGCCCTGAAACAAGGTTGTAGTGCAGGCCAGATATTTGAGATGCCCATTTTTGAATGCTTCTTCTAAAGCCTCTCTCAAGAGGCTTGGCATCTTGCCATAATGCACACCAACACCCTTCAATACATTTGTTGCGAGCGAGTATTTAACATGCACATGTGTTTCAACAAATTTGGACAAATCCCTCAATGCTGGGGAATCGGTGGTGGGAAGCGCGGAGGCAATTTGTCCAGCCACCAATTCAGCATTGGCAGGCCCAGTGCCATAGACGAGAGATCCGCCATTTCGGCCAAGTTCCAAAGCCACTGCTGCCAACCTTGTGTCGGCATGTGCGAAGCCGCGGTCAGCCACAAACGAACCCAATCGAACAGTGCGATCATCCGCGAGCAATGTGAGGGCGAGTTGATTTGGATTCCCAACGACAGGCTCAACCATAATTCGATTTTGAACTACCGGAGAAAGTTGAGTTTGAGAAACATCAATATTTATAAAACCAATTGCTTGTTTAAGAACTTCGAAACCTGAGGCTCCTGGGGCTAGGAATAAAAAACGTGTTGCATTACTACGTGCTCTTATGACTTCAAGGCAATCCTGTAAGATGATGCCGCGAGATTCATCGCCAATAGCTTGTGCTTCATCTACTACGACCAAATCGAAAGAGCCTTCCCAGGACGCTAGTAAAACCTGCAATCGCTCCTGTGTTAAAACGAAGATTTGTTTTGCACGATTTTCTCGATCCAAAGTTGGGATGGTAGAAATACGAGTGTTTTCCAAGTGCCGGCTTAAGCGGTTATGTATTTTTCCATGTATTTCACCGAGTAACGCACGTGTTGGGGCAATAAAGACTGCAGTAAATGAATTTGCAGAAATGGCTTGTTGGCAGAGATACTCTAACACGACGAATGATTTGCCAGCAGACGTGGGCGCTGAAATGGCTGTGATGCTGGCATTTGGAAGAACTGACCAAACGTTACGTTGAAAATCAGTTAAGGCACGTTCGCGTTCGTCAATTACGACTGTATTTATTGTTTTCAGCAACTTTTGTCTTAAAAACGACCTGAACGAGCCAGCCTCGATATTCAAATCTTGGGAAAGGCGGTCAGCTCCTGGCAGGTTACCCAAACTGTAAAAAATGTCCTTTGCAAAAGCCTTGTCATATTCATCATCTGAAGCCACGGCAGAGAAGAATGCTAAATCTTGGGCAAGAGTTTTATTGATGTCTTCTTGAGCTTGTGAGAACACAGAGGCAGATTGCAACAAACGCCTGACACAATTCTGGCCAATTCCATTTGCTGCTGGTCTCTGAATGCCGGGAACAAGTCGGCTCATCGCGAGAGATGAGACAGCTTCAATATCAGCCCAAAATGCGGGATTGCTCCGTATGCGGGCAACAAGGCTATTGGCGAATGTGGTCATTGCTCATTTCTTTTGAAAAAAGTTCTTTTAATCGTGCTGTGCTTGGGACTGCTAAAAAAAATGCTCTGCACGTTCCAGCTTCGACGTTTTGATTCTTTAGAGCAGTAGTGATATTTTGTGAAAATTCTCCATGTAATGACTCAAACTTCGCTACAAAATGTTTCTGGTGAGTGTCAATGGGGATGGCGTCTGTTACGGTAAGTTTGTCGATATATCCAGGCTCATCATAAATTATAATTCCGACAAAACGTTCTCGAACTTTTCCTTGTTCCTCGCTATACGGATCAAAATAGGCCAGAGCGGATTCCCTAACTGCACCATCTAAAATATCCAAGTTACTCAAATCACGTGCAATGCGTTGCTCATTCAATTTGTGTTTTCGGTCTTTAGCAAATCCAGCGGCCGACTTGGCATATTGTTCTCCACCTGATTTCGCATTGCCTACCATTTTTGACTCTAAACAGAAGACAGTTAATATTCCGTCGGTTTCAACTTTCACATGGATGCCGTCCAATCCATATACCGGCATTTCACTGTTCGTCTTCAAGGCCATTTTTGCTGCGACCTGGCCAGCATTCAAAAAATGAGATGCAACACAGAATGCGATTACTTCTCCAACTTCGCTATATCGTGACTGCGGTTTGTCGGTTGAAGGAGTGGGTTTGTACGCGATAAAAGCTCTACGCGCCTCACTTACAATCTTGCTCCAAATGCTTACGTCTGATGGATTGGCAACTGCTTGCTTTTGCACTTCTATAATTTTGTTTTTTGGGATGGCGTAGTTAATAACCTGATTGCAGACAACTTCTGCGAGCCCATTTTCATCTGGCGTTGCTTCCTTAAACCGTACGAAAAGAAGGTCGACTCTGGGCGCGTGAACCGTCTGTGATTCCACGGCCTGTTTGACGACTACCCCAAATTCCTTTTGAGGAGTCAGGAGCGGTCCCAGATCAGGAAGTCTTTTATCATCCATAAATCTGGGTCCCAAAAAAACCGTTAAGATAACACATGGCCTTTAATACCTAATTGAATAGTGGACTTTGTCGCCTTCAAAACTTTAGCTTTGGCAGTTATTGCATATAAAGGAAATTTTTTTTATCGCATTTTGCCAAATAGCGGTACTAATGGGTGATGAACCCAAAATGACGATATAATTATCAAGACTCAATTCCAGCGCCTTTACAAATTTATTGGCGTTGATGGTTTTCTCATCAGCGTCAAACAGTGGTGATTTATCCCTTAAAATACTATAACCACCTGTCGTCTCTGCCTGATGGAGAATGCCGCACCGTATGTTAGTGTAGAAATTATTATTTTTCTCCTTTGTAAATGATTTTGGGAAACATTTTGCAAATCCAGGGAAAAACTTTTTTTCTCTTTCAAAAAATGCTTTAAATGATTCATTGCTCATCCCTTTAGTATTATCTAGGCCTTCATAAAATGACTGTAATGTCTCAATCAAAAGGCATGAGGATGCTATTATTAAAAATCCGCTTTTAAATTCTCTAGGAATATGCAGCAGCGGTTGAATATATCTGTTGTAAAGCCGATGATGGATGAAATTGATTATCGGCTGTTTTGCAGAGTTCTCGTTCTGTTTCAGGCGTGAGAGAAGTGATCTGATATCGCCTACTGTTACTGTAGTTGGATATATGCTTATGGTGAAATCATCGCCAGCTGCTTTTGTTGTGCTCATATTATTTATTTAACATTTTATGGGATTTTCAAAGTCCAAGCCTTTAACCTGTTTTGCGGATAAAGCCGCTACCATCGGTGGAATAACACTGCTTGGCGATGGGATGAGGCTTGGATTCCCCGCCTGCCGTTTGGAGTTTCGGCGCAACCAATTTCCCGCATGTACCCGTTTCCATAAACATGATGCCCGCTTCGGATTTAATGGAATCATAGGACAGGGAGTGGGGGAGGCAACAAGAAAATGAATCTCACGCCAGGCTCGCAAAGGGCGCTAAGGAATTCTATCTTCAAAAACTTTGCGACCGTTGCGTGACGCGCCCTGCCTCTTATGGCATGACAAGCAGGCTGCGGAAATAACTGGCCGAGTTGGTCTCATTGACCACGAAGGGGAAGGAGTTGCTGACCAATGTGTTGGTGCTGACGCCAGTCCAGTGAGAAAGGTTGGTGGAAGACTGGACGATATACGTCAGCCCCGTTTGTCCGCCGAACGAAAGGGTCAGTTGGCCAGTGGTATTCCCCGGGACGACATGCAGGTTGAAAGGCGCTACGCCGGGCAGCACGTAAAGCGTTATGCTCTGGGCCGGGAGCATGTCGCTGAGAACGCCGTTCGTGAGCGTGACATTCGAAAGTTGGTTGATGGTGTTGGCCGAGGTGAGTTGCCAGCGTTGGGCCGTGCCGAGAGCGAGGAAGTTGGTGATGTTCGCAGTTATCGGGGTGGCATTGGTGATGTCTTTGTTGATGGCCATGAGCGTCATCGCTCCGTCGCTGCTGCGCACGGCGGCATAGGCGGACAACACATCGGGGTTGGGCGTAGCCGTCTGGATGCTGGTATCGCCGAAAGTGGATTTGTTGCCGTCATAATTGCGATACATCTTCATCGCCAGATAGGTCGGAGTGGTGTTCGCCGGCGTGGTCCAACGCGTCGCCAGGTCCAGGCCTTCCCGGCCAAAGATGCCCAGGATATCGGCTTGCGCGGTCGCGCCGTTGATGGACGCTTCGGCGCCCCAATTATATTCGGTGACGCCGGTCTTCGTGCCCGGATAATAGGTGGCGGCCCAATTCTTCAACCGGGGAACGAGCATGATGATGCTGTTGATCCAACTGGGATCGACGTAGTTGGTGTCCCAAAACACGCGGGTGGATTGGTTGCGCAATAATTCGGTGGCGGTGTCCACGGCATCGCCGCTGACATTATTTTCCTGTGGGTAACAGTGAACGGTGAGGTAATCGAGCAATCGCTGGTTGTTGTTGGTGAGGGCGTATTGATGGAATTGGTTCAGCAGCCACGGGATATAATCCCAGCCGCCGTTCGCCGCGCGGTCGGGATAATCCGTGGGATTATAATCTCCGCGCTGGCCGGACCATTGCTGGTCGTACCCGCTGTAAAGATATCCGGGCCAACCCCATTCCTCCGGGCCGATGACCAGCGCATTGGGGTCGTTGGATTTGACCATGCTGGCGGTCGCCAACATCTTGCTCCAGATCTCCTGCATCGTCGGTCCCACGGGATGAATGTCCTGGTGCGTCGAGAACCAGATGCTGTGCTCATTATCCATGACGTAATAGCGCACGCCGCCGTTGGTGGACGAACCCCAATTGCTCATGAGATGTTGGACGTAGCCCTGCTCGAAAAGCACGTTGGTCGGAAAATTCGCGTCGGTCGGATCGTTCCAGGTGATGTGAGTATTATTGGTGACGCTGATGCCGTTGCCGGCGTCCGTTAAATAGGGATCGATGGAAGTCTGCGGGCCATATTTGGCGACCGAATAACTATAGAGTTTGCCCCGGCCAGGACCCAGGAAAGGCGCCCAGCCGATCATGGGAATGGTGATCATGGGCTGCGCGCCCGCCGCCTTGCTGTTGGCCACGAAAGCGTCGGCCGTGGCGCCGGGAACAGCGCTGGAATCCGGATAACTCTCGAAATAATAATCGAAGTCGAGGTTATGGCAGTTCAACTGCCAGTTGTATCGCGTTTCGTTGTTACCCCCCGAGCGGTTCATGGTGAAATTCAAATCGGTCAACTCGTTCGACGAGGCAAACGCCACGCCATAAATCATGGCACTGATGGGATTGCGGTTCGCCTGGGCATTGATGTTAATGGTCACCGTCGCGTTGGTGCCGGTCGAGACGATATTGGTGACCAACGCGATGTCATCGATATAGAACGTGTTGAGTTGCGCGGAGGAATTACCCTGGATCCAGAAGCCGTCCATGTTGGTTTGCGTGGTGATGCCCAACGCGCTGAGCGGGATGACGATTTGTTCCCAGGCCTGATTGACGGCGGTAAAGGAGTAAGAGACGTTCGGGGCGACGCCGTTGGTGGTGGCCTGCACTTTGATGGGTTGGCCGCCGTTGCCGCCATTGATCCAAAACGTGAGGTTAGTGGTGCCGCCCGGAGCGAATGCATCATGATGCAGATACAGCGCCCCGTAATTGGTGCAACTTACACTGATGGAATCAGCGCCTGAATGCACCGGGCTGATGTTGGTCAGGTTGACTGTGGCCCAGCTCCAATTTGCCCAGCCGCTCTCCAGCGAATCGTCATAAATAATCTGGTCGGCCCGCGCCGCAAGTTGCCACGACAGCATTGCCAATACCGCCAATAGCCAGCATGGCCATCGGCAAAGTGTCCGGCTTGTCAAATACGGGAGGGTCATAGCGTCTGGAAACAATACGCTATAAACGTTTCCCGCGCATCTTGTTGTCTGTCACCAATTATCAGGACAAGGCCAGAGCATGACCTGCCATTGTTCATCGGACCGAACGGCACCGAAAAATAAGGTGGCGCAAGGCCCTGAAATAAAGATACTTTATAGGATGAATTCGGCTGTTCCGAAGAAGGACCGTTCCCGGCAGTTTAGCGAGGCGAACGTCTGGCGCGCTTTTGGCGAGGGCTGGCGTCCGCTCTGGGCGGGCTTTCGCGAGAACGGTTTCAGCATCGAATGGCACGACTTCAAATCCACCGCGCCGGTGGATCTGGCCGAAAGTTTTCATCCGGACAGCGTGGAGATCTGTTTGAACGTGGACGGTGAGGCGGAATTTTCTGCGGACGGAAAGAAGCAGGCGTTGCCCCCGGCGAGCGCCACATTTTATTCCTGCGGCCGCCGGCTTCTGAACGCGCATCGTTTGCCGGAACAACGGCACCAGTTCATCACCATCGAGATTTCCCGGGACTTCCTGAAGAGCCGCATCGGCCCGTCGAAAACGGGATTGCATCCGCAAATCCAAACTGCCCTGTCCGGAAACCGGGGCGCGAGCGAAGTTTCGGAAACGCGCAAACTCACCGCGGAGCAGCAACGGATGGTCCCGGCATTGCGAAATCCGCCCGTGCCGCTCGCCGGCCGCAAAGTATGGTTTGAGGGCAAGGTCCTCGAATTGATGTCGGAATTTTTCTTTGTCGCGGCGGAGAAGGAATTTTTCTGCGAACGACAGAAGCACACGGCGCAGGAGCGGGTGCAAAAAGTGATCGAGTTGTTGACCCGGAATCTCGCCGAGCCGCCGGACTTGCTGGAACTGGGCCGGCGCGTGGGTTGCAGTCCGTTCTATTTGAGCCGCACTTTTTCCCAGGAACTGGGCGTGACGATCCCGCAATATCTTCGCCAGTTGCGGATAGAGCGGGCGGCGGAGCTGCTGCGCTCGGGAAAATTCAACGTCACCGAAGCGGCGATGGAAGTGGGTTATTCCAGCATGAGTCATTTCAGCCAGGCCTTCTGCCAGACGATGGGCTGCTGCCCGAATTTGTATCCGCTCGTCAAACGCTGATAGCAGCGGTTTTGGCTTTGCCTGATACCCCCAGGAGAAGGAACAGAGAGAGTTTTTTTGATTTTAGAATGACTTACTGAGAGATTCCACCTAACCGTATTTCAACTAAAGCGTCGAGCGTTTCTCCCTCTCCTCGGAGGCTAGTAGCTCTGATGGGTATTGCACAACGTCAAATTCATGTAAAATTAAGCCAAAATCCACAAAAGCGGAGCAATGCCAATTTACCACAAAAGCGCAATAATTCGCTTGGGAAATGGATTCGCACCCAAAGAATTGCGAAGAATCTGGCCCCATATCATTTGGCGGCAAAAATAGGGATTCCGACTGCTTTGGTGCGATCTTGGGAAGGCGATTTGGTTCATCCTGACAAACTACAATGGAGAAATTTAGCAACAGTGCTTGAGTTTCCGAATCATCTCTTATGATTCCAAAATCTTAATAAGCCTGAACCCGGCAACGCTGGTAACGGTGCTATGTCAGGCAATCTGGATTTGAATGGTCTGCACCCCCTTTTCAACATTCACAGTATAGATCTGGGGTTTGCGCAGGACGCTGATATCGCCACTGCGCTCGATGCGCGCGAGTTTGACCTGGCCAACATTCTCCGCGTGCCCGATCAAATGCAGGTCCTCCGCCAAATCATTATGGCTGATTTGGTGGCGTAACATGGCATGCGGACGGATTTCGCCGTCCTTCACCAGTTCTTCCGGCACCCCTTTGAGCAGGCGTCCAATGCTGTCCGATTTGTATGCCCAAAACGCCATGGCGCGATAGAGCAAAGCGATGACAAAGCCCGCGCCGAGCGTCGCAAAAAATGCGCACGAGCCGTTGATATCGCGCGCCAGCATTGAACCCAGGATGAAGGCCAACATGACATCCAAGGGATTGCGTTGCGCGATGAACCGCCGCCCCGCCAGCCGGATCATGGCCACGGTGGCCACCACCACAATGACGCTGCGAAAGGACATCTCCGCAAAGGTCAATTGCTGCGCGACGACGCCCAAACCGAGAAAGTGGTCCATGGAATTTTGAATCGAGTTCATAATTAATTTATCAGCAACGTCAGTTGAAAAGAGCGAATTTGCAAGCAAGGCCACAGAGATACGTGTGGCAGACAAAATTTATTCTTCCTGCAATCTGCAATCATCCCCATCGCCCTTCGTGCAGTTTACCGATTGCATTCAGGCGTTTTTCAATACTTTTCAACTTTCTCGACGCGCCCAACTGGCATAACGACAGCTAAGGTTATTCCGCGATAAGCAGAACAAGCTATGGCGCAAATTTTTCGCCCCCGTTCCAACACCATTGTGCGGGCGGGACTGGCAGCGATTGTGTTGTTGATCGGCGCAAGCGGGTGGGTGGTTTATGCCGTTTATTGGTCGCCCTGGACGACTCGTGATATGACTCCAATTTCTCAACCGGTCCCGTTCAGCCACAAGCATCATGTCTATGGATTGGGACTCGACTGCCGGTTCTGCCATACGACAGTGGAAAAATCGGCGTTCGCCGGGATGCCCCCCACGGAAACCTGCATGACGTGCCATTCGCAGGTGTGGAAAGACGCGCCGATGCTCGCCCCGGTCCGGGACAGCCTGGCCACCGGCGAACCCCTGCGATGGAATCGCGTCAACCGCACGCCGGATTTTGTTTTCTTCGACCATAGTGTCCATGTCAACCGCGGGATCGGCTGCGTGACCTGCCACGGCCAACTTGACCAGATGCCCCTCACCTGGAAATCCCACACCCTCTATATGAAATGGTGCCTCAACTGCCATCGTGATCCGGGAAAATACATCCGCCCCCGCGATGAAGTATTTAACCTTAATTGGGTCGCGACGAACCAACTCGCTCTCGGCAAAAAATTGGTCGCCGATTACCAGGTCCATACCGAACAGCTCACGGACTGCAGCATGTGCCACCGATGAATTTTCGATTTATGATTGAAGATTTACGAATACGAAAATCATTTTGGCGAAGTTTCGATGAACTTTCCGGCTCGAAAAAATTTCAGGCAGATCTGCACCGTGAATTTGCCCCCGGGGCCTCCGAATTGAAAAATTTTGACCGCCGGACTTTTCTCAAACTCATGGGCGCCTCATTCGCCCTGGCCGGCCTGCCCGCCTGTACCCGCCAGCCCCTCGCAAAAATCGTTCCCTACGTCGATCAACCAGAGGCATTGGTCCCCGGTCGGCCGATGTTTTTTGCGACGGCGATGACTTTAGGCGGATTTGCCACCGGTCTTCTCGTTGAGAGTCATGAAGGCCATCCCACAAAAATTGAAGGCAATCCCGGCCATCCCGCGAGCCTGGGCGCCACGAACATTTTTCACCAGGCATCGTTGTTGGACCTTTATGACCCGGCACGTTCGCAAGCCGTTCTGAATGACGGCACGCCGGCTACCTGGGAAAATTTTGCCTCCGCATTGCAACAACGCGAACAATCCCGCAACGGCGCTGGATTGAGACTTTTGACTGAAACGATCACCTCCCCCACTCTTGTCGCGCAGGTCCATCAGTTGCTGACAAAATATCCCAAAGCGACCTGGCACCAGTTCGAGCCTGCCAATCGCGACAATGTCCACGAAGGCGCGGCGTTGGCCTTTGGCGAAATCGTTGAGACGCACTATCGCTTCGCCCCGGCAAAAATCATTCTTTCGCTCGATTCGGATTTTTTGTATCGGCATCCGAACAGCGTCCGTTATGCCCGCGATTTTGCCGATCGCCGCCGCGCTTCGTCTGTGACGGCGGATTTCAACCGGCTGTACGTCATCGAAAGTTCACCAACCGTCACCGGTTCCAACGCGGAACATCGTTTGCCATTGCCTTCTAATAAAGTCGGCAACTTTGCCCTGGCCCTGGCGCAAAAACTTGGCGCTATCCCAAATACCGCGTCCCTGGCGTCTGATTCTGTCTTTGAAAAATGGGTCTCGGCTCTCTCCGCGGACCTTTTGGCAAATCGCGGCGCGAGCATGGTCATTGTCGGAGAGAACCAGCCGCCCGCCATTCATGCGCTGGGACATTTGCTGAACGATTTCCTCGGCAACATTGGAAACACTGTGGTGTTCACCAGCAGCGCCGTAGCAGAGCCGGTCAATCAAACTGAATCGCTTCGCCAATTAGTTGAGGCGTTGAACGCGGATTCGGTTGAGACGCTGCTCATCCTTGGTGGCAATCCGGCGTTCAATGCCCCGACTGATTTTCAATTCTCGCAATCTCTGGCCCGCGCAAAATGTTCAGTCCATTTGAGTGCTGACGTAAATGAAACTTCCGCGCTTTGCCATTGGCACATTCCGCAAAATCATTTCCTGGAATCGTGGGGCGATGCCCGCGCCTTTGATGGCACGGTTTCACTCATCCAACCACTCATCCTGCCGCTCTACGCCGGAAAATCCGCGCATGAAGTGTTGGATGCGATGATTTCACCGCCCGGACGCAGCGACTATGAGATTGTGCGGGACTTTTGGAGCCTGCCAAACACTTCCGATTTTGAAACCGACTGGCGCCGGGCCTTGCATGATGGGTTGATCCAGAACACCGCCCTCCCTCCAATAAAAGTTTCCCTGCGTCCGTTTGAGCTTCCTTCGCCCAATTCTGTCTCCGACCGGCTGGAAATCACATTTCAGGCCGACCCAACCATCCTGGACGGGCGATTTGCGAACAACGGCTGGCTCCAGGAACTACCCAAACCCGTCACCAAATTAGTTTGGGATAACGCGGCACTGGTTTCGCCCGCGTTGGCTGAACGGGAACAATTGTCCAATGGCGATATCGTTGAATTGGGATTTCAAAACCGGAAATTACCGGTGCCGGTATGGATCACTCCCGGCCAGGCTGACCGCAGCATCGCTCTTCATTATGGCTATGGCCGGAGTAAGGCTGGACCCGTCGCGACAGGAACCGGCTTCAATATTTATCCATTACGGCCCTCCAATGCGCTTTGGTTCGGGGACGGCGCTACGTTAAGAAAAACCGGTAGCAGTCATCCATTGGTCACCACCCAAACCCAGCACGCCATCGATTCGGATGAACGACAGATTCTCCGCGAGGGAACCGTTGACGAATATCAAAACGATCCCGATTTCGTCAAAGCGAATTCCGAATCCCCTTCGGAAAATAACACGTTATATAACCCCCAGGAGTTCAAGTACGACGGATATCGCTGGGGAATGGCAATTGATCTGAGCGCATGCATTGGTTGCAGTGCCTGTGTGCTGGCCTGCCAGTCGGAAAACAACATTCCAGTCGTCGGCAAACAGCAGGTCGCCGCCGGCCGCATCATGCAATGGATCCGTGTGGATTCTTACTTCAAAGGCTCTCCGGAAAATCCGCAAACAACCCATCAACCTGTTCCGTGCATGCAATGTGAAAATGCGCCCTGCGAAATCGTCTGTCCTGTGGGGGCGACCGTCCATGACAAGGAGGGCTTGAATTTGCAGGTTTATAACCGCTGTATCGGCACCCGATATTGCTCGAACAATTGTCCTTACAAAGTCCGCCGTTTCAACTTTTTCCAATATGCGGATTACGACACGCCCAGCCTCAAGTCCATGCGAAATCCGAATGTGACCGTTCGTTGGCGCGGGGTCATGGAGAAATGTACCTACTGCATCCAGCGCATCAGCTTGGCGCGCATCAGTTCCGAAGAGCAAAACCGAAAGATCGCTGACGGCGAAATCCAAACCGCTTGCCAGCAGGTTTGTCCGGCCAACGCCATCATCTTTGGCGATCTGGGCGACCCGGCAAGCCGCGTCTCAAAATTAAAAGCCCATCAATTAAATTTTTCCATGCTTGGCCAGTTGAATACCCGCCCGCGAACGACTTACCTGGCAAAACTTCGGAATCCCAATCCCGGGCTTACCGCATGACCCCAAACCCCGAAATCAATACTCCAAATCAGGGGGCCGAACTTTCCCCGCCGGGAAATTCGTCCAGATGGTTGACGGGTGAGCAAAGCTTCGAATCGGTCACGGAAGAGATCGGTTCGATTGTCCTGACTAAAAAACAACCGCGCAGTTGGTGGTTTGGCGCGGGCCTCGCGTTCACCTTGCTGATGATGCTTTTGTTCGCCGTTTCCTGGTTGTTCTATCGGGGCGTCGGCATTTGGGGCATCAACATCCCAATTGCATGGGGATTTGCGATCGTGAATTTCGTGTGGTGGATCGGGATCGGCCATGCCGGCACTTTCATTTCGGCGATCCTTCTCCTGTTGCACCAGCAATGGCGCACCTCCATCAACCGGTTGACGGAAGCGATGACGTTGTTCGCCGTTGCCTGCGCGGGATTGTTTCCCTTGTTGCATCTTGGCCGGCCATGGGTCTTTTACTGGCTCTTTCCATATCCCGACACGATGGGACTTTGGCCACAATTCCGCAGTCCATTGGTCTGGGATGTCTTTGCAGTGGGTACCTATTTTACGGTTTCGTTGATTTTCTGGTATATCGGACTGGTTCCCGATCTGGCGACTTTGCGCGACCGGGCGCCCTCACGGACGAAGAAAATCATTTATGGGATTTTTGCATTGGGCTGGCGCGGTTCCGCGGCGCATTGGAGGAATCATCAATCGGCGTATCTTCTGCTCGCAGGATTGGCGGCACCGTTGGTCCTTTCCGTGCATAGCGTTGTGAGTTTTGATTTTTCAGTGGCGATCGTACCCGGCTGGCATTCGACGATTTTTCCGCCTTATTTCGTTGCCGGCGCCATCTATTCGGGTTTCGCAATGGTGCTGAATATCGTCATCCCGATCCGAAAAATTTACGGCCTGGAAAATCTGATCACCATCCGCCACCTGAATAATATGGCGAACATCATGCTCGCCACGGGCATGATGGTCACCTATGGCTACGTGATGGAGGCATTCATGGCATGGTATAGCGGCGATATTTTTGAAAAATCCATGATGACCAATCGCGCTTTCGGGCCCTATGGCTGGATCTTTTGGGTATTGATATTGCTCAATGTGCTGATTCCCCAGTTGCTCTGGTCAAAAAAGATCCGCACGAACATCATCGCACTCTTTTTTGTTGCCCTCGCCATCAATATCGGGATGTGGGTGGAACGCTTCGTCATCGTCATCACCAGCCTGACTCGAGATTTCACACCATCGGCATGGGGAATGTATTATCCGACGATTTGGGATTGGGCAACGTTGCTGGGCAGCGTCGGGTTGTTTGGCACCCTGATCTTTCTGTTCATCCGCTTTCTGCCCATGATCGCCATCTATGAAACCCGCAAGCTGGTCGAAGAGAAAAAATGAAAACGAAAAAACATATCTGCGGATTAATGGCTGAATTTTCGGACAGCAAAGATGTTTTGTCTGCTGCCAAACGCGCTTACGCCGATGGGTATCGCAAGATGGACGCTTTTACGCCTTTTCCGGTGGATGGACTGGCGGAAGGCCTCGGGCATAAAAAATCCCTGGTGCCATTCTTTGTGTTACTTGCGGGAATTGGCGGGGGGCTTGGCGGCTATTTTATGGAATGGTACGCGATGACGGTGAGTTACCCCATCAATGTGGGCGGCCGCCCGCTTAATAGCTGGCCGATGTACATTCCCATCACCTTTGAACTCACCATTTTGTCTGGCGCGCTTATGGCCATCATCGCCATGCTCGCACTTAACCGATTGCCTGAACCTTACCATCCGGTTTTCAACGTGCCAGAATTTGCGCGGGCTTCGACCGACAAATTTTTTCTTTATATCGAAGCGGAGGATCCAAAATTCGGCCTGGTCCCGACCCGCAAATTTCTGGAAGCCCTCAAGCCGGAACAGATTTCGGAGGTGACAGAATGAAAATGGATTTTCATGAAAGAGGTCGATCCGCGCCACTCTCTTTCATCCGCTGCCTGCTTTTGGCTGTCCTGGTTGTGACCGGCTGCCGCCGCGATATGTTTGAGCAGCCGAAATCCGAGCCGCTGGGGCAGAATGATTTTTTCGCAAACGGAATGGATTCGCGCCCGATCCCCCCGCATACGGTTGCCCGCAACGGTCCGCTATACGATGAAACATTTGATACCGGGATGATCGGGACAAACCTGGTGACGACCTTCCCTTATCCTATCACGCGTGAAATTCTTGAGCGCGGGCAGCAACGTTTTGAGATCAATTGTGTGCCATGTCACGGCCAGACCGGTGAAGGCAATGGCATCGTTGTCCAGCGGGGTTTCCCCGCGCCCCCCTCTTACCATATTGATCGCCTGCGCAGCGCGCCGATCGGTCATTTTTTTGACGTGATGACCCGGGGATATGGTGTGATGTATTCCTATGCTTCGCGCGTGACCCCGGAAGACCGCTGGGCGATCGCCGCGTACATCCGGGCGCTGCAATTAAGCGAATCAGCAACCCCTGCTGATGTTCCGGCCAACGAACTGGCAAAACTGGAGGCCGCGCCATGAAGCAAATCAACCTCCGATTGGAACGGCTGCAGCAAATCTCCGTCATTGCCGGGACCTTTTTTCTGGTTTTGAGCGGCATCGGCCTGGCAGTGGAAAAACATGAATTTTTTATTGCCTGGCTCTTTGCCTTTGTCTTTTGGATCAGTCTATCGCTTGGATGCTTATTGGTGGCGATGATCCATTATCTCACCGGCGGATGTTGGGGGAACCCAACCCGCAGATTTTTTGAGGCCGGATACATGACGTTGCCGTTAATGGCCTTGTTTTTTATCCCGATCCTGTTTGGTTTGCCGGAGCTCTATCCGTGGGCAAGGCCCGCGCAGGTGGCCAATGATACAATCCTCCAGCAAAAAGTTTCTTATGAAAACGCCCTGGCCTTTTTTTCGCGCGCCGTTTTCTTTTTTAGCGCTTGGATTTTGCTGGCGGCGTACCTAAGAAAGTGGTCCTTACAACAGGATGACACCCCCCATACGGAACGGATAACCGGAATGCGGGCCTTAAGCGGTCCGGGGATCGTCATCGTTCCGTTCACCATCACCTTTGCGTTCATAGATTGGGTCATGTCCATGGAGCCGGCCTGGTTCTCGACCGTGTTCGGAGTGATCTTATTGGCCGGACAAGTGCTCGTCGCTTTCGCCTTTGCTACCATTCTGCTGGCATGGCTTCGCCGGGTGGCGCCGTTTCAAAATGTCGTGGAGATGGAAAATTTTCATTCCCTGGGAAATCTGCTGCTGACGTTCGTGATGTTTTGGACTTATGTCACCTTTTCCCAATTGCTCATCATTTATTCAGGGAACCAGCCGCATGAGATCGATTGGTATCTCCATCGTATTGCCGGGGACTGGAAATGGCTCGTTGGGGCCATCGCCCTCTTTCATTTTTTTGCGCCATTTCTCCTGTTGCTGTTCCGCGCGAACTCCCAAAGTGCAACGCGTTTAACCGTGATAGCGGGACTGATCTTTTTTACCTTCATATTGGAAGTCTTTTGGCTCATCGTTCCGACCTTTTATCCCGCGATCCGATTGCATTGGACGGATTTTACCGCATGGGCCGGCATCGGTGGGATCTGGCTGGGTGTTTTTGCCCGGAACTTGAAACGTCACCCGTTGCTGGCCCGCAATGATCCTCGGATGGAAAATTCTGCTATTCAATCCGCTCATGCCGAATAACCCCGTATCATCACTGGTTTCCCGGGATTCACTCGAGCGCAAGCACGAGGCAAGCGAACCCCAATTGCGCTACGCCATGATTTTTGCCGTTTCGGCGGGAGTAATGCTGCTGGCCAGCCTGGTAACGACCGCCCTTTTCATCCATTGGCTTTCCCGCTCCCGTCCCATGCAATCCATGCGACCGCTCGGGATCATTTCCGCGCCCGACCTAAAGCCGCTGGAACGGTTTCCCAAACCAAATCTGGAGATTGATGACGGGCATGCGCAAATGATTTCGATCCTGGTGGCGCAAAATCAAAAGCTGAACACCTATGGATGGGTGGATCGTTCGAATGAAATCATCCGGATCCCCATTGATCGCGCAATGGACTTGCTGCTGCAGCGCGGGCTGCCTTCACGAACCAACGGGGTTTCCCAAACCGGAGTCTCTGCATTGCGATTGATCCAGGAAAGGCCGGAACAACCATGAAAACATTATTGATAACCTGCGTTCTATTCCTGGCTGAATTTTTCGTCAACGCCGCCACTAATGGTTCTTTATCAGACGAACAACTGCTCCAGATCAAATTTGACCAGAAATTGGGTGCGCAAATCTCACCGGCCCTGCTTTTTCACGACGAAACAGGTAAGCAGGTCCGATTGAGTGATTATTTTGGAGAGAAGCCAACAGTATTGATTCTGGGTTACTACGGTTGCCCGATGTTGTGCACATTGACCTTAAACGGAGCGACGGAATGCTTCCAGGACTTAAAATGGACGGTGGGAGATCAGTTCGATGTGATTTTTGTCAGCATCGACCCAACGGAAACCCCGCAACTTGCGTCTGAAAAGAAACAGGATTATTTAAGAATCTATCGTCGTGGCCACGCGGATGGGTGGCATTTTTTGACAGGCGGCCAGATATCCATCCGGGCGCTCACTGACGAGGTCGGTTTCCATTATGCTTATGATTCTAAAGTGAAACAGTTCGCGCACCCAAGCGGGTTGGTTGTCCTGACATCGGGAGGAAAAGTTTCACATTATTTTTTTGGAGTGACTTTCGCGCCTGACCAACTGGATGCCGCCTTGCATGATGCCAGTGCCAGGAAGATCGGTTCTCCCATCGATGAACTTTTTTTGCTGTGTTTTCATTACTCTCCGCTAACCGGGAAATACGGACATTTGGTGATCCTTATCGTGCGGGCAGCGGGAGTGGCAACGATGCTGGCGGTGGGGTTGGTTATTTTTATCCCGGCCCGGCATAAACCAAAGAGGCCATCATGACGCTGCCCATTTTTCCAAAAGAAGCCTCTACGACCGCTGCCCAAACGGACCATTTGTATTTCTTTTTGCTTGGTTTTAGCGCCTTCATCCTCGCCTTGGTTTTTTTGCCGATCATTTTTTTCCTGTTCAAATACCGCCGCGGGAAAAAAGCAGACCGGGCGGCGCAACAATATTCCACTACCAAAATCGAAATCACCTGGACATTGATTCCCACCTTTATCGCCCTGGGGCTGTTTGCCTGGGGGGCTGATGTCTATTTTTACGAGGAAGTCCCGCCGCCGAATGCCCTGGAGATCAATGTCGTGGGCAAACAATGGATGTGGAAGATCCAACACGCGGAGGGCAACAGTGAAATCAATGAATTGCATGTCCCGGTGGGGCAGGCAGTGAAATTGACCCTGGCATCCGAGGATGTGATCCACAGTTTTTACATTCCGGCCTTCCGCATCAAACAGGACGTGGTGCCCGGGCGGTTCACCACCGAATGGTTTCAAGCGACGCGCGTGGGCGACTATCGCTTTTATTGTTCAGAATACTGTGGCGCCAGCCATGCGGAGATGCAGGGCACAGTCTATGTGATGACGGCCGCAGAATACGAGGAATGGCTCGCCCGCGGTGCGCCCCGGGATACCCTGGCGCAGGTCGGCGAAAGATTGTTCCGGGAGTTGGGTTGCAGCGGCTGTCATGTGAACAGCCAGACGGTCCATGCCCCACCCCTGGCGGGCCTCTATGGAAAACTTGTTCCCTTAAACAACGGCACTTTTGTGCGTGCGGACGATAAATACATTCGCGATTCCATCCTGCTGCCATCCTCCCAGATCGTGGCAGGCTACCAGTCATTGATGCCCACCTACGAAGGTCACCTCAGTGAAGAACAGTTATTGCAGGTGATCGCGTACATCAAAAGCATCGGCGGTGAATCACCGGAAAATCACCAATGAAACCTAAACCAGAGGCAGAACAAAGTTATTTGAGCGCCGGTGCGACGGTCAGGTCGTGGCTGTTGACCACGGACCACAAACGCATCGCACTTTTGTTTTTGTTTTCCATCATGTTTTTCTTCGTCATCGCTGCCGCCGCCGCGGCGCTGATGCGGATTAATTTGCTTACCCCCCAGGGTGATCTCGTCCTTTCAGATACTTATAACCGGTTATTCACCATCCACGGCGTTTTGATGGTTTGGTTTTTCCTGATCCCCTCGATTCCCAGCGTGCTCGGCAACTTCCTGATCCCCTTGATGATCGGCGCGCGCGACGTCGCCTTTCCCCGTTTGAATCTGTTAAGCTGGTACTTGTTCATGCTGGGCGGATTTTTTGCCTTCCATGCGATCATCATTGGAGGCGTGGACACCGGCTGGACCTTTTATACGCCGTACAGCAGCGCCTACTCGAATTCTCATGTCGTGGAAATGGCCCTGGGAATCTTCATCGCCGGCTTCGGCTCCATCCTCACCGGCTTGAATTTTATCATCACTATCCAAAAGATGCGCGCGCCGGGGCTGGTCTGGTTCCGGTTGCCGCTCTTCATCTGGTCCATGTTTGCGACGAGCATAATCCTGGTGTTGGCCACCCCGGTCCTCGCGATCACCCTGGCGCTCATGTGTATTGAGCGTCTCTGGGGAGTGGGCATTTTTAATCCCAAAATTGGCGGTGATCCCGTGCTGTTCCAGCATCTTTTCTGGTTCTATTCACATCCGGCGGTTTATATCATGATCTTGCCGGGGATGGGTGTAGTAAGCGAATTGATCCCATGCTTTTCGCGAAAAAAGATTTTCGGTTATCATTTTGTCGCCTTCTCCAGCGTCGCGATCGCTGTCATCGGGTTTCTTGTCTGGGGCCATCATATGTTTGTGAGCAGCCAATCTATTTATGCAGGCATGGCCTTCTCCATTCTGAGCTTCCTGGTGGCGATCCCATCGGCCATAAAAGTTTTCAATTGGACGGCGACGCTGTATCGCGGTTCCATTTCTTTGGAGGCGCCGATGCTTTATGCGCTTTCCTTCATCGGCCTCTTTGTCATTGGCGGCCTGACCGGTCTTTTTCTGGCGACTCTGGCGGTCGATGTCCATGTGCACGGCACCTATTTTGTCGTCGCTCACTTTCATTACATCATGGTCGGGGGCATGGTGACCGCCTTTATGGGTGGTTTGCATTATTGGTGGCCAAAGATCACCGGGCGTCTTTATCCTGAAAAACTGGCCCAATTGGCGGCAATTATTTTATTTGTCGGCTTCAACCTGACCTTTTTCCCGCAATTCATCCTTGGATACCTGGGAATGCCAAGACGGGTGCACGATTACGCGCCGGAATTTCAGGTTTATAATGTGCTCTCTACAGCCGGGGCCAGCATCCTGGGCATCGGTTATTTGCTGCCCTTGATCTATTTCCTCTGGTCATTGCGAAATGGCAAAAGGGCAGGAGCCAACCCCTGGGGTGCGACCGGCCTGGAATGGAAAACTTCTTCACCCCCGCCAAAGGACAACTTCAATGAAACGCCGGTCGTTACTGAAGATGCCTATAATTATCCACCTTTGAATGAAAGGGGAGAGCATGAGTACGAATGAAAACCCTCCCGTGGTTGCCAAACAATTTGAAGATGCGCGCCAGCAGGCTGAAGCTTCGTTGCTGGGGATGTGGATATTTCTTGGGACAGAGGTTCTGTTTTTTGGAGGATTATTTCTTGCCTATCTTGTTTATCGGCATTTTTACCTTCCTGCCTTTGCTGCGGCCAGCAGGCATACGGATGTACTGTTCGGCACAATCAATTCCATCCTGCTTTTGACGAGCAGCCTCACGATGGCGCTTGCGGTCCATTCGGCGGCGAAAAGTCATCGGCCACAGATCTTCCGGTGGCTGGTTGCGACTATTTTTTTAGGCGTGGCGTTCCTGGTCATTAAGGGCTTTGAATATCATAAAGACATTTCAGATCACCTGGTCCCCGGAGTAAATTTTGATCCGGCTTTGCCGCCCCAATCACAGATTTTCTTCTGGCTTTATTGGACGATGACGGGACTGCACGCCATCCATGTCATTGTCGGGCTGGGAATCTTATCGATGATGAGCTGGCTGGCCCGCCGGGGGTCATTTTCAGCCGCTTACCACACCCCACTGCGCCTGGCCGGTTTGTATTGGCACTTCGTGGATATCGTATGGCTATACCTCTTTCCGTTGCTTTACCTGGTAGAAAGGCATAAATGAAGGCAAAATCTCCAACCGCCGGAACTTACGTTTTGATATGGGTTTTGTTAGTCATCTTTCATTTTACGATCCTGGGCAGCGCATACCTTGACCTGGGGATTATTAATACTCCCATTATCATGGTTTTGGCGGTGATCCAGATGTTACTTGTCCTGTTTTATTTCATGGAAGTGCGCTACAGCACGAAACTGATTTGGCTTTTTGCCGCTCCCGGATTTTTATGGCTGCTCATCCAATGGACATTGACGATGAGCGATTACCTGATGCGGCAATGGCATTAAGATTTATGGTCCTGCAAAAACTGAAATCCTGTTATCAACACTTCATTGAAGCTTTTTCCATCTGGAACGAGGCCAACGCCTCGGCCCTGGGAGCCGCCGTCGCATTTTATACCATTTTTGCGATCGCGCCCCTGTTCATCCTGGTGCTCGCGCTCGCCGGTATTTTATTCGGCCACGAAGCTGCCCAACATGAATTATACGGACAGATCGAAGGGCTTCTCGGGAAAAACGGCAGTGAGGCGATCCAATCCATTCTGACTGCTGCAGACAAACCAAAGGCCGGCGCCTGGGCCGCGATCATCGGGTTTGCGACGCTTTTTGTCGGGGCGGGCAGCGTTTTTATCCAACTTCAGCAATCGCTCAATGCCATTTGGAACGTGCGCCCGAAAGCGAGCAGCATGCATGCTTTTATCAAACAACGTCTCCTGTCATTTGCGGCTCTGCTGGGGATTGGGTTTCTCCTGCTGGTTTCGCTGATCATCAGCGCAGTCCTTGATGCTGCCGGAAGATGGATGGGCGGAATGATTCCTGCCCATGAAGTCATCTGGCAATTCATGGACGCAGCCCTCTCCCTGGGCATCATCACGCTTTTATTCGCCATGATGTTCAAGATGTTGCCGGATGTCATCATCGGCTGGCATGACGTTTGGATCGGCTCCTTTATCACGGCCCTGCTGTTCACGGCCGGCAAATTTCTCCTGGGCGCATATCTCGGGCGCAGCAGCCTCAGTTCAGCCTATGGCGCCGCCGGTTCCTTTGTGGTCGTTTTGTTGTGGGTCTATTATTCGGCGCAAATTTTGTTGTTTGGAGCGGCGTCCATCCGTGTTTATGCGAACAAATACGGCTCGCGCATCCAACCGGCGAAAAATGCAGTCTTCATCACTAAAGAAGAAAAATCAGATAAGAAAACATGAGAACAGACAGGAGCCACCACAGTGGTCCAACCTGTCTGCTCTCATGTTTTCTAACGGCTGCAGCCTAAATTTTATGCCACATCTGCGGGCGGATCTTTTAAATTGATCAACGCCAGTCCGACTTTGGGATCGAATTTCCGGTGCAAATGCACCGGTGATTCCGTCAGGACTATTTCGAGGGTCGGACGCACGATTCCCCGGATAAGATGTCCGCCTCGCGTCGTGGCATCCGCCAACCCCACCACGATGTGTGCATGAAGTTGTGGATCGGCATCCTTGAGAGAAATGCTGCCGATCAATGAAAGCACCTCCATTTGTTCGCGAAGATTTATTGTTTTGTAATCTTTCCGTTCCAGGTCAAAGAATCCAAGGGTGACTTCCTGGAAAGCGCCGATGGCCGTGAAATGGCTGGCCGCCAGATTGTATTCGGCAGCCACCTTTTTGAGCCCCGCCGTGACTTCATCGCCGGTGTCAAAGACAATGGCCAGCGTCTTGGGATTTTGATCGATCAGTTTTGAGTTCATCACATGACAGATTCGGTGTCTGCGAAAGCCATTGTCGATAACAGCGCATTTTCCGCCTGCCGCGAGTCCAGTCGCGTATGCTGCACGACAATCGGTACGTCCGACTCGATCACGCTGGCGTATTCCGTCCCTCTCGGGATCGGTTCCGGTTCGGTCAAGTCGTTGAAGCGGATGTGTTTTGTCCGCCGCGCGCCAACAGAGATCTCATAAGGGCCGACTGGCTCTCGATCGCCGAAAAACACCCAGATCTGCACGTGCGCCTCATTATCGGAAACGTTCAATATGCAAGCCGCCTCATGACTGGTCATTTCCGGCGCCGGACCATGGCTGGTTTCTGGAATGTACCCTTCCGGGATAGCCCAGCGTTTATGGCCTATGGGTACGAATTTTTTTTGTTCAGTGGGGTTCATAATTTTCGTTTTGGTTTGGAGACAAGATATAAGCCGGCGATCGCCGCCGCCCCGATGGCCGCCCCGCGCACCAGATCCCGATGCTCCTCCAGCCATAATTGCAGGCTGAATTTGCGTGCGCGATCGTCAAACGTACCATGGGCGCCATGGTCTCCCGGCAGCGGCTCAAATAAATTATCCGGGCGCGACGGATCTTCCGGCTCGTCCGTTTGCTGGCTTTCGTAGCAGGTGCGGGCAAGAATTTTGTCCAACAAACCGGGGGCGATTTTGTTTGCGACAATCGCCTTGACCGTCGGGAAACCGACATACATTTCCCTTCGATTATGCGTGGCAGCGAACACAATCGCTTGCGCGGCGACTTCCGATTGGAAAATAGGCGGCACCGGCTGGGCTTTATTTTTGAGGCGGCTTTTCACCCAGCCGAATTGCGGCGTATTTACCGCCGGCATTTCCACGATGCAAACCCGGATTTTCTTTTTGTCATGAAATAATTCCGCCCGCAGCGAATCGCAAAACCCCCGCATCGCGAATTTTGATGCACAATAGGCTGATTGCAGGGGAATCCCGCGATAGGCCAGCGCCGAGCCGACCTGGATGATCACTCCGCGATTGCGCGGCCGCATCCGTTTGAGCGCGGCCAGTGTGCCCCAGACATAACCGAGATAGGTGACCTCGGTGACCCGGCGAAACTCCTCCGGTTTCATTTCCGAAACGGGTGAAAAAACCGAAACCATCGCGTCGTTCACCCAAATATCGATGTGCCCGAATTCGTCTTCCAGCCGTTCCGCCGCCGTTTCCACGGCCTGGGCGTCAGCGACATCCGCCACCAATACCAGTCCTTTGCCACCGGCTTCTTCCACTTCCTGTTTCGCGGCCTCCAGCCCATCGCGTCCTCGCGCGAGCAACCCGATTTTTGCGCCATGGCTGGCAAAAGCGCGGGCTGCGGCCCGCCCGATGCCGGCCGAAGCGCGGGTGATCATCACGACTTTTCCACGAAGTTGGTCAGTGCTCATGCCCAATCTCCATGGGTTTAGCCTGGGTGCGATTGTTCAGTTGCGATTGCGCCTGCATTTCGGGGATGGTGTGCGGCGACACGATTTTTTCACCCTCGGGATTCGCATAGCTCCCTTCGCGCAATGCCCTGGCCACCACCTCAGCCGTATGCAGGGCCCGGCGGTCCGCCAACTGCTCGATCTGTTCACGGCAACTGAAGCCATCTGCGATAAGCAAAGTGTCGGCGTCTGCCTGCCGGACGGTCGGCAACAATACCCGCTCACCACAACGGACCGAGACCTCGTAATGGTCGATTTCAAACCCAAACGAGCCGGCCATCCCGCAACAGCCCGAATCGATGATCTGGAACCTCAACCCGATGCGTTTCAAAAGGTCGGGAAGACAATCCATTTTCATCACCGCCTTATCATGACAATGGCCGTGGACAATCGCCTCGCAATGTAATTTCGGAAAATTGAAATCAGTGTGCCGGACAAGAAACTCGCTCAAGGTCATTACCCGCTGCGATAGGCGCGCCGCATCCTCATCGAAGGGAAATAATCGCTTCAATTCGTCGCGGAAAACCGAAACACAGCTCGGCTCCAATCCCACGACGGGAATTTCCTCGCGGATCCACTCCCGCATAGAAAACAGGATGTCCCCCAACATTTTTTTAGCATGGTCCAGCATCCCGAAATCATAAAGCGGGCGTCCGCAGCACAACTTCGTTGATGGCAGCAACACTTTATGGCCGGTGCCTTCAAGCACTTCAACGGCGGCCCTCAGGATTTCCGGGTGAAAATGGTTATTGAAAGTGTCCACCCAGAGAACAACCGGACGGCCTTCCGCTTTTGGCCGGGGCCGTTTGTCCCACCACGCGCGAAAGGTTTCCTGCGCGAATTGCGGCATCTTTCGCTTTTGCGATATTCCCCCCAGCCATTTGATAACATTCCCGATGACTGGAGCGTTACCCAGGCCATTGACCAATCCGGGCATCTTTGACGCGATCCGCGCCCAGAGATGGATCAGTCCCATCGTATAGGCGTGGCGCGGGCGCACTTTTCCCTGGTAATAATGCGAAAGAAATTCGGCTTTGTAGGTGGCCATATCCACGTGCATCGGGCAATCGGATTGGCAACCTTTGCAGGCAAGGCAAAGGTCGAGAGCATCAAAAACTTCCTTGCTGCGCCAGCCGTCCCGGATGACCTCGCCCTGCAACATCTCAAAGAGCATCCGTGCCCGGCCGCGCGTGGAATGCTTTTCCTCCCGTGTCACCATGTAGCTGGGGCACATCGTGCCGCCTTCGCCCCGCCGGCATTTGCCCACGCCGACGCAGCGGAGTGTGTTTTCCGCAAAATTGCCGCCGTCTTCGCCGTAAAAAAATTTCGTTTGCGGCTGCCACGGATTGTAATTCACCCCGAGCCGCAGGTTTTCATTGTTGTGGAACGCGTTAACGATTTTGCCGGGATTCATGTGATTGCCGGGATCCCAGATCCTCTTGAATTCTCTGAAGGCTTGCACCAATTCCTCGCCGAACATGATTGGCAGCAGGTCCGCCTTCGATTGGCCGTCGCCATGCTCCCCGGAGATCGATCCCCCCAATCGGACCACCAGCTCCGCGGCGTCATGGACAAATCGCCGGTATTTCTCGATGCCGCTCTTCGTTTTCAACCCGAAATCGATGCGCGTATGGATGCAACCGTCCCCGAAATGCCCGTACAACGAGCAGCCATACCCATATTCATCGTATAGCTTTCTCAGTTCCCGCAGGTAAACACCCACTTTGTCCGGCGGCACTGCGCTGTCCTCCCATCCCTCCCAGGTCACCGGTTCACCGGGAACCCGCGCCGTTGCGCCCAATCCGGCCTCCCGCACTTCCCAGATTTTCTTTTCCTCCTCAGGATCCTCGTAAAGTTTCATGGTCGGGCCTTTGCGAAAGAAGCCTTTCATTTTTCTCATCAACGCCAGCGCCTTTTCTTTCGCCTCCGCTCGTGTCTCGCCGCCGAATTCGACGATCAGCCAGCCATTCCCCTCCGGCATCAATTTGAGGTCCTCCGCGTGCATGTTTAGTTTTTTCATGTTGCGCGCCAGCACATCGTCCAATCCCTCCAATCCCAAAGGCTTATGCTCAAGCACCTCCATGACATGATCGCCCGCTGAATACACATCGGGATAGCCCAGCGCCACGATCACGCGATGCGGCGGACTGTGGACCAACCGTACCCTGGCCTGCAGCACGGTCGCGCAGGTGCCCTCCGAACCGACCAATGCGCGTGCGACATCAAAGCCGAACTCCGGGAGAAGCTGGTCGAGGTTATAACCGGAAACACGGCGGGGAATCCTCGGATATTTAAGACGGATCAAGTCCGCATATTTGTCCCGCAACTCTTTCAGCCCGCGATAAATCTCGCCGCGCCGGCCACCGTCCCGGATGGTCCGTTCCAATTCCACATCGCTCGTCTTTCCCACGCGCATCCGCAAACCGTCATAGGTCAGGATCTCCAACTCCTCGACGTTCTCCACGGTTTTGCCCGCCATCACCGAATGGACCCCGCACGAGTTATTGCCGATCATGCCGCCCAGGGTGCAATGATTATGGGTCGAAGGATCCGGCGCAAAGGTCAGATGATGTTTTTCCGCTTCGGCGCGCAGATCATCCAGGACGATGCCCGGCTCAATGCGCGCGAATTTTTCCAGCGGATCCAATTCCAGGATTTTCGAAAGATACTTCGAAAAATCCATCACGACGGCGACATTGCAACATTGGCCCGCCAGGCTCGTGCCGCCGCCGCGCGATAAAACGGGTGCGGAAAATTCATGGCAAAGCGCAACTGTTTGGACCACATCCTCGATCGTCCTGGGCACCACGACGCCGATGGGGATTTGCCGATAGTTCGAGGAATCGGTGGAATAAAGCGCGCGCGCGCCGGAATCGAACCTCACTTCCCCCTGCACGGCTTTTTTTAATTTCTGTTCGAGCCGCGTCGCATCGCCGTCCCAATGGTTTCCCGGTTCATCACGGACATATTGCGGAGGTGGTTTGTGCGCATTCATATCTTGAATTCAAATTTCACCGCATTTGCCTCTTTGAAATCAATCCCCAGCCCGGGTTGCGCTCGGTCTGGATGCAAAAATCCTTTTTTTTGCGAAGTAGTCGCGCCGTCAAAAAACATCTGCTCGATTCGCGCGTGATCGTGAAAATATTCAGCGTGGCGCGCGCGCGTCGCGGCGCAGCACAGATGCGCGTGCAGGGTGGGCGCCGTATGGGAAGAGAGCGGTAAATCATAGGCCTCGCACAACTCCGCCGCCTGGAGAAAGCCCGTGATGCCACAGCGCGTGGCATCCGCCTGCAGGACGTCCACGGCCCCGGCCTCAAGCATGCGCCGCGCTTCGATGCAGTCGTAATTGTATTCGCCTGCGGAAAGTTCCATGCCTGGAGGCAAATGTTCGCGCACAAAGCGCAGGCCGCTCAAATTGTCCGAACTGACCGGCTCTTCATACCAACTCACCTTCTGCTCCTCAAATTTTTCCACCATCGCCAGCGCCCGTTTGGGGGAATAAGCGCCATTGGCGTCCACGAACAGCTCCGCGTTCTGCCCGATGGATTTCCGCGCGATTTCCACGCGCTTCGCGTCAGCCTCTGCCTGGCGCCCGATCTTCATCTTGAACATCGATATTCCCGCCCCGGCCCAGTCTTCGAATTGAGCACGCAAGTGTTTCTCCGGATACGAAGTAAAACCGCCACTGCCATAAACCGGAATTTTTTCACGCACATATCCGAGCACATCTACCAGGGGCCGTTCCAGCAGTCGCGCTTTCAGGTCCCACAAGGCGATGTCCACTGCGGCGATCGCCGTGGCGGCGACTCCCCGTTTGCCCAGATTGCGCACAGTCATGTTCATTTTGTCCCAATTCGCGCGCACGGCCATTGCATTGCTGCCGCGAACCAGGGGAAATAATTTATCGCGGATCAACGGGGCGCAGCATTCATGCGCGTAGCTGTAACCGATCCCCTGTTTTTTGCCCGCCCCCAATCGGACCACCACCATTGTCGTGGATTTCCATTCCAGCGTGCCGTCGGATTCGGGAGAATCCGTCGGCACCTTGAATACCGCCACCTCCAGTTGGTCGATGTTGTCGATAAAATTTTAGAAACTCATGCCGCCATCGCTCTGGGTTGGCGCTGATGGCTGCCCTCCGCGATTTCTTCGATCAGTTTCGCGTTGAATGCCGGCAAATCGTCAGGTGACCGGCTCGTCACCAGCCCGTTATCCACCACCACTTCCGCGTCCACCCATTGGGCGCCGGCGTTTTTCAAATCGGTTTTGATGCTCGCAAATGAGGTCAATTTACGTCCGCGCACCACGGCGGCTTCGATCAGCATTTGCGGCCCATGACAGATCGCCGCCACGGGTTTGCCGGACACAAAAAATGACCGTACCAGTTCTACTGCCGCCGGTTCGCGGCGCAGTTGATCGGGATTGATGACTCCGCCCGGCAGCACCAGCGCATCGTAGTCATCCACGCGCACTTCATTGAGCAGCACATCCACTTTGATCGATTTGCCCCAATCGGTATGTTTCCAGGCTTTGATTTTGCCTTCAACGGGCGAAATAATTTTTACGTCCGCATGCGCGGCTTTCAACGCTTCCAACGGCGAGAACAATTCATCTTGTTCAAAGCCATTTGTCGCCAGGATAGCCACCTTTTTTCCGGTGAGATCATATTCGGTTGTTTTCATAATTTTCTATTTTTTATGGGGTAAATAGCTTTCAATGGCATCTTTGAACGATTGGCGGATCGCTTGTCCGCGCCCGGAATCGCCGCGGACCATCGCGCTCAGGAAATGTCGCGCTTGGGTGAAAGTGATATGCGGCGGCAGCGGCGGCACTTCCGGGTCCGTCTGCGCGTCGATGACCACCGGCCGGTCGGACTTGAACGCCTCTTCCCAGGCCTCCGCCACATTGTCCGGATGATTCAAGCGTATCCCGCGAAGGCCGAGCATTTCGGCATGGGCGGCATACGGGAAATCAGGCAGGCTCTGCGAAACCTCAAATTTTGGATCGCCGCTCAATACCCGCTGCTCCCAGGTCACCTGGTTCAGGTCATGGTTGTTCAAAACCAAAACGATCAACCGCGGATCACTCCACCGCTTCCAATATTTTTCGATCGTGACCAGTTCGCTGGTGCCGTTCATCTGCATCGCGCCGTCGCCGACGAGCGCAATAACGACTCGATTGGGAAACGCGAATTTTGCCCCGATCGCATACGGCACTCCCGAACCCATCGTGGCCAGCGTGCCGGATAGCGATGCCCTCATGCCGGGACGCATCTTCAAATCCCGCGCAAACCAATTCGCCGACGAACCTGAATCGGAGCAGATGATGCAATTGTCCGGCAGCCGGGGGGATAGTTCCCAGAATACCCGTTGTGGGTTCAATGGGTTTGCCTCATTCATTGCCCGCGCTTCCAGCACTTTCCACCAATCGGCCACGCCTTTTTCGATTTTTTTGCGCCAGGACTTGTCTTTCTTTTGTTTCAGCAACGGAATCAACGCGCGCAATGTTTCCGTGCTGTCACCTGCCAGGCACACATCCGCCGGATATCGAAGACTCAGCATCCGCTGGTCGATATCAATCTGCACACACTTGGCCTGCCCTTCCTTCGGTAAAAATTCCGAATACGGAAAACTGCTGCCGATCATGAACAGCGTGTCGCAATCCATCATCATGTCCCAACTGGGCCTCGTGCCGAGCAGGCCGATCGAACCGGTAACGAAAGGGAGATCGTCGGGTAAGGCCGCTTTGCCCAGCAATGCTTTGGCGATGCCCGCTCCCAACAGTTTTGCGGCTTCCACTACTTCTTTCCCGGCGTGCATCGCCCCTGCCCCGATCAGGATGGCCACCCGTTGGCCTTCATTTAAAATTTTTGCCGCTCGCGCCAGGTCAATGTCGTTGGGGATGATTCGTGGCCGGGCGTGCCCGATGCCCGAATGGATCGTCCCATGCTTGCGCTCCGGAATTTTGACTGCTTTAGCCTCCTGCAAATCGTTCGGCATGATGATGCAGGTGACACAGCGTTCAGCCTTGGCGGTGCGCATCGCCCGGTCGACCAGATGCCGCACCTGTCCTGGATGCACCGCCATTTGCACAAATTCCCCGGCCACATCCTTGAAGAGAGTCGTCAAATCCACTTCCTGCTGGTAATGCCCTCCCAGGCCTTGCCTTGATTGCTGGCCTACAATCGCCACCACCGGAACATGGTCCATTTTTGCGTCGTATAGCCCGTTCAACAGATGGATCGCGCCCGGCCCTGATGTCGCCAGGCATACGCCCACTTCGCCCGTAAATTTCGCATGGGCACAGGCCATGAAAGCGGCCATCTCCTCGTGGCGCGCTTGAATGAATTCGATCGAATGCGAGTTTTTATCGGCCCGGCCGAGCGCGCCCATGATTCCGTTGATGCCGTCACCGGGATAACCGAAAATCCTTTTTACGCCCCAGTCATGAAGGCGCTCGATGAGAAAATCCGAGCAGGTTTCCATAGTATCTTCCTTTTTAAGCTAGATACCTGCCAAAGCCATTCCGTCGGATTTCAGGAAATAAGATATGCAAGCCGCAACGATTCGCCGCCTCACGATTGCAAACTGCCAGACAATGTCTGTAAACAAATCAAAATAAGGGGAGTATTTTCGTCCCGGTCTTATGACTAATGCAAATTTTGCCGCCTCCCATTTTTTGCAAGATTTATCAGATGGAAATTTGCATTCCGCATTTTTTGTGAAAAATTAACATTAGTTGGCAACTTCGGCTGATTTCCGGAGAGGCCAAAGGAGGTAGCAATCGCAAGTTCCGCACTCAACCTGGCATCGCCCGGTATGGGAAGGACGTCATCGCGCTGCTTACCATCGCTGAATCGCTTGATCGCTAAAACAATGGGGGAAATTTATGCCGATGAACGAGGGTGAAAATTCCAACGACGAAAAAGAAGAAAATAAAAATTCTTCCGGGAAACAGGATTCCGGGGGCCAGGACCAGGACGGCCAAAAGCCCGAATCCCTGACCCATAAAACCGCCGGCGTCAATATCACCGTCTCCATCAAGGAGGAAAAGGATGGCCAAAAGGACGACGAGGAGAAAAAAGACCCGGACAAAAAAAAGCAGGAAGAGGAAAAAAAGAAAAAGCCGCCCCTGTTCAAACGGCGCGGCTTCATCATCATCGCCATCATTGTCGCAGCCGTGGTGATCATTGCCGCGGTGATCCTTTGGCTCATCCTGCGGCAATATGTCTCCACGGACGACGCCTATATCGACGGTAATGTCAGCCAGATCAGCCCGCGCGTTGCCGCGCAGATCACAGCATTGCATGTCAATGATAACGAGCTGGTCCATCCGGGGGACCTGTTGGTGGAGCTGGATCCGACCGATTTCCAGGTGGCCCTGGACCAGGCCCGGGCGCAGGTCATTTCCGCACAGGGCAAGTTGAAGCAGGCCGAAGCGCAGATCGATACGGCCAAGGCCTCCGTGATCCAGGCGCAAGCCCAGATCAATGCCGCACAGGTGCAATTCGAGAACGCTTCGAAGGATCTCAAGCGTTACCAGGACGTGGACGAGCGGGCGCGCTCGAAGCAGCAGGTGGATAACGCGCAAACCGCGCAAAAAAACAGCGAGGCGCAACTCGAAGAGGCCAAGGCGCGGAAGACTTCTGCCGATGCCGATGTCTCCAGCGCCGAAGCCACGGTGAACGCCGCCCGGGGCGACCTGCAAACGGCGGAAGCCAACGAGCACCGCGCCGAAGTGAATCTATCGTACTGTAAAATTTATGCGCCGGTCGAAGGGCGCGTCACCCAGCGCACCATCGCCGTGGGCGCCTATGTGGCCCCCGGCCAGGCGCTGTTCATGCTGGTGGACCCGAATGTCTGGGTCACCGCCAATTTCAAGGAGACCCAGCTCACCTACATGAAGCCCGGCCAGCCCGTCACGATCCATGTGGACGCCTTTCCCGGCATAAAAATCCGCGGCCACGTGGATTCCATCCAGGCCGGCAGCGGATCGCGGTTCAGCATTTTGCCCGCGGAAAACGCCACTGGGAATTTCGTCAAAATCGTCCAGCGCGTCCCGGTGAAGATCGTTTTCGATACGAACGGCAACACCAACAACGCGCCGATGTTGTCGCCGGGCCTTTCCGTGGAACCGAGCGTCAAGGTGCGATGATATGGCGGAGCAAAACCATTCCGGCGAGCAGGTGGTCAACCCATGGTTGATCGCTTTCGTCGTGTCGATGGCCACATTCATGGAGGTCATGGACACGTCCATCGCCAATGTCGCCCTGCGTTACATCGCCGGCAGCGTCGGTGCCGACCAAAGCGAATCCACCTGGGTGCTCACCAGTTACTTGGTGAGCAATGCGATCGTCGTGCCCATGAGTGGCTGGTTTGCCGCTGTCCTTGGGCGAAAACGATTTTACATGATCTGCGTTTTCATTTTCACAATCAGCTCATTCCTCTGTGGCATCGCGCCCTCCCTGGGCATTTTGCTGACCTGCCGGATTATCCAAGGGATCGGCGGCGGCGGTTTGGCTCCGTGCGAGCAGGCCATCCTGGCCGATACTTTTCCGCCAAGCCGTCGCGGCATGGCCTTCGCCGCTTACGGCGTGGCCGTAGTCGTCGCGCCCGCACTGGGGCCGGCCCTGGGCGGTTGGATCACCGACACCTTGTCATGGCGCTGGATTTTTTTCATCAACCTTCCCGTTGGCATCGCCTCGCTCGTCCTGACGCACCTGCTCGTCAAGGATTCGGCCGGCGCGAAAAAAGAACATGAGGAGGCCACGCGTGGCGGCATCAAGGTGGATTACATCGGCGCCGCGCTGGTGGCACTGGGGCTGGGATGCCTGCAGGTCATCCTCGACAAAGGGCAGGAAGACGATTGGATGGGCAGCAATTTCATCCTCACGTTCACGATCCTCAGCGGCATCGGGATTGTGGGCCTGGTTTTCTGGGAATTATATGGCACAAAAAATCCCATCGTGGATCTGCCACTGCTTCGCAACCGCAGTTTTTTGTTCACGAATATCATGATGTTCTCGACGCTGTTCATCCTCCTCTCCACCACCCAGTTGCTGCCGCAATTTGTCCAGCGCATCCTGCCGTATGACGCCACCAAAGCCGGCCTCATCCTGATGCCGGGCGGCCTGGTGATGATGGCGATGATGCCCATCGCCGGCGTGCTCGTCCGAAAAGTTCAGCCGAAATATCTGATCTTCTTTGGTTTTATCATCTGTGCCCTTGCCCTGTTCCACCTCTCTTTTTTCATGCCGGATATGTCGTTCGGAACGATTGTCATGGGGCGCATCTTCCAGACGATCGGTTTTGCCTTCCTGTTTGTCCCGATCCAAACGCTGGCTTATTCGGGTTTGCCGCCGGAGAAATCCAGCCGGGCCTCGGCGTTGATCAATGTGATGCGCAATCTCGGCGGCAGTGTCGGGATTTCCTTCGGCCAGACGATGATCACCCGGCATTCGCAGGCCCACCAGAATATGCTCGTCATGCATCTCACACCCACAGCCGTCGCGTTCCAAACGCAGCTCCAACACCTGGGCCAGCGATTCACAGATTTTGGGGCCGATTCCGTGGGCGCCGGCCAGAAGGCATTGGCCGTCGTCTCGCAGGCAGTGCAACGGCAGGCCGAAACGCTTTCCTATCTGGATGTGTTCATGGTGTTGATGTGCGGCAGCATTGTCGCCGCTTTCATGACTTTGTTCCTCAAACGGATGGATTTAAGCAAAGCCTCAGCCCATTGATTATGCGCCATATCCGATCACAATTTGTCGCCTGCTTTGCGATGGGAATTATTCTCTGCGGTTGCACCGTCGGGCCAACCTATGTCAGACCGCGTGTCGCGGTAGAAACCAACTATGCCGGGATCGTGAAAAGCGAAACGACCAATTCGCCCATTCAGGATTGGTGGAAAACTTTTCAAGATCCGGAACTTGAAAAGCTCATCGTCGGGGCCGCCCAACAAAATTACGACCTTCAGATTGCTACGGCCCGCGTCCGCGAAGCCCGTTATCAGCGCAACATGAATTCCGCCGACCTGTTCCCCAACATCGACGCCGATGCCGGTTATCTCAATGCTTATGGCAGTAAAAATGTCCAATTGCCGATCGGCGGCAGCGCGGGCGGCGATCCTCCCGGCGCAAATCCGAACGACACTTCCTTTGACGACCAGCTTTCCCCGCTGGGCAAAGGCGGGTTGCCCGGCCAGGAAACCTCTCTCTACCAGGTCGGGTTCGATGCCACGTGGGAATTCGATGTCTTTGGGGGGACCCGACGCCGCATCGAATCGGCCAACGACCTGATGCAGGCACAGATGGATTCGCGGCGCAATCTCATGGTCACCCTTTTCGCCGAGGTCGCGCGTGATTATTTGGAATTGCGCGGCGCGCAGGAACGGCTCGACGTCGCCAAAAAAAATCTCGCGGCCCAGTCTGAGATTCTCACCGTCACGCGCTCCATGCGCACCAACGGCCTTGCCTCGGACCTCGATGTCACCCGCGCCGCCGCCCAGGTCGCCATCACCACCGCCACTGTTTCTCCACTGGAAGCCGATGCGCGCCGCCAAATCCACGCCCTCTCCACCCTGCTCGCGCAGGAGCCCAACGCCCTGGGCGCTGAATTGGAACAGGCCCAACCGTTGCCGCAAACGCCGCCGGAAGTTCCGATCGGGTTGCCCTCACAATTGCTTGAGCGCCGCCCCGATATCCGCGCTGCGGAACGCCAGGTCGCCGCGGCCAATGCCAACATCGGCTCGGCTGAATCCGATTGGTTTCCGAAGTTCGCCTTGACCGCCGGCAGTGTGGGACTGGATTCCAGTTCCGCAGCGGACCTGTTCGATTGGAACAGCCACTATTTTCTCGTCAGCCCCACTTTGAGCTGGCGCATCTTTGATGCCGGCAGGATTTATTCCAATATCCAATTGCAGCGGACAAAAAAACAGGAAATGGTCTGGCAATATCGCAACACCGTTCTGTCCGCCTTGCAGGAAGTCGAGGACGCGCTTGTCGCTTATGCCACGGAGCAAACCCGGCGCGCTGCGCTGGCCGAGGCAATGCATCAAAGCGAACAATCCCTCGCGCTCTCCCGCCAGCAGTATGAGCATGGACTGGTAAGTTTCCTGGAGGTATTGGATGCGGAACGGGCTGTTTATTCCGCGCAAGACAGCCTCGCGCAATCCAACCAGATCATTTCCACCGATCTGGTGGCGCTCTATAAAGCCCTCGGCGGAGGATGGGAAGATGTTAAACCTAAATCCGCCCCTCACAGGAGTTAGACGGGATTTAGGAAGCCCTCCCTGAAGGATTGGCATGGCGGCAGATAGACGTTTTTGCCGGTTTCATCTTCGTATCTCAACCGACGACCATGATCTGGGGTCATCGGGATATTCCAAAAATAGCACGTGCGAAGCTGCAACGAAATACGTGTTGGCCGCGGAGGCATCGCAATGAAACTGCCCCAGATTTATTGCCGGATAGAGTTTTGATAGTGTTAATAAGTCTTATTTTACTCATCACATAGGTTAGGGCAGGGGTGAGGAGGTCGTTAAACTATTCTTGTCTCCGTTCCCTCCTGTTCAAATCATGAAAAACCAACCTTCCGTTGTCATCGTAATGGCAACGGAGGGTCAAAGAATGGCAACCGTCCGTTAGCGCCCCAAAATGGTATCTGCGAATATGTCTCCGTTATGAGGATACATTCAAAACGCGGATTTACGTTGATCGAGTTGCTGGTGGTCATCGCCATCATCTCCATCCTGGCATCGATGCTCTTGCCGGCATTGGCCGCTGCCAAACAGAAGGCGTATCGCGCCAGTTGCGCAAACAACCTGCGCCAATGGGGATTGGCCCTGACGATGTACCTGGACGATAACAAAAGTGTTTTCCCGCTACCGAAAATCGCCACCGCTACGCCCGGTTCGCCCGGCTACAATGAAAACACCCCGGGCTGGAGCAACTTTGCTGATTTCCATAATGCCGGCCAGGGCGACAACGCCTGGTTCAACGCGCTGCCTTCGTATGTCGGGGGACAACCCTTGTGGCAGATCGCCGCGAATCCGGGTAATTTTGTGAATGCCCGAAAAATTTTCGATTGTCCGGGTGTGACCCAGCCGCCGGAAACCACGGATCCGAATCGCGTCGTTTTTAATTACGGCATGAATCCAAAGGGCAACACGGGTTTACCCGCGAGCGTTGCCTATGGCGTCAATTTCAAATCCACGGTGGTGCAGAATCCGTTCGCCTTTGTCTTCATGGGTGACGGACGCGCGCGTTCGACGGATCTTCCTTACTACGGTGATCCGACGAAGGAAGTTGGTGTCCAGCATTGCTGGGTCCAGCAATTTTCCGCGCGGCACAACATCGGCGGCAACCTGACTTTTGCCGACGGCCACACCGCGTACTTCAAATACACCTATGTCTGCGCCAATGGGGGAACCAAACCCGTCGACCCGGGAAATTCGGACATCAATTGGACTTACAACGGGCAGCCGGTGCAGTAGGAAGGGCGGGAATGCGAAAACATTCAACGCCCAACGCAAGGATTTATGATTATTTCGCCAGGACGGTGAAATCTTTTTCCGGGTGAAGCTCGTCGATGATCGGTTTTTCCAGGCCGGCGATTTCCGGTTTCTGCGGGCCGAGCAGGTCCAAAATGATAAATTCATTTTTGCCGCGTTTAAGCCACGGCCCGGGGACATACATCGTTTGGGTGGGGCCGATGTCCCAAAATCTGCCGAGGCAATGGCCGTTCACCCACGCGACACCTTTGCCCCACGGACGCATATCAAGAAATGTATCGCCGGGTTTGGGGATTCGGACCGTTGCCCGCCAAAACGCGGGAAGATTTGGATCTGAAGTGCCGCGGGAAAATTTCAAATGCGCGAGCATTTTGTTGTCGAGCGGCAGGTTGAAAATTTTCCAGCCGGTCAAAGTTTTTCCGTCCAGGGCTACGGGCGCGATGAGGCCTTTGTGATCAGCCATCTCGGGGCCGAAATTGATCCGCCCCATCGGTTCGACCAAAATGTCGAGGCGCGATTCTTTTTCCCGCGCGGGCAAAAGGAGTTTTGCGTCCGCATTGCGCCGGTCCAAAATGCCGATGCGCCGGCCATCAAGAAAAACAAAACCGAAATCGTGGATGGCCGCGGCTTCCAGCGTGGCTGCCTCGCCTGCGGGAATGGTGGTGCGATAGAGGATTTCGCCATAGCCCTGGTTGTATTTCTCCATCGTTCCGGGATTTTCGTCGTCGATCCCCTTCGGCAAATTTCCCAGGATGGGCGCAGATTGTGTCGCTTCGACAGGCGGGATGGCGACCACGGCATTCGTTGCCGGGACATCGGGAAGAGTTTCGCCGGGCAAAAGATATTTTGAAAAGAGGGCGCGCGTTTCGAAAAACTTTTCAGTGGGCCAGCCGGCTTCGCTGATGGGCGCATCGTAGTCGTAACTCGAGGTATCGGGCTTGAAGGGCCGGTCGCAGCCCGACCACAAACCGAAAGTGGTGCCGCCGTGCGCCATGTAGATGCTGAACGATGCGTCGTGCGAGAGCATGTAGTCGAGGTCGCCGAAAAATCTGTTCGTATCGCCGAAATGATGCGGCTGCCCCCAGGTGTCAAACCAGCCCGGATAAAATTCGCTGCAGAACAGCGGGCCTTGCGGTTGGAGGTCGCGAAGTTTCCTGAAATTAGTTTGCGGATTTTTGCCGAAGTTTGCGCTTTGGAACAGGCTGCTCAGCAAGCCGTTGGTCATCACATCCGGCGGATTGCATTGAAAGAGCGGGACGTCGATGCCGCCCTCCAGCAGGGCATCTTTCAAGGCGGAGATATATCCGGTGTCATGGCCGTAAAAGCCATATTCATTTTCGACCTGGACCATGAGAATGGGGCCGCCATGGGTGATCTGCAGCGGCGCAAATTGTTTGGCGACTTCGCGCAGATAATTTGTGGCGGCCTCAAGATAGGCCGGGTCGCGGCTGCGTAATTTGATGGCATCATTTTTCAATAACCACCAGGGCGTGCCGCCCATTTCCCATTCGGCGCACGAATAGGGGCCGGGCCGCAAGATAACCCAGAGGCCTTCCTCCTGTGCGATACGGCAAAATTCCATGACGTCGGCGCGATCGCTCCAATCATATTTTCCGGGTTCGGGCTCGATCTGATTCCAAAACAGATACGCGCACACGGTGTTCAATCCCATGGCCTTGGCCATCTGCAACCGGTTGCGCCAGTATTCACGCGGCACGCGCGCGGCATGGATCTCGCCGCAACGGATCTGAAAGCGCTGGCCATCGAGGAGAAAATCGTTCGTGCCGATGGCAAAGGTGTGGTTCGCCGGATCCGAACCGGCAAACAGCGAAGGGGTAATAGTGAAAAAGAGTGCCAAGACGAAAACGGACGCCAAAAACCTAAGGGGTGTTTTCATGGTGAGGATTGTAACATGGGAGACGGAATCCAAAATCCCCAATTGTGATGAGTCGCAGACGAAGAAAAGGACGGCTTGCGGGGGCGTTCGCTCAGGGAGTATCGCCGTTATTATTCCGGGGCCACAAGGCGCTGGTATCGGTACGCGGCAGATCGTAACCAATGGTGCTATTGCGCAATGACGCGGAATGACCGTCAAAAAACGCGGCGTTCAGGCGTTTGCTATGCCGCGGGACAGACCGGCTGTAATCGTTTCCCGGCCACGCATTGACATCGCTCGGCACGCGAAAATAAGAGCAGCCGGTAGCGGCAATCTCCACCCAGTCGTCATAATTATCATCAGGATTGGAGATCTGGGCCGCGTCGGCGAAGACGATCGATTGGCTGGCGTTGCCCACCGTTCCTTCCTTGGCGGAGGCATAGACCGGGTCCGGGTTTCCATTGGCCGGTTCAATGGCCCCATACTCGGGGTAATTCATGCCGATCCCCGCGGTATAATTGGAGCTATAACATTCGCCGTGAGCAGCGGTGGCTGCGAGCGTGAGGGCCGGGCAACAGAACGTTTTTTGCGAAGGAATCAATCCCGCGAGCCGCAAATCATCCTGCCACCACAGATAGGTGGGTTTTGAGATGAGGAAGGTCGCCGGGTTGTACGTCCAGCCGGGCGAGGCGGAAGAGCCTTGTTCCACCCACAATGGAACCATCGCTCCATGATTGTCATCCAGGTACATTTTTGCGCCGGTGATGATCTGTTTCATGTTGCTGAGACAATTGAGGGAGACGGCTTTGCGTTTGGCGGCGGACAATGCCGGCAGGAGGATGGCCGCCAGGATGGCGATGATGGCGATGACGACGAGCAATTCGATCAACGTAAATCCCCGCCGCGCTTTTGGGCTGAAGCGTTGCCGCGGATGCGAGCCTGTTGGTCCCTCTGACTTCATGCTGTCACCGATGTCCTGAGCCATTCATATTTATTATGTCCGCCCGCTGCTGATTTGTGACAGTATATTTTGCTTTTTTATAATGGGCAACCATGGAGCTGCGGGCCGGAAACAGCGTCATTCGGCAGATTTCCAACGAATGCGATTCAGCAGCGAACGCATCACCAAATAAAGAATGGCGGCGGCAATCGTTTCAACCGACAGGAATTGCCAAAACCATCCCTTGCTCCAGGCAAACGATGCCAGATAAGACAGGATGCCGGTAATGATCATCACGCCGAACATGGCCTGGCTCCGGCTGGCGGCTTTAGCCGATTCAATCGGTGCTGATAGCGGCACCTGGCCAAGAAGGGCAGGGATTAACGCCATCACTGGCAGCGCGACAATTCCGGGAAGCATCAAGTATAACTGTGAACCGCCCCTGTGCATGAGCCATACCAGGATTCCGAATGTCAGCAGGACGGGAAAGGTTAAAAAGCAAAGAATGGCGCGCCGGGCGCCGTGGCATAACGGCGCCGGGCCTGCCATGGGCGCGGCGCGAAAGATATCCGCAGCCTGCCACTGCTGTGAATATTGGATGATGCCCTGGCCAAACAATGGAATCAGGCCAAGGTAAAATCCGGCAAAGGCCACGCCAAAACCGCCGTAACCGCCGCGGCCTTGAAATAAAAATATGAACGGAAAAATAAGCATCGGCGCGATTCCCGGATAAATCCGCAACTTCATATCGCGGTCACGAAATAAATAAGCTGCGGTCAAACGGAAGGAGGCGCGCTCAATCGGAGTGCGCGACCACCAACAAAGCGGCGGCATTTTGATGATGTAATCCAGCCAGCGACGGCCCTGCTTCCCCGGTTTCCGGGCCGTTTCATTCAGGGTTTGCAGGCCCGTTTCATAATCCTGGGCCAACTTTCCAAAGGCAGCCCATAAAACAGCCGCAGAAACCACCACCGCCAGCGCGGCCAGCAACCATGACGCCGAACCGCCGCTGCCCGCCAGGGCATCATCAAAACCCGCAAACCATGCGGGCGGCAACAACGCGATCCACCATGAGGATTCGCTGGCCGTCAAAACATGGTTCATCTGGAAAATGATTCGCGGCAGGACTTGTCCGCTTAAAATGGCGCCGATGGTGACGAGAACCTGCGCCATCGTCATCAGCCCCTCCAACCGTTCGCGCCCGCAATAGCGCAGGCACAATTGATAAACTAAAACCACACAACTCGTGCAAAAGAGGGCTTCCATCACGGTGGAGACGGCATGAATGATCGGAAAAAACCAACTCCCATCAGGTGAACCCAGGCCCGCAAAAGTTCCCGCCAGATTGAGCGCGCCCGCCATCCAGAGAGAAACCTCAACGAGCACACGGATCTTTGACCATAGCATCGTTTTCGGATCGATTGGCCGGTGCAAGAGGATATCGGCCTCTTCTTTATTAAACAGGATTTCACCTGCCGACGCCGCCACGAACATTCCCAGGAACATGAAGGTCATGGCGTGGAGGTAAACCGCCAGGGCAAATACCGGTTGTCGCATCATCGCCAGCGCGATACAACCGAACAACAGGTAAAACCCCAGCGTGAGCATGAGCTTGTTGGCGATGGATTTCGGCGCCGTGCTTCGATTTAATCCACGCGCGCCGCGCCCGCGCAGAAATAGTGTGAGGAAGAGCCGTCTTAACGCCTGGTTCTGCGTCGGCGCGCTCATCCCTGACCCAAGCAGCGGAGGTTTGGCGGCGGGTGCGCTCATGCGCGAAAGGTTTTGGCGAAATCCTCGGCGCGGCGTTCCAGTTCAGCGCCGCCGGTCAATTGCGTGAACAATTTTTCCAGCGTCCCGCTGTTATGCGTCGCCACCAACTCCTCCGGCTTGCCGTCCAAAAGCAATTTGCCTTTGTCGATGATGATGACGCGATGACAGACGCGTTCCACCACGTCCAGGATATGGGAACTGTAAACGATGGTTTTTCCCTCGCGCGCCAGCGTTTGGATCAAGGCCTTGAAACCGACGGCAGCATTTGCGTCCAGGCCGTCCAGCGGTTCGTCAAAAAAAACGACCGGTGGATTGTGCAAGAGGGCGGAGGTGATGACGACTTTGCGCCTCATGCCTTTTGAATAGGCGCCGAGCAATTTATCCGTGAGAGTTTCAAAGCTCAGGTCGAAAAAGACAATGAATTGTTCGATGCGATTGCGCGCGGCGTCCGCGGGAATGCCGTAAAGCGCCGCGACCATTTCGAGATATTCAAGCCCCGTGAGCGATTCAAAAACTGCTCCCGATTCCGGCACGAATCCGATATGGCGTTTGACCTCGACGGTGTCGCGCTTCAGGTCGAATCCGCAAATGGTGGCGCTTCCGCTCGTCGGCTCGATCATGCCCGTCAGCATTTTCAGCGTCGTGGATTTGCCCGCGCCGTTGGGCCCAAGAAAACCGACAATTTGTCCTGCGGGGATTTGGAGGGAGAGGGAATCAACCGCCGTTTGAGCGCCGAAGCGCTTGGTTAATTGATCGATGACAATCATGCAGCTCCTGATAATCGGCTGTTTTCCGTACCGGCGCATCCGCTATGGCATTGCCCGATAGCAGCCAGGAATGGAGCCACGAGTCGGGATTGACCGACTCATCACCGATTGCGACGCCAATATGACTGGTTTTATTGGTAAATCAAGCTAAACCATTCTAACCAACCAATACCATTTTTAACTTTTTGGTGTCCGTCTGTTCCAGTTGCATTTTACATTCGGTTGAGACATTCTCTCAGTCTCAAATGAAATTGGAATTCACGCAAAATTAGGAAAGGAGCTTCTATGCTTGGCATTAAATTCATCAAGGCTCAACCCAACATTTACCTACTGCAATACTCCAAAGGCGGCGTTGTCCGTGAAGGCGTTGGATTGGCATTTTTTTATTACGCACCCACCACGTCATTGGTGGCCGTGCCGGTGGCAAGCACCGAAGCGCCGTTTATTTTTGAAGAAGTCACGGCGGATTTTCAAACTGTTTCGATTCAAGGACAGGCAACTTATCGCGTAACGGATGCGAAGAAACTGGCAACCCTTGTGAATTTTACTTTGGACGCGCGCGGACAAAAATATATTTCGGATGACCCGCAGAAGTTGCCGCAGCGTGTAATCAATGTTGTCAATGTGCTGGCGCGGGCTGAATTGCAAAATCTGCCGCTCCGCGAAGCCGTTCGCGCTTCGGATTCATTGGTGCAAACCATTCGCAAGAACCTTGCCGAGTCGGGAGAAATTTCACAGCTTGGATTGGAAATTTTGGGCTTAAACATTTTGGGCATCAAGCCGACGCCGGAAACAGCGCGCGCATTGGAGGCAGAAACCCGCGAACAATTGCTTAAAAAGGCCGATGAAGCCATTTACGCCCGCCGCAATTCGGCAGTGGAACAGGAACGAACCATCAAAGAAAACGAACTGAACACCGAAATTGCTATCGAAAATAAAAAACGGCAAATCCGTGAAACGCAGATGGACGCCGAGCGTGCCGTGCAGGAAAAACAACACCAGATTGAACAGGCTGGCATGGCGGCGAAAGTCGTGCTGGAAGAAAAGCGCAAGCAACTTGTAACCCTATCTACGCAAAATTCCAAATCAGAAGCCGACGCCCGCGCTTATGGCATACAAACGGCAATGGAAGCGTTGGGAAAAGTGGATGCTCGTACTTTACAGGCATTGGCAAGTGTCGGTATGAAACCTGAACAGCTTATTGCAGTTGCGTTTCAGGAATTGGCGGGCAGGGCTGATAAAATCGGCCAGTTGAATATCTCGCCGGATTTATTGCGTGAACTGATGCAGAAAAAACAATGAGGCGGCTCACCGAAAACAAGATTGTCCTTGTTACACGACCGACACGCCTTGCCGAACTGATTGCGCGTTTCAACACCGCCAGCCAAGCTCGCTTTTACGTTGAACATCTTGGCGCGGATTTTTCCGATTATCAGCGGGAGGATGAAAATTATCAGACAGCAGTAAAAAAAGTCCGCGCAACATCGGAAACATTCGGGCGCGTTCAAATGTTGGAACGCGCATTTCTGCCGAATTTTTTATTCGCCCCGGATGATACCATTGTTGTGTTGGGGCAGGATGGCCTTGTTGCCAACACCTTGAAATATCTTAATGGCCAGCCGGTCTTGGGTGTGAATCCTGATCCGGCTCGCTGGGATGGACAACTTTTGCCGTTCAAAGCAGACGACCTTGAAAAAATTATTCCCGAAGCCTTTCGCCATGCCCGCCCGATTAAATCCGTGACAATGGCAAAGGCGATGCTGAATAATGGACAGGTTCTTTATGGCGTGAACGATTTGTTCATAGGGCCTCGTTCACATATTTCCGCGCGCTACACCATCACCCTCGCAAACCAAACCGAAATCCAATCTTCAAGTGGCGTCATTGTTTCAACCGGCCTTGGCTCTACCGGCTGGCTTAAAAGCCTGCTAACGGGTGCGGCAGGAATCATGCAGGCTGCTGGCACTAAACGCGTCCTTGAAATGCGAACCGAGTTAAAACTCCGCAATTCTGCAAAGCAATCAAATACGCGCGCTTCGCCCAAAGTGCGTTTGACTGTTCACAGTGAATTTCCTTGGGACGCAGATTTTTTGCGTTTTACGGTTCGAGAACCTTTTCCCACGCGAACGACCGCAGCTAACCTTGTCTTTGGTCGTGTTTCCGCTGGCCAATCTTTAGTGCTTGTTTCACAAATGCCGGAGCATGGGGTTATTTTCAGTGATGGAATTGAGAAGGACTTTTTGGAATTCAATTCCGGCACACAAGCGGCTATTGGTTTGGCGGAGAAAAAGGGCTGTCTTGTGGTATAATGCACGTCGGGAAGGATTTGCTGAATCAGTGTTTAGAAATATCTAGCAATGGCAAATAAGCATAAAAAGAAGGGCGATCTCTTGGAAAATGCCGTTGGCTTAATTCAAGAAGCCATTCTTAAATCCGATCCCAGATTTGCCGGAACAAAATTTAACATTGAATTCAATAAAATTGATCTAAGCTCCGGCGTTAGGCATGAAATTACTCTCATTTAAAATTTTAGGAATGGAGCCACGAGTCGGGATTGAACCGACGACCGACGGTTTACAAAACCGTTGCTCTACCACTGAGCTATCGTGGCACGAAAACGGTTGATAACATATTGCGGCCCCCTCAAAGTTCAAGCCTTTGTTTCCGATCAAGGCCTCGGCAAATCGCCGGCAGGTTGCGAAATGCCTTGCAAAACTATGGTGCTGGAAGAAAATCACAAAAAGCCCATGCCGGGGCGTGGGCATACACTCATGGCAAAGCTTCGGAAAAATTATCCTCCATTCGAATGAATCTTCAGCGGAAGAAAGGTGATCCGGTTCTGCGATCCAGGGCGGTGGGGACACCTCCGGCACCTCCAGAAGAGTCCGGCAATGGATGGATGATTCTTCTCGTCTGCGTTTTCCTGGCCTTGATCACCTTTGTGGTTTTCGGACAAACCGCCCGGTTTGAGTTCATCAACTATGACGACGGGCCATATGTTTACCTGAACCCGATTGTTAGCGCGGGCCTGACTTTTAAGGGGATTGCTGCCATCTTCAGCCATTACCAGATTGGCGACTGGGTGCCGTTGACGATGGTTTCGCATATGCTGGACTGCCAGATTTACGGATTGAATGCCGGTGGACACCACCTGACCAATGTTCTGCTCCATACCGCGTCGTCAATCATCCTGTTTCTAACGCTGAGGCGCATGACTGGCGCCCTGTGGCGCAGCGCGGTGGCGGCCGCAGTCTTTGCGATTCACCCATTGCACGTGGAATCGGTGGCGTGGGTGGCCGAGCGCAAAGACGTTCTCAGCGGATTATTTTTCATGCTTACGCTTTGGGCATATGCCGGTTACGTTCGCAAACCGGGATCGCTGGCCAAATATTTGATGGTGATGTTTTGGTTCGCCCTTGGGCTGATGTCCAAGGGGAGCCTCATGATGGTGCCGTTCCTCTTGTTGCTGCTGGACTATTGGCCTCTAAACCGGTTTTCAAATTCGCCGCCCGCCCGCCTGATCATCGAAAAAATCCCCCTGTTGGGGCTTTCCATCGTTTTTGGCATCATCGCGGTCCTCGCCCAGAGTCATGCGCCCTCCCCGGGGATCCAGTACCCGCTGACCATGCGCATCGAGAATGCTTTGTTTTTTTTAGTTATTTATGCTGGCCAACTTTTTCATCCGGCAAACCTCGCTGCCTTCTATCCCATTCCGGCCAAAGGTTACTCATTGTTTGAAGTTTTTGGGGCTGTGATGGTTCTGGCAGCCTTTTCTTTGGCAGCTTTCTTTTGGCGGCGAAAGCGTCCTTACCTTTTGGCCGGTTGGCTATGGTATCTGGTGATGTTGGTGCCGGTCATCGGAGTTATTCAAGTGGGATACCAGACGCGGGCCGATCGTTACACGTATCTGCCGGAAATCGGTTTGGGCCTGTTGGTGGTATGGTTGGTCGCTGAATTGAGTGCCAGGTTGCGCCATGGTCGAGCCATTCTCGGTATCGGCGCAGCTCTCATTCTCGTCGCGTTGATGGTGAGTGCGCGCATCCAAACGTCCTTCTGGAGAGACAGCGGATCGTTGTGGTCCCATGCCATCGCCAGCACCGGGGACAACTCAATTGCCCAGTTCAATCTCGGCGCTTTTCTCATCCAAACAGGAGACCTGGACGATGCCACTCATCATCTCCAAAGCGCGTTGGAGATCGATCCCCGCTTTGCTGCAGCCTATGACAGTCTGGGCAACATTTCTGTCATGCAAGGGCAGGCGGATCAAGCGCTCGTTTGTTACCGGAAGGCCCTCGAAATTAATCCCAATAACGCCGAAATTGAGAATAATATCGGCCTGGTGTATGCGCGGAAATGGCAAGTGGATGAGGCGATCCGTCATTTCCAAAAAGCCGTGGCCATTGACCCGGACTATCAGCACGCCCGTTATGATCTTCAAATGGCTTTGCTTCAAAAACAGCAGGAGACCAACGCTCCTGGCCTTGGCCCCGATTCCGCGGCTCCAACAACAAATCTCCCCTCACAACCCTGATCGTTCCAGTCGCAAGCCGTCTGGGCAGATGATGGATCGACTGATTAAATCATCAGGCACTCTTCGAACATCACGGTATTTCGATCAGATAGAAATTCTGCCCTATGCCTGGAGGGATGCTGTTGGTGCTCGCAAAATTTCCACTGCCATCGAAATAATTAGTCAGGACCGGCGTCCATTGTGCGAGCGGGAGCCCGAGATTCGTTGAAGTCAGGACATAATATGGCCGGCCTTGAGATCCTCCTCCGCCATGCAGGACAAAATTTCCATTGAGTAACTGCACGGTGTTGATCTGGGGTGGCGTCGAGATCGTCACCACCGCGCTGACTGGCGATGAATTGGTGCTGCCGTTGGGATTGACGGAGGCGACGATGTAATAATTCGTCCCGGCAGACGCGGAAGTGTCGAGGAAACTTCCATTCGTGATCCCGCTGCCGACGACCGGCGCGAAAAGATTTGTCGCAATGGCGGTATAAGTTCCATTCAGGACGGCCGCGCGTTCGATAGTGTAACTCGTCGCGCCGCTCATGGCGGTCCAGTTCAAAGCGACCTCTGAATTGGTGACCGTCGCCGCCAGGTTCGCCGGGGGTGCGGGAAGATAACTGGACAATTCCAGCCGTAAATAATCATACATCACGCTTCTTTCGCTCGAACCCGTCGAGTTCATGGTGAAATCCATTTCATTCTGCCCGGCGTGCAGGTCGGCGATGGGAACATTCAGGCGGGTATCAGAAAACACGCCATGGATGCCCAATCGGATCATCGTGTCATCATCGCCGCTGAGCGGAGTGAAGCCGGAGGTCAATGTGTTTCCGTTGGCAACCACCTTTACCGGGCCCTGAAAATCGGAGGCAAAACCCATATAGAGTGAAGCCGTCGCGCCATTGGCGGGAGCCTGCGGCAGGTTGAAAAATACTTTCCAGGTCTCCACGCTCGCCGCGTTGGTGCCCAGGGCCGTCTGCGCAAAATTCCAGCCGGTGGACCATTGGCTTTGGCCGACCGTATAGACCAGGCCCGTGGGAAAGTCCGTCCCAAAATCAAAACTCCGCATCCAATTCGGGCTTGGCTGCGTCGGACTAAGGCCGATGTCGCCGTACCACCAGCCGTTTGTCTCGGTGCCTGTCCCGTGCAAAAAGTCGTCTGCGGAACGGTCCGGTACGCCGATTTCCCAGACCGTCGCGCCCACGCGCGTCGGCGACCAGGTGATGGTTCCCAGATTCGTCGTTGCGCCGCCCGTGACAGTTACGTTGAACGGCGAGGCGGGTATCGCCAATGTGCTGAAAGATGTTCCTGTTAAAGACTGCGATTGAAATTGCCCGGTCGCCCCCGGGCCAAAAGCAAAGAGAGTGTAATTCGTGCCGGCAATCACATTGGGGATCGAGAAATTCCCGTTCGCATCGCTCTTGATCCAGAACTGCAGGTTTTTTTCCCAATACTGGAAGTCCGCGCTGTTTTCACTGGAAGGCGGCGCCTGGGCGACGCCTACCCACAATCCGGCGGACGAAGCATTCGGATTTTCGCTATCCGCGATCTTGATCGTTCCGGTGACGGTCCCGCGGCCGGAGTTGGGGACATAAGCGGCATTCGTCCACCAGGGATACGGCCATACTTTTTGTTCAGCCTGGGCTTGGGCCTGGGCATCGGCGAAAAGCGCGGCTGGCGCATTGCTTGTTCCGGCGGCGACGCGATTGGCATAGATCAGCCACGGGCCGAAGGTTTTTGAAAAAACTTCACCCGCCTTGATGTCGGTATCGCTGCCCATGGTGTAATGGGTGCCATTGACCATCTGCAACAACACCGGGCCAACGCCGCCCTGGTCGTCATGGCACATCAATTCGCGTTTCATCGGGCCACCATTGTAATACTCGCGGCTGGGGACGGTCATCCAGAGCCCCACGTTATTGGACGTGCTGCTCCAGCCCCACGCATTTTCATCGCATAGATCCGCGCTATAGCCGTACTTACAATCATATTGACCCTGTTGAATACCCGCCGTCCAAAGCTGAAATTCTTTCGGCGCTCCAGTCACGGCCACCGATGCGGTAGAAGCCAGCGGCATCAACCGGCTGCGCTGATTGTCAACGCTCAACCAGTTAAACGCCGGGCTCAAATATCCGACCATCCGGAATTCACCGCCGGGATTATCCGGATAACTCGCGGGGTGCGAAATGATGGCGCTGGCATAAAAACCAGACGAGCCTTGCACGAGAAAATAATGGATGTCCACGTCCAGCGCCGCATCACTGGAGCTTCCGTTCCACTGGCAGAATAAGTCGACTTCGGCTACGGTCCCGCCGTTGCCGGTCGGGTCTTGCACCAGTGAATACTGCGTGACGACCGGATTTTGAAAATTCGGCTGGTTCCAACTCCAGTAGAACTCTCCGCCATTGCTTCCGCCGGCAAGCAGGTTCGTGCCCTGATAATTCATGGAGGAGATGTGCGCATCGGATTTCGAGATGACGATCGAGACGATCCCGTTGTTCAGAGTCACGGTGCTGCCGTTATCTGATACCGTGACCGCCGGACCGGAGCCGATGCCGGGGATATTTGTGACGACGAGATTCACTTGTCCTGGAATGTTGGTATTGATGGAATAAGTTTTCCCCAGCGAAGGCGCCGTGCCGAGCGCGAGCGTGCCAGACAGGTTCCCGCCATAAATGAACAAAGGATACGTGCCATTTCCCAACCCTCCGGCATTGCCGATATTTAACGTGCCATTCAAGGCCAGGTTGCCGCCGACCACCGCCTGATCGCTATTGGTTCCAAGGGCGTAATCGAGCATCGCCCCGGAGTTCGCCGTAAAATTACCATTGATGCTCAAAGCGCCAACCCCGTTGCCCGGCGATAATATTCCGCCATTTTCAATGACAGCCGAACCTCCGATTGTTCCATTGCCGGCCAGTGTCCCGCCACTGAAAGCAGTCACCACGCCTGAACCGGTGCCGCTGCCTGGCGAATTATCCACCAGCAATGTTCCGTTGCTGATCGAAGTGCCGCCGCTATAAGTGCTGTTGCCGTTGAGTGCGACCGTTCCGCCGCCAAGAATTGTCACACTACCGCTGCCACTGATGGCGCCGCTCACAACGTTGCTGCCGGAGTTATTAAAGATCAGCGCAGTATTGTTAGTCACATTGCCGCTGCCGACCGCTCCGCCAGTGCCGATTTGCAAAGTCCCGGCACTGATGGTCGTTCCGCCGCTATACGTATTGCTCGCGCCCAGCGTGAGCGTGCCGGAACCGGCTTGCAGCAATGATCCGGCGCCACTGATGAGATTGCTTAGCGAATTGTTTCCGGGCTGTTGCATCGACAACAGGCCATTGTCCACGATTAACCCGGTTCCCAACGTGCCGGAAGCAACGCCGTTGCCCACCTGGATGGTTCCCTGCGAAATTGTCGTCACCCCGTTGTAATCGTTCGTCGTCAAAACGATCAATGTGCCGGAATTGGTTTTCGTGAGAGTCACGGTACCCGTGATTTTGCCTGTGCCGGCAAATGTATAGGTGTTTATCGCCGCGTTCACCGTCACGGCCACCGGTTGCAGGGCACCCGTAAGATTCACCACTGGATTAGTCGAAGTATCGTCAAAAACGGCGAAATCTTCATCGGCAAAAGCGGTGGGTGTGCCCGCGTCCAGCCAGTTGGTGGAAACCAAATCCCAGAGATTTGCCGCGCCGTCGCCCGTCCAGACCAACACCTTGCTGCTTTGGGTGACGATTAGATCGACACCCGTTGCCGTGACATTGATCGCCGCCTGCAAGCCAGAACCGGGCGTGGTGGTGACCTGAAAATTACCCGCCCCGCCGCTGCCAACCGAATTGCAGGTGATCAAATGATATGTGCCCGCCGACAAGGTTCCGTTCAATGGGTTTATCTGCACGGTGTTCAGGCCGCTCAAATTCAAAGTGCCGCCGACGATGATCTGGTCGTTGCCGGCGGCATTCGGGTCGAACAACAGATCAAATCGATTGGTGACGTTGCCACTCAGGGTAAGATTGTTGCTGAGGGACAAGGCGCCCCCGTTGCCATTCGAGCCGGGCGTGACCTGGCAATTGGCAGCCGTCACATTGCCGGTGACGACGCCAAAGCCGGACAAACTTTGGCCCGCGCCCAAAGTGATCCCGCCCATCCCTGACACATCCAAAATGGAGGCGGAGTTGCTTAAGACGATCGATGCGCCGCTGAATGTCGAACCGGCTCCGCTCAATGCGAGGGTTCCATTGTTGACGAAAATATTCCCTGAATAATTATTTTGGCCGCTTAATGTCAGATTACCGCCCAAATCATTCACATTGATTGGCTTGCTTCCCCCCGCGATAAGTCCGCCAAAAACTGAACCGACCGTGCTGTTGCTGAATAAGAGTGTGGCGGCATTCGCCGCGCTGCTGTTGGTGATAAGTTGATTTGCGGCAGATCCAATCGTTGCCAGGCTGCTGACCAATGGAGTGAAGCCCGCCAAATCCACCGTGCCCGCCGTGCCGGTTCCACCGATGGCCAGGCTGGATCCTGCGGGCAATGCACTGGCATTTCCGAGGACCAAAGTGCCAGCGCTGACGATAGTACCGCCGGAATAGGAGTTGGCGTTGGAGAGCACCAACGTTCCCCCATTGGCCACCTGCAATCCGCCGCCGCCGCTCAAAGCGCCGGTCAAGGTGATGATATGTCCTGCTCCGTTCAGATCCATCGGACTGAAAGTGAATGTGCCGCCCGCGAGAAGCATCGCCACCGAGCCGGTCCAGTTGGCGGTCGCCCCGAATACGCCGCCATTATTCAATGACGTTTGCAGGGCGACTACACCGTTCGAGGCGATGCCCTGGCTGCCGACATAGATCACTGCCGAGTTGGTGAAATAGGAGGCGTTGGTGCTGGAACCTGTTCCAAAAAGAATTCCACCCACGATGTTCGTGCCACCAATGACGGAGTAAATATGTATGGCGGTTGGACCCGTGCCATTGAGATTGACGATGCCCGGATCTGGCACCACAAATAATCCGCCCGTCTGGAGCAGCCGCGAACCCCGCCCCCCGGTGACCTGGTTGATGAGCACGTTGCCGGTATTGGTCACAATTCCGCCGGCGATGATCGCGGACAGATAGGAATTTCCGCCCGTGCCGCCGACGTTCAGATTATTCATGGTCACGATGCCGTTGTAGATGACCAAACCTTCCGTGCCGATGGCATTAAACGACGAAGTGCCGCTGCTGCGTTTGATGCTGACCGCGCCGAGATTATTCGTGCCGCCGTTGATCGCGAGCAAGGCGCTCGAGGTGACGCTGCCATTGCCGGGGTTCAAACTCGTGTTCGCTGCGCTAAGGGTGCCACCGTTATTGGTTAGAGTTCCAAAACTGTTGACCGTGCCGCTGCCGGTGCCGCCGGTCGAACCGCTGCCGATCAGCAAAGATCCACTGACGGTCAGCGAACTTCCGGGGAGCATCGCCACCAGCGAGTTAGAACAAAAAGCGAGACTCCCCGTTACGTTCACTGCTCCGTTGGCATTCACCAACAACTTGCCGGTGCCGCCCGGATTCAACATAACGATGCCGGTGTTGTTGAAACCGTTCGTGTTCACATTGACGACGCCATTGTTGGTCAACATGCCAAAACTGGCCGCAGTCATGGGCAGGTTATAGCTGACATTGGTGCCGGGACCGATGATGGCGTTGGTCGCCGCGCCGGGCACCTGGGGATTCCAATCCGCAGCGGTGTTCCATTCGCCGCCGCTGGCCGGCCCGCTCCAGGTGGAGACTGCCGCCCGTGATGGCGCCAGGCCCAAAGCCATCAGCACGCAAAGGAGGCACGTACGTTTTATCGTGGGTGGGGTTTTCACAATGAATGTCTCAAAATCTATGGGATCGTGTTTAATCAAATGTACAATACATGGCTGGCGTCTGCTGTTGGGCTGGGGTAATTATAGTAATATCAATAGCTTATAATGTCGAAGCCAAACATCGGATGTTTGTCCGAGGGCGCGGTGGGCGGATTGAGCATTTTGCCTTGGCGATTCGGGATGTTTCCGGTCACGTTGGCCTCACCAATATGACCGGTTTGGAAAGCAAAAAAATGTTGAGTTTTTGGCATCAGACAATGTGACAAACCCTTGTGGTTATCTAATAATTTGAATAGCTTATACGCCCCTTTAATACGCTTATGGCCAGAGAAATTTTAGAAATGCCAGTCGAAGTGGCGACCCTGGAGTTGCCTGACACCAAAACTATCCGCCTGAAATGGCCTGATGGGCATAGCCCCGATTTCAAGACCGGCCAGTTCATCACGCTTTACTGGCCGGATACGCCGGCCTATAAACGCGCCTATTCGCTTTCGTCCTGCGCCATGGACCGCGGCTTTTATGAAGTGACCGTCAAACGCGATGGCAAGATGGGGACGCGGATCGTCGATTGGGCGAAGGTTGGCGACAAATTTTTTGTGATCCCGCCGGTCGGAAAATTTCTGCCGGTCTATGAGCCGCACAAACATCTGGTCTGCATCGCCGGCGGTTCGGGAGTGACGCCTTTTCGCGCATTCGTGCGCGAGGCCACCCGGCGCAAGCTGGAGACGAAGATCACCGTTCTTTATAGTGTGCGCACGCCCAGGGACATCATTTTTAATAACGAATTCCTCGAATTGGAAAAAGAGAATCCCAATTTCAAATTCCGGGTCACCTGCACGCGTTCATTGCCGGAGCACAACTGGAGCGGCCGTACGGGTCGCATCACCCCCGAATGGATCAAGGAAATCGCGCACGACCTGCCGAATACCGTCTTTTATGCCTGCGGACCCAATGCGCTCGTCGAATTTGCCGAAGTGCTGGTGTTCGAGTTGGGCGTTCCCAAGGAACAGATGAAGACGGAGAAATGGGGTTGAGCACGCACATCCAATTATGAAGCGGACCGCGCTTTTTGCCGCGCACCAAAAACTCGGCGCCCGCCTCATTGATTTTGGCGGCTGGGAAATGCCCGTCCAATACACCGGCATTGTCGAGGAGCACCTTGCCGTCCGGAACGCCGCCGGCATTTTTGACATTTCTCATATGGGCGAAGTCACCGTCAGCGGCGCCGCGGCGGAAGAATTTCTCAACGGCGTCCTGACCAACGACCTCCGCAAACTTACCCCGGGGTTGGGCCAATACACCTTGCTTTGCAATGAACACGGCGGTGTGATCGATGATTTGTACGCTTACCAGCTTTGTTCCGGCGTCTATTTTCTCGTCATCAATGCCTCGCGCATCCAGGAGGACGTCGCCTGGCTGAAGGCGCAGGCGGATAAATTTCCCCGGCGCGATGAATTGGTCCTTACGGATGCCTCGCATAATTATTCCGCAGTGGCCGTCCAGGGACCGCGAGTGAAGGAATTCATCGGCGAATGCATTCCCGGGGCGTCCGTTGCGGCCATGCGTGTCGGGCGGGTGACCGATTTGAAGAAAAACCAGATCGGGCAGTTTCGATTCGGGCGTGAAGGCGTCCTGGTTTCCCGCACGGGATATACCGGTGAAGACGGCTTTGAGATCGTTGGCGAAGAAGAGTCCATTCGCCAGGTTTGGGACCGGTTCCTCGCCATCGGCGCGCCCTTTGGCATCAAGCCGTGCGGCCTGGGCGCCCGTGACACGTTGCGCACGGAAGTATGCTATCCGCTGTACGGCCATGAACTGGATGAACAGACCACGCCGGTCGAGGCGGGCCTGGGATTTTTTGTTTCCGGGGACAAAGGCGAATTCAATGGCCGGGAAATTTTGACCGAACAAAAAGCGAACGGCACCGTCAAAAAACTGGTGGCCTTCAAGATGACCGATAAATCTGCGCCGCCGCGCCCGCATTATCCGATTTGGGTGAATGGCGCGAGCGTGGGCATCGTCACCAGCGGCACCCAAAGTCCGTCCCTGGGCATCGGCATCGGCATGGGGTATGTGCCATCCGCCCTGGCCACGCCGGAGACGAAGATCGAGATCGAGATCCGCGGCAAACGGTTTGCGGCGGTGATCGTGCCCAAACCGATCTACAAGAAATAATTCTGTGGGGCAAAACTCCACTAAAAATTTCGTGCATTGAACCCCTGAACCTGCCGCATTTTTTCAGGCATTCAATTGACGCAAATCGTCCTCTTGCTGTTCCCTCTCCCCTTAACGGGGAGAGGGTCAGGGTGAGGGGTGAGAAAAGAAAAAGACTGACCTTTATAAGATAGCTGCGATTCCCTGAGGTTCATGGGCAGGACCGTCCTAAAAATGGCTCCCTTAACCGTCTCTGCCGAACAAAATTAAATTGAGAATCTGCGTAATCTGCGTAATCTGCGGACACGATTTTATGAGCAACGTTCCTTCCGATCTGAAATACACGAAATCTCACGAATGGGTCCGTGTCAGCGGTGACACGGCGACCATCGGCATCACCGACCATGCGCAGCATGAATTGACCGACATCGTCTTCGTTGAATTGCCCGATGCCGGCCGCAAAGTAAAAGCGGGTGAGGCCTGCGCCGTGGTGGAATCCGTCAAGACCGCGAGCGATATCTATTCGCCCGTCAGCGGGGAAGTCGTGGAATCCAATAAATCTGTGGTGGACGACCCGGCCCTGGTGAACAAGGAGCCGCATTCGGGCGGCTGGTTCTTCAAGATCAAATTGAGCAACCCGGCGGAGTTGAACGCATTGCTGTCGCCGGAGGCCTACCAGAAGCAAATTGGTGGTTAAAATTTTCTGAATGGAATACGAAGCCGTCATCGGGCTGGAAACGCACGTTCAGCTCAAGACCAAATCGAAAATGTGGTGTGGATGCGCCAATGCCTTTGGCGCGGATCCGAACACCCAGGTATGCCCGGTATGCCTGGGAATGCCCGGCGTCTTGCCCGTGGCCAATGACGAGGCGCTGCGATTGACGGTTCTGACGGGATTGTTATTGGGTTGCGAGATTCCGGCCAGGGCGAAATTCGACCGGAAAAATTATTTTTACCCCGACGTCGCAAAAAATTACCAGGTCACCCAATACGACCAGCCGTCCACGAAGGGTGGTTACCTCGACTTTGAATTTAAAGGCAGCATTTCCCGCGTGCGCATCACTCGCGCGCACCTTGAGGAGGACGTTGGTAAAAATTTTCATTTTGATCGCAACAGCGGCGTGGATTTCAATCGCGCCGGCGTGCCGCTGCTGGAAATCGTTTCGGAGCCGGATTTGACCAGTGCCGACCAGGCCTATGATTATCTCAACGCGCTCAAAGACGTCTTGATCTACGGCGGTATTAGCGATTGCGACATGGAAAAAGGCATGGTGCGCTGCGATGTGAATGTCTCCGTCCGTCCCGTCGGCTCAAAGGAATTGGGCGCCAAGATCGAGATCAAGAACATGAACAGTTTTTCCGGCGTGCGCCATGCGTTGGAATATGAGATTCCGCGCCAGATTGCCGTGGTGCAGGGCGGGGGAAAACTCATCCAATCCACCCGCCGTTGGGATGACGTGGCGTGCGTGACGGAAGAGATGCGCACGAAAGAACACGCGCATGATTATCGTTATTTTCCCGAACCGGACCTCATGCCGTTTGCGCCAACGGAAAAATGGCTGAAAGAAGTTTCGGCGCGCATGGTCGAATTGCCGCTGGCGCGCAAGCAACGGTTCATCCGCGATTACCAATTACCCACTGCGGATGCGGAAACTTTCGTCAACGACCTTCCGCTGGGAAATTATTTTGAGCCTATCGCCAGGAAATCAAAAAATCCCAAGGCCGTGGCCAATTGGGTCATCAACAATCTGCGGGCGAAAATTTCAGAGAATGGCGGGGCTTCAGATGTTGCGGATGTTTTTGGCAGTCTCAAATTTCAACCGGACGCGATCCTGGAACTGGTCAATCTGGTGGATGCGAAGACCATCAGCAGTTCCGCCGCGCAGCAGGTCTTTGCCGAGATGTTTGCCTCCGGCAAACCGCCAGCCGCGATCGTCCAGGAAAAGGGCCTGGCACAAGTCAGCGACACCGGGGCGATTGAGAAGTTCTGCGACGAAGCTATCGCGGCCAACCCGAATTCGGTCGCTGATTATAAGGCGGGCAAAGTCGCCGCGTTGAATTTCCTCAAGGGCCAGGTCATGAAAATGAGCAAAGGCAAAGCGAACCCGAATCTGGCTGGCGAAATCCTCGAGCGGAAGTTGAAGGGCTAGAGCGTATAAATAAAAACTATCGCCGCCCATCTCTTGGAGTTGGCTTTGGCTTCAAAACACACATCCGGCGCAGCCGCTGAATCAAAACCCCGTAGGGGTGACAGATATTAGCCCGGGGTAAGGACGCGAATGCGTCCGCCACCCCGGGTATCGATCCCCAACAACAGCCGCCATTTGCGAAGTCGCGCGAAGCGCGCATCTTGTCTGCGGCCATAGATTCAATTGATCCGGTATAATAGCTTATCTGAATCCTTTTCGACGATCTCGCGCCCGTGGACACGAATCCAGAAACATTTTCCGCCCCATCGGGGCGGCGCAAAAAACCATCCAACACGCGGCAACTACAGAATCATTTGAACTGATCTATGACTTGTGACGGGGTGGAATTCGTCACGGCGCTCGCGTCCGCGCGCGCCAGTTCTACGGCATAGACCTGGTTCACTCCGCTCATGTTGCTCCGAAAGATCAACCATTTCATATCCGGCGAGAACATCAGGTTCGGTTCCAGCGCATAATCGTGTTTGCTCATGTTGACGAGTTTTTCGGAATGAAACACACCGGGCTTGATCAGCTTGCTGGAATCGATGTTCGGGCCGGATTCATCCGCCAACAATTCGGGCGTGAACAGATAAAGCCATTTTCCATCCGGAGCGTGGGCAACCATCTCGTTGTCGCCGCCATCGCCGCAAAACAGGGTTCCGTCCGGGGAAACATTGAAATGCACCGACCATTCGTTGCGCTCCAGGTGATATTGGGTGCGCGCGCCGGTAGCCACGTCATAACCGGCCACCCAAAAATCCTCGCCGCGCGGCGTTTGCAGGTCATACCAGATCGTTTTGCCGTCGGAACTCCAAAATTCGTGCCCGGCGATCTCCATGGCCATTATCCGCTGGTGGACGAGTGTCAGGCCGGAACCATCGGTATGGATCGTCCAGATCCGGTTGACCTGGTGCCAGGGCCCTTCATGGCAAAACATCAGCAACGTCGGGTCGGTCGGTGAAAAAAGCAGGTGATTAAGCCATTCGGTGCTGTGATTGATTTTTTTTATTTCGCCGCTCGCGATATTGTAGGTGAACAAATCCATCGGATAATGCGCGGCCAGGCGCTCCACCATCATCTGGCCTTTGCTGTCGCGCTGTTGATCGGCGGTTTGGATCGCTGTCAGGCGATTCGGTCCTCCGTCAAAATACTCGTTCGTCCAATTGGTCCGGTAGGTGATCGTGCCGGCCAGCAACGTCTCATCCGCGTTGACCGATGCAACGGTGACCCCCTGCGATAATTTGAAGATTTCCCGGGTCGCTTTGGTGACGGGATCGGTGGCGTACACGATCCGGTTGGTCTGGCCATCGGCCCGGACAACTTTGATGTAATAGATCTGTCCCGTCTTTCGCCCGACCTGGATGATGAACACGCGGCCGGGAACGATCTGCTCTACCGCGCGCGTTTGCAAATCGATCATGGAAATCCCATTCGGCGTGGTGATGACCATTTTTTTCCCATCCGGAGTGAAGGGATTCAGGTTGAAATAGAGGCTTTCGCTTCCCGGTTCGCTGGAGAGTTGCACCACCCGGTGACCCGTATCGGGATCGATCCATTGGTTCGGGGAATTGGATTGCGCTGAGAGCCGGAGCGCGACGACCGATAAAAGGACGGCGGCAAATCGTTTCATGGGTTGATGGTGGGCATGGGTTGGATCAAATAGGTTCGCAAGGCAGAATTGGTCAAACCCTGGATACCCTCGACCACCGAGCGCGCGTTTAAGGCCGCCCCAGCGAAACTGGAATGCGTGCTATCGGCGGTCGTAAAATACTTCGCTCTGATCTCCTGGGGCGTCATGTCCGCGTAATTGCTGATGACCAGCTCGTTCAAATTGATGAATTGGACATTCTCGTTGGTAGCCACCTCACCGGCGAAGCGTACGTCATCCCAATTTTCCGTGTCGCCGGGCTTGGTCTGTTCCTTCGGCACATGTGGTACCGGCGAGCAGAGAATGGGCAACATGCCTTCGGCGCGCGCATCGGAGACGTATTTGCGCAGATACCATCCATAAGTGTGGACGATCTCCTTTTTCTTCATGATGGGGTTGTAAATCTCCTTTTGATCGTCACCGATCCCGCGAATGCTGCCACGTGCGCGATTGGTGTCATCCAATGGCCCACCGTCATTGTGGCCCATTTGGACGATGACAAAATCACCAGGTTTGCCGGCGGCCAATACTTTGTCCCACCAGCCTTGCGTGATGAACGTACGGCTGCTGCGCCCGCCCAGCGCGTGATTCTCCACGCGGATGCGGTTGGTATCGAAATAACCGCCGATGATGTCGCCCCAACCCCGCTCGGTTTTCTGCGGATTATGGACTGTGGAATCCCCGACGATGAACAGCATCGGAAACGCGCGATTAGTATCTACGAGGAAACCATGATTCGCGGAGACATCGCGCTGGGCGTCCATGTTGGCGGAATCCTGGGGTGAAATGGCAGCGCGGCAGATCGAAATGAACCCCGCGAGTGCGATGATGGCCAGTACGCTTCCTTTGGTGCTGGATAATGTACTCATTGGATGATGGATGTAGTTGCCATAATTCCGGAAGGAACGCAATCCTCACAATTGGTGATGGTTGCATCAACCCATCCTGAATTATTGTCTTGCAGTTCCGTTGAGATGATGGCTTATACTACCACCAATTCCTCAATAAATTATGAAAACACATGCATTATTCGGTATCCTCACGTTGCTCGGCACTTCCGCCTTGATGGCGGACCAAACCGACGTCAGCACTGCAGCCCAGGCATTGGCCGGCCAATCCAGTTACACCTGGAAATCTACGGTCGTAGTCCCGCCAGACAGCCAATTTCAACCGGCGCCAACCGATGGCAAAATCGCCAATGGCGTTATCTCGGTCAGCACCAGTTTCGGGGGCAATGACATGAAATATTTCATCAAAGGCACCAATGCCGCGGTTTACAGCGAAGACAACGGCTGGCAATCGCTCAACGAAATGACCAATCAACAAGGCCCCGGCCGTTTCATGGGCCGGATGCTTCGCAATTTCCAGACGCCCGCGATGCAGGCGACCAACCTGCTGGCTAACGCCAAGCCATTGACTAAGGACGGCGACGCGTATTCCGCTGACCTGACTGATGACGGCGCTAAAGCGTTGCTGACGTTTCGCCGCGGCGGCCAGTCGACGGTAAGCAATGCGAAAGGTTCCGTGAAATTCTGGGTCGCCAATGGGATGCTCACAAAATTTGAATCCAAGGTCACCGGGACGGTTAGTTACAACGGAAACGACGTGGACGTGAACCGGGACACCACCGTGGTGATTTCGGATGTCGGCAGCACCAAAATCGACGTGCCGGATGACGCCCAGAAAAAATTGCAGTAGATCATCTTTGATCAAATCCACGGCGGGGCTTCATGGCCCCCGCCGTTTTTTTGCCGCAAAATTTGTGCAAAAAACTTTCTGCTCCCGCGCCCTGATGGTTTAATAGTGGGGATGTTTTCTGAAATCAAATCGGTCCACTTCGTGGGCATCGGCGGCACGGCGATGGCCTCCGCGGCGGCCGCGATGATGGACAAGGGCTTTGCGGTCACCGGCTCGGACCAGAACGTTTATGAGCCGATGGCGTCGTTTCTCGCCGGAAAAAAGATCGCGGTGAAGAATGGTTACGACGAAAGGAACCTTTCCCACCAGCCGGACCTGGTGGTGATCGGCAACGCCATTTCGCGGGGCAATCCCGAGGCGGAAAGTGTTCTGGACCACAAGCTGCGCCATTGCTCCCTGCCGGAATTGCTGAAGGAATTTTTCATCCGCGGCAAGCGCTCTATCGTGGTGGCCGGCACCCATGGCAAAACTACGACGACCTCGCTCCTGACCTGGGTGTTTGAGCATAACGGGTTGAACCCGAGCTATCTGATCGGAGGCATCCCGAACAATTTTTCGCAGGGAGCACGTTTCACGGACAGCGAATGGTTCATCATCGAGGGCGATGAATATGACACCGCCTTTTTCGACAAGCGCAGCAAATTCATCCATTATTTGCCGGAGATCGCGCTCATCAACAACCTGGAATTCGACCATGCGGATATCTTTGAGAATCTCGAGGCGGTTAAGAAGACCTTCTCGCATTTCATCCGGCTGGTGCCGCGAAACGGTTTGTTGCTCGCCAATGGCGATGATCCAAACCTGGCTTCGCTCGCGGAGGTCACCCATTGCCCGGTGAAACGATTCGGTTTGGGCGGGCATAACGCCGTCCAGGCCTTCAACCTGCGTTTTGGGCCGACGGCGACCGAGTTCGAAATCCCAAGTTTCAAGTTCCACTTGAACTTGGTCGGCGAATTTAACTTGCGGAACGCGCTGGCCGTGATCGGCGTGGCGAAACATTGCGGCCTTTCGAACAAACAGATCCAATCGGCCTTTGACACCTTCCGCGGCATCAAACGCCGGATGGAAGTGCGCGGCATCGCGGGTGGCGTGACCGTGATCGACGATTTTGGCCATCACCCGACCGCCATTCGTGAGACGCTCAGAGCTTTGCGCCTGAGATATCCGCGCGAAAAAATCTGGGCGATCTTCGAGCCGCGCAGCAATACGACCCGGCGAAAAGTGTTCCAGCAGGAATTAGCCGCTGCCTTTGTGGATGCGGACACCGTGGTCATCTCAGAAGTGGCGCGCCTGGACCAGCTTCCGGCAGAGGAACGGCTGAATCCGGAACAATTGGTGAGTGATTTGAACGCCGCCAAAAAGAACGCCGCTTATTTGCCGGACGTGGATTCCATCGTGGCGCACATCGCCAAAACCGTCCAGGGCGGCGACGTCGTCTGCATCTTCAGCAACGGCGGATTCGGCGGCATCCATGGAAAGCTTTTGCAGCGCCTGGGACGGCGATAGCCGATGGGCGCATCTACAAACTATTCTTGGTAGGGACGGCGCGCTGTCCCCTCCCGGAGGGCGGAGTTCTACGACGCCCTGGACGATTCTTTTCGTTCTCTTCTGTGTTAATTCGGGCCAATCAGCGTTTATTCGCGGTTTGTTTTGCTCGCCACCATCACTTTCCGCTTTCCGCTTCGTTTTCTCTGTTTGCTCCTGTTAATTCCGCACTCCAAACTCCGCATTCCGCAATTAAATGTTGCCGGGCAACATTACATCCTCTTTTTCCATGCTAAGATGCCAACGTGCGAAATGTGCATCCATGTTTAAGCAGGAGCAGAGGCAACGAGGCTCAAAAATCTGCG
>DASXDM010000032.1:0-75351 GCA_036490655.1 Verrucomicrobiia bacterium | reverse complement strand
ATATTGGTGGCGCAGTTTCGGTCGTTTGTGGACCCGCTGTTGATATTGCTGGCGGTGCCGACGGGTTTGACGGGAGTTTTACTGATTTTATTTTTGACGGGGACGACGTTGAACATCATGTCATTGATGGGGGTGGTGATGATGGTGGGCATCGTGGTGTCCAACAGCATCCTGATCGTGGAATTTACCAATCGCTTGCGCGAGGAAGGGCGGCCCTTGGCTGAGGCAGTGTCGCTGGCCTGCCGCATCCGTTTGCGGCCGGTACTGATGACGTCTCTGGCCACACTCATCGGTTTGATTCCGATGGCGACTAAACTGGGGACTGGCAGCGAGGCCTATGCGCCACTGGCACAGGCTATTATCGGCGGCCTGGCCGTCTCCGTGATTCTGACAGTCTTTGTAGTGCCATGCACTTATTACATCATCTATCGGCGAAAAGAGGCGTCGGAGAAGCCCTCCGATGATAACCCGGTTCTGTCCACCCCAACACATTGAATTATGAAACGACTCTTATTCGTCTATGCCGGCAGTTTGATGCTCGCGGCCGCTGCCCTGGCAGACGGGACCAATGATTGGCCGGTTCTCACCCTCGCGCAGGCGCAAGAGCAGGCGTTGAAATATCATCCGCAGATCGCTGCCGCCAATTACCGGGCGCTCGCCGCGCAGGAAGCTGTCACGGAAACGCGCGCTGCCTTTTTTCCGCAGGCAAATCTTTTCGCCGACGCTGTGGGTGCGAATAACGAAGGCACGCGCATCCTGGCCGGTGGCCTGAATAATCCCAGCGTGTATGATCGCGGTGCGGGCGGCGTGCAGATCAGCCAGCTCCTCACCGATTTCGGACGAACCGCGAATTTCACGGCCAGTTCCAAATATCAGGCGAGCGCCGAAAATCAAAACGCCAATGCCACCCGCGAGCAGGTGCTCTTGCAGGTGGACACCACCTATTTCGGTGCGCTCGCCGCCCAGGCTGTGCTCAACGTCGCCCGCCAAACGATTGAGACACGGCAGACATTGCTCGACCAGGTCACCGCCTATGCCACCAATAAATTGCGGTCTGAACTGGACGTCAGTTTCGCCCGGGTCGAAGTCCAGCAGTCGCAATTGATCCTGGAAAATGCCCAAAACGCCGCAGACGCCGCCATGGCCTCGCTTTCGGCCGCATTGGGTTATGGCGAATTGCGCCAGTATCAGCTCATCGAAGCCTCGCCGCCGGACAGCGCCGGCACCAATGATGTCTCAGATTTGATCCAGACGGCCCTGGCCGATCGCCCGGAACTGGCGAGCCTGCGCGATGAACGCGATGCCGCGTCCCACCTTGCCAAAGGCGAACGGGACTCGCGTCTGCCCACCATCGAAGCCATCGGCGTAGCCGGCGATGCTCCCGCGCACGACAGCCATTTGCCTGATGATTATGCCGTGGGCGGCGTCCAATTGGAGTTGCCGATTTTTGCCGGGGGCCGTTACGTGGCGCAACAGCGCGAAGCGGAATTGAAAGTGGAAGCCGATGACGAATTATTGACTGCCGCCGCGAACAATGTCATCCGGGACGTGCGCATCGCCTGGCTGAATTTCAATAATTCGAAGGAACAACTCGATACCACCAAACAATTGGTCCTTAACTCGAGTGAAGCATACGACCTGGCGCAAGCGCGCTACAAAGCCGGCAGCAGTTCCATCGTCGAGTTGAGCGAAGCCCAATTGAATCTGACCTCAGCGCAGATCGCCGAGGCGAATGCCCAATACGGCGTCTATATCCAGCAGGCCAACCTCGATTACCAGCTCGGCGCGATGCGTTAGCATACTCTTCGTTTGGTGGAGTGAGTATCCTCGCGAGCCGTCTTCGGTCATTTGCCTCTCTCCGCATCTCTGCGGTTAAATTTCCGTCTCGGTCGGCTCAACCTGCGTTCTCAATCGGCTTGGCGGAAATCTCCAACATCCGTTCGATCGGCAACCGCGCCCGCTTGATGATCTCCGGCGGCAACTCGATCTGCGGCGCCAGTTTCTTCATGCAATCGCGCACTTTTTCCAGCGTATTCATCTTCATGTACTTGCATTCGCTGCAGCGGCAATTATCAGTTGGCGCGCGCATCGCGTCGAACACCGGGGTGCAGATGAATTCCTTGCCCGGGCATTCCTTTTGCATCCGATGGATGATCCCCGATTCCGTCACTACGATGAACTGCTTCGCCGGGTTCGTCTTGCAGTAATCGATCATCTTCTCCGTCGAGGCCACCGTGTCGGCCAGGGCGCGCACTTCCCTCAGGCTTTCGGGATGCACCACGACCTTTGCCGCGGGATATTGCGCCTTCAAATTCATCAGGTTGTCGCGGGTGAACTCCACATGCGCGTAACAATTGCCTTTCCACAAAGTCATCGGCCGGCCGGTCTGTTCCATCACCCATTGGCCGAGATTTTCGTCCGGCACAAAGAGCAGGTCTTTGTCCTTGGGCGCGGCGCGAACGATTTTTTCCGCATTGCCGCTGGTGCAGATCACATCCGTCAAGGCTTTCACGGCGGCGCTGCAATTGATATAAGCGATGGTCCAAAAATTCGGGTTGGTGCGCTGCAATTCCGCCAGCTTGTCCGCCGGGCAGCTTGCTTCGAGGGAACAGCCCGCGTCCATGTCCGGCAGCACCACGATTTTGTTCGGGTTCAGGATCTTCGCCGTCTCGGCCATGAAATGTACCCCGCAGAAGACGATCACATCTGCGCTTGTCCTGGCGGCCTGTTGCGAAAGGCCCAGGGAATCGCCGACATAATCCGCCACGTCCTGGATCTCCGGCACCTGGTAATTATGGGCCAGGATGACGGCATTGAGCTGTTTTTTGAGGGTATAGATCTCCCGGGCCAGCGGCTCAAAGTTGGCGCGCGGCATGACCGTTCGGGGTTGAATGGTTTCGGCGACATCAATCACAGCATAAAATTACTGCCACATGCCATGCGAGTCAATGAAGCGTCCCGGTGGGGCGAGACTCCGTCGAGCCCTGAAACACTATCTTTGGCGGTTTTAGCGCAGTGATGATGTGGTTCGTGTTTTTCAGGGTAGATTCTCACTGTCGTGTCCCTGCTTTACTTGAACGATTCAATAAGGACATAAACGAAAACCATAGAGCCTAGGCCCACGCCCTAGCTCTTGCCGATTTCATTGACACCGGGCTTCAGCCCGGTGATCAGAGGCCACGCGACGGAAACCGTTCCGCCGGTTTACTTGCATCAGAAAACCTGCCAGTAGATAAAATCATGTTTTTCGCTTATTATTTTACGGGATGGTGAATCAAATCAAAACACGCTGTTGCGTCGTTGGGGGCGGCCCCGCCGGGATCATGCTCGGATTTTTGCTGGCTCGAGCGGGGATCCAGGTCCTGGTCCTCGAAAAACATGCGGATTTCTTTCGCGATTTTCGCGGCGACACGATTCACCCTTCCACTATGGAACTTCTCCACGAGCTGGGCTTGCTGGAGGAATTTCTCCGCCTGCCGCATCAGGAATTGCCGCGCCTGAAGCTTTCCTTTGACGGCAACATCGTGGATGGCCCGGATTGTTCGCATCTGCCAGTCCGTTGTAAATTTGTAGCGCTGATGCCGCAATGGGATTTTTTGAATTTCCTCTCCGCGCACGCCAAAAAATTTCTGTCTTTCAGCCTGAAAATGAAACATGAGGTGACCGGCCTGATCCTTGAGAATGACCGGGTCGTGGGCGCAAGGGTGAATACCGATGATGGTCCCCTGGAAATCCGTGCGGATTTTGTTTTCGGGACCGATGGTCGCCATTCCGTGGTCCGCCAAAGCGCCGGTTTGGAATTGCAGGACTTTGGCGTGCCTATTGACGTGCTTTGGTTCCGGCTGCCCAAACCCAACAGCGCGACAGATTTTCTTTTGGGACGCATCCGCAACGGTCAAATGCTGGTCACGATTGACCGGGGAGATTATTTTCAGATCGCTTTTGTCATCCCGAAAGGCGGCTTTGAAAAAATCCAGCGGGACGGTCTGGAAAATTTTCGGAAAACCATCGTTGCCATCGTGCCGGAATTTCACGACGCCATCAACGAATTGGACGATTGGAACAAGATCAAACTGTTGACCGTGCAGATCAATCGCCTGCGTCAATGGCATCGCGCCGGGCTATTATGCATCGGCGACGCTGCGCACGCCATGTCACCCGCCGGCGGCGTCGGTATAAATCTGGCCATCCAGGACGCTGTCGCCACGGCAAATCTTCTCGCGGGTAAAATCCTTCGTGACGAATGCAGCACTGACGATCTGGCGCTGGTGCAACGACGTCGCGAATTTCCTGTGCGCATGACCCAACGGATCCAGGTGTTCATTCACCGCCGGATGTTCGGAAAAAATTCAAGCAAAGCGATTTCGCTATCATGGCCGGCGCGTACCATCCTGTCGTTGCTGGCGCCATTGCTTCGGCGGCTCGGCGCCCGCATTGTTGGGATTGGATTTCGTCCGGAGCATATCGAAGATGGAATGAAAACGAATGCAACCGCGGATTAAAATCACGCCGCTCGTTTTCAGACGGAAGCGATTTTAATCCGGCCCCCTTAGAGAGGCGATTTCAGCCGCTCACCCCGGCAGGCAAAGACATCCGCCCGCCAATTTATTCCGGGGCCTTCTCCTTCGCCGAACCTTCCTTGTTTTCCAGGGCCAATTGCTCCGGTGCGGCCGTTGCCAGGCCTTCTTCTACTGTGACGGGTCCCGGCGGTTTTTCCAGCGGGATGCGCCGGAGCTCATCCGCGGCGGGTAAATCTTCCAAACCGCGCAGGCCAAAATATTCCAGGAACATACCGGTCGTCCCGTAAGTTTGCGGACGGCCAACCACCTCCGCGCGGCCAACCGATTCGACCAGTCCGCGCTCGGTCAGGGTCTGCATCACTCCGTCCACGTTCACGCCGCGGATCTGTTCCACTTCAGCGCGGGTGATGGGCTGGCGATACGCGATGATGGCGAGCGTCTCCAGGGAGGGTTGCGAAAGCCGCGAGGGACGAATTTTTTGACCGACCAGGGCTTTGAGCCACGGCGCGTATTCCGGCTGCGTCACGAATTGCCAGGCGCCCGCGACACATGCCAGCCGGTAACTGCGCGCGGCAGACTCGTGATCTTGCGCCAATTGTTCGAGCGCGGCGGTCAATTCGCCCTCCTTGGTTTTGGCGAGAGACTTGGCGGTGGCATCGGCATCTTCTGCATCAGCCGCATTGCCGATCGTCTCCCGAAGCTCCTTTACGGACATCGGCTTTTGCGCGGAGAAGAGCAATGATTCGAGAATGAATTTAAGTTCCATGATAAGATCAAGATTGCGGCGGAGGATTTTCGACAAGAGGAGCGGTTGGTTCAGGCGATGCCGCAGGTTCATCGGCGCCGGGTGGCGTCACAGCCTGCATCCGGCCGATTTCAATTTCACTGAACGGCTCAGGTTGAGAGCAGACCAATTGTTTCAGACGGATCAATTCGAGCAATGCCAGGAAAGTGCAGACCACTTCGGAACGGTTGGCGGCATTTTCAAACAGCTCTGAAAACTTGATCCCTCCGCGTTCGGAAATCGTTTTGAGGATGAACTCGATCTTTTCACTGACGGTCCATTTGTCCTCAAAGATTTCCCGCATCCCCCCGGCACGTTGCTCAAAGCGCTTGAGCACTGTGTTGACGGCATTGAGGAGGTCGAAGATGGAGACATCGGGTTTAGCCGCGGGCGCAGTGGCTTCAAATTCCAGCTTCGGCGGCAGGCGCGGGAAAACATCTTCCTGCCGCGCTTCGAGCGTTTGCAGTTGCGCGGCGGCATCCTTGAATTTTTTGTATTCGACAAGTTGGCGGATGAGCTCCCAGCGGGGATCTTCGCCCTCTTCTTCGCCCTCGACTTGCGCCTGTTGATCCACGGGCAACAATTCGCGGCTCTTGATGTACATGAGGGTCGAGGCCATCACCAGGAATTCGCCGGCGATCTCCAGGTCCAGCAAACGCATCGTGTCGATGTATTCGATGAACTGGGTGGCCAGCCTGGTGAGATTGACCTCATAGATGTCCACTTCCTCCTTTTTGATGAGGTAAAGCAGCAAATCGAGCGGGCCTTCGAAGACCTCGAACTGGACTTTATATTCAGCCATGAACTTTCAAAATTCTAAGATGGGAAATCACCGTTGGCAATGATGGAGCGTTCACCTGCGCCATTCACCATGAAATTTCCTCGAATTGGGCGTCAATTTAATATACCCTCAAGCAGGTTTACACCTTAAGAGTGAAGGCATTGTTCAAAAATATTGAAACATGGCCCGCGGGTTTCGCGGCGGCAACGAGCATCGTTCTCGTGTCGTTAGTCGGGGCAGGGGATTACCTGACGGGATATGAAATTGGTTTTTTTGTCTTTTACCTGGTTCCCATCACTTTGGGAGCCTGGCGGGTAGGTTCTGCTTTTGGCGCCATTCTGGCACTGCTCAGCACGATGGCATGGTATGTGTGCAATCAAGCCGCCGGCGCGCCCTACTCAACGTTCGTCCTGACCTGGAATGGAGCGATGCTTCTGGCCCTCAATCTCATCGTCGTCGGCATGGTCAGGCTTTACAAAGAATTGGAAGATCGTGTGCGTGACCGGACCTCGGCTTTGACGGAGGAAATGACCAAGCGCCGGCGGCTGGAAAAGGAATTACTCGAAACCAGCGAGCGCGAACAGCGGCGCATCGGGCATGATTTGCATGACAGTTTGTGCCAGCACTTGACGGGGACGGCGCTGGCCGTGGAAGTCCTTGAAAAAAAATTGGCGGACAAGTCATTGCCTGAGGCGGATGCGGCAAATAAGATCATTGAACTTCTCGAGAAGGCGATTGATATGACCCGCTCCATTGCGCGGGGGTTGCACCCCCTCGAAATGCAAGCCGTTGAAATTGAAGACAACTTCACCGACCTGGCAGCCGGGATCAGTGAGCGCTTCAGGATCGCTTGCAAATTCGAGTGTCCTCAACCTGTTCCCCTGCGCGATCCCGACATCATCACGCATCTCTACCGGATTGCCCAGGAAGCCACCACCAATGCCATCCGTCACGGCAAGGCCCACTGTGTGAACATTGGCCTTGATGTATCCGAGGGTGAGATCATTTTGACCATCACCGATGACGGCGCTGGTCTTCGTGAAAATCCAGACCCCCTCCATGATGGCATGGGATTGCATATCATGGCTTATCGTGCGAGCATGATTGGGGCGACCTTTAATATCGAACGCCTGCCAACCCAGGGCACACGAGTGACCTGCTTGTTACCGGTGGCAGCCGTTCCCAAAGAAAACCATGCCTCCAAAAAATAAAATTCTACTGGTGGACGACCATCCGCTTGTGCGCGAATGGCTCGCCAATCTCATCAATGAACAGCCGGACTTGCAGGTTTGCGGCGAGGCCAGCGATGCGCCCCATGCATTTGAAATGATCGGCCAGACCACCCCGGCCGTGGCGATCATTGATATTTCCCTGGAAGGCGGTTCGGGCATCGAATTGATCAAAAACGTCAAGGCCAACCATCCCGAAGTCGCGATGATCGTGCTCTCCATGCACGATGAATTGCTCTATGCCGAGCGCGCGTTGCGCGCAGGGGCCCGCGGATACATCATGAAACGCGAGGCGACAAAAAAAATTCTCCTGGCCATCCGTTCGGTGCTCACCGGAAAATTATACGTCAGTGACAAAATTGCGGATATTATGGCGGAAAAATTTGTCGATGGCCCTGTCTCCAGCGAATATTCCGTCGAACAACTTAGTGACCGCGAACTGGAAATCTTCGGGTTGCTGGGCCGGGGGATGAATACCAGGCAAATTGCTGACCATCTCCATGTCGGATTCAAAACAGTCCAGACGTATTGTGCCCGCATCAAAGAGAAGCTTAAATTGGACAATGCCACCCAACTGCTCCATGAGGCCATCCGCTGGATTGAAAAACAGCAGGTCAAATAGCTTACATCGTAAGACATTGTCCTACAAAAGATTAGGACTGCACTCTACATATTTTTCCATCCTCTTCGGCTACACTGGCGATAGAACTGCCTGTTGAAGCAGTGCATCGGTTACAGTAATCAATTAGTGAACGCTTAATGGTCATCATTATTAATCCGCCTATTGTGTGTTCACGCGTCTACAGAAAGAAAACCTGATATGAAAACGACCCTTATAAGCCGGAAAGCGGCCTTTACGCTGGTGGAAATCATGATTGTTGTGGCCATCATCGGCCTTTTAGCAGCCATCGCAATCCCCAACTTCATCCGCGCCCGCGCTAAATCACAACAAAACGCCTGCATCAACAACCTGCGCCAAATTGACGGGGCCATCAATGAATGGGCCTTGGAAAACGGGCAGGCCACCGGCGCATCGGTCGCCAATGTGATGACTGTTTCAGCTTACATCAAGCTGAACTCTAACAGCAAAGTCCCTGGTTGCCCGGCTGGCGGTACCTACACGACCGGAAATGTCGGAGCCAATCCGCAGATTTCCTGCTCGTTGTCCACGTTAACGGATACGCCGCATAAATTGCCGTAACTGATCGCGTCTGGGAAAAAAGGTCCCGGACAGGGTTGGGGGCAAGGGAGATTTGGGTCGCCAGTCCTGCGGTCGATAGTGACTGTGAATGGACAGGTGTGCGCTTTAGCCGTATTTCCCACACTCTTGTGTCTGTTTGGGGCCTATGATCCGGTCAAAGCCATCCTTTGATTGTCACAAATCTTGACGCTTCGCGTCATAAAAACTACCCTGACTGGATTGGTTGGTGGCCGTAGCTCAATGGTAGAGCCCCAGATTGTGGTTCTGGACGTTGCGGGTTCGAGTCCCGTCGACCACCCCATTCCTCTTCAAATGTCAAAGTTGGGTTTGTCCTTCGGTTCCTCGACCCGGCCTAAGGGAATTTTTTGCCAGATGCGCTCATGGACATAGTACAGAAAGATCTTGGTGAACAATTCCACACCGCTGATGCTTAGCGCCCATTTTATCCGGCCCGTGATCAGAAAGGCGATGACCATCGTGTCGATGCTGCCCGTAAAACGCCACGATACAGCTTTGACGAGACTGCGGTAATGTTTTTCAACCATCCGGAAAATTAAAAAAATTCCGGGAGAAACTCAACCACCGTTCGTGCTTCAATAGTTTTTTGGCACCGGTACATATTCCCACAATGAGCCCAATTTTATGGCGAAAGACGTTTCCGCCGTCAATAAGTCCCCGTCCTGGAATTGCTGGATTCCTCTGGAAATCCTTAGTTTCCTTCCCGGGCCGGTGTTCGGTATCTAATCCGCTTTCTTTCGTTGAAATTAAGTGACATTTGTGAAACATTCCTGTGTGTCAGACGTCTCATGTTGAGAGCTCGTCATGGGGTTTTTCGGAGTGCGCACACTTTACAACATCATATTCGCGTTCTTTTTTGTGTTGTCCTCGCCATATTATTTTTGGCGGATGAGGCGGCGCGGTAATTGGCTACCGGGTTTTCGGGAACGGTTTGGACGCTATGACTCAAACCTCAAGCAGGCACTGACCAACCGTCAGGTTGTCTGGATCCATGCGGTCAGCGTGGGTGAAGTCAATCTCTGTACCCAGTTGATCCGGGCCCTCGAAACCCGCCTGCCCAATGTCAAATTCGTGGTTTCCACGACCACGACCACCGGGATGGCCGAGCTGAAAAAGCATTTGCCCGCGCGTGTCAGCCGGATTTATTACCCGATCGACCGCCGGAAATGGGTCAAGCACGCCATCGCCGTCATCAACCCGGAAGCGATCATCCTGGTGGAAGCGGAAATCTGGCCAAATTTCCTGTGGCGCGCGCGTGATCTAAAAATTCCAGTCTTTTTGGCGAATGCGCGCCTGTCGGATCGCTCTTTTCGTGGCTATAAACGGTTTGGATTTCTGTTCCGGCCCTTGTTCGCCTCCCTGGCCGGCGTGGGAGCACAAAATGAGACTGACGCGGGCCGGCTGCAGGATATCGGCTGCCACCCCAAGGCCGTTCATATCGTCGGCAATTTGAAATTTGATGCTGCCACGCTTGATGAACGCACTCGCTTGGATGTGCCGGCGTTGTTCCGCAAGATCGGTGTGCCGGAAGATGCCCAAATCCTGGTTGCTGGCAGCACCCACAATGGGGAAGAACTGATTCTCGCGGAAATTTTCATGAAATTGCATCCACAATTTCCCAACCTTTTTCTGGTCCTTGTGCCCCGGCACTTTGAGCGGTGCCTTGAAGTGGGCCGGCAATTGCGCGCGCGCGGCGTCAAATTTGTTTATCGCAACGAAATCCGGTTGGACCAGCCCGCGGCCAACGGCAAGGTTGATTGTTTATTGGTCAACACGACGGGCGAGTTGCGGTTCTTCTACGAATATGCGACAATAGTCTTCGTTGGCAAAAGTATGACGGCGGCGGGCGGACAAAATCCGATCGAACCCGGAGCGTTGGGCAAGGCGATTGTCTTTGGTCCGAACATGCAAAATTTTACTGAGATTGCGCAAAATTTCGTGTCGGAAAATGCGGCCGCGCAAGTGCGCGACCCGGAAATGCTGGAAAAAATGATCGTCAAATTGCTCTCAGATGAGAAATGTCGTGCCGAGATGGGACACAACGCCCGCAAGGTCGTGAATAAAAATCTTGGCGCTATCAACCGCACGGTGGAAATGGTCGTGGAAAATGTTAAACCACGGGGAGTTTACGTCGCGCCGGAAAAAAAATAAAAAATTCTTGTTAGCGGCTTGACGAACGCACACCGACTTTTCATATTGCCACTCGTTTGTGATCAGTGCCCAGAGTCAAAGTTTGTATGTCAAAATCGAAGCATGAGCCCGAGGGGATTAAGCCGGCGGATAAAACACCGCGCATCACCGTCGTCAATAGCGCCGAAGCCGGCTTTGACCTTTCCGAGAAAATCAAAGAGCTCATCCGCCTCGCCCGGGAACAGGGACACCTGACCTACAATGACCTCAACGAGGTTTTGCCCGAAAACGTCGTCACTCCCGAGATCCTGGATGAAGTTTTCTCCAAATTGCGCGGTTTGGAGATCGAAGTGGTCGACCAGGCAGAGATTGACCGTGTCAAAACTGCGGACGCTGATGAAGAGGATACGGTCCATCTGGATGCGTTGGACGACCCGGTCCGCATGTATCTCAAGCAGATGGGGCAGGTGCCCTTGCTCACCCGCGAACAGGAGGTCGAGATTTCCAAGCGCATCGAGGCGGCTGAGAATGAGATGCGCAAAATTGTTTATAGCCTGGGCTTTGCCGGTAAGGAGCATATCGCGCTGGCGGAGAAACTGATCGCCGACCCGCCCCGCGAACGTTTTGATCGCGTGGTGCTCGATAAGAAAGTGGACAGCCGCAATTCACATGTCGGGGTCTTGGCCCGCCTGGTGGCCCGCGCCCGCGAATTGGACAAGGACGCCGACCACAAATACAACGCCTGGCGCGCGATCCATGCCAAAGATAAGAAGCCGCGCGCCTTCACCGCCTTCAAGCGGGTCGACCAGAAATTGCAGGCGACTTTTCAAAAATTTTGTTTCAAACACAAAGTCACCGAGGAAATGGCCCTCGTCGCTGAAAATATCCACGATAAACTGCTCTATAGCCTGCGCGCTCTGGCCGATGCCGAGGTCCAGCGGGAGTCCAGCGCCCAACAGCACCTCGTCGAAGCCGAAAAACAAAAAATCCGTGCCCTGGAAGAGTTTGTCCGGATGACCTCTGCTGATTTCATGGGGGTCTTTGATCGTCTTCGCGAATTTTCCACCAAAGCGTTGCAGGCGAAGACCGAGATGGTCGAAGCCAATCTGCGCCTCGTGATTTCCATCGCCAAAAAATACACCAATCGCGGCCTTTCCTTCCTCGACCTCATCCAGGAGGGAAATATCGGGTTGATGAAGGCCGTGGAAAAATTCGAATACCGCCGCGGCTACAAATTTTCGACCTATTCCACATGGTGGATCCGCCAGGCCATCACCCGCGCCATCGCCGACCAGGCCCGGACCATCCGCATTCCCGTCCACATGATCGACATCATCAATAAATTGATGCGCTCCCAAAAGCGGCTGATCCAGGATTTTGGCCGCGAAGCCTCGCCGGAAGAGATCGCCGAGGACATGCAAATGCCCGTGGAACGTGTCCGCGCCATATTGAAAATGGCGCAACAGCCGATTTCCCTCCAATCCCCCGTGGGCGACGCTGATGATGCAAATTTTGGTGATTTTATCGAGGATAAGGGCGCGGAAAGCCCCCTCGACATGACCAGCTTCAGTTTGTTGAAGGAAAAACTTGGCGACGTCCTCTGCAGTTTGACCGAACGCGAGCGAAAAGTTTTGGAATTGCGTTTCGGCCTGGGCGATGGCTGCGCGCGCACGCTCGAGGAGGTCGGGTCCCAATTTAAAGTCACGCGCGAGCGCATTCGCCAGATCGAAGCCAAGGCCCTCCGTAAAATGCGGCACCCCACGCGCATCCGGCAGTTGCACGGTTTCCTCGAAATTGAAAAGCTGGCGGCCGAGGCAAAATGATCTTAAGCCGGCTGCTGCTGCGTTAGGCAGTGCAGCGAACCGAATCCCCAGACCAGCTCCACCGCGTGGATGCCCACCACCGGGCGGTCACGGAATAACTCACTCAAAATCCCAAGCGCAATCCGATCGTTCGGGTCGTTGAAGGTCGGCACAATGACTGCAGCGTTGCAAATATAGAAATTCGCATAACTCGCCGGCAGGCGCAGTCCCTCGAAGTATAGCGGCGATGGCATTGGCAACTCGACCACTTCCGGACGGGAACCGTTTTCGAGGCGCAATTCACGGATGCGCTCCCAATTTTCCGACAGAGGGCGGTAATTCACATCCCGCGAATTTTTTTCGCGCACCAGGACCAATGTTTTGGCATTCACAAACCGGCAGATGTCATCGATGTGGCCATGGGTGTCATCTCCCACTGGGCCTTTCGCCAGCCAGAAGATATTTTTGACGCCCAGATAATTTTTTAGGGTCATCTCGATCTCTGTTTTGCCCAGGCCGGGATTGCGCACCTGGATTTTTGGGTGCAGATAACATTCTTCGGTGGAGATCAACGTGCCCCGCCCGTTCAATTCAATCCCACCCCCTTCAATGACGAAGGGACGGCCATTGCATTCGGCATGGAATAGCTCTTTGCGGAGGAGTCGCGCAGCAGTTTCCGGAACTTTGGTGTCCTTGCGCCAGTTATCATATTTCGCCCAGCCGTTAAAATGAAAATGGACGATGGCCGTTTTCTTGTTCTTGATGAAAATCGGCCCGGTATCGCGTGTCCAACCGCGATTGGTTGGGTGGGTGACGAATCGGATTTTTCCCAGGTCCACACCCACGAGCTTGAAAATCTTGCGGGCAAGGGCCTCGTCGGCCTTATGGCGGACAAGAAGATTGATTCTCTCGCCGGCAGAAATCTTCCGCACCATTTCGCCATAGACCCAGGGAATCGTCTCAAACTTTCCCGGCCAATCGCTGGCATTGTGCGGCCAGCCCAGCCAGGTCGCCTCATGCCGCTCCCATTCGGCGGGCATGGAAAAGCCGAGTTCCGCCGGCGTTACGTTATGGCCTTTTGCTTTCGGCATCGCAGATCACCATCCCAGGATATGTGCAAAAATCAACGGCGCCACGATGGTTGCATCCGATTCAATGATATACTTCGGTGTTTTGACGCCGAGTTTGCCCCAGGTGATCTTTTCATTGGGCACCGCGCCGCTGTAGCTGCCGTAGCTCGTCGTCGAATCGCTGATCTGGCAGAAATATCCCCACAAGGGTACGCTGGTACGCAGCAAATCCTGGTGCAACATCGGCACTACGCAGATGGGAAAATCGCCGGCAATGCCGCCGCCGATCTGGAACATTCCCAGCGGACTTTTCTTCGTGGTCCGCGTGTAAAAATCCGCCAGCCACGTCATGTATTCGATGCCGGTGCGCACGGTATGGACATTTTTGACCTCGCCCCGGATCACCGCGGCGGCATACATGTTGCCGAGGGTGGAGTCTTCCCAGCCCGGGACGACGATGGGCAGGTTTTTTTCCGCAGCGGCCAGCATCCAGGAATCTTTTGGATCGATCTGGTAGTACTTCTTGTATTTGCCGCTGCGCAGGACCTGGTAGAAAAATTCGTGGGGGAAAAACTGGACACCTTTTTTGTCGGCCGCCGTCCAGACTTCGAGCATGGCCTTCTCCATCCGGCGCATCGCTTCGCCTTCCGGGATGCATGTGTCGGTGACGCGATTCATATGGCGTTTGAGCAGGCCCTGTTCTTCCCTGGGGGAAAGCTCGCGATAATTCGGCACGCGCTCGTAATAATCATGGGCGACGAGGTTAAAAACGTCCTCTTCCAGGTTCGCGCCCGTGCAGGTGATGAGCTGCACCTTGTCCTTACGGATCATCTCGGCGAGTGACAATCCCAGTTCGGCGGTGCTCATCGCGCCACCCAGAGTGATCATCATGCGCCCGCCCTTATCCAGGTGCGCCACATAACCGCGCGCGGCATCCACGAGACTGGCGGCATTGAAATGCCGGTAATGATGTTGGATGAAACGGGAAATGGGTCCGGTAGTTTTCTGTTTTGTCTTGGCCATAATTTGAACTGGCAGGGTCGCAGACCTGCGGGGAAAATTGAAGGAAATTTTCTCCGTGCCCGTCCATTGGCGTTTCAACATTAGCATTGGGGCACCGATACAAGGTGCGGATAATCGGCGGGCCTGCCGAGGGCATTGCCTTCGGCTACGATGGGTCAGGCTGTCGGCCTGGCCATTGCATTCCGCACGGAAAATGTGTGGGGAGTTCATTTTTTATAAAAAGTGGTTTGACCAGCTTGGACTGGGTTGGATTTGATTGGACCGGGTCGGATTTATGCAAATAACAGGCATGAGGCGTGAGGCGGTGGATTCTGGACAATAGCAACGGCTCGCGATGTAAGTCGCGTTCATGCGTTTAGGTTTAACAGAAAAGGGAAGAAATGTAATGTTGCCGGGCAACGGAAAATGAAGAGTCGTGTGGAAATATACGGGACAGATCCCTCTTGGCCTTTTCACCAGCTCACGATTCTACGGGCAAGCCATTAAACGGCTCGTATGTGTGAAAGGTCGTACACCCGGCTAAAGCCGGGTGTTAATGGGAGCAGTTTAAGATGCCGGAACCTTTTTGCCCGGATCATTTCACCACCAGCAGGCCGGGCATGGCCAGCGAGAGCATGCCGCGCGCAATGCCGGAGAACTTCACGCCAGTCGCGACGTTGTTAGTGCAGGTAACGTCGTTGACGCGGAACAAGGCGTCGCCGCATTGGATGGCGCTGATGTTGGTGAAGGAGTTATTGATGCAATCGGTCTGCTCCTGGCCCACGCTGCTTTCGCCGAGATTGTCCGCCATGAACACGCCATAATTGTGGCTGTCATGGATGGAAATGTTCGAGAACTGGTTGCCGTGGCTCCAGCGCATGAATATGCCCAGGTCATTTCCAGACAGGACGGCGGTATTGATGACGTTGTGGCTGAAATTTCCGTCCAGGGAAATCCCCGCGCCATCGGCGTTGTCATGCAGATAAAGCCTGGTGAAAGTGGAATCGGCCGTCATAAAGCAGGCCAGGCCGTCAAATTCATTATCGAAGGAATCCAATTGGCGCACCAGGAGCCGCTTTGTGTTAAGGGTGGTGACCAATCCACCGGAACGGCAACGGGCAGTCGTCACATTCTCCACGACCGAGTCGCTCACGTTTTGGATGGTGATGCCGTTGTTGCGGACTCCCGAGCCTTCGCCCGTCAAATGCCAGGTTTCGCGCTGCTGATGAGCGCGATTGCCATCGATATACAGGTCGCTCACATGCAAATGACTGACATGCCTGGGATTGTTGACCGGCTGTCCCATGATGATGACCGGACAATTTGCGTTGTTGGCCAGATATAAAACGGTCGCATCACCCGCGCCCCGGAGTCCCTGTCCCTGGCGGCTCAGAATAATCGGCCGGTTCACGATGATTTTTCCAGCGGGTAAAACCACCTGGCCACCGCCCGCAGGCAGGGAATCCAACGCTTGTTGGATTTGGGCCACGGTTGCGTTTGAGGCGAGCGTGACGATCACCGCCGGTTGAACCGGAGTAGGCGGATCGGCTACCGCGACCAGGGCAGAGAGCACCAGGAGCGCAAACGAAAAGCTGATTTTCCGGGACTGGCAAACCCATTTGCCAAAGCGATGGACGTTCTTATGAAATTGCCTGTTAATCATTTTCTTCTTCGCAGGTCTCACTACCTGTGCGAACCCTGCACACCAAAGTCGCCCAACCCTGGAAAAATTTCCAAACATTTTTTCAATTTTTTAAAAATATTTTGTCGGAAAAATTTACAGTCATGGTGTAGGTTGTAAAGAGTACGGCAGGGCAACTTCAAAAATTCCAAACCAAAATATTCCCCGGAGAAGAACTCTCAATGCTAACGCGGGAAAACCGTTAAAACGGTTTTGGTCTTCGCGGCCAGTGATCACCGGGCTGAAGCCCGGTGTTAACGAAAAATTCTACTTTCGCGCTGATGAAAATTCCGCCTCTTCTATTGAAAAATCCCGCCACCGTAAAAAAATTACTTCACGGTCACGATGACGTAATTTTTTTTGCCTTTGCGCAACAGCATATGTTTGCCAAACAGAAGGTCGTTTGAAGTTGCCGCCCGCTGGAAATCGGTTTCGCGGACATTATTGATGTTCACGCCGCCGCCTTCGATGTCTTTTCGCGCCTGGCCTTTGGAGGGACACAGCCCGGCCTGGACCAAAAGCTCCACGAGCGGGATCCCCGCGCCGTCCAGTTTTTCCTTCTCCAGATGTTTCGTCGGCACTTCGCCGACGATCTCATTGAAGGTGCTCTCGGTGATGCCTTTCAGGTCGCCGCCAAACAAAATTTCGCTGGCGCGGATGGCTTCCTGCGTGGCGCTTTCGCCATGGATCAGGTCGGTGACGGATTTTGCCAGCGCCTTGTGCGCCGTGCGCGCGCCGGGATTCTCCGCGTGTTTCTTTTCAAGCGCCTCGATCTCTTCGCGCGATAAAAAGGTGAAATATTTCAAGTAACGGATCGCGTCGCGATCATCGATATTGATCCAAAACTGGTAGAAGCGATAAACACTCGTGCGTTTCCAATCCAGCCAGATGGCCCCCGCCTCAGTCTTGCCGAATTTTGTGCCGTCGGCGTTGGTGATGAGCGGCAACGTGAGGCCGTAAACGGCTTTGGCGTTTTTTTTCCGGCAAAGATCGATCCCGGCGGTGATATTCCCCCATTGGTCGCTGCCCCCGATCTGGAGTTCACAATTGAGATCCCGCGCCAGCACCATGAAATCGAACGCCTGCAGGAGCATGTAGCTGAATTCCGTGTAGCTGATGCCGCTCTCGCGGTCTTCCATCCGCGCCCGGACGCTTTCCTTGGCGACCATCTGGTTGACAGAAAAATATTTTCCGATCTCGCGCAGAAAATCGAGAAACAAGACGTCCTTGGTCCAGGAAGCATTATCCACCAGCCGGGCCGGATTCTGTTTGGTCTCAAAATCGAGCAGCTTGGCCAGTTGAATTTTTACGCTGGCGATATTCCGGTTGAGGATCTCCGGGGTGAGCAATTGGCGCTCCTGGGTTTTCCCGCTGGGGTCACCGATGGAACCGGTCGCCCCGCCGGCGACGGCGATGGGAAAATGGCCGAGCAATTGAAACCGCCGCAAGGCCAGGAGCGGCACCAGGTTGCCGACGTGCAGACTGTCGGCCGTCGGGTCGAAACCGCAATACAATGTGATCGGCGCGGAGACTTTCTTTGTCAATTCGGCCTCGTCGGTGCAATCGGCGAAAAGGCCGCGCCATTTGAGTTCTTCCAAAATGCTCACGCGGGCAGGATAAAATGCTCTTCCCGGCATCACCACTATTATTTTGACGCAAAGAGATAGCGCAGCAAAGGGCCCCGCCAGAAACAAAATCGGATCAAAGGCCGGGCACGTTGAACTTCTCTTGACGCTGCGATTTGTTTAACATAGGTTGTTAGCACTATGGCAAACAAGCGCATTTCCGGACGACAATTGAGACATGGCGCACCTGAGGAAAACCTGTCCCCGGGGCAATCCCTGGTGATTGAAAAGCGTGGGGGTAAACGGTTCGAGCTGACCCGCATCGATACGGGTCCGGTTGACTTCAACAAACAGATGGAACAAGTTTTCCGGGAAATTCCCGCGGAAGGGAAACGGGTTAAGACAAATCTGGCCCGCACGCTGTTGGAGGACCGGGAATGATTGTGTATTGCGACACCAGTTGGTTGTTGAGCTATTTGAATGAAGATGACGAGAACCATGCCGTCGCCCGCGCGACCGCCGGGAAGCTGGCTGGACATGATTTTGTGGTCTGCGAGGTTCACTTGCTGGAGTTACCGGCGGCGGTCAGAGCGGCGACGCATCGTGCGCACGATCCCGTACCCGGGCATATTGGCCGCCGTGTCATCAACCGGTTTGACCGGGCAGTAACCGGAAAAATCCTGCTCCGCAAAGAACTGGATATGAAGGATTCGGTGGCGATGACCCGTTCTTTGGGGGAAACTCACGGTTGGACAGAAAGACACACTACGTTCGACCTCTGGCACCTGGCAGCAGCCTGGTCTTTGTCTGCCGGAGCCTTTCTAACCTTTGATCAACGCCAGGGAAAAATCGCCGCGCTGATGGGCATGAGCCGTTGATCCGGCACTGTGCTTCCCCTGGCCGGGGCCGTGCCATTATTTTGTCACTTTGGACTTTAGACTTCCGACTTTGGTCTTTAGCTTGGCGCGATGTCACAGATGCTCAAATCGTCCGGTGCGATGGCCACGGCCACGCTCACCAGCCGATTGCTGGGCATGGTGCGGGAAATGGTCTATTCGCGGTTCATGGGCGAGAGCTGGGTCGCCGGCGCGTTCTTTTTTGCATTTCTTATCCCCAACCTTTTCCGGCGATTGCTGGGGGAAGGGGCATTGACGGCTGCGTTTATCCCCATCTTCAAGGAGAAAGAAAAAACTCACGGCGAAATGGAGATGTGGCGCTCGGCGAATGCGGTCATATCCGGCCTGGTCATCGCGGCCGCGATCTTGATCGCCATTCTCATGTTCGGGATCACCCTGGCCTTGGATTTTCATCACTTTGCCGAGAAGACTGATCTCATCCTTCGCCTGTTGCGCGTGATGTTTCCCTATGTGTTGCTCGTATGCCTCGCGGCGGGATTGATGGGCATGTTAAACGCCCGCGGCCATTTCTTTATCCCGGCGATGGGGGCAACCATGCTGAATTTGGTGATGATCGCCTCAGTGCTTTGGCTGGCGCCAAAATTTGGGATCGGCCTGCACGGAGACCAAAGGCTGGAGGTGCAAATCTTTGCCCTGGCCTACGGTGTGCTCGCCGCAGGGGTGGCCCAGGCTGCCTTTCAATTGCCCACTCTCTGGCGCGAAGGTTTCCGTTATCGATGGGTGTCGCCCTGGCGCGATGAAACCGTCCACCGCGTGATCGTCAAAATGATTCCCGGCGCCATCGGCGTGGCCACTTTCCAGATCAACGTCACCGTTGTCCAGGCGGTCGCTTTTTACATCGATCCCACCATCAACGCGTCCTTCAACTACGCGGTCAGGCTGATGGAATTGCCCCAGGGAATGTTCGGCATCTCCCTGGCCACCTATCTGCTCACCACCTTGAGCGGCCTGGCGGTGGACAGGAATTATCCGGAATTTCGCTCCACCCTGCGCAACGGCCTGGGAACGATGTTCTTTGCGAACCTGATCGCGAGCGTTTTGCTGCTGGCGCTGGCGGTGCCGATCATCCGGCTGCTCTTCGAGGGTGGAAAATTTGATGCCGCCGCGACGCAGCACGCCGCCTTTGCGCTGGCCTGCCTGGCGCCGGGACTGGTCGCCTTTTCGAGCGTCAATATCCTCGCGCGCGCCTTTTACGCGCTGGGCGACACCAAAACGCCGATGCAGATCAGCATCGTATGTCTCGTGCTGAACCTTATTTTGTCGGCCATGCTGATCGTTCCGCTGCGGCAAGGCGGACTGGGAATCGCCAACACGGTCACCTCGATCTGCAACGTGGGCCTGTTGCTGTTTGCGCTGCGGAAAAAAATGGGAAAACTTGAAATGGCCGGTTTGCGGAAGGATTTTCTATCACTGCTGTCCATCGCGGTTCTTTCCGGAGTTGTGGCCTGGTTTGGTTGGACTACCTGGGAAAATTCCCTGGGCCATGCGACTGTTCCGCTGAGGATCGGGGCGGTGTTTGGTCCGGCGATCGTGGCCGGACTCATCTATTGGGGTGTGGCCCTGGCCATTAAAGTTCCGGCTGCAAAAGAGATGATCGAGTTTGTGATGGCGAAGATTAAGAAATAGTTTTCTTCCCCGGGGTTGAGAAGAAACAGGCTTCTCTCAATTTTCAACAACCGCTGTCCAGCCATTGTCGCCAAATCTTGATTTGAATTTTTCGGCGAGACTTTCGGCGGCGGAAACATCCGCGGCGATGGCAAAGGTGGTGGAACCGCTGCCGGACATGAGCGCGGCCTGCGCGCCGTTCGACAGGAGAAATTCCTGGTACAGCTTCAGGATGGGAAATTTTTCGAAGGCGGGCGCTTCGAGCGAATTGTAAAAACTGCCGGCGGCGATGGCCAGGTCAAGGCCCTGCAGTTTGGTGATCAATTCCTGCGCCCGTCCGGGCCGTCCGTTGAGCGCTTCCGGGCAGCGCGCCAGATTTTGATAGGCCCACGGCGTGGAAATACCAAACCCGGGATGGATCAGCAGGAACGCCCGCCCTTTCAATGCCGGAAATTCCTCGAGCGATTGCACTTTCTCGCCGCGGCCGACGGCCAGGGCCGGCTTGCTTTGGAGAAAGAAGGGAATGTCCGAACCGAGCGCGGCAGCCAGTTCGACTAACTTTTCGTGAGCGAGCGGTTTGCCAAAAATCTCGTCGAGCGCCAGCAGGGTGGTCGCCGCGTTGCCGCTGCCGCCGCCCAATCCCGCGGCCATGGGGATTTTCTTCTCGAGGTGGATCTTGATCCCATCGGAGATTTTCGCCGCGGCCAAAAAGTCCCTCGCCGCGCGGAAGATGAGGTTGCGCGAATCGGTGGGCAGTTGGGCATCGCTGCACGTGAGCTTGAGGCCATCGGCTGCGCGCTCAAAGGCCAGATCATCGCAGTAATTCACGGGCTGCATGAGGGTCTCGAGCTCATGGAACCCGTCGCCGCGCTTGCCCAGGATATTGAGCAGCAGGTTGACCTTGCAGTGAGATTTTTTATTCAGCGCCACGTCAAAAGTAAAAGGCGTTGAAGCGAATTCCGGCGCTTCAACGCCTTGGCGGTTTAACTGTTGGTATCAATTGTCAAAAACATTGAAGCGGCTGCCGGGGAACCACGGCGCGGCGTCACCGCTGGGGAAACCCATGTATGTGTCGGTGTCAAAGACACTGTCTGAAAGCAGCCGGGGGCGATAGCTCTCGGGAAAGACCGGCCGCGGGGAAAGGTAGTTGGTGCAGATCGGGCCATATGGCGGGATCGGGGCGGTGACCACTTCATAAACACCGATACCGGTACGAGCGAGTGAGCGGTCCAATCCGCGGATAAATCCGGTGGTGTAACCTTCGCCCGGCGAGTCAAAGATCGCGGTCTCTTCGATGGTCCGGCGCATTTCGCCCAGGCGGACGGCTTCATAGGTGTTGTCCATGCCGCGCCCAAATTTTTCTTCGGGGCCGGCGCAACCGGAAGCGAACAGGGTGACCAGGGAGAGCAGGGAAAGAAAGACAGTGGCGCGTCGCATAATCTTAATTGTTAAACGAAGCGTACGCGGATTTTCAATTTTGTAAAGAGGTTTAATGAACGTTTCACAAAGAATTCAAGAGTGCGCCGGGCTGATACCCCGGGGTAGGAAACCGCTCCCATCGGCAGGCTGAAGGCCCGCCATACATCAGTGTTTATTTATGAATTCTGGCCTGAAGCCAAGGCCATCCATATTCCCATCCCATCCAGAGCAGGACCCCCACCAGGACGATGAGAAATATGCCCAACCAAAGTCTGCGCCGCGCTTTGGCGCGATCCGGCTGGTCCCAATACCATGCCACCCAAACGGTGGCTTCATAGAGCAAATAAAGCGGAATCGCCATGGTGATCTGCGTGAACACTTCGGGCGACGTCAAGACCGCCCCCAGGATCAGGTTGATGACCACCATATAGCGCCACATGGCGCGCAAAGTCCGGTAGCTCAGGATATCCAGCTTTACCAGCGTGAGCAGCACCACCGGCAGTTCGAAGCCGATCCCCATGCCAAGCATGAACCGGCAAACGAAGCTGATATAATCCTCCGCGCGCCATTGGAACGCGCCAAAGCCCAGCCACGCGGAATACATTTGCGATGCCTCCAGCGCGATCGGCATCAGGATGAAATAACAGAAGGACACGCCCAGCAGGAAAAGACCGCCGCCATAGAATATCGCCCGATAAATATAACGGCGCTCCCTGAGCTTCAGCGCGGGAAAAATGAATGACACGACGTAATAGAAAATGAACGGTCCCGCCAGGACCATCCCCGCATAAAATGCCACCTGGAAGGCGACCAAAAAACCGGCGGCCGGGCTTAAGTTGATCAGCTCGATATTCATCCGCTGTGCGGCGGCCACCGCCTGCGGATCGTCGATCACGTGCCAGCCGAGCACCTGGTTGGTGCCGATCATCACCGGATTGATCTGCACCGTGACGAAACGGTTTGTGCCGAGGGCAACAAGGGACTGTTGTTCCGGCGAGAGTTCGAAATTGCCCAGGTGATTGGTGCCGAAGCTGACGACAGCCACCTGGTTGGTGCCGGCATAGGTCATGTGGGCGCGCGTCAGCGGCCATTTGATGACTTTGACGACATAGTTCCCCGCGCCGAGGCAGGCCACCATGGCCACTAAGAGGGTGACGAGGCTCTTGATGAGAACCCAACGGAAATCTTCGAGGTGCTCGAGAAAACTTTTTACAGGGCCGCCTTCGGATTCAACTTCCTTGTCAACAGGTTCGCCGGCCATGCGGGGATTGTTCGCCCTCAGGCTTTAGGCGGATTGCTCGATTGAGGAACGGTCTGGGCGGGCTGGCCGTTGGCGGCTATTTTGTTTTGCGGCGCGGATTTATCGTCGCCGGCATTTTGGATCTCTTCGGTCACTTCCCGGGTGGCTTTCTTGAATTCTTTCACGCCCGTGCCCAGGCCCTTCATGAATTCAGGGATTTTCTTCGCGCCGAACAAAATCAGGACGGCCGCGCAAATCACAATGATTTCCGTGGCGCCAAAGCCAAATGCTGCGAACATAATATTCATACTGGATCAGACTTTTTTGAGCCTTCTAAAGTTACGCCCGTTCTTAAAAATAGTAAAGGGCTAAAACCACCGCCACGGCTTGAACTGACGGCTTCAACATCCGCGGACGGCGCAGCGCGCCGTCCCTGCCAAATCCTATTTTCTCACGCGCCGCTTTTCGGATGGCACAGGACAAAATCGTCACGGCGATTTTTTGACCAGGCCGCGCCATCATGTCCCGGGTCCGCCGGCTTGTCTTTGCCGTAGCTGATGGTGCGGACGCGCATCGGGTCCACGCCCAACTTCGACAGCGCTTCACGCGCCGCGAGCGCACGGCGTTCGCCGAGCGAGCGATTGTATTCTTCAGTCCCGCGCTCGTCGCAATTGCCTTCAATGAGCAATTTGACATTCATGTCGGAAGCCAGCGCCTGGGCGACCGCCTGCAAATCAGACTGCTCACTATCGCGGATCACCGCGCTGTCATAGGCAAAATGAATCGTATCGGCAGCCAGGGCGGCGCGGTCCAAAGTCATATTGGCTGGATCCCAATCCGTTGCGGTCGCGATTTGATTCTGGTTTCCAATCGGCGGTTCGTTTTGCTGATTATACGGGATCGTATTTATATTTTGGTTATCGGCCACTGGCGGCGGTGTTGGTCCGGGAATGTGGGTGACGTTGACTGGTTTATGCGCGCAACCGGTGGAGGCCAGCGTGATCGCCAGCGCGAATGCCAGGGAGGAAACCATGATGTTCATTTTCATATATTTCTTTAGGGTTAAATTTGGTTAAAGTTAGTTAAATTTACGTTACAAATTTACGTTACAAATTTCATTCATCTTTGCCATGCGGGCTCGGAATCACTTCCGGAAATCCTGCCAATATCCTTGTATTGTTTGGTAAAAACGTCAAGCACAGACAATTCCTGCACGTAATGCTCGCTATGGTCGAAAATCAGAGTCCGTGAATTCGGCGCCCAGGACGGGTCCTGTCCCGGAACCAGGACGGTGGGCAGCCCGGGGCCATCCGCCGGCATCACACAAATATCAAATTCGCCCATCTGCGAGGTGAACGCGATCCACTTGCCATCCGGCGACCAGTCCGGCTCGGTCGGGTTCAGCGCGCCCGTCGTGGGAACGCGTTGGACGCTGCCGCCTTCCACCGGGACTTTGGCCAGCGTGCGGCGGCCGTTGATCTTGGTCGCGAACAAAATCCACCGGCTGTCCGGCGACCAGCAGGGCGACGAGTCCTCAGTGTCCGAAGTCATCCGTTTGAAATTGGAACCGTCCGCATCGCAGATCCAGACTTCGGGATTTCCGCTGCGGCTGAGGATCATCGCCACATGCGAACCATCCGGGGACATGGAGGCTTTGGTATTCAACCCGGAAAATCCGGCGAACACGCGGCGTTCGCCCGTGCTCAAGTTGTGATAAAAGATGTCCGGATTGCCGAGTTTGTAGGAGGTGTATTCCAGCGCGAGACGGTGGGGGACCCAGGACGGCGCGGCCACGATGGAGCCATCGGATGCGACCGCCTGCGCGTTGTATCCGTCGAAATCAGAGACGAAGATGGCGCCGTCGCCATTGGGTTGCTGCGCCTTGAAAGCGATTTTCGTCTGCCCGATCCCGGTCTGGGTGGTGAGGGTCTTCACGATGTCATCGGCAAACGCATGCGCCTCGCGGCGAACGCTCGAACCGGTGTAACTGCGCGAGAAAAGCGACCGCCTGGCCAGCTGGTCCGTGACCGCGCCAACGACATTGCCTTCATTGCTGCCGCTGATCTGGTATTGGGCCAGGTCCGGCGTCACAAAGCTGAAGCCCTGCACGTACAGATCGAAACGCAGAACACGATCGACCTCGCCGCTAAAACCCACGAGAGAAACCGGGATGGGCTTTTGCCCGAAATGATTGCCCTGACGGGAGATGACAATGGGGTTCTCATCCTGTGCGAAAACAAGATTTGCACCGCAGATCGCGAGCAAAAGGATAATGGTAATTTGAAGATAATTTTTCATTCGGAATTTTTGACTTGGGGATTAAAGAGAATGACAAAAGTTCGCTGGCTATCCGTCCAACTGTCGGGAAACGGGGCGACAATTTGCACCCGATCCAATGTCCGCTGGACGGAATCGTCCGCTGATCCATCGCCAGACGGCGTGACGATGTGCGATGAAATCACCGAACCGTCACGGGCAATGGTCACGCTGACTTTGATATTTTCGTCCGCGTTGATGGAAGCCGGCAAAATCCAAGCGGAATCATAGACGCTTTTGACGACGCTGGAATAATTGGCATAGGCCACACTGCTGGTGCCGGATAAATCGACTTTCGTGGCCGGAGACAAATTGTTTTTCAAATTTCGGAGGGCGCTGTTGAGAGCCCGGGCTTGATCCTGCGAATGGTCTGGCTTCGCTGGTTTAGTCGTGCTTTTTATAGGCCCTGTCACCAAAGTCGTGCTCACCACGATTTTATGTGGTTGGGGTTGTACGGCATCCGGGGTGGGATTGACCGGTTCCGGTTTCGGAACAGGCGTAAAGATATGTTCGACTCGCTGCATCAAGGTTGGCGTCGGTTGGACGACCTTTGGCGCGGGCTGGACTTGCTGTTGTTGTTGCTGAGGTTGAGGTGGCGTGGGTTGCGGGACCGCGACCGGTTGCGGCGGAGGCGGCGTGGCATTCTTGACGCCACTGTTAAGGGCGGCATCGATCAAATTCGCGGGGACCATGTCCAGTACGGGCGCATTATCAGGCTTGGGCTGGGAATTAAAAAACGCGGGCCCTAAAAACAAAATGACGAGCAACAGCAGGTGAAGTCCTGCGGTGGCGATGATGCATTTTTTTTGGAGGCGGTTCATTGGGTCGGTTGGGTGCGCAACGAATAGCGGGTGATGCCGTTGTGCTGGCAACCATCAAGCACCGCCGCGACGTTCCGGTATGGCCCGTCCCCATCGGCACGGATATAAACGATCAAACTGGGGTTGTCCCGGAATTCCTGCGCCAATTGCTTCGTCACCTGATCCAGGCTCAGGCGCTTGTGATCGAGCAGATAATAACCCGTGTTGCTGACATCCACTGTGCGGATGTTATGCGGATTGATCGTCTTGTCCGGCACACCGTTGGACTTGGGCAATTTCAGGTCCAGGCCCTTTTCCAGCAGCGGCGTGGTGATGACGAAAATGATCAAGAGCACGAACGCCAGGTCCAATAGCGGCGTGATGTTGATTTCACTCAACGTCACCAGATGACTTCGTTGTGAGAAGCGTCGCATCTTATTCTTCGGATAAAAATTCAGACTCCATTTTGGAGACCAGGTCTTGCGCGAAATTGTCCAGGCCGACCGTGAACGCGCGCAGGTTATGCACCAGCCAATTGTAACCGAACATGGAGGGAATCGCCACCAGCAGGCCGGCTACTGTCGTGATCAGCGCGGCGGATACGCCCGGCGCCATCGCGGCCATCGTGGCGGAGCCCTGCTGCGCGATGCCGGCAAAGGTGCTCATCACGCCCCAGACCGTCCCGAGCAGGCCGATAAAGGGCGCGCCGCTCACCGCGATCGCCAGCACGATCAATCCCGATTCCAATTCCAGCGATTCCTGCGCCACCACATTTTCGATGGAGCGTTTCACGTGCTCCATGTTCTTGATGGTCACGACTTGTTTGCCCCGTTCGCCGCCCGGCCCGCGCAGCCGCGCGTCCAATTGAATGCAACCGGTCTGGTAAACTTCGTAGAGCGGGCAGCCTTCCACTTTTAATTTGCGATCAAAAATATCGAGCGCGGATTTTTGCGAGCGGAATTCCTCATAGAAATAATGATTGAGTTTGCGCGCGCGCCGCATCTGGGTGGCTTTGTAAAACATGGTGGACCAGGCCAGGATGGAGAAAAGAATGAGGCAGACGATGATCGCCTTGGCTTCCGGCGTCGCCTGTTCCCAAACGTAGAGGAGTTCCGCCTGACTTGAAGCGGCTCCCACGACAACAAACGTGATTGAGCTCATATACAACTCTTGGTCGTGGAGGAACCGGGGTAGCGTCCAAGCAGCGGAAAAGTCGAGCTTTCTTCCGCTAACAGAATTACTAACCAATTTCCGGCGAATTGCAAGCAATTCTGTGAAAAAAATAAGCTTCGTTTCTGGCGGCAAAATTTAATACAAGAAGCGGATGTCGCGTCTCCGTTTAGTCGTCCTGCTGGTTGCTTTGGGCACGCTGGCGGTTTATCTGCCAGTGTCGCACAACGGCTTCTCGCTCTATGATGACAACGATTACGTGATGGAAAATCCGGTCGTGCAACAGGGCCTGACCTGGAGCGGCATCAAGTGGGCGTTCACCACCTGGCACGCCGCCAACTGGCATCCGCTCACCTGGATCTCGCACATGACCGATTGCCAGTTGTTTGGCATGACTCCCGGCCCGGCCCACGTGGTCAACGTACTCTTCCATGCGGTCAATGCCATTCTGGTTCTGATTTTATTGTCGCGCCTGACCGGGGCATTTTGGCCGGCTGCCTTTGCCGCTGCATTGTTCGCCTGGCATCCACTGCACGTGGAATCGGTGGCGTGGATCTCCGAGCGCAAGGATGTGTTAAGCACCTTCTTCGCCCTGCTGACATTGCTCGCCTACACGAAATATGCTTCGGTGGCTGGAAAGGTTCCCCGTCCGTCCATGGTCATTCGCCCCCGGTCTTATTGGCTGGCGATTTTATTCTTTGCGTTCGCCCTGATGTCCAAGCCCATGTTCGTGACGTTGCCGTTCCTGATGTTGCTGTTGGATTTCTGGCCGCTGCAACGATTTCAACGGTCCGATGTTTCAACGGTTCGACGTGTGGTGTCGGAGAAGATTCCGTTTCTTGTCCTGGCCGCCGCTTCGTGTGTCGTCACTTTTTTGGCGCAACGCCAGGGCGGGGCGGTCATCCCGCTCGAAAAGATTCCCCTGGCGTTACGCTTTGAAAATGTGCCCGTGGCGTATGCAGCGTATCTGCTGAAACTATTCTTCCCATGGCATTTGGCGGTATTTTATCCATTGCCCGCGTCCATCCCGATCGGACCCATCATGGCCGCGACCGCCGTTTTGGTTTTTATCACCGCGGTGGCATGGCTTGCGCAAAAAAGATTTCCCTATTTGCTGGTGGGCTGGCTTTGGTTCCTGGGTTCGCTGGTGCCGGTCATCGGCCTGGTACAGGTCGGCGGCGCGGCCATGGCCGACCGTTACACGTATTTTTCTTCCATCGGAATTTTCCTTGCCGTGGCCCTGGGCATGCGCGATGCCGCCGCGAAATTTCATGTTCCCCGGCAAATCCTCGGCGCAGGCGCGGTCTTGATCCTGGCGATTTCCCTCACGTTGACGCATGGGCAGTTGGCTTACTGGCAGAATGATACTTCGCTTTTCACCCATGCCCTGGACGTGACCCCGGATAATGACACGGCGCGCGTGGATCTCGGCGTGGCCTGCGAAAAAGCCGGAGATAAAACAGCGGCCATGGATGAATACCAGCGGGCCGTGCAATTGAATCCTGATAATGTCGAAGCGCATAATAACCTGGGAAATCTGCTCGATGAAGCCGGCCATACGAGCGCAGCGCTCGCCGAATACCAGGCAGCTTTAAGGCTGGAGCCGCAATCCGCGGAGGCCCTGGACAACCTGGGCACGCTGTTGGTTGAACTGGGACAGTACGACAATGGAGAAACCCAATACGCCCAGGCCGCCCAACTGGACCCCGCCAGTTGGCATGCGCCATTCCTCATGGGCAAGGCGCTGCTCAAACAAGGACGCGATACCAACGCCATTCCCTATCTCCGACACGCCGTTGAATTGGCCCCGGACAATCCCCATGTCTTAAATTTTGTGGCTGAAGTGCTGGCCTCGGACACAGATGATAATGTTCGCAACGGACCGATCGCGTTGACCCTGGCCACCAAAGCGAATGACCTGACTGATGGAATGCAACCCGATGTGCTCGATACCCTGGCCATGGCCTATGCCGAACTCGGGCAGTTTGCCCAGGCGCAGCAAACTGCCGCCGACGGTTTCAATGTGGCCACCGCCGTCGATCTATACAAAGCGGAAGAAATCGGCAAGAGATCGAAACTATACCAAAACAATCAGCCGTTCCGGCAATCGTTCACCAACGCGCCGCAAACCAATTTGCCATAAGAATAAACTTCGTTTGCCATACCAAAATCGATAAAAAAGACCGATGTCTCGATCACGTTTAATCGCCTGGCTGCTCGCCCTGGGCACGCTGCTGATTTATTTGCCGGTCGTTCATCATGAGTTCGTGAATTATGACGACGGCGGGTACGTGAGTGATAATCCCGTCGTGAAGGCGGGGCTGACCTGGTATGGCATCAAATGGGCATTCACGACGTGGGTGGTCAGCAATTGGCATCCGGTGACGATGCTCTCGCTCATGCTGGACTGCCAGTTGTTCGGATTGAATTCGGGCGTGCTCCATTATGAAAATGTTCTGTTCCATGCCGCGAACACCGTCCTGCTGTTTTGGCTGCTGTTGCGCCTGACGACGCGGGCCGGAAATAACAGTTCTTCATTGTCTGCCCATGAATCAAGCAGGGCGGGAGTGACGCGCCCGACCACTCTTTGGGCATGCGCATTTGTCGCGGCATTGTTCGCCTGGCATCCGCTGCACGTGGAATCCGTCGCGTGGATCGCGGAGCGCAAGGATGTCTTGAGCACTTTTTTCGAATTGCTGGCGCTGTTGTGCTACGTGCGTTGGGTGACGGGCGGTAAGCCGTCTTCCATCGTTCGTTGTCCTTCATATTGGCTGGCGGTACTTTTCTTCGCTTTGGGCCTGATGAGCAAGCCGATGCTGGTCACGCTGCCGTTTGTCCTGCTGCTGCTCGATTTCTGGCCGCTGCAAAGATGCGAACGATTCAACCTGACAGCCCTCCAGCGCCTGGCCTTTGAAAAATGGCCGTTCTTTCTCCTGGCCGCCATTTTTTGCGGAATCACCTTTTGGTCGCAACATGGCAGCGGCGCGGTATCCGGCGGGGCAAATTTTCCGGCACATTTGCGCCTGGAAAACTCATTGATCTCCTATGGCCGTTACCTGCTGAAAATGATTTGGCCGGTGGATTTGGCGGTCATTTATCCTGTTTTCGGTTTTCACCGGGCGATGATGTGGCTGGCGATCGGAATGGCCATCGTCCTCACGGGCATATCCTGGTTTGTGTGGCGGGAGCAAAAGCGATGGCCATATCTTTTGACCGGTTGGTTCTGGTATTTGGGCACACTGGTGCCGGTCATCGGCCTGATCCAGGTCGGGGGCGCCTCGATGGCGGACCGTTATTCCTATTTTCCGCTCATCGGCATTTTCATCATCATCGCGTTTGGCGCGCGAGACTTCATCACGCGATTTCGCATCGGACCCATCGTGCCGGCGGGAGCGGCCATCCTGATTCTCGCCGCGTGTATCGCTCTGACGGAACGACAACTGACTTATTGGCACGACAGCATCACATTGTTTGAACATGCCATCGCCGTGACCACAGACAACGACACAGCCCATTCCAACCTTGGCCTGGCGCTTGAATCGGAAGGCCGCCAACAAGACGCCCTGGCCCAATATCGTGACGGTGTGCTCATTTCGCCCAAGAGCGCCGGAATGCACAACAACATCGCCGATTTGTACTATGCCATGGGCCGCACAAACGAGGCGCTGGACGAATATAACCAGGCGTTGAAACTGGACCCGGCTGGCAGTTATACCTGGATCAATCTCGGCAACGTGGATGCTGCGCTGGGCCGTTTCGACGACGCCATGACCAATTACAATGAGGCAGCGCAACTCGCCCCGGATGACCCGCGGATCCCATTCGTCGTCGGCAAAGCGCTGCTGGCCGAGGGCCGTGACCTGGAAGCCATTTCCCATTTTCGCGACGCGCTCAAGCTTGACCCGGATAATTTCCAAACCCTTACTTATATGGCCCGCGTGCTGGCCTCGGATGAAGATCCCCAGGCGCGCAACGGTCCCATCGCGCTGGCCATGGCTGCCAAAGCGAACGACCTGACCGGCGGCATCGAACCGGCCATGCTGGACACGCTGGCTATGGCTTATGCCGAGATCGGCCAATTCGATGATGCGCAACGCGCCGAGGAATATGCCATCAAACTGGCCACGGCCCCCCAACTCAAAGGCGACCTTCCCGGCATGAGTCAGCGGCTGCAATTGTACCAGGCCAAAAAGCCTTTCCGGCAATCTTTTGCATCCGCCCCACAAATGAAGGTGCCTGAAAAATGAACACTCCAAAGGCGCACGATCAGCGAAGTCCGGGATGCGCTGCGAGAAGATCATCCAGCGCTTTTTCCGCGTCGGGAAAATCCGGGGTCAGGCGCAAGGCCTGGCGATAATGAGAAACGGCTTCGGGCAATTCGTTTTGCTGCTGCAACGCCTGTCCAAGGCGGAAGTGGGCCAGGGGCTGGTCGGGCGCGAGGCGAAGTTCCGCAACAAATTGCGCGGCGGCGGCGGCGGGTTGATGATTGTTCAGTAAGGCCAGTCCGAAATTGAAACGGGTTTGAGTGTCGTTGGGCTGAAGATCAGCGGCCTTCCCAAAATGGGCAACGGCATCGGGCAAGTCGCCCTTTTCAGCATAGGCGACGGCAAGGTTTTGTTCCGCCTGGGCGAAATCCGGCTTAAGTTGGACGGCATGGGAAAGCTGCACAATGGCTCCGTCAAGATCTGCATTCCCGAGCAGGACAGTCCCTAAATCATAATGAAACTGCGGATCGCCGGGCTTGAGCGCAATGGCTTGGGACAGTTCGTTCGCTGCGTCTTTGGTGCGGCCAAGTTTTAAAAATGCCTTGCCCAGAACATTGTGCGCATCTGCGAAGTCCGGGTTGTCAGCAAGCGCGGCGTCCAAAGGGGCGAGCGATTCTTCCGGTGACCCGTTGCCAAGCGAAAAACTTCCCAGATTGTATTGGTAGACGGCGCTGGTCGGCGCCAGTTGCGCCGCAGTCTTGAGATGGACCAGCGCGTTGCCGGCGTCGCCCGTTTTCCACAGAGCCATTCCCAGATAAAATTGGCCCGGCGGAAACCCTGCATTCAGTCTCACGGCTTCCCGGGAATAACGCAGCGCCCCTTGTTCATCGCCAATCTCGTCAAGCGCCTGTGCCAGGCCGGCGTCGGCCACGTAGTTGTCGGTCGTGACGTCCAGGGCGTGGGCGAAAAGAGTGATGCTGTTGCGCCAATATCTTATCTGGATCGAAGTCACGGCGAAGCAGCCAGCTATGGCGGCGACTCCCAACAGCACGGCGAGGTGTTCGCGCCGCGCAAAGAGAGACAAATCATAAATGCCCCAAACGACAAGGATGACCAGCCCAATGCTGGGGGTGTAAGTGAAATAATCGGCGATGGACGCATGGATGCCGCCTTGAAGCTGGCCGATCACCGGCGTCAGCGTTCCAAGAAACCAAAACCAGCCCATCGAGAGATAGGGATTCCGTTTTGCGAGAAAGACGAACAGGACTGTCAGTCCTGTAAGCAGCAACGCCGAAAAGGTGACCAAAGCCAAAGGCCAGTGATCCGGGAAAGGATAGATGATCGACAAATCAGTCGGCCAAAATGTTTTCGAAATATAGCGCACGTAGGAAACCGCAGCGTTAGCCATGCGCAAATGAAGGGGGAGGCCGGACCAAACCACCGTTTTCTCAAATAAAAGAGTGGCGACGCCGGCGGCGACGCTCAACGCAAAGAAAGGAATTTTTTCCGCGACCAGCCGCCAAATGGCAAATGGCAAATCTGAGATCGTGAATCGTTGAAGCGGCCAAAAATCCAGCAGCAGCAGAACGAATGGCAGCGTGACGATCATTGGCTTGCTCATGAGGCCGCAGGCAAAGAAAAGCAGGGCGAGCAGGTAGGCGAATTTTGATCCCGGGCTTTTGGCTTTGGCCAAATCCGCGTACCGGGCATAAGCCAGGAGCGTCAGCAGGAAGAAAAATCCGCTTAAAACATCTTTTCGCTCCGCGGCCCATGCCACCGATTCGACCCGTAGCGGATGCCAGGCAAACAGCGCCGCGGCGAAGGCGCTCCGCCATGGCGCTTTCGTCAAATTATTCAGCAGGAGAAAAAGCAACACCGCGTTCGCCGTGTGGATAAGCGCGCTCATCAAATGGTGCCCGGCCGGGTTCAAACCAAAAAGCTGGCAATCGATCATGTGGGAGATCCAGGTCAACGGAATCCAATAACCAAGGTTGGGGTGTTCGAAAGACCACGCGATATTCGCCGCACTCAAGCCGGAATTGACGTGGGAATTTTCCGCGATGTAGCCACTGTCATCGATATTGGTGAAGTCGTTGTGCGTGACCGGCCAATATAAAATGAAGGTTCCCAACGCCAGGACCAGGCAGATGACCGTGAACTGCCGCGTTTGGGTGAATGTTGCCGGCCACATAAACTAATTTCCAAGCCGTTGCCGGGTTTTTACGAAACCAGGTGAATCATTCATTTTGGAATAAGGATCAATCACGCAACAGTCCGGGCAAAATCGATCGTGCGCGGGGGTTATCGACGGGAGAAGATAATCTTTTACCAAACCACGGCAATGAAAAGATCCTTTGGGCCGGAAAAAATTTCGCGAGCAAGGTGGCATTCGTCGCCGCCGAAGAGTCCGGTTGGGAGGAGGACATCAGGACGACCCGCGTGCGGTCCCGGATTTTTTTTGGCAACGCTTCGAGGGTCAGCAAAACATGATTCGCAACTCCCAGTCTGTTGGGCGCCGCCACAACCGGAGTGGCCCGCAATTCCCGGATCAGGTCGCGGGAATTGAAATCATCACCCAACGGGCTGAGCAATCCACCCGCTCCTTCCACGATCAGGACATCAAATCGTTTCCTCATCGCCCGGATCTGCGCCAGGACCTGCGGCAGCCGGATGGTTTTATTCTCCCGCCGGGCGGCGAGGGCAGGGGCGATCGGAGCGCGAAAATGCCAGGGGTTGATCTCATCGAGTGGGAGCGCGCCATTCATCGCGGAGAAGATCCTTCGCGCGTCCTCTCTTCCGCCGGAGCAGACCGGTTTGAGGGCGGCGGCGTTGACGCCTTGTTCGCGCAAAAAACTCACGAGCAAACAGCCCAGGACGGTTTTGCCCGCGCCCGTGTCGGTGCCGGTGATGAAATAGATCTGTTTCAATCCGGGATATGAAAATGGAAATACCGCGCGTGCGCCACTAAAACCGTTGACGGAATCGGCGCGCATCAGCTACCTTGTGCGGCTCATTTAACGAAATTTATTGTGAATATCACTGTTGAAAATCTGGCGCCGTGCAAAAAATTGCTGCGGGTGGAAGTGGATGCAAAAACCGTGGACGAAACCTTCGACTCGGTCGCGAAGGAAATCCAAAAGCAGGCCTCCCTGCCGGGGTTTCGCCCGGGAAAGGCCCCGCGCGCCCTGGTCCTCAAAAAGTATGAGGCCGAGATCAAGGACGAAACCAAACGCAAATTGATCGGCGAGAATTACCGCAAGGCCATCGAAGAAAAGAAACTGCAGGTGCTCGGCTACCCCGACATCGAGGAGATCCAGTTCGCCCGCGGCCAAATCCTGCAATTCGCCGCCACCGTCGAGACCGCCCCGGAATTTCAATTGCCTGAATACAAGGGCCTGCCGATCAAGCGCGAGAACAAATCCGTCACGGACGAAGATGTCGAGCGCGCTTTGAAGTTGTTGGGACAGCAGCACCTCAAGTTTGAGACCGTCGCCCGGGAATTGAAGATGGGCGATATCGCCGTCGTCAACTACACCGGCAAGTGCGAGGGCAAACCCATCACCGACACCGCCCCCACGGCCAAGGGATTGACGGATAAGCAAAATTTCTGGCTGGATATCGAGCCGAACGCCTTCATCACCGGTTTTGCCGAGCAGATGACCGGCGCCAGGGCCGGCGAGAAGCGGACGATCAATGTGGATTTCCCCGCCGATTTCGTGACGAAGGAATTGCAGAACAAAAAGGGCGTTTTCGAAGTGGAGATCCTCGAGGTCAAAGAGAAGATCGCCCCGGCGATCGACGATGAATTCGCCAAAAAATATGGCGCGGAAAACCTGGAGAAGCTCCGCGCCGGCGTGCGGTTGGACCTCGAAAACGAGCTTAAGTATTCCCAGGGCCGGGCCGTTCGCAACCAGATCATCCGCCAATTGCTTGAACGCGTGAATTTTGAATTGCCGGAGACGGCCGTTTCGCATGAGACGCGGAACGTGGTCTATGACATCGTCCGGGAAAATTCCCAGCGGGGGATTTCGCGGGAGATGATTGAAAAGCAAAAGGACGAGATTTACGCCGTGGCGGCGAAGGACGCGAAAGACCGCGTGAAACTGGCGTTCCTGGTGCAACGCATCGCCGACCAGGAAAAAATTTCCGTTTCGCAGGAGGAGATCCTGAAGCGCGCCCAATCGCTGGCGCAGATGTACCAGATCCCGCTTGATAAATTCATCAAGGATTTGCAGAAGCGGAATGGGATCAATGAGCTTTATGACCAGGTCGCGCACGAGAAAGTCCTCGAATTCCTCGAAAACAACGCCAAAATAGAGAGCGCGGCGGCGTAAGGGGGGCAATTAACCGTTTAGTTACCTCGTGTCATTTTTTGCGGCTTCTGTTTGACGAAGCGCCGCAAAAGCGCCAAACTCATGCTGCACAATGAAAAGATTCGGTATCGTCTCATTTTTTTTCCTGGCGATCTTCGCGGTCACGGCGCAGACCAATACGCCATCCTATGCGTTGGTGGCGACGAACGCCAACGACCGTTGGATGTCGCTGCAGGACTGCATCCAGGAAGCCCTGGTCCATAACCTCGACGTTCAGATCTCGCGGGAAAACCCGCTGATCGACTTTTATAAATTGAACGAAACCTACGGCGGGTATGATCCCACCTGGAATATCTCGGGTAAGCATAGTTATAATTATACGCCGAGTTCTTTTATTTTGACGACCAACCTGGAAGTAGTGCCGGCTAATATCGACCAATATAATCTGTTCGAATCCGATGTTGGCGGCACTCTGCCGTGGGGATTGCAATATGATTTCATCGGGAGTATTGAACAGACCAAACAAAATACTGTAGGCGAACCGGGTACTGAGAACAGTCCCGGCTCCATTCAAGTGACCCTGGACCAACCGTTATTGAAGAATTTTTGGATTGATACCACGAGGCTTAACATCCGCCAGGCTAAAAACACTCTCCAATCATCCGAACAGGGCCTGCGCCTCCAGGTGATCACCAGCGTCACAGCGGTGGCGAATGCTTATTACGAACTGATTTACGCGTTTGAGAACGTACAGGTACAGCAGGAGGCATTGGATTTGTCATCGACCCAACTCGACCAGGACCAGCAGCGCGTGGATATTGGCAGCCTCGCCCCATTGAGTGTGCAGCAGGACCAGTCCCAGGTGGCCCAGAATAAAGCGAGCCTGATTTCAGCAGAGGAAACATTGTCCGCAGATCAAAATACCTTGAAGAGCCTGATTGCCGACACAAACTATACGGTGTGGCACGGCATCGACATCGAACCAACCGAAAGTCTCGAAGCTAAAATGGAGGAGTTCAATCTGCAGGACAGTTGGAATAAAGGCATGTCCGAGCGGCCTGATTTGATCCAAGCGCGATTGACCGCGGAAAACCAGGGTATCCAGTTGAAATTTGATCGAAATCAACTTTTTCCCGAATTGGATGCCTTCGGCAGTTATGGCTATAACGGTTCCGGTCCGCAATACAGCGATTCCTTCGGCGGAATCAGCCAGGGTAACGCGCCCTTTTACACTTATGGCGCAAAAGTTTCGATGCCCTTGGGCAATATTGCCCCGCGCAATGCCCTTAAATCGGACAAGCTTACGCTCCAGCAGTATCTCTTGACGCTTAAGCAGGATGAGCAAAATATCATGGTGGAAATTGATAACGCCGTGCAAACGGCCAAATCCGACTACGAAAGCGTGAGCGCCACCCGGCAGGCAAGGATTTACGCCGAAGCCGCACTCGATGCTGAACAAAAAACTTATGCAGTTGGCAAAGCCACGACCTTTGAGGTTTTGACCTATCAAAATAACCTGACGGCAGCACGTCTGGCCGAGATCCGCGCCCTGGCCAATTACGAAGAAGCCCTCGCCACTCTTTCCCAGCAGGAAGGCAGCACCCTCGAACGTTACGGGATCGATATCGATACCCAGTAGTCTTCCGCCGGGCTGGATTTACGGGAATTTTAATTCCGTAAATTTCACCAAAATCGCCAGGCTCCCTGCCAGACGATCCAAATGCCCAGCAGGAAATTCGTGATGGCATGAGCCGTCATCGCGTCACCCAGGCGGTTCTTCCGCAGCACGAGCCATTGATACGCCATGCCGCACAAGATTCCGGCCAGCCACTCGTTGTGGGAAATGCCAAAAATGATCGCCGTCGCAAAAAATGGAAAGGGGATAAATTGATTCATCGGTACGGACAAAAAATTCACCCGCGCCAGGTAACGGTAAACAAACGAGCGATAAAACACCTCCTCCAGCGGAGGGACCACAAAAGTCATCCCTAAAATATGAACGCCGATGAAAAACCACGCCAGGGGCGAACCCTGCCCGAAAACGTCGCCGGGATTTCCTGTGGCGCCGTGATTTGATAAGTGCGGATAAAACCCATCCAGCCCGACCCAGATCACGCAGATCAAGATTCCCACCATGATGGCTTCCCACGAAACCGCCCAGCGCATTTCAGCGACAAACGGGCGCATTTCCCGGATCAGCCAGATTGCGGCAAGTGTTTTGGCCAGATAGAACCATTCCGCCGACGCTGTCCCGGGCCTTTGGCAGAAGGTCAGCGCCAGGAAGATTAAAAATGGCGCGACGCGCGCAACGACGGGATTGCTGAAATAATTTTTGAGGAGTCTCACTCGATTTACTGCCCGACGCCCAATTGTTTCAGGGATCCGTCATCTCCCTGAAAGAGGACGTCGTGCTGGGTGATTTGCTTTACCACATAATGGCCCAATTGGTCGCCGACACTGACGGCTTTGCCATTCACGATCGCCATCGGCCGGGGCTGGGTGTAAATGATTCCCTGCACTTTTGGCCACGAATCAGGGAGCAACTCCGTAACGGCGGTTTTGTTCGCCGGGGGTGGGGGATTAGTCACAATGGGTTGGCTTGCGACGACCGGGGCCGGAGCCGGGGCCGTAATAGCCTGTGGCGTCTGCGGCGTTGGAGAAACCGCCACGGCAGGAACAGGGGCAGGGGGCTGTTTTGAAGTTTTATGCGCGAAGGCGGCCCAGACAAAAATCCCTCCCGCAGCGAGCAGCAGGACGATCACTGCCGATAAAACCAATCCAAACCATCCCAAGCCGCCACGCGATGGACTGGCCACCGGAACCAGCGGCGACGGCGGAGCGCCGGGAGGCGGGCCCTGAGATTCATGCGCCCGTTTTAGTGCATCATTGATCAGGCTCATGGTCTTGGTGTTTTTTACTAAGCGTGAATATTTCCTTCAAGCTCGCGGATGGCCCGGCCGATCATCCGATGAGTGATGCGGTCGGTGCGCTCCACAAATCCCGCGAGCAATGCCTTGTCGCAAACGGCGTTGATCAACCGCGGAATGCCCCGGCTGTACCGGTAAACGCGCCACAACGCCGGCTGGGTAAAGGTGGGCATGCCGCGCGAACCGGCGAAATGCAACCGGTGCTGGATATATTGCGCCATCTCAAACCGGTTGAGGGAGGAGAGATGGTAGCGCACCGTGATGCGCTGCCGCAATTGGCGAAGGCGGTGACTGTTCAATCGCTCGCGCAATTCCGGTTGGCCCAGCAGGACGATCTGCAATAATTTGCGGTCGTCAGTCTCGATGTTCGAAAGCAGGCGCACCTGTTCCAGCAAGTCTTCGGTCAGGTTTTGCGCTTCATCGATGATCAGGATCGTTTCCCGGCCCGCTTCCACCTGCTTGATCAAAAATTCGCTGATGGCCGCGACGGTATCCAACCGGTCCAGGCTCTTCACATTCAGCCCGAATTCCGTCCCGATGGCCTTCATCAATTCGTTTGAATTCAAGATCGGGTTCAGGATCAACGCCGTGGAATATTTTCCGTCCAATTGCTCCAACAAGGCGCGGCACAAGGTGGTCTTGCCCGCTCCCACCTCGCCCGTAAGTTGCACAAACCCCTTGCGTTCGCGAATGCCGTACAACAAATGATTCAATGCTTCGCGATGTTTCCCGCTGTGAAACAAAAAGCGCGGATTCGGCGAGATGTCGAACGGCGCCTGTTTCAAGCCGTAAAAATCAAGATACACAACAGGCTTATACCAATAATTGCCGGCCGATGCCAACCAAAGGTTTGCCAGGTAGTCTTCGAATTCGAGTTGTACGGCCTGGGGAGCGGACGGATCAGCACCGTCCTTTGCCCTCTTCATTTTCCCATGCTCATCCAATAACCATCAACTATCAACCACCATTCGCGCCGCTTCGGCCAATGCCTTCGCCTCCTCCCGGGCGCCGATCGTGATCCGCAAATAATCCTTCACCTCCGGATGGTCAAACCATCGGACCAGGATTTTCTTCGCGCGCAACTTTTGCAGCCAGAGTTTTGCCGGAAATCCCGGCGGTTGCGCCAGGATAAAATTTGTCTGGCTCGGGAACACTCGAAAACCCAGTTTCGTCAGCGTCTGCGAAAGCCATTCGCGGGTGGCGACGATCTTTTTGAAATTTGCCCGATAATGATTCAGATCATCCAGCGTCGCTTCCGCGGCGATTTGGCCCAGGCCGTTGACATTGTAGCTGTCACGGATCTTATGCAGCGCGGCGATCAGTTCCGGGTTTCCGACAAAATATCCGATCCGCTGGAAGCAGAGCGAATAGGCCTTCGAAAACGTGCGCGCAACGATGACCTGGGGATATTTCAGCGCCAGTTTCATCGCGTTCTCCCGGGCGAAATCCACATAGGCTTCGTCCAGGATGAGGACGCCCCGTTGCGCCCGGCAGAGCTTCTCCAAATCGGAGGTCTTATAGCCGCGACCGCTCGGAGCATTGGGAGTGGTGACAAAAGTCAACGCCGCGTCAAACATCCAGGCTTTCCCGCGCTTCAATTCCGCCACGTCCGGCATCGCAAAATCCGGCTTCAATGGAACTGGATGGCACGCCGCGCCATGGATATCCGCCAGCACCGGATACAGCGAGTAACTCGGCGTGAAATATTGTACCGTCGTCTTTGCCGATTTTGATTTGGTCGCGGGTTCGACGAATCCGCGCACCGCCAACGCCAGCAATTCATCCGAGCCGTTGCCCAGGATGATGTTCTCCGGCCGGCAACGATGCAGCCGCGCCAGCTTTTCGCGCAACCGTTCTGCCGTGGGATTCGGATACAGCCGCAGCCGCCCGTCCGCGGCGTTTTTCACCGCGCGTAAAACTTTCGGCGAAGGTGGAAACGGATTCTCGTTCGTGTTGAGCTTGATCAACCCGGAAATCTTCGGCTGCTCGCCATAGACGTAAGGGTGTAGCGCCTGCACCAACGGGCGGATCATTTTTTTTGGATTCATTTCCCGGAACGGATTTCGGCGGAACGTCCATGCGCGCCCAGGCCTTCGATCTCCGCGAATTTTTTTACCGCCGGCAATGCCCGCTTCAGGGACTTCCGGTCATATTCCACGATGCTCGTGCGGCGTTGGAATTGATCGACAGTCAATCCTGCAAACGAGGCTCCGGCGCCGCCAGTCGGCAGCGTGTGGCTGGGCCCGGCAACATAATCGCCCAGAACCGTAGGGGACAGCGCACCCAGGAAAATAGCGCCCGCCGTCAGGATTTTTTCGGAAACTTTGCGCGGATTACGCGTCATCACTTCGCAGTGCTCCGGCGCCAATTGATTCGTGAGCGCCACCCCGTCCTCAAGCGATTTCACGAGGATGAGGCAGCCGTTATTTTGGAGCGCGCGCTGGATGAATTCCCGCCGCGCCAGCTTCGGCAGTTGTTTGCCGATCTCGCTCTCAACCGCCCGCAAAATTTTGGACGAAGTCGTCACCAGCCAGACCCGCTCATGGCCGGAGCCGTGTTCGGCCTGGGCCAGCAGGTCGGCGGCGGCGAATTTTGGATTGGCCGTCTCATCCGCCAGCACCAGCACCTCGCTGGGACCGGGCAAGAGGTCGATGGCCACGTAACCGACGAGCAAGCGCTTGGCCGCGACCACATAGGCGTTTCCCGGTCCGAAAATTTTCTGCACGCGTGGGACGGTCCTGGTGCCATAGGCCATCGCCGCGATCGCCTGCGAGCCGCCCACGCGATAAATTTCCGTGGCCCCCGCCGTCCGGGCCGCAAATAACAGCGCGGAATTGATTCCGCCGTCACGCCCGCAGGGTGTCGTCACCACGATTTCTTTGCAGCCGGCGACGCGTGCCAGCGTGATGGTCATCAGCGCGGTGGAGACCAGCGGCGCAGTCCCGCCGGGGATATAAACACCCACGCGTTGGAAGGCGTCGAATTTTTCGCCGACGCTCGCGCCATGCGAGTTTTTCATCTGCCAATCCCTGCGCAGCGATTTCCTGGCGAAGGCAGCGATGTTCTTTTCCGCTTCGCTCACGGCATTTCGCAGGGGCACATCCGCCCGGAGCGAGGCTGTCAGCAATTCAGCCTGTGTCACTGCGAGCTGGCTGGCGGACAGTTTGGCGCCGTCAAATTTTTCGGTGAATTCCAGGAGCGCATCATCCCCGCGCACAAAGACGCCGTGGAGGATCTCTCGCGTCCGCTGCTCGATCTCTTCATTGAACAGGCTGCTGGCGGACGTGATCTCGCGCAGTTTGGCGGCAAAATTCGCTTCGGTATAACGGACAATTTTCACACCACAGCTTAGGGAAAATCCGACGCCAAGTCAAAACGAGCCATTTTTGGACATTGCGCTGCACACCGGCAATGGAAGCGGGGATTACTGACCATGTTTGGAGCTTGGAAGAAATCGTGAAACTTATGGATTGATTTTGTGGCCGATGAGGCGCAGCTTTGGAACGTTAGGATGCGTTTGCACCATGAATAAGACGGCAATAAGGTTTTGGGTTTCAGTTGGAGTCTTAGCGATTGCAATTCATGCCATTTTTTGTGTCGAAGCGTATGCTCCACTTCAACAAGGCGGCATGGCGAGTAATGGGTTTTGGCTGTTAGTTTTTTTTCCGCAGTATATGCTCGTTTATGGTCTGCCTCCGGCGTATCCGATTTCCTCTACCGATACGGGCGTCATCCATGTGAATTATTTTGATTTTTTGGGCAAAATGCTTGTGGCTTTTCCGGCATCAGTGGTTTATGCAATTTTTGTTGCTGGTATTGGCGTGATGGCTGTCCATTTATATAGGCGACTTACCCATGACCACGCAGCCTAAAACCGTGCCCGAGTCTGCATTTTCAAACTGACCCACTACCCATTTTTGATTCAAAAATCCGTGTCCATCCGTGTCCATCCGGGGTTAAAATTTTCTCCGCGTCTTTGAATCTTTGCGCCTTTGCGTTTTAATCCTAGTCCGTTAAAATTTGGCCATGCGAAATCCGATTCTGGTCGCCCTCGATGCCCCGACCGCCGACGCCGCCCTGAAGCTGGTGGAACAACTCGCGCCCGCTTGCGGCGGGTTCAAGATCGGCAGCGAACTCTTTACCAGCGCCGGGCCGGACATCGTCAAAAAGATCCGCGAGCGCGGCCTATTGGTTTTTTTGGACCTGAAATTTCACGACATCCCGAACACCGTTGCCAAGGCCGTGACCGCCGCAACTAACCTGGATGTGCAGATGATCACCGTCCATGCCGGTGGCGGCACCGAAATGCTCAAGGCCGCTGAGAAGGCTGCGGAGGAAACGGCCTGGAAACTCGGGCGCACCCCTCCGCTCGTGCTCGGCGTCACTGTCCTGACCAGCCTCGATGCCGCCGCCTTGCGCGAAGTCGGCCTGGATGTGAATGTGGAATACCAGGTGCGCCGCCTGGCAAACGTGGCGACCAAGGCAGGATTGCGTGGACTCGTCTGCTCGCCGCTGGAGATCGCCGCGTTGCGAAAAGTTTTGCCCGCGCAGGTCCAACTCGTCGTTCCCGGCATCCGCACCGGCGCTGAAAAGTCTGATGACCAGAAACGCACCCTGACCCCCAGGGAGGCGATCACCGCCGGCGCCAATTGGCTGGTGATTGGCCGTCCCATCTATGCCGCGGAAAACCCGCGCGCGGCCGCCGAAGCTATTTTAAAATCATTGGAATAAAAATATGAATACCAACCAAGTCACCCTCGTGGCCGCCTTCCAGGCGCGCCCCGGCAAGGAAGCCGAACTGCGTCAAACCCTGCTCGCCCTGGTTCCGCTCACGCGAAAAGAAGAAGGCTGCATCAATTACGACCTGCATGTATCCGCCGATGACCCGGCGAAATTGATGTTCTATGAAAACTGGATCACCCGGGCGCATCTCAACAAACATGGCGAGACACCGCATATCCAAAATCTGCATTCGCGCATGGATGAACTTTGCACCGAGCCGGTGAAATTGACCTTCTGGCAAAAGATAGGGTAAGCCTCTCATTAACACCCGGCTTTAGCCGGGTGTAGGACTTTCCACACAAGCGAGCCGTTTCAACGGCTTTATCGTCCTGGCCTGTGAACACCGGGCTAAAGCCCGGTGTTAATGAGAAACAAGTCTTATTATCCCGCGATGACTTCAGAGATCAATGGCCGGATTCGAACGGAGTTTGCAGAAATTTTGAATGCAGTCGAAATCCGCTTCGCGGCCACTTTTGCCGCTTTCCGATCGGCGGCATGGATGCGGGCGAGAACTGAATCCTTCCTTATCCGTTCGCCGGGCTTGGCAAGGCGGTCCACGCCGACGTCGTAGTTGATCCTCGATTCTTTTGTCAGGCGGCCGCCGCCCAGGTCGCGCACAGCTTCGCCGATGATTCGCGCATCGCAATGGGACACATAACCGGCGCGCGGCGATCTCAATTCCAGACAGACCGGCGCGATGGAATCATGCGAAAGTTTTTTGTCGAACGCTTTCAAATCCGCGCCCTGCGCCGCGAGCATCTCGCGGAACTTTTTGGCCGGTGCGCCCGAAGTCAGGCAGGCGGCTGCCGATCTGGTCGCCGCATTAAGATCCTTGGCCTTATGGGTTTGCATTATCAAATGCGCAGCTGAAGCCACCACCAATTCACGCAAATCCTGCGGGCCTTCGTTGGCGAGGCAATCCACACTTTCCTTCACTTCCAGCCAATTGCCTGCGGCGCGGCCCAACGGCGTGTCCATGCGGGTCAGGATGGCCCGGGTGTTGACGCCACTGCGATTGCCAAGCGTGACCATGGCCGTCGCCAGTTTGCGCGAGTTTGCGGTTGTTTGCATGAAGGCGGCACTCCCAAATTTCACATCCAGCACCAACGCGTCCAGGCTCTCCGCCAGTTTTTTGGAAAGGATCGAGGCAACGATGAGCGGAATGCTGGGCACAGTTCCGCTGGCATCGCGCAACGCATAAATTTTCTTATCGGCGGGAACCATCGTATCCGTCTGGCCGCAGATGACGCAGCCGACCTTCTGGACCACCTTCACGATTTGGGCCACGGGCAAAAGCGATTTGAAACCGGGGATGGAATCCAGTTTATCGAGCGTCCCGCCGGTGATGCCGAGTCCCCGGCCGGAAATCATTGGCACGCGAAAGCCGAGGCAGGCCAGCAACGGCGCGAGCGGCAGCGAGACCTTGTCGCCGATGCCCCCGGTCGAATGTTTGTCCACCAGCGGCCGCGTATCCTTCGGAAATTTCAAGACATCACCCGAATCCCGCATTGCCAGCGTCAGCGCGCGGGTTTCGTCTCTACTCAGCCCCCGAAAATAAATGGCCATAAGCATCGCGGCCATCTGGTAATCGGGGATGTTTCCCCCGGTGAATTCGCTGATGAAAGCCTGAATCTCTTCCACTGCAAGGGATTTGCCTTCGCGTTTCGCTTCGATGAGAGAGAGGAAGTTCAAGGTGATGGTGTGGAGTTACTTTCCTGTCCCCGCCGATGTGTGAATCCCCAATGGCCTCCGTAATAAACTTTTTCATGACGTTCTTGAGCCATTGATGGATTGATAAAGGACGGTGGACGGCAAAAGTGTTCGTACGCTAAAAACAACTGAAGTGCTGCCTCAAGCAAATCCATGCCCCCTGTCCCTGTGCCCAGGCCCGGACACACGATCGAATCAATCTTCGGCTTTTTGGAGCGATTGTGGCGATGGACGGCAGTAAGAGCCGCCCACATGGCGAGATAAACATGGTCTGTTCCCTGAATATTCATTGGCACACGCATGGTTGGGGCATGTGCCACGAATGGGTGTGTGGGATGGTCGGTTGGCACAATAAGGCATGTGCCAACGGGCTGCTCTCCAAGGTAATCATCAAGAATCTGCTTCTGGATATGCTCCATGATGTGGTTTCCAAAGTATCGAACCACCGCCAAATCCATCCCCGCATCCATCAGGCCAAAAGAATTGCCAGCGGTAATAACACAATCAAATGACGGTAAATCTTCGAATCGTCCGCAGACAATTTCAACTTCAGGATGCGTGCGGAATTGCCAACGAAGGACATCGCAGAATTCTTTGTTTCTAGCTATAAGAATTAATCGCATAACGCGGTTGAGACATCCGCAATCTGGACTCCCAGATTTCACAACTCAATCGAAAAAGAAACAAACCCCTCTCCCCACCCGTCTTCGAGTCCGGCGGCAAGCAGAGCGCGACGCTGTTTTTGTACGGGATTGATTCATCGTTGGCGGAAGGATTGTGGCACAGGCGGGCGGTTCAAAAGCGGTGTCACAGCCACCGCACTCCAAGGCGGCTACGCCGCAAAGACGGCTCGCGTGGTCGTAGCACGACTTGCCTTTGCTCGACCCGTTGGAGAAAATATTCAGGGCTCGAGTCTCGCCCCACCTTATTTAAATCCGCGTGCGGCCGCCATCGAAGGCAAGAATTTTCATTTGACCGATTTGGGCCGGCGGTGTCCGCCTTCAAGAAATTTTTCAGCGGCCTTTGGCCCCCAGGTGCCGGCGGGATAATTGGGAAAGTTCCGCGCGGGGTTTTTCGCCCATGCGTCCAGCACCGGCATCAATACCTGCCAGGCGGCTTCGACCTGGTCGGCGCGCATGAACAGTGTCGGGTCATTGTTCATCACGTCCCACAGCAAAGTTTCGTAGGCGTCCGGCGAGGGCACGGAAAAACTTTCGCGATAATTGAAATGCATCTGCACGGGCCGCAACTGCATCTCCGGCCCCGGATATTTCGCCTGAAACTCCAGGATGATAGCTTCTTCAGGCTGAATGGACATGACCAGCCGCGACGGATGCCATTCGCGCGCGGCTTCCCTCGGAAAAATCTGGTGCGGCACGTTGCGAAAGCGGATGGCGATCTTCGAAACCTGTTCGGGCAGGCATTTGCCGGTGATGAGATAAAACGGAACGCCTTCCCAACGCCAATTATCGACAAACAGATTGAGCGCCGCGAACGTCTCCGTCCGGGAATGCGGTGAGACCTGTTGTTCCTGGCGGTAACCGCAGACTTTTTTCCCGGCGACGACGCCCTTGCCATATTGGCCGCGAATAGCGGATTGAGAGACTGCATCCGGAGAAATCCGGCGGATGGCGCGCAGGACGTCCAATTTCTTGTTACGCAATTCGTTCGCCTCAAAGGAAAGCATCGGTTCCATCGCCACCAGACAGAGTAGCTGCAGCAAATGATTTTGCACCATGTCACGCAATGCACCCGCGTTTTCGTAATAACCACCGCGATGACCCACGCCGACCGTTTCCGCGACCGTGATGGTGACGCGCTCAACGTAACGGCGATTCCAGATCGGCTCGAAAAGCGGATTGGCGAAGCGAAACGCGAGAATGTTCTGGACGGTCTCTTTGCCGAGATAATGGTCGATGCGAAAAATCTGCGACTCGTGAAAACTTTTCGCCAGCGTACGGCTCAGTTCGCGCGCTGATTCGAGATCATGCCCGATGGGTTTTTCAACAACGAGACGCGCCTGGCCGCGCTCCAGATTCAGCCCCGCGCCGGCCAGCATTCCGGGGATCACGCCAAACATCGAAGGCGGCGTGGCCATGTGAAAAATATGATTCGCCCGGCCGCGCCAGCTTTTGCCGAGAGCCGCGCATTTTTTCGCGAGCGCCGAATACGTTGCCGGGTCTTTAAAGTCTCCCGGCTGATAAGTGATGTGGCGGGAGAAATTCGTCCAGTCGGCGTTCTTCAATTTTCCCTGGCGCGCAAACTTTTTCACGCCGTCGAGCAGCCGTTTGCGCAAGGCGGTATCGCTCATGGGGATGCGATCCAGCGCGATGATCTCAAACTGTTTGGGCATCCGCCCATCGCGTTGCAGATCGAACAGTGACGGAACCAGCTTACGCCAGGCCAGATCGCCCGCGCCGCCAAAAATCACAATGATGGTCGGGAAAGTTTTCATGTTTTTAATCATGGTTTTCTCACTTTGCGGATTTTTCCAGATGTCCCCCGAACTCGTAGCGCATCGCGGAGAGCAGCTTGTCCTGAAAATCCGCCGCCCCGCGCGAACTAAACCGCTCATAAAGCGCGGCGGTCAACACCGGCGCGGGCACACCTTCATCGATCGCCGCCTTGATCGTCCACCGGCCTTCGCCCGAATCGGAAACACGACCGGCGAATTGCGCGAGTTGCGGGTCCTTGGCGAGGGCATCGGCGGTCAAATCGAGCAACCAGGATGCGATAACACTGCCGCGCCGCCAGACTTCCGCAATCTCGGCAAGATTGAGGTCATACTGATAATGTTCGGGATCACGCAATGGCGTTGTCTCGGCATCAACCTCGTCCCGTTTTTTGCCGGCGTTGGCATCGCGCAACACGCCCAGCCCTTCGGCATAGGCGGCCATGATCCCATATTCGATCCCGTTATGGACCATCTTGACGAAATGGCCCGCGCCGTTCGCGCCGCAATAGAGATAGCCTTGTTCCGAAGTCCCGCTGGATTTTTTCCGGCTCGCTGTGCGCGGAATCTTGCCGATGCCCGGTGCCAGCGTGGCGAAAATCGAATTGAGATGTTTCACAATTTTTTTCTCGCCGCCGATCATCATGCAATAGCCGCGTTCCAATCCCCAAACACCGCCGCTGGTGCCGACGTCCACGTAATGAATTTTTTTCGCCGCCAATTCTTTCGCGCGACGGAGGTCGTCCACATAATAAGAATTTCCGCCATCGATCAAGATATCCCCGGGCGATAAGAGCGGCAGCAAATTTGCGATCGTGTCATCCACCACACCCGCGGGAACCATCAGCCAGATGGCGCGCGGTTGGGCGAGCTTTTTCACAAAATCCTCCAGCGATGAAGCCCCGGTCGCCTTTTCCCCGGCCAATTTTTTCACCGCGCCTGCCGAACGATCATAAACGACGCATTGATGGCCGTTCTTGACCAGGCGGCGAACCATGTTCGATCCCATGCGGCCAAGCCCGATCATGCCCAATGTTAATTTCGTTTTATTTTTCATACATGTTTGCCAAAAGAATTTCGTGAGGTGGCAGGTTCATGCGGATGACCCCGTGGATTGCTTGTGTCTCAAACCAACAATGCCAATACCTCTTGCCCCAAGATAGCCCAGGAAAGGGAATAAATAAAACAAGACGTTTTGCGCGGCCTGACCTTGGCGGCGCTGAAGCCCATCATCCCGCGATATCAGCCGACGAATTTCTTCGCCGCGATGCTCGCGTTATGCCCGCCGAAACCGAAGGAATTATTGATGATGGCATTGACCTTCATCTCGCGCGCCGTGTTGGGCACGTAATCCAGGTCGCATTCGGGGTCGGGCACCTGGTAACTGATGGTCGGCGGCACGATACCGTGCATGATGGCCAGTGCGCATGCGCTCATCTCCACCGATCCCGCCGCGCCGAGCATATGGCCCGTGGCGCCCTTGGTGGAACTCACAGCCAGCTTCTTTGCGTGATCGCCAAAAACAGTCTTGATGGCCTGCGTTTCGCAGACATCGCCCTGCGGCGTGGAAGTGCCATGGGCATTGATATACGAGATGTCCTCCGGACGCAGCCCGGCCTGGCGCATCGCCATTTTCATGCAGCGCGCCGCACCCTCGCCATCCGGAGATGGCGCCGTCAAATGATACGCGTCCGCCGTATTGCCGTAGCCGACGATCTCACAATAAATTTTCGCCCCGCGTTTCTTCGCGTGTTCCAAATCCTCCAGTACCACGACGCCTGAGCCTTCGCCCATCACGAAGCCATCGCGTTCCTTGTCGAACGGGCGCGATGCATGTTTGGGATCGTCATTGCGCGTGCTCATCGCCCGCATCGCGCAAAAGCCGCCGATGCCGATGGGCACTACCGCCGCCTCCGCGCCGCCGGCGAACATCACCGTCGCATCACCCATCTTCACCGCGCGCCAGGCCTCGCCGATGGCGTGGTTCGCCGTCGCACAAGCCGAGCAGGTGGCAAAATTGGGGCCGCGCAGGCCTTTGTACATCGAGAACAGGCCCGAGGCCATGTTGCTGATGAGCATCGGGATCATGAACGGCGATACCCGTCCCGGGCCGCGCTCCATCAAGACTGTGTGCTGGTCAACGGTGGTCTCCAATCCGCCGATGCCCGAGCCGATGATGCAGCCGATCTCGTCGCAATTTTCCTTCGACAGGTCCAAGCCGGAATCCAGCAAGGCATGATGCCCCGCATAGACGCCGAATTGGGAATAGCGGTCCGTGCGCCGGATCTCTTTGGGAGATGGAAACGCCGGGGCCGGGTCAAAATTTTTCACCTGTCCGGCGATCTGGGTGGCGAACGGCGAGGGATCGAACGTGGTGATCTTGTCGATGCCGCAATACCCGGAAATGAGATTTTTCCAAAAAGTATCCAGATCATTGCCCACTGGAGTTACCACCCCGAGGCCAGTGACGACGACACGACGTTCAGTCCAATTGGTTGCCATAAAATCAAAGGGCAGCTCAAGCTGTGTTCAGCCAAGCTGCCCCACCTGCGAAAAGTCGCAACTATTTTTGGTTCTCCTCGATGTATTTGATGACATCGCCGACGGTCAGGAGCTTTTCGGCCTGTTCATCCGGCACTTCGATGCCGAATTCTTCTTCGAGCGCCATGATCAGCTCCACCGTATCCAGCGAATCGGCCCCAAGGTCCTCGATAAATTTCGCTTCCGGGGTCACTTGGTCGGGTTTAACGCCGAGTTGTTCGACGATGATGTCCTTTACACGTTGGTCAATAGGTTTATCTGCCATAATTTTGCAATGTTCCTAGCCTTGAAACTGAAACGCGTCAAGCATTGATTAAAAATATCTGCAATTCAAGGGTTAAATTTTACAATCTGGGAAACCCCGATTTCCCACGACTTTAACGATTTACATCACCATTCCGCCGTCAACCGTCAATACTTGTCCGGTAACGTAGCGCGCCTGGGGGCTGGCCAGGAAGAGCGCGGCGTCCGCGATGTCTTCCGAGGCGCCAAACCTGCCCATGGGGATCTGCTTCAGGATGTTCGCCTTCAGTTCCGCGTTCAATTCCGACGTCATATCCGTCTCAATAAATCCCGGCGCAATGGCGTTTACCGTCACCCCGCGCGATGCCAATTCCCGCGCGACCGACTGCGTGAACCCGATCAAGCCCGCCTTGCTCGCCGCATAATTCGCCTGTCCCGGGTTTCCGATGAGGCCGATGACCGAGGAAATATTGATGATGCGTCCGGCGCGTTGCTTCGCAAAGATGCGGAAGAACGCTTTCGTCAAAAGAAACGCGCCCTTCAAATTTGTGTCCAGGACCGCATCCCAATCCGCATCGCTCATGCGCATGAGCAAACCGTCGCGCGTGACGCCGGCGTTGTTGACCAAAATATCGATCTTGCCGCAGTCCGTGATGATCTTCTCCGCTGCCGTGGCGACGGCCGTGGAATCAGAAACGTCCACTGCGAACGCCCATGCTTTCCGGCCCAGGACGCGGACTTCGCTCGCCACCTTCTCGGAATTTTCCTGCGTGCGTGAGAGGCAGACGACGTCTGCGCCCGCGCCGGCAAATTTCAGGGCGATAGCGCGACCGATTCCCCGGCCCGCGCCGGTGACCACGGCGATTTGATTGGCAAGTTGACTCATGATGCGTGGCGATTTTGGACGGAATTCAAAAAAAATGACAGGATTTTTTGGCCGGGACTCAATTCAGAATTTTGACTGCCGCTTCCAAGCTCGCCGCATCCGCCACATTTAACATCTGCGCCGATTTATCAATCCGTTTCATGAACCCACTCAAGGCAGTACCCGGCCCAAGTTCGATGAAGCGCGTGAACCCTTGCGAGAGCAGATAGCGCATCGAGTTTTCCCAAAGAACGGACGAGGTGACCTGGTCCACAAGTTTTGCGGAGACATCCGAGCCATGCGGTAGCGCGGTGACGTTGGAGATCACGGGCACGGTCGGTATCGAGAGTTGTATTTTCGCCAATTCGGCCTGGAGCTTCGGCTGCGCACTCGCCATCAGCGGTGAATGATACGCGCCCGCCACCGGCAACGGAATCGCGCGCTTGGCACCCTTCGCCTTGGCCAACTCCACGGCCCTGGCAATGGCTGCCGCTTCGCCTGAAATGACAATCTGCCCCGGACAATTCAAGTTGGCGAGCGTCACGCCCGCTTCGGCGCAGACTTCACGCGTCGGCGCTTCATCCAACCCGATGACCGCCGCCATGCCGCCGCGCGTGGCGTCGCACGCTTCCTGCATGAACTTTCCGCGCTGGCGCACCACGCGCAGGCTGTCCTCAAAACTCATTGCGCCCGCCGCCGTCAGCGCCGTGAATTCGCCAAGCGATAGTCCCGCCGTGGCGTCGAATTTCAGGCCGGGTACGCGCTCGCGCAGCAGTTCAAAACAGACCCAACTTACGAGGAAAATACCGGGTTGGGCATTTTCCGTCTTGGTCAATTCGGCTTCCGGGCCCTCGAAACAGATTGAGGCCAGGTCATAGCCCAGTGCGGTGTTGGCGCGGTCAAACCATTCACGGGCCACTGGAAATTGCGCCGCCAAATCCTTGCCCATGCCGACGGCTTGTGCGCCTTGTCCGGCAAATAACAATGCAGTTTTGCTCATGAAAACATGAATAAAACACGAATTTAGCCCCCGGTGAAAGCCGAAATTTTGCTGAATCGTAAAAGATTCAGCACGACGTCCTCATGAATGTGCCGCCAAAAGACGGCGAAATCATTTTGGGTTGAAAGCAGGCGGTTGAGCCATTGCCGCACCGTTGGTCGCGGAATGCATGATTGCCTGTTGTTGTTTTAATCTGATGGCCGAGGCGAGACTTTGCTTCGCAGCCAGGGTATTCGACGCGAGGCTCAGGGAGGCTTGAAATGCCTGAATGGCGCCATCCAGTTGCCCATTTTTTAGGAGGCAGTGGCCGAGCATATCGAAATTCTCCGCGTTGCCGGTCTGGATGGCGCAGAGATTTTTCAAAAGAGGAATCGCCTCAGAGATCCGTTGTTCCTGAATTAACAGCCTGGCGAGAGACTCCATAAAAATAGTTTTATCCGGGTCGATGACGTGCGCTATTTGCATGTGATAGATGGCTTCGTTGGGGAGTCTTTCTGAAGAACATGCCTCGCTCCAAAAAAATTGCGTGCGTGGATCATCCGTATCCAAGGCCCATGCAATCCGATAATGCTCAATCGCCTCGGGGTAACGTTTATGCAGAGAGAGGCTGTTCGCCAGGCCCAGTTGTGACTCAACATAGCCAGGATAAATTTCCACAGATTTCTCAAAACAATCCAGGGCCCGGTCGGGATCAGTCGTACTCACCACCACGCCGAGATTGGCATAGGCCGTCCAATTATTCCTGGTTACAGCCGCCGCATGGCTCCATCGGCTGTCATCATCTTTCCAATAGGCGATGTCGTGTCGCGTGACCGCGATGAGAAGGAGGGAAACAAGTGATCCCATCACCAGCAGCGCCAGCCTTAAACGCAAAAATTTTGCCAGGTCTGCAACGCCCCACACCACAATCAGCAAGATGCCGATCATTGGGATGTAAGTATAACGATCCGCCATCACCGGGGAACCTATCTGTTCGAGGATGCCGTTGACCGGAACAAGGGTTCCCACATACCAGAGCCAGCCAATGAGGAAATAGGGTCGCCGTGCGCGCATCACAAGCGCCAGGATCGAAAGTCCCAGGAGTACCGCAGCGGCCAGCCACGATTCAGCCGTCGGCCACGAGTTGGGATAAGGGTAGTTGGAGGAGAGATTCACCGGCCAGAACATGTATTCCAAATAGCGCAGATAAGAGATCAACGCGGTCTGCAAACGCAAGACCAGGGGCGGATGAAGAAGGATTGAATGCCCTGCTTGTTCAGCGAGTTTGGCGACGATGCTGATGGGCACGATGAGGAGGAAGAAGGGAATTTTTTCCACGAGCAACAAGAGGTTGCTGCGGTCCAACTTGAAATTTTGCATCCGGCCCAGCGGCCAGTAATCCAATAAGAGCAACAGGCACGGAAAGGTCACCAGCGTTGCCTTGCCCATTAGGCTGAAAACGAAGAATAGTAGTGTCAACAAATAGAAGCGATCCTGCCGGCCGCTGGTTTTTTTGGATTCTTCGGCGTAGCGAACATAGGCGAGAAACGCCAGCATCCCGAAAAAGAAGCTGACAACGTCCTTGCGTTCAGAAATCCAGGTCACGGACTCGACGCGCAAAGGATGTATGGCAAACAAGGCGGCGACAATGAAACTTCGGCCCACGGCACCAGTCATTCTCTGCAGCAATAGAAAAAGCAGCGATACATTTGCTGCATGGAAAAGAACATTGGTGAGGTGATGCCCCCATGGTTCATAATAATCATAAACCTGAAAGTCCAGCATATGGGTAAGCCACGTCAACGGGACCCAGTTGGATCTGTCCAGGGCGGTGAATGCCCAATGTATGCCATTCCAGGTAAAACCGTGGTTCACATGGTCATTGTCCACCAGGTAATTGTTTTCATCGTAATATTGAAATTGGCAATGTATCGACGGCCAAAAAACCCCGATCACCAATGCAGATAACAAACCACAAAGGAGAGGCAAACGACCGATTGAACGGAAAAAAGGCTTCGGAGAGGCGGGAGGTATTGGAAAATCTTCTTTCTTTTCAGCCTCCGGGGAAAAACTGGATCTCATTTTCATTCGCCTCTGCTATAAAACCTGAATTTAACCCCGGGTGAAAGCCGAAATTTTGCGCTACTTCCAGATGCCAAGATTGACCATTTGTTTGGTGACCGCCTCCGGCCAACCCCGATTTGCCGCCGGGCTGGCCGGGCTTGGATGCAGGATTTGTCCTATTTGGATATCCAAGCCATCGGCAACCACCATCCCCTGTTTGGCCGCAAATCCGCCGACACCGATCAACCATTCCGGCTCCAAAATCTCCAGGACCCGGCGCAAATGCGCATCGCAAGCGTGGAACAGTTTTTTGCCTTCGGCTTTGCCCAGCTTATCCGGTGTCAGGTTACTGCCGCTTATCCCCATGAAAACCAACGGACAATAGTTAGTCACGAAATGGTCCGCGAAAAAATTCCCGGGCGTTTCGAACCGTTCTTTGAACAATCCCCAAAGGCGTCGTCCGCTCACTTCGGAATTCAAGCAAGCAAAGCCGGTCACGGGCCGTTTGGGATGACACAGTTCGGGTGTTCGGATGTTGGCGGTGATTCCCAGCCAATCGCGGACTGACGCGATCTCGCCAAAGGGGACTCCCGTTTGCGCCATCCCAAACGGTCCCGGGTTCATCCCAAGAAAAACAATTCGTTTTTTGCCGCCGCCGTATTGGCGCAAGTATTTCTCGTGCGCATCCCAGGCATAGTCGAGCGGATTATAGACGTGCGTGACGGGCAGCCTGAATTTCAGGGAATCCACCTGCGCGGCGAGTTCCCGCGCGGCGAGGATGAGTTGTTTGGCAGTTTTGTTCACCGGTATATCCGGATATGGTGGCATCCTGGATTCTCAATTTTCACTCGCGCACACCCAAGGCACCGCCTTCATTTGCAATGGCCGCCTTAATGTCAGTGGCAACCCGGCCAGCGACAGTTACAATTTGACCTTTATGCTCTATGCCCCCCAATGGCGATGTCATTGCTGCGCAGACCAATTCAGCCATTGTGGTGAGTAATAGGCCCGCGCCAGCCCGTTGTTTATTGTCTCTTTTTCAGCAACGGACTCCATGCGAGGCGCAGTGTGTTCAGGTTTTGCAGCATGACAAGACATTTTTCGACTGGTTTGTGTCGCCTGCGTAAAATTTTCCGGTAAACTGCGGCGCATGGCAGATCCGTTCATCCATTGGATAGAGGCCAAAGGTGTCTGGGCGCCATGGCTGTTTGTGGTGCTGTTCGTGGGCGCCTCCTTTATCATGATCTGGCGGTTGGAGGCGTTGAGTGCGCGCGGTTTTGAGGGCACAGTGTTGGGCACGCTCGTGATGCCGTATTGCTCCGGCATGGGCAACCTCATTTTCGCCATCATCCTCGGCAGCAGCAACGGCAGCGGCGCCGACGTCATGACCAATAACCTGGTCAATAATGTCACCGACATGACGCTGGTGTTGGGATTGCCGGCGATCATTTGGGGCATAAAAGTTATGCCGTCTAAATCCAAAGGCAAAAATCCGGCGAAGAAAAATCCCGCCGCCGGAAAAGCCCATCAACTCAATCGGCTGGCGTTGTTGATGACTTTGATGGCCATTATATTTTTCACCGGGGCCGTCTGGGCACTGGGACGCAAGGGCAGCTTGAATTTCAACGACGGCCTCGTCCTGATCGGCTTTTTCCTGTTCTGGCAATTCATCCACGTCATTGAAGTGCTCAAATCGAACGTGCGCCAGGGAAAATCGGTCTTTGGCTGGATGCTGCCGCTGGACATCGTGCTGCTGGCCATCGGCGCTTACTGCATCTACGTCAGCACGGATTGGCTGGTGGCGTGGCTTCAAAATCGCCACATGGGTTTCATCAGCGCAAAACATCTCGGCTGGCTGACCGGCTGGCTGATGGTGCTGCCCAATGCCATGCTGGCGCTTTATTACGGCTGGCGCGGGCAACCGGAAACCGTCTATGCCTCGCAGGTGGGCGATTGCCATGTCTCCATCCCCTTATGCCTGGGGGTTTACTGCCTGTACAGCAACATGGTCATGCCGGCCTTTTTCCAGACCGGAATGTTCATCCTTCTCGGCGCGACGGTGCTGCACATTTTCTTCGTGCTGGTCTTTGGCCAACTGCCAAAATTTTTCGGCTGGATCCTTGTCGCCGCCTATGGAGTTTTTCTTTGGAAGGGACTGCTGGGTTAAGGCCAACCGGTCTGGCGACCTGTCACTGATTCACGGATTCTTTTTGAAAATCTGCGTGTCGCCCCAGGAAACTTTCACCGGATTGGGCCGGATTTTTTCGCTTAAACCGGCGAACGGCACCTGCGCATCGAGCCAGCGCGGATTTTTGGCGATGACATCCATGCTCTCGCGCGTGTTATTGCAAATAAGGTAAATGCCGATGCCCAGGACCATGAAGGCCTCGAAGCCCGTTCCGACGCCATGCCGTTCAAAGGCAAAATCACCTGTGCCGTAGCTCATGTCGTGCAATTCCTTGCGGAGAGCTCCGATGTCGGCGGCAAAATTCTTCAGGAAATCGTCGTTGCGCGGCCCGATATAGGAAAGCACCCGGGCTTTGTTCTCCGCCAGCGACACGGTCGCCCATTCATCAAAGACGGTTTTGCCGTAGCGCGCATCCATCTCTTTGGAGCACGCTTTGACGAGTTCAATGGATTCTTCGAGTGTCACGGTTATTATTATACCTTGCGAAGGCAACAAAACAAATTTCCCAGTCCCAGACAAGGTAATTCCAAAATAAAAATTCAAAATTTCCCTGGAAGCCTGTATTTTTAAAATTCATGCGCCCACCAATGCCAAACCGCGATCAGCCGCCGTCGGACTTCGCGGACAAACTGAAATCAGGCTTCTATTGGGCGACCGTACTCCTGTCCGCCGCGGCACTCATCGTGGCGGTGATCAAATGCCTGGTGGCGACGAACCTCAATTGGCCTGAGACCGCGCTGCTGTCCGCCGCCGTTGCCGGCACGGTGGCCACGCTTTCCCGCCAGTTGCCATTGCTGCATGCCTTGGCGGTGACCGTTCTCATCATCCTCATCGGCGGCGGCGTTTCCACGCTTAACGCCAAAACCGGCATGCCGTTTGGCGCAAATATTGTCGGGCAGGCTTCCGGCGCAAGGCTGTTTGACATTCTACCCTGGGCGCTGCCCTTGCTTTGGCCCGTCGCCATCCTGAGTTCGCGCGGCGTGGCGCGGTTGATCTTGCGTCCGTGGCGAAAAACAAAATCCTACGGGTTCCGGCTGATCGGATTGGCCGCGGTCCTGGCGGCGCTCTTCGATTTTGCGTTTGAGCCATTCGCCTCGCGCGTCAAACATTATTGGTATTGGGAGCCGACGGCGCTGCCGGTGACCTGGCAGGGCGCGCCGCTGGTGGATTTTTTTGGCTGGATGGTCGTGACCATCCTTATCCTGGCCTTTGTGACTCCGCTGCTCATCAGCAAAAAGCCCCGGCAACGAAGCGCGCCGGATTTTTTCCCCCTGGGGATCTGGCTCGGTGGCCTGGTGCTTTTCGGCGCAGGCTGCGCTGTGCAAAAAATTTGGCCCGCAGTTGCCGCGGATGCCACGATAGGAATGATCGCTACAGTTTTTGCTCTTCGCGGGGCCAGGTGGTAAGGCTCGCATGAATCGTAATCCAATTTCATTAACACCGGGCTTTAGCCCGGTGTTCACAGGCCAGGATGATAACAACCGTTTCAACGGTTTTCCTGGGCAGTAAGCCGTTAAAACGGCTCTCGTGCAGAAGGCTCTCACACCCGGCTAAAGCCGGGTGTTAATGAGAACTGCCGAATCATCTCGCTGTGTATGCCCCACTATTCCAGATCACGCTTTGACGATTGTCGTGTCGCTCTTTTCACTGCGCTTGGTGATCTTTAATCGCGCTACGCGGGCGCCGTCCATTTCCTCAACGCGCAACTCGCACTGGCCTGCGGTCAGCACGTCGCCCGTTTTGGGGAATCCGCCGAGCTTTTGCGTCACCCAGCCGCTTGCGGTCGCAATGGCTTCACTGTGCTCAATCTCCCCGGTGATCTTTTCCAGTTCATGCAGCGGCAAAGTTCCTGAGATTTCCCAGACATTTTCGCCGAGGCGCACGACATCGGATTTTTCCTGGTCAAATTCATCCTGGATCTGGCCGACCAGGGTTTCGATAACATTTTCCATCGTGACAATGCCGACCGTCCCGCCAAATTCATCGACCACGACGGCAAAATGCGTTTTTCGTTCCAGGAAAAGCTGCAACAATTTTTCCACCCGCGCGGTTTCAGGGACGTATATCAGCTTGCGCGTGACAAAAAGCAGGTCCATGGCGGACTTCGTGCGGTCGCGCTGGAGATACAAGTCCTTGATATGAACCACACCACGGGTCTTGTCCAGGTCGCCGTTTTCGCAGATGGGAAAGCGCGAGTAACGCGTTTTCTCCGCCAAAGCGATGCAATCCGCGATCGTCTCGTCGGTGCTGAATGAGGCGATCTCGCCGCGCGGCCGCATCACTTCGCGCACGGTCCGGTCGCGCAAGTCCAGCGAGTTCAGGATAAGATTGCGGCCGCCCACTGTTTCCCGGGCTGCTCCCAACATGAGGCGCAATTCCTCCTGGGAGTGGGCGCTGGAAGTCACTGCGTCCGGGTCAAGTCCGATCCCTTTCAACAGGAACCGGGCGGCGTAATTCAACAGTTTGTTGAACGGATAAAAGGCGAGATAAAACCATTGCAGGGGATAGGCCACCCAAAGCGCCACCGGCAACGGCCTCTGGATGGTCAGCCGCTTTGGCGCCAACTCGCCGACCGTGATATGAAAAAAAGTGAGCGCGCTGAACCCGATCGCAAACGAGATCGAATGCTGCCAGACGACCGAGATCACGCCGAGATGCTTCAGCAGCGGGTCGAGCAACGTGGTGAAGACCGGCTGGCCCAGATAGCCCAGCCCAAGGCTCACCATGGTGATGCCCAATTGCGTGGCGCTCAGGTAGGAATTGATGTGGTGGACGATATGACGCGCCATTTTTGCGCGGCGAACATTCCTGGCGGCCAGCGCGTCCAATTGCGTTTCGCGGATGCGGACCAACGCAAATTCCGTCGCCACAAAAAAGCCGTTCATCAACACCAGCGCAAGCAATGCGAGGATCTTCAGCATGACCAGGCTGGCGGTGTTCAGATTCACAATTTCATTTCTCCAAAAATCACCTTCAAGATGTGCTCCATGCTCACAATGCCGATCTCCGTGCCGTCGCGGGCGAGCACCACGGCCAGGCGCTCACCGGCCCGCTGCATCCGGCGCAAGGCGGCCTCCAGCCGGGTGTCCTCGCCAAAAAAGAGCGCCGGAGTCATATGGGCAGCCACCGGTTTCTGCAGGTCCAGGTCATCGCGAAATAATAATCGGCCAAGCAACAACACGCCGCCGATGCGTTTCTTGCCGCCGCGCATCTCCCAGACCGGCAGGCGCGAGAATTGTTTCTCGCGCGCGAGCGCGAGCGCCTCACCAAGCGGAGTCTGGGTCTGGACCGTGACGGTCTGCTCCAGCGGCAGGGTGATTTGGCGGACGGTGATATTTTGCAGGTCCAGGACGCGATTGATCATGGCATGTTCATCACCCGTCAGCGCGGGGGCGGATTCGCGCATGACCGCGCGCATCTCCTCGCGGCTGCCGAAGAGGCGGCCCGTGAAATTTTGGCCGCCCGTCACCCCGAGAATGGCCTGCGAGGTCCCTTCCACGACTGAAACCAGCGGGCTCAGGATAAAATTTACCGGGCGAAAGATGCCCGCGACCGCGAGGCAAAGCTGGTTCGGAAATGCGCTGAACAACATCTTGGGCAACAGGTCAAAAAACGTGTAGAACAGGAAGACGACGACGATAAAGACCGCGATGATCAGGACATGGTTGCCCTGGAACCATCCGTGGATCCTGGTGATGGCGAAGCCGAGGATCATAAAATTCGCCAGCGTATTGCCCACCAGGATCGTCCAAAGAAATCGCTCCGGGTTTTCCAGGAAACGGCGAAGCAATTGGGCCGACCACTTGCCCGTGCGCGCCAGCCGGCGCACCCTCAATTGGTTGAGCGCGAACACGCCCGCCTCCAGGCCCGAAAGCAGGAACGAAAACAGCAACGCCAATCCCAGCGCCAGCCAGTTGAAATAATTCGCGTCCATCTATTTGGTTTGTTGCACGATCAATTCGCGCACGCGCCGTTCATCGACGGCGTGGGCGATCAATTTCAGATGGCGAAACGTGGCCGCTTCGCCGGTCTCCGGCACCACGCCGCGCAGATGCGTCAGCAGGCCGCCCATGGTTTCCACCTCGGGGACCTCGCCCAGCGCGGGAAATTCGCGCCGGAAATCCTCGATCCGCATCGAGCCGCTTACGCGCCATTTCCCCGGAGAAAGCTTTTCCATCACGAACCCTTCCGGCTGGGGCGTGTTATGGATCTTCCCGACCAATTCACCCAAAATGTCCTGCATCGTCACCAGTCCGGCGACGCCGCCGAATTCATCCAGCACAATCGCCAGCCCGCGTTTTTGCCGTTGCAGGCTCTTGAAGAGTTGCAACAGGTTCATCGTCTCGGGCACGAATGACGGGAATTCGATCACCTCGGCCATGTCGATCTTCGGGTCCAGCAGAAGGGCGCGCGTGTTCAGGATGCCCACGATGGTATCGGGGGTTTCGTCAAAGATCGGCAGGCGGCCATGCTTGAATTTTTTTGCGGCGGCGATCATTTCCTCCACCGTCGCATCATCGGAAATGCAGGCCATGGTCGTGCGCGGCCGCATCACATCCCGGGCGGCCCGCTGGTCCAGGCTGATGATTTGCAGGATGATTTCCTTCTCGGATTCGGCGAGCGTGCCCTGGCGATACGCCATGTCGATCAACTCCTGGTATTCGGCCTCGGTCATGGCGTGCGCGGCGGAGGGCGGGGCGATCCTTCCCATGATCAAGGTGTTGAGCCGGCGCGCGAAGTTATGCAGGGGCGACGAGATTTTTTGAAAAGCCAGCAGGGGCAGGCTCACGCGCAACGCCCAGCGCTCGGGCTTGCGGACCGCCAGCGTCTTGGGAAGGACTTCGCAACCGATCAGCACGAACACCGCGAGCATGATCACCGTCAGCGCCAGCGGCCAGTCGGCGTCGAAGACCATTCGCAATGCGACGGCGAGCATCGCGGCGTTGGCGGCGGTATTGCCGAGCACGAGCGTGGCCAGGAGATCCTGCGGTTGCTCGAGCAGGCGGGAGACGATCTTGCCCCGGTACGGTTCCTTTTCGGCAAGCTGGGCGGCCTGCCATTTGGCGAGCGACGACAATGCCGTTTCCGCCAGCGCGAAAAAGAAACTCGCGCCAGCGAAAATCAGGATCACCACGACTGCTGCCGCCATGCGCCGATTCTAAAAAGTCCGGCGACTAAAGTCCATTATGCAAATCCAGCCATAACTTCGGAGTTGAATGTTGGGCGTTGGATGTTTCTTTTGGACTGCCTGAGGGCAGAAACTGATGGGGCCGTTAATTCTCTAAAATCGCCGTGACCACCGCGTAATTGTCCGTATGGCTGATGGTCACGTACAGATTCCGGGCGCGCCGCGAGGCGAACAGTTCCTTGCCTTTGCCGTGCAGGATGACAAAAGGTTCGCCGCTCTCTTTACGGGCGATTTCCATGTCCTGCCAGCCCAGTTGCGTGCCGATGCCGGTGCCGAACGCCTTGGAGATGGCTTCTTTGGCGGCAAATCGCGCGGCGACAAATGGGGCCGGGTGCTTGTGCGAGAGGCAATAGGCCATTTCATCCGGCAACAGGATGCGTTGGCCAAATCGTTCGCCAAATCTTTCCAGTGAGGCCCTGATTCGCGAGACTTCGATGATATCAATGCCGATGCCGAGAATCATTGAATCTACGATTGACGATTTGTATCTGAAGCGCAAGCCGTCAATTTAATCAACCGCCGCGATAATCCTGCATCGCCCGCAGCATTTCCCTGACCGCATTTTCCATCCCCACAAAGACCGCGCGGCTGACGATGCTGTGTCCGATATTCAGCTCCTCCAGGTGCGGCACAGAAAAGATTACCGGCAGGTTTTCGTAATTCAACCCGTGCCCGGCATTGACCCGCAGGCCGAGCGATTGCGCCACTTTCGCGCCCAGGATCAGCCGCTGCAATTCCGCCTGTCTTTGAGTTTCATCGCTGAAATGCTCGGCGAATTGGCCCGTATGCAATTCAATGAATTGGCTGCCGATGCGTGCGCCCGCTTCGATCTGTTTTTCGTCCGGCGCGATGAAGAGGCTCACTTCAATGCCTGCGTCATTCATTTTCTTCCGCGTATCGGTGAGAGATTTTTCATTCGCCACCACATCCAGCCCGCCTTCCGTCGTCACCTCCTGGCGCCGTTCCGGCACGAGACAGACGATTTCCGGCTTCAATTTCAAAGCGATCGCCACGATCTCGGGCGCATTGGCCATTTCAAGATTCAGCCGCTTGACGACTTCGCGCAATTTCCAGATGTCCCGGTCCTGCATATGGCGCCGGTCTTCGCGCAAATGCGCCGTGATGCCCTGGGCGCCGGCCACCTCGCATAGGCGCGCCGCCGCCACCGGGTCGGGCTCGCCAAAACCGCGACCGCGATAGCGCGCCTCGCGGAGCGTCGCCACATGGTCGATATTAACGCCGAGTTTGAGCATATCTTTTTATTCGGGTCGTCCGGCAATGAATTGTTTTTTCATTTTCGCGCTTTGGTGTGCCATAGAAAGACCCCCGGTTCAAGTTTTCTCCTGTGCCGCGCTTTAATCCTTGAAACTTTGGATTTAAACCAGAAACTTTCGCATGCCAAAAATGCGGGCTTTTTTAATATACTGGTTGCCGGTGCTCATCTGGATGTCGATGATCTTTACCGCTTCCGGCGATTCGCATTCCTACCAGCATTCTTCGCGCTTTTTTGAGCCGCTGCTGCACTGGCTCTTCCCGCGGATGTCGCAGCCATGGGTTGAAACTATCCATGAATGCTTCCGCAAATGCTGCCATCTGGCCGAATACTCCATTTTCTCCCTGCTTCTTTGGCGGGCCTTTAGCCGGCCGCCGGGTGATTGGCGGGCCTGGTCGTGGCCCAAGGTGAGATTCGTATTGCTGATCATTTGCGTGTATGCGGCCAGTGACGAATTTCACCAGGTTTTTGTGCCCACCCGCACCGCGCGCGTCACCGATGTGATGATCGATACCACCGGCGGCTCGCTGGGGCTGCTCGCCCTCTGGCTCCTTCAGCGTTACTGGAAACCCAGGATCCGGAATTAGGCGAAGCCATCAAACAATTGGCTGGCTCAATCACGGCGGTATGAAGACAATCGGCCTTTCGGGATTCGAGAGCATTTGAAAGTGCTTTAATATAATGAAACGTCCATTTGCTGCCGTCGTTTCGTTTTACATGGTCGGATTGTTGCTCGGGGAATTTTTTCATCCGCCGATCGTCGTCCTTTTTATTTGTTCATCTGTTGTCCTCGTCTCCACTTTGGCCCTGGGAAAGATTCGCCCGATCCTGTTCCCGTTGCTCGTGGCGCTGATTGGCTGGACAAATCTTGCTGTTCACGAAGCCGTAATTTCACCGAACGATTTGCGCCGGGTGATCGGCGATCAGGCTGAATTCGTTTCCGTCCGGGGAACGCTGGCGCGAATGCCGCAAATAAAAATCAGCGGGCGCAACGACGCGGAACATTCCCTCACGCAAGTCCGCGTCACTGAAATCACCGGCGCCGGGGGCTGGCGGCCGGCCCTGGGAAAAATCGTCATTTCCACGCCGTCAGCCCTCACAAACTTTTTCACCGGGCAATCCGTGGAGATCTCCGGGGTCATTTCGCAGCCGTCTCCAGCGGTCGCCGCGGGCCTGTTCGATTATCGCGATTACCTCGCCACGCGCGGAATTTTTTACGAACTCAAAGCTGCTTCAACCAACAATTGGCAACCGCGAGAACCCATTTTAGCCCAACCACCGCTGATCGATCGGTTTCTTAACGGCTCAAGAAACATCCTCGCACTTGGCCTGCCCAACGATGAAACATTGCACCTGCTTTGGGCCATGACTCTCGGGTGGAGAACGGCGTTCACCGGCGATGTCGGCGATCCTTTCCTGCGGGCAGGCACGATGCATCTATTTGCCATCGATGGCCTGCGCATCGCGCTGCTATCCGGCATGATCGTGACCCTCCTGCGTATGATGCGCCTGTCCCGGGCGTGGTGCGGTGCGATCGCCATCCCGGTGATCTGGTTCTATACCGCTGCGACCGGCTGGGAATCGTCTGCCGTCCGTGCGTCGGTGATGATGACCATCGTGCTGGGTGGTTGGGCGCTGAAACGGCCATCGGACCTGGTCAACTCACTTGCTGCCGCGGCGTTTCTGATCCTGTTGTGGGAGCCGCGCCAGCTTTTTGAAGCCAGCTTCCAACTTTCCTTCTTCGTTATGCTTACGATTGGGTTGTTGCTGCCAAAAATGAATCATTATACGGACTCACTCATCCAATCGGACCCGCTTCTGCCGGAGGCGCTCGTCCCGAAATGGCGGCGCGCGCTAATGCATGTCCTGCGATTGTTGGCGCGCTACTTTTCCCTTTCGTTGGCGGCCTGGATCGGCTCCATTCCGTTGAGCGCACTTTATTTTCATCTGTTCAGCCCGATTTCTCCGCTGGCCAATCTCATCGCCGTTCCGCTCGGCACCTTCGCCATCATGGCCAATCTCGGCGCGCTGATTTGCGGAACCTGGCTGCCGTTCCTGACCATCCTGTTCAACAATGCCGCCTGGTTTTTCATGTCTGCCATGACCTGGGTGAGCGTGGAATTCACCAGGATCCCCGGCTCCTATTTTTATGTTTCCTCGCCATCCTGGATTTCCATTGGCGTCTATTATGCCGTCCTGATTTTTCTCTTGAGCGGATGGATCTCAACAAGGCGACGGCAAATTTTATCGGCAGCGATTTTCGTTCTGATCGGCGTGATTTGTGTGTGGAATTGGGAACTCTCGCGCAATGAAACGGAAATCACCGTTTTGCCGTTGGACGGCGGTCATGCCGTCTATGTCGATGCTGGAACGCCGGAGAACAACTGGTTGATCGATTGCGGCAGTCAGGATGCCGTGGCTTTTACGCTCAAAGATTTCCTGCGCGCCCACGGCGTGAGCCGGATCCATCGCCTCGCCCTGACGGATGGCATCTCACGCAATTGCGGCGGGGCCACCTCCCTGCAACAGATTTTTGGCGTGGACGAATTGTGGACCAGCCCGGCTCATTTCCGTTCCAAAGTTTACAGCCAGATCGTTTCGGAGTTTCAGACAAACTCATCGTCGCAGCACAAGGTGTTTGATTCCGGCATCAATTACGGCAATTGCCAGGCCTTGTGGCCCACGCCCTCCAGCGTATTTTCCCGGGCGGACGACGGCGCGCTCGTCCTCATGGAAAATTATCCCAAAGCAAAGATTCTCCTGCTCTCTGACCTGGGCCCCCTCGGCCAGAGCGGATTGCTGGCCACGACCAATAATCTGCGTGCTGACATAGTTGTATCGGGCCTGCCGGACTTGGGTGAGCCGCTCTCGGATGCGTTGCTTGATGCCATTCAACCCAAGGTCATCGTGATCGTTGATTCGGATACGCAGTTTGCAAAACATGTCACTCCTGAATTGAAAGATCGTCTGGCCGCGAGAAATGTCCCGGTGATCTATACGCGTAGTTCTGGCGCAGCAACAATCATCGTGAACAACACCGGATGGAAGCTGCAGACGATGGACGGGCAAAAATTCACTTCCGCCGCCGTGTCAAACTGACCGAGACATGTTTCGCCTGGGGGATGGGAAATTTTTGATTTCCAACTAAACGTTGCTATGGTTGGTCGGATTCGGACGGACAGAAAGATGAAATTAAGGCTAAAAAACAAGCTGCCCGGCGCAGTTACCCGCACCGGGCAGAAAACCGGGGGTTGATCACCAGTTTTTAGGCTGGGAGAGCAATAGCCCTCGGACAGTGTGAAAAACGTATATGCTAAACACACAGGAATCAATAGATTTCTTCAAAAACCTCAAAGAATCACTGTCTGCAAAAAGATTTTCTGGTTATCAGATGGGCGGAAGTGAACTTGATGCATTTGCCAAATACTTATGGAATATACAGCTTTGCGAATCGCTCTGCCCATCGTTTCAGTTACTTGAGGTCGCATTTCGGAATAAAATTCATTCCCAAGTCGGCATTGCGATTAAAGATGCCAGTTGGATCCTTCATCAACACGGGATCATTTATCCGGAAGAGCAAGAAACCATCAGAAAAGCAAAAGAAAACCTCAATATAGCCCATTGTCCAGTGACCGAGGATTATCTGGTTTCCGAAATGAAATTTGGGTTTTGGACAAGTCTGCTAAATGCTCGATACGAACGACTATGGCCCAAAATCATAGGTGATGTTTTTCCTGATATGCCCAAACTCTCAAGAACGCGGGCCGATGCTTCGATACTCATGAATGGCGTTCGTAAGCTTAGGAATGCAGCCTTGCACCATCATTCAATTTGGCATTGGCGTGACCTCAAGGACAGGCATAATCAAATGCGATTAATGATTGGGTATATTTGCGCTCAAAGCGCATCTGCCGCAGACCAAATTGATAGATTCCCAGTGGTTCAATCAATTGGAATGGGCGAATGTCAGAAAATGGCAGCCAAAATTTTGAAATCGGTTCAAAAGCTGGAATAAACCATGTCTCCTTAATTTCAAATTATACGCGCAGTTCCGGCGCAGCAACAATCATCGTGAACAACACCGGATGGGAATTAGAGACAATGCGAGGGGTGATGATCAGTTCCAAGCGACATAGACGAATGGGAAAGTTTGAATATTTATACTATTCGTCTTTTGGAAAAATACTCAACGGTTGGTATAAACATTGATTTCCATTTGAAATTTGTATGATATTGCAGATAATAGCCTAAACAGAAGCGGCATGAAATGGGTTTACCATATAAAATTTTAATAATATTCCTTTTTGGCGTCGCGTTAAACACCGCAGTTGCGGTCCAGATGGATATATTTTACGCGTTCACAAACGGCCCTGCCAATCCCTGTAGCGGATTAACACTTGGGAACAATGGATTATTTTACGGAGCAACAACCAATGGGGGGAGTGGGGGCGTTGGCACCATATACGAAGCATCTTCGAATGGAACTTTTAACATTTTATCCTCTTTTCCAAATTCCCCTTACGGAGCTATGCCAAATTCTGATTTAACAGTTGGCACCGATGGAAACTTGTATGGAATAACATACTCCGGGGGCATAAGTAATCGCGGAACGATTTTTGCTGTCGCAACTAACGGGTCATTAACAACGCTCGCTTTATTTCAGATTACAAACGGGGCTAATCCCCGAGGAGCTATGCTTCTTGGCAGCAATGGTCAATTTTATGGAACAACGTCACTGGGCGGCGTCAGCAATTGTGGAACCATTTTCTCGGTTACTACCAATGGAATACTTATCAGTCTTGCCTCCTTCAGGACCACTAACGGCGCTAATCCTGAAGCTGCCCTGACCCTTGGTCTAGACGGCAGGTTCTATGGCACGACATATGCCGGTGGCATCAGTAATAGCGGCACAATTTTCGCGGTTTCAACAAATGGTACACTAACTAATCTTGCATCCTTCAGAACTACCAACGGCGCTAATCCTGAAGCAGCGATGACCTTTGGCCCTGACGGCAGGTTCTATGGCACGACATATGCCGGTGGCATCAGTAATAGCGGCACAATTTTCGCGGTTTCAACAAATGGTACACTAACTAATCTTGCATCCTTCAGGACCACCAACGGCGCTAATCCTGAAGCAGCGATGACCTTTGGTCCAGACGGCAGGTTCTATGGCGCGACATATGCTGGTGGCATCAGCAACAGCGGCACAATTTTCGCGGTAACAACAAATGGTCTATTAACCAATCTTGTTTCCTTCAGGACCACCAACGGCGCAAATCCCCAGGCCGTGATGATTCTTGGCTCGGATGGAAGTTTTTACGGAACCACAAAAGCGGGTGGTCTGGCAAGGAATGGAACAATATTCAGAGTTACAACAAATGGCTTACTGACCACAGTATTATCCTTCGTGACTGCCAACGGGTCTGCTCCCAATGGCGAATTGGTTGTAGGTAATGATGCGAATTTATATGGAAGCACCACTTCTGGGGGCACAAATGGCACATACGGAACTATATTTAAAATATCTAGTGGAGGAAATTTTAGCACAATTTTTTCGTTTTCAGGCTCCAATGGCAGTTTCCCACAATCATGGATGATTTCAGGACCAGATGGTAACCTTTATGGTTCGACATTTACGGGCGGTACTCATGGAGGATATGGTACGGTATATGAACTTACAACGAACGACGTTTTTACAAGTCTTTGCTCTTTTGCTAATACGAACGGAGCGAGTCCATTTGGCGGCCTCACATTTGGCAGCGATGGTGCAATCTACGGTGCAACCGCTTATGGCGGCGACCTTAATGTTTTTTCCGGACTTGGTGGAGGTACGCTATTCCGATTAGCCACGAATCGAGTTTTAAGTTCACTTTTTATATTCTCAAATATATACAGTCCAAATGGCGAATTATATTTAGCAAATGACGGTTCTTTTTATGGCACAACAGAAGAGGCGAACGGCGCCAATCAAGGCACAGTTTTTAACGTTACAACCAACGGTGTATTGACCATCCTCGCGACGTTGGAGGGTTACGTGGACGCGGGATTAACTTTTGGTTTGGATGGAAATTTTTACGGCACGACTCAAAGTGGGACAATCTTCAAAATGACTCCCGCTGGACAAGTAACAAACTTTATATCATTTGCGGGAACCAATGGCGGTGACGTGGATTCTGGATTGCTACTTGGGCCTGATGGATATTTATACGGAACCACACAAAGCGGTGGTGAAGGTGGCGGTTTCTCTGGTTATGGAACTGTATATCAAGCCTCTACTAATGGGATACTTACCACGCTATTTTCCTTTGGGTATACAAATGGAGCGGATCCTTTCCAATCAGGAGTTGTGCTCGGCCCCGATGGGAATTTGTACGGCACCACTTCAAAGGGAGGACCAGGAGGAGGAGGTACAGTATTTCAGATTAGGACATGTCCTTACATTATCTGTCAACCGCTAAAGCAGGCGGTTGTGATTGGAAGCACTGCCACATTTAATGTTATCGCTGACGGGCTTTCACCCTATTGCTATCAATGGCTTGAAAACGGGACAAATTTGACTGATGACGGAAATATTTTAGGATCTACGACCGACACGCTAACTTTGACTAATATTTCGACATTTGATATTGGAAATTATTCGGTTGTCATCAGCAACGCCTTTGGAACCGTAACAAGTTCTGTCGCGTCTTTGCAAATTATCCCTAATATATTAATGAACAGTAACAATGGGGGGTTTCAATCAAATGGTTTTGGATTCAATATTAGCAGCAGCGCTGGTTCTACTTTGATTGTTGAAAGTTCCACAAATCTGATCGATTGGTTGCAAATTGCGACTTTAACCAACGAAGCCGGCAGTATTTTATTTGTTGATCCAGCCACCAACCAACAATCTGAGTTTTATCGGGTTTATCAGCCGTAATCCTCAATCAATGGACGGGCAAAAATTCACTTCCGCTGCCGCGTCAAAGTGACGGAGACGTGGCGGGCTTGGGGGATGGGGAATTTTTTGATCTCCACCGAGACGTTGCGGGGCTTGAATTCGGTCAGTACCATTTTGGCGATATCGGCGGCGAGTTTTTCGATCAGTTTCCAGCTTTTACCCGTGCCGAACTTCAACAGGCGTTGCGAGACTTCAAAATAATTGATCGTATCATCGATGGAATCAGATTTGGCGGCTTTCGCGATATTCGATCTCATCTCTATCGTCAGCAACAGACGTTGCGGTTTGGCGCGTTCGGCGTCCGGCACGCCGACGCGATAAAACACCTCGAGATCCACGATGGAGATTTTCGACGATTTCATTTTTCTTTATTCTTCATTCCAAGTCTTCCAAAAAAACCATGCATCCTGATTAGCCTGTCTCAAATTTTCCCTTGCTTCCCCCTTTCGGTGAACCGGTCGCGACCGACAGGACAAGGGCAAGAGGATGCCGCAAATTGAACTCGCGCTATCGCGCGGCTTCGCAAATGGCGGCTGGACTATGGGCTGATATACCCGGGGCGGCGCTCTCAGACTCGCTTGCCCCGGGCTATTATCGGCCGCCCTTACAGGGCTTTCATTCAGGGGTTCAATGCGTGAAATTTTTGGGGATTTCATTTTCTACGTTTCAAAGTCTTTTGTGTTCTTCGCGTGATAAAACGGTTTCGAATCATCGGTAATTTTCAACAGACGGCTCGCGGGGACACTCGCCCCACCATAGATAAACTATGTCTCCTCATTGTAATATTGCCCCTCTTACTCTCGCATGTCCCATGGCTAAAGTTTTTTTGCTTTCCGTTTTTTCAGGACGGCGTCGATGAGGATTTTGGTCGGTTTGTTCAATTTCAATTTCTTCGCCCCGGCCAGGTTCACCCAGCGGAATTCGCGGCCTTCGTCGTTCAATTTCACCTGCGGATTCCTGGCGGTGCAACGGCAGGTATAGTTCAGCAGGACAAAATGCGCGTCGCGATAAAACTCCCTGGAGCGGATGCAATCCTGGACGAGCACAAATTCGATGTCAGAGATCTTCAACGCCGTCTCTTCCATGATTTCCCGATGCAATGCGGCCTCGGAAGCCTCGCCGTATTTTATTTTCCCGCCGGGAATACCCCAGAGATTGGACCATTTATGCGTGCGGATCATCAGCGCTTCATTTTTTGCGTTGAAGATCAGGGCGCCGACCGTCGAGAGCGGGACGGATTCATGGTCATCCTTGAGCGTTTTCGGTTTGAGATGGAGAAAGTTGTTTTGTTCCAACACATCGCGCAATTCAGAGAGGTGCTCGACGATCAGTTCCGGGCCCGCGGCGCGCAATTGGTCCAGCGTATTATAGCCCGTGAGCACCGCGCACGAATGAACGCCGCCGTGATGCGCAGTCTCGATATCGTGCTCCATATCGCCGATGAAGAGGGTCTCTTCCGGATTCAACTTATGGTCGCGCAGGATATCATGGATCTTTTTGCGTTTGTCCCAAACGTCCGTGTAAGGCTTTTCGAGATAGGCATCGAAACCGGTGACGGCGCATTGCACCTTGAAATGGTCGGCATGGACGGTGCTCAACAAAAAGGTGCGGAGCTTTTTTTCACGGCAAAACTCGAGGAACTCGCGGGCGTGGGGCAATTCGCAGACCGAATCCTGCGAGCGCTTGAATTCGGCATGGAACCAATCTTCCAATTGCGGCATCGGCACATCGGGAGTATGGCGGTCGTAGAATTTGGTGAACGGCAGGGAAAATTCCGCGCGAAATTCATCCAGGGACATCCCCGGCTTGCCGGCCTGCTCCAAAACGAAGTTCGAGGCTTTCAAAACTGCGGGCAAGTCATCGACCAAAGTGCCTGACCAATCAAAAATGATGTTGCGGATCACCTGCATAATTAACCACAAAGGTTCGAAGAAGACAAAAACCTTTCAGAGACAGAATTTATAGAGTGGACAGAAATTAACCGCAAGGAACGCAGAGACCGCAAAGATGCTGGTTTCTTTTGTGTTCTTTGCGGTATAAAAGATGGCTGTGCTCGTGGCATTCAACAAACCGTTCGGCGTCCTCTCCCAGTTCACCGGTGATGGATCGAAAAATCGCCCCCTGGCAGAATTTGGGTTCCCGGAAAATGTTTATCCCATCGGCCGGTTGGATGCGGACTCAGAGGGCCTATTGTTTTTGAGCAACGAATCAGCCTGGAACGACCGGTTGTTGCATCCGCGCCATGCCCATGAGCGCGAGTATTGGGCGCAAGTCGAACGCATCCCAACCGTGGAGAGTTTAAAAGGACTGGAGCACGGCGTGATCATCGAGAAACGGAAAACTCTGCCTTGTCGCGCGTGGATGTTGGAACCACAACCGGCCATTCCGCCGCGGGTCCCGCCCATCCGTTTTCGCAAATCGGTTCCCGATTGCTGGATCGGCCTGGAATTGATCGAGGGCAAGAACCGTCAGGTGCGTAAAATGACGGCGGCCATCGGGCATCCGACGTTGCGCTTGATGCGCGTGCGAATCGGCAATTTCCGGCTGGGAGACCTCGCGTCAGGCCAATGGCGGATCCTCACCGAAGCCGAACGGCAATTGGCCGGAGGGTGAAGTGAGGGGAGAGAGATTCCGTCCCGTTTCCGGGGTCAACCGGCCATAAAAATCCTGTTGACAGTTTTTAGGTTCAATATCAATATATCCGTATCCGTTGATATAACGGTCTCATGCCGAGTGGTCGAGGGACTGGCCCGATGACGCCACGGCAACCGATTGAGCTTGTTCTCAATGCCAGGTGCCAATTCCAGCTCAAGCACCATTAGCTTGGGAAAAATGAGAAGCGCGAAATGTTTTGTCGCCCTGTCTCCGCATGAGACAGGGTTTTTTATTGCCCTGGACCGAAACAGGAAATCTATGAGTGACAAACAAGGTTACATGAAGGCGCTGAAATGCCGCGAATGCGGGCGGGAATATCCGCTGGCGGCGACGCATGTGTGCGAATTCGACTTCGGCCCGCTCGAAGTCGCCTATGACTACGACCGCATCAAAAAGTCCATGACGCGGGAAGCCATCCAATCGCGCCCCAAGACGATGTGGCGTTATCGCGAACTTTTGCCCGTGGCCACTGACCCGACGGTGGGCACGCAGGCGGGGTTCACGCCCCTGATCAAAGCCGATCGGCTGGCGAAGAAACTCGGCATCCGTGAATTATGGGTCAAGAACGACGCGGTGAATTATCCCACGCTTTCCTTCAAGGACCGCGTGGTGAGTGTGGCCTTGAGCCGGTCAAAGGAACTCGGTTTTGACACGGTGGCCTGCGCCTCCACGGGCAATCTGGCCAACTCCGTTTCCGCGCAGGCGGCCAGCGCGGGATTGAAATCGTATGTCTTCATCCCCTCGGACCTGGAACACAGCAAGATCATCAATTCAGTCATCTACGGCGCCAACGTCATCGCCATCAAAGGCCATTATGACGAGGTGAACCGGTTGTGCGCTGAGATCGCGGGCAAATACGGATGGGCATTTGTGAACGTGAACATGAGGCCGTATTACGCGGAAGGCTCCAAGAGCATGGCCTATGAGATCGCTGAGCAACTTGGCTGGCGCGCGCCGCAGCATACGGTCATCCCGATGGCTTCAGGCTCGCTGCTCACGAAAATTTACAAGGGCTACCAGGAATTTGCCAAGGTCGGCCTCATCGCCGAATCGAAGCCGAAGATTTACGGCGCACAGGCGACCGGATGCTCGCCGATTTCCGCGGCGCAAAAGGCCGGGCTGGATTTCTTCAAACCGGTCAAGCCGGACACCATCGCCAAATCATTGGCCATCGGCACCCCGGCAGACGGCTTTTACGCCTTGAAAGTGATGCGCGATACCGGCGGAGCCGCTGAAGATGTGACGGATGACGAGATCCGCGAGGCGATCCAATTGTTGGCGGAAACGGAAGGCATTTTTGCCGAGACCGCCGGCGGTGTGACCGTGGGCGTGGCCAAAAAATTGATCGAATCGGGCAAAATTCCCCGCGATGAATCGGCGGTGATCTGCGTCACCGGCAATGGGTTGAAGACCCTTGATGCCGTGGAGCATCACGTATGCAAACCGCGCGAGATCAAGCCGAGCCTGCGTGAGTTTGAGGCGTTGCTGGCGCAGGAAAAGGTCTGAGCTCTATTGGTGGGCGGGGTACTGTCGAGTCGTGGCGCTGCGAACGGCAGGAACTGGATGAGGGTCGTGGGAAGAAAGCGGAAGAAGCGCCGGGTGAACGACTTCTTACTTCAGTCTTATCCTGGGATCACTCCATGCGAGCAAGAGGTCGGCGATAAAATTGCCGATGACGAGCAGCGCCGTGGCCATCACGACACAGTCCACGACGAGGTAGGAATCCTTGGCAAAAAAGGCCTCGATGGTCAACCGGCCCAGGCCGGGCCACGCCATGATGTTTTCCACGATGAAGGCGCCGCTTAACAAAGCGGCGAGCGAATAGCCAAAAATAGTCAGCAACGGATTGATGGCGTTGCGCAGGGCGTGTTTGTAGACGACCCAGCCTTCGCCGAGGCCGCGCGCCCGCGCGGCGGTGACGTATTCAGCACGGAGGGTGTCAAGCAGGCAGGAACGCATCCGGCGCATGATGCCGGCGAGGTCGGAAGCGGCCAGGACGATGGCGGGCAGGATGAGATGGTGCGCCCGGTCCCAGAATTGCTGCATCGGGGTCATGAAATCGTAGAGCGGATTTTCCGCGCCGCCGACGGGGAACCACCCGGTAACCGCCGCAAACCAGAGCGCCAGCAACGAGAGCAGAACGTCAGGAACCGAAAGGCCGACAAAGGCGACGGACGAACAGGCATGGTCGACCCAGCTCCCTTTTTTCACGGCGGCCCAGATGCCGAACGGGATGGCGATTCCCCAGGCGATGATGAGCGCAAAGAACGAAAGCAGGAAGGTATTCCACAGCCGTGCGATGATGAGCGAGGTGGCGGGAATATGGTAAGCCATCGAGTAGCCAAAATTACCTTCCAGGACATTTTTGATCCAAAAGACATATTGCACATACCAGGGCTGGTCGAGGTGGAATTGGGCTTTGAGTTTCGCAATCGTATCCGGCGAGATCTGTGGGTTTTGCTGGAGGGCGGTGAAATAATTCCCCGGGGAGATGGCCATCAACAGAAAGGTGAGCAAGGAGACTCCCACTAGAAGTGGAATCATGTGCAACAACCTTTTTAAGACAAATCGCCACATCGCTAACGCATTTACCTTCGCAAAAAAGTTTTCCCCAGGCCAGTCAAAAGGAAATTGGGTTTGCTTCGAATTGATGGACAGAGAAGTGGGATTATTTGTTTAGTTATTTTGGAGTTCGAAGTCAACGGGCGAATGGTAACCCAGCGCGCTATGGGAGCGCTGGCGATTATAAAACACTTCGATGTAATCGAAGATT
>DASXDM010000031.1:0-159324 GCA_036490655.1 Verrucomicrobiia bacterium | reverse complement strand
TTGTTCGCAAATGACAGGGGTTTACGGGCCGAAGCCATTCATCCCCCACGCGGCGTCGCTCCTTCAGGCTTTCGCCCATTGAGAAAAATTCTCGACTGCTGCCACCCGTAGGTGTCTGGACCGTGTCTCAGTTCCAGTGTGGCTGGTCGTCCTCTCAGACCAGCTACCCGTCTTAGCCTTGGTAAGCCATTACCTTACCAACTAGCTGATAGGCCGCGGGCTCATCGTGAAGCGTCAGGCCTTACGGTCCCCAACTTTGAACTCTCGTTCACATCCGGTATTAGCTCGCCTTTCAGCGAGTTATCCCAGTCTTCACGGCAGATGACCCACGTGTTACACACCCTTGCGCCACTCCAACTTGAAAATATTGCTACCTCCAAGTCAGCGTTCGACTTGCATGTCTTATCCACGCCGCCAGCGTTCGTTCTGAGCCAGAATCAAACTCTCCGTATAAAAACGTTAGTTGACTCTTGCCTTTAGTTCGTAAAAACCAAAGGACTTCTATATGGTTAAAACCTTCAAGACCAGCCCACTAACAGGCTGATATCAAAGGGGCTCTTAACTAATCGCACAATTCAATTTTCAAAGAGCATTAAGCGTTTCCACTTAAAATTCTTTCGAATCTCTTATTTGATCTTTTTCCCATTTAGGGGAAAAAAAACCCAACTGCCGAATCAGTTCTTTCAACTCGGCAATCAGTTTCGAGTTCGAGGACGCGTAAGCTGTTTAACTCGCGTCACTTGTCAACGGACATCGCTGTCCACCCGCGCCACTTTAGCGGCGACGGACGGTTAATCTATCAAATCTTTCATCCTGTGCAAGCATTTTTTAAATTATTTTTTACAGGCAAAAACATGTTAAAAAAGCAATAAAACCGGCCCTTCTTGACCTCACCGCTTTTTGAGTGTTAAAAAAATGTTACGTTCTTTCTTTGGATGACCACATAAAAAATCGCGATCTCCAACCAAAGTCGGCAGCGATGGATTTGAAAGCCCGGAATTTGCTGATTTACAGCACTTTATGCGGCAGCAACCTGTGCAGCCAAATCGGCTTTCCGCTGGCGCAGGCTCTTGAAAAATTCGTATCCCTCGCGACTGCGACGGACCAAAATATCCTTATCCTCAAGCATCGTCTTGATGATGCGCAGGATCGGTTTCGGGCGCAGGTAATACGTCCGATAAAAACGATCCACGGCTTCGAAAATTTCTTCCTTGGATGCTTCAGGATATTCCAACGTGCTTTGCTGGAAACCATCACCCTCCACCAGGTCAGTTTTATCTTTTTTCACAAACCAGCCATTAAGTTTGGCCTGTTCGTAAAGCTCTGTTCCCGGATAAGGCGCTGCCAGTGAGACCTGCAAACTGAACACGTCCAACTCCTTCGCAAAATTGATCGTCTGCTCAATTGTCTCCTTCGTCTCGACCGGCAGTCCGAGAATGAATGTCCCGTGAATGACGACGCCGGCTTTATGACACGACTTGGTGAAGGCACGCATTTCGTCGGTGGTCACACCCTTCTTGATACGCTTGAGCGTGTCATCGTTGCCACTTTCATAACCCACCAGGAACAGGCGCAAGCCATTATCCTTGAAGCTCTTAATTGTATCGTAATCCAGGTTGGCCCGGCTGTTACAACTCCAGTGCAAACCCAGCGGCCCAAGTTTTTTTGCGATCTCACGGGCACGCGGCAAGTTGGCGGTAAATGTATCGTCATCGAAGAAAAATTCGCGCACCTGCGGGAAAATTTTCTTCATGTAAGCCATTTCGTCGGCAACATTTTGCGGCGACCGAACGCGATATTTGTGCCCGCCGATGGTTTGCGGCCAGAGGCAGAAACTGCATTGGGCAGGGCAACCACGCCCCGTGTACAGGCTCACGTAAGGATGGAGCAGGTAACCGATAAAATAATTTTCGATCTTCAGGTCCCGCTGGTAAACGTCAGCCACCCACGGCAACGTATCCATGTCCTGGATCATTTCGCGTTCGGGATTGTGGACGATTTTCCCTTCACGGTTCTTGAAAGAAAGTCCGGCAATCGTGTCCAACGGACGACCCTCGGCGACCTCTTTGCAGGTGAAATCAAATTCCTTGCGCCCGACCCAATCTATTGCGGGAGAGGCTTTTAGCGTCTCAGTCGGCAATACCATCGTATGCGCGCCAATAAAACCGATCTTGGTATCCGGCTTTTGAGCTTTGATGGCCTCGGCGACCTTGCAATCGTTCTTTAACGACGGCGTGGAGGTATTGATGATGACGTGATCGTGTTCTTTGGCGATGGCCAGGCATTGCGCGAGGTCCACACCATGCGGCGGGCAATCGAGCAGCCGTGAATTGGGTGTCAATGCAGCGGGTTGCGCCAGCCACGTAGGATACCAATAACTCGTGACTTCGCGGCGCGCCTGATAACGGGCGCCGGCGCCGCCATCGAATCCGTCAAAGGACGGCGGAGAGAGATACAATGTTTTGCTCATCTAAAATTATTTCGCCGAAGCGTTACCGTTTTTCGTTTCATCTTCATTGGTGCCGCGAGTGCTGGCAACGTGCGCGTCCTGATGGACTTCATTGGAAAAAGCACCACGCGCCCCGGCAGCAGGGGAATTGATGGCCGCTTTCGCTTCGGCCAAGTGGCCTTTACCAATGGTAACACCGTTGAAAGCACGCTTTTCCAATTCCGTCGAATAAGCCACCGGCTTGGGTTTTGAACCGAAATTATAGGCGAAGTTTTTCCAATTATCGCCGGGCTTGTAACTGGTACCCAAAGCACCGCTGGGGTCGTAGCCGCAATGGACCATGCAATGCTCGCAACGTGGATCGCGGGCCACTCCATCCACAACGCCATACTTGTCCCAGGCGACCTTATCCAATAATTCCTGATAGCCGGAATAATGAGCGTCGGTCATCAGATAGCAGGGGCCCTTCCAGCCGCGAACATTGAACGTCGGGATGGCCCAGGCCGTACAGGTCAACTCGCGTTTGCCGGCGAGAAACTCTTGGTAAACCGGCGTGCCAAAAATCGTGAAGGCCTTGCCCCAATCCATGATTTTCGCGAACTTTTGACGCGTCATTTCCTTGGTCAGGAAAAAGGCTTTGGGATCCTTGCCGAGCCGCTTGACCATGTCTTTTTTGGCCGCGTCATAATCGTAACCCGGTGAAATCGTGTGGCCGTCCACCTCCAGTGAAGACAGGTACTTGAACATGTCTTCGATTTCCTGCACGTCAGTTTCCCTATACACCGTTGTATTCGTAGCTACTTGATAGCCAAGCACTTTCGCCATGCGAATCGCGGCAACGCATTCCTTGAATACACCTTCGCGCTCAACGATCAAATCATGTGTGAATTCCAAGCCATCCACGTGGACGTTCCAATACATCCATTTGGTGGGGCGGATCACGATTTTCTTTTTGGCAGTGGCGTCAGATTTGCGGATGGTCTCCGCATCCTTTTCAGAAATCAGGTCCGCCGCGAGCAATTTTTTCAATTTCGGCTCGACGGAAGGCGAATAGATCGCCGCGAGATAATCTTTCATTTTTTTCCGCATGAACATGGCGTTCGTGCAGACATAAATGACACGGCCCTGGCCCAACAAGCCGCTGATCAATTCTTCAATCTTGGGATAAATCAATGGTTCGCCGCCGCAAATACTGACCATCGGCGCGTCACATTCCATCGCCGCATCCAGGCATTTTTCCAGCGGAACCATGTCCTTGAGGGATGTGGAATACTCGCGGATCCGACCGCAGCCGGTGCAGGTGAGGTTGCAGGTGTGCAGCGGTTCGAGTTGCAGCACCATCGCAAACTTCGGGGTCTTCTGAAGTTTGTGTTTTATGATGTGACTGGCGATTTTCGTCGTCAGCGCAAGTGGAAATCGCATAATTTTAATTTACTGAAGCCAATTCCTTGGAAATATCCGGCGTTGCCGACGGAGCATTGGTAGTTGTGTCGTTTCTCAACAGTCCCGGCAGGAAAAACGATGCCGGAGAGACGGTTGTACCCGTATTGATGCCTCCACAACCGGTGCTCAAAGCGGCCAGTGCAGCCAGCATCACAGGTAACAACACAAAATTCCAATTTAATTTCACTCTGATTAGTATAAATTAGCCGGACATAATGGCAACTGTTAATTCAAGGAACGTCCGGAGGGCAGGAAAGGCGGTGTGGTGCAGTTTCGCTGCATTCTTTATCGCTTTTTCGCAAATCGCCTCTGCCGACGACGCGCAAAATAAAAATTTTATCGCGCGCGCTGAAGCTGAATTCAATCGCACACAAAAAACTTACGAAACCTCCGCCAATGCCACTAATGCGATCGCATTTGCCCGGGCCTGTTTTGACTATGCGGACCTGGCAACCAATAATGGAGAGCGTGCGACCATCGCGCACCAGGGAATCAATGCCTGCCGCACGATTATCACCAATGCTCCCAGGTCGGCCCCAGCGCATTATTACCTGGGTATGAATCTCGGCGAACTGGCCAGAACGGAATTCATGGGCGCGTTGCGGATTGTCCGTGAAATGGAGCGCGAATTCAAAACCGCGGCAAGTCTCGACCCGAAATTGGACTATGCCGGGCCGGAACTCTGCCTGGGTTTGCTTTATCGCGACGCCCCGGGTTGGCCGGCCAGCATCGGCAACAATCGCAAGGCAAGAAGCTACTTACAACAAGCCGTTGATCTGGCCCCCGATTATCCTGAAAATATATTGACCCTCGCCGAATCAGATCTGCAATGGCGCGATACCGATGCGGCGCAAAAGGAATCGGACACTCTGGATCAGCTCTGGCCGAAAGCGCAAAAGCAATTCATCGGAGATCCATGGGCGCAAAATTGGGCGGATTGGACCACGCGACGCGAAGCCCTGCATCAAAATCTTTCCGCCCGGTGAAACCACATTAACTGTTTCGTCACAAACTAAAGTTTGCCGTGCATGGGACATTCCACTAGTTTTTAACTGGAAGAAGAAATCCCAAAAATCGAGCGATACCATGGCCAAAAAGTTAATGGCGACTTTGAGCGACACCGGCATGTTCCTGCAGGAATGGTTCGCCAACCCGAAGCGCACCGGCTCGGTTGTTCCAAGTTCCAAGCGGCTGGCAAAAGCGATGGCCCGTTGGCTGCCAAAAAACCCGGAAAGTTTTGTACTCGAATTGGGCCCCGGCACCGGCGTTGTCACCGATGCTCTCATTGCGAGGGGCCTGCGCGAAGAAAAGCTGGTGGTCATCGAAAACAATTCCAAAATGGCGGCCCTGCTCCGGAGCCGTTTCAAACGCGCCGAAGTCATCACGGGCGATGCCTGGCAATTGGATAAGTTATTGCGCGAAAGGAAGATCGATTCGGTGGGGGCAGTCATCTCCAGCCTGCCGCTGTTAAATTTTTCGGAAGACCAGGCCGAAGCGCTCGCGCAAAAAATCCGCGCCATGCTCGAGCCGCAAGGCAATTGGGTGCAATTCACCTATCGCATCCATAAATTGCGGCCTCGGGGAGCGACAAATTTCCATCTCCACGCCTCGAAGATTGTCTGGCTCAATTTGCCGCCGGCACGGGTCAGTGTGCTGCAGAAGCAGGGGCAAAGTTAACGTGCTTTTGCTTAAGGTCTCTGACCAATGCGTCCATTTGCCCATTGGAACGCAGGCTCGCCGTTGTCTCTGCAACTAAGAGCGCGTCCGCCATTCTGTTTTCGCTCCCCAAAAAATTGATGTAACGAATCGTGGTCTCAGGAGAGTAAGGACTTAACGCCCATGCCTGTCGAAACGCGTAGTCTGCCGCGCCATTCATGCGCTGTTTCTCCGCCGGGCTGACCGCATTTTCCGCCCGCCATACGTAAAGGTCGGCGATGGAACTACGCTCCTGCGAAAACATTTGGCAGGAAAAATCATTTTGAACAAATTGCAGGTCGCCGGTAAAGCCGGTCAGATCGTGTTGCAAGAATATCTTTCTGTCAAAATCTGCGACCTCTTTCAACGGTGTATCATCGTTCAACCAACTGCCAATCATCGGCTGGACAAGTTTGCTCCAATAGTCGTGGTCCTGTTTGAGTACTGCATTGGGCAATTCTGGCAGCGGCTGGCGAGTCAATTTCAAAACCAGCCCATGCGGTTCGAGATAGGGATACATCCAGTTGAGCGGAAAACTTTCTTCGACATAAAATTCGCGGTTGCTGTTTTGGTCAAAGATAATTTTGGCCAACAGGGCTCGAATTTCTATGACGGTAATATAACCACTAATCTGCACCCTCCCACTTTGAGGATCCACCTGCACGTCTTCGCCTGGATTAAGTTGGTGATTTTGGAACCGCTGTTTCGCGTCTGCGGTATATTCCCGAAAACACTTTTCCGCATCACCGGCAGTTGGAATATAAATTTGGTTGCCATACATCGAGCGCAAGTAATCGAGATAGGAATCGTCTGTAAGGGCATTCTGCGTAAGTAAAAAGAACGGGTCAGCGTTGACCTGCGATTTCTCCATCCCGGTGATCAAAGATCGTCCCGGACCAGTGCCGCCAAAATAGATGCTTCCAGATGGAATCGACCCGATGATCTCATGGGCAAATAGCGTTGAGTATTTTTCATTTCCCTCAGCCAAGCAATTGAATGTGTTCCAGACTTCGACGACCGGCTGCCAGATTGGTCCCTGCAAACGCAGGTCGTCCTTGCTGGACGGTTTGTATTTAAATTGTCTGACCACGGCAAATTCGTTGCTGACATCCACCCAATCGCCGCTTGCCGTCGACGCAAAATATCGTTCGAATTCGTTGCTGACGCCGACACCATCATCATTTGCGGCCGTGGCAAAATATCGTTCAAATTTTGGCGGCATGGTCTGTCCGTTGGTCTGGAACGCCGCGTTTACTTGTGCCTCCTTTTGGGCTACAAACGATTTCAATTGGCTGGCGGCTTCAGGGTTTTTAAAGGATTCCCAGCTCGCGAACTTTTTTTTGGCACAGCCTGAGACAACCAACGCCACGCCAAGACATAATGGAGCAACCAGCTTAAAGATTGGTGCCGCCGACACGGGAAAACGTCTTTCAAAAATAAAATTGCCGAATTTCATTTCTTCATTTCTAAGACAATCGCCGCGTCACCACTGCGATTTTGGCTCTGAAGAAAATTCACGTAACCATAGATGGCCTCGGGGCTGGAAGGACATAATGCCAGCGCCTGTCGGTATGCAAAATCCGTCGCGCGGATCATGCGTTCCCGTTCGGCGTCATTTGTGGAATGAGCCGCCCGCCAGGCAAAAAGCCCGGCAATATTTGAGCGTTCCTTGGAAAACATTTTGCAGGAATAATCGTTTTGGACAAACTGTGGATCGCCGGTAAAACCTGATAAATCATGTTGCCGGAAAACTTTTTTGCCAAAATCTGCGATTTCCTGGACCGAAGTACTATCATTCAGCCAATCGCCAATCATCGGCTGGATCAAATTTGTCCAATAATCATGGTCCTGCTGGACGATTGTGTCCGATAGCCCTGCCACCCGTTGACGATCCAACTTCAGAATCATCTCATGCGGCTCGAGATACGGATACATCCAATCGAGTGGAAAACTTTGTTCGATGTAACAATCATAATTACTGTTTTGGTCGAAGATAATTTTAGCCAGGAGGGCATTGATCTCCATAACGGCGATCTGGCCAGTGACCTGCACCCGGCCACTTTGAGGATCCACGCTTACATTTTCGCCTGGTTTTAGCTGCCCCTCTTTCAGCCGCTTTTGCGCGTCCTCGGAATAATCCTGAAAGCATTTTTGCGAATCAGCAGAAGTGGGAATGTAAAGCCTGTCTCCATACATTGAGCGCACGTAATCAAGGTAAGTGGAATCTGCCAGGGCGTTTTGCGTGATCAGAAAGAACGGGTCACCGTTGACCTGTGATTTTTCCATCCCGGTGATCAAGAACCGTCCCGGATCAGTGCCGCCAAAGTAAACGCTGCCGGATGGAATCGAATTGATGATCTCGTTGGCATAAAGCGTTGAATACTTTTCATTTCCTTCGGCCATGCTGTCCAGCGTACCCCAGACTTCCATGACCGCCTGCCATTTGGTCCCTCGCAGCCGCTCATCAGTCTTGCCGGAATGTTCATATTGCCCGGCGTGATTCCGGAAATCCTTGAAGGCGTGGTTGACCGCAAGCCAATCGCCCTTTTGCGCCGCGGCAAAAAACGATGCATATCCGGGGACTACTGCGTTGGTGGATGCATTTGCCTGCGCCTCTTTCTCCGATACGAACGATTTCAATTGACTGACGACTTCAGGGCTTTTGAAAGATTTCCAGCTCGTGGATTTCCCCTTGCTGCATCCCGACGCGATCAACAGAATGCCAAAGAGCAACAGAATCACCGGCTTAAAGGCTGTTTTCATAGTTTGGATTTGGGTCTTTTCATAAGCATAGACACCACCAATGCCGGATTTGTATACAAAATGTCACCGCCAACCCATCGGTTGCATCAATTTAGAATTATTCTAAATCTTGACCCATCGCCCATCGGCCGTTAACTTGTTCTTCGTGAGTGTCGTCGGAAACAAATCAAATAATGTCAGCGAGCGTCTGAACACGCTTGGCTTTCGTTTCACACCGCAACGCCAGCGTGTTTACGATGTGCTGCTGCAAAAGCGCGACCATCCGACGGCTGACGAGGTGTTTGTCCGCGCCAAAAAGCAGATGCCGGAAATCTCACACGCGACGGTCTATAATTGCCTCGACGCGCTCGTGGAATGCGGGCTGGTCCGCCAGGTCCAATTGGATCGCGGCGCGACGCGCTTTTGTCCGAATATGCACGAGCATTGCCACTTTTATTGCGACGAATGCAATTCCGTTTTTGACGTGAATTTGCCGGAAAAAGCGCAAGCTGGAGTGGCTTTGCCCAAAGGCTTTCGCGCGGATCGTTTTGAAATAGCCATTCACGGCGTCTGCGCCGGGTGCGCAAAGAAAACTAACTGAAGTACCTGATTTTTCGAATTTATGCCAACAGCAACCGATACCATCGAGGGCCTGGTCCAGCAGGAATATAAATATGGATTTTACACGGATGTGGAGACGGAGTCCGCGCCGCCGGGACTGAATGAGGACATCATCCGGCTGATTTCGAGCAAGAAAAACGAGCCGCAATGGATGACGGATTGGCGGCTGAAAGCATATCGCCATTGGCTGACGCTGGAAGAACCGCACTGGCCCAAAGTCCATCACGAGAAAATCGATTACCAGGGCATCACTTATTATTCAGTGCCCAAAACTCAGGCGAACGGTCCCAAGAGCCTGGCCGAAGTGGACCCGAAACTTTTGGAGGTCTATGAAAAACTCGGTATTCCGCTACAGGAACGCGGACGGCTCGCCGGCGTGGCCGTGGATGCGGTGTTTGATTCGGTGAGCGTCGGCACGACGTTCCAAAAGCAACTCGCGGAAAAAGGAGTCATCTTCTGCTCGATGAGCGAAGCCGTGCGTGAACATCCCGACCTGGTAAAAAAATATATCGGCTCGGTGGTTCCCTATACGGATAACTTTTTTGCCGCGCTCAATTGCGCGGTCTTCACCGACGGATCCTTCTGCTACATCCCCAAGGGCGTGCGCTGCCCGATGGAGCTTTCGACGTATTTCCGCATTAACGCGGCGAAATCCGGACAATTTGAGCGGACCCTTATCGTAGCAGATGAGGGTGCATATGTGAGCTATCTGGAAGGTTGCACAGCGCCGATGCGTGATGAAAATCAATTGCACGCGGCCGTCGTGGAACTCGTCGCGCTCGACAATGCGGAGATCAAATACAGCACAGTGCAAAACTGGTATCCGGGCGACGAGAACGGCAAAGGCGGCATTTACAATTTCGTGACCAAGCGCGGGATGTGCAAGGGCAAAAATTCAAAGATTTCCTGGACGCAGGTGGAAACCGGGTCGGCCATCACCTGGAAATATCCCAGTTGCATCCTGCTCGGCGACAATTCCAAAGGCGAATTTTATTCCGTCGCTGTGGTGAACAACTACCAACAGGCTGACACCGGCACGAAGATGGTGCATATCGGCAAGAACACCAAGAGCACGATTGTCTCGAAGGGCATTTCCGCCGGACACGGACAGAACAGTTATCGCGGTCTCGTGGAAGTGCGCAAGAGCGCGGCCAATGCGCGAAATTTTTCACAGTGCGACTCGATGCTCATCGGCAATAAATGCGGCGCGCATACCTTCCCGTACATCGAAGTGAAAAACACCACGGCGAGCGTGGAGCATGAGGCCACCACCTCAAAGATCGGCGAAGACCAGATCTTTTATTGCAATCAACGCGGCCTGGCTACCCAGGACGCCGTGAACATGATCGTTAACGGCTTTTGCAAGGAAGTCTTCAAAGAACTGCCGATGGAATTCGCTGTGGAAGCGCAGAAGCTTTTGGGGGTAAGTTTGGAAGGCAGCGTAGGCTGATTATTAGCCTGCAGGTTTATGTTTATCAGTGACCATCCGTGGTAAAAAATTTAATAATGAGCAAACCAATCCTGGAAATCAAAAATCTCTCGGCGGGAGTCGAGGGCAAACAAATCCTCAAAGGCGTCAGCCTGGCCATCGGGGCGGGTGAAGTCCACGCCGTGATGGGACCGAACGGCTCCGGCAAAAGCACCCTGGCGGCTATCCTGGCTGGACGCGATGGCTACGATGTGACTGGTGGCGAAGTCGTTTATAACGGCAAAGACCTGCTGGAGCTGGACCCGGAAGAGCGCGCGCGCGAGGGCGTCTTTCTTGCCTTCCAATATCCGGTGGAGATCCCCGGCGTGAACAGCACTTATTTCTTGAAGGCCGCGCTGAATGAAGTCCGCAAATCCAAGGGCGAACCGGAACTGGACGCGATCGAATTTCTCAGCCTGGTAAAAGACAAAATCAAATTGCTGGAACTGAACGAAGATCTCCTCAAGCGCTCTGTCAACGAAGGCTTCTCCGGTGGCGAAAAGAAACGCAATGAAATTTTCCAGATGGCCGTGCTGGAACCGAAACTGGCGATCCTGGATGAAACCGATTCGGGCCTGGACATCGACGCGTTGAAAGTGGTTTCCAACGGCGTCAACAAGTTGAGGACCAAAGAGAATGCCCAACTGGTCATCACGCATTACCAGCGGCTACTGAATTATATCGTGCCGGATTTTGTCCATGTGCTCGTGGATGGAAAGATCGTCCGCACCGGCGGCAAGGAATTGGCGCTGGAACTGGAAGCCAAAGGTTACGACTGGATTCTGAAACATCTTTGATTAAAATCGGCACATGAATTTGACCGAAGAGCAACGCCAGCGCGTGACAGCCTGGATATTGCAGGGCGCCAAGCTTTCCGAGATCCAAAACCGGCTGCTCTCGGAATTCAGCGTCAAGCTCACGTACATGGAAGTGCGATTCCTGGTGGACGACCTGAAATTGACCCCCAAAGATCCGGAACCGCCCAAAACGCCGGAACCTGCCGCCCCAATAAAACCTGTGGAAGAAAAACCCACACCTGCCCCGGGAAAAGTTTCCGTAGGCGTGGACCAAATCGCCCGGCCCGGCGCGGTGGTCAGCGGTAAAGTCACCTTCAGCGACGGAAAAACGGCCGATTGGTACCTCGACCAAACGGGGCGGCTGGGCGTGGTGCCCGCGCAACAGGGTTACAAACCCTCTCCCGCCGATGTGCAGCAATTCCAGACGGCGTTGCAGGAGGAATTGCAGCGGATGGGGATGTAAAATTTTTGAATTCAGGATTTTAAAAGTCTTTTCCAACTTGGCATATTGGAGTCCGATGCCAGAAACATTCCGCAAGTGGGTTGAAGATCTCGAAACATTCGTGCTCGATGTCATTTTTGAGCAACGCCATGGTTTCAAGGCGAATGTGACGCGCGGACTATTGTTCGCCCTCTCCAAGTTGTTTCAGGTGGCCGTTAAATTCCGCCGGTGGCTTTACAACATGCGCATCCTTCGCGATAAAACTTTGGGCGTCCAGGTCATCGCCATCGGCAACCTGACCGTGGGCGGGACCGGGAAAACGCCGGTCGTGGAAAAATTCGCGCGCGAACTGCGCGACGCCGGGCGAAATGTGGCGATCCTTTCCCGCGGTTACCGCTCCAAGCCGCCGCCGTTTCATATCTGGATGGGAAACAAATTTTTCCTGCGCGAAGACCGGACCCCGCCGCGCGTGGTCTCCGACGGCAAATCGCTGTTGCTCGATTCGGAAATGGCCGGGGACGAGCCGTACATGCTGGCGTCAAATCTGCGCGATGTGGTCGTGCTCGTGGACAAGGATCGCGTCAAGAGCGGACGGTATGCGATCGAAAAATTCGGCTGCGACACCCTGTTGCTCGATGATGGTTTTCAATATTGGGACCTGCGGGGCCGCCGCCATGACGTGGTTCTGGTGGATTGCCAACAACCCTTCGGCAATGGTCATCTGCTGCCGCGCGGTACATTGCGCGAACCAGCCTCGCACCTGGCGCGCGCCCACACAATTTTCATCACAAAAAGCGACGGCGACACCGCCGGATTGCGCGCGCGTATCGCCAAGCATAATCCCGACGCCGGCGTCATCGAATGCGTGCACCATCCGCTTTATTTTGAGGACGTATTTTCCGGCGAACGCCAGCGCCTGGACCTCGTCAAAGGACGCAAGGTCGCGTCCCTCAGTGGGATCGCCCAGCCGGAAAGCTTTGAGCAAAGCCTGGTAAAACTCGGCGCAGAACTGGTTTATTCCAAACGCTTCGCCGACCACCATCGGTTCACCCAGCAGGAAATCTTGAACGCGATCAATCGTGGAAAAAAGCGCCAGGCGGAAATCATCATCACCACGCAAAAAGATGCGGTACGCTTCCCTAAGATCGATCGGCGCGACCTGCCCATCTATTTCGTCCGCGTGGAAATCAAGATCATTAGCGGCGCGAGCGACTTTCAGGATTGCGTCGGGAAAATTTGTTTTAAATGATACAACGACAGGCATCATGGGTGGTGCAGGCCGCCGCGGTTGCCTGAAAAAAAATGCTTTATTTGATTGCCCGCACGTTGGTGGCGTTGATCCAATCGCTGCCGCTCCCCGTCGCCGCGCGGATCGGGCGCTGTGGCGGCGCGCTGGCTTTTTGGCTCGATGCGCGACATCGCCGGGTCACACTGCAAAACCTTGATCAGTGCTTCGGAAAAGAGAAAACCCCAAAAGAGATCCTGGCGATCGCCAAAGAACATTTCCGGCGAATCGGTGAAAACTATTGCAGCGCGATCAAGACCGCCGCGATGAGCGCGGACGAGTTGAAGCCTTATGTGGAATTTATCGGAATCGAACGATTACTGCCGCCGCGACGACTGGTCATGGCCATCGGCCATTTTGGAAATTTTGAATTGTACGCCCGTTTTCACCAGGTGGCGCCGGGATATCAATCGGCCACGACCTATCGCGCGCTTAAACAACCGGCCATGAACCGGCTCCTGCAATCATTGCGCGAAAAATCAGGATGCCTTTTTTTTGAGCGCCGCACGGATGGCAAATTGCTCCGCGCGGCGATGCACCAGCCGAATATCATCCTTGGACTGTTGGCCGACCAAAGCACACCCGGTTTGCGCGCGCCTTTTTTGGGTCGCCAATGCTCCACCGGCCTCGCTCCGGCTATTTTCGCGTTGAGATATGATTCCGAGCTTTATACCGGATTTTGTTTTCGGGTGGCCCTGGCGCATTGGCGGCTGGAATTGGGCGATAAGATCGCAACCCATGAGAACGGCTCGCCGCGTTCGAGTGAAGACATCATGCGCGACGTCAACCGCTCATTTGAGGCCGCCATTCGACGGGACCCGGCGAACTGGTTTTGGGTACATCGGCGATGGAAACCAAATGAGCGGAATCCGACTGCGGAGGAGGGAGGATAGACGATGGAAAACGTTTCTCCCAACAATCCGCATCGCATTCTGGTCCGGGGAGTCAATTGGCTGGGCGACGCGGTGATGACCACGCCGGCGCTGCTGCGGTTGCGGGAAAAATTTCCCGATGCGCACATTGCCCTATTGACGCCGGAAAAGCTGCGTGATCTCTGGCTCAATCATCCGGCGGTAAATGAAACCATTTCATTTGGGGTGGGCGAAACGATTTTTGCTGTCGGAAAGAGATTACGGGCGGCCAAATTTGACGTGGCGCTGGTCCTGCCCAATTCGCCGCGATCGGCCATTGAAGTCTTTCTGGCGGGAATCCCAAGGCGCCTCGGGTATGCGCGGCCATGGCGCAATTTCTTCCTGACCCAGACGATTGCGCCCCGCGCAGGCGCGGTGAAAATGCGGAAACGGTCCGTTGCAGAGATCCAAAGATTGATATCCCGGGCCCCGGCATCCAAATCTGATCTCCCCAAAACCGCGCATCAAAACCATGAATATTTGCATCTCGTGGCAGAGTTGGGCGCGAATCCGGAACCGTTGGCCCCGCAATTATTTGTCACCACGGATGAGATTCAAGCGGTGAAAACGAAATTCGGGCTGGAAAAAATTTCAAAACCGATCCTGGGATTGAATGCCGGCGCGGAGTATGGCCCGGCCAAACGCTGGCCGACTGACCGGTTCATTTCCGCAGCGAAAGAAATCCAACAGCAAACGGACTGCACCTGGATTTTATTCGGTGGGAAAAATGATCTGGAAATCACCCGGCAAATCGCTTCCGAAGCGCAAAATCAAAAGCTCAACGTTCAAAATTTGGTTGGAAAGACATCCCTCCGCGAGCTGATGGCTGCGTTAAAAATTTGCAATGCGCTTTTGACCAATGATACTGGTCCGATGCACTTGGCTGCGGCATTGGGGGTGTCAATAGTCGCAATTTTTGGGAGCACCTCGCCGGAGCTGACCGGGCCGATCTTTTCGAATGGGACACGGATATTAAAGTCAGATGCTCCCTGTTCGCCATGTTTCCTGCGGGAATGTCCGATTGATTTTCGATGTATGAAAGGGATCGCGGTTGAGCAGGTGGTGGCGGAGGTTTTAAAGGTGACGAGCCAGGATTAAAGACCTAAGGCGACAGACATTTAAGAACAAGCGGACGGGTTATTGTTCGGGATTTTGATCCGTGGAATCGAAAATCGTGTCCTTGACTAAATCCGTGGTGAATTCCTTGCCAAGGGCCTGTGCCCCGACCGTGACGAAGGTTTTTGACATGATCTGATTGGCGAGGGTGACTCCCTGTTGCAAGGAATCGCGGGCAACCGGATCATTGACCCGCTTGAGCGCCACATTGGCTTTCTCCAGGAAATCTGCGGCTTCCAGGTAATCCTGCCGGCGTGTGTCCAGATCGGGCAATTGCGCGCTAAATGTTTTTTCGACTGCCTTGCCAACAACGAAATCGCGTGATTCGATGATGAGTCGGTTGAGGGCGGCCTGCCGGGCGTCCTGCGACATCAATGCGTTCCAAACAATGCTTGATGTCTGGGTATCCGGCGATGCGGCAATAGCTTGCGCCGCGCGGAGCATGTTCACCGGCGTATCTTCGCTGATGGGTTGATGGTTGCGCACGGCCTCGACCAAATGAGCAAATTGATCCCGCATCTGCGGGTCCTTGAGATAGGCAAGAGCCTGGTCATAAACCTCGTTGTGTTTCGTAAGGTAAACATTCGCGCCATCTTCCGCGGCAATGAATGTCTTGCCCGTGATCACAATGACCGTGATGTACGGCATGGTTTTTTCACCGATCTTGCCGTAGGCTTCGGCCACGGCGATACCGTAATCAGTCCCTTTCAGGATGAGTTCACTTTGCGGGTCTTCAACCTTTTGGCCGAACCCGATGATTGCCGCCTGGGGCGGAATGGGAGGAGGCACCTGGATGTGATCCAAATTATATCGTTCCGCCTGCAGGGGTATCGGACTGCTATAAGGCGGGGGCGTAGAGTAAACGGTCGGATTAGCGGGCGGACTGATGGCATGCTGTATCAGCGCCCCTGCGACCGCGCCAACTGTCGCTGCTGTCGCCGCCGTGCCAAAGCCCGAATCACTGGATGGGGCTTTGTTAATGGGCTCTGGTGTAACATTTTCGTCGGGCGGATTTGGATTGCCGCCAACTAAACCCGACCCTCCAGAGTTGGCCGGTGTTTCCGGCTGGTTTTGCGAATCACCGCCTGGCTCGGGAACCACGTTTACCGGTGGCGGTTCAGAACCCCCTCCCGTGCCCTGTCCGCCTGCGGTATCGAACCCAACACCGGATTCAGTCTTGGCATCTTCAAGGTTTTGGGAATTGGCGGCATTTTGGCTGTGTTCGCCCACGGTATTCGCCTGCTGGTTGGCCTGGGTGTCACTCGGCAATTGACCGACATAATCCTGGCTGGAACTGCCGGGATCAGCTTGGGCAAGCATGATGGGAAATGAAAAAGTAGTATCACGGCTGGCCAGTAAGATGTGGGTTTCTTTATCCATCGATGTCTGCTGGGCAAGCCCGGGAGTGGACATCATCAGGATACTGGGAATGGAGACGGTGATGCGCCCGGCCAGCAACATTTTTTTTAGCAGCGCGCGATGCGCCGGTTCCAGGTTGGTCGTCCCGAGCAACCCGGTAAGCAATGCCCTGGCCTGAGCCAAAACACTGGCAGCGGGGACATCGGCCACCCGGCGGCCCTTCTTAGCCATGCCCGCCGAGACTTCGCATTCGCAATCGATCGGCTCGCAGCTTCGCAAAATGCTGACGAGCTTGCGTTGGTCGCGGTTGCTTAATCGCAATGAGCCGTCGGCGGGGCGCAGGCATCCGTTGCGGGACATTGCGCCGCCCTGAATGAAAAATCCAAAACGCCCGTTGGCCTCTGCCAGGGCAGCCTCGCCACTGGCCGGCTGGAGCAGGATGATTCCCGAGGAGCCAAAGTCTTCACTGGAATAAGCGGTCCGGTCTCCACTACCGATGATTTTTTGCACCTGGTATCCCCCGAGCGGGGTATCGCCAAAAGGCAGGACCCGTTCGCGCCCGGGATTTTTGCCGTCGCGCGCCATTTGGTCGTTGGCACGGCCACAAATGGGAAAGGGACCGGCGAGACGTTTGCCCGCGGCATTTTCAACATGAAGCCGACCCGCGTAATCACGGTTATCCGGAAGACGGACGATAATTTTTATTTTCGACATCGCAATCTGGCTCTTCCGATATTGATACTGCCTTCTGCTTCGACATTAGTACTACAAAAAATGCTGTCAAGCATTTAGCCCGGGAATTCGCAGGACAATTTTGACTGGACGGCAGGGCCACGCCGCCTTTGTATTACCCGATTGGAACAATCGATGAAGAAGTCAATACCCTCAAAGTCCAGGCCGATCAATCTCAAGACGTGTTCCATGAAAGAACTCGCTGGGAGGGCATGGAGTGAACGCGAATCCTTCGATCTCAGCGGCATCGGATACGGGCAACCTCATTGGGGAAACACGAACCAACCCGTCGTGGCGCCTCATCCTTACTATTTCTTTCTGGCGGGTTTGGTCAAAATCACAGGAGCCCGCAAGATCGTCGAGGTGGGAACACACCAGGGTGGTTCGGCCCGCGCCATGGCAAAAGCTTTTCCGGGCCCGACCGCAGGAAAGATTCTGACCTTTGATATCACACCCTATGGGAGCCAGATGTTTGCGGGGCATCCGGCAATCCGGGCTTACAACTGTGACGCCAATAGTGAAGCGGGTTTCAATCATGTGATCGAACAATTCGGCGAACCGCGCATCGACCTGGTGTTCATCGACGGGATGCACGATTTTTGGTTCACGCTCATGAGCGTTTTGATCTACGGAGAAATCTGCGCGGCCCGATATATCGTGTTGGATGACATCTCGCTCAATCCGGAAATGGAAAAATTATGGGCACTCTTGCGGTCACGTTATGGAACCAAAAATGTCATCGATGCGACACAAGTGGATGAGACCATCCGCAGGCCGGGAGTCATCGCGCCGGGATTTGGAGTCATTCGTAGTGTTCCCGCCGAAAACAGCTGGGACAATAAATGGCCTGATATCGGCTTGCGCAGCCTGCGAGGGCTGCCCCGTATAAAGCGGCGATTGAAACCCAAACGTGCCCGGTGAAATTTACTTCATGGTTCCGGCAAACAGTTGGCGATAGTTCCGAACCATTTTTGCCTGGGAAAAATCGCTGACAGCGGCAGTTTTGGCAGCCTTGCCCAACTCTCGCTGCAATGCCGGGTCAGTAAAAAGCTCACGGGCATATTGCGCCGCCGCCTGCGGGCTGTTGGCATGGACGGCGAAGGCTCTTTTCCCTCGCGAAGGATGCGCCCAAACGGGTTGCGCGCCGCTGGTCATGATGGGAATTCCCAGGGCCATGGCCTCAAGACATCCTGTCGGAATACCCGGCCATTCCGAAACTGCCACAAATGCCTTGAACAATTTCGCGAGCGGCCTGGCATCCGCAGGCGAACCGGCAAAATGAATATTAGTGATGGCGCGCGCCCGTAGCGTTTCGAGCAGGACCGGCCAATAATCGGTGCGGTGGGCATCAAGACCACCAATGATCACCAGAGTCGCCCCCTTAAATTGCCGGTTCAATTCAGTCATCATTTCGACGAGAAATTCAATCCGTTTGCCGGGCATGATCGGGCAACAAGTGCCCAGGATGAAGTTCGGATCGGCGTGACCCGGCAACAGATGATACGCCGGCTCGATGGTCGCCGGGACTGGCACCCCATCGGAAATCACGGCCAATTGCCCTCGCTTAAACGAGACATTCGGAGGGGTACCACCATGATATTTGGCGACGAAACGATCAATCCGCGCCCAATAATCTTTTGCCCCAAAAGAGATGCGCCGCTGAAACACGGCGGAATGTTCCATCTGGCTGAAAAGGGAGCTGTTGGGACAGATGTCTATGAGATGGAATGTCCCTTTCGGCAAAATTTTTGCCAGCAATAATTTGATGCGCGGATCTACGTTCCAGAAACAAATATTCCGTACCTTCAACCGCCCCAGGATGGAAAGGATGCGCTCAATCCGTTCGAGGTAATCCGCGCAGCTTTGCAAAGAGAAAACGGGAACATTCTTTTTCCGCAACTCGTCCAGATGGGCCTGCCCCGGAGTGTTGTAAAGGACACAAAGCCACGAGGGGATTCCCGGTGAAAGGTGGCCCAACAAATCAGTAAGGATTCGTGGCGCGGCATCCATCCCCAGGCTATCGGTCACAAAAAAGGTTCCGGTGCGCTCCGAAATCGGCGTGAAAGAGTCCGGCCGTGAATATCGTCCGAGCAAACACCAAAGGCGCGGCACCAGGTCGAAATCTGCCGGTTTGGGGACCAGCACGCGCGATTTGCTCTGGAGCGCGTGCGCGATGCCTTGCACATAGGCATTGATATCCGACGGATTCCGGACGAGGACGGCGCGTTCCGGTAGGACTTCGCGGTTGCCGCCGGCATCGGCTGTTACAATGGGACAGCCGGTTTGGATCGCTTCCAGCAGTGACACACTCAACCCTTCGAAACTGCTCGTGCTCAAAAAAACGTCGAAGGCAGCATAATATTTTTCGGCGTCCGGCACCGGGCCCGGCGTGATGAGGTCGGTGATCACATCCAATTCGAGCGCGAGCCGGCAGGTGGCGGTGTAAGCCTGCCGGGCATGCCCCCAATCAGAATCCCACCCGCCCAGGATCATCAGTTTGGCGGGGCGGATTTGCCGGAGACGGGCGAGGACACGGACGGCACGCGTATAGGATTTTTGAGACTTAAATTGGCCGACCATCCCGACGACCAGCACATCATCTGCAATGCCGTAGCGTTCACGGATCAGGTGCCGGTTTTGTTTTTGTTCCTCCGGCGTGGACCAGCGTTGCATTTCGTGGCGCATGACTATCACCGGTTTGGGACAGTGCGCCTCCCGCAATTGCTCCGCGACCGCCTCGGAAACCGCCACAATAAAGGGAACGTTGGGATGTTTGAATGCCCCGGGTGGGTCTTGCCAGGCCGGTTTGGAATTTTGGATAACGGGAACCGTTTTGACCCCACGCTCCCACAAGGACTGAAGCATTTCAGCTTTGACCATGTGAGTGAACAAAACCGGTTCGGGCGATGCGAGGACTTCCATGGCCACGGAATGCAGTTTGGCGGGAATATCCAGAGCCGAGAGACGGCAAATCCTGACACCGCCAACGCCGTCGAAGCCGTAGGCAGGCTTGGCGTTATAAAGGACGAACAGATTGCCCGAGGCGTTCCGGCGTTGAAGACCGCCGAAAGTTTCCACAACGCTGCGCTCGGCCCCTCCGCGAGTAAGACTGGGCAGGAGAACATTGACGTGACTCGACAGTAAAAATTGTGGCGTGGCGGGTTGCCGGTCCGCAGGCTTTTCCAACGGCATCGGGATGGGCGCAGGTGCTCCATTCGTTAGGCCAGCCGATTGGGATAAGCCGTAATCGGCATAGAGCTTCGCCAGGGCGCTGCCAGGTTTCGGCTGGTCTTTTTCGGGAACGACGGTGAACAGGCGTTGTCCGCGATAAACGCCTCCGCTCTGCTTAAGTGTGCGCCAGAATTCATTGATCCAATGAATGGCCATCCAATCGGACGGGATAGGCGCGGTATCAAGAGCCAATGGCCGAATGGCATCCCACCACGATTCCGGGTTCCAAATCCCGCCGCGGATGTAGCGCGTCAATTTTAACCGCCGGATGGTTTGCGAGAGTATTTTGTTGGGAAGAAGCCAGTCCGTGTGTTCATTCGCGATGCGGGCCACTTTCTGGTAAACTGATTTCATCAGTGGACTGCCCGGCGGACACTTGATGATGTTTCCGACCACCCCCACCCGGTGCGGACGGAAGACATACGGCGCGGTAAAATTAAGCGGGCGCAGACAGGTCACATCCATGTCCACCCAATACCCGCCTTTTTCATAAAGCAATTTGTAACGGAACAGATCGGAGAATGGCGAACTGACACTGCCCTTGCCAACGCCTGTCTCGGTATCAGTGTCAGCCCGTTTGATGATCTGCGACCTGGGAATGATGCGGTTGGCATCCTCGACGATAACCCCGGGCGGCAATGGAGTTTCTATTTTATCATAGGCCCACAGATGAAACTCGTGGCCCTGTCGTACGAACGAGCGGAGCGTGAGCAGTTCCATCTTCGAAAGGATGGTTCCGATCCACAGGCCGTGAACGATGCGATTGTCCGGTGACAAGCTCGCGGGAGATTTTGGCGGCGGTGCCAGCAGGCGTTCGGCATCGTCCCAATTTTTCCAACCGCGCCGGCCAATCCCGTCATTGATGAAATGCAACAGGTGGGGGTGCGGTTTGGTGGGATCGCCCTGTAGGGAATACGTTTCAACCGGTTTCAATTCACGCGGTTTGGCGGTGGCGCGCCTTGCGCGCGGCACTCCGATCAACGGATCGACAATGAAATTGAATTCGCGTGGCAATCGGGGATGGTCCTGCAACTTCAATTGCCACGCCGTGGCAGCCAGCGTGCCCTGGTCGCGTGCCTGCCAATGCGGATTTTTGAAGATGGCCAGCGTGTTCTCATGCCAGTGGTCCAGGAACGGCGTAGAAGTCTCGTTAAAAACAAATACCCCGCCATTCCAATGCTGCCAGTCTTTTTGGGTGATCTTCACCCCGAATTGTCGGCCGATGGCGGTCTTCAAATGGTCGCACTCGGATTTCACGCAGCCGCAATGGACTGCATAACGGCTGAACTGGCGAAAACTGCAATGGTCGGCGCCAAATGAGATCGGGGCCTGGAATTGATTGAAGACCGCGTCCACATCTTTATTCACCGCCAGTACATCATTATCGAGATAACAAAATTTTTCCGGGCCGGGCTTGAGGATTTTGTGCAGGGACGTCTTGAGAAAAATGGCGGCCTGCCGGTTGTCGAGGCGGCTGGGTGTCCTGGCATCGATAACCCGGTCGGCGTCAAACCGCTGCCGGGTGCGGGATTTGACCACGATGATTTCGCTGCGGGAAAAATGCCTGAGGAACTTCAATGCGATGCGCGCGCGCTCCGCATGATGGTTGCCGCATACAACGAAAACAAAGGCGTTCCTGTTCACGATATCGTTAGCCTGCACGCCATATTCAGTCGGAGTGCGCGGCAAGTCAACCGCAGGCTGATTCAAGCCCTCGTTAATCGGGCGGTATTGTTTGTGTTCTTTTGGCCTGCTCCGGAAAATTATGTCGAATGGAGCGCGATGAAGTGTTACGTTGCGCACATGGTGGTGGTGACATCAAACAAAGCAAAGCAGTTGTTATATTTCGATTATAGCGGGCGGGTGCGTCCGGAGGAATTGGAACGCATTGAACCGGACGTCCAATCGCTGGCGGCGGAATTGACCCCCGGTTTTCGCGTGCTGGTCGATTTGACGAACCTGGATTCGATGAACCTGGATTGCCTCAAGGGCCTGGGCCGCCTGATGGAGATGGCCGAGAAGAGCGGCGTGGGACTGATTGTGCGCGTGATCCCCGATCCCCTCAAGGACATCGGTTTTAATATCCTTACAATTTTTCATTATGCGCAGCACCCGCAGATCGTCACTTGCAAAACCATGCCCGAAGCAGGAAAACATCTGGGTCTATAAGATCTGGAAGAGAAGCGAAAATGATTGGAACAGGCAGCGGGTTATAATTGACATAATACCGGATGGGATAATAAATTTTATTAATGAATTATTTTGCGCTTTGGCATTTGAGACTGCAAAATAACCCGCGGAGCGGGAAATTCGCTCTAAGGAAAACAATGGCGAAAGCTCAGCGATGAAATATGAATAAAGAGGATCTTGATCTATTGCTGGAGACGATGGTGGGTTCGGCAGAGGGGATTTCCGACCTGATTTTCGTGACCGCCCGGCCGATCCAGATTGAAAGCCAGGGCCTGCTCCGTCCGTTTGTCCATGAAAAATATCCGCGTCTGCTCACCAATGACTACATCGAGTCCCTCGCCAGCGTCATCCTGAACAGTAACACGCGCCTGCTCGCCGACATGAAGGAGCACGGCTCTTGCGATTGTGGTTACACATTGAAGAGCGCCTGCCGTTTTCGCATCAATATCTATTTCGAAAACGGGAATTATGCGATGGTGATGCGCCATCTTAAACCGCTGATCCCCACCTTTGAAGCGCTCAATCTCTCGCCGGTCTTCAACGAGATCATCAAGGAAAAGAACGGTATCGTCTTTGTGACCGGCGGCACCGGCATGGGCAAGACCACGACCATGGCGGCGATGTTGAACGAAATCAACAAGACCCGCGATATCCATGTCCTCACGCTGGAAGACCCGGTTGAATTTGTTTTCACGCCCGTCAAGGCGACCTTCAGCCAGCGGGAATTGGGACGCGATTTTTATTCGTTTCAGAAAGGCATGCGCGCGGCAATGCGCCAGGCACCCAAGATCATTTTTATTGGTGAAGTCCGCGACCGTGAGACGATGGAGATCGTCCTGAACGCGGGCGAAACCGGCCATCTGGTGTTCAGCACACTGCACACCACCAGCGCGGCCCAGACGGTCAACCGCATCATCGGCATGTTCGGCACCGACGAGGAATCACAAGTGCGCGAGCGGCTGGCCGGGTCGATGCGCTATATCGTCAGCCTCCGGCTCGTTCCGGCGATTTCCGGCAAACGTTTGCTGGTCACGGAAATGATGGGCAACAGCCTGCGCTCACGCGAAGCCGTTTTGCTGGGGGAAAACGAAGGACGGCGGCTGGATGACATCATCGAAGCCGGCAGCGTCTTCGGCTGGCATAGCTTCGAGCAATCGCTCTACAAGGCCTACGAACAGGATTTGATCACGGATGAAGTAGCGATGCTCTATTGCTCCAATAAAATGAAGATGGCGCAACGGATCGATGCTCTCTCCCTCCAAAAACCGCGGAAGTCCGCCTCGAGCAGCTCGCTGTTCGCTGAATTGAAGATGCAGGAGCAGGAAAAATCCCGCCGGCGATAGCCGGATCGGGATGAGGCAGGCAAAAGCTTCTTCATTTTAACCCTTGAATCCACGGTCCCCCGGCCAGGTCATGCTGTGACTTTTCGTGTAACTTTTCCCGTTCAACTTCGTCAACTTAAGGTGACTATGAAAACAAAAATATTATCAACGATGGTTATGGTTTCAATGTTGGGCGGCGGAATCAGCCTGCTGGCAAGCACCTCGCCGCAGATCGCCGGGGTCACGACAGTTTCGCAAAACCAGTTCGAAACGGTTGCCTTTTCAGATTCGGCCGAGGCCGGGATGTTGCGGCGCTCCTATTGGATTTTGGACTCCGCCAACAAGGACTATGATGGCCACCGCGTCAAGGCCATGAAGCAGATCAAGACCGCAGCCGGATTGCTGGGATTGGACTTGAACGCCGGCGATGACCGCAGCCGCGAACGGCAAGTCTGGTCGGATGACCGGCTCCGCACTGCGGACGACCTGCTCTCGCATGTCCTCAATGCCGCGGGAGTCAAAGACCAGCCGCGCATCAGCAAGCACGTCAGCGAAGCGATGAATCAAATCAGCCTCGCGCTGTCAGTGCGCTGATCTGATGTGGGCATGGCTCAATCAAGCCCTGCAACAGTATTTAAGGCGTCGTGTGCCGGCCCCGTGAGGCTGGCACCGACGCCGATTTTTATTTTGCAGCCAGGAGCGCCTTTTTAAATTCCGCGCAGGTTTTCGTGACGTCCGGGGCGTTGAGAATCGCCGAGACCACACAAATACGGGTGGCGCCGGCACTGAAAACATCCGCAAAGTTCCGCAAATTCACACCGCCAATGGCGAACCAGGGCACTTGGACATTGGCCGCCGCCCAACGTACGTACTTGAGCGTCACCGGCTTAGCCGTGGGCTTGGTGCCGGTGGCAAAAACCGGCCCAATGGCCAGATAATCGGCTTGGGCCGCCAGGGCGCGCGCGGCTTGTTCGGGTGAATGGGTGCTTAATCCAATTTTGAGTCCTGAATCTTGAGTTTTAAGCCGGGAGACATTGGCAAATCCGGCATCAAAAAAATCTTCCTGTCCCAGGTGGCAAAATTCCGCGCCCAACTCGCGCGCGATGTCCAGATGATCGTTGATGACCAGGCCGACATTCGCGCGGCGCGTGACGGGCAGGATTTTTTCGGCCATGGCGCGGATTTCCGCCGCTGTCGATTTTTTGGCGCGGAGCTGGATCAAATCGCTGCCGCCATCGCACAATTGTTGCGCCACGAGTTCGGGGGCGCGGCCATGCAGATAGGCCGTGTCAATGAACGTGTATAGTTGGCAATCCGATAATGGTTTCATCGTGTCCTGGCGAACATCATTTTCCAAAATGCATCCGACTGAAAGAGGATTTTACCGAATGGCGATCGCACCACGGGCGAAAACATCAGGCGTTGCAGCCAATTGGCCCAGCGCAGCCGCCCGGAAAAGGCCTCATCGCACAAGCGGGCGACCTGTTGGCGCGCGTCACTCCAACCGATCTCGCCGGCGCTGTAGGCGGCCAGCGGGCCGGCGGCCAACCGGGCGGATTCAAACGCGAGTGACATGCCGTTTCCGGTGACCGGCGGAATCATCGTCAGCGCATCGCCGAGGCACACTTCGGATCGCGCGGACGCCCGGCGCGGCGTAAGTGACAGGCCGGCCACAGAACATAATGAGTCTTCGTCGAATTGGGCCGATGATAATCGCTCGCGCAATCTGCTTCCCGGTTCGCCGCGCAGCAGATCAAATCCATTCTTCGGCAAGTCCTGCTGCCCATTGCGACGGAACAGGCCGCAGAGGTTCACTTCGCCGCCCGCAAGTTTACAGATCCCGATGTAGCTGTTCTTGAACAGATGCATCTCCAGGTCGGCAACGGGCGAAACGTTCGTCGCGTGGGCCTTGAGCCCGAACCAGCGCCAGCCGTTCTCGACCGGCTTCAATTGTCGCCCGCTCGCGCGCACCACCCCATCCTCACTTCCACCATTCCATCGTTCGCCGACAGACAATTCGCCGCCAAGTTTTTGAAACTCGTCCGCCAGCAATTTGTCCATGGTGAAGCGCGAAAGACAAAGTGCCGCGGGCGATAATTGATGGATGGGTGATGAAAAATTTCCGGCGAAGAAACCAGCGGAGCGCGCTTCCACAGCGCCTGCGTCCAGAAATGCGCTCTTCAATCCCAATGCCTCCAGGACCTCCAGGCCGTGGCCACTGACGAATTCGCCGCACACGCGGTGGCGGGGATAATTCCCGGCTTCCAGGACGGTGACGGGGATCGCCCGCTTGCGCAGGGCGATGCCGAGGCTCAGCCCGGCCAGCCCGCCGCCAATGATCCGGATCGGCCTGGTCATTTTAAATCCGGCGCGCCACGAACAGGTGGCTGAACAGGCCGGCGCGCCGTTCAGTCAATTGCCAGTTCGGTTTGTCCGGCCACAACGGGGTGATCTCCTGGCGGATGAACCCGGCGCGGATACTGGCTTCGGCGTCGTGGAGGGTCACGCGGGAACAGCCGACGAGCAAAGTGGTCAGCGCACAGGGACGCGGGTAATAAAACCGGTGCGGTTCGAGCGCGATGAACAATTTCGCGTGGCCGGCGATTTTCTGGAGCAATCGCGCCAGCTCGGCGTCTTCAAAATGGTGGATGAAGAGATTGGCGATGACGACTTCCGCCGGGCCGTTCCACTCAAAGACATCCGCGGTGACGAACTGGGCGCGCCAGTTGAATTTTGAGAAAGCGGCGAGCGTCCCGGCGGAAACGGCCCTGGTCTGGTCGAGCAAAACAGCATCGATATTTTGCCATCCGGATTTTGCGGCGACGCGCAGGAGAAAATTTCCGTCGCCGGCGCCAAGCTCGGCGATCTGTTTGGGCGGGAGGGGACAGTGCTCCTTCAGCGCCCGGGCCATGATGCCGTGATTGCCCATGACGAGATTGACGCGATGCAAATCGCGCCGGGAACGCGCCGCACGCGGATCATCCGGCGGCAGCGAGTCGAGAATCTCAGGTTCAACAATGCGGCTCATGGCAGGGCATCCTTGTGCAGCCGTTATTTGACTTCGAGAAGCGCGCCGTGGCAACTAAATCCCGCGCCGAACGAACTCATCCACCAGTAGCCATTGGGCACCGCGTCTTGCAGAGCGCGTTCGAGCACAAAAAACACCGTGGGGCTGCTGATGTTTCCGAACTCGCGAAGGATGGCCGCACTGTGGCGAAGATCGGATTCTTTCAATTTCAATCGCTCGCGCAGGGCGAGCAGGACATCGCGTCCGCCGGTGTGCATCACCCAGCCGGAAACTTTATCACGACGGACACCCGCTTCGGCAATGGTCTCAGAAAATAATTTTGCGGCAGCCACGCCGGCGATCTGCGGGACTTGCGGAGATAAGATGTTGCGCAACATCCCGTCTTTGTGCCCAAAACGGAGGGTGTCGCGTTTGCCGGGCGTGAGGTGCGACGCCGAAAACTTCCATTCCACGCGCCGCGCATGGGGATTGGGTTGATGCGTCAAAACTGCCGCACCCGCGCCATCGCCGAACAGGCAGGCGCTGACGAGCACGCCCGGATCGTCATCGAGAAAGAATGCCGCGCTGCAAACTTCGACGCAGATGGACAGGACATTTTCGGCGCGACCGGCGGCGAGAATGGCATCGGCAGTGCGCAGGTTGGGCAAGGCCGCGCCGCAACCCTGGCCGACGAGATCCAGCGCAAAAACATTTTCACGCAAACCGAGTTGTTCGCTGACGTAGCTGGTCAGGCCGGGACACAGATAGCCGGTGCAGGTGCTGATGAGAACGGCGTCGATCGTTTTGGCCGCAACCGCGGCGTTGCGGAGGGCGCGTTTGGCCGCTGAAACCGCCAGGGCGGGCGCGTGTTCCGTAAAGCGCGCTTGCAAGACATCGGGGGTCATCTCAAAAACATCCGAGATCGGCTTGAGCGACAGGTGACGGGCGGCGATGCCGTTGTCGCCACAGAGAACTTTCTTGAGGATGGCGCGGGAACGGGGTTTGAGCCGGGCGACCCGCGCGGATTTTTGCAAAGCATCCCAGCACTGGCGCTGGGTGTAGCGTTGCGAGGGGGTGGCGGTTCCGAGTCCGGCGATAAACATGCGCCACTGTAACTCACAACGGCATTTTATACCAAGAAAACGAAGGTTGAAGATGGGAAAACATCCAACATTTAACATCCAACGCCCAACATCTAAGGAATTTAACGCGAAGACGGGACAAAACAGTTTTTAACACCAAGAAAACGAAGGGGGCCGCAGATTACACAGATTGCAGGGATGGAAAAAGGCAGGGCGGGCAGTCTTCTGCCCGCCGCGAGCACGCTCGCCCTCATCCTAACCTTCTCCCCCAGGAGAAGGGACAGCAAGAGGACATTTCGATTTTGAGAAGGCCTCTCTGACACATCCCGACATCGAAGGCAGAAAGATGAAATTGGTTTTAAATTTTGTGAACGGAATATGCCGCCCCTGACGGGGCTTTGGATTCTCATTTGTTTTTTTCTACAAAGATGTCGCACCTACGGTGCTCGGAGCATGGTTTGGCAGCCAACACGAGTGTTGGAAAACCACGTAAGGAAGGTCTTCTTCCATTATTTTCTCCACCCCTGGGAAATGGTTGGGAACTGTTTCCACCGATTAAAGAGGAAGATGCAAAAAATAGCGCGCGGATCATCACGCGCTATTCATGCGATCTGAAACTGTTTCTGCGAATTATTTCACCCCGACCAAATATCCGAAGCGTCCCGTGAATTGTTCGGGCGTCATCGAGACGACGGCGGCGAGCTTCGCCAGTTTTTTGGCATCTTCGATGTCCTCGCGTTCGAGCCGGATCATGTAGGCCTGGGCGCATTCAAAGGCTTCGCCGTCCACGTTGACCTTGCGGTTCTGCATGCGGCCGGTCTTGGGGTCGAGCATCTTCTCGAAGGGCAGCGGGTTCATCTTGCCGTCTACGAAGCTGATGATGGCGCCGTACTTTTGCGATTCGGGCGACATCAGGAATTTGACCGCGCCGTAACCGAGGTCGCGGGTGTATTCGGCGTCGAAGGGGATGGGGTCGGCGCAACGGAGTTCGTAGCCGAGGTCTTTGTCGATGAACGCGGTCTTGAGGCTCAGTTTCTCGAGGCGCGCGAGGAGAAGGTCCTTGAGGAGGCGGCCAAATTCGATCTCGCCCAGGCTCAGATGGCCATGGTCGTCGCGGATAACTTTGCCGTAGCGGCTCAGGTCGCCCTCGGGAATCGCCTTGATAAGTCCGGTTTCGCCCAGGGATTCGATGATGCCTTCGGCGAGGATGACCAGGCCGTATTGCGAGCCTTCGGCGCGGCGCTTGATGATGGAAGCGATGATGATGTCGCACACTTCATCGATGCCGAGTTGTTGCTTATGAAATTCCTCGGGGATGATGACGAGGGTGGCGGCGGCGGCCTTGCCGATGCCCAAAGCGAGATGGCCGGCGGCGCGGCCCATGCAAACGATGAGGTACCAGCGCGAGGTGGTGCGCGCGTCTTCCATCAGGTTGCGCACGAGGTGAACGCCGTAATGGCGCGCGGTCTCGAACCCGAAAGTGGGCGTGGCACCCGGCAGGGGCAGGTCGTTATCGATGGTCTTGGGCACGTGGGCGACCTTGATCTTGCCGTTGCTGCGCTTGGCGACCTGGCTGGCGGAAAAGGCGGTGTCATCGCCACCGATGGTGACGAGGTTGGTGATGCCAAGTTTCTCGAACGAGGCGAAGACATTCTTCATCATCTCCTCGGACTTCGTCGGGTTGGTGCGGGCCGTGCCCAGGATGGAGCCGCCGCGCAGGTGAATGCCGGAGACGTCGCGGATGGAGAGGGGTTTGCACTGGTGCACGTCGCCCGCCGCGAGCCATTTGAAGCCGTCGCGAAAGCCGATGACTTCAAAGCCGTTGTTGATGCCTTCGATGGTGGCCGCCGCGATGACACCGTTGATGCCGGGCGCGGGACCGCCACCGACCAAAATTCCTAATCTGCCGTTGCTCATGTGTTATGTTTTTGTTGGTTAAAAAAACTCGGTAACAGTATCAGGATGCGAGAGCGGGGGAAAAAATTCAATTCCATTCTTGTCAAAATCACACCAGTATTTGTCCATGAACCGGGCTGTTTTTCTTGACCGCGACGGAACGCTGATCGCCGAAGCGAATTATTTGCATCGCATCGACCAGGTGCAGATCTTTCCCGCGACGCCGATCGGCTTGAAAAAGCTGTGCGCCGCCGGGTACCGGCTGTTCATCGTCTCGAACCAATCGGGTGTGGGGCGCGGCTATTTCACGATGGCGGACGTGGACGCCGTGAACGCCCACATGGCCGCCGAACTGGCGCGCGAGGGCATCAGTTTCGATAAGATCTACATCGCACCAGAGGCGCCGGGCCAAGCGAGCCGCGGGCGCAAGCCATCGCCGCAGTTCCTGTTCGACGCGCGGGATGAGTTCGGCCTGGACCTGGCGCAGAGCTTTTTGGTGGGCGACAAGGTGATCGACCTGGAATGCGGTTGGAATGCCGGCATCAAAAAAAGCATCCTCGTCCGCACGGGCTATGGCGCGGAGATCGAGCGAAAGGAACCGGAAACAATTTCACGGGCAGTCGTCGTGGATGATCTGGATAAGGCAGCGGAGTGGATTTTGAAAAGCACTTAGACAGAATTAACAGAATAATTAGAATCCAAAAACGAAGACACGGAGTGGAAATGAAGGAAAAGATGCTTAAAGGCGAAGATGTTTCATGCAAAAGTTTAGCTGCGGAGCAGCGTACGATAGTAGCCCATAGCACCAGCTATGGGTTCAATCATGCACATTTCAAAAGCCCCGACAGGGGCGGCAGAAAATCGCATAACAGAAATCCGTTTCTTTCGCCCCATCCGGGGCTTAAATTGCTTGAACGGCATTATCCCACGGTTGCCACCGTGGGCTACTATCGCTCGCCACTCCGTGGCTGAAACGATGGCAGTGCCTTAATTGGTAGAGACGACGCGCTGCGTCGTCCGCGGGCATCGCAGTGCGATGTCCCCTACCAGGCAATTTTAAATCGCAACATGCCAATTTAGGACACTACCGAAATCATCATAAATTTGCCTTCCAGCCCGAAATAATCATAATTTAGTTTTTATGTGCGGAATCATCGGATATGTCGGAAAGAAATCGGCGGAGCCCATCCTCCTGGAAGGGTTGCGGCGGCTGGAATATCGCGGTTATGACAGCGCCGGGGTGGCGATCCTGCAATCGGCGGACCTGGTGATGCGCAAGAAGCAGGGCCGCATCGATAGCGGACTGGGCGCGCTCCTGCAATCCGACCCCGTTTCCGGAAACCTCGGCATCGGCCATACGCGCTGGGCCACGCATGGAGTGCCATCGGATTCCAATTGCCATCCACACTTCGACCAGGCGGAACGTATCGCGGTGGTCCATAACGGGGTGATCGAGAATTATGACCGGCTCAAGGACAAGCTGCTGGCGGCGGGGCATACGTTCAAATCCGATACGGACACGGAAGTGCTCGCGCACCTGATCGGGGTGAATTACACAAAGCAGCGGACGAAAAATTTGACGCGGGCGGTCTGCGACGCGTTGCGCGAGGTGATCGGGACTTATGGCATCGCGGTCATCTGCGCGGATGAGCCGGGCACCATCGTCGGCGCGCGGCGGGGTTCGCCGCTGATCATCGGCATCGGGCGCGGCGAAAATTTCCTGGCGAGCGATTCCCAGGCGATCATCGCGCACACAAAACGCGTGGTGTACCTGAACGATTACGACGTGGCGACGGTGACGGCGAAACGGTTCGAGGTGCAGAACCTGGGCGCGGACACGGCAAAGATCCAGATCAGCCGCCTGGAGTTCGACCTGGAGGACGCGGTGCGCGGCGAACATGCGCATTTCATGCTCAAGGAGATCCTCGAACAACCGCGCACGATCGAGAACGCCTTACGCGGCCGCGTGGACCTGAAGAACGCGACGGCGAAGTTCGGCGGGTTGAACCTGAGCGAAAAAGAATTGCGCTCGATCAACCGCATCATTATCGCGGCGAGCGGCACGAGCTGGCACGCGGCGCTGGTGGGGGAATACCTGATCGAGGAATTCGCAGGCATCCCGGTGGAGGTGGAGTTTGCGCATGAATTTTGTTACCGGAACGCGCCGCTGGAAAAGAACACGGTGCTGGTGGTGCTCTCGCAATCGGGCGAGACGGCGGACACGCTGGCGGCATTGCGCGAGGCGAAACGCCGGGGCCATAAGGCGCTGGCGATCGTCAATGTGGTGGGCAGCACCATTGCGCGGGAAGTGGACGGCGGCATCTACATGCACGCCGGACCGGAGATCGGCGTGGCTTCGACCAAGGCATTCGTCTCGACGCTGACTATCCTGACCCTGCTGGCCATCCACCTGGGACGGATGCGGAATCTTTCCGCGCCCCATGCATTGCCGGTGTTGCGGGCCCTGCAACAATTGCCGAAGCAGATCGAAAAAATCCTCGCGCAGGATGGCGCGTTGAAGAAGATCGCAAAAAAATACGCGAAGGCGGGCGACTTCTTTTTCCTCGGACGCGGTTACACGTTTCCCCTGGCGCTGGAAGGCGCGCTCAAGCTCAAGGAGATCTCTTATATCCATGCGGAAGGTTATTCCGCGGCGGAGATGAAGCACGGGCCGATCGCGTTGATCGATAAGAAGACGCCGACGGTTTTCCTGGTGCCGGGCGATTCAATGTACGAAAAGACGATGGCCAACCTGGCGATGATCCGCGCGCGACGGGGACCGATCATCGCGCTGGCGACGGAAGGTGACAAAGCGATCAAGAAAGTCGCGAACGATGTCATCTATCTGCCAAAGACGTTGGAGGCGCTGAATCCTATCCTGGCGGCGGTGCCGTTGCAATTGTTTGCGTATCATATCGCCGTGGCGCGCGGGTGCGATGTGGACAAGCCGAGGAATCTGGCCAAGAGCGTGACGGTGGAATAGCCGGCAGGCTTTAGGCCCGGGATTTCCTTTAACAAACAAACTTATGGAACGAATTGGAATGGTCGGAGTTGGCCGCATGGGCGCAAACATGGCGCGCCGATTGAAGGATGCCGGGTACCCGGTCACCGCCGTTTATGATGTGCGGCAAGACGTCGCCCAAAACCTGGCGGCGGAGATTGGCGCGGAATCCTGCGCGGCGCCCGCCCGCGTAACCCAATTGGCCGAGGTCATCATCACGGTCGTCAGCGATGACGCGGCGATGAAGAAAATTTTCTCGTCCGCCGGCGATACGCTGTTGAAGGGCGCGAAAGGAAAACTCTTCATCAATTGCGCGACGCTTTCCCCGCAGGCGCATCTGCGCGTCGAAGAATTGGCAGCCAAACGCGGGGCGCAATCGCTGGAAGCGTGCATGGCCTCGAGCATCACCCAGGCGCGCGAGGGTTCGCTTTATCTCATGCTCGGCGGCGAGCCGGCGGCGTTTGAGCGCGCGAAACCGGTCCTGGAAAAATTGAGTTCGTCCATGCGCTATATCGGCAAAACGGGTGAAGCGGCGAAGGTCAAGGCGCTGGTCAACATGGTCATGAATATCAATACCGCGGGCCTGGCAGAAGGCCTGGGCCTGGGCGCGGCGCTGGGTCTCGACCTCACGATGTTGCGCGAAGTTTTGTCCCAGACGGGCGCCAATTCCCGGGTCCTGCAAACCGACGGCGAAGACATGCAAAACCGCGAGCATTCCTGTTTCTTCAGCGCCGCGCACGCCGCAAAAGATTCCGGCATCGCGCTCAAACTCGCCAAACAGGTGGAATTATCTTTGCCGCTCGCCGCTGCAACCTTTAAACAATATTGCCGGATGATCGACGAAGGGCTGGGCGAATTGGACAAATCCGGACTGGCGGAATTGACGTTCAAGGGCCGGCATCAAACTAAATCCAAATAGACAAAGCGGTTCGACCTTTGCCACAAAGCGCTCTTTGGCAGCGCAGCAGTGAACGGTCTTGAACCGGGCAGGCGCGTTTTCAAACATGCTCCTTCGCCGAAGCCTCGCCAAAAAACCAAAAATCCTCGCTCCGAACGGCCACATTATTTTTTAAAACGCTCTATCCCTCGTTTGTGGTTACGATGAGCTGGCGGCATGGGAAGCTCCGTTCTCAACGGGTTTCTTATGGCCGTTGGCGCCCAGAACTTCAGCGATGTTGTAGCTCTCCAGGGCGATGCGCGTAAGCCGGACGTTCATGTCCGAGATTTTATCATCGCCAAAGATGATGCACGCAACGCCGCGCGCAATGTCATCGGTGTTTTGTGTTCCCGAAACGTTGTACCGCTCGAGGGCAATGCGCGTCAACCGGACGTTCATATCGTTGATGTTATCGTCTCCGAAGATGATTCGGGCCACCCCGCGGGTGGCTTCCTCGAAGGTTGGTTTAGGCTTTGTTTCCATATTGGTAGTTTGTTGTTTAGGTTCAGGATCGGACGGGAAGGGAATCACATTCGGCAATTGCAACGCCGCGGCCGCCAGCGGGATATCCATTGCCGGGTTTTCTGTTTGGGTCATGGTTTCTTTTATTTCTTCCGTTGCGGGTGGAAACGATAGAGGTCCGGGTTGAGTGGATCCGTTCGTTTTCACAGGTAAAGGCAGCAGGTCATCAACGGTCATTGCCGGAGCCTCTGGCGGTGGGGATTGTTCAGTGGTCCCATTGGTTGCGGATTTTTCGGGACCGGGTTCGTCACTGGCCATCTCCGGCAATCCCAGTTTTTCAGGAGCATCGATCAGGGCGGCACCGTCGGCGGGTTGAATGGCCCGGGCACTTTCGATCAAATGTTCGGCAGGCGTATCGGTTGTGTCGACGGCAAGGGGTTCTTCTGGGAAGAGAAGTTCATCGATCGTGGGCAGGAACGATTCATTGCGTGAAGAATGATTCACCGGCGGGTTGTTTTTTACCGCCGGGACGGGTGGTTGCGCTTCACGGGCTTCGCCCTGCAACAAACGCAGGCTGGTTTTGAGCACCGAGGCCAGGGCGGAAGTTTCCGCCCAGGCGCCGGAGGGCCGCAAGAGATGGAGAGTGATCTTGAGGATCAACTCCACGGGTGAAACGGGTTTGGGAATAAGGTCGTTGCCACCGCTCAGGATGCCGCGCGCCCGGGTCTGAAAATCAGTGCTCGAAGTCACAAAGACGATCGGGGTGACCTGGTAGACGGGCATCTTGCGAATTTTTTCACACAACTCAAAGCCATTGATGCCCGGCATATTGATATCCAGCAGGATGATGTCGTAAATGTCGGTCGAGGCCATTTGGAGGGCGTTCAAGGGATCCTCAACGCAATCCGCTTCAAAGTTCGCGCGTTTAAGCGCCGCCAGGATGGTTAAATTAAAAACGGCATCGTCGTCCACGACCAGGATCCTGGCGTGGAGATCAAGTTTTCCGTCCTCCAGCCGGCTATTTTGGAGGAGTCGTTCCAGACAATCCAACGCCTGGGCAATCGTCTGGGACATGGAAGGGGTGGCCCGATCGGGATTATGGAGTGATTCCGTGAGCAATGCTTCAAAAGCGCTGGCCAGGATCGCCAGGCTGCCGCAACCGGACATGCCCGCGCGCGTGGAAAAAAAACGGACCAACTGGTGCAGTTGATTCAGCGGTTCCCGGCCGGCAGGAACTCCCGCCGTCTTGATATATGCCAGGGAACGCTCGCGGATCCGGGCCACCTCAGCCGGCATCTTTTGGAAGAATTCCTCCCGGGTTTTCTTCAGGACGATCTCATCCTCCATGGCGTTTTCCGCGGCGACCGTAAACGCTTCCATTTGGGCTTCAGCCGACCGGGGTTCTTCCGAAAGTTCAAAACATGACTTGATACCGAGCATCTCCCGAACGGTTTCAACGAGCCTGGCCGGAGTGCATTCTGTTTTCAACAAGCCTGCGGTGGCCCCCGATTCCATGGCGGTACGCGTCAGTCCGGTGACATAAGCATTGGAGAGAATGAGCACCGGAATGTCTTTAAGCCCTTCGTCCGAACGGATCCGTTTGAGCACTTCGGCGCCGGGGACACAGGGCAGCATCAGGTCCAGCACCACTAAATCAGGCCGCGCCGTGGCGAGCATCTCCAGCGCCGTCTGCCCATCCCCGGCGAAGTGAACCTCAAAACCCTCCCGCTCCAACCGATGCCCATAAACTGTTTGGGCAATGGGTTCGTCTTCAACGAAAAGTATTTTCCTGATTATGCCTTCCATAGAACCGAACAAACACCAAAGGGCATATCAGCATAAAGCAGGCCGTTAATTTGCCTGGTGGCCACCTTCGTCATATTACGAAAACTCAAGAAAGGCCGACATATTGTGTCCAAGCTCCGGGTATCAACCGCCAATTATTTGGACAGGGCCGGGCAGCTTATTTCAATAAAACCTTATCTCCCCGCGCATGATTCGGCGTGCTGGACCAGGCCGTATTCCCCTGGAAGGTCACTGCGGACGCATACTTCGCGACTTTTAGATTAAAATCACATTAAAAAGCTTGCAGAACTTGCCCATGATTATAGGTTGAAATCCTAGGGGGGATTCAACAGACGACATAGTCACGGAAAATCAAAATCAGAAATGTTGGTTTAAACCAAACGGGCCTGACCTGCCCGGTTAGTTGAATAAACATTATGATTCGTCATTTCATGTCACGGGTGTTCTTTGTCATTTCGCCGGCAGCAGCCGTCCTCTTGTTCTCACTGCAGGCCGAAGCGATAACCATTTTGTCTGAACCTTCCTTTACCCCCGCCACAAATGCGCCGCTGGCCGGCGTCCTGCATTTGACCACGGATGTGGATTCGAGAGTCAGCGTTCTGGCCAGCGATGGGACCAATATTTGGGAAAAGGATTTTTACGACTATGGCACGACGCATTCGGAGATATTGCTCGGCTTCAAATCCAGCCAGACAAATCTGATCCAGGTCACGGTCTATGATAAGGATCGAAATGCGGTCACCGCGCCGCAACTGCTGACGTTTATCAGTCCGCCCCTGCCGGCAAACTTTCCCACCCATACCGTCCTGACCAATGAACCGGATCAGATGGAGCCCGGATATATGTTGATGGTCATCGACACGGCCTATACCAGGCTCGGTGATTATATCGCCATCCTGGATAATTATGGGAACGTGGTCTGGTATAGCCCGGTCCCGACCAGTGCCGCGATTTCCGCGTACGCAGATGTGCGGCAACTGAATAACGGCGATTTGTTCCTGCAACTCAATCCGCCTTCGAACGAATTCCTTGAGGTGAATATGCTCGGGCAAACTGTCCAGACCTGGACTCCGCCGGCGGCCTATCCGGTGGACCTGCATGAAGGGATCGTCACCAGCCATGGCACCATCTTGTATTTAAGCGACGTCACTGAAGTCGTGTCCAACTTTCCGACCAGCGATACCGTTTCAAATCCATCGGTATTCATAAAGACCAACATCGACGACAATCCGGTGGTCGAGATTTCGTATACCAACTCGGCGCTCCTGAACGCCTGGTCGCCGCTGGCGGTGTTGGACCCGACGCGCGTCACTTATCTGACCTATGGGGAATTTTCCGGCGCGCCTAACGGAATAGACAACGAACATGCCAACGCGCTGGTTGAAGATACCAATGATGATTCCATCATCGTTTCCCTGCGCGACCAGAATGCGGTTTACAAATTTTCCCGTTCAACGGGGCAAATGAAATGGATCCTGGGGCCGCATGAACTTTGGGGGGCAAACTGGCAGCAATATCTGCTCACGCCGGCGAGCACACCGTTCAACTGGAACTACGGCCAGCACGCGCCTTACCTCACGCCCCAGGGCACGTTACTGGTCTTCAACGACGACATTTACCAGGCGAGCCCCTTCGATCCTCCCGTGCAGGACCAGAGCAATTATACCAGCGCCGTGGAATATAATATCAATGAAACCAATATGACGGTGTCCGAGACCTGGAATTCGGCGTGGCAAACAAATCAGGACCGGCTCTTTACTCCCATCGTAGGAAGAGTGCAATGGCTTCCCCAAACCCGAAACGTCTTTGCCGCCTATGGCTATGTGAACTACGTGAACGGGGTTCACCCCGACTCATTTGCTCCGAATGCGACCATGGTCCGGCTCATCGAATATACCCATGACCCGATCCCGCAGGTGGTCTTTGACCTGGCGTTCTTTGATTATGGCGATCGCAGCCCGCTTTACCTCGGATATACCTGCTATCGGGCTTATCAGATCCCTGATCTTTATGGCCATCCCGCCGGGCCCGTCACCGACCTGGCCATCGGCGAAGAAAATCAAATCCCGGTGCTGGAATTTTCGGCGGACCCGACTCTCAATTATGTGGTCCAGGCTTCAACCGACCTGACGAATTGGACAACGGTGGGAACACCGTTACAGGACGGAGAGAGCGGTGATTATGATTTTGAGGACCTGTACTCCAGCCAGTTCGCCACCCGCTTTTATCGGGTCGTCACGCAATAGCGGCAAGCGCTGTCAACCCGGTCCAGCGTGGTTTGGAAATAGTGCGACCGGCGATCGATGGCGGGAATGCCCTGATCCGTGAAGGCATCCACGCCAAATACGACGTCGAGCATGTGTCCATCCCCATGTCGTTGCTTAAGAACGGCGCCAACACCATCACCCTCATCCAGGGAGCGGACCGCTATAACCGCGCGTTCTTTCATGTCATGTATGATTATCTGGACCTCGAACTGCCGGGCGTAAACTAACAGGAACAAGCGAAAAACCCGGCCATGAGGGTGATGGTTAAGTGAGATTGCCTTACCTCCGGCGTTCTCTTTTGATCAATCCAGCCATAATAGCGATAGCGCAGAGGGCCAGGGTTACAGAAAGCCATATCCATTTGCGATGTGATTGCTGTGCCAATTGCAAACGAGAGCGAACCGCAGGTGTGAGTGATGCAGTCTGCCTTATTTGCCGCAAGATGGCTTTCGTGTTTTTTTCAAGTCCTACACCATCTTGAAGGTTATATTGTTTTTCGGCCGTCATATAACCAAGTTTCGAAAAGTCACACAACCGGTAGTCGATAACAAAGTTGCGGCCGGAAATTTTAGGAACACGAACCAGGTTTTCTGTCAAAGGCTCCACGCGGTCAATGACCAGATCCGAAAAGATGTTGGTTTTCCAATCGCCGTTTGTGGTCACGAAACGCATTGTCCACTGGCTTTCAGTTGGAAGGTTTAATCCTCCAGGTGTGTTCGTGCCAACCAACCAGTGAAAGTCTCCGTAAGTCCGATTTCGGATTCCGAATACGTTGGTCCAACTTATTTGGCGGGGAGAGGTATCGCTGTTCGTCTCACTTATTTGGTCAATCAGTGAAGCTTGGATCGTAGCCATGCCAGGATCCAGCATTCCAGGTCGCATTTTGAGATAGGTGTCACTTGAGAACAAAGCCAGCCAGATATGTTCCGCCCCCGTTTCAAACATTGGCCTTGAACCCGGCGCGACAATGATTTCGCAAGTGTTCAATGGCCCGGAAGCCGGATTGTTAGTATACAAATATACTTCAAAGGTCTGTTTGGGTGAGGAAAAGGCCTCGTAGTTTACTTTTGATGATGTCAAAAATAATTCCCAATCCGGCGGCTGTGACAACAAACGAAATGCGAAGTGGTTCGTGAGTGGTCCATTTGGAATCATCGGATAGACAATCGTTAAGGTACCTTGATATTCGCAGTCTGGTCCTCCCTCTGTCAGGATTACAGTCGTCGTCGCCCCCACAAGTAATGCGCCCACGCCGATGGTTATCGCCATTTTCGCCTTTGCCCATGCCATCAGTTTCAACGACCCATTCACAAGGCCCAGGATTGAACTGCCGGCCGCCCCTTTCGTCGCCGCCGTTACCAAAGCGGCCAATCCCAACGGCACTGGCACTCCTGTGTTCGCGGTCATGGATTCGGCAATCTCCATGGATGACAAGGTCACACCGCGCTTCATGAAGCGTGCCCGCAATTTGTCCAACGCCCGCGCCACCCGCTTTTGCGCCGCTCCCTCTTCCATCCGCAACACCCCGGCAATTTCGCGCAAGGTCTTGTTCTCGAAATATCGGAGCGCCAACGCCGTGCGGTCAGTCTCGCCCAGCGACGCCATCGCTTCGTCCAACAATGGTTCCAATTGCATCCAAGAGGCATTTTCGCCCGCATTATTCTGGCCGCTCAAGGCCGGATCGTTCCATGAAGATTGCATAAAGGCCTCCTGTTCTCGTTGGGTGCGGCGGCAGTTCGCGCGAATTTGGGCGTTGGCGGCATAACGCGTGGCTTTGAGCAACCATCCGGATAATCCGGGATGCTGAGTCAGCCCGGCAGCTTTGCGCGCCAGAATGAGGAAGACAGCCTGGGTGACGTCCTCCGCCAATTGCCGGTCGCGCACCTGGCGCCACGCCGCTGAATACACAAGTCCGATGTGCCTTTCCACAAGCGTGGCAAAGGCCGGCTCAGATTGCGTGCGGGCATATTCCTGCAACAAGACGGCATCTTCCATCGGCAGCATTCAACATCAAACGCCCGCCAATCGCAAAATCAGACAAAGTTTTTTAGGAATCTCGGGGATGACGCCCTTGCCATTGTTTGCAGATCACACTGTGGAGACCTGCAGGTGCAATGCGAATAAATCGCGCGGCCTTGCCAAGTGGCGGCCGGGAAATGAATTTCGGAAAAATCTTACAGCATTGTGCAAACAATTCTGAATTGTGCAACGGATTGAGGGGGCTTCGGTGAAAGTTTTCTCTTGGCATGTCCCTAGCTAAATAAAAGCTGAAACACGCGGGGAAACGAAAAAAAAGAGAAGTTATGCCAACAACTAAAAAACAAAACATGATGGGTCGCAGTCGAAGTGGCAAGCGGCGAGGGTTGGGCGCCTTGAATCCGGAACAACGCCGGAACATCGCGTCCAAGGGTGGCCGTTCACGCCGCATCCGTTAAAAGACGGCTGAGACGTATCAAGCTCCGGTCATGGGTGACCGGAGCATTTTTTTCACTTCACTTTGAGGTAGCTTGAGGTAGCCATAGGATTATCCATTTATCATTAGGGATTTTATTTTTCCTCTGCTTTAAATCACAAAGCGCCTATGATAAGGTTGTTACATAAATCAGCCGATTTCAATTGTGTCGTTTATGTGACGATTTTGTAACAAATCCGTAACATAATCGTTGCATTTGCAGTTAAACGGACTAATCTGAGGACATGGATAACTTGTTATTCGCTCTACCGCTTGGGGTAGCCGCCGTTTTCGCCTATATGACGATGCGCGGAGAGATGCGTTAAGGCATTCTCTGAGTCCAGTGTTTTCGGTATTTTGACCCGTAAAATCGGGGTTTCTTTAATCTCCCAATTTCAGCTAAGATGTCGGCGTGAAAATTGTCGGCATTATTCCCGCACGCTACGCATCCACCCGTTTCCCCGGAAAACCGCTCTCGCTCATCGCCGGCAAGCCGCTCATCCAGCGGGTGATCGAACAATGCCAAAAGGCCAAGGGCCTGGCGGAAATCATCGTGGCCACCGATGATGAACGGATCTCCGAGGTCGCAAAAAAGTTCTGCCGGGTGGAGATGACTTCGCCCAGGCACCCGAGCGGTTCGGACCGGATCGCGGAAGTGGCGGAGAAGATCTCCTGCGATGGCATCGTGAACATCCAGGGAGATGAACCGATGATCGAACCGGCGGTGATCGACGCGGTGGCGAAGGCGCTGGAAAACACCGAAATGTCCACGGCGGCGACGCGCATAAAAAATCCGGTGGAGCTGGACAATCCAAACGTGGTGAAAGTAGTTGTCAACGCGGCGGGCCGGGCGTTATATTTTTCGAGGCGCACGATTCCGTATCTGCGCGAGGCCGCCAGTAGTTCGACTGCCGAACAGTTGGCGGCGTTTGCTTTTTGGAAGCATCTCGGCATCTATGGATACCAGCGCGAGACGTTGTTGCGGCTGGTGAAATTTCCGGTGTCAGCGCTTGAAAATGCGGAGAAGCTGGAGCAGTTGCGGGCGCTGGAGAACGGGATCCCGATCGCGGTGGTGACAGTGGAATATGACAGCGTGGGCGTGGACAGCCCGGACGACGTGGAATGGGTGGAACGATTCTTGAAGAAAGATTAGACGCGGACTTTTGAAATGAAATTTATTTTTGTAACCGGCGGCGTGGTGAGTTCGTTAGGCAAAGGCCTGACGGCGGCCGCGCTCGGCACGCTTCTCGAAAACCGGGGGCTCAAGGTGGCGCTGCAAAAATTTGATCCCTACCTGAACGTGGACCCGGGCACGATGAGTCCCTACCAGCACGGCGAAGTGTACGTGCTCGATGACGGCGCCGAGACGGACCTGGACCTGGGGCATTACGAGCGCTTCACCAGCACGAAGCTAACGCGGATGAACAACCTGACGAGCGGCCAGGTTTACCAGACTGTGCTGAATAACGAGCGCGAGGGGAAATATCTCGGCAAGACGGTGCAGGTGATCCCGCACGTCACCGACGAGATCAAGAACCGCATCCATCTGCTGGCGGAAAAGACCAAGGCCGATGTCGTCATCACCGAGATCGGCGGAACGACCGGCGACATCGAGGGATTGCCGTTCCTCGAAGCCATCCGCGAATTCGCCCTGGAGGTGGGATATAATAATGCGATTTTCATGCACGTCACCTATGTGCCGTTCATCAAGGCTGCGGGAGAATTGAAGACGAAACCGACGCAGCAATCGGTCGCCAAGCTGCGCGAAATCGGCATCATGCCGCACCTCATCGTCTGCCGTTGCGAACGCATGTTGGACAAGGAATTGCGCCAAAAGATTTCGCTGTTCTGTAATGTGCCGGTGGAAGCGGTCATCGAGGAGAAGGACGTGGACCATTCCATCTATGAAGTGCCGCTGATGCTGCAACGCGAGCGCGTGGACGACCTCGTCTGCCGGCTGCTCGACCTGCATACGCCCGCGCCGAACATGGCGCATTGGCAGGAGATCATCCGCAAGCTGATCGCGCCGGCGCATCGCGTGCGCGTGGGCGTGGTGGGCAAATACATCGAATTGCAGGACGCTTACAAATCGGTCTATGAGGCGATCATTCACGGCGGCATCGCGAACGATTGCGGCGTGGAGATCGTGCAGGTGGACTCCGAAGAGATCGAAAAAGAAGGCGCGGACAAAAAATTACGCGGGCTGGGCGGCATCCTGGTGCCGGGCGGATTCGGCGAACGCGGCATCGAAGGCAAAATTCTGGCGGCCCAATACGCCCGTGAAAATAAAGTGCCTTACCTGGGCCTGTGCCTGGGAATGCAGATCGCGACGATCGAATTTGCGCGCAATGTCTTGAAGATCCCCAAGGCGCACTCGACCGAGTTCGACCCGGGCACGTCCAATCCCGTCATCGCGATGCTGGATGACCAGAAACGCGTCACGAAAAAAGGCGGCACGATGCGGCTGGGCGCGCAACCCTGCCAGTTGGCGCTGGGAACCAAGGCGGCGGAGCTTTACGGCTCATTTGTCATCAACGAGCGCCATCGCCACCGCTATGAGTTCAATAACGCTTATCGCGAGAAATTTGAAAAAGCGGGTTTTGTTTTCAGCGGCCTGTCACCGGACGGGAAGCTGGTGGAGATCATCGAGCTGAAGGACCATCCCTTTTATGTGGCGAGCCAGTTCCATCCGGAATTCATGAGCAAGCCGCACCAGCCGCATCCGCTGTTCAAAGGCTTCATCGCCGCCGCGCACCAGAACATTTTCCACAAGCCGTTGTGAAATCCAGGATTCAGGAAATCACTGAAAAGACCAGGAATATCGGCATCCCACTACTTATCATTGGCGGCTATGCTGTCATGGCTCACGGGTATGTGCGCACCACAGAAGATTTGGATCTTATTGTTCCCCGCGAGCGACGGGCGGATGCGGACAAGTTGTTTCGCGACCTGGGAATGACAGTGCATAATGATGCGGCGACCTTTCTCCAGTTCAACCCCCGAAACGAATCCGAGATGAAGGTCGATGTAATGTTTGTTTCTGAAGAAGTCTTCGGCCAACTGGAGCGCACGTCCATGGAGACAAGCCTGGAAGGCATTCATGTGCGGGTAGTATCTTTGCTTCATCTGATTGCATTAAAATGCCACTCGTTCCAAAACAGCAATTCGATCCGCCGGCTAAAGGACCTGGATGACCTTATTCAACTCATCCTGATCAACCAACTGGACTTGAACAAACCCGAACTTCGCGCGATAATCCTTAAACATGGAAATGCGGAAATCTATGAAAAATTACGGCACGCTTGCAGCGACCAATGACGATGTCCTGCGCGATGCGCCAGGGCTCGAGTTTCCTGACTGGAGCGGGATGGTCGCACATCGTTCACGCATGACCTTTGAACAAGCCGTACGTTGGAATGAGGAAATGCTCTCTCAATTTCCGCAAAAACATAAGTTGCCAAAACTACAGGCGGAATGCCGTTGCCACGCGGAGTTTTTTTTGTGAACGCGCCTAAAAAGCCTGTCAGATGCAATCTGTCGTTAGAATTTCCCGTCGAGTTCGTGCTTTAGCGGCGTGAACTACTCCGAAGCCATCCAGTATCTTTATGGACTCCGTTTGTTCGGCGCGAAGTTTGGGCTGGAAAACACTTTCAAACTCGCCGCGCTCGCGGGTAATCCACAAGAAAAACTGCGCTTCATCCATGTGGCCGGCACAAATGGCAAAGGCTCGACCTGCGCGATGTTGGAAGGCATTTATCGCGCAGCCGGCTTGCGCGCGGGACTTTTCACCTCGCCACACCTGGTCTCTTTTCGCGAACGGATCCAGGTCAATCGGGAAATGATTTCAGAACAGGACGTCGTCCGGCTCGTTTCGGGCCTGCAACCACTGTTGAAAGAATTTCCCGAGGGTCATCACCCGACTTTTTTTGAGGTCATCACCGTCATGGCGTTGCAATTTTTTGCCGAAAAGAACTGCGACCCGGTCATCTGGGAAACCGGCCTGGGCGGACGGCTGGATGCGACGAATATCGTGACACCACTGGCCAGCGTCATCACGAATATCGCACTGGACCACCAGCAATGGCTCGGCGACTCCCTGGAGAAAATCGCCTTTGAGAAAGGCGGCATCATCAAGCCGGGTGTTCCCGTCGTGACCACGGTGGACGGACCGGAGGCGCTGGCGGTCATCAAAAAAATCGCCGCGGAAAAAAATGCGCCGTTGCAGATCATAGATTCAAAGCAGCTCGCGAGAACGCTCGCCCCACCATTGCCAGGCGAGTATCAAAAATTAAATGCCGCTCTCGCCCTGGCAACGGTCAGGCTGTTGCAGGGACAAATCCCGGTTTCAGACGAACAGATCCGGAGCGGCTTAACTAATCTCCATTGGCCCGGGCGCCTGCAATTGGTCCAAGACGCAGATGGACAAAAATTCCTGCTGGATGGCGCGCACAATGCAGCCGGCGCAGCAGCCCTGCGCGAAGCGATTGAGCGGGATTTCCCACAAACGAAGCGAACGCTGATCCTTGGGATTTTTGACGACAAAGATTGGCGGCAGATCTGCGAATCCCTTGCGCCGCTGGCGGAAGAGGTCATGGCCGTTCCGGTTTCCAGTGAACGTACGGCGAACCCCGGGCAATTGGCGGAAATCTGCCAGGCGATAAATACGGCGGCAAAAATTTCTGTTTCTCAATCATTGCCCGAGGCACTGGAAAGAGCAGGCCGGTCCCGCCGGGACCTGGTCGTGATCACCGGCTCGCTCTATCTCATCGGTGAAGCCCTGGAATTGCTGGGGCTTTCGGCTGGCGTCAAAAGCGAGCGCGAACTGAACGAATGGATGGCGGTGGTTAAGTAAGAAGACCGGCGTCGACCGCACCTCCACTTCCTTCGTTTTGATGCGCTGGAACCCATTTCTGAGCGCCCAACTAGATTCTCTAATGATATCAATGGGTAAGACTTATTAATTTTACTTATTGACCTGGTTTCGACATCTGGTAGACTGAGGCGATATGGCTGATGCCAATGTATTGCCGCAACAGCGGCGCTTTGGAGAAACTCTCCGCCCTGATGCCTGGTGGGTCCAACCACTGGCGGTGTTCCTCGGCTTCTCAGCTTTCATCGTTTATTCCACCTGGGCGGCCTTTCACCCATTGCACAACGGGAATTGCGCTTATTGGTTCAACGGAGGGGGAGCGGACTATCTCTCGCCGTTCTTCTCGCCGGAAATCGTCGGGTATTCTCCGCACGCGCTTTTTGGCGCGCAACCGGCATGGTGGCCGGCGTGGCTCATTTTCTCCCCGGCATTTTTGGTGCTGTGGGCGCCGGCCGGGTTTCGCTTCACCTGCTATTACTATCGCGGCGCCTATTACAAGGCATTCTGGGCCGACCCGGTGAATTGCGCCGTCGGTGAGCCGCGCCAAAAATATCTGGGCGAACGCTCTTTCCCACTCATCATCCAGAACGTCCACCGCTACTTCATGTACCTGGCGGTGATCTTCATTTTCATCCTGGGATACGATGCGTGGGAGGCGATGTGGTTCAGTATGAACGGCACAGAACATTTCGGCATCGGCGTGGGAACGGTTGTGCTGACCTTAAACACCATTTTCCTGGCGGGTTACACCTTCGGCTGTCATTCGCTGCGGCATCTCATCGGCGGATTCCTGGATGAACCCTCCAAGGTATCGGCCTGCGCGAAAAGTTACGCGTGCGTGAGCTGTTTGAATCACCGCCACATGATGTGGGCGTGGATCAGCCTGTTCTGGGTCGGATTCAGCGATGTTTACGTCCGGCTTTGCACCGCGGGCGTCATCCCTGATTTACATTTTATTTTTTAAACTGTGGCAGACAATTACCAAACATTCGAATTCGACGTCCTGGTCATCGGCGCGGGCGGCGCGGGATTGCGCGCAGCCATTGAAGCCTCGACGACCGGCGTTAAGGTCGGGCTGATCTGCAAATCGTTGCTCGGCAAAGCGCATACGGTGATGGCCGAGGGCGGCATGGCCGCAGCGATGGGTAATGTGGACGATCGTGACAATTGGCGGGTGCATTTCTCCGATACGATGCGCGGCGGCCAATACGTCAACAACTGGCGCATGGCTGAACTGCACGCCAAGGAAGCGCCCGAACGCGTCAAGGAGTTGGAAGCCTGGGGCGCGGTGTTCGATCGCACCAAAGACGGCAAGATTCTCCAGCGCAATTTCGGCGGCCACCGTTATCCGCGGCTGGCGCACGTGGGCGACCGCACCGGTTTGGAGCTGATCCGCACGTTGCAGGACCATGGCATCCACCAGGGCATCGAAGTGTTCATGGAACACACCATCGTCACCCTGCTCAAAGACGGTGACCGCGTGGTGGGCGCGTTCGGGTACGATCGCGACCGCGGACGTTTCAAGATTTTCAAGGCCAAAGCCGTTGTCATGGCGACCGGCGGTGTCGGGCGCGCGTACAAAGTCACCAGCAATTCCTGGGAATACACGGGCGACGGCCAATCGCTGGCATACAACGCGGGCGCGGAATTGATGGACATGGAGTTTGTGCAATTTCATCCCACCGGCATGATGTGGCCGCCGAGCGTGATGGGAATTTTAGTGACCGAAGGCGTGCGCGGCGAGGGCGGCGTGCTTAAGAACAAGGAAGGCCGCCGGTTCATGTTCGATGACATCCCGGACAATTACAAATCGCAGACTTCGACCGACCCCGAGGAAGGCTGGCGCTACACGCAGGGCGACAAAAACGCCAAGCGCCCGCCGGAATTGCTCACGCGCGACCACGTGGCGCGCTGCATCATGCGCGAAGTCAAAGCCGGACGCGGCAGCCCGCACGGCGGCGTGTTCCTGGACATCGCCTGGATCAAGGAAAAGATCCCGAACGCGGCCGAACACATCAAAAAGAAATTGCCGAGCATGTACCACCAGTTCATGCAGCTCGCCAATCTGGATATCACGAAGGAACCGATGGAGATCGGCCCGACGACCCATTACATCATGGGCGGCATCCGCGTGAACGGCGATTCGCAGATGTCGAACGTGCCCGGGCTTTTTGCAGCGGGCGAAGCAGCGGCGGGATTGCATGGCGCGAACCGTCTGGGCGGCAATTCCCTGTCCGACCTGATCGTTTTCGGCAAACGCGCCGGCGAACACGCAGCGAAATTCGCGAAAGAAAATAGTGTCGGAAAAATCGATAACGCGCAAATTGCGGAGGCAGAACGCATGGCGCTGGAACCGTTCGAGCGCGGCGTAAAATCGTCGAACGCCGAAGGCCCGTACCAGGTGCAATACGATTTGCAGGACATGATGCAGAATCTCGTGGGCATCGTCCGGCGCGAAGAGGAAATGGTCCGCGCGCTCGAAGGCATCGAAAAGCTCAAGCTGCGCGAGCAGCAGACGGCTGTTCACGGCCATCGCGAATACAATCCCGGCTGGCACACGGCGCTGGACCTGAAAAATCTTTTGTTGGTGTCTGAAGCCATCACTCGCTCGGCGATCGAGCGCAAAGAAAGCCGCGGCGGCCATTTCCGCGAGGATTACCAGGCCAAAGACGCGGGCTTCGGCAAGGTCAACATGATCACGAAGAAGAACGCCGATGGCACCATGAATGTCCGGCGCGAAACGATTGCGGAGATGCCTGCGGAATTGAAACAAGTCATCGAGGAGATGAAGTGAAAAACGTCACTTTCAAAATCTGGCGCGGGGATGCGAGCGGTGGAAATTTCGTCGATTATAAGACTGAGATTTCCGAGGGCATGGTCGTGCTTGATGTGGTCCACAAAATCCAGGCGACCCAGGCAAATGACCTGGCGTGCCGCTGGAATTGCAAGGCGGGCAAATGCGGCTCGTGCTCGGCGGAGATCAACGGCATGCCCAAATTGATGTGCATGACCCGCATGGACACGCTCCCGACGGACAAGCCCATCACCATCGAGCCGATGCGCGCCTTCCCCAGCATCCGCGATTTGACGACGGATGTTTCCTGGAATTATCGCGTCAAAAAGAAGATCAAAAAGTTCAATCCGCGCCCGCCGGACGCCCCGGACGGCACCTGGCGCATGGCGCAGGAAGACATCGACCGCGTGCAGGAATTCCGTAAGTGCATCGAATGTTTCCTCTGCCAGGACGTCTGCCATGTGCTGCGCGACCATCACAAGCACGAAGAATTTATCGGCCCGCGTTTCCTGGTCTATACCGCCGCGCTGGAGATGCATCCGCTGGACACGGAAGACCGCCTGCCGGAATTGCGCCGGGCGCAAGGCATCGGCTTTTGCAACATCACCAAGTGCTGCACCAAAGTTTGTCCCGAGCATATCACCATCACCGATAACGCCATCATCCCGCTCAAGGAACGCGTGGTGGATGAGTTCTACGATCCGCTGGGCTGGCTGTGGAAAAAGTTACGGCCGGGGAAGTAGAGTTAAGGCAACGTTTACCCATTCAATCGCGCCCGGAGGGCTTGGGACAGCCTGGCGGTTTGATAAGGCTTCGTGAGAAAATTGACTCCCTCCTTGAGTGGAAAATTTTTGCTGGCCACTTCGGGGCTGTAACCGCTCGAGTAAATCACTTTCAAATCGGGCTTTTCTTTCAAAAACTGTTCACCCAGGTCCAGGCCGGTGAGTCCGCCGGGCATGACCATGTCGGTCAGCAATAAACGGATCTCATCGCGATGTTTGTTCCAGATCTCCAATGCCTCCGGCCCGTTGGCGGCTTCGATCACGCGGTAGGCCAGTTGTGAGAGAGTCTTGCTTACCGAAGCCCGCAGGAAGGCATCGTCTTCAACCAGCAGGACCAGCTCGTTCTTGCCGCGCATGATGATCTGGGTGGGTTGTTCGGAGTTTTGTCCGGGTGTCTTGCCCAGGCGCGGATAAAAGATCCGGAACGTCGTCCCGCGATCGATTTCGCTATAGACGGTGATCCAGCCCTGGTGTTGCTGGACGATGCCAAACACCGTCGCCAATCCCAGGCCGGTGCCCCGGCCAACTTCCTTGGTGGTAAAAAACGGCTCGAAGATCCGCTGCAGATTTTCGGGTGGGATGCCGCAACCGGTATCGCTCACTGTCAGGCAGACAAAGTAACCGGGCCGCATCTGGTCTGATTGCGTGGCCGTCGCCTCATCGAATTTCACCGCGGAGGTTTCGATGATCAGTTTTCCTCCCCTGGGCATGGCGTCGCGCGCATTGACCGCCAAATTCATGAGCACCTGGTCCATCATGCCCGCGTCGGCGTGGATGTACATCGGCTCCATGGCGAACTTGAACTGCACCTGGATGTCCGCGCCGATGGTGCGCCGCAACATCTTCGTGAGGTCGTTGATGGATTGGTTCAGGTCCATGTCGATCAGGCTCACGGTTTCTTTGCGGCTGAACAGGAGCAACTGCCGGGTGAGCGCGGCGGCGCGCTGGGCGGCGGCGGCGATCTCCTCGGCAAATTCCGTCTGCACCGTGGAAAGTTTGCAGGTCGCTTTCATCAGGTCGGTCTGCATCTGGATGACGGCCAGGATATTGTTGAAATCATGCGCCACGCCGCCGGCCAGTTGGCCGATGGCCAGCATCTTTTGAGACTGGCGGAGTTGGGTCTCCAGCGCGCGCCGCTCGGTCATGTCGATCCCCATCCCGATCACGCATGTCATCCCGTCGAACATGATGCGGCTGCCGGTGAAAAAATATGGCGTGGCGTGCCCGTCTTTGGACACAAACGATGCCTCCACAAAGGATTCGCCTTTCGACAGGACTTCACCGATCCGTTGCTGCACCAATTTCTTCTCTTCCGCGGCGAAAAAATCCAGCGGATGGATCCGCGCGATCTCTTCCGCGGAATAGCCCGAGACTTTCTCGAAGTTCCGGTTCCAGCGCAGAAATTTTCCCTGGTCATTGTAGAGATAAACGACGCCAGGCATGCTCTCAAACATCGTGGTGATAAATTGCCGCTCGCGTTCGGTCATCGCTTCCGCCTGCTTGCGATCGGTGATGTCGCGGACCACCGCCAAAAGATAGTCCCGCTCCAGGTGGATATGGTTGACGCTGATCTCGACGGGAAAAATCGAGCCGTCTTTGCGCCGGTGCTCGGATTCGAAGGACAGGAAACCGAATTTCTGCAGGGCCGCGATATGCGCGTCCCACCCCCTCTTGCCATTGGCGGCCAATTGCGGGTCGAGATCAAAAACCGTCAGGGCCAGGTATTCTTCGCGGGTGTAACCATGGGCCAGGCCGGCCTTTTCATTCACGTCCACAAATCGCCCGGTCAAGGGGTCAATGACTTCGATCGAGTCGTTCGCGCGATCGACCAGGGCCCGGAACAAGGCGATCGTTTCCGCCGTTTGCCTGCGCTCGGAGACATCACGCGCCACTCCCTGGATGGCGACCAGTTTCTTATCGCGGTCGTAAACTCCGCGCGTGGTCAGTTCCGTCCAGATCTTGCGGCCGTCTTTGTGCTGGATCTCGATCTCAAACGCTTTTTCATCCATGAGGTTGGACATCTGCCGTTGCAAGTGGTCCTTGATCAAGGGGTGATGCTCCAGCGCGGCCAATTGCATCATGTTCATCTGCAGAAGTTCCGACAAGGGATACCCGGTCATCTCTTCCGCCGCGTTGTTGCCGTAAATATAATTGCCTTTGAGGTCGATCTGGAAGATGACTTCCCGGGTGTTGTTGAGGATGTATTGGATCTGTTCCTTGGTGGCTTTGAGTTGGTCGATCTGTTTGTTGAGAAGCCTCGAGATCAAACCGCAAAAAGCCCCCACCAGGATGAAAAACACCACGCGGAAAACCCAGTTTTCCAGGGTCTGCGGCGTGCCCGCGGCCACGTCCATCGGCATATAGGGTCCCAGCAGCAAGGAACCCAATAAGGCCGCGCTGATGCCTCCATAAATGCCAAACCCGGCCGCAGCCAGGATGATCGGCAAATACATCAGGTGCGCCCAGACGTAGCGCGTTCCCCCCATTCCATAAACCAACAGGGTGATCGAGAAGATCGAGGCGAGGAGGAGAAAACCCAGGACCATGGCCCGCGCGCCGCGAGGCTTGCGCCAACGGCTGACCCAGTTTTCAGCCACACCGGCCGGCAGCGCTCCGTTGCCGGACAGATTTCCAGAAGTGGTTGTAGTCATTCGTTGCATACCTCATCCCGGGGACATGCTGATTCCCAGGGACGGACATACCAAATTGATGGCCGCAGCCATGTCGAACATGCAATCTGATTTCGCCTGAGGTCACATGCGACAATTTACTTTTGCACCTTTTGCAAAAATCACAAGTTTTTATGAAGAAAATGCGGTCATCACAGGATGGGAGCATCCTCATTCCAACCTGCCTCTTGTAAGACATCTCACCCTTAATCCCTCTCCCCTGATATCGCCGCAACGCTGGGCTGAGCGATTGAATCCCGTTGGGATTCTGAAATCACGCCGTCGCCAGGTTATCTTCCAACACTTTTGAGCGCGCGGAATTTTCAGCGTCTTCTGAAGCGGCCCCGTCCTCATGGGTCTTGATCGCCTCGTAAAAGGTGTTGCGCTGGACGGGCGTGCGGCGGGCCTCGCGGATGGCCTTGAGCATATTCGCCTCCGTTTGCAATTGCGGCGACGTGGCGCCTGCCATGTGAAAAATGTGTTCCTCGATGATCGTGCCGTGCAGATCATCCGCGCCGTAGCTCAATGCCACTTGCGCCAGCTTAAGCCCCAGCCCGATCCAATATGCCGTGATGTGGTCGAAGTTATCCAAATAGATGCGGCTCACGGCGATGGTGCGGAGCGAATCGTAGCCGGTCGGCGAATGTTTGACGGGAATGTCGTTGTCCTCGGGATGGTACGCCAGGGGCACAAAGCCGACGAAGCCGTGGGTCTCATCCTGCAACGCGCGCAATTGCCGCAGATGATCGACGCGATCGGCGAGGGTCTCGACATGGCCGTAAAGCATGGTGCAGGTGCTGCGCATGCCCAGCTTGTGCCAGGTGCGGTGGACGTCCAGATATTCCTCCCCGGATTCCTTGCCCCGGGCGATGGCGCTGCGGACTTCTTTCCGGAAAATTTCCGCGCCGCCGCCGGTGAGCGATTCCAATCCGGCTTCCTTGAGTTCAAGCAGTGTTTGATGCACGGATTTTTTGGCGAGCCACGCGAGATGCAGGATTTCGATGGCGGTGAAGCATTTCAATTGCAACCGGCTGTCGAGCGCTTTCAGCGCCTTGAGCATGTCGAGGTAATAACTGAACGGCAGGGAGGGATGCAAACCGCCGACAATGTGTAATTCAGTGATGCCGAGTTTCAGCGCGTCGCGGGCTTTCCCGACGATCTCCTCCGTGGTGAGCTGAAACCCGTCGGCATCGCGCTTCTTGCGCGCGAACGAGCAGAACTGGCACGAGAGGATGCAATAGTTCGAATAGTTGATGTAACAGTTGATGATGTAACTGGCGCGGTTGCCGACTTTCTTTTGCCGCGCAAAATCGGCGATGGCGCCGACGGCGTTCAGGTCTTTGGATTCGAACAGCCGCATGGCGTCGGCCTCGGTGATGCGTTCGCCGGCGACGACCTTGTCGTAAATGTCACGCAACTCGCTGCGTTGAATGAAAAAATCCACACCCATATTAAAGCAGTTTTGCGGCGCCAAAGCAAATTTCAATCTAAGGAGAAAAGACAAATGGATTTGAAATATAGTTCGTTTTTAATGCCCGCCCTCATCCTGACCTTCTCCCCCAGGAGAAGGAACAGTAAGAGAATACCTTCGGTTGTGGGGCGGCTCACTGATCCATTCCGCTTTCCGTAATTTAAACAAAAGCGCCGGGCGTTTCTCCCTCTCCTCGGAGGAGCGGGCCGGGGTGAGGAGGTCGTTTTAACTGTATCAAGTTTGAGCCCGCTCTTGATTGAATGCGTCACGGCACTTCAATCCATGCAAACGATCACTGAAGGTCCAACCCGGTCCCCTGGACATTCTGTTGAGTCAACAAATCACCTTTATAACCCGTCACGTGGATGTCGCTGAGGACGGCATTGGTGATGTTGGCCAGGCTGATGCCTTTGGTGCAGGTGCCCGTGACATGGGATAACGTAAATCCATCCAGCGGCTTTTCCGTGGAGATTTTGCTTACGTCCGCCAGTTCCTTCGCATTTTCCAAGCGGATATTCGTGAACCGATAGTTCCGGCCCGCGGGATAACCGTCGAGTCCCGGCACCGGATCGTCCACGGTGTTCGAGTTGCCGGAGCTGATCAGGTTGACGCGCAGGAAGCCGCCGCCCATCTCCTCCAGGTTGTCGCCAAAAATATTTTCAATCGCTCCCCCGCGGCCGATGCGGGTCTTGATATAGATGCCGCAGGAATATGCGTTGAGTTTGCAATGCGTGATCATCACGTTGCGGACGCCCCCGGAAGTCTCGCTGCCGATGCCGACGGAGGCAAAGCGATGGTCCACCAGCGTGCAGTTGGTGATGAGAACATTTTCCGTGGGCATGTTCATGAGCACCGCCTGCTGGCCGCGCCCGGATTTGAGACTGATGGAATCGTCGCTGGTATCAATGTGACAGCCGTCGATGATCACATGCTCGCAGGAATCCACATCGATGCCGTCGCGCCGGCCGGTGATGCTCACGTTATAGATGCCCACATCCGTGCAGCAGGCCGGGTGCGTGGCCCAATTGCCGCCTTGCGTCACGGAAAAACCTTCCCAATATACGCCGTGGCAGAAGACCGGTTCCAGCACGACCGAGCCGCGCGGATTTTGCGGCGCTGCCATTTTGGCGTTCCCTTCGATAACCCCCGGGCCGATGATGGCGATGTCTTCCGCGTTGGTGGCGTAAATCAATCCGCGGCGCCCGATCTCCCATCGGCCTTCCCACCGCACAGAAATCATCGGATATTCATTCGCATCTCCGCTGCCGATGATCACGCTGCCTTTTTGGAGGCGGAGGGCGGTATGCGAGCCCATCTGCACGCTGCCGATGAGATAATTCCCCGAGGGCACAATGACTTGTCCGCCGCCGCCGGCCGCGCAGACATCGAGCGCCTTTTGAAAGGCCGCGGTATCCGAGTTCGTGCCGTCACCGATGGCGCCGTAATCGCGGACATTGAAAGATTTGCCCGTTACCGAAGCGACGTTTTCGCATCCGGCCAGGACCAGGAGCGTGACCGCAAGGATCGAAATTCCGCCAAAAAATTTCAGGCATTGGACTCCTGAACCTGTTGTATGCCATCTGGTCTTTAAATCACTGTAAAACGTCCTCTTCCTGTTCCCTCTCCCCTCAACGGGGAGAGGGTTAGGGTGAGGGGTGAGAAAAGAAAAAAGACCTACTAAAGAAAATGATTTCATTTAGTTGATGTATTGGTGGAAACGTCGTCGGTTGGAAAATTGTCAAACGCGCGATGATGGTCGATACCGCGCAATTGTTGATCGGCAAAATCGAGCGCGGCGTTCCAATCATCCGCCGTCAACATGTGCCGGTGCACCTCATAATTTGCGGCCACGCGGTTGGTGCTGACGCCAAGCAAAGTGTAGACCGGTTGGGCGGCCAGGACAGTTTGCTTCACGGCATTGGCCACGCAATTCTGGTCTTCCGTGCCCTCGATGGAGATCCACGGCCGCGGCGCGGTGAGCGCCACGTACCAATATGCCTCGAACGGCAGCTTGTCCATGTTCTGCGTGGTGAACTCCTTCAATCGCGGCTCAAAATAATATCCATACTTGCGCGTCATGTCCTCGACGCCTTCCTTGCCGCCGCGGGTCGGCCCGCAAAACCGATAGGCGCCTGTGCCTGCGCCGCTCGAACCGGCGGGCGCGCCCAGGGAAATCCGGTCGTCAAACGCCGTGGCCACCATGGTGAGCTTGCCCAGGCGCGAATGGCCCAGCGCAATTATTTTGGCCTTGTCCGCGAACGGTTGCGTCTCCACGTAATCCACCACGCGCGAAAGTCCCCACGCCCAGCCGAGCAGATCGCCCCAGTCATATTTCGGATACGGATAAGCGGGAAAGAAGGCGCTGGAGCGGAAATTTGTGCTGTCCTCGCCGCATTGCGTATAGCGATACGTCACGATGGCATAACCGCGGGACAAAATATTGGAAAATCCCAACGCCGCTTTCGCCGGATCGACGGGCGTGGTGAACATATGGATCGGGCGATTCGCCACCGCAGCAGCGGCGGCCAGCGCGGCGGGGGAGTTGGTAAAATTCACGCCCGGGGTCATAAAGAACGAGGGATTGATGATGGTCGGGAACGGACCCTTGCCGGCGGGCGTGAAGATCGCGATATCGATCATCAATTTTCTATGCGGTCCGAATGTGAGATGCACCAGGCGATAATTTGCATTGCCGTCCAGGACCGTCGCCGATTTGAGGTCCTTGCCCCTCACATTGCCGGGCGGCGACGGCGCATGGCCCAGCTCATAATATTCGAGGATGTCTTTCACCTCTTCGCGGCGCTTGCTCCATTGTTCCGGCGTCGTCACGCGAGTGCCGTCGTTCATGATCATGACATCGGGCAGGTTCGTTTGGACCGGCAGGGCGTCGATGTCCGGGTACGAATCAGCCGCTCGAAGCGACGGTGAGAGCGATGGTGAAAACGCCGCGACCGCGACGGTAATAGCCAAAAAGAAACGATGAATTCTCATATCCTTAAAATAGGTGAATTACGTAAAGGCTCCGGTGGGTAAGAAAAAATGTAAAGTGGAATTATGTGCACATGACACCTCAAAATGTGCTCAGCGAATTTGAAATCCGCCGTTGCAGATGACTTCGGCGGCGACCACGGCCAGGAAGATGAAACTGACCAGCGCGTTCAGGCGAAAGAAGGCGAGGTTGATCCAATCCAGTTTGCGGTGGCGGGCGATCCAATGTTCCAACACCAGGCAACCGACGATGATGAACCAGCCGATAAGATAGATGTAATGGAACCGGCAAAGGATGCCAAAGGCGAACAGCAGTCCGCACATGAACATATGCGCGAGAAACGCCGCGGCCAGCGCGTTTTGCTGTCCCCACGCCACCACGAGCGAGCGCAGCCCGTGAGATTTATCAAACTCATAATCCTGCAACGCATAAATGATGTCGAATCCCACCAACCACAAGACAATGGCCAGGGCGAGAACGGTCATTTGCAGGATTTCCGAAGTGGAAACCTGCGCGCCCTTGACCGCGAGCCACGCCCCGACCGGCGCGAGCGCGAGCGCGATGCCGAGAAAAACATGCGTGTAATCCGTGAACCGCTTTGTCAGGGAATAAAAACAGATCACGATGAGAGCGACGGGCGAGAGATAAAAGCAAAGCGGATTCAGGAAATAACTGGCGGCGATCAATCCCGCGCCGGAAACGGCCCAGAGCAAAAGAGCACTGGCCAGCGAGATTTGTCCGGCAGGCAAATGGCGATTTTTTGTCCGCGGATTGAGCGCGTCGAATTTACGGTCAACGATGCGATTGAAAGCCATGGCGCAGGTGCGCGCGCAAACCATCGCCGCCAGGATCAACCCAAAAATGCGCCAACCCGGCCAGCCATGATTCTCGCGGGCGGCCACAAGCATCGCCGCCAGCGCGAACGGCAAAGCAAAGACGGTGTGCGAAAATCGCACGAACGAAAGCCATTTTTTTATAAGGGAAAACATCGAACATCCAACACCGAACGCTCAACATCCAATCACCAACCGGCTTCGCCGGAACGTTTTTTAGCCAGGGCATTTTTTCTCGCCGTTTGAACGCTGGCAAAGAAAATACGGATTAATTCCTCGGACTCGCCCAGAATAAAAATCAAGGAGACGTTGTCTTTTACCCAACCTTTACACTGCATGAGCCGCGCCCAGCGGCGGGTTTCGCGCAATTCCTTGAGACAAATCTTAAGCTTGTGGATGAAATCGTCACGCGATTCAGCATCCTCCGCTTCGCCGTGATTAGGATACGGCGATGTTCCCGAACGTAAAATCTGCCCGGAAACATGGTTGCCGGCGCGGGTCGCAGGCAAGGCTTCTGTCAAATCAATCACTGCCGAAGCAAATTCCGGCAATCTTGCCTCAAGGTCAAATTTCCGGTTTTCCTTTGCGCCATCATTAAACTCCCAGACCGTCGCTGAATCATTCGGCGTTGGATGTTGGATGTTGGATGTTGGACGTTTCTTCACGTATTCGTTTATTCCTTCTCTTCGCTCCAGCGCGGCGCCAGTTCGTTCGCGATGCCCAGATGGTCGAGCACGCGAGCGACGACGGTATCCGCCAATTCGACGGCTGTTTTTGCGCCCGCATAAAAGCTGGGGTTGGCCGGCAAAATGGTCGCGCCGGCCAGGACGAGCAATTCCATGTTTTTGATATGGACCAGGCTTAAGGGCGTCTCGCGCGGGACGAGGATGAGCTTTCGCTTCTCTTTCAACGTCACATCGGCAGCGCGCAGCAAAACGTCCTCGCTATAACCGTGGGCGATGCGGCCCATCGTTCCCATCGTGCAAGGGATCACGACCATGGCGTCCGGCGGATTGGAGCCGCTGGCGAACGGCGCATTCATGCTTTTCAGCGAATGGATCTTCACGCCGGCCGGCGTTTTGAGGCCGCCGGGCAATTCTTCGGCGATCACCTGCTGCGCATAGTTGCTCTGGACGATATGGACCTCATGTTTGCGGGGGTCCAGATTATCGAGCAATCGCTGCGCGTAGAGGGCGCCGCTGGCTCCGGTGATGGCTACGAGAATTTTCAATCGTTGGAGCAAATTATGACCAAGGCAGCGCGGCACGACAAGCCCCCAGCGTATTGCGGCGCTGTTTTTCTTCAGTTAGCATCACCGGATGCACGCCGCCCGGGACAGAACAATGCGCAGGCTGATCTGTCTGGCGCTGATCCTGGTGATCTTCATCACCTATGGGCAGGTCATCCACAACGGCTTCGTTAATTTCGATGACGATGTCTATGTCACCGCGAATCCCTGGGTCAATCACGGTTTATCTCTCTCGAGGATCGTTTGGGCATTCACGCATTTTTACGCTGCGAATTGGCATCCCATCACGTGGATTTCACACATGCTGGATTGTCAATTGTTCGGCCTTAACGCGGGTCCGCAACATGCGGTCAATCTCATCTTTCATGCGGCCAACGCAGTTTTGCTTTTTTGCTGTTCAGCCGGACGACCGGGGCCTCATGGCGTAGCGCCATGGTGGCCGCCTTGTTTGCCGTGCATCCGTTGCATGTGGAATCGGTCGCCTGGATCGCGGAACGTAAAGATTTACTCTGCACCTTCTTCGGCCTGCTGGCATTGCTGGCCTACGTTCGATACGCCACCGCCCACAAAATGCAGACGTCTGTACCGGGCGAATCCAGTGTGAACGCCGAAAAATGGTCGTACGCCTGCGCCCTGGTCTTTTTCATGCTCGGGCTTTTGTCCAAGCCCATGCTTGTCACCCTTCCGTTCGTGATGTTGCTGTTGGATTTTTGGCCATTGGAACGCATGCCCAATCTTTCAAAAACACAGAAGCTGATCTTGGAGAAGTGGCCGTTCTTTGGACTGACTGTGACATTTTGTGTCATCACCTGGGCAGCGCAAAAAAGCGCCGGCGCAACAACTGCGACCGCTCACAGTCCCGGCTTTCAGGTGGCCAACGCCCTGGTTTCCTATATTGAGTACATCGGAAGAACGTTTTGGCCGGCGAAGCTGGCGGTCATCTATCCTTTTTCACCAATCTCCATCGGGTTGGCCGCGGGCGCGGGAATTGTTTTACTGGTGATTTCCATATCTTTCCTGCTGGCCGCAAAACAAAAGCCCTATTTATTGATGGGCTGGCTGTGGTATCTGGGAACCCTTGTGCCGGTGATCGGTTTGGTCCAAGTCGGCGATCAATCATCGGCAGACCGGTATACGTATATCCCCATCATCGGCCTGTTTATAATATTTGTTTGGGGCGCAGCCGAGACGATGGCCCGTTGGCGATTCCCAAAACAGACAGCGGGTCTCGCCGGGGCGGTCATCCTGCTGGCTTGTGCAGTGGATACGGCCTATCAGCTTCAATTCTGGCGCAATGGCGTCACCCTCTTCGACCGCGCCCTGGCCGTCACCACGGATAATGCCCTCGCGCAAAATGATTATGCCACAGCACTCGCTGCCGCCGGTGATGTTCACGATGCGTTTCCCCATTATGCTGAAGCAGCGCGACTGGCCCCGAATGATGCAGTGATGCAAAATAATTATGGCGTGGCCCTGATGCGTGACGGTCAGACCAATGCCGCAATCGCCCAATACGAACAAGCCATCCGGCTCCAAACGAATTACCCGGATGCTTACAGCAACCTCGGTACGGTCCTGGCAACGGAAGGGCATTTCGATGAAGCCATCGCCCTGCTGAACCATGCCGTGTCGCTCCAACCGGACAATGTCGACCTCCATGATAATTTAGCGGCCGCGCTGCTGATGCAGGGGAAGCCGGACGATGCGGTGGCACAATATCGCGAAGCCATCCGATTAAATCCGGATAATGCGAGCCTTCACCTTAATTTTGGCCTCGCGCTATTCCGGTTGGGCGCCGTTCCCGATGCCACACAGGAATTTTCCGAGGCCTTGCGCATCGATCCGGAGTCGCCGGAAGCGCAATTTCAATCAGGCCGTTGCCTGGCCATCCTGCGGCAGCCAGACCAGGCTATCTTCCATTTGCAGGAGGCGATCCGATTGCAGCCGGATTGGACCGGACCTTTGAATGCGCTGGCCTGGATCTTTGCCACAGACGGAAACGCGCAAATCCGCAATGGCCCGAAAGCGGTGTCCCTGGCGGAACACGCCGCCACGCTTTCGCATGGGCTGGACCCGGTCATTTTGAACACGCTGGCCGCCGCCTATGCCGAAGCCGGACGATTCGAGGAAGCATCCAACATGGCGAATCGTGCGATCGCCCTGGCGCAACAAACCGGCCAGAACACGCTGGCCAATCAAATCCAATCATTGCTTGCCCTTTACCGGCAACACCGCGCCTTTCATCACTCTTGATGTCAAAACAGCTTGAGTCCTCAAATCCATTCCGCACAATTGGCGCGTGTTCAAGTTTGCCGGAATCATTTTTGTAGCGAGTCTTTTACTGGCGGGATGCTCAACGTCCCCGCCCCAGCCGCCGGCGCAAGTTGAGGAAGCCGAACCGGTCAGTGGAACTTCGCAGTTGAATTGGAACACTTCCAATGCGCCCGAAATTTATCAGCCGCGCGTTTACCAGGAACCGGAAGCGCCCGCAGCGCATCCGAATCCAAAACCGCAGGCCGTCCAACAGCAGCCCGTGCCCAGGGTGAATGCGTGGGTCCCCCTCCGTGAATGGGCGGCGGCGCACCACATCGGCTCGCCTCATCGTCTTCGAGACCTTTCGGTGGCCGAATATGCCGTTGGCTCAAATCGCGGTGAGATGGTCCTGGAGATCGGGAGCATCGAAGCGACATGGAATGATGTCGCCATCAATCTTGGCTTTGCCCCGCAATTGATCGATGGTGATATCTATCTGGACGAACTGGACCTGCAAAAAAACCTGGAGCCATTGTTGTGCGACCCGCCGCTGGCCTTCACCGGAAATCACGTCATCGTGATCGATCCCGGCCATGGCGGTTCCAATACCGGCACGCACAGCGTTTTGGATGGCCGAAATGAAAAGGAATTCACCCTCGACCTGGCGTTGCGCCTCAAACCGCTGCTCGAAACGAATGGGTGGACGGTTTATCTCATCCGCAACAGTGATGAATATGTGGCCAACTCCAACCGCGTCGTGTTCGCCACGGCGCATCATGCAGACCTTTATATCAGCCTGCATTTTAATTCCGGCGCTCCCGATACCAAACAAGCCGGATTGGAAACGTATTGCTACACGCCAACAGGAATGCCTTCAACCGTCACCCGCGGTTATTCCGATCCGTGGCCGGAAAAATTATCGAGCAACGATTTCGACGGGCAAAGCCTGCAACTGGCTGTGAAATTGCAGGGCGCATTGATCCATGACATCGGGATGAAAGATCGCGGTGTGCGTCACGTCCGGTATATCGAAGTGCTGCGCAACCAGAAATGCCCGGCCGTCTTGATCGAGAACGGTTATCTATCTAATCCCGCTGAAGCCAGGCTGATTGAGAGCGGCGATTACCGCCAAAAACTCGCGGTTGCCATCGCCGCCGCGCTCAAATGAAAAAGACAAAGCACATCCTCGTCACCGGCGGCGCGGGCTTCATCGGCTCGCACCTCGTGGAACGATTGCTGCACGACGGCAAAAGCGTTGTGGTGATCGACGATTTTTCGACCGGGAGCATGGAAAACCTGCGAGCGGTCAAAAAAAATCCACGGCTCCGGATCATCAAAAGCAAAATTTCGAAATGCAAGGAACTCCCCGGGCTCGCGGCGAATGCGGAATTTATCTTTCACCTGGCGGCGACAGTTGGTGTGGAACTGGTGGTCAAATCCGCGTTGCACGTGCTCGAATCAAGCTTTCACGAGACGGAAATCCTGCTGCAAGTTGCCGTGAAACATTCCACGCCGGTCTTATTAGCATCCACTTCAGAAGTTTATGGCAAGAGCGCCAAGGAGGAATTTGGCGAGAACGACGACCTGCTCATCGGCCCCCCGAACCAATCGCGCTGGAGTTATGCCTGCTCGAAGCTGACGGATGAATTTCTGGCGCTGGCCTGTGCACGGGAGAAAAAGCTGTCGGTGGTCATCGCGCGATTGTTCAACACCGTTGGGCCGCGCCAGACCGGGCGTTATGGCATGGTGTTGCCGCGATTCATTGCCTCAGCAAAAAAGAACGTGCCGCTCAAGGTTTTCGGCGATGGCAAACAGACGCGCTGTTTTTGCCTCGTCAATGACGTGGTGGAAGCGATGGTTCGTTTGAAAAACTGCAAAAGCGCGCGCGGCGAGATTTTCAATATCGGCGGCACGGAGGAGATCTCCATGGGCAACCTGGCAAAACTCGTCGTGGAAACGCTTGGGTCAAAATCAAAGATTCAATTAATTCCCTACGACCAGGCCTATGCGCCAGGCTTTGATGACATGCGCCGCCGCAAGCCGTTGGTGGAAAAGCTGGAACGGTTCGTGAAATTCAAACCGCAGACGACGTTGCGGGAGATCATCCGGCTCACGGCGAAATAAAGTTCTCACGCAAAGAACACGAAGGACGCAAAGGTGGGGGTAGGAAATTGGTTCTTCGAGGTCCGCCGTGGGTAAACAAATGGAACACAACCAGCAGGCCAACGGCCTGGACCATCGTAGCCGAGGGCAACGCCCTCGGAATCTCGGCAATGGTCATTACGCCCTGTAAGGGCGCACCAATTTTAAACTAAGCCATTAGGCGCACTCGACAGCGCAGGCTTGGATTGTTAGCGTTTCTCCATGAATTTTCTCGTCACCGGCGGCGCAGGCTTCATCGGTTCGCATGTCTGCGAACGGTTGTTGCGCGAGGGCCACAGCGTCTGGGCCTTTGACGATCTCAACAATTTTTACGATCCCCAATTCAAGCGGCGTAACATCCGCGAAGTCCAGGCCCTGGCGAAGCCCTACGAATTTGTCCAAGGGGACATCACGGATGTCTCCGCGCTGGCAGAAATCTTTTCCTCGGTCAAATTCGACCAGGTCATCCATCTGGCGGCACGCGCCGGCGTCCGGCCAAGCCTCGCCGACCCGGCGCTTTACCAGCGCGTGAATGTGGAAGGCACCGTCAATGTGCTCGAAGCTGCCCGGAAATCCGGCGTGAAAAAAATCCTCATCGCGTCTTCTTCGTCGGTGTATGGGTTGAATTCCAAGGTGCCGTTTTCGGAGAGCGATCCGATTTTTTCCGCCATCTCGCCTTATGCCGCCAGCAAGCTGGCCGGCGAGGCGCTCGGCCATGTCTGGCATCATCTCTATAAGATGGATGTGACGATGTTGCGCTTTTTCACGGTGTACGGCCCGCGCCAGCGCCCGGACCTGGCGATCTTTAAATTTGCCCAATTGATCACTGCCGGGAAACCCATCCCCGTTTTCGGCGACGGCACCGCCGCGCGCGATTACACGTTTGTCTCTGATACAGTTGACGGGGTGATGGCGGCGACAAAGAAGGATTTCGGTTTTGAGATCTTCAATCTTGGCGAATCGCAAACGGTTTCGTTAAGCCGGACGATCGAGTTGCTCGAAAATGCTCTGGGAAAAAAGGCCATCATCGATCGCCAACCCCTGCAACCGGGCGATGTGCCCATCACCTATGCGGATATCACCAGGGCTCGGCAAAAACTCGGCTATAATCCGCAGATCAAGATCGAGCAGGGCATAAAATTATTTGCCGATTGGTTTTTAAAAAGCGGCGGCGGGGTCCAATAGCTACGGCTTCTGGCGCGGGGAGGTCAACGGCGCAGATGGCGCGGCCGGCGGCGAGTTGGTCTTGTTCTCGTTCTTAAATGCCGAGCGCAACAGCCAGTGGTGTTTCAGTCCCTGCACAAAATCATCGTAATCAATGATGGTCTTGTAAATGCCGCTCAACATGTTCGAGTTCGATTGGACCTGCACGGCAAGATTGCTGGTGATGTCAGCCAGGCTGACGAGCGATGAGGTGACGTTGGTATCGAGGTGAGCAACCAGCGCGTTGGCGTTCGTCAAAACCGGATTGATGTTGTTGTCCAGATGACCGACCAACAAGTTGGCATTCGTCAGGACGGGGTGGATGGCGATGATGGCAATGTTCAGATTGGAAGTGACCTGGGCGCTGTTATCGAGGATCGCCGTCAGTTTATTGGTCAGCGCAATGACCGCCGGCAGGGCGGATTGCACCTGTTGGATCATCGCCTGTAATTCGTCCGAAACCGGCGGCGTCTCAATCGGGGCCAGATAGGCCGTTTCATCTCCCGGCGTAAAATTCTCATAAGTATGGTTCTTCGGGTGCCACGACGCGACGATGTAATGCTTGTCCGCCTCCGTGTTGTTGTAAGCGTGGATGATGGGCAGATTCAATTGTCCGATGCGCTCGAGATTGGAGGTATTCAAAAAAGTGAAAGCGCGATACAACAGGTTGGAATTTTCGTCGTAAATCTCCTGGGACAATTGCCATTGTCCCGGTTGGGCGGCCACCTGTTGCTGCAGATCAGTGAGGTTTGAAAAAACAGTGATCGGCTGGGTAAGGCATTTTTCATATCCGTTGGTGCCACGGGTGATCTCGATCAGGCGCTGATTCAAGAACCCGGCTGCATTAATCTTTACATAGGAACCTTCTGTCCAAATGTAACGAAAGTCGGGCGCGATAACATCGAATTGCACATACACTCCACGGTGCAGCGGGTCGTTCGGCGGCATGGGATGAACGTCCGTGATGTGACCGACCGAAAAACCCATGAGATAGACGGGGTCGCCCACGCTCAAGCCGGCCGAACTTTGGAGGTAAGTATGAAAATTCGCCTTGATCTTGAACCAGCCGCGTTGATCGGCGACATGATACAGATAATAACCAAACCCAAAAACCAGCAGGGCGGTCGCAAGAAAAACGAACCAGCCGACGGCGCGTTCCATGTGGCTTAATCGGGTGCGAAGTTGCGGGGTAAGATCTTGTAATGGCATAAAGTCGGTGCGTAAAAATCAGGCGGATGCCTCCTCGGTTTCAAGGGGGGCGGCCAGCAACTCCCTGACCAGCGGATCGCTGGAGGAAGACATCTGGTCCCACGAACCCAATTGGACCAAAGTTTTATCTTTCAACAATGCGAACCGCCGGTTGCCGCCCCGCCAGGGACGGAAATCGTCGGTCGTTGCGATGATTGTCATCGGTTTTCCGATGAGAGATTTGTGTCCAAGCGATAATTCATCCAGAAAACGGACCCACCAATGGACGTGGCGCGCCTCCAACCCGCCAAGAGGATTGTCCGCCAACAAAACATCCGGATGCAAGGCGAGCGCCCGCGCCAGGCCGGCGCGCTTGACCCAGCTTCGCGGCAGGTTTATCGGCGTCACGTCGGCGATGGGTTTTAATTCAGCCAGTTGCAGCAACTGGTCGATCCGCTTCATTCCTTCTTCCGGTTCCAGGTTCTGGTGATAGCGCAAGGGCAATGCGACATTCTCCGCGACGGTCAAATAGTGGAAGAGCGACGCATTCTCAAAAATAAATCCCATGCGCAAGCGGTCGGCGAGGCGGGATTCGTCGAAGATGCGCGTTTCATTCCCATAAAATTTGTAGCAGCCGTCCACGGGCGGGATCAATCCCGCCGCCGTCATCAAAAGGTCGCTCTTGCCGGAGTACGGCGGCGCGCCGATGACCCAAAATTCTCCCGGCGCGACTGTCCAATCCACTTTCTCGAGCATGACATAGGCGGGATCGTTCATCGCGCCGATGGCTACCCCGCGCATTTCGATGGCCGGAATTTGATTATCGCTCATGCGTGAAGGTAGAGGAGGAAAAAAATGGCATCGATGGCGACACACACGATGATGCCCTGGGCGATGGCGCGGACGGCCACCCGGGAAACTTCTTCCAGCCGCAACGGTTGTGCGAGGCCGTGATAACAGGTGACGATGCCGATAAAAAATCCGAAGGCGCAGGATTTCAAAGCGAGCAGCGCAAAGTCGAGCCAACTCAGGGAATCCGCGAGTTCCTTGAAATAATCGCCCGGGGTCAGCGGCACATTCTGCAAAAAGACGCACAGATAGCCGCTGGCCAATGCGGCCAGGATCAAATAAACCGTCAACGAAAAGACCCCCGCGGTCATGCCAATGACCCGCGGCACGATCAGATAATGAACCGGGTCGATGCCGACGGCTTCCAGCGCCTCGACTTCATTCAAGGCGCGCGCGGTGCCAAGCTCGATCACATTGGCCGTGCCGACACGCGCAAGCATCAGCACCGCCGCCAGGAGCGGCCCCAGTTCGCGCACCACCACCGTGACCATGACGGTGCCGATATAATCAAAAGCGCCGAACCGCGCCGCGACCGATACGGTTTGCCCGATGACCAGGAAACCGAGCACAAAGGCCACAAACAAAAACATCGGCAACAATTGGATACCGGCGCGGGAGATCTCCCGCCGGATCATCGGATGGATCACTTGCGGCGCAACACTGAATTTCCTCAAGATCACCGCCAGGGTGATAAGGGCAAAAGCGCCCAATCCCTGCAAAGTGATCAAAAACAAAAAAAGCTTTCGGCCCAGAAAATCCGAATAGGTCCGTGGAAGCGGCGCGCGCCGAAGCCATTGCTTTTCCGATAAATGAAAAGCTTTCGTCAATTCTCCTTGCACGCCGTCAACGTAAAACTACATGGCCGATTGGTCAAAGAAGATTTACATATTTACACTGGAATGTCAGGTAACGGCTTTGCTTCTTTGCTTGTTTGCGTTAAATATCTGCCGGTGACACAAGCCGAAGCCAAAAAGCGCCACGCCCGGTTGGTCGAGGAGATCCGCGGGCATGACCGCGCTTATTATGTCGAGGCCGCGCCAAAAATCTCCGACCGCGAGTATGACCGACTGTACCACGAACTGCTCGACCTCGAAAAAGATTTCCCGGATCTCGTCACGCCGGCTTCACCGAGCCAGCGCGTCGGCGGCGAGCCGATCAAGGCGTTCAAACCCGCCCGCCATCTGTTGCCGATGTTGAGCCTGGACAACACCTATTCGCAGGAGGAAGTCCGCGATTTCGTGAAACGCCTCCAAAAACTTTTGCCGGATGAACCGTTGGATTGGTCGGTCGAACCCAAAGTGGATGGCCTGGCGATGAGCTTGCGTTATGAGGATGGAAAATTCGCCGTCGGCGCCACGCGCGGTGATGGCACCACCGGCGACGATGTCAGCAGCAACCTCAAAACGATCCGGAGCATTCCCCTCGACCTGTCCCATGCCGCGCGGACCAAGGGGTTGCCGGGAATTTTGGAAGTCCGCGGCGAAGTGTTCCTGACGAAGGCCGGTTTCGAGAAAATGAACGCCGAGCGCAAGGCAGCCGGCGAGGAACTTTTTGCCAATCCCCGCAGCGCCGCCGCCGGCTCGCTCAAACAATTGGACCCGCGCCTTGTCGCCAAACGCCCGCTGGATATCGTCATTTACGGGCTGGGCAAAATCGAAGGCACAGACGAGTTGCCCCAAACACATACCGAATCGCTCGCCTGGCTGAAATCGTTCGGATTCAAAACGCCCGAACGCGTCTGGCGTTGTCATTCCGCTGATGAGCTTCTCGCCGCGATCGATGAATTGGATAAGATCCGGAAAAATTTCCCCTACGAGACCGACGGCGCGGTCATCAAGTTGAATTCTTTCGCCCAGCGCGAGCGCGCCGGGTTCACTGCCAAGGCGCCGCGTTGGGCCATCGCCTACAAATACGCCGCGGAACGCGCGGAGACGAAGCTGAACGACATCACCATCCAGGTGGGCCGCACCGGCGCCCTCACGCCGGTGGCGGAACTCGAACCCGTGTTCCTCGCGGGCAGCACCATCAGCCGCGCCACCCTCCATAACGAAGACGAAATCAAACGCAAAGACATCCGCATCGGCGACACGGTGGTCATCGAGAAGGCCGGCGAAGTGATCCCGGCGGTCGTCAGTGTGGTGGAAGCGAAACGCCCCCGAAGCGCGGTGGCCTTTGATTTGTCACAACATATCCACAATAAATGCCCTGCTTGTAATGGCCCAATTGCTCGCGATACTCGATATAGAGTTTTTGCCAAGTGTTCTCAAGAAAAGCTCGCTAAATGTCCGTTCAAATCCGATGACTTGAGCTTAATCGGCACAATATGCCCAAAATGTGGATCGAAGATCGAAAGAAAAGCCGAATATGTTGATTGGCTTTGTCAAAACATTGCAGGTTGTCCGGCTCAAAAAATTCGGCGTCTTGAATTCATGGCTCAACGCCGCGCTTTAGATGTTGAAAGTATGGGAGGAGCGGTAGCCGAAAAACTTATTGAATATAACTTAGTTAAAGAGCCTCTCGATTTGTTTGAATTAAAAGTAGATCAACTCAGCAAATTAAATCTTGGAACAAAGTCTGAGCCTCGAATTTTTGGGGGGAAGAATGCAATGAAAGTCGTCGAGGCATTGGAACGCGCCAAGACGTTTTCTTTAGCTCGCTGGCTCTATGCTTTTGGAATCCCTAATGTTGGCGAAACAACTGCATACCAAATTGCAAAATTTCATAGCAATTTCGGCCATTTGGCTAAATCTAAAATTCTTAAAGATTCAATTGAGCTTGTGAAAACGGTCAATGAAGCAAAAAAAGTTAGCCCTGATTCAGTTGACAATATGCCATCCATTCGCAGGGCAAGGCTTGATGAAGAGAAACTAGCAAAAAATCTTGCGAAAGAATTGGTTTCAAACAGAACAACAACGCTTCAGAAACAATATTTTGAAATTCAAAAGAAAATTGAAAAATTGAAGCATCGAGAAATTAAAGAACGCGAACTTCGAATCAATAAACAACAGAAGCTTAACATAAAAATTGAGGATTTGGCCTCAAGACTCAAACAATCTGGTTTAAAGATAAACATCACGAAAGCGCAAAAAAGTGAAAAGCGCACCATTCAGGCAGGTCCGCCCATTTTCAATATCACAAACGAAATTGAACCCGAAATCGCCAAAAATATTATTCACTTCTTTCGATCTAATATAGGAAAAGAAACTCTTTTACGTTTAAAAAAACTTGGTATTTCAGGAAAATCTAATGAGACAAGTCCTTTTGAAAAACCGTTGCAAAATAAGACCTTTGTTCTGACTGGGTCCATAAAGTCTATGACCCGCGATGAGGCATCCGATTTAATTCGAAAAGCTGGGGGAAATGTCAGCAACTCTGTCAGTAAAAATACAGATTTTGTTTTAGCTGGTGAGGAAGCTGGCTCAAAATTGGAAAAAGCCAAGCAGCTTGCTATTAGGATTCTGTCGGAGGCAGAATTTTTAAAAATGCTTGGATCAGAAAAAAAATCAAAGTTGTCCAAAGAAAACACGCAAATAGAACTCTTTTGAAATGGGCGCACAGGAGTCAAAGAATTATGTATTGAAGCCTTACAAATCTTCAGCGAGGCCGAAGGCTTCAGATCAAGTTCCTACCTTGATAGAATTCTTGGACGTTCCTACTCCCCGAGATTGTATTTGAAGACCGGTCTTTCCCGCCCGGTGGACAAGCTGGCTGGCTTGCGTTGCGATCAAACCATCCGCCTTCCCGGCGGCGTTATCCCGCACCGCTGCGTCGAGTGAAGGTATTCGATGAGTCGCGGCGAAAATCCCTGTTCCTGCTGACCAACCAATTTGCCCTGCCAGTCGCCACTCCGGCCGAACTTTACAAGAAGCGTTGGCAGGTGGAGCTGTTCTTCAAATGGATCAAACAACACCTCCGTCCCGACACTTTTCTGGGCCAAAGTCCCAATGCGGTGCAGTGCCAGTTGTGGGCGGCCATCTGCTCCTATCTTTTGCTGGCGATTTTGAAGAAGAAGTTGAAACTGCCGCATAGTCTGTATGAAATGACGCAATTAATCAGCCTGCGGCCATTTGAATAAATCCCTCTGGCAAAACTACTTGCGCAAAACATCCCAAAAATAGAAACAAATCAAAACCATAAAATACTTAACTTCAACATCTTATAGCTGGACAATAGCGAGTCAAACCTGGTCAAACCGCTTATTGTTCCTGGCAACCTAATGAACTACCCCTTACAACTTCTTCCCGGTGATTTTCTCGTAGGCTTCCAGGTATTTTGCCGTGGTTTTGGCGACGACATCGTCCGGCAATTTTGGGCCGGGCGGATTTTTGTCCCAATCGAGGGTTTCCAGATAATCGCGGACGAATTGTTTGTCGAAGCTGGGCTGGCCTTTGCCGGGCGCGTATTGATCCGCAGGCCAAAAACGCGAGGAATCGGGCGTAAGAACTTCATCGATCAGGATCAGTTTGCCGTCGCTGATGCCGAATTCGAATTTGGTGTCGGCGATGATGATGCCGCGGTTGCGCGCCATTTCGCGGGCTGTATTGTAGATCTTCAAACTGGAGGCGCGGGCCTGTTCGGCGATGTCGTTGCCGACAATTTTTTTCGCTTCCTCGAAGGAGATGTTTTCGTCATGGCCGGTCTCGGCCTTGGTCGCGGGGGTAAAGATGGGTTCAGGCAATTCGGAGGATTCCTTCAAGCCGGGAGGCAATTTGATGCCGCACACGGTCTGGGATTTTTGATATTCCTTCCATCCGCTGCCGGCCAGGTAGCCGCGCACCACGCATTCGATGGCCAGGGGTTGGCATTTTTTTACGATCATCGAGCGCCCGGAGAGTTTGTCGGCGAAGGGCTGGAGGTTTTTTGGCAGCGGGTCGCCGGCGTGAGAGATCAAATGGTTCGGCTGGAAGGATTGGGTTTGGGCGAACCAAAAATACGAGATCTGTGTGAGGACCTCGCCCTTGCGCGGGATGCAGTTGGGCATGATGACGTCGAACGCGGAAATGCGGTCGGACGCCACGAACAACAGGCTGTCGCCCAGATCGAAGACTTCGCGGACCTTGCCGCTCTTCAATTTTTTGATTCCCGGCAGTTCGAGTTGGAGGACGGTGTTGTTAGACATGGGGAAATTATTAAGAGCCGGGGCCGAAGGTTCAAGACTCAAGTGCTGCCGCCCCCGGCGCGAAGGAGCCTCATAATCATGGGCGCGAAACAGGATTAGCCAATTACGGCCAAATAATCATCCTTTTTTAAAGAACCGATTTGCCGCCAAACCGCGAAATTCGTTTTGGCAAGGTTTCTCGATCCAATGATACGTCAGGTGAGAAATAAGCAAAACCAGCGATACCGCCAAAAAAACAAAGCCAATCCCAAGTGCTTCACGATAATTCGGGCCGAAGTACCGCTGACTGAAATCAACGCAACGAGACACAAGCATCAACACCATTAAATGGGTCATGTAAATTGAATAGGAAACCTTTCCCAACCATCGCAAAGGAGCGCTTTCCAAGATTTTTGAAATACCTCCTCCCGGTGATTCAGCTGCAATGGCGACTAACAACCCAAAAAAAACCGGCAGGACAAAAATTCCGTTCAAACAGTCGTTTTGACTTAAGGACATAAAGACAACCAAAAAGACCAGCGAACAAAGAGTAATTTTCCCGCTCAATCGGGAAATGTTGAAATGAAAGCGCTCATAGAAATGGTAAGCCAAAACACCTGTAAAAAAACCAAGAAGGCATCGCACAAAGCTCCAACCCGTAACTTCTTCAACCCCGCTGACGCCCCAAAAAATCAAAAGGAACGAAGTCAGGACAACGAGGAAGCCGGAAACGATCACCAGGTGTCTCCTTTTGGGAAACGTCAATACCGTCAAGGCAAAGAGCAGGTAGGAATAAAATTCCGTTGAAATGCTCCAGCTTGGGCCGTTGAAGGTAATCTTCGCAAACGGGCAAAAGGCTTGAACCAACAATAGGTTCGCGATGAAAGATGGAGTGTTGTTAATGGAAAAGGCGGTGCTGGCATAGGGAGAAAAATGGAATTTCAACCCGGCAACGTATTTCGCAACTTCAATCACCAGAAAGCAGACCAAACAAAACAGATGGAGCGGATACAGCCGGCCAAATCGCAGGAGCATAAAATGGCCTACGGCCTTAAAACTCACAATTTTTTGGCGATAGTTATGGCAAATAACAAAACCGGACAGCACAAAAAAAAGGTCCACCATCAGATAGCCATTGCGAAAAAAGAGAAGATGGGTCAAAGGGTTCAGCCATTTGATGTGGAGCAGGACAACAATCAGAGCCGCCACACCACGCAGAGATTCAAGCCCTCCGAAGAATTTTTTTGCCGGGGTCATTTATGCTTCGTGATTTAATTGATGGCTCGGCCGGTTTTTGTTTCGTGGAAAAAAACAAGCTGCTCAACATCCGGCGATGTGGCAATCCATTTCTACCATAGCCGCGCAAGATGGGTAGTTGTTAAGCTGGCGTGGGCAGGCTTTTCACCCAAAGGGGGATGCTCGCCTGGGATTTATCGTCCAGGCGCACGTCCACGGAATAAAGGCCGAGTTCCTGAAACTTGAGCCCCTGGATGTTGACGATGAAGTTGCGGGTGACGAAATGGGCGTCTTCGGGCATTTCGACGGGGACAGGAATATCGATCGGCGGCATGATGTTCTTGCCGTCGGCGTTGACGAAATTCAATTTAAGCCGCCGGCTGCCTTCGTCGCCGGAGACGAAGGTGACGCGAAGGGCCACCGTGCACTGCGGATGGACGACGGGCAATTGTGCGGCGAGAATGGAATCGAACGCGCCGAGGAGGTTCAACTTTCCATGGTCGTCGGTCGCAGCATCACAGAGGACAGCCACCTGGATATTCATGGGGAAATTAAGACAGGAAAAGGGAGGGTGCGCACGAAAATACTTTCGGCGCATTTGCCGCTTGACATACATTTAGTCTCTATGTATAGTGTCCCTATGATACGCAAAGAACTGGTCGCCGCCTCGGCTGAGCCGCTGATTTTGTCCCTCTTATCCAAAGGCGAAAGTTACGGCTACGCGATCATCCAGGAAATCAAGCAGCGCTCCGAGGGCAAGCTGCAATGGACAGACGGGATGTTGTATCCGGTGCTGCACCGGATGGAACATCGGGGATTGATCAAGTCGCGCTGGGGCGAAAGCGAGACCGGGAGAAAGCGGAAGTACTATTCCCTCAAAAAAGACGGCAAAGCGGCGATGGCCAAACACCAGGAGCAATGGTCGTTGGTCCATTCCGTTTTGGCCGGCCTCAAAAAGGAGCAATATGTTTGACCTTGAAAAATCGATTACTGAATGGCGAGCCCAAATGCTTGCCGCGGGAATCAAATTGGCTTTTCTTGAAGAACTAGAAGGTCATTTGCGGGATGAGATTAGTCGGCAGGCTTCGCTGGCCAAGAATCTGTCACACACTTTCGATCTGGCTGTGAAACAGATTGGGTGTCCCGAGCCATTGGCCTGTGAATTCAAGAAGATCGAAATATTTGGTTGGAACCGGCCTCTCGCATGGACGGCATGGATAGTGTTTGTCGCCTCCTTTTTTCTGCCTGCTATTCAGAATGGATGGGGGTGGCAGTGCGCCGGGATATCGCTCACCGCTTTGAGTTGGTCTGGTCCATGGAATTTTGGGGAAGTTTATTTAGCATCGTTGACCCTGGCCAATCTGCTTATGATCGCATCGCCGTGGCTGTTGGTCCGATTTTCACAAAATTCCCGCTCTTTGAAATGGTTGCGTTTTTCATTTTTTGGAGCGCTGGCTTTGGTCTGGTCATATATCTTGTTACTAGTCACGCATATGGGGCAAAAAGGGGTGATGTTGGGGTGCTATCTCTGGGGGTTTTCCTTCCTTCTGTTGTGTCTTTCGACGGTAAAATTCCGCAGCAACCAAAAAAATCCGACCCAATATGTTTGACCTCGAAAAATCAATCGCGGAATGGCGGAGACAAATGATGGCGACCGGCATTAAAGCGCCTGTGCCGATGGAAGAATTAGAAAGTCATCTTCGAGAAGATATCGAACAGCAGATTCAATCTGGAACGAATGCACAAACTGCGTTTGAAACGACCGTTTTGCGGCTCGGGCAAGGAGACGTTTTGAAAACAGAGTTCGCAAAAGCCAAGGACTTTTGGGGACTAATGGGTGAGGGGCGGGCAACAAAAACTAATCGTATTCTCGCAGCGTTATGGATGGCGCAATGCCTATGGGTTTTGCCTGAATTGGTTGCAACGTTCGGGCAATACCTGGCCCTTCCTATGCAAGTTTGGTTTAACGATGGTGGCCTTTCCCTGATAATCGGCTTAATAGTCTATCTGTCTGGGGTATTTGGAAGTATTTATTTATTTCGTGGCGCAAATGTGGGCCGCCGTATGATTAGGTTCCTTGCACTTTTAACCGTATTAGCAGCTGTCGCACAAATTATAACATTTAGGTGGCTTTCAATATCTGGTGGTGCACTCACCATTTTCAGCCTGGTCTCGATCTGGCTATTGCACCAGCCGCAAAGAACAAAACCAGCCGTATAAGAAAATGATATTTGACCTCGAAAAATCGATTGCCGAATGGCGAGCACAAATGCTGGCCGCCGGGATCAATATGCCTGTGCCGCTGGAGGAATTGGAAAGTCATTTACGAGAAGAGATCGAGCGGCAAATGGGCCTGGGCCGGGATGAAAAAGAGGCGTTTGAAATCTCTGCCGCCCACATCGGCAAACCGGTTGAGTTAAAAAATGAATTCAAAAAAGAAGAAAGAAAACTTATGAAAAAAGCCCTAATCGTTCTGGTCGGAATTTTTATGATCCTCTTCGGCCCGGCAATAATCATGCCGGCTCTCGCCAAACATTATCATTATGGAATGGCCTGGAATACGGGCATATTTTGGCCGGTCGTCATCGGGACAATAATCACCTTAACCGGGGTGGGAACAGTCATTGCCGGGTTCAAAAAACGCAAGGCCTAGCTGCGCGCGATCAAAAAACTTTTCAACTCTTCCGCCGCTTTGCCGCCGAAGCCCGGCACTTCGGCGATCTGTTCGAGGGTCGCCAATTGCAAGCGCCGCACGGAGCCGAATTTTTTCAGCAAGGCCGCCTTGCGCCGTTCGCCGATGCCGGGAAAATCATCCAGGACGCTCTCGGAGATGCGCTTGAGCCGGAGTTGGGCGTTATAGGAATTGGCCACCCGATGCGATTCGTCGCGGATGCGCTGCAATAATTTTGTGGCAGGATGGTCGAGGCCCAGGCGCAAGGGCGCATTTTTTTCCGGCAGCCAAATCTCCTCGAATTCTTTTGCCAGGCCAATGACCGGGATTTTTTCCAGTCCGAGCTTTTTCAGTTCGCCGGTCGCCATACCCAACTGTCCGCGCCCGCCGTCGATCAGGATCAGGTCCGGCAAATTTGAACCGGCCTGCATTTCAAAGTTCTTCACGGGAATCCGCCGTTTCACTTTGCGGCTGGTTTCATCCACGAGCTTTTGCAATTCGGCGGGCACGGCTTCGCCCGCATCGTCATCCTTCGTTTTCTGTGCCGGTGCCGATTCTTTCAAAATCCGCGTGTAACGCCGCCGGACGACTTCGGCCATGCCGGCAAAATCGTCCTGGCCCTCCACGGTTTTGATCCGGAACCGGCGATAGTTGGCACGGTCTGGCCGGCCATTTTTGAAGCTGACCAGGGACGCGACGGCGAACGTGCCGCTGATATTAGAGATGTCGAACGCCTCGATCCGCTGCGGCGGCGATGGCAGGTCCAGGGCAGCGGCCAATTCCTGCAAATCGCCCAGCGGTTGGATGTTTCCCGGCAATGAATAAGGGATGCGCGCGAATTTTTCGGTTCGGCGCGTCGTGGTCTTCAAGTCGCGGAGCATGTCGCGCAGGCTGGCGGCTTTTTCGAAGTCCTGGGCAGCGGCGGCCTTCTTCATCTCCACCTCAAGTTGCTCGCGCATTTCATGGCATTGGCCTTCCAGGAAATCACAGGCCGCTTTTACTTGATCCAGGTATTGGTCGCGCGTCACATTTCCCACGCACGGCGCGGTGCAATATTTCAGGTGGGCATAGAGGCAATGTTTGTAATCACTTTCACCGGGTGTAAAAACACGGCAGCCGCGGAGGTTGAATTGTCTCCGCGCGAGCATGACGACGTTACGGGCCGCCGTGGCGTTGACAAAGGGCCCGAAATAACGGGCGCCGTCCTCTTTCTTGAAGCGCGCAAAAGCGAAATTGGGAATGGGGTCGTTCAGGTTCACCTTCAGCATCAAAAATCGTTTATCGTCCCGGAAACTGATATTGTATCGCGGTTTGAACTCCTTGATGAGTTTCCCTTCCAGCAAGAGCGCTTCCGGCTCGTTGCGAACGAGATGAAAATCGAAATCGCAGATGGCCTCGACCAACGCGTTGAATTTCAGGTCCCAACCCAGGCGACGCCCTTTTTGAAAGTATTGGCTGACACGCTTGCGGAGATTGCGCGCCTTGCCGACGTAAATGACGGAGCCCAGGCGGTCACGCATCAAATAGATGCCCGGCTTATGCGGCAAGGTGCTGATTTTTTTACGGATGACTTCGTTCACAGGCGATCTTATGGCCTAGTTTAACATGTAAATTGGCCTTTGAAAACGGGGATAAGGAAAAGAAACGCCTTTTTTATTTGAGTAAAAACAGCCCTTCGGTAATCTTAATTCTGCAACATCACGCAAATGAACGGAAACCCAAAAAGCGAAGGAACACAGGATTATTGGTTGGATACGGTTGAATGCTGGCATCGACTGCCAAACAAGGCGCTTTTTTTTGGATTATTGGCCGCATGGCTGGCGCTCTTCCAGTTTTATGGCAATTCGATACTTGGCTATATCCATTCGCCCTCCCTGTTCAGGATTTTGTATAGCGCATATAATGATCCCAATGCCGACGACAGCCATGGCCTGTTGATTCCGTTCCTGGTGGTGGGGCTATATTGGGGGAAACGCAAGGAACTGCTGGCATTGCCGTTAAAAATCTGGTGGCCGGGGATGTTGATCTTTATGGGGGCGCTGCTGCTGCACATCTTCAGTTTTTTGATCCAACAACAGCTTTTTTCCATTGTGGCGCTCTTCCTGGGAATTTTTGGCTTGATGGGTTTGGCCTGGGGACCCGCCTGGTTGCGGCACGGTTTTTTCCCTTTCTGGCTTTTTATTTTTTCATTCCCCCTGGGCGCCCATGGCCAGATGATCACTTTCCCATTGCAACAACTGGTTTCCTGGATGACTGAGCAATGCGCGCACCTGTTGGGCGTGAACGTGATCCGCGTGGGCACGATATTATATGATCCATCCGGCAACTATGCCTACGAAGTGGCGGCGGCATGCAGTGGCATTCGCAGCCTGGTGGCGATCTTTTTGCTGGCCACGGTCTATGGTTTTGTGTTTTTTCGCTCACCCTGGAAGCGGGCTTTGCTGATGGTATTGGCGGCGCCATTTTCCATCCTGGGAAATCTATTGCGAATGCTGATGATCATCCTGACGGCATCGATGGGCGGCCGGGACGCCGGAAATTTTGTCCATGAGAATTTTTTCACCAGCCTGGTTCCCTACGTGCCTGCGATCGCGGGTTTCCTGCTGATCGGCCGCTGGATGGAAAAACGTGAACAACAAAAGGCAAACAAATGAAAAACCAGAAATGGATTTTATTGTTCGCCGGGCTGGCCATGATCGCCATCGCCGCCGGGCTGCTGACGGCGCTTAAACAACACCCGCGATTGGGCCAGCCGGGCATCCGGGCCACGCCCATTCCGGGGAGCGTGGCGATGAAGATCGAGTTGCCGGCGGGTGTTTTGGATTTCATTTCGACCAATGTGCCGGAGCCGGCAGTGGTCCTAGGCTATTTGCCGAAAGATACGAGCTATGCCGAACGTCTTTACAAATCTGCGGACAGTGAGATTCCGATCGAAGGGACGGTGGTGCTGATGGGCACGGACCGGACGAGCATTCATAACGCCGATTATTGTTTGCGCGGACAGGGCCTGGATCCCTATGCCAAGAGCATCGCCACCATTCCCATTGGCGGTCCGGAACCCTATACCCTGCCGGTGTCGGAATGGAAAGTCGCTGGAACGTTTCAACAACCCGGGGGTCAAAGCGAAAAAGTCAGCGGGGTTTACGTTTTTTGGTTTGTTGCCGATGGTGATGAAACGCCGAGCCACTTTAAAATGCTGGAAAAATTTGCCATGCATTTGTTAAGGACCAGCATGATGCAGCGGTGGGCCTATATCAGTTATTTTTCGGAGTGCGAACCCGGGCAGGAGGACGCGACGTTCGAACGGATGAAAAAAATGATCGCCGCGTCAGTTCCGGAGTTTCAATTGTCACCGGCTGGAAAATTTTAAATTCGCTAGACGCCTGCTGATTCAATAAGCTGTTTTTTCGAAAATGTTGCGGCGAGACCGTCAAATCAGGGCCCAATTAAACCAATTGGCTGATGCCATTCTGGTGGCGGTGAGCTTTTATATCGCTTTTCTTTTCCGGGCCGATCCAAGTATCGCGGCATGGTTGAAACTGGATCAGATTGAAATGAGCAACTTTGATAAAGCCGAATGGCTGATTCTTCCGCTCATGCCGGTGGCCGCATTGATCCTGGAATCGCAAAATTTTTACAACCGGCCGCCATTGGCGCCGCGCCGCGCGATCATATGGCCATTGTTCAAGGGGAGTCTGATCACAACGGTTTGCCTGATCCTGGCCACGTACATCTTTCATTTGACGATGCCGCGCGGGGTGACGACATTTTTCGGCATCATCAGCATTGTGCTGATCTATTCCAAGGAGGAATTGCTGCGGATGGCGTTCAAGAGCAAGTTTGCCCAGAGCCAATATAAGCGGCGATTTGTCCTGGTCGGTTCGGCGCAGGAGATCAAGAAGATGTGCCATGACCTGGAAGGACGCCGAGACGATAGCATTGCCATTGTGGCGCAATTTGACCTGGCACGGCCGCTGCCGGAACTCGTCGAAGTGCTCCACGAACATGCGATCAATGGAGTGATCTTAAGCGCGCGCCACACTTATTTTGAGCAAATTGAGAATATCATCAAAGCCTGCGAACTTGAAGGGGTCGAGCTCTGGCTGCTCGCCGATTTTTTTACGACGCAGATTTCGCGCACGAGTCTCGACGAATTGTTTGGGCGTCCGTTGTTGGTTTTCAGTTCGGTTCCGGAGGTTTCCTGGCAGAGTATCATCAAACAGGTGCTGGATTTTGTAGGCGCATGTGTGCTGTTGATCTGTTCAAGTCCAATTTTTCTAATCGTTGCCATTTTGATCAAAGCCAACTCCAAGGGGCCGGTGTTCTTTAAACAACAACGTTCGGGTCTCAATGGCGGGCCATTCACGCTCTATAAATTTCGTACGATGGTGACCAACGCCGAACAGTTCAAACATGAACTTGAGGCGATGAACGAGATGGTCGGCCCGGTATTTAAGGTCACAAACGACCCGCGGGTGACCTCCATCGGGAAATTTCTTCGCAGATATAGTTTGGATGAATTGCCCCAGCTTTGGAATGTCTTGCGGGGCGAGATGAGCCTGGTCGGCCCGCGGCCATTGCCGGTGGATGAAGTCCGGCGGTTCAACGATTTTGCCCATCGGCGCCGCTTGAGCGTCAAGCCCGGCCTGACCTGCCTTTGGCAGATCAGCGGGCGGAACCAGATCTCTGATTTCAAGGACTGGGTACGGCTCGACCTTGAATACATTGATAACTGGTCGCTCTGGCTGGACCTGAAAATTTTGTTAAAAACGATCCCCGCAGTGGTTATCGGAACTGGAGCAAAATGACTGTTTTACTCCTAAATCATTGAACCGGGGAATTATTTAGTTATTTTGAGCCCCACGATTTATATCCGATGAAAAAACAAATGCCCACATCAGTCGTCACCGGCGCTGCCGGATTCCTTGCTTCGCATCTGACGGATTTGTTGCTGGCGCGCGGGCATAAAGTCATCGGTTTGGATAATTTCGTCACCGGCAGCGTGGATAACATCTCGCATCTGGGCGGTAATCCCGCATTTAAATTCATCCAGCAGGATGTCTCGGAATTTATTTTTCTCGACTGTCCGGTGAACTATGTCTGGCATTTCGCCTCACCCGCCAGCCCGATCGATTATCTCGAATTGCCGATCCAAACGTTAAAAGTTGGGTCGCTGGGCACCCATAAGGCGTTGGGCCTGGCCAAAAACAAAAAGGCGCGGTTCTTGATCGCCTCGACCTCGGAAATCTATGGCGATCCCCTGGTTCATCCCCAGACCGAGGAATATTGGGGTAATGTCAATACCATCGGCCCGCGCGGCTGTTACGATGAAGCCAAACGTTTCGCCGAAGCCATGACGATGGCCTATCACAAGGAACACGGGATTGAAACGCGCATCGTGAGGATTTTCAACACTTACGGCCCGCGAATGCGGATCAACGACGGCCGGGTCGTTCCCGCATTTGTCAGCCAGGCACTAAAAAACAAGCCGATCACGGTCTTTGGCGATGGGAAACAGACCCGGAGCTTTTGCTATGTCTCGGATCTCATCGAGGGAATTTATCGATTGATGATGAGCGACTATCAGTTGCCTGTGAATATCGGCAACCCCATCGAATTGACCATGTTACAATTCGCTGAGCAGATCATCCGGGCAACGAAATCTAAAAGCAAAATCGTCCATAAGCCGCTGCCCCAGGACGATCCCAAGCAACGAAAGCCGGATATTTCCAAGGCGAAGAAAATCCTGAAATGGGAGCCCGCCGTGCCGCTGGCCCAGGGTTTGAAGGATACGATCGCCTATTTCCGGACGAAAGTTTGAAAGATTTGCCAATTTACCGTTTGCGCATAAATCACAAATTGTAAATCGTTAGGGCGAATGCTTTTTTGCGCCCGCCAATTCAAGTTCAAGTTTCCGCGCCCGGCGCTCATCATGGGCATCGTTAATATCACGCCTGATTCATTTTCGGATGGCGGGAAATTCTTACGGCCGGGCGCTGCGGTCGCCCATGCCTTCAGGCTGGTTGAACAGGGTGCAGAAATCCTGGACATCGGAGGCGAATCCACGCGGCCGGGCGCGGCACCTGTTTCTGAAAGAGAGGAACTGCGCCGGGTGCTGCCGCTTCTCAAAAGTCTTGCGGGCAGGGTCAATATTCCGCTTTCAATCGATACGATGAAACCTGCGGTTGCCCGGGCGGCGCTCGAAGCCGGCGCAAGCATCGTCAACGATGTCGCGGCGAATCGTGGCGACAGTAAAATGTGGGAAGTGGTTTCCGAATTTCGCGCCGGATATATATGCATGCATGCCCCTCCGGCACTCCACCGGGCACGAAAGCAAAGCAAGATTGTGGTTGAGGTGGGAAACTTTTTTGCGGAGCGCATGAAAAAGTTACGGGTTGCCGGGATCTTGCCGGAGCAGGTGGTCTTTGATCCGGGGATAGGGTTCGGAAAGACGCCGGGACAAAATTTGCGGTTGCTTGCGGAGTTGCGCCGGTTGACAAAATTGAACCGTCCGCTGCTTTTGGGCGTTTCGCGCAAATCATTCATCGAAAAAATAGTTGGTGGAAATGTGAATGAACGCTTGCCAGCGTCGCTTGCCTGCGCGATTTTGGGAGTGGAATCAGGCGCGCAGATCATTCGCGCGCATGACGTGGCAGAAACAATCCAGGCCGTCCGCATGGTCGAGGCGATTCTGGATACGGCAAAAAATGACCGATAATATCAACAACATCTGGCCTCATGTTTTGAATAGCTGGCGCCCCGCGCTGGAAATTTTGATCCTTGCGGTGGCCATCTATTTTACCTCACGCTTTTTGCGCGGCACCCGGGGTTGGCCGGTGGTCATTGGGTTCGTAGTCGTGCTGCTGGCGCTGGGGCTGATCACTGAAGTGTTGAATTTACAGGTGTTGCGCGCGTTGTTGGGTTATGGCTCGGCCTTTTTTGCGTTTGCTGTTTTGATCATTTTTCAGCCGGAATTAAGGCGCCTGCTCGCCGAGCTGGGGAATCTGCCACTGTTTTCAACCGTGCATGAGCAACGCGAAAGTATCGAAGTCATTATCCAGACCTGCGAGCGGCTATCCGAGGTGAAGATCGGCGCGCTGATCGCTATTGAGCAGGCCATCCAACTTCACGAAGTGGTCGAATCAGGTGTGACGGTGGATTGTGAGGCGACGCCGGAAATGCTGGAGACAATTTTTTTCCCGAACAACGCGGTCCACGATGGTGGGGTCATCATCAAAGGCGATCGCATCGCCTATGCCGCGTGTATTTTTCCGCTGACCCAGCGGCAGGACCTGAATAAATCGCTGGGCACACGCCATCGGGCGGCGATCGGCTTGACTGAGGAAACCGACGCCGTGGTGGTGGCTGTCTCTGAAGAAACGGGGATGATTTCGCATGCGTACAAGGGCCAACTGGTCCGCGGGGTGACGCTGGAGGAATTGCGCGCGTTTCTCACTTCAATCATCGTGCAGTCACCGAAATCGCGCGGTGGCCTCGAATGGATCCGCAGCCGGTTGAACGAACGCCACAAGCCACGTGCCGCAGTGGTCACAAAAAATGAGCCGGTTTCGGCGAAGCAATGAGACTTTGTTTTTTATGGATTTTCGGCGCTCGACGCACCGGTCATTTTAATTTTTAATCATCCTGATGCGCGCCTGGTTGACATACGATTTTTATTGGAAGGCCTTTTCCATTTTTATGGCGATTGGCATTTGGCTGACCGTCCATAATTTCAGCGATGAAGGCGCGCCGACCCCGGGCCTGCTTTCCATCGAGAACACTTACACGAATGTGCCGGTTTCCATCGTTTCCGGCACAGCGGGCTGGCATGGCGCCAGCATCACGCCTAATGCCGTTACGATCAAGGTCAGCGGATCGCCTGAGGCGATGGCGTCATTTGATTCCGACCGCATCCATGCGTTTGTCAATCTCACAGGGGTGAATGCAGCCCAGGCCATGACGCGGTATGTGGATGTAGCCACGCCGCCGCGAGTGACCCTGTTAAGCGTCAATCCGTCCAGCGTAATCGTGACCCTGACCAAATGAGCGCGCCCCAAAAAATCTTCGGAACGGATGGTGTTCGTGGCACTGCGAATGTCGAGCCCGTGACGGCTGAAACCGCCCTGAAGCTAGGGCGAGCCGCTGCGCATGTTTTCAAAAACTTGAATAAGCAGGCGCGTGGGCACGGCAAACACATGATTGTAATCGGCAAAGACACCCGGCTTTCAGGTTACATGCTGGAAAACGCCATTTCCTCCGGCATCCTTTCGATGGGGGTGGACGTGCTGTTTATCGGGCCGCTGCCGACGCCGGGAGTCGCCTACATCACGCGCAGCCTCCGCGCTGACGCGGGCATTGTCATCACCGCCTCGCATAATCCTTATACCGACAATGGCATCAAATTCTTCCGTGCCGACGGTTATAAACTGGATGACCGGATCGAGAACCGGATCGAAGAACTCGTTTTCAGCGGCGAGATCGAAAAGGTCCGCCCCGCCGCCGGTGAAATCGGCAAGGCCGTACGCATCGACGATGCGCTGGGGCGCTATATCGAGTTCGCCAAGGCGGGATTCCCGAAGAACCTTACCCTCGATAATTTTCGGATCGTGGTGGATTGCGGGCATGGCGCCGCTTACAAATCCACGCCGTGCGTCTTGCGCGAGCTGGGCGCAGAAGTCATCGTTTTTGGGAACCAACCTGATGGAAAAAACATCAATGAGAACTGCGGCTCAATGTTCCCGGAAACGCTTTGTTCCAAAGTCGTCGAGCACAAGGCACACATCGGTATCGCGCACGATGGCGACGCCGACCGGGTCCTGCTCTGCGATGAGAACGGCAAATTGATCGACGGCGACGACATCATGGCCATCGCGACGCTGGACATGCTGGCGCAAAAGACTTTGGCCGAAGATACCCTGGTGGCGACCGTGATGAGCAATGCCGGGCTGGAAGCCGCGATCAAGAAAGCAGGGGGAAAGATCATCCGCACCGCGGTCGGCGACAGGAATGTGATCGATGCGATGCTGAAGCGCGGATACAACTTCGGCGGTGAGCAAAGCGGTCACCTGATTTTCCGCGATTTCAGCACGACGGGCGACGGTTTGGTCGCCGCATTGCAAATCCTGCGCATCATGCGCGAAAAAAAGACCTCTCTCTCCAAGTTGGCGAAATGTTGGACGCGGTTTCCCCAGTTGGTCACCAATGTGAAAGTCAGGGAAAAAATTCCGTTCGAGAAACTGGACGGTGTTTTGAAGTTGGTTTCATCAGCCGAAACTGAATTGAAATCTGCCGGTGGGCGCGTGCTGCTGAGATATTCCGGGACAGAGCCGAAGGCGAGGCTTCTTCTGGAAGGACGCGACGAAAAAAGTCTGAAAAACTGGTCGCAAAAAATTTGCGGGGCGATTGAGAAGCAGATTGGTGTGTGATTATTCCCTAAACCTGCCCACTTATAACGCTTGTAAGCCAGCACCAAGGTTAAAGCTAAGTGACGGACTGGACAAATTCCACAATCGCCGCAATCTCATCGAGAGTCGTTTTAAACAATTCTGTTCCAGGCGCTTAACGATTTGAACCACGCGCTTCAAGTGTCGAATGGATTGCATCTTCGACAGCAGCAACGCGCTGGACTTGCCACGTTTTAAGAACACCTGGATGCTCGAAACAACAAGTCTGTTTGCGCTGTTGTGTAAACTCAATTTAGCTTTAGCCCCACTCATCCCGCCCTTTCCGCAAAGAGTAAGCGAAATATCCGGATCGGTTCTGATATAAATGGGCTATCTCAAAAAGTTCACCCTTATTCTTTTCTCACCCCTCACCCTGACCCTCTCCCCGTTAAGGGGAGAGGGAACAGGTTGCGAAAGCCTTCCTCTAAGCTTTGAAATATTTCGGCTCCCCCTGAAGCGAATCAGCCAGGGCATTGCGGGAATCGACAACCAACCGGGCATTCTTTGCCACTAATTTATAATTCACCGCATCATGTCGCGTGACGATCAGCACCACATCGGCGGCTGAGATGGCCCGCGCCGTCAGCCTGACGCCACGGCAGCCGGCGAAATGTGCGTGTTCGCGTGAGGGGCGGATCACGGGGATATGCGGGTCGTGAAAGGCCACTTGCGCGCCCGCTTTCTCCAGCAGGTTCCAAACAGCATAAGCAGGGCTCTCCCGGTCGTCGTCCACATTTGCCTTATACGCTATACCCAACAATAGTACGCGGCGGCCTTTCAATTTTTTTCCGGCAGAGGCCAATGCCTCTTTCACGCGCTTGACGACATAACCGGGCATGGCGGTATTGACCCGGCCGGCCAATTCGATGAACTGCGTTTTTTGCCCGTATTGCCACGCTTTCCAACTCAGATAAAACGGATCGACCGGGATGCAATGGCCACCCAGTCCCGGCCCCGGATAAAAGGGCATGAACCCAAAGGGCTTGGATTTAGCCGCCGCGATGACATCCCAGATATCAATGCCCATCGCTTCGAAAACGATTTTCAATTCATTGACCATCGCGATATTGACGGAGCGGAAAATATTTTCGGTCAACTTGACCGCCTCGGCCACGCGGCAGGATTCGACGGGAATGATCTTTTTTATCGCCCGGCCATAAAGTTCCATGGCGCGCTTCCGGCATCCGGGGGTCAAGCCGCCGACGACTTTGGGGATTTTCGCGATGTCGCTTTGCGGATTGCCGGGGTCAACCCGTTCTGGTGAAAAGGCCAGGTAAAAATCCTTTCCAGCCTTGAGGCCGGAATGTTTTTCTAAAACTGCCCGCAATTCGGTGTCCGTCGTCCCGGGGTAGGTCGTGGATTCGAGGGCCACCAGCATGCCGCGCTTCAGATACGGCGCCATCGCCTTGCCGGTGTTCAGGATATAACTCAAATCCGGCTGGTGGCCTTTTTTAAGGGGTGTGGGCACGCAAATGATCACAGCGGAACATTCGTGGATGCGGCGAAAATCGGTGGTCGCAGAAAATTTCCCACCCCGGGACGCCGCAATGATAAGTTTTGCGGGGAGGTGCAGGATGTAACTGTGTCCCCGGTTGAGCTTATCCACCTTTTTTTGGTCGATATCGAATCCTAAAACGCGGCAATTCGATTTGGCGAACTGCAGCGCCAGAGGCAGCCCCACATATCCCAGGCCGATGATCCCGATTTGCGGTTGTTTGCGCATCTATGTATCGATGCATCATGGTCATTTGCGCTTCCGCTTGGCGAGATTTTTTCGCATCCTTGGATGCCGCATGAACAACCGTGAAAAGATTTTGATCATCCGGCTAAGTTCCATCGGCGATGTCCTCTTCACGTTGCCCGCTGTCCATGCTGTCCGCCGGAATTTTCCAGAGGCCATCCTGTACTATCTGGTTGCGAAGGAATACGCCCCTTTGTTGCGAGGCTTTTCTGAGATTGACGAGGTCATTGTCTTTGACCGGTCCGCTTTCCGCTCCAAAGATTTTCCCGAAGCCTGTTCGGAATTGGTCCGGTTGATCCACGAATTGCGGAAAAGGAAATTCTCGCTGGTGATCGATTTTCAAGGTTATGGCGAGACGGCCTGGGTGAGCTGGCTGAGCGGCGCGCCGGAACGCTGGAGCAGCATTTATCGGCAGGCGCGCGGATGGGCCTGCACCCGGGGCGCCTGGCGCGACAACACGATCCACCCGGCGCAATGGAATCTGTCACTTCTGCAACAGTGCGGCCTGTCCGTCAGCGAGATCTATAACGAATATGCCCTGCCTGCGGACGCCATGGCCGAAGCGCGCAGATTTTTTAGTGGAAATGGCCTGGATGAAACCAAACCGACCTTGTTTATCCAGCCGTTCACGAGTTCGCCGGGAAAAAACTGGCCGCTCGATAAATTTCTGGCGCTGGCGTGGCATTTTCGGCCGCGCTGGCAGGTCATTTTCGGGGGCGGGCCGTCCGAGCGCGACGCGCTTAAGCCTGCGCGCGACGCGGGCTTCGTCGTATCCGCGGGCACACCGCTGCTCGTTAGCGCCGGCCTGATAAAGTTATCCACGCTGGCCATTGGCGGCGATACCGGTCTGTTGCACATAGCTGTGGCCATGGGCCGGCGCATCGTCATGCTCATGCCGCGCACAGGAATCACGCCGCCGTTTCAACATGCGAATTGGACGGTCAAACCTGCAGTTGGGAAAAATATCCCGGATATCAGCGTTGAGGAAGTTATTGCGGCCTGTGAACAGGCATTGTCGTAACACGAGATCACCGCGAAAGTTGTTTCCGCCATCTTGCCAATTGTTTCGTCAATTCTTTCGTGCCCGGCGCACCGGTCAGATTGCGTTTGGCCATCGCGGTTTTCAGGCTGAACACGGCCAAAGCATCCCGGCCAAAGACTGGTTCCACAGATTTTAATTCGGCGAGCGTAAGCTGGTTGAGCGGTTTTGATGTCCGCTCAGCCAGGGCCACGACGGCGCCGACCACGTGATGCGCTTTGCGAAAAGGAATGCCTTTTCGCACCAGATAATCTGCCAAATCCGTGGCTAATAATGCCGGGTCTCCCGCCGCGGCATTGCACGCGGCCTTATTGATTTTCGTGTGTTGGAGCATGGCGTCCATCAGCCGCGTAGTGGCACGCACGGTGTCAGTGGTGTCAAACATCCGCTCCTTGTCCTCCTGCAGGTCGCGATTGTAAGTCATGGGGAGCCCCTTGAGCAGTGTCAGTAGCGAGACCAGGTTCCCGATGACGCGGGCGGATTTGCCGCGCGCCAGCTCGGCGATGTCCGGGTTCTTTTTTTGCGGCATGAGCGACGAGCCGGTGGTATAGGCGTCGGCGATCCTGATGAAATTGAATTCCGTGCTGGCCCACAGGATAAGGTCCTCCGCGAGCCGTGAGAAATGCACGGCCAGCAGTGCGGCGGCGGCGCAATATTCGACGGCAAAATCGCGGTCGCTCACGGCATCCATGGAATTTTGTGTCAGTTGTACCCTGCCGGACGCATCCACAAAGCCGAGCAATTTGGCCACCAGCTCCCGCTTGAGCGGGAGGGTGGACCCGGCGATGGCGCCGCTGCCGAGCGGACAAACATTCACGCGCGAACGGCAGTCCCAAAGGCGTTCGCAATCACGTTCCAGCATCTCAACGTATGCAAGGAGATGGTGCGCGAGATAGACCGGTTGGGCGCGCTGCAAATGGGTGTAGCCGGGAATGAGCACGCCGGCGTTCTTTTCTCCGAGCGATACGAGAGCGCGTTGCAGGCCGGCGATTTCGCCGAGCAACGCCGTGATTTCATCCCGCAACCAAAGGCGCACGTCGAGGGCCACCTGGTCATTACGCGAGCGGCCGGTATGCAGTTTGGCGCCGGCGGGGACGCGCCGGGTCAACGCCGACTCGATGTTCATGTGGACATCTTCGAGGCGGGGATCCCATTTGAATTTTCCGGCGGCGATCTCTTTGCCGATGGCATCCAAACCGCGGACGATGGCGCGCAGTTCAGATTTTGCCAGGACCCCGATTTTGCAAAGCATCTCGGCATGGGCCATGGAGCCGAGAATGTCCTGCCGCCAGAGCCGGTGGTCAAAGGAGATGGATTCCGTGAATTGCGCGACGTCCGCAGCGGGGCCGGCGGCAAAGCGTCGGCTGCGGGACACCGGTGATGCGCCAGGGTTATTTTTCATAAGGCCCGCGGATAGCGCGGATGCAAATTTTTAACTTAAAGACGGGGTGAGGCAAAGGCATTTCGATTTGAAAATCAAAGTTGCTGGTTTGGTGGAAATGTGAAATGTTTCTTCCAATGAGCGAGTTCAAATATGCCTGCCCGGTTTGCGGCCAGCATATCAAGTGCGATTCATCCCAAGCCGGGACCGTGATGACCTGCCCGACTTGCTTCCAGCAGATCACCGTGCCCAACGCGCCGGCCACAGAGGAACAGAAATTCATCATCACCGGCACCAAAGTCGGCAATGAACGGCCAATGCCAAAGCTTCCCGAGGCGCCTCCCGCAGCGGCTCCCCGTGCCTCCGGGTTTCCCGGCATGATCGTGGTCATCATCATCCTTCTCTTTATCGCGGTGGTGGTCTCGATGATCTATTACAATACTGTTTATAAAATGAACCTGCGTTATCATGAGCGGCAGGCGCAGGAAGCCACGAATGCGCCGCCGATCATTGTCTGGAACCCGCCGTCCGGCAGCATTGACCTCGCCTTGCACAAGGTGGCTTTTGCCAGTTCCCAGCAATCGAAAAATCCAGCGTCCAATGGCAATGACGGAAACCTTCACACGCGATGGGGCGCCTTGAACAAATCGGTTAACCAATGGTGGACAGTGGACTTGAACAACCTGGACACCATCACCAACGCCCAGATCGCCTGGGAACATGACGCCGCATACGAGTATGTGATTGAAACGTCGCTGGACAATTCCAATTGGACGGTGGCCGTCAACCAATCAGCGAACGTCACGGCATCCCGGATGACGTCCGATGATTTTTCGGGCCACGGCAGATTTTTGCGGGTGGTCGTCACGGGATTGCCCGTGGGATCGCGGGCAAGCTTTTACGAGTTCAGCGCGTTCGGTTCCACGAATGATTTAAGCCTTACGAATAATTCCGGCTCTACCAATGGCAACTAAGCCGAAGGAAAAAATGGAAAACGCCGTCGTTCGGCTGATGACGAGGCGAAAATGGACTTTGGCGCTGGCGGAATCCTGCACCGGCGGGTTGATCGCGAACATTCTTACCAACGTGCCGGGCGCTTCAAAAATTTTCCGGGGCGGCATTGTCGCTTACAGCAATGAGGCCAAGCGAAAATTCCTCGGCGTCCGCGGCAGTACTTTGGCACACCACGGCGCGGTCAGCGAACCGGTCGCGCGTGAAATGGCGGAAGGCGCGCGGAAACAATTCGGCGCTGATTTTGCGATCGCAGTGACGGGAATCGCCGGGCCGTCGGGCGGGACGAAGGCCAAGCCTGTCGGAACAGTTTTTATTTCGCTGGCCGGCATATCGGGAACGGTGGTCCAACGCCGGTCAAATCCATCTTCACGCGAAAAATTCAAGAAAGCCACGGCAGGGCAGGCATTGCAGCTATTGATGGAACAGATAAAATCAGATGCGCTTTGTTCTTGAGAATAAGGGGAATTGAGGTAAAGTTGGGTGGTTTTGATATCCAGATATGTCGTTAACCGCAGATCCATTGGCCGCCGCGAGTAATGCAGTGGCTGATCTTCTTGAGGCGACTCCCGCACCCCGCCGCCGTGGCACCCTGCTGGTCGTGGATGATGAAGAAGGTCCGCGCCAATCGTTGCGGGTGATCTTCAAGGATGATTACGATTTACTGATGGCGGAAGACGGGCCGACGGCCATCGATCTTGCCCAAAAGAACGAGATCGATGTGGCGGTCCTGGACATCCGCATGGCAGGAATGTCCGGCATCGAAGTTTTGGAACGCCTCAAATACGTCAATCCGAACATCGAGGCGATCATGATGACGGCGTTTGAGACGACCGACACCATCCGGCAGGCTCTCCGCTTGCGCGCCTGCGATTACATCAATAAACCCTTTGATATCGCGACTATTCGCGCGGCAGTTGGGCAGGCGATGCAACGCCGCACGCTCGAAAGCGAGATCCACAGCAGCGCTGAAAAAGTCCAGGAGCTTTTGAGCGAATTGCAAAACCAGCGGATCGAGGAGCAAATCGCCAAGACCCGCGGTGACATTTACGCCAGCATCATCCATGACATCAACGGTCCGCTGACGGTGATCTCCGGTTTTGTGCAGGTGCTCAACCAGCGTTTGAGCCGGGCCTCGCGGGTGGACCTGGAAGACCTGGAATTTATCAAGGACCGGTTGCGCATCATTGCGCGGCAAGTGGGCAATTGCATCGAAATTTCCCGGCGTTACCTTGGTTTTTTGCGGCGGCAATCGGATGAAACCACTCCCAATGTGAGTGTGAACCACTTATTGCGCGACCTTGAACAATTGGCGCGCGTGCATCCCAGTCTTCTGGAGAATGAATTCGCCATCACGCCACTGGCCGAAGATGCCTCGATGAAGATCAATGGCACTGACCTGATCCAAATTTTGCTGAATCTGGCGGTCAATGCGTTTCAATGCGCGCCGTTGCCGCACACAGTGCATGTCAGCGGCGAAGTCATCCGGGCGCCACTGGATCTGACGCGATTCAAGGATGGTGAGCATGACCGGTTGCTGAATATCGAAAGCCTTGATAATACCCCGCCAATCGTGAAGTTCTCCGTCCGCGACGATGGCCCGGGGATTCCGCCGGAAGTGTTGCCAAAGATTTTCCAGCCATATTTTACCACCAAAGGCCCACGGCAGGGCACCGGCCTGGGGCTGAACATCGTCCAGCGATTGATCAAAGAAGGTTCCGGAGCGCTGCACGTCCATACCAAATTGGGCACGGGCACGACCTTCGTGGTTTATCTGCCGGCGCAGTGCTGATCGCTTTGCGCGGTTGGCCCAAAATTAAAATAAAAGCGACTGCCCGGCTCACAGGACAGTCGCTTTAATCAAGCCTTACTCAACTGATCAATTTCCCAAATATTCGCGGGGATCGGTGATCTTGCCGGTGAGCGCGCTGGCGGCCACGGTGGCCGGTGAGGCGAGGTACACTTGTGATTCCTTATCGCCCATGCGGCCGGGAAAATTCCGGTTCGTGGCGCTGATGCACTTGATGCCGGGTTTGTTGATACGGCCAAAGGTGTCCACCGGTCCGCCCAGGCAGGCGGCGCATCCGGCATTTTCAGTCATCTGCACACCGGCATCAGTGAGGATTTCCCAGATGGTTTTTCCGCCCCAACGGGTGCTTTGCAAGTCATGGACAATGTCGGGCGTGGCCGGAACCCCGAAGGTATCGATGATGACGTGTTTGCCCTGCAAAATACGGGCAAATTCCACAAAATCGCTCGTTTTTCCACCGGTACAGGAACCGACATACGCGCGATCCAATTTGATGTGGGACAATTCCTTTGCTTTCTTGCGCTGGCCCGGGTCCGGATGACAGGCGACGACCGGTTCCAATTCATCGAGGTTGACCACGAGTTCGTAAACGAATTTTTGGTCCTTGTCCGGCTCGACTGGATTGTAGGACGCTTTGGTGCCGTTCAATTTCACGCGCGCATCCACATATTCACGGGTGCGCGAATCGAATTCAAATATGCCATTTTTTCCACCGGCCTCGATAGCCATGTTGGCGATGGTCATGCGGTCATCGATGGAAAGATTTCGAGCACCTTCGCCATCGAATTGCATCGTGCGATAAGTGGCCCCGTCAAAACCGATCTCACCGATGCAATGCAAAACAATGTCCTTGGCCATCACCCCGGGCTGTAATTTGCCTTCGAGACGGAAATGCATCGTCTCCGGGACCTTGATGAGCAACTTGCCCGTGCCCATCACAAAGCCGGCGTCGGTGTTGCCGATGCCGGTGGCAAATTCATTGAACGCCCCTGCCATGCAGGTATGGGAATCCGTGCCGAAAAGAACTTCGCCCGGACGCGTATGGCCTTTGGCCGGGAGGGCGGTATGGCAGACCCCGGCATAGTTCGAGCCGTATTGTTTCTTCAACATCCCCTTGGAGGGATCGAATTGCCAATGGCCGTTCGGGTCGTCGATCACATCGTAAAAGTAGGGTAACCCTTGCTCTTTCACAAAATCGCGCAAGATATCCACGTTCCGGTTTGATTTGGAATCGGCAGTGAAAATGTAATGGTCGGGGATGATGACGATCCGGCTTTTGTCCCAGACTTTTGCGTCTTTGCCAAACTCGCGTTTGAACACGCCGATGGTTCCCGGCCCGCAAACATCGTGCGTCATCAGCACGTCGGCGTTCACCCAGATATTGTCGCCCGCGACCACTTTCGATTTGCCTGCTGCCCGGGCGAGGAGCTTTTCGGTCAATGTCATAGAACACATAGCATAGCCGATGCGGCGTGGAACTTCAACTGGTCAAAAGAGAGGGGCGAGGCGGGGGTTGGGGTTGCGAGGAGATGGTTTGCGGGGCGTTCATCGCCCCAGTTTTTCTTCAAGGCTTTATTCGTGGACTTTGATCAAGGTCTTGATGGCCCGGTTTCCCGCCGCCATGGTCTGGAAGAGTTCCGGCAACCGCGTGAGCGGACATTCGCCATCGACAAAATCATCCGCGCGAACCACCCCGGTCTCGATAAGTTCCAGGGCGCGGCGAATCGTCTGTGGAGTGTGATGAAAACTTGCCAGCAAAGTAAGATTGGAATAATGGATGGTTTGCGTATCGAGCGAGACCGTTGTGCCGCTCGGGCAACCGCCGAAGAAATTAACCGTGCCGCCTTTGCGCGCCAACGGCACCGCCGCCTCCCAGGTCTCCGGCTTGCCGACAGCTTCAATGACGACATCAAATCGCCGATTGCTGGCTGAGCGGATTTTTTCCACCAGACCCTGGCCATCACCCAGGTCGATGACTTCGGATGCGCCCAGTTTTTCCGCTGCGGCCAAACGGTTCGCGCGCCGGCCGGCCACGGAAACCAGGCATCCCAGGTCACGCGCCAGGGCGGTGAACATAAGGCCGATGGGACCGGCGCCGAGGACCAACACGTTCTGTCCGCGTTGCAATTTGGCTTCGGCCGCACCCTGGACGACGCAAGCCAGCGGTTCGGTCAGAGCTGCATCGCGGAAATCCGTGGAAGGTTTGAGGCGCAGCAGATTTTTTTCCACCAGGCGGGCGGGCACAGCGATCGTTTCGGCATAAGCGCCATTGAGGAACTGCAGATCGTCACAAAGATTTTCCTGGCCGGCTTTGCAGAAAAAACAGGCCCCGCACGGGGCGGAATTGGCAACGACGACGCGCTCGCCGGTCTTCCAGCCTGCCACCCCGGCTCCCAATTCAGAAATCGTTCCCGAGAGTTCATGACCAAAAACGGCGGGAGGGACGATCATGCGCGCGTGATAACCGCGTTTAAACACCTTTAAGTCGGTGCCACAGGTCAGGGCAGCTTCGATACGCAAACGCACCTCTCCGGCCTGGAGCGGGGGCAGTGCGATGTCTTCGACCCGGATATCTTCCCTGCCGTGCAGGATGGCGGCTTTCACGGGTCAAGTCTGGAGGAGGACATGAAACATTTCAACCCCCGCGAAAAATGAGCAATGGATTGACAGTGGCCCGATCAGTAAGCCACGTAGTTGCTGCGAATGACAGTGGTAAATTGTGGTGTCAAGGGCGGCAACTTGCCGGCTTGCGTGAAATTGGTATCAAAGCTCCAAACGCGTTTTGGCGCGTTATAATAGTTGCCGGTTTGCTGCCACCAATTGGTCGCATATTGGCTGGAAAACATCACCATGATGGAACCATTGTAGGTCAAAGCAGTTGAGCTGCTCCAGTTTTCTAATAAGCGCAGAAAATTTTCCACGCCGCCACTATAGCCGTTCGCACCGCCGACATGGGTATAATTGGTGGAGGATTGGACAATGCCCTCGAGACAGGCGGCATTGATCACCGTGGCGGCAGGGTTTCTTGAAGACAACGCTGTGGTGGAGATATAAGTGCCGTCCTTTCCGCTCCAATTGCCGGAAAGAATGGTGATGGCATCGGCCATAAATGCCGCCGGATAAGTATGAGCCATGTTATTTGTTCCTGGAAGATAGAGAGTACTCGTGCCATCGCCATCGATTTGCGCATTATAATTGCCCAAAACATACATCGGTTGGGGAGTAACGACGCTAAGGCCGGACGTGACACAATTCGTGCCGCTGATGACATTAGTGCTGTTTGGCAACCGAAGGCCGTCCATCACGCGTACCGCAGGCAGTTGGGTGGAATTAAGCGGCACAGCATTATAAACATATATGGAATTGATTCCCGCGCCGGTATCGAGGCACAAGGCACGGTTCCAATTGCTGCCACCAGTCAGGGAATTATTAGTGATCCAAGAGCGAAGCATTCCCACATCCACTTGAACCGCTTGCACGGTTGCAGATTCGCGGTAATCGTAAAAGGACACATTTGTCAGGAAAGACCAGCCGGCATACTGGACTCCCCAATGGAGTATGTTCGTCCCGGTGCCGGACGTCCACTTGATGTTCATATTCGCGGTGGGAGCCCAGGAACTGGGAAAATTGGTAAGACCAAAGCCGGTAAGGCCGACCAGAGTATTGGTATGGATAGTTGTGCCGAGGTTATTGGTGACGACATAGAAATCGTTGGTGACTGCATTCATATGCCCTGAGCTAGGCCCATACCATGAAGGGCCGCTCCAGGAGTCCTGAAGGTAAACTGATAAATTGTTTCCGACGGGTGTATTGGCCGTGGTGCTGGCACGAGTTCCGTTCAACCAATTCGAAACGACCAGGGTCGCTTCATTATAAGTGTAACATTGATTGGTTGTCGCATAAGCCACCTGCAGCGGCGCGGCAACGCTGGCCGGCGGAAGCTGGATGATCGCAATGACGTTGGTGTCGCTGTTATTAGTGCTTGCTCCAATGGGAATTTCCAAGGGACTTTGATGAGAAACGGGCTGGGTGGGGGAACTCAACGTAAAATTGCCCGTGGGCGTACCGCTATCAGTATAGGTTGTCAAAAAAGGGTCTGTCGCGGTGATGGTGACATTCCCGGCGGCTTCGACGGTCGAGCTATAGGTTGGGTTACCATTCCCCGACCAGATGCCGCCGTTGGAGAACACCGCGCCGGCGATCGGCATGGTCGCACCGGGATCGATCTCCAGGTTGATGTTATAAAAAATGGCGAATTGAAACGCGGGAACAGTTGCAAAATTGATCTGTTGCTTCACTGTCGCCGACACGGCCTTGGACGAGTTGGTGAACAGTTGGTTCACCGGTGTCGCCGTTGCGATGATCGTCACGATTTGGGCATAGCCCTGCAGGTTGGCATATTGCATGCCCAGCGGCTCAAGGCCACCGGATTGAGATCCCTCATCAATACTGATCCGGCCAGTATTCCCATTGGTATCGCTATAAGTAAATTTGACCGGCCATGAGCTTTGATCCGGGAGAGATGAATAATAAGCAGAAGCGGGCAGCAGGGAATTTAAAAGGAAGGCCTTGTCCATCTGGGCAAAAGCCATCTCCGTGGCCGCTTCAGCGGCCGCCTGGGCAGAGGTAAAATAATTATTTTTAGCCGAGAGATCGACGTTGGTGGTAAGCCAAAACATGGTGCTGCCCAGGATCATGATCATGGCCACGAGGGTGAACAACACCAGCAACAGGGCAAAACCGGAATTTTTAGATCTGCGGGTAATTGAAGCTTTCATGTTCGGGCGGTGTCAATCATTAATATTTCGCGAGTACACGCGCGTTTGCAGGCGATAATAGTTATAGGCATTGACATCATTGGTGCCGATGACGGCGATGGGGTATTCCCATTGCGAGAAATACAACGTGACCTGGAAGACGGAATCGCCGTTGTAAGTGGTCATTATATTGTTTCCCGTGAAATCCACGGCGGCAAATACCTGCTGGTTGGTTACATACATCGCCAGGGTATTGGTCAGGATGGGATTATAATTGGTATCGAATGTCTCCATGATCAAGCTGTTGGTATTGATCAGATGTCCATTGCTATCGAGGGTCGCAAAATTTGTCCCCCCATTGCCGGGCTGCAGAAAAATCAGGGTATAAGGATTGAGACCGGAAAAAGTAGTGTTGTTGCCCGGCTGGATACGGATGGCATTGCCGACCTGGTTCTGCCCGACTGCGATCGATTGGAAATTCGTGGCACTGCCATTGGCCCAGAGATAGTTGCCGACACGGATCGATCCCTGCGCGGATTGGATCTGGGTGCGAAGTTTGCCCATTGTATCGCGGCCCCCATCCGTGGCCGCTAATTTGGTAGCCGCCAGGATATAAACGCGCGAGCCATAAATTTCTGCCGACACCAGGGCGACGATCGACATCATGATGATGGTCGTGGAGATGACCATCTCAATGGCCGTGAAAGCAAAATCATTGTTCCGCGACGATGTTTTGATGGAAGCTGAAAATTTCATTGGTCAGAGGCGCGCATGGTGACAACGATGTTGGAATACTGTTTGCCGGTATAGGGAAAGGTCCAATAAACGATGGACTGAATCTGGCGCAAGTTAGCTTGATACAGCGAACTGGCACCCGTCGAATCCACCGAATTGGTGACGCGGGTGACGTAAACATAATTGGTCGCAAAATACATCGTGTTCGTGAAAGAGCCGCCCGAATTTGTTGCGAACGGATTGCCTTTCATGGGAATATCCAGCAGGTCCGTTTGAATATTGGTATAAGGACATCCCGTTTCATCATCCGACCATGTTCCATTCGGATTATAGTTCCAGGCATTCCACGAAGCGGAGCGGGCCTGCTCAGCTCCTTGTAATGCATAAGATTGGGCGGCAGCAGACATCGAACTCCATTCCGCCAGGCGGTCGACTTCAGAATACCCATAAACAATCCCGCCGATGGAAACGGCCAGGATCGTGAAGGCGAACAGGGCTTCAACCAGGGTAAAAGCTTGTACGCGAGAATATCGCGCTTGTCTATGCCACGTCTGAATCAACATAGTATTTCGGTTTAATTAGCTCCAATCTCTCACCTGATAGTCTGGAATTTAGCACACTTTATGCCATAAAATCAAGTCGAATAAGGGGCGTTTATTGATATTAAAAAACAGAAGTGTCCTGATATGTGACAGATGCCATGTTTGTTTACCCACAGAAGAGGTATCAAAACAAGGGAACCGCCTTCACAAAAGTTGTTTCGCGAAGATAAATCGGCTCCATTTTTTCCTTATCCTTCCCCTGGGGTTGAAGCCTGGCCAATCGTGCTAGAGTACTGGCATGGGGATAGATGTTTCGTCCTCCCGAAAACCATCCCGCTGCTCCCGGACCGACAATGATTTTATCTTTATGGGCCGGAGATCGAACTTCGTCACCAGACACAATTTTCAATGGTTCAATTTCCCTCCAGCCGCCTGCTGAGATCTCAAAGGTTGCCAGGTAAAATTCGTTTCGCTGCGCGTCCACCACCACGTTGACCGCGCCGAATATTTTTTCCGATTGGGCCTGGGCGGCGATGGCTTCGACACTGCTGACACCCGAAAGTTTTATCTCACGGGCCAATTGCCAGCCCTGGGCAATGGAAATCGCCGCGCGGATTCCCGTATAGGAGCCGGGACCCAAGCCGACGCAAATCATTCCGATCTGTTCCCTCTTCACCGTGGCCGCGGCCAATATTTTTTCGATCATGGAAAACGCCGCTGTTCCGCGACCACCGGTCTCACTGGTCTCGCTTAGGGGGGAATCTCCCTGCGCAAGGGCCGCGCTCCGTTGCGATGAGGAAAATTCAAGCGCCAAAGTCATCATAAACAATTTTCCGACCGGTTTCGTTCAGGATCTCGATCTTGATCCAAATCCATTTTTGACATTCCGGGCGATCACTCTTTTCCATCCCGAGCCGTTCTGCCCATTCGATGATGCTGACACCCTCCGGTTGTAAATAATCCCCGAGGCCGGCGGATTGGATCTGTTGGGTTGTTTCCAGCCGATAGAGGTCCAGGTGGAACAATTTCAAACGGCCACCGGCATATTCGTTGACGAGCGTGAACGTCGGCGAATGGATCCGCGCGGAAATTCCCAGGCCGCGGGCGAGGCCCTTGACGAATTGGGTCTTGCCGGCGCCCAACTCTCCACACAAGGCGAAGACTGTCCCGCTCTTGGCCGGGAGCCCCAGGCGTTCGCCGAGCGATTCTGTTTCCGCCGCGCTATGCGAAATGAACGTAGCCATGCGCGTCGAGTTTATGCGGGCCGCCTTTGTCCCGAATCGTGATCTCTGTACCGGGCACGATTTTCCCGATGCAGCTCAGTTTTAATTGAGGAAATTTCTTTTTCCAGGCATCCAGCAGTTTCACCGCATCGCTGCTGGCCACCGTGAATAACAGCTCAAAGTCCTCGCCGTCCTCCAACGCGGCGGCAAAGGCGGGTTTGGCCGGGCTTTTTTTAGCCTGTAATTTCGCCGCGCGCGCGACCGGGACCGCCGGTTTCAAAATTTCCGCGCCGGTGCCGCTGCTTTTCAAGATATGGCGCAAGTCGCCGGCCAGCCCGTCGCTCAGATCGATCATGGCATGGATGGAAAAGTTTTCGGCCAACCATTGGGCTTCGGCGATCCGCGGTTCGACGTCCAGGTGTTTTCCCAAAAAGGAACCGCCCAATTCGCCGGTCACAAAAATGGCATCGCCCAATTTGGCGGCGGACCGGAGCGCCGCTGTGCCGTGGCCAACTGTTCCCAGCAGGGCGACAGAAATAAAAATGTGCCCGGGATTGGCCGTGGTCTCGCCGCCAACGATGGCGACCCCAAACTTTTGCGCCAGCGCCTTCAGCCCGACGTAAATTTTTTCAATAAAAATGGCGTCGAAATTTTTTGGCAGGCCCAGGGTGATGACCGCTGCCTTGGGCGTTCCCGCCATGGCGGCGATATCACTCAAGCAACGCGCCAGGGCTTTGTGCCCGATTTTTTCCGGCGGCATTTCCTGCGTGAAATGGACGCCTTCGACTACGGCATCGGTTTTGAACAGCAATAACTCCGGCGCGCCGAAGTCGAGCACGGCGCAGTCATCGCCGCTGCCGGTGACGACCTGTGCATTCGTCGGCAAGTCCCGGGTCAAACCGGCGATGAGATCGAATTCATTCATGACGCATGAAGATGGAATCGCTGCAGGAATTGGCTCAAAGGTTCTTGAAAATGAAGCATGAGCAGATTGGTCGTGTTGAACAGGCTATGGGCGGCGATGGGCGCGAGCAGATTGTCGGTTTTTTCATAAAGCCACGTCAATGCCATGGCGAGAGCGAAGAGCGAGAGGCCGAAGGCGGCGTCACCGTGGATGAGCGCAAAAATGGCGCTCACGACGAAAAATGCGAGTTTCGGGTACCCCAATTGTTTGATGAAAGCATAGAGAACACCGCGAAAAATAAATTCCTCCGCGACGGGTGCGAGCGCGATGGTAAAAAAATCCAGGTAAATCTGCATCCAGAAAGCTTTGGCCCCGGTGACCAGGGTCACGGCCTCTTCGGGGTGTTCTTTCCAGCCAAAGTGGACCAGGACTTGCGCGGAGATTTGCGCCAGCACCTCAACCACAGGCAGGATCACCAACACGACGGCCACGGCCAGAAGCAAAGCGAGCCACCATTTTTCCTTTTTCAAGCCAAAGGCATCCCGGAATTTCACCCCATGCAAACGCAAAAATATCGGGATCAAAATCCAGGTGGCCCCCTGGAAACTCAGAGTCATCACCAGGGGAATCCCAAAATCCTCGGGGTTTTTGAAGCCGGAAACCCCCTTTTTTTGCAGGATTTCGCTGATGATGATCCCGAGCAAAATGCAGAAAGCTTGCGCCGCGCAAAACAAAAGCACGACCTCCACCCGCCACGGTTTCTTCGACAACATGATTTTAACTTATAACAGCCCGGTCGGGGAAACGATTCAAAAAGCGAATAAATTTTCCGCCGCAGTTGCTTTTGGCCGCGATTCTGCAAAATTCTGTTGTTTCATTTTATATGAATCGCCTGGCCAAAGAAAAATCGCCTTACCTGCTGCAGCACGCCCGCAATCCGGTGGATTGGTTCGCCTGGAATGAAGAGGCCTTTGATGCCGCGCGTCGCCAGAATAAGCCGATTTTTTTGAGCGTCGGCTATTCCACCTGCCACTGGTGCCATGTCATGGAGCGTGAAAGTTTTGAGGATGAGGCGATCGGGAAATTTCTGGGCGAACATTTCATCAGCATCAAAGTGGACCGGGAAGAGCGTCCCGATGTGGACAAGATTTACATGACGTTTGTGCAGGCCACCACCGGCGCGGGCGGGTGGCCCATGAGTGTTTTTCTGACCCCGGACCTGAAACCATTTTTCGGCGGCACCTATTTCCCGCCGGACAACCGGTATGGCCGGCCAAGTTTTCTCCAGGTATTGCAGCACATCAACGACTTGTGGCAAAAACGCCGAAATGACATCGCTGCCTCCGCGGAGGAGATCCATTCGCGGATGGAAGAGTCATCAAAAAATTCATCAGCAGAGGACGTGGCCCTGACCGAAGAGGTATTGAAAAGTGCCGCGGCATTTTTCAAAAATTTGCACGATCCGCAACATGGAGGATTTGGTTCGGCGCCAAAATTTCCCCAGCCATCCATCCCGCAATTCCTCCTGCGTTGTGCTAAACGATTTCGTGACGAAGAAGCCGCGCAAATGGTGGTCCAGACGTGTGAGCAGATGGCGGCGGGCGGGATTTACGACCAGCTGGGCGGCGGGTTCTCGCGCTACTCCGTGGATGCGGAATGGCTCGTGCCCCATTTTGAAAAAATGCTCTATGACAATGCGCAACTGGTCCAACTTTATCTGGACGCGTATCTGGTCTCAAAGCGCGAGACATTTGCCGGCGTGGCGCGCGAGATCCTGGATTATATTTTGCGCGACATGACCCACCCCGAAGGCGGGTTCTACTCCGCCGAGGACGCCGACAGTGAAGGGCAGGAGGGGAAATTTTATTGTTGGACCCACGATGAGCTTTCACAATTACTCTCACCGGAGGAATTCAATGTCGCCGCAGGTTTTTTCGGGGTCACCGCTGAAGGAAATTTTATGGACCACAGCCATCCGCAACCGTTGCGCGGGCTGAATGTTCTGAGCGTTCATGATGCCCATATCCCTGAAGCGGACCAATCCTTGCTGGCGGCAGCAAGAACCAAGATGCTGGGCGCCCGCGGCAAACGGATCCGGCCCCATCTGGATGACAAGATCCTCGCTTCCTGGAATGGTTTGATGCTGGGCGCCTTCGCCCGGGCATTCGCTGTTTTGCGCGACGAAAAATTCCGCGTCGCTGCCGAAACCAACCTGGATTTCGTCCGGCGCAAATTGTGGGACGAAGAGAAAAAAACACTGTATCACCGTTGGCGCGATGGTGAACGGGACGGCGTGGAGCTGCTGGCAGGCTACGCTTTTTACTTACACGGGACCCTCGAACTTTATGAAGCGACGCTTGAACCGGCGCACCTGGATTTTGCCGTGGCCCTGGCAGAATCCATGATGGGGAAATTCTTCGACCGTGATAATGGCGGTTTTTGGCAAAGCACCGCCGATTCGCGCGACTTGATCCTGCGGGTGAAAGACGATCATGATGGCGCGGAACCGGGCGGAAACTCCGTCGCCGTCCTGGCTTTGTTAAAGCTCGGGGCGATCACCGGACAAAAGAGGTTCACTGAAGCAGCGGACAAAACGCTGGGCGCGTTCGCGGGACGACTCCGGGATTTTCCGCAGGCGCTGCCTTATATGCTGCAAGCGCTCGATTTCCAGCTTCAAGAGCCGAGGCGCGTGGTGGTTGTCGGAAAGGAGAAATCTCAAAAATTTCAAGAGTTGCTCCATGCCGCCCATGCGGTTTATCAGCCGGACAAGATTGTGTTGGGCAACACCGGCGCCGTTGAAGAATTTGCCCGGACGCTTCCAGCGAAAGGCGAGGCGGTGGTATATATTTGTACCGGCACCTCGTGCCGGCCACCGACGGATGATCCCGAAAAAATCCGGGAGCTGCTGGATTGAATCAATCTTCCGGCTGCGAATGTCCGCGCTGATCGCCGCGTGGACGGTGGATTCTCTGCAGTGCGCGCCGCAATGAATCGATTTCCCGCTCGTCACCCAATTTTTGACGCTCGGCCAGTTCGACGAGCTCGAGGACTTCCTCCATTTGCCCAAGAGTCTTCCGTAATTCCTCGACGATTTGGGTCACTTCACTGACGGCCCGACTGATGGCTGAACCCTTGAATTCTTCTTCAGGAGCAGCCTCAGGCGCTCCCCGTTGTTCCTCGTAAACCGGAGGAGCTTCGGCTAATTCGGGGGGAGCGGAAATCGCTTCTCCGGCCTCTGATGCATGCGGCTCTTGAGGTTCTTGAGGCCGGGGAGGACGCGTGGGAAGGCGCGCTGGTGGGCGCCGGCGTCCGCGTCCGCCGCGATGGCCACGTCTTCGCGGACCGCCAGGCCCTTTGGGCGCTGCGGGTAAATTGGGGGGTGTCGGTTGTTCCTCCGGCATTTGAAATCAAGATGATGTGCCTTTGATAAAAAGGCAATGGAAATCATTTTTTCACGAACAGCGCCAGGGAGGCGGTGAAGCCGTGCAAATAATTTTTGCCGCCGACCGGTCCGATCTCTCCGTTGCAAAAGAATCCGGCGACGCCCAGCGGGCCAAATTCCTCCTGGACCATTTCGGCATCATGGCCCGGGCGGCCGAACAGGTTTTTGCCGCGCCCATTGCAGCAGCAAAGGCACCCGCCATAGATGGGCGCTTGACCGATGCGCTTTTTCTCCCGGGTGAGCATCTCGCGCAGGTCTTCGCTGGCGGCGACGGCATCGCGCCGGTGAAATTGGATCGTCTGGCCGGGCCGCGGGAGCGCGCTTACGGCCAGCACACCGGAATTCGGATCACCGCCGATGAGATTGCGGACCAAAAAGTCGCCGCGATGAAAATTCTCCAGGTATTCGTTCACCACCAGGCCGATGAGCAGGTTGCCGCGCGCTTTTTGTTGTTCCGCCAGCGGGAGTTTTTGGAACGTCTCCGCCAGCACCGTATAAGCCGGGCGATTGGCGATCTGGCGGATGAGATTGTGTTCGACGCGGGTCAGCGTCCAGGTATCGCCGATCGGGGTGCACCCTTGCGAAATGACGCCGGTCAATTTCACATCACCTCCCACGGAGATGGCTACGCCGCCATCCTCAAATACTTCACCGTCGAGATAAACCTGTGTGCTTTGATCCTGCACATTCCCGCTGGCCAATCCGCCAAACACCGGCAACTGCATATAAGCATCATTCCAATGACGGACCCAATTTTCAGGATCCATGTGGAATGGGTCCATAAAGGCAAGCCAGCCGTTCGTTTCGGCGGGCGCAATGCCCGTCTCCCGGTGCCAATAATCCGCCCCATCCGCCTCTTCCACCTGCGTTTGGGTAAAGCGATAACCTTTCAATTCGGCGCCGGGCAATGAATAAAGTCCGAGGGCGATGCCGGAAGTGCTTTCAAATTCCTGTTCCCGGCAGATCAATCCCGAGCTTGAACATCCGGCCAGCAACGGAATACGCGCATGGACACGCAGGATTTCCAGTACCTGTTGAGCCTGGGGGAAAAAATCCGGCGAGAGGAAGACCAGGCCGAGTGACACCGGGTGGCCGCCGAGTTGTGCCCGTAATTTCTCCGCCCACTGCCGCAGGGCGGTTTCATCGAAACGTCCCTGCCAGCAGCCGGCCACGGAAAATTCATCGTTCACGCATTTATTTTACCGCCGATACGCGCGATTGCAAATCACTTCAACCACGAAGCGATTTTTTCTCCGCGCCAGATTTCCTTCACCGGCTGCCGTTCTCGCGCCAGGGCGAAGCGTTTTCCATCCACCAGCACTTCCGCCGTCATGGGACGCGCGTTGTAATTGGAGGCCATCACAAAGCCGTAGGCGCCCGCGCTCAAGAGCGCCAGGTGATCGCCCTCGCCGATTTTCGGCAACACCCGGTCTTTGGCAAAATAATCGCCGGATTCGCAGATGCCGCCCACGACGTCCGCTTTCATCGCGCCGCCGCGTTTGGTCAATGGCACGATCTCATGATGCGCTTCATAGAACGCCGGGCGGATGAGGTCGTTCATGGCGGCGTCCACGATGACAAAATTTTTCTCGCCGGTCCGTTTCACATATTCGACCCGCGTGACCAGGATGCCCGCGTTACCGGAAATAAAACGTCCGGGTTCGAGCAGGATTTTCAATCCCAGCGGCCTCAATAAGGGGACCAGCCGGTCGGCATATTTCTGCGGGGTCAGGATATTTTTTGCCGCCCGGGTTTTCCACCAGCTTGCGTTGCCGCTGGCCAGCGCCGGGTCATAAATGATGCCCAACCCGCCGCCGATGCTGAGAAATTCCAATTTATATTTGTCCGCAAGGCGGCGCGCCAGCGGCAACACTTTGCGCACGGCTTTCTCAAAGGGCGAAACCGTGGTCAATTGCGAGCCGATGTGCATCTGCAACCCGCGCAATCGCACATGCTTTAATTTGGCGGCGCGGGCATAGACGCCCTCCACCTTCTCGATGGGAATCCCGAATTTATTTTCGTAGGTGCCGGTGGTGATCTTTGCATGGGTATGCGCATCGATGTTGGGATTGATGCGGATGGCCACGGGCGCGATTTTCCGCAGGCGCGCGGCCACGCGGTCGATGCGCTGCAACTCGGGTTCGCTCTCCACGTTGAAGCAATAAACGCTTTGCCGCAGGGCGAATTCGATTTCCGCTTCGGTTTTGGCGACTCCGGCAAAAACACATTTACGCGGGTCGCCGCCCGCCGCGATGACGCGCCGTAATTCGCCGCCACTCACGATATCGAAGCCGCCGCCCAGGTTGGCCAGCGCGCGCAACACCGACAGGTTGGAGTTGGATTTCATAGCGAAGCAGACCAGGTGGTCGAGCGGCGCCAGCGCGCTATCCAACTTCTGGAAATGATCCGTCAACGTATTCTGCGAATAGATATAAAGAGGCGTGCCGAATTTTTTGACAAGCGTCTCGATGGCGACGCCTTCGCAAAACAATTTTTTTCCGATGTAACGAAAATCATGCATGTCTACGGATGAAGTTTAGGGTTAAAAATCCCGGGTTAAAAGGAAATTGAAATCATGCCGGCCAACACTGCTCAACACGGCAAGCCCAACGGATCCGCGCAGCCGATTGGCTTATTGCCCGGTCAGGATCTTGGCGCGGTCTGCCTGATATTCGTCCGGCGTGATCTGGTCGGCCTCGTATCGTTGGAGGAGGGCCTGGAGTTGCTGCTGTTGTTCGGCGGAAACCGGCGGCGGCGGCGACTGGAGCGGGGCCAATCCCAAATCTTTCGCGGTCGCCTCATTCACGCCAGGGGTTACCGGCGGCGGAGGCATCATCGAGCGGGCCGGAGTGGCCGGCATGGCGGGTGAACTGGACATGGTGTTATTGGTCTGCGCAGCGTTCAGCGCTGCCTGGGTTGCGGCGCCATAACCATTCTGCGAGGCCGGTGGCGGCGAAGTGATGGGCGCGCCGGTCACCTCAGCCGGGGGTGGTGTGGCCGGAGGCATAGTGGATTGAGCGGGCGGAGCTGTCGTATCAGCCGGAGAATTTGGAACCGTTTCCGGTGCGCCACCTACTACAGGGGCTGGCGTCGCTGGCGTTTCAGTCATGGGCGGGGGCGTATTCACAATGACCGGCGGTGGGGTCGAAGGATTCGTTTCGGGGGCAACCGGGGCGGCAGGAGTAACCGCATTGGTCGCAGACGGTTCTTGCGAATCCAAATCGGCCATTTTTTCCATTAATGCCGCCCGCGCCGCCGCCTGCGCCGGCGTGTCATCAGCGCGAACGGAAACCAAGGCCAGGCAAAAAACGCCCATGCCGATAGCGGGTAACATTTTGGAAATCTGCATCCCAATTTCTTACGCCAAATTGTCTCCCGACGCAATAGCTTTTGCGTCAAATTTCAACTGTTTCTGCCATGTTCCTTGAAACGGGTAACTCACGACCGACCAGAGCATGATTTGTTTTACCCTTGGACGCGGCACTTTGATGCGTGTGTCCGGGTCCAGAATCCTGCCGGAGCGCAACAGTGAAAGGGTCTCTGCTCCGATCAAAATCGGCCACGCACACGCCAATCGCACCCGGATTTGTCCCAGTGGCAAACGATTGGTGTAAGCCCAACCGGCGGTCAGGTGCGACTTGGCCACGTCCAGCCAACGGTTATAAAGCGGGCGCAGCTTGTTTTCATTGGCAGGAACCAATAAATCCGTTGGGGAAAGTCCGATTTCCGCCAAACTTTCATCCGGCAAATAACACCGGCCCTTCCGCAAATCCCCCGGCATGTCCCGCAAAATGTTCACCAGTTGCAATCCTTTGCCGAAACGGATGCCATCGGCGATCAGTTGGGGCTCATCGATCGGCGTGTCCGGAAATAAATGGGCCCGGCAGATCTTCGTCCAAAATTCGCCGACACAACCTGCCACGCGATAAGTATAATCGTCCAGGTCGGTATCCGTCCGCAGGGACAGGATTTTTTTGGCCGACGCATCGGCGAACCGTTGCAGATCCAATTCCTGTCCGCTGGTGATGGTCGCCAAAACAGCGCGGATCAATTTCTGGTCTGCGGCGGAGAAGGCATCCAATGCCGCCAATCCTGTTTCGACATTTTCCAACAATGATTTTTCGGCCGGCAACGCCTGTTGCTGCGCCAGTCCGTTGAGGTCCAGCGGCGCGGAGCTATTGCCGGAAATCCGTTCGCGCAATTTTTGCAACAATTCCAGCCGATGCGCGGGCGGAACGATTTCTGTGTCGGCGACGGTATCGGTGATGCGGGCGAGCAAGTAGGCCAGCCCGATTTGGGGCCGGATGGCCCCCGGCAACACGCGCAAGGTCAGGTAAAAGGAGCGCGAATTCGCCTTGAGCAGGCCCAACAGCGGTTCATTCAGCGCGGATGCCATTGAAGAATGAAACACCGAATACGCACAAATGTCAGCACTGGAGTGCCCGGCTTTAAAATGCGCTACGGTTTTCGCGGTTGAAATTCGCGTTTTAGGCCCGCAAGAACCCTCAAAAGCACAATTTTTGGGTTCGTTTTTCAGGTGTTGAAAGGCGCACATAACGCTTTTTAATACATAAGCAAATAATTTATAACAGGTTATGTTGAATGCGTTGTTCATCAAGTTTGGGTTCGTTTGGCAAAATCAGGTTATTATGGAGATGGGTGGAGGGATGATTTCACCCTGGCGGGCGCGTTGGAGGCGTTCCAATTGGTTGAGGGCGCGGTATAATTGGCGTTCCAAACTGGTTTCGTAACGCAGGATTTTATCCAAGGCCTCTGGCGAGGGGAGCATGGCGGCAGATTTATCAGCCTGTTGGCCGGCAGATTGACGCGCCAATTGATCATTGAGACGTGATTCGGCCTCCCGGAGCTTGCCTTGAAGCACAGCAAGAAGTTCGCGCTTGAGACGGACTTGAAGGGGTTCGGCGCAACCCATCCTGGCTTTCTGAGGATCTTCGGCGAATTTTGTCTGAGTGGCCATCACCTCTTCAATGAAATGGGCATAGGTCCGGCCAACGGCCTGATAATATTTTTTAACTTCGTCTGCTTCCAACAGGCCGGCACGTTCGATGGAATCCCAAACAACTTTGAGCGCTTCACAGACCTTTTTACAACTCAGGACGGTATCCGAGAGGGGGGGAATCGCGGGGTCATTTTGGGACATGAGAAAGAGCATGTCGGTATGGTCAGGCCCTTCGGGCGACAGTGCTTCGTTGATGGTTTTGGCGATCTCACCACTTTCGGCGGTGTGGAGACGGCGTTGACGCCAGAGGACCATGATAATGCGGTCGACGAGGGCTTCTTCCATGGGGCCAACAGGGGCGAGCGATTGATAGAATTCCTGGCAGAGAGCCTGGAAATCGCTGGCGGATTCATTGAATTCGTAGGCATGAATGATGGCGGTACTGGCAAGGATACCATGTTTTAAGGCATTCATTTTGCAGATGGCCTTGCCTTTACGGGTGCGGGGGCCGGTGGATTTTTGGGCATTGAGGCGATTGGCCTCGATTTTGGCCGGCGTAACGTCAATTTCCTTTTTCATGCACTATGAGTAGAGCATGAAAGGGGGAGGGTGTAATGTTGCCGGGAAACAAATTAATTTATGCGCGAATGGACGCTAAAGCACGAGAACATTTGGTGTGTATGGTGTAATATGCCGCAGAAATCACCAAATGATAATTAGGATGCAGCCCATTCAATTTGAATAAAGCTTATCGCCGTCGTTTTGTTTTGGGTTGTTTCGATGGCTGAGTATTTGGAGTAAATTTTGTTAAAACCTCCAAGACGAACTCACGTTGCTCTGGAGGTAAAGCGTCAAGCAATTTGCGATCTTTACCTTCAAGCACGTCATAAACAGGTTCAAGAAATTTAACGGCTTCTGTTATTTCCGGGTTGAGATTTTTCATTAGGCTTCGCCAGCCAGCTAACCACATCTCTTTCATCGGACCTGAGGCAAGGTTGTTAAGAAAACGAAGCGCGATTTCATTGGCCCGTTCTTTTTTAAGCAAGTTCAAAGCAGTGACAAATTTTATCATAATATTTTCTGCTGATGTATTATCATGCCCCAAAGATAATCCAAAAGCCATTACCGCTGCAGATATAAAGTCTTCGGGGTCATCACCCACTCCAAAATCCAGGACGCTTGTCCAATCTGTAATGGATTGTGTAGGGTTTTTTTCAATATTTAAACCTCCGCGCAAAAACAACGCCCTTGATAGAATTTTCTTAGGCGTATTCTTCATTTGTATTATGGCCTCAATATCGCTAATCGCTCCCGTGTCATCTTTTAATTCATTTTTTGTGAGTCCACGACATAACAATGTGGCTGCAACCTGTTCGGTTGGAATGTCTTTCAATTTCAGGGCGGCGTCTAAATCAATAATTGCGCTTTGCCATTCTTCCAATTGAATTTTTGTCATTCCTCGCAGAGCAAATGCCACTCCCAACTGATTTTGCGGAACATTTTTTAATTCAATTACTGCGCTATGATCGGCAATTTCACCAGCCTTATCTCCTTGTTTTCCTTTGGCCTCCCCTCGGCAGTTCAAAGCTCTTGCAATTCCTTCTATCGGAGCGCCATCCAGATTTATCACTAAATTATAGTCGACGATTTCACCTTCATAATCACCGAGTTTACTCTTGGCAATTCCACGATTTATAAGAGCCCTTGAGATCTCATTTTTAGAAATATTTTCTAGACTAAGAATCGCGGTATAGTCTTCAACTTCACCTTTCAAATCTCCTAACTTACCCTTTAAATTTGCGCGGGTGGAAAGTGCTGTCGAGACATCAATACCATATACGCTGCCTCGCTCAATTGCCTCAGAAATATCGGAAATAGCCCCTTGAGTGTCGCTTAAATTATCTTTTACCATACCACGGCCGAATAGAGCGCTCTTTAATATCTCCTTCGGAACGTTTTTCATCTGGACCACGGAGTTGAAATCATTAATTGCTTTCGAGAAATTTCCTAATTGAGCGCTTATAAGCCCGCGCAACATCAAAGCTTGCGCATATTTGGCTCCATCTGGTTGAGGTTTAGATAATATGCCATCCAGAGCTTCGATGGCATGCTGTGAGTCATTGTGCTCGTGCAACCAGAACGCAAGTCCAGTATGTGCCGCTGCTTCGTCCATGGTATGTTTTGCGGCATCTGCACGAGTAAAATCGGCAAAAATATTAACAGCTTCCTGTAAGTCTGCCTTTACCCAACTGCCGATACAAAGATCTGTAGCAAGTTTTTCATGAGTCGTGCCTTTAAGCGAAGCGGCAAAATATTCGGCGGCAGTTGCGCACTCACGCAGCATCTGTGGCGCATCTGTGTAGGCTCTATCCGCAAGGTTGCGGAGCGTCTGGACCCTTTCTTCTTCTTCAAACCAGATACGTAAGACTTCAACAAATAATTCAATCCGGCGCCTGTTTTGACTCAGATAACGCATTTGATACCAGATGGAGAAAAGTTTGTCGGGAACAGTATAGTTCGCCGCATGTCCCTTGCCGCCGCCCAGCACTTCAACAATTTGCGCATCTTTCAAGCGTTTAAGTTGCGTGTTGATAGCGTTCAGAGGAAGCCGGGTTGGGCCCACCAAGTCGATAGGTTGGGCCGTACCACCTTTTTCCATAAGAGCGTGGAGGAGTTTCCTTTGCTGTGGCGGCAGGTTTTCCATCTCATCCTTGAGCAATGGTGTCAGTTCATCCACCAGCCGGCGCAGGTATTGCACAATCGAAGTGACCTTCTGCAAGCTCAAGAGTTCATAAAGCATGAGCACAAAACGTGGATTACCGCCGGTCAGATGAACCAAGGTGCGAACTTTTGCCTGTTGCTTAGGGAGTTCGCGGAGAAAAATTTCGTTATTGTCAAATTCAGCCCGCTTTCGGAGGAGTTCCGTAACCTGTTCGGGATTCAGGCGGTTAAGCGGCACTTGACCAAAGTAATTGAAGAACGCTTCATCATAACTCTTGAGCGACTCAAAGACATGGACTGTGCTGCCAATGATCATCATGCAAGGTTCAGTCATTAACAAGCGGCGTAGCGTGCCTTTCATCTGGTTGTCGAGATGTTGCTCCAACAATTGATCCAAATTTTCGATAAAAAGAATGAATCTTTTGCCAATTTGACGGGCAATTTCTCGCAATCCTGTAATGGCCAATTGTTGGCTTTGTTCGTCATTTGGCTCGGCCTCCACCTTATTCAACCATTCTTGTGCCGCTGAAATCTGCTGCTTGGTAAGCGCTTGTAGTATTGCAGCTAACATATCACGCAATGAAATCATGTTGAATTGCTCTTCCGGAAAAACTACAGGAGTCCAGGCGGCACTAAGTTCTGCATCTTGCCGGATGCGCAAATCCACCATTTGAATGATGGTGGATTTTCCCGCTCCGCGTGGTCCTGTAATGACGTAGCTTGAAAGAGTGCCGGAATGAATCTGATCGCGTAAAGATTTCAGGAGATAATCCACGGTATGTTCTCGTGCCGCAAAAGTTGCCTCCAATTCATGATCTGACATCTCAGCCGGCGTATATTTGTGAGGGACAAGGCTCATAATTTCCTTGTTTTAGGTTTTTTTGCTCCAGTAGCCGTAGCGGGATACCAACGCCGCCACCAGTCCTGCATGACTTTGAGACGAAAGTAAAACTCATTCGTGTCCGGGGCCAGGCGTAGATACCAATCGTATTCGAGGTCTGCCATCAACTCGTCGAATTCTTGTTCACTTGCCACTTTGCCACGCGCTTTGCGATATATGTCGTAAAGAGCAGGGCGCGAAATCCGTCCTTGTCCGGCAACTGCGCGAAGAATGGCAAATGCTGCTTTTTCTCCTTTTTTACCATAACGGGTTAGGCGACTTTGGTAATGGTCAAAGTAGTGCCGACAAGTTGGTCCAAGTACCCGCTCTCGATAAATCCGTTCCAATTGCTCTGATGTTAAGCTGGTTCGTTGTGCGGCTGGCATTTGTCCAAGTTGGGAAAAGAAAATGTGAATAAAGTAAGGGACAGGTGCTCCAATTAATTCAAACATTTTGGATGCAAGTTGCGGACTCCAGGTAATAGAAAATGAACCAGCCAAGTCTTCAGCAAGCTTTCCCGCGACAGAATCATCCAATGGTTCAACAGTGAGACGGGCGAAATCCACCAACTTGTCGGTTGCTCCAAGTTTTCGAAGGATTTGGTCAATTCCAACGCTGCCAGCAACGATAAACCGATGGCGTCTCAAAACATCCTTTTGTTCCAGTCGGACGGTACGAAACCATGCTAAAAAATCTCGCGCAACGGATTCCCCACGTTTTTCAATGATGCGATCCAACATTGCAGGAAGTTCGTCAAACAAAAAAATTACCGTCTGATCAGATTTCTCTAATTCTGTAAGCATTCTCTTTGCGGCATCCCGCCAGTCTTTTTGAATTTCAGTTTTGAATTTGACCTTTGCTCCCTCGAATTCGGCTTCATCAAAATGCTCCTTCACCCACGACATAACTCCTGACGGTAACCTTTTTGCTTGGCTCAACAATTTACGTACGTTGTCGTGAGAGAGGAGTTCCTTGGTTACCCGCCAAACAAATTCTTCAGGAGAATCCACGTCCTCTAATTCAAATGAAAGCGCCAGAAAATTTGATTGAGGATGAAGAAAAATATGGCGCATCACTCCGCTCTTTCCAAACCTGCGGGGAGCCAGCAATAAAATGTTGTTTCCTTCAAGCAAACGCCACAAATGTTCAATGAAATCTTCCCGCCCATACAGCTCATCAGGTTCTGGTATTTGACCTACCAAATTTCGTGTTCGTTTTTTATTTGTGCCAATGTTATTCATAACAACAAGAATGTTGTTTACTTTTAAGATTTAAGCAACAAAAATGTTGTTATTTAAATAAGTCAGTCCGCAGTATTGACACAAAGCCACGCCGGCCAATTTTGTACCTGTCGGGCGGTGCGGTTTTAAATTCAGGGTCTCGCAGAGATCGACCCTCCGAATGATGGTTCGGCGTCCCGCGCCTGCTAGATCGAACCACCGGTGGAATGGCGATTTACGATATACGATTGATGATTTGGTGTTTCCAGCGAGGCCCTGGAAACTGCGCCCGAGGCGGGCGCGCTCCCCAATAACCGCCGTCCCTTCCGCCTCCGTTGGACTGCGGCGCGATGAGTCAGGGCGGATGAATGTTTGTGAAGATTACCAGCCACAATGTGGCTGGCTAATTTCCGTGGTCCCTTTGGGACGGGGGGAAAGAATGAGGATGATCCGCAACGTCAATCGCCGAACAACTTCTTCAGTTGCTCGCGCGCGGCGGCTTCCCGCGAATTCGTTTCGCCTTTGGGCGTCCATTGGCTGAGGGCAAATTCAAAATATTCGCAGAAATTGCCCGTGTCCTTTTCCAAAACAGGCTCTGCCCGGCGTTCACGGCATTGGTGGGCCACATGCCGGTCGTAATGCGCGCAATTCAAGCACACCCGCAGGTCTGCGCGGCATTTCATGCACGTCTCACCACGGCCGGGTTGCGCTGAAAGCGTCCATGGCTCGCCGCATTTATGGCAATGTCGGGTCAATGGCATTTATCATTTATGATTTATGACTTATGATTTATGATTCCCACCGATGATGAATGCAATCATAAACTGCGAGACAGGGACCTTTCCATGAACCACTGGAAACGAGCAAGCGAACCTGTCTATTTTCTCACCCCTCACCCTCGGTCCCTCTCCCCGTTGAGGGGAGAGGGAGGAGGCCGACGGGCGCGCCTATCCATAGGGCATTCATGGCTCCGATGCGTATCCAATTCTGGAGGTCTATGCTCCCTATGAAAGTCGGTATTTACGGCGGCACTTTCGATCCGGTCCACGCCGGCCATTTATTGGTGGCGCAGGCGGCCATGGAGGAATTGGAGTTGGACAGGTTGTTCTTTGTGCCCGCAGCGCAATCGCCGTTCAAGACTGAAAACGTGGCCGCGCCGGCCCTCATCCGCCTGAAATTGCTTCGGCTGGCCTTGGCCGGCAGGAGCGATTATGAGATCGACGAACAGGAAATCCGGCGTGGCGGCGCTTCCTTTGCGATCGAGACTGTGCGCGACTATGCCCGCCGGTTTGCCGGGGCAAAATTGTTTTATCTCATCGGAGCGGACAACGTGGCGCGATTGAATGATTGGCGCGATGCCGCCACGCTGGCGGGCCTGGCTGAGTTTGTTGCCGTGCCGCGACCGGGCGCAGCCATCGCGCAATTCCCCCCGCCTTTTCGCGGAAGGATGTTGAAAGGGTTCCCGGTGGAGATCGCTTCATCGCAGATCCGGGCGCGAATCAAGGCAAATCAACCGATCGAGACCCTGGTGCCGCCGGCGGTGGGCGAGGTTATCCGCAACAATGGGCTTTATCTTTGAGCGAAGTCGCTTAAATTCCCTGCAGATGGATTCAAAAAAACTGGCCGAACTCTGCCGCGAATTTGCGGACAACAAAAAAGCGGAAAATATTCTCGTGCTCGATGTGCGCGATCTTTCGTCGGTAACGGACTATTTCGTCATCGCTTCGGGCACCAGCGAGCCGCACCTGCGCGCGATTGTGGAAGAGATCATCGATGAATTGCGGGACCACCATGATCTGCGCCCGGTCCGCCGGGACGGGTCAATCCAGGGAGCGTGGGTGGTATTGGACTATTTTGACGTGATCGTCCATGTCATGCGCACGGATGTCCGGGAGCGTTACGACCTGGAAAGCCTATGGGGTGATGCCGCGCGACTGAAACCGCGAAAAGCTTCAAAGCCCGCCAAGCGCAAAACGAAGAAAAACTGACCTTACGGCTGGCCTTCTTTTTTCTCCGGGATTTCCGCAGCGGCTTTGACCATTTCATCCATGATCTTCTTGAATTCCTCCAGGCCGGTGGCCGGGATGATAATGTTATCACGGCGGCCGCCGACATCTTCGGTGATCCGGAGAAATCGTCCGCGCGGGTTTTCCTTGAGCGTGAACATAAAGCTCTTGCGCTCAATCTGGATGCGTTCGGTTTTTAGCGTGTCTTCCTGGACGGGCGGCTTGGGTTGGCCATAGCTCTGACTTTGATATGGCCTGCGCCCGAATGGTGATGGTCTTTCGTTTGATATCATATTTCCACTTCCTGTTGACCGCGCCCTGAGGCGTAAATCAAACACTGATAAAAAATCGGATTAGCAGGGCATTTTGTCAACTAAATTGTGGGTAAAATCACAAAATATTGGCGGCCAGCTCGGCCAATTCCGAGCGTTCACCCTTCTGCAATTCCACATGCGCGGCGATCGGCTGGTCGCGAAAACGGCTCACCACGTAATTGAAACCGTTCGAGGACGAGTCCACATAGGGATTATCGATCTGGTAGGGGTCGCCGGTAAAAACCAGTTTCGTCCCGTTCCCCACGCGGGTGATGATGGTCTTGGCTTCGAGCGGCGTGAGGTTCTGCGCTTCATCAACGATCATGAATTGGTTGGCGATGCTGCGCCCGCGGATGTAGCTCAAGGCTTCCACGACGATGCTGCCGCTGCGCATCAGGTCGGCGCTGCGGCGGTGGTCATGGCCCATATTCAGGTCGCTAAGCATTTCCAGCGCGTCATGGATCGGCTGCATCCAGGGCGCGAGCTTCTCTTCCAGCGAGCCGGGCAGGAAGCCCAGTTCCTTGCCCATGGAAATCGTGGGGCGCGCCACGACCAGCCGGCGAAATTCCCGGTCGTTCACCACACGTTTCAATCCCGCCGCCATGGCCAGCAGCGTTTTTCCCGTGCCGGCCTTGCCCATCAACGTGACGAGCTTGATGCGGTCGTCCAGCAGGGCGTCCAGGGCGAAATGCTGTTCGCGATTGCGCGGTTTGATGCCCCAAACGCCATCGCGTGCATCGACGATGGGCACCAGTTTTGTGCCCGTGGCGTCCACTTTGGTGAGCAGGGCCTTTTTGGAATTGGCTTCATCGATCAGCGTGCAATATTCGTTCGGAAAATATTTTTTGCCGCCATCCAGCGCCAATTCATCCTCGGCGCGAAAGGCCGCTAATTTGTCCGAACTCACGGACATCTCGGTCATGCCGGTGTAAAGATCGGTGATGAAGACGCGGTCGGTCTCGTAATCTTCGGCGGCCAGGCCGATCGCGTCGGCTTTGATCCGCAGATTGATATCTTTCGAGACGAGGATGGTAGGATTTTCCGGCTGCGATTTTTGGACGCCGGCGGCCTGGGAAAGGATCCGGTTATCGATCGAGTCGTTCGCGAGGATCGCATGGCCGTTCTTTTCGATGCCGTTCTTGTGAAAGATGACGCGCAGTTGGCCGCCGTTAGGCAGCTTCACGCCCTCGCTCAGATGGCCGTCTTCGCGAAAGGCATCGAGCATCCGCGAAACCTGCCGGGCATGCTGGCCCAGCTCGGAGGATTCGCGCTTGAAGCGGTCCATTTCCTCGATGACCTCGATGGGGATCAGCACCTGGTTGTCTTCGAAGCTGAGGAGTGAATTGGGGTCGTGCAACAGTACGTTGGTATCAATGATGTAGTTTTTCACGTAAAATCGGAATGTTTAATGGATTTCATCCGCGCATGCCAGCGCTGGATTCCCTGGTGGTTTTTTGGCAGTTGGTAATGGCCCGAGTAGAGAAAGTTTTCAATCATCCCCAACAGGTCAAAATCGACGAAACGCGGGCATTCCTCGAGGATAAAGGATTGGTGCGTCAGGATCATTTCATAGGGCAAAAGTTTTTCCTCCAATTGCTTGAGCCACAACTTTTGGTCCTTGCGCCATTGATCCAGGCAACCGCGGCCGAACTTGCGCTCTTTGAAACGCAGAAATTGCAACTGGTCCCCGGCAGGGACGTTTTCCTTCCAATAAATATCATTGAGGCGGAAGGTTGCGCCCTCGATTTCGTTCTCGATGTTACGCCAAAGGATGGATTGCGTATCGCAACGGTGCTCGGGAAACAGGCCCAGGTCATATTTCTCATCCAGGTACTTGGCGATGACCTGGGAATCCTCGTTCACTTCAAAGATGACATTCCGGCCCTCGCGCAGGATGGGCACGCCATAATAGCGCTGGCGGGTCAGTTTCCAGACCAACGAACGGTCTTGATTGGGGATGTTGACGACTTTGAAACGGATGCCGGCGTATTCCAGAATGCGCCGCTGAACAATGCAGAACGGACTCCACGGAAACTGAATCAATTCAATCATGTCAAATTTCTCTGCCGACCCGCCGACTTTAAAAGCCGTCTTTTTATTTTACAAGCGTAAACACCACTTTACACGAAATTGTAACAGGAGTAAAGTCGCCCCATGGCTGCCGAATACGACGCGACCGAATTTATTGATACCGATTTTGAAGCGCACAAATCGCCCTCCGCCTCCTATGCCGCGGCGTCCGGCGCCGACCCGCTCCGCGCGCCCACGCGCGAGGAAGTGGATCGCAAGGTCGTCGAAGCGCAACAAAAGCTCGCCGAACTCAAGCGCGCGCAAGAGGACCTGGAACGCGAGCGCGCCACGTTGGAGGAATTGCGCCGCCGCCAGCTTGAATTCCAGAACGGCCGCCAGGAAATGGTCAACCACCTGACGCGGGGGCTGGGCCTGCTGGAAGAGGCCGAATTCAATTCCCGCCGCGAGGCCGAGCAAATGGTCAAGACCATCACCGATTTCCGCGAGGCGATGGGAAAGATCCAGGCCATCCGCGACGAAACCTGGTCCAAGGAAAATTTCCAGATGGAATTGACCCGCGCCCTCACCACGATCGAGAACGCCCGGATGGAATGGAATTCCGCCCGCCTCAAATTGCCCGCCCTGGCCGGTGAAGCCGGCCGGCAAAAGACCGAAACCGTGGCCGCGCCGGCGCCGCCCGTTTCGCCCTTCGCCAATATGCCGTTCGGCGAGTTGTGCAAAGTGGGTTTGGCCATGACCTGGCCTTTGTTGCTGGTGGCCCTGGGCGCATTGGGAGTGTTTGTTGCGATTCTCCTGCAACACCATTAAGGTATGTTGTATGGCGAAGAAAAAGGAGATTAAAGGAGACCCGATTTCCGAGCGCGCGCGCGCCCTGAATGACCAGATCGCCACGCTCGAAGCCCAGATCAAGAAGCTCGATGGCCAATTGCATACTTCGTCCAGGCCGAAATTGCGGTCCACTGCGATTCCCCACGGCGTGACCATTCCCCGCAAGGCCGAAGAACCGCCTCCCAAGAAAACTGCCAGCGACCCGGTCTTCGAGGAGATCAAGCCGGTACCGGCTCGCGTGGAGGCCGAAATTCCCGAGATGTTCAACGAGAGCGGCGTGCGCAAATATGATTTGCCGGCATTCTGGTCCCGGCTGCGCAGCCTGTTTAGCCGGCCTCCGGCCAGGAATCCGCGCCTGGTGAATTATCTTGCCGCCGGCGGCGTGCAGGGACTGCGCCCATTGCGGTATGAGAAGCGCGTTGCGCGCAACCGTTTCATCCTTTTTGCCGCGGCCTTATTCCTTTTGTTGCTCGGCACCTTGTTGGTATATCTTCACAACCATTGAACAATTGATTTATGAAAACTGATTTGATCGAACTTCCTGTTTCCACGTCTGATGGCCGGTTCATCGCGCGTTATTCCGAAAAAGGCCTGGCCGGGCTGAGTTTCCCGGAGGCACGGGCGTCCGCACAGGCCGCGAAAACGGCGGATATCCCGGCCCAGGTCCGCGCCTGGCATCGCGTCACGGAATCTGCCTTGAAGCGGATCCTCGCCGGCAATCAGCCGAAAGAATTTCCGCCGCTGGCATTGACGGGAACGGATTTCCAAAAATCTGTCTGGCGGCAAATGCTGAAGCTTTCCGTGGGCAAAACCAAGAGCTATGGCGAAATCGCGCAAGCTATTGGCAAACCCAAAGCCGTCCGCGCCGTGGGCGGAGCGTGCGGGGCGAACCCCATTCCGGTCCTGGTGCCGTGCCATCGCGTGCTGGCTGCGGACAAAAAGATTGGCGGGTTTACCAGCGGAATGCATTGGAAACGGAGTTTGCTGAGTCGCGAGGGTGTCAGCGTGAGGAATTAGCCGCTGAGAAAAGTAGGCCAACCGCAGCAGCGCCGCAGGAGCGGCCTATTTGTAGTAACGAAACGAAAAAAACTAAAGCCCCGTCAGGGGCGGCATCAGAATATTCCGCTCCTGACGGAGCTTTGAAATCTTTTTTGCGTTGGTTCTACAAAGATGCCTCGGCATCCGCCTTCATCAGATTTCGGCGCGACAGGAAGTCTCGCCCCGCCGGAAAAGGCGGAAGATCAAAGGAGTGTATAAACTTGTATTGTAGCCACAACAGGGCTACATTCGGTTCATGAGCAAAACGGCCACCATCCGCACCCGCATTGAGCCTGCCCTTAAGAGCGAGGTTGAAGGCATTCTCGCCGATTTGGGACTGACGGCTTCCGAGACGGTGCATCTGCTTTATCGCCAGATCAAACTGCAACGCGGCCTGCCCTTTGAAGTGCGGATTCCGAACACGCTCACTTCGCGCACTCTCCAGGCAAGCAAAGCGGGCAAAGGGGTGAAGCGGTTCGGCAGTAAAAAGGAACTCTATGCCGATTTGGGCTTGTGAGAACCTTCAGCCGCACCAATTAACGAATGGACACAAAGCCCACTGTGTGTGAAAATGAAGATGCAGCGATGAGTAGCAAGACGAAACAATCGAAAAACTTCGTTTATCCGGAAACCACTTCCGGGTCGCGAGCGGGCAGGCGGGTGCGCGGGCAAGCTAACAAACTGACGGAACGTCAGCGCGAAGCCCTTTTTAAACGCGGAATGCAAATCATCTATGGCGGCACCGGGACAAAAAAAACGGTTGGCGCTGGACACTAACCTGTTGTTCGATTTGGCTGTTGAAAGGGATTTCGCCCATACCTTCCGCGAAGTATATCAAGAGCGCGGATATTCGCTGACAGTCCCGCCGACGGCTATTCAGGAATTGGCGTATTGCGCCCTTGAAAAGCAATCTGCTGAAACGCCACTGGCGCTGAGAGCCCTGCAACAATTACGGGCTTGGGGATTGGCTCCATTTGATCTGAAATCCGTCGGGCACGGTATCACCGAACAATTCTCCCAAAAGCTGTTGCGGGTTGGATTGCTGCCGGAAGGTGAGTTTAACGATGGGCTGATTCTGGCGGAAACGGCGCTGGCCGGTATCCCCATCCTGGTAACAAGTGATGCCGACTTGTTGGACATCGAAGAGATTCCGTTGCGTTTCCAATTTGAAGAATCGGACCTGCCACCGGTTCAAATCTGCCATCCCAAGTTGCTCTTAAAGGCAGTATCGCCGAAGCGATGAATTAGATTTCTTGCGAAGGCATAGCTTTTGTTGATGTTTGTGCATGGAAACAAAAAACCGCCCCGCAATCTCCTGCGGGGCGGTTTGATTTTTGGGCGCGACAGAGTCTCGCCCCACCAATTCATTTTCAAGAACCGACGCTGGCCAGCTCTTCGTTGTTCTCGACGTTGACGATCTTGAATTGTTCCGCGTGCATGCCGGTGTCGGCGCAAATCGATTCCTTGCCGCTTATGCCGGGACCAGTTCCGGCATGTCTTTCAGGGGCATGAGCTTTTCCACAGCCACGGGCAGCAAGGCGTAGGCGCGCCCGTCCCGGCCGGCAAATTCGACTTCAAATGCGGGGCCATCGTAGGTCATCACGACGGTTCCAACTTGCCCTCGTCGGAGCATCAGTGGCTGCCCGGTTTCAAAGTGTTTCGCCGGCATATCGTCGAGCAAAACCACCACGTCATGCATGTGGATGTCGTTGTTCATCTTCAGCGAGTATTCTTCCAACTTACTGCCGAGGTCGGCACGGTGACCATTGGGAAGTTTCATTTGTACGCTTTCTCGCGAAGGCACAGCCTATGCCAATCGTTTGCGCATGGAAATAAAGAACCGCCCCGCAGTCTCCTGCGGGGCGGTTTGATTTTTGGGCTCGACAGAGTCTCGCCCCACCGATTCATTTTCAAGAACCGACGCTCGCCAGCTCTTCGTTGTTCTCCACGTTGACGATCTTGAATTGTTCCGCGTGCATGCCGGTATCGGCGCGGAACGACAATTTGCCGAAGTATCGTTTCTCCATCTCGATGAGATGTTTTTCGTCCTCGGTGCGGAGCCGGTCCAGCACAGTGGGATTCACCACGATGCGCAATTGGAAATCCGACTCGTCGCGCGTGCGTTTCTTCAGGATCTCCTGCAGCTTGCGCTGGATCTCCACGCTCATCGTCAATGAGCTCTTCACTTTGCCGCGGCCTTTGCAGTACGGACAATCATCATAGACTGCCGAACGCACGCTTTCGCTATGGCGCTGGCGCGTCATTTCCATGAGGCCCAACTGCGAGATGGGCAGGATATGCGTCTTGGCTTTATCGCGGCGCAGGCCTTCCTTGATGCGCTGATACACCTGCTGGCGGTCGCGCTGATGCTTCATGTCGATGAAATCGAGCACGATCAGCCCGCCCATGTTGCGCAGGCGCAACTGCCGGGCGATCTCCTCCGCCGCCTCGATGTTCACGCGCAGGATGGTGGATTCCTGGTCGCGGCTGCCCTTATGGCGTCCGGTATTCACGTCGATGGCCACCAGGGCCTCGGTTTCATCGATGACGATGTAACCGCCGCTCTTCAGATGCACCTGCCGTGAGAACGTGTTCTCCAATTGTTTGGAGATGTTGAACCGGTCAAAGATCGGCTGCGCCTCGGCATACGACTTGATCTTGCCGGCGGAACGCTTCGAGATCCGGGAGATCATCTCCACCATCCGGTCGTGGGCCTTTTGGTTGTCCACCACGATGCGCTCGACGTCCTCGGTCAGGAAATCGCGCACCGTGCGCTCGATCAGGTCCGGCTCCTGGAAAACACAGGTGGCCGGCGGCTGTTTTTTGATCTTATTTGAAACCTCATTCCACTCCTCGAGCAACAAGGCAAGGTCGCGGATGAAATAACGCTTCTGCTGGCCTTCACCCGCGGTGCGCATGATGACGCCCATGCCGTCGGGAATGGACAATTCGCGCAGAATGGTCTTGAGCCGTTTCCGTTCTTCCTGGTTCTCGATCTTGCGCGAGATCCCCGATTGATCCGAGTTCGGGAGCAGCACCAGATAACGCCCGGGCAGCACGAGGTTGGTCGTGATGCGCGGACCCTTGGTGCTGATCGGGCCTTTGGTCACCTGGACGATGATCTCGCTTCCCGGCGGGTAAAGGCGGGGAATGTCCTTCTGCGTGATCTTGGGCCGGTCACGTCGGCGCCCTTCGCGCTCGACGATCTCCACGCCGCTGTCGAATTGGTTCGGGACGATGTCCCAATAATGCAGAAACGCATTTTTCTCGAAGCCGATGTCCACGAAGGCGGCTTTCAGGCCATCCTCCAGGTTGCGGACGCGTCCCTTGAAGATACTGCCGACGAGGCGCTCTTCCGTGGTGCGCTCGATGTTGAATTCTTCGAGCTTTCCGTCTTCCGTCACCGCGACGCGGGTCTCCAGCGTCTCGGCGTTGATGATGACTTCCTTGTGGACCTTCTTTTCCGGGCGGATCAACCGCTGGACCCTCTTCACCAGCGTCGTCGCCACATTCTTGATGGAATCCAAAAGGCCTTTGGATTGTTGCTGGATGGCGACCGGCTGGAATTCCTTCTCCTCCTGCACTTGCGCCGGAGTTTCCGCATGCGGCTCGCGGAATTCCTTCTTGTCCGTGGCTTCGACGGGTGTTTCGGCTGCGCCCGGCGCACCCTCCGCCGGCAAACCGGCGGCGATGTTTTCCGCGCGTTCGATCTCGTTCGTATGGCGTTTTTCAAAAACGCGCTCGTTGCCGCCCTGTTCGCTCACCACTTCCGCCCGCGCCTGGGTCGCATCACGATCCTGCTTCTGGGCTTGTTGTCCCAGTCCGCCCTTGGGGCGGAAACGCATGCCGCCGCGACGGCGTCGTGAGAATTTATTATCATTCATGTTCAGTATCCTTTCCGATGGATGTATACGTTTTGCATCAGCCCCAGCGCGATCAACGAGCATAGCACTGAAGATCCGCCATAAGATAGCAGCGGCAGTGGGATGCCCGTCACCGGGACGATGCGAATGTTCATGCCGATATTGATAAACACATGGCTGAACAGGAGCGTCACAACGCCCACAGCCATGAGTTTGCCAAGGCGATCGCGCGCCTGGCCGGCGATTCTCAATCCTGTGAAGAGAACCACCGCATACAGCGTCAGCACCAAACAGGTGCCGACGAATCCTTCCTCCTCGGCAATGACGGAGAAAATGAAATCGTTATGTGCCGCCCCGGCGGGCAAAAATCCCAACGCGGCCTCGCTGCCCTGGCACCAGCCCTTGCCCAACAACCCGCCCGATCCAACCCCGATCAACGCCTGCTTGCCCTGGTACGAACTCTTCGCCTGCAAAGCCCTGGCCTCGGCCCTTTGTTCCGGCGTCGCGTGCGCCTCGGCAAAACTCGTCCCGAAATACACAAGCAAACGCTGGCGTTGATAGTCCTGGATCGGTAATTGCAAGGCGCGCGGCGCGAACAAAATGTCCCCCAGCGCCAGGACCCCCAAAATCCCCACCGTCCCCCCGAGCGTCAGCAGATATTTCCGGGGCGTACCCGCCACAAACATCATGACCACGCCGGTGGGTATTAGTACGAGGGCCGAACCGAGGTCCGGTTCCTTGAAAATCAAAATAAACGGCAGCATCATCAGCCCGATCCCCTTCCAAAACACCGGCCATTGCTTCAATTCATCCGCCGGGCGGCTCAGGAAATTCGCCATCGCCAGGATGAACGAAAGCTTGGCGAATTCGCTCGGCTGGAACTGAAAGAGCGGCAGGTCGATCCACCGGCGCGCGCCCGAATTGTTGGTCGAGCCGATTCCGGGGATCAAGACCGCGACCAGGCAGATGATGGTCAGCCAATAGATCACCAGCGACCAACGCGCCAGCTTGTGATAATCCAAAAGACCAAGCGCTGCCGCCGTGCCCACCCCGATGACGTACCAGAGGATTTGACGGAGCCACATCCAATCAAACCATGGCAGGGTGGATGATTGCGTCCTTGCCGTGGCGCTGTACACAAAGGCTGCGCCAATGAACATCAACCCCGCCACTGCGATCAATTGCAGTTTGTCCAGCTTGCCGCCGTGTTCGTTGATGGATGGATTGACCATTTTAAAATCAGTTCACCGCCGCGATCACCGGCTGCGGCGCCTGGGAATTTTCTTTCTTCAAGATCTCTGCGTAAATGTCATGCGCGATCGGCGCGCAAATCGAACCGCCGCTGCCGCTGCCCTCCGTCTGCACCATGACCACCACGGCGTATTTCGGATTTTCATACGGCGCAAAAGACGCGAACCAGTAATTGTGGCTGATCACCTGGTTATGGATGTCCTGCACCTGCGCCGTGCCGGTCTTGCCGCAAACGCGCAGATTCAGGACGGAATCATGTTGGTGAAATGCCGGATAGCCGGTGCCGGCGGGATCTTCGGTCTCCGTCAACATGGCTTCGCGCAGGATCTTCATGCTGCGCTGGCTCACGCCGATATTATCGCGCACCTGGCCGGATGGAAAATTCGTCGCGACCTCGCCGCTCGTCTGGTCCTGCGGTTCGATCCCCGCCACCAGCCGCGGCCACAAAACCGTTCCGCCGTTGGCGATCGCCGAGTACGCCACCGCCATCTGGAGCGGGGTCACCGTCAATTCGCCTTGTCCGAAACAGATGTTCGCCTGTTCGCCTTCCCCCCAACTGCGCACCTGGTCCAGCGTCGGAAAATCTCCGCCCACTTCCTGGCCCTTCAGCAGGCCGGTTTTTTCGCCGAAATGAAATTTTTCTCCGAGCCTCACGACATTTTCAATGCGGGCCACATGCAGGCCGTTCCAGATGAAATACGAGTTGGAGGATTGCTCGATCGCCCGTTGAAAATCATATTCCCCGGGCGGCACCGTATCGCCGATCTTTCGGCGGCCGATATAGATACAACCATGATACGGCGCCAGCGGGTCCGGCTGGACGTCATAATATTGATTGGGGTCCAAACCATTTTCCAGGGCCGCCAGCCCCACGACCGGCTTAAAGATCGAGCCGGGCGCAAAACTTCCATAAAGTGCGCGGTTGATTTGCGGCTCCAATTTCGGGTCGGTCAAGAAGGCGGGGCTATTGGAGGCATACACCGGATTCATCGCCGGGGATGAAACCATCGTCAACACATCTCCCGTCCGCACGTCCATGACCACGATTGCCCCGCGCGCGTCAACGCCCTGGTGCGAGGCCAGCGATTCTTCCGCAGCCCGCTGCAAGTCCAGGTCGATCGTCAGTACTACATTTTCGCCGGGTTCGGATGGTTCCACGATATTTTCGGCCTGTTTATAACCGTAATTGTTGACTTCGACTTCATCTTCACCCGCGCGGCCATGCAGCACCGCGTCAAATCCGCCTTCGATCCCCACCTTGCCGCGATAATCCGGCAGGCGATAGGAGAAATAAGAATCTTCGCCCTCTATCGAACTATCGTCTTCCGATACATACCCAAGGAGATGTGACGCCGTCGTGCCATAAGGATAGAACCGCGCCGGCTGCACGTCCAGGTTCGCGCCCAGGTCCGGTGAAAAATGCTCCTCGAAGCGCGCGATTTGCGCCGTATCAAGATTTTGCAGCACGGGAAATGGCAAGTACAAGCGCGATTCATACGAGCGCTCGAAAGTCTTCCAGTCCAGTGACACCGGCTGGTCAAGATCCTGGCTGAGACCTGCCGTGACATTTGTGGCCACGCTCCAGCGTGCCTCCACGCTTAACCATTGCAGATCTTTGGTGGTAAAGGCGTATTTCTTTTGTTCAACCTTGGTCAGGTGGCGGTGCAGCTCTTTTTCATCGCGAATAATTTTCTGTTGCTGCGTTGCCAGTCCCTGCTTTTTCAATCGGCTGTACGCCTGGTCGAACTGGCCGCGCAAATCGTCCAGGTACAGACTCAAATTGTAACGCGCCTGGCTCTCCGCCAATACGCGGCCTTCGCGATCAAGGATCTTTCCACGCACGGCGGGCACGCGGACCGTCCGGGTCGATTGCGTTTGCAGATTCGACTGGTATTCACGGGCCGAGACGACCTGCACCCACCACAGACCGCCGAGCAAAAGAACGAGCCCGGCAGCGACCATCGCCGCGACAAGACGCAATTGCGGGTCGTTCTTTTTTAGTTCGTCGACGATCAACATGGGTTACTTCGCCCTCCGATCACGTAAAATTTCGCGGTCCGGCCGGAAACTGCTCACTTGCAACGGTTGATATCCGAACGCGTGATTGAACCAGTCGAACAAAGAAAAAATCAGTGGCGTGGCCAGCGCGCCGCCGGCGGTCATCACGATCAATTGCCAAAGCGAACCCCAGCCGATCAACGGCTCATCGCCCCCGGTTAACAACATCAAAACTTTTAACACCGGCACCACCGCGCACGCGCCCGCGCCGAGCACGAGTTGCGCAAAAGATAATTCCCGCAATAGCAGATCCCGCAGCCACCAGATCGGAAAACCGATCGCGTAGAGCGGGAGAATCGAAATCCCCAGGGGATTGGCCGAGAGCGAATCGAACCATAACCCGCCCAGGACGGCCAGCAGCGAGATCGTGATGATCTCCGTATTCAACGCGGCATAGACCATCAGCACCGGCAGCACGTCGATCTGCGCGCCCAATACCCGATGCGGCAGCGAAAACGCCGCCTCGCCGAACACCGCGAGGAACGCGGTCGCCAAAATCAGGATGGAATTAAAAATATTCATGGCACCAACACCCATACCTGGTTCAACGCGCCCAGGTTGGCGGATAATTTCACGCGGGCCTGGGTATAAAGACCGAAATCCACCTGCCATGAATCCACCACCTGGCCGATGGGAATCCCCTCGGGAAAAATACCTCCCAGGCCGCTGCTGACCACTTGTTGGCCGGATTTGAGATTCGCGCTGCCGGAAAGATACGTCAGGTCCACCATCGAATTATCCAGCGGTCCGGCCGCGCTTAGTACCCCGACATCATGTTGGGAATCCTCCACGAGCGCAGAGACACGGCAATTCGGGTCCCCCAACAAAACCACCTGCGAGCGGACCATTCCGGCGGAAGAAACCCGGCCCACCAGCCCCTCCGAAGTCAGCACCGGACAACCCTCATGCACGCCGTCGCGCGTTCCGGCATCGATTTGAACTGTTTTCCACCAGTTCGCCGGGTCGCGCAAAACCACATTCGCCAATTTTAATTTCCACGGCTGTTGCTGCTCCCAGCCCAGTTGCGCGCGGAGCCGGTTGTTCTCCTCCAACGCGGCATTCGCCTGCTGTTGCCGGACAAGGAGTTCCTGGTTTTGCTGGCGAAGAGATTGGTTTTCCCTGATCAATTGGCTGCGCGGCGTCAGGTCGTCGATCACCCGTCCGGGAAGTTGGGGAATGCTGCCGGCCAGGCCGAACAGCGGCAGGAACAAGGCTCCGATGCCGGTCTTCAGGCTGGAGGCCTCATGCGATGGCAGGTTTAAGACCAGCACTGCTGCCAGCGTCACCGAGCCAAGCGCAACGTAATGTTTTTTTCTGAACATCCTGCTTTGCGGCAAATGCCGCCCGCAGGTGAAGAACCGGAAGAATCAATATTTGGTCGTGGCCGCGACGCGTTTCAGGAACTCGATCTCCTGCAAAACACGGCCCGTGCCTTCAGCGACGGCGCTCATGGGATCGTCTGCCAGATGGACTGGCAGGTTGGTTTCCTCGGCCACCAGCCGGTCAATCCCGCGCAACAGCGACCCGCCGCCGGCCATCACCAGGCCGCGGTCCACAAGGTCGGCGGCCAGTTCCGGAGGGCAACGTTCGAGAGTCAGGCGGATGGATTCCAAAATGCTCGAGAGCGGTTCTTGCAACGCTTCGCGGATCTCCTCGGAACGGATGGTCAAAGTCTTCGGCAGCCCTGTGCTCAGGTCGCGGCCTTTGACATCCATCGTCAGTTCCTGTTCCAATGGGAAAGCGGAGCCGATGCGTATCTTGATTTCTTCTGCGGTGCGTTCACCTATCATCATATTGTAAGCCCGCTTCATATGCGCCACGATCGTGTCATCAAATTCGTCCCCGCCCACCCTCAGGCTGCGGCTGAAAACGATCCCGGCCAGTGAGATGATTGCGATCTCGCAAGTCCCCCCGCCGATGTCCACGATCATGTTGCCCGCCGGTTCATGCACCGGCAGTCCGACGCCAATCGCCGATGCCATCGGCTGGTCAATCAATATGACGTCGCGCGCTCCCGCGTGCATCGCGGAATCTTTGACCGCCCGCTTTTCCACTTCCGTGATCCCCGAAGGGATGGCCACGACCACGCGCGGCGCTATCAATTTCCGGTGATGAACCTTCTGGATAAAATGCCTCAGCATTGCCTCAGTGATTTCGAAATCGGCGATCACGCCGTCTTTCATCGGGCGGATGGCCACGATATTGCCGGGCGTGCGGCCCAGCATCCGTTTGGCTTCCTCGCCGACAGCGAGCACATTGGTCGTGCCCGCCTGGATGGCTACCACAGAAGGTTCGCGCAGAACGATTCCACGGTCCCGCACATAGACAAGGGAATTTGCAGTCCCGAGATCTATGCCGATGTCGTTGGAGAACAGGCTTTTTAGTTGCGCAAACATGAAACTACTTACTTTCACCGCACATTTAATCCTTTGGGGGCGCAAAGGTCAAGCTGTGAATAACTTTCCAGCCGCATAACAATCTCCGCTAATGAGGTATGCTGCTCAGCCGCAACCCGGGGTTAAATGTTCCCTATTATTTGTCCCCCTCCCGCTTGCGGGAGGGGGATTAGGGGGTGGGTTCAGAGATCACGGCACCGCGCACTTGCGCAACGGCAATTTGACATTAGACTTTTGCCATGAGCCTTGAACAACTCAAGCGTGAAGTGACGGCATTGACTGATGGCGAGCAGGCGGAATTGATCCGTTATACGCTGCAACTCCGTTATTCACATGACGCTGAATATCGGCGCGAAGTCACTGACCGGCTCAATGACGCGGACCAATCGCATTGGCTGACGCCCGATGAGTTCGAGCGTCGCCTTGGCAAAAATTAAGGCCATGAGGCCTTATGGAATCTATATCAATCAGATCGTTTTGGACTCTGCTCCGCATTCTGGCGTGCAGCGCAACCGGGTGATGCAGTTCATTCGATCGCTGGCCGGCAATCCGAATACTTCAGGAGATTTTTTCCGAACAAGATGATGCAGGCCGCATCGTTCAGGTGAAAATCATCGGCCGCTATGCAATAACATTTTGGGCCGACCATGCCGTGTCGGAAATCAAAATCACTCATATCAAATCGGCGGACTAAGCCAATGATTATTTTCTTTCGAGCCCTTTACCTTTCTCCAAAAATGAAGTACTTGTTTCTCTATGCAAAATTTCATGGTTCCTATCGTGGTCGAGCAAACCGGCCGCGGCGAACGCAGTTGGGACATCTACTCCCGCCTGCTCGTTGACCGCATCATTTTCCTCGGCACCCCGGTGGATGACATGGTCTCCAACATCATCATCGCGCAATTTTTGTTCCTCCAGATGTCCGACCCGAAAAAAGACATCCACCTTTACATCAATTCCCCCGGCGGCAGCGTCACCGCCGGATTGGCGATCTACGACACCATGCAGTACCTCACCTGCGATGTGAACACCTATTGCGTCGGCCAGGCAGCCAGCATGGGCGCCATCCTGCTCGCAGCGGGCACCAGGGGCAAGCGCTTCGCGCTGCCGAACGCCAATGTCATGATCCATCAAGTGCTCGGCGGCGCGGAAGGCCAGGCGAGCGATGTCGAGATCCGCGTCAAACACATGCTCAACCTCAAGCAGACGTTGAACGGAATCCTTGCCAAGCACACCGGCAAACCGATCGAACAGGTGGAAAAGGATTGTGACCGTGACAATTTTATGTCCGCCGAGGAAGCAAAAAAATACGGCCTTGTGGACCAGGTCGTCCAATCGCGCCGCGAAATCCCCGGCGGCATGGAGAAGAGTCCAGCCATCGCTTAAAATCTGAATGACTGAGATAGAAGCGCAACAATTTATCGCGCGCCATACTCCGCGACTTCACCGTTGCGAAGTGACGGAAGTAAAAATTTGCCGGATCGAGTCACAGATCTCGAATACCAAATGGGGGGCAGTGGCATTGATTTTTACTTCTTTAATTGGCATGTACCATGAATCAAAAATGGGGTTATGGCTTCGAATTGGAGGGGTAGTCATCGGCCTGGCGGGTATGGTATTCGCCCTGCGAAGAAGCCGGCAGTTGCGTGAAGTTCGCGAAATTCTCAATCTGCCGGCACGTAAAAACGGGCTTTTTTCAAAAAAATCACCTTCCGCACTGGAATAATTTTTGTTCTGGTGTAAACTCTGTCCTCGACAGGCAATTGGCGTTTTACAGATAGTCAGTTGACGCGTAAATTTTGATCACATGGCCAGACCGAACAATATCACGATGTGCAGTTTCTGCGGCAAATCCCACGCCGAAGTGCGCAAGCTCATCGCCGGTCCCGGCGTTTACATCTGCGATAATTGCATCATCCTTTGCAAGAACGTCCTCGATCGCGAACTCCAACTGCAGAACCAGAAAAAGCAGCCGAAATTCTCCGTGCCCAAACCGGCGGAGATCAAACGGCAACTGGACCTCTATTGCGTCGGCCAGGATCACGCCAAAAAAACCCTCGCCGTGGCCGTCCATAACCATTTCAAACGCATCCAGCCGGAACATCCCCCGGAAGGCGACGAAAAACTTTCCTCGCGCAAACATGCGGACGTCGAGATCGAAAAGAGCAATATCCTGATGATCGGGCCGACCGGTTCGGGCAAAACCTTGCTCGCGCGCACGCTCGCAAAAATCCTGGACGTTCCCTTTGCCATTGCCGATGCCACGACGTTGACCGAGGCCGGCTACGTGGGCGAAGACGTCGAGAACATCGTCCTGCGCCTCCTGCAAAACGCCGACTTCGATGTGAAACGCGCTCAGCGCGGCATCGTCTACATCGACGAGATCGACAAGATTGCCCGCAAAGCCGAAGGCCCGTCCATCACCCGCGATGTGAGCGGTGAAGGCGTGCAACAGGCCTTGCTGAAAATTCTTGAAGGCACAGTTTGCAATGTTCCTCCCCAGGGCGGCCGCAAACATCCGCAACAGGAATATATCCGCGTGGACACGACGAACATTTTATTCATCTGCGGCGGCGCCTTTGTGGGATTGGAACGCGTTATCCAACGCCGGCTGGGTCGGAACGTCATGGGGTTTGGCGCTGTTGACGGCTCGCAACATCACGCCGGGCGCGTGGAGATCCTGCAACGCGCCGAACCGGAAGACCTGTTGAACTTCGGCTTCATCCCCGAATTCATCGGCCGCCTGCCCGTCGTGACGACGCTCGCGGAACTTACCGAAGAACAATTAGTCTCCATCCTGACCGAGCCGAAGAACGCCTTGACCAAGCAGTTCGCCAAATTGATGGCCATGGAAGGCGTGGAGTTGGAATTCACGCCCGATGCATTGCGCGAACTGGCGGGGCAGGCCTTGCGCAAAGGCACCGGCGCGCGCGCCCTGCGCGGCTTGATCGAAAAAATGATGCTGGACCTGATGTTCGATGTCCCTGAAGTGGCCGACATTGTCCATGTCAAGATCACGGCCGCCGTCGTCCGTGGCGAAAGCAAGCCCGTCGTCCGCCGCAAGCAGGACGCCGAAGCGGCTTAATAGTCACGGGCAATTGATTTATGGGTAAAATTAAGACTTGGGGTGTTTTACTATTTATTGGAATCAACCTAACCAGAGTTTTTGGCACGGATTCCATTGCCCTGGGCCTTTCAATCACAGACCCAGTAAACAACGCTTCGATTGATGCAACTTTTGTGGATGTGCATGGAACTTTTAGCGGAACAAATCTCAAGCAAATCACCGTCGGTAGCATATCGGCACCCATCGAAATACCCGCGTCCATCAGAGGCAATACATTTGAAGCTCGAAATGTTTTTTTACAGCCTGGGACAAATACCATCACAGCCATTGCCGAGGACACGGCTGGAAACACGAGCACGAATACAATAACCATCATGGCGCCGACTGATGCCAACACTGCACAAACATTGCCAGTTCAGGTTCAAACCTCCATCGGCAGTGGCTTTGTGCCGTTAACTGTCGTTTTCAACGTGCAAACCCATGTTCCAGGTGAAATTCAAAAAGTCTTTTATGATTTCGATGGAGACAACACTTACGATCAAACAAATTCCAGCCTGCAACCAGTCTCACATACCTATAATGCCAGTGGTGAATTTTTCCCGATCGTCACCATTCAGACGAGTGTTGGAAGATTTTCCAGTCTTTCAGGGATGACGGCGATGTCTGCCGGTATGTTCGGGGGCGGAGGCGGAATTTCCCTCGTGAATGTTCAAAGTCCACCGGTTTTGCTGTCCACCATTAAAATAGAGGATCCGGTCGATATAAAATGGACGGCGGCCAGCAATTTATATGTTTTGTCTGGCAACACGGCAGCCATCACCGAATTCGATTCCCATGGAAACATCATCCGTTCGACAAAAGGAATCGGGACGGATCCTTCCGGTCTGGCCGTTGATACTGCGGGAAACATTTATGTGGCGGTGACAGGAAAGAATCAGGTCTGGAAGCTCAAACCAGTCGCGAATTCTTTTGCCGCAGACTCTTCCTTTGGCAGCGGTGGTTTTATCGGGAACTCCGACGGCAGTGCAGGTTCAAACTCTAACCAGTTCAACGCTCCCTTTGATGTCACTTTATCCAGTGATGGCAAGAACATCATTGTTTCAGACTCCGGCAATGGAAGGCTTCAATATTTTTCATCGAATGGGAGATTTACCAGTTCTTCCAGTGACGAAGGTATCCGATTCAACTCTCCCACAGGTTTGGCTCCCGATGAACTTGGCGCTTACTTGTTCGTTATTGATTCAGGTAATAACCAGATCATTTTGATGGATGGCTCCATGCAAATCGGTGCAAGTGGAACAAATGGAACCGCTTTAGGCCAGTTCCATGGACCGGTCCATTTGTCTGCGAATGAACGCGCGCTGTATGTAGCCGACACTGGAAACAATCGTGTGCAAATTTTCAGCCATGTTGATGAGAATGAAGGGCACTCACCCGTTCCATTCAATCCGCGCGCTACTTTGTCGGGTGAATTGGGGTTGAACCACCCAAAATCGATTGCCGCAGTTCATGATTTTCTTGAAGAAAAATTTTATATCGCTGATACGGGCAACAACCGCGTGATCCTGGTCAAACTTCCATTGGACAATCCAGAAGGCGTTTGGAAAGATTTAATATCCCGAATGAAGGCTGGCGATGCTTCAGGTGCCTTAAACGATTTCAGCGTTGCTTCAAAAGACGAATACCAACAGGCGTTCTCTTCGTTGTCCAAAGACGACCTGATTTCCACCGCAAAAGATATGGAGAACATTAAGCCGTCGACTATTCAAAGCGACCAGGCTGAATACTATTTCGAAAGCGTTGTGGACGGGAAAATAATCACGTTTCCAGTCGAATTTGACAAAGAATTTGGTCGATGGAAAGTCATGGAATACTAACTGGACCAGTTTCACACCCCGATATCTTCATTCCATAGCTCCCGTCTGGCCTTGATAAAAGTCGCGTAGCGACGACCGATAATAGCCCGCAGTTTTAACTGCGGGTTCAATGTTCTAAACGAGTCGAGTCCCGCAGGGACGGCAGAAAATCACGCGGCTAATCGCCGTCATTTCCAATCGTTTCCGTCGGGCACGACATTCTGGCTTCTTCAGCTTGTGCAATTTCTTCCGGCGTTTGTGGTTGGCGATAAACGTAGGAATATGCCCCCTCATCGTTGCGCTTAAAAATTTTTGGCGCGATGTTGCGGCACATATCGCAATCAATGCAGGTATTGTCCGCATAGAACCGACCGGGCACATTTTCTGGATTCTTTAGATTTTTGTCTGCCATAATTTGCCTTTCTTGACTCAATCATCTCACAGGATATTGATTGATAAAAATTCATTAGTTTAATAGATTAATGACATTTATGAATGAGTTTTTAGCGACCTCTCCATTTGATTTGTATGAGCTATCGCTCTTCAACCTTGTGGTGAAGCACCGTAGTTTTACCAAAGCGGCAGAAGCCGCCGGACTCACCCAAAGCGCCATTACCCGTCAAATCCAGGGAATCGAAAATAGTTTGGGCATTGGCCTTTTCGAGCGGACAACCCGAAGTGTCAATTTGACAAAAGCAGGTGAATTTCTCTTTCAAGAATCTTCCCGATTGCTGGGTGATGTCGATCAATCACTGAAACGGCTAAGAGAAGATTTTACCAATGCAAAAAAAGAAGTCCGGGTTGGAGTTTCGCGCTCCATCAGCCTTGCCCACCTGCCCGGATTTTTCCATGCGAACCTTCGGCAGGAATCAAAGATTGGATATCATGTTTCATATCAGTCCAGTGCGGAAATTTTAACCAGACTGGAGGCAAACGAACTTGATCTCGGAGTTTTATGTCCCCCTTCGCGACTGCCGCAAACGCTGTGCATCACGCACCGATTTACCGACGCATTCACGCTCATTGCGCCGGTTGAACTGGCTTCACAATTTACTCCATTGTCCAAACCCGCGAAGAATATGTGGCTTTCCAGACAATCGTGGCTTTTACTCGATGAAAATACGAATACCGGACACAAACTGAGGAGATGGATGGCCAGTTCAAATTTGAAAGTCGAACCCGCTGTGCAACTCGACAATTTTGACCTCATTATCACCCTCGTTTCTCTTGGGATGGGAATCAGTTTCGTACCGATTCGAGCGTTGGCACTTTATGGCCGTAAGAAGCGGCTGGTTCGCCTGCCGCTGCCACATCGGTTCGAACGTGAACTGGTCGTTTTGATGAGGCGACACCGCAAGCAACCAAAACACTTAACTGAATTCGTTAAAAATATTCTCTTTTAATGGCGTGATAATTGTTGTCCGCCGCAAGCACGACGCCGAAGCGGCGAAACCAACTTATCCATTTGATTTCCGCAGTCGCGGAGCGACGACCGATAATAGCCCGCAGTTTTAACTGCGGGTTCATCAAGCCACCGCCAAACTGCGGGCGTGGGCGATTTCGCCGGATTGAACAGATCGAACTTGATTCGGAAGCAAAGTAACAACGGCAATTGTGTCGCCATTGAGCGAGAGGAATTCCACTTCGTAACCCGCTTGCGCGCGATGCACAAGCACCACCGTGCCAATGTCACCTGCGCTTAAACCTTCTTCGGGCAAGTCGCAAGTGAGTACGATGGAATCGAGTTCGTTGATCATATTCGCTTTTTATGGCGTAACGGATAAGCCGTCACAAACCGCGGAACCCGTTCGCCAGATTCAATAAACCATACGGAACGGATCAGTGCAACTGTTTCATCGGGCATCGTCATCATTCCTTCGACGACAAATCGGATGCCGAGCACCGTGTTGATTTGTTGGGCGACTTCGTGCTCAAGCGCATGACGGCGCAACGTATCCGCCAATTCTTTCCATTGCTTAACCTGGAAACCGCGGGCGGAGAAAAACCGCGCTTTGCTTTTGCCATCGCCGTGATGAGGGTTCAGCAAATAGAGAACAATTTTTGCTTCTGGCACTTCAGCTTCTATGACGAATGGCAGTTTCACACCCCGATATCCTCATTCCACAATTCCGGCTTTGCCTTGATAAAATCGCGCATCAATTGGATGCACGTCGCATCCTGCAGCACCTCCAGTTTCACCCCTTGCGAGCGCACATATTCTTCCGGCCCCTGGAACGTCACATTTTCCCCGATGACAATGCGCGGGATCTTATAAAGCAACGCCGCTCCGCTGCACATCGGGCAGGGCGAAAGCGTCGAATATAAGATGCAGCGCGAATAGATCTTTGCCGTCAGCCGGCCCGCATTTTCCAGGCAATTCATCTCCGCATGATGGATCACGCTGCCGTGCTGGACCCGTTGGTTATGGCCGCGCCCGATGATCTTGCCGTCGCAGACCAGCACCGAGCCGATGGGAATTCCCCCCGCGGCCAATCCCAGTTTGGCCTCGTCAATGGCGGCTTGCAGGAATGTGTCCATTATCTCGCAAAAATCTGCCGGATCACGTCCTCGATCGGCACTTCCTGGATATCGATATCCGTCACCGGCAAATCGTCGAGCAATAATTTGCAGACCGCGATCACACGGTCGCGCTTGACCTTGAACGTGATCGCGCCATCCGTTTTCTCCTGGATCTCGCCGTATTGGGCCAGCTTTTCCGCCGAAAATTCATTGGCCCCCTCGCATCGGATCGTCACGAACTTGAAATCCGCAAAGCGATCGACGATCTCGCTCAACTTGCCGTCGAAGAAAATTTTCCCATGGTCGATGATGACGACGCGTTCGCAGAGCGCCTGGATGTCCGCCATGTAATGGCTCGTCAGCAGGATCGTCGTCTTTTGCTCGGCATTATGGCGGCGGATGAATTCACGGACGGTCTTTTGCGATACCACGTCCAGCCCGATGGTCGGCTCATCGAGAAACAGCACTTTCGGCTGGTGCAACAACGATGCGATGAGTTCCATCTTCATGCGTTCGCCCAGCGAAAGTTCGCGGACGCTCACATTCAGCTTTTCTTTGACGGCGAGCAATTCCGTCATCTCGCCGACTGTCCGCTCGAACCGGTCTTTGGGGATCCCATAAATTTTTGCGTTCAATTCCAGCGATTCGCGCGCGGGCAGGTCCCACCAGAGCTGGTTTTTTTGGCCAAGCACCAGCGCGAATTGGCGGCGGTAACCGTCGTTGCGTTCCCAGGGCGTGTAACCAAGGACGCGGGCCTCGCCGCTGGTCGGGTACACCAGCCCCGCGAGCATTTTCAACGTCGTCGTCTTGCCCGCGCCATTCGGGCCCAGGAAACCCACCAGTTCGCCCGGTTCGATCTTGAAACTGACGTCGTTGACGGCGATGGTTTGCTCGTATTGCCGGTGAAAGAGACCCCGGACCGCGCCGGAAAATCCCGGTTGTTTTTTATACGTGCGGAACGTTTTGGTCAGATGATTGACTTCGATGACGGGCATAAATCAAAAATGGTCGCGGCTGAAATTCTGGATGGCGGCCCGCCACCATGGCGCAAGCGTTTCCCCGGCGCGCAACCATGCCTGTTGGTGCAACCACACCATTACCCGCTGGTCCGCCAGGACCAAAAGCCGGTCGGGGTCGCTCAACTTTTCCGGGCCGTTGATCAGCAACTTTTCACCCAGGATCTGGACCCTTTCAGTTCCCACCCCGAGCTGCGTAAATTGTTCGGCATAGGCCGGATTCAATTGTTTCTCGCGCAGGAGCGATACATGGATGGCGTTGACGTAGGGATCCAGCACCGCTTCGGCGATCCCCGGGAAGGGCAGCCCGGGCGTGGCATCCTCCGTCAGCTCGTTGATCTTCGTCTGGGCGCGAAGGGAAATGAGTTCCGGCGGCGGCGCGATCTCCTCCGGCGTCAGGAAAATGCCGTAGGCCCGGGCGCGTGCGCCCAGTTGGCGGCGGCTCGTGAACACGCTCAGCGGAATCGATAAGACCATTCCCGCCAGCACCGGCGTGAACCACCAGAACAATTCCGGTTCCAGCCACCACATAAAGACGCCCCAGACCAGGCCGATAAAAGTGTGGCCCCAGTGCCGTTGGACCGCGTACCACCAGGCCGTGCCATCCGCAGCCCGCTTTTGCGGCGACCAGCCCACGCCGAAACCGAGCAGGTTGGTGACGACAAAACGCGTGTGCCAGAGCATCTGCAGGGGCGCGTGCAGCGTGGAGAAAATTGTTTCGCCCACGACACTGGCCGACGCTCGCCCCAGTCCGCCAAAAGCCTGCCGCCGTTTCGGATTGCGCGCCAGATCGATCAACGCCAGCAGTTTCGGCAGCATGATCACCACCATGCAGATGATGAAGATCAGCAACGCATGCACCCGCCCGCTCAGGTGGATCACCAGGGCGCGCACCGGCGGGATATCGGACAGCCCGGTGAATTTGTGATACCAGCGGATCCAGTTGAACGTGATCAAAAATGCCAGCCAAAGCGGCCCCGCCAGATAACCTAACACCCCCATGATGAGATGCAGCCGGCTCACGCCGCGCAGCCCCTTGGCGAACAGCACCAGCCCGTGCTGCATGTTTCCCTGGCACCAGCGGCGATCGCGCTGTGCGTTCTCGATCATGCCCTGCGGCGTTTCTTCATAACTTCCCTCCAGGTCATACGCAAACCATGCTTCCCAGTTCTCCCGCACCAATAGGGCCGCCTCCACAAAATCATGGCTCAAAATCTGTCCGCCGAGCGGCTTGCGGCCTGGCAATTGCGGCAGATCGCAGAATTGCATGAACGGCTCCGTGCGGATGATCGCGTTATGCCCCCAATAATTTCCCACGTCGAGCGCCCAATAATTCAAACCGGCGATGAAGACCGGCGCATAAAGGCGATTGGCAAATTGTTGCATCCGCCCGAAGAGCGTCTCCGCGTTCACCAGGGCGGGAACCGTCTGGATCAGCCCCACCCCCGGATGCACCTCCATCATTTTCACCAGGTCCACCAGCGTCTCACCCCGCATGATGCTGTCAGCGTCGCAAACCAGGAAATAGCGATACCGGCGTCCCCAGGCATTCAGGAAATCCTGCACATTGCCGCTCTTGCGCCCCTCATTATTCAGGCGCCGGCGGTAATAGATCTTGCCCAGCGCATCCAGGTCCCGGATCAGCTCGTACCAGCAGCGCTCCTCTTCGACCCATTTGTCCGAATCCGTCGAATCGCTCAAGATAAAAAAATCGAAATGCTCGAGCTGGCCCGTGCGTTTCAACGATTCATACGTCGCGCGCAACCCCGCATAAGCGCGCATGACATCCTCGTTATAAACGGGAAAAATGATGGCCGTGCTGACGCCGGTGATCGGCTGGTGCCGATAATCCTTCAATTGCGACAACCGCTGGCGGGTGCCAAAGGTGAGCAACACAAACCCGTAAAGCCCCGTCACGCATCCCAGGGAGATGAGAAAAAACAGGACGATGAACAAGAACAGCAAAATGGCGCTGGAAATCGACCAGCCGCTGCGCCAGAGCAAATCCGCGAACATCAGCGAAACCACGCCAGTAAGGGCCAGGGCCGATGAATAGAATACGAACAGCCGCCAGCCGCGTGGGATGCGCGGTACCGGCGTCACTTGCAGCGGCGAAGATGACGTTGCCATCAGGCGGGGAGAACATAAGCAATAATTGTGCTACTTTCGAGACAGAAATCTTCTTGTCCCCGGCGCATGCCGGTAGAGCGAGCGTACCCCCGAGCCGTCTTCCTCGTTCATGGTAGGGCGTTGCTGCCGCGACGCCCAAAAATCGCCCTTAATTCCTCCTTTAACGACGGCGGGTCACTTTTTTTGTTGCCCGGCAACATTACAGTCTTCCCTCTCCGTGCTACCATCCCCTCATGGGCAATCTATTGGCAGGTCGTTGTCGGAACCTGTTCCGGGGGGAACGGGCTACCGGCCCGTCGCGATCGGCAACTTGCCGATCGCTTTATCCATTGGTGTTCGCCGCCAATCGCTTCAGAACTTTTTACACCTCGTTACGCGAAGTTACGTGAAATTACGCGAAGTTACGTTTAACACCAAAATGAAAAAGCTCCTCTTCAGCCCTTGGCCCTCAGCCATCTTTAGACATCTCCTGCGGCTTGCATCGGACAGGCCAAAAGCGCATTATCCTGCAAAAGAAAACCATGAAAAAATTGCTTTGGATTTTGCCGGTGCTCATCGCAGTGTCATTACGCTCCGCGAATGCTTCCACCGATACGAATGAAGCTCCGGCGGACAAAAAATTCGAGGCGGCCATCATCCCCGACGCCACGCACAAACCGGTGTTCACCACCAACACCATCACCATTGGCAGCGAGCGCGTGACTTATCAGGCCGAGACCGGGATGCTGCCCATCCTTTCTCCGACAGGCTCCGTGCGCGCCTCGGTCTTTTACATCGCTTACACGCGCATCGACAAAGGCGCCAAATCCCCGCGTCCAGTCACGTTTTGTTTCAACGGCGGACCCGGCTCCTCTTCGGTCTGGCTGCACATGGGCGCATTGGGGCCGCGCCGGGTCCATATGAACGCGGATGGCACACTGCCGCCCCCGCCGTTCAGCCTTTCGGACAACGACGCTTCGGTCCTGGACGTGAGCGACCTGGTTTTCATCGACCCGGTGGCGACCGGTTTCAGCCGCGTCTCCGAGGAGGAGAAGCCGGAGCATTTTTTCAGCAATTCCGCCGATCTCGATTCCGTGGGCGAGTTCATCAGGCTGTGGACGACACGGCATTCGCGCTGGCTCTCGCCGAAATATCTTTGCGGCGAAAGTTATGGCGTGTTCCGCGCCGCCGGGCTGGCGCAATATTTGAGCGACCATTATGGGATGTATCTGGACGGGTTGATCCTCGTTTCCGGCGTCCTCGATTTTCAAACGATCGACGATCGCACGGGCAACGATGTGCCTTACCCGTTGTATCTGCCCGCCTATACCGCCGCCGCGCAATTCCATAAAAAATTGCCGCCTGACCTGGAGAACGATCTGGACAAGGCGCTGGCCGAATCGCGCCAGTTCGCCCGGGGCGAATATGTCTCGGCGCTGGAACGGGGTGATTCACTTCCGGTCGATGAACGTTCAAACATTGTGGCCGAACTATCGCGGTTGACCGGATTGACGCCTCAAGTCATCGAAGACAATGACCTGCGCATTGACGAGGGTGTTTTCCGCAGACAATTGCTGCATGACCAGGGATTGATCCTTGGCGCTTACGATTCGCGCATCACTGGCCGCGATTACGATCCCTCGGCGCAGTACCCGGACTACGATCCCTCCGCCGCCGCGACCTCGGGTCCGTTTTCAGCCGCCATCAACAGCTATATCCGCGATGAATTGAAATTCCAGGATGATCTGCCTTATGAACTTCTTACCGGCGTGCAGCCCTGGAATTATGGAGATGAAAACAGCTTCCCCTATGCTGCCGGGCGGCTGGCGGGCATCATGAATCAAAATCCGTACATGAAAATCCTCGTGCTCGGCGGCCGATGCGACCTGGTCTGCCCCATCGACACGGTCCATTATGCCATCGACCACATGCAGTTGGCGCCCGAATACCGCACGAATATCACCTACGCGCAATTCGATGCCGGGCACATGATGTATATCAATTCGCCGGACTTGCAGAAGATGCACGATACCATCGAGACATTCCTGAAACCGTGATTATCGGAAGCGGAACGCGAAAGGAATTTTAAATTTTGATTTTTTTAACTGCCGGGAGAGATTTGGAAACGCTTTTAAACCGCTCTAAACATTTTGTTGGGACCGCGCGATTTCGTCTTTGAACTTCACCTGGCAGCTTGGGCAGATGCCATGCGTGAAAGTCGCATCCGTGCGCGAACGGACATATTGCTCGACGGTTTGCCAGTAACCGGTATCTGAGCGCACACTCTTGCACCAGCCGCAGATGGGAATGAGGCCGGACAGCGTTTTGACCTGCGCGAGCGCTTCGCGCAATTCGAACACCAATTTTTCCCGGTCGGATTCATACTTTTTCCGGTCGCTGATATCGCGAAAAAAACCAAGGTAACCGGTCAATTCTCCATGGTCATTGGTCAGGGCCGTGACCACCAGCGAGGCGGGAAAATGTGTGCCATCCTTGCGGATAAAAGTCCACTCCCCCTGGTCGATCTTATCCAGTTCTATCTTGGCGACGATGGTCTCGAAAGTGGGCCGGATGGGATGTCCCATCCGCTCGGACAACACCTCGGAACGCTCGGAGATTTCCTTGGCATCACGCCACAGGAGCGGTGTGGCTTTGCCGACAACTTCCTGGGGAGCATAACCAAGGATGCGTTGTGCGGCGGGGTTGAAGGTTTTCACGGTGCCGTTTTTATCCGTGGTGATGATCGCGTAGGTCGCCGAATCGATGATCGCATCCTGCAATTTTTTGACCTCTTTCAATTTCGTCTCGACGCGATGACGGTGAGCCAGTTCATGGGTGGCCAGATAATTGGCCAACAACAACAGCAGGCCGGCGGCGATACTGCCGATGATGAGCAATTGCGTCAGGCTGTGATAATACTCCTGCTCGGTCGCGTCACGGGCGTCGAGCAGTTTCTGTTCGGTGCCGCCGAAAGTCTTCAGATCGTCGAACACTTTGTCGGACAGAAGCCTGCTGGAGCTAGCGGCGTCCAATTGCAGGACGCCTTCGGGGCCATTGGTGTTGTACGTGGCCACCAAGAGATTGTCGTAGCTGATGACGTTGCCCATGTCGTGCGCGATCAGGGCGAGCCGCGACTGCTGCGAAAGATTGTCCCGGGTAAGCTCGTTTAACTGTTCAAATTCCTGCTGCTCCAGGTTGGTGGAATTTCGGTACGCGGCGAGGAACGAAGGAGTGCCCATGACGACATAACCGCGCGCGGCGCGCTGGACATCGAGAAAATTATTTTGAAACGCCTGCGCCCCCAGGAGGACCTGGAACGTGTGCTTCCGCCAATAGACGGCATCTTTGAGCTGCGAGATGGTCGTCACAGAAAGGAAGGCGACCATGAGCATCAAAGCCGCCGAGCCGGCCATGGGCAGCCAGCGGGGCATGATGCGGTCGTGGGGCGTCGCAGAGTCCGGCGCTTGTTCCATGATTCGAAAAGCTAACGAAACGGCGCACGATTGAAAAGTCCCGGTTGATTTTTATTGATTGAATTGCGGCAGGGAATTCTTTGCCTTTTGACCTTCGGGCACACCCTGCAATTCGATGGCCGGGTCCCAGGTCTTCCAGTCTTCGTTTTCTTTTTTGTTCAACGGAAAAACAGCGCCATTGGTCGCCTGGGCGCCGTAGTTCGGCGGCGTGGCAAAGGCGATTCCGCCGCTGACAATGGTCTGCGCGGATTCGGCGGAGATCTCAATGCCGCTGAAAAGCCCGGCGTGGAAATTGATCCCGCCGGCATTCCAAAACTGTGAATTTACCCGGACCAGCGGCGCGTAATCATCAAGGATTCTCGCGTTGACCACCACATTGCTTGCCATGTCAGAAAGATGAAAATCGGTGACTTCGCCCACCTGGATGCCCCGGTAAAAAATAGGCGACTGCGCTTCCAGCGACCCCACGTCGTCCGTCAACAACGTGATTTGGATGGCTTTGGTCATCGTCAGCGGGGGCTTTTCCGCGCCGATGAATTGATTGGTGCGCGCGCCATCACCCGGCTGCACGGCCACGTAATTTCCAGAAACGATCGTCCGCAAGCCGCTGATGGATCCGAGCTTCAATTCGGGCCGGACGATCCAAAAGATCGCTCCTTCCCGCGCGACATCGCTCGCGGAGTGGTCCAGCTTGGCGCGGACCACCACGCTTTGCCCGCCGTTGCCCAGCTTGAGCGATTGGATCTGGCCGATCTTGATGCCGCGATAGATCACCATGGAATTTTGCTCCTGCAAGCCGTCCGCACTTTGAAAATAAATGGTGATCGTCGGACCGGCAAAAACGACATCATGAAGCACGAAGTACACGCACATGCCCACCGCGGCGAGCGGCACGAGCCACAGGGCCCAGGAAAAATAATTTTTTTCGACCTTTGCCTTCGGCAATCCGTGGCTTTTTTCATTCATAATGTTTTTTCTCTTCCGGCGAATCCCACACCAATCGCGGATCAAAACTGAAAGTCGCCAGGAGCGTCAGCACGACGACCGCCGCGAAAGAAAAAACCCCGCGCCCCGGATGCACGGTCGCCACCTCGCCCATCTCGATCAGCGAGACGCCGATCGCCAGCAAAAAAACTTCCAGCATGTTCCAGGGATCGATGATGCGGATGGCTTTAAAAACATAGGTCCGGGCCTTTTTCCATCGGGTCCAATCAAGCGTGAGCGTGATAAAGATCAAGCCGATGATCTTTAGCGCCGGCGAGAACATGCTGGTGCAAAAAACCAGGCCGCTGATGAAATATTGCCCATGCTCCCAGAGCGCCTTGATGCCCTGAAAAACCGTGGTCTGGTGATATTGCCCCTGGTATACGGCGGTCACGATGGGATAAAAATTCGCAGGGAAATATAAAATGGCCGCCGCGATGGAATAGGCGAGCGTGCGTGTGCGGCTATCCACGTTTCGATGGAAAAGCTTGAAATTGCAACGTGCGCATTTGACGACACAATTCCTGGGCACTTCACCGACTTCCTGGACCAGACCGCAGGTCTGGCAGGCAACCACCTTGTCCATAATAATAACTTCGCTGATAATTAGAAAAACTCAAGTGTTTCGAAATCGATTGCGAAATCAAGCGGCAGACACCAAACTTGAGCCTATGAATTTAGATTCTCTTTATTCTGAGCTGACTTTAAAAACAAAGGCCAAATTGGTGCTGATTGTCCTCGATGGATTGGGTGATTTGGCCACCAAAGAGCAGAATCATCTGACGCCTCTCGAAGCCGCGACCACCCCGCATCTCGATAAATTGGCGAAAGATTCCGCGCAGGGCCGGATGATTCCCGTCGCCCCCGGCATCACGCCCGGCAGCGGCCCCGGCCACCTCGGCCTCTTCGGCTACGATCCCCTGGAATTCCAGGTCGGCCGCGGCGTGATCGAAGCGCTCGGCCTGGGCGTGGAATTGAAGACCGGCGACGTTTGCGCCCGCGCAAATTTTGCGACGCTGGACGCAAACGGCATCGTCACCGACCGCCGCGCGGGAAGGATCGCCACTGAGATCTGTGAAAAACTTTGCGCCAAACTCGCCGCCAAAATCAAAAAGATCGGCGATACGGACGTCATCATCCGGGCCGGGAAAGAGCACCGCTTCGTGGTGGTCTTCCGCGGCCAGGGATTGGAAGGGCCGCTCACGGATGCCGACCCGAACCGCGAAGGTTTCGCCGTTCCCACGGTGCATCCGCGCGACGAATCCAATGCCGGCCAGAAAAAGATGGCCGCGCTGATCGCAGAGTTTTACAAGGCGGCGCTGCCGGTCCTGGCCGGAGAAAAACCCGCGAACGGATTTCTCATGCGCGGCATCGCCCATCAACCGCATATTCCCCTGTTCGAGGACCGGTATAAATTGAAGCCCGCCTGCCTGGCTGTTTATCCGATGTACAAAGGCCTCGCGCAACTCGTCGGCATGAAAAAAATCGAGGCGCAAACCATCCAGCAGCAATTCGAGCTCTATCTCAAGGAATACGACAACTATGATTTCTTTTTCATCCACTACAAATATACGGATAAAGCCGGCGAAGACGGGGATTTCAACGCCAAGATGAAGGCCATCGAATATTTCGACGCCGCCCTGCCGATCTTCTTGCGCAAAAAGCCGGATGTGCTCGTCGTCACCGGCGACCATTCCACGCCGGTCGCGGTCAAGGGCCATTCCTGGCATCCGCAGCCGGTCATGCTGCACTCGGAATTGAGCGGCTCCGATAAATTGGACCGCTTCACCGAAACCGGCGCCAATCTCGGCTCGCTCGGCATTTTTGAATCCAAATTTTTGATGCGCCTGATGCAGGCCAATGCAAGGATGTTCGACAAATTCGGCGCGTGATGAATTTGCCGAACAAACTTACCCTCTCCCGTTTCGTGCTGGCGGCATTGTTCATTTGGGCAATGCTTGCGCCCATCCCGTTCGGCAAGACGCTCGCGCTCTTTTTTTTCGGCTTCGCGGGCATCACGGATTTTTTGGACGGCCGGATCGCCCGCAGCCGGAATCTCATCACCAACTTCGGCATCCTGATGGATCCGCTCGCCGACAAGATCCTGGTTTGTTCGGCCTTCATCCTTTTTGTTGAAAGCTCGCATACAAATCCGGATGCGCGCGTGAAAGTTGCCGCCTGGATGGTCATTGTCATCGTGGCGCGCGAACTGGCCATCACGGGCCTGCGCCTGCTGGCCGCGTCAAAAAATCTCGTGCTGGCGGCGGAAGGATTCGGCAAACACAAAACGATCTCCCAGATCATCACCATCATCGCCCTGCTCGTGGTTGAGGCCGCGCCTGAATGGCCCGCGCCGCTGCAAAATTTCTTTCTGCCCTGGACGCCCGCATTCGCCGGGATCATGCTTTGGGTGACGATTGTGCTGACGGCGATCTCCGGGCTGATTTATTTGTGGCGCAACCGCGCGCTTTACATGGAAGATGTTTGAGAGGGTCGGACGCGACTCCGTCGGGCCGTGAATTTACTCCTGCCTTTTTGCTCATCAATCCTCACAAGCCATTCTGAAACAGGAAGGACAGGTTCCTTCCACTGGGACGTTCGGCGCTTTTGATTGAAATACGACCAGCGGAATCTGTCAGGAAACATTTGATAATCAAAAAACGCCCTCTCGTTATTCCTTCTCCTGGGGGAGAAGGCCAGTTCGCTTGTCTATTCTGTTTTTTGTCCCTCCAGGCCGTTCAGATTCAGGGCGGTCAGTTCAACCGCGAACTTACTTCGGCAAGGGCAAAGTGTTCCCATTATTGTCGGACTGATAGACCGCCGGCGGCAGATTCGGCGCGGAATTATTTCTGTGATAATGATGGATGAATGAGCCGGCCAGCACGACCAGCACCACCGCTCCGGCCACTCCGCCGGCCACCATCAGGACTCGCGCATTGACTTTGGAGAGCCAAAACATCACGTGGTCAACAAATGATTTCGATTCCACGATCAGCGGCGGCGGCTCGCTGAATTTTTCCGTGCCGCGCAACTCCTTGTCCAGGTCAGCCAGGACCTGCGGCACATCCAGCTTGAGCTGGGTCGCATAATTTTTCACCGAGCCGCGGATATAGATCGGCGCGGAAAAGGCGTGGAAATTGCCCTCTTCAAGCGCGCGCAAATGGTCGGTGCGGATCTTGGTCACCTCAGCCATCTGCAAAATCGTCAGCTTGCGGGCTTCCCGCGCTACTCTGAGTTGTTCGGCAACCGTTGGCATTCCTGCTATTTAGCGTCATTGACGCGAAATTGGCAATCTTGGAAAATTGTTACCATCGGCAATTCCTGCAATATCGGAGCGCGACCTATTTCTTCTTCGGCAATCCTAAATTAGCCAGGCGGGTTTTAAGACCGGGATCAGCCGGCTCATAATCATGCCGGCTGCGTTCCAAAGCCGGGCGGATGATCGCCGCACGGACGTCGATTTCTTTTTTCCACAATTCCTTCCAAAGAATCGTTGTATTCAAAAACATATCGCCGCGAGCGGATTCTTCATCGAACTTGGGGCGGTACAAATCAACAGCCTTTTGCAGATGCCGGATAAATTCCGCCTCGGTCGGGTGGCCAGTTTTGGCGACGACCAGTTTGAACGCCTCCAGGTCCTTTTCTTCAAGCCGTTGAAGTTTGCTCACCAGCACGTCCCATGGATGCACAAAGCGGAAAAGATGGCCGTGGCGCTCGACTTCAATCGCGCGGTCTTTCCAATCCAAGGTGCTTTTGAAAGCGTAAGGATCGCAGACCTGGATGTAGAAGTCGGCCTGTCCTTTCGCCCAACCCTTCTGTTCAACGAATTTTATAAGAAAATCCCAATGGTCTTCCGTTGAATATAAGCCAATGTCCTCGCTCAAAAAAGTCCGGTCAATCAACAATTGCAGTGGCGCGGAACCAAAGACGGTAATTTCAAGTCGCGGCTGTGGCGGCAGGGCTTGAGCCAGAGCATCAAGTTGCTTTCCGGCGTTCGCGTTCCAATCTAATTTTTTTTCCTCTGATTCCATTGATCGCCTGGTCGATTAATCTTGGCGTGACTCCCTTGTCCAAGGCCAGCTTGTGTCCCAACGTCACGTCACGCTGAGTAAGCCTGCCGGCTTCCTCCCGCAATAGAATCCGCGCTGCTATGCGCGATTTGCGCCAGCAGGTGTCATAGCGTGGTTCGCCTTTCGTTGGCATAATGATTTGATACCGCAGCTACCTTCTGCCGTCAAATCGTTTTGCCGGAGAAATGACCTCCTCACTCCCCGCCTTCCATGTGGAAATACATGGATTGCAAAGCGATCTTTCCCGGACCGGTGAAACGGTTCCAGCAGATCTGTCCGCCGCTGGCGAATAATCCCGTGGAAAGCTTTTGGAACATCGTCTGCATTTGCACCGACTTGTCCTTATAGACCCAGCCGCCCGGTTCAATGTCGATGGATTCGCCCGGCGCGAGCGTCACTTCAAAAACATTGCCGAAGCCGTGGATCCATAAAATGCCTTCCTGCGAGGTGGCTGAAAAGGTATCGATGAAAAATCCCGTGCCGCCGAGCAGAATATTGGCCACGCCACGCACGCGGGAGAACGTGTATTCCACGCCATCCGTCGCCGCCAGCCATTGATGCTCGCGCACATCCACCGCCATGCCCGGTTTCAGGTGCAAGGCCAGGACATGTCCCGCGCCGTCGCGGCTGAAGGCGATGCGGCCCGGGCCGTTGGCGCCGGTGAGCAGAAAGGGCATCCCGGCGAGCATCCGCCGGATCGCGCCTTTCATCGCGCGCAATCCCACCTGCACCGCCGGGTCTTTCCACAACAGGATATGATGCTCGAAATAGACGCCCACATTGCTCAACTCGATGTGCAATGCCGGGACCAACTCGCCCTCGATGTGGTATGTGACGCCGCCAAATTTTTCATTCTGCACCGACGTGGATAATAATGTGGGAACAGCCATAGGTTTTTGTTGGGTTTATTTGATTTTGATCTGGAAAGCGCTGGCTCCGGTGATCTCTTTCAGGTCGCCATGATAAAATTTCTCGCGGTACTCATCCGTTTCCAGCAGATGTTGCGTCAACTCCTTCTTGTCGCGCTTGATGATGAATTTGAGTTCATCCATCTCGCCTGACCAGCGGAAGCCATTGAAAAATTCCGCGCCGGCGAACTGCGTCTTGTAGAGCGCCGTCTGCGAATAACAGGTGCCCAGGTAAAGATGCTTCACGCCGCGCTCGGCGAACAGTTCCACCGCCGAAGTCATCATGAACATGCCCAGGTTGCGCGCGTAATAGTTCAGGTCGTAGAACGCGTAATAATAGAATGCGAGCGATTTGCCCTCGAGATAGAGCGTGGCCGTGCCGATGTCTTTCCCCGTCTCCGTGTCCGTGAACACCAGCAGATGCGAAATGATGGGCGCGGCAAACAGCGCGTCCAACCGCTCGAACGACATGGTGTCCTTGCCGAACTTGATGTCGGCGTAGTTCTTGAAAAATTCGCGGCGCTCGGGCGTGTAATCGTATTTCTCGCGCGGCACCAGCTCGATGCCGATGCCGATGCCCTTGCGCAGGATGCGGCGGTTTTCGGAGGAAGGTTTGAATTTCGGCAGGCTCACCCGGATCTGGCGGCAGAGATAGAAACGGTCCAGGTCGCGCGACGAGGGCAGGAAGCCCGCGTCAAAGATATCCGCGGGCGTCTCCTCCTTTTCCGGCACCGCCCAGATCGCATAGGGAAACTGGTAGTGCTCGTAATCGGAATTTTGTTCTGAAAAAAGGAGTTTCACAGATTTTAAGGCAAAAGTTTCTCAGAATGAAAATTAAACAGCCAAACACAATAAAACCATGCGACTATCGCGGCCGGAATTGAAATATACAAGGGAATCTTTGGCCCAATCTTAATCCAGCCAAAAACGCCGAGCAAAACGAATCCAATAAACGCCATGTAAAACCAAACGACTGATCTCCGTCTCTCCGTCACTGAATCAATAAATGAATGAATTGAACTGTTGGTCGTGAAAATGACCATGAAAATCGGCACAGTGGCCAGGAAGATCCATCCGCTACGCCATTTCCCCTTATTTGATTTTTGAAAAGGATCCTGATCCCAACGAACTGTTCGCATGGTGCGGAAAGAGATCAGCACATCGATAGTTCGCAAAACAAATCTCACAAAACCGTTTTGCTGATTGAATCTCATTTTTTATCGGCCGCTTGTAATTCTCGGGCGACTTGCTTTCCATTCACATTTTTCCGGCGCAATCGCAGCCGCCAGTTCGTCAGCACGTCGTAGGTCACGGAATTTTTCAGCTTCGCGATATCGCGCACGGTGATCTCTTCGTTGCCCTGGCGGCCCATGATAACGGCCTCATCCCACAACTGCGCTTCGGGGATGTCCGTGATGTCGACCATCAATGCATCCATCGCGATGCCGCCGATGAGCGGGGCGCGCTGGCCGCGGATGAGCGCGCCGCCTTCGTTGCGCACGCGCGGAAATCCATCGCCATACCCGATCGGCAGGATGGCGATGCGCCGTTCGGTCTTGGCCGTATAGCGCATCCCGTAGCCGACGACTTCGCCGGGCTTCAATTTTTGGATGCCGGCGATCTTCGCCTTCACTGACATCACCGGTTCGATGCCGGCGATCTTCCGGCAGACCTGGGAGGGAAATACGCCGTAAATCAAAATCCCCGGGCGAACCATGTCCAGATGCGCATGCGGCAGATCGAGATAACCGCCGCTGTTGCAGGAGTGCCGCAATTTCACCTGGACCTTGCGCTCGGCCAATGCGTTGAGCACCTCGTTGAAACGCGCGAATTGGAGGTCGGCAAACGTTTTGTCGGTTTCATCTGATTGCGCGAAATGCGTCATGACGCCTTCGAGCAACAGGGATTTTTCGGCGAGGATCTGTTCGACCAACGGCAGGGCTTCATCCCACCGAACACCATAGCGGCTCATCCCGGTATGGATCTTCAGATGCACCGGCACGCGTTTGTTGAAGTTGGCGGCGATCTTCGCCAGGGCGCGAATGTTGTTCGGCTCGTTCACGCAAACGGTCAGGTCATGGGCCACGCACCATTCAAGTTCCCCGGGTTGCCGTTCGCCGAGCAACACCAGCGGCGCTTTGATGCCGTCGTCGCGCAGGCACATCGCCTCTTCCAGCGTGCTCAAACCGAAGCCCCATGCGCCCTCCTCCATGGCGATGCGCGCCACGTCGAGCGCGCCATGACCGTAAGCCTCGTCCTTGACCACCGCCATCAGCCGGACGTGTTTTGGCAGATCACCGCGAATGAGCTGTAGATTGCGGCGCAGCTTGCCCAAATCAATCTCGGTCCACGCCGGCCGCAACGGAAAATCATTCGAATCAAAATTCATAAACCGCAATGTCTTTTTACCACGAGACGCAGAAAAAACACGAAAATTCGGCAGAGCCCTGGTTTGTTAAACGTAACTTCGCGTAACTTCGCGTAACTTCGCGTAATTTCGCGTAATTTCGCGTAACTTCGCGCAACAATGGAAAAGTTTTCAATTTCGGATTTTAAGTTTTTAGTTGGGGAAGGCCGGATTAACAAGGGAAGGCGGAAGGCGGGAAGCGTCCGCAGATTGCAAAGAAGATAGAAGGCAGGGCGCATCACTCCGGGCGCGCCGGGGACAGAGGTAAAATTGAGTTCGTTTCGTAATTTTGCCTGATCAATGAGCGGCGGACAAGGGACTGCCCGCCCTGCTTTTTTTATTCTATTTTCAGTCCGCATCGATTGATTTAAACACGGATTGCCCAAAACGTAATGTTGCCCGGCAACATAAAAAGAGAGGGCGAAGATGGATCTGTCCTGCTGTGCGGGATGCGGCGGTGGAGTGGCCAGTGATGGGTGACCGGGCGCATCCGCACACCGCCTCCGGAGCGCGGCTCTGTGAGCCGCAGCCACTCTCAAATTTCAACCTGCTTTAATTTTTCCATGCACCTCTGTCCTGGCGAAGCTGCTTCAGGCTGCCATTGACCAGTGCGCGGCGGTGGAGTGGCCAGTGATGGATGACCGGGCGCATCCGCACACCGCCCCCGGAGCGCGGCTCTGTGAGCCGCAGCCACTCTCAAATTTCTACCTGCTTTAATTTTTCCATGCGCCTCTGTCCTGGCGAAGCTGCTGCGGGTCACAGACCCGCGCTCCGCTACCAACCCCTCCCTCCAGGGGCATTGTCAAGATACGCCCTGGGTGACCAGCCAAACACAAAAAAACTTGCGACGGCCCGCTGAAGCCCGAACAATCAAAACACCCATGAAATTGAAACGTCTTCCAGCCGGGCCGATGCTGGGCATCGTCTTCGCCGCCATTTTTTCCCATGCCGCTTTGGCCGCCCGCACCCCTCAATTCCGTGTCACCAATGCGGTCGGTGATGGCGTCACGGTGAATACGAAGATGCTTCAGGCTGCCATTGACCAGTGTGCGGCGGTGGGCGGCGGGACGGTGGTGATCCCGAAAGGTGTCTTTGTCTCGGGCGCGCTGTTCTTCAAGCCGGGCGTCAATCTCCAGTTGGCCGAAGGCGCCGTGTTGAAGGCTTCGACGGACATCGCCGATTTTCCCGCGCAGCCGCAGGTGCGCTTCGAAGGTCATTTTTCTGAACACGCCTCGTCGCTGTTGAACGCTTATCATTGCAATCATTTTCGCCTGACCGGCCCCGGCATCCTGGATGGCAGCGGCCAGTCTTACTGGAAGAAATCTTTTCCGTTTGGCCTGCCGCGCCTGTGCGAAATCTGCGATTCCAGGGATGTGGTGGTGAGCGATTTGCAATTCACAAATTCACCGCAGTGGAACCTGCATTTCTACAACTGCCGGGGTTGCGTGGTGGACAATTGCCGGTTCGAGGCCAAGGGGCCGAGCACCGACGGCACGGATATCGACAGCTCCCAGAACATCACGGTGAAGGGCTGCTACTATTTGGTGAACGACGATTGTGTCTGCTTAAAGGGCAACCGGTATGACGGCCTGGACCAGAAGCCCAAGAGTCCGCCGGTGAGGAACATCGAGGTCACGGATTGCACCTTTGTGCGCGGCATGGGTGCGCTGGTGTTGGGCACAGAGGCGACCACCATCCGGAATGTGGAATTAAAAAACAGCACGGTGCAGGGCAAAATGCCGATGTTGCGTATCAAGTTCCGGCCGGACACCGCCGGTCAGGACTATGCCGGCATTCGAGTGCACGACATCAAGTTGGACGGCAGCGGCCGCATCCTCAGCCTCGAACCCACGCACGGCACGAAGGTCGATCCCGACAAAGCCGCTCATGGCAAGGTCACCGGCGTGACGGTGGAGAATATCACCGGCAACTTTGGGTCGTTCGGCACCTTCAGCGGCACCATCACCGACGTCCGCGACATCACGTTGCGGAACATTAACGTAAAAGTTTCGGGAGATACTAACCTTGATACCGCCAAGGTCGTTGATCTAAGAATGAAAAAGGTCAATGTGACTGACGCAGGAACGCCCTAAAATTGAGGCGCAACCAGTTAAGTTTCTATCCTATAATAACTTATACCGATATCAAACTGTTCCCGGGGGCCACAAACTGTTGCCGACATCCGTCCGATAATAACTGCCCACCACCCGGATTTTGCGGATGTTTGCGTATGTTTGCGCAATGGCGGCCTTGAGGCTCGGCGCCAGCGCGATGACATCGGCGATGCGATGGCCGGTAGAAATCAATTTGCCGTCCGCGCCGCGCGCGACTTCATTCCACCAGACGTCGCAATCGAATTTCCCATCCACTTCCAGCGGCAACTGCGGTCCGCGCACTTGTGTGAACGGATAGCCATAACCCGCCAACGTCAAGGAACAACCGAAATTTAGATTGTCATTGAAGGCCAGTTTCAATTTTTCGTTTCGCGCCGTTGCCACAACCACGTCCGCCGGATTTTTCAACATGCGCAGAATCATCGGACCCGAAGTCACACCGATGCGGATGTTGTATTCGATGACATGCCAGCCACTGGCGACTTTGATGGCCGTGACCTGGATCGGGCCGTTATAGTTCACTTTCTTTAACCAGGGCAGGAGCGGATGGATGAGCTCACGCGCCAGGCCGTATTTGTCCTTTTCATCGCGTTCGACCAGGCCGCCGAGCGGGGCGCCCGCGACGATGCCAAGATTTCCGTTGAAGGCGTATTTGTATTCCTGGTTCGTGACGAGCGAATGGATCTCGCCACCGCTGACGAGCGCGATATGGCCCGCTTCAGCCCGGCCAAGATATTCCTGCAGGAAAACGCCCTCGGCATAATTCACCTGTCGCAACCAGGCGCGCGTGTCCTCCACCGTCTCGCACAAAATCGTGTGGATGGGACTGGTCGGCGAGCACAGCGGATTTTTGATGACGAACGGTTGCGGATGTTTCGCGAGAATCTTTTCCGCCTCGATACGGTTGGAGGCCACGAATGATTTCGGAAACGGGATCTTGTGGGCAACGCACAATTCCCGGGCGAAGTCCCGTTCGCGCTCGATGCGCATAGCCTCGCCGGTCGGTGAAAAAATACCAATGCCAGATTTTTTTAATTCCTCTGCCCAGGGTTGTTGTGCCCAGTCGATGGATTGCGGGATGAACACGTCCACTTCGTTTTCTCGCGCCAATGGCACGGGGCTGGGAAAACCATCGCGCGCATAGGTTTTGCCCACCAGTGTGGGTGAGAAATGACCGTAATTACGCGTCAGATATGTGGAAACCGTTGCGCCGGCATTGGCGAGGGTGGCGCCGAGGCTGTGGGCGAACGAACCGACCCCAAGGATCATCACGTTGGTCCCGGTCTTTTTTAATTTTTGCGGCATGAAATAAATTTCGTCAGTGCAATTGGTTGAGCATTGGCTGGTCTCGCCCCTCACCCTCAATCCCCCTCCCCGTTAAGGAGAGAGGGAAACCAGAATCGTAGCGTTCGAGTGCATGGAGTGGACTGGATTTGGAATAGAGAACGTTTTTAAAGCTCGCCCTCATCCTGGCCTTCTCCCCCAGGAGAAGGGACAGCATGAGCATGCTTCTGGATTTATAGGAATGTCTCCCCGACTGATTCAGCCTTTCCGCGTTTGAGAGGCGAACTTGTGCATTTTTTTTGGAATTTGATGCTTTGCGTGGCATGAAATCGTTATTCCAGTGTAGTACCATAATACAAAGACGCAGAGAAAAATTTTAACCACGAATGTCTTAAATTGAGGCTGCGTTCAATAAGGCCCGGCAGGGACATCGCGCTGTCCCGCCTTGCAGGATGCGCGGATACGTCTCACGAATCTTAAAATCGCTTTACCGAGGGCTGCCGTTGCGGAACAACCATTTACCCGTTGATCGCTCTTGAGATTAAAACCAGGAAAGATAAATTAGTGTGATGAAGCTTCATCAAGGCCAGGTTTGGAAATGCGGGGACCAATATATCCGCATCGTTCATCTGGAACGGCTCGAAGTCGGATACAAGTCCGCCACCAATCTTAAGTTCACCGACGGCAAGCATCAGCACACCAGCAAAAAGGATTTCTGCCGGTTGCTCAAAGGGGCCACGCTGTTACCGGCGAAAGCCGCCCAAACTGCGCCCGAATCGTAAAGAATAACGCAAAGGCGCAAAGATACAAAGACGCGAAGATGGGTTGGAAGACATTAAGACAGTGTGCGCACTCCGTGCACGCCTTCATGAAACATCAGGACTCTCACACTATCTGCGGCGGGCAAGGGACTGCCCGCCCTATCAAATTGCCCATGCCAGCCTGACGCCTCGACTTTGCCTATAGTTTTGTTAGATTGTCACTGTGAGTTTTGTTTCTGAGTTCAATTCGTTGCCGGTCAAATCGCTGGTAAAACATTCGCTGGATGCCCGGCTGGAAGATGTGCGCGCCAGCATGGCCAGGTCAAAATTGAGTTTGGCGGATTTTGCCAACCTGATCTCTCCCGCTGCTTCCGAACTTTTGGAGCATTTGAGCCGGCGTTCGCGCGCGATGACCCAGCAACGTTTTGGCAAGGTCATCCGCCTGTTCGCACCACTCTATCTTTCGAACGAATGCATCAACAATTGTTCGTACTGCGGTTTCTCGCGCGATAACCCGATCCTGCGCGTGACGCTTTCGCTGGACGAAATGCGCCAGGAAGCGGAGGCACTGAAGGCCGAAGGTTTTCGCAATCTCCTGCTCGTGGCGGGTGAGCATCCGAAATTTGTCTCGAATAATTATCTGCGCGACTGCGTGGCCGCGCTGCACCCCGATTGGCCGGGCATCTCGCTGGAAGTGGCCCCGATGGAAACGGAAGAGTACCGTCCGCTCGTGGCCGCGGGCGCGGACGGCCTGGTGGTTTACCAGGAAACGTATGATCGCGAGGTTTACAGCCAGATGCACACGGCGGGGCCCAAACGAAATTTCGATTGGCGATTGGAAACGCCAGAGCGCGCCTATGCCGCCGGTTTTCGGCGCCTGGGTATCAGCCCGCTTTATGGCCTGGCGGATTGGCGGCAGGAAGCCATTAGCGCCGCGGCGCATGCGGATTATTTGCTGCGCAATTGCTGGAAGGCTTCGTTGACCATTTCCACGGTGCGCATCCGGCCCTGCGCGGGGGAATTCCAACCGCTCACACAAATCAGCGACCGCGAACTGGCCCAACTCGTTTGCGCGTTGCGCCTGATGTTTCCAGACGTAGGCATCGTGCTTTCCACGCGCGAGACGCCGAAGCTGCGCGATGGGTTGCTCCAGCTCGGTGTGACCATGATGAGTGCCGGCAGTCATACTGAGCCGGGCGGTTATACCGGCGCGGGCAAGGAGAAATTGCACCAGACGGTGCGCGGACGGATCGTGGAACTCGCCTCCGGCGCGAGCGAATGGGCCGAAGGCAAAACCGGGGCCACCGGACAATTCAACATCGCCGACGAACGCTCACCCAACGAAGTCGCCGAACTCATCCGCCGGCTGGGGTACGAACCGGTCTGGAAAGATTGGGACACGGCGCTGACGAAGTGAAATACTGTCCGCGTTTCTAAGTTATCGCCCTTTCAAGATCCGTTCGTACTCCGTGTGAGGTCCGATCCAAAACCAATAATAAATGTCGTCTCGTAATAGCGCGAGAGAGCGATAATCTTCCGTGATTCTTACCGACCAGAACAGGCTGGTCTTTTTGAATTGCAACGACGGATGACGAGGATTGTCTTTCCAAAGGCGATATTGTTTACGAGCGGCCAGCTTGATTTCCTTGGGCAAATCCTCGTGCGCCCGCCAGAATCTAGGAGTGGTCAATGATTTCATCCAGAGGCTTCACCCTACCGGCGGCAATGTCGGCTTCCACTTCCTGAACGAGATGGTCAAGGCGACCAGCCGCACAATCAGCTTCAATCTGCTTGTCCCATTCACTCCAGAGTACGTCGTGAAAGCGATGAAGCAGATTCCATTTCTCTTTCGCTGGAAGCTGCTGGATCGCTGACTCGATTTCTTTCACCGTGCTCATGCGACTAATTTAACCCCTGTACCACGCAAATCCAACTTTTTTTGACGCTGGCGCGCGGCAAGATATTCTTCCAGCGGACGGTAATGAAGCGGTTTGCTGCCAACTGAAATTAAACAGTATTTTAAGTCGCCTGATACAGGAAGCCATTCTACTTGGTAAGACCCATCAATTTCGACTTGCTTGTGTTTATCGGAGCCGGTTGGTTTGTTGATTATTCCTGTTATGGGTTCGCTGCCTCGAAACTGCCCAAGTTTACCACTTCGAAAGAAGCGGTAAATATTTTCATTGCTTTCAGAATCTGAATAAAACAACCGGTGGTCAGCGACAGCCAAAAAGTATGCAGATGGAAACCCAGACCAAACAAGTTGCTCAAGAAACGCGATATCTTTGCAGAAGCTGAACATTGACTCCGGCACTTGTCCGTTTCGAGGGCATTTCAATTCAATAGCACACAGAAGTTTTTCTGAATAAGTGGGCTTGATGACAATATCAATTTCTCTCTTTTCAAACCCTCCTTCTGGCGGTTCAAAATCGAAATCCGAGACATTGCGTTCAAACTGAACCCTATTTTTGCTTTTTTGGTTTTTAAAATGCTCTCGCAGATAAAATCCGAGTTCATGCTGGAGGCTGATCTCGTTGTATATTTCTACTTCTCCTTTTCCAACAGCCTGCAAAAATTTTGTGATTATTGGATGTATGGGCTTCATCGTCTGCAGAATTCACTTCTCCTCAACGCGCTGGATCCGCGCCCCGAGTTTTCGTAATTTCACATCCATCTTTTCGTAGCCGCGGTCCAAATGGTAAATGCGGTTCACCTGAGTGGCGCCTTTGGCCGCCAGTCCGGCAATCACCAGCGCCGCACTCGCACGCAAATCGCTCGCCATCACCGGCGCGCCGCTTAGAGGCCGGCCGCCTTTGACGATCGCGCTCGGACCTTCGATCTCGATGTCCGCGCCCAATCGCGCCAGTTCGCTCACGTGCATGAAGCGCGATTCAAAGATGCGTTCGGTGATGATGCTGATGCCGGGCACGAGAGACAACAACGCGGTCATCTGGGCCTGCACATCCGTCGGGAAACCGGAATATGGCAGGGTGGTCACATCCACCGCGCGCAATCTTTTGCCGCGCCGCACAACCAGGCTTTCGCCTCGTTGTTGGATGGAAATGCCGGCATCACCCAATTTATCCAGAACGGCCCGCAAATGGTCGGCGCGACAATTCTTGATGGTCACCTCGCCATTCGTCGCCGCAGCGGCAATCACAAAAGTCGCCGCCTCGATGCGGTCGGGGATGACGGTATGTTCTGCGCCGTGCAATGCTTTGACACCAGAAATAGTGATGGTAGGGCTGCCTGCGCCGGAAATGTTTGCGCCCATGGCGTTCAGAAAATTAGCGAGGTCCACCACCTCAGGCTCGCACGCGGCACTTTCGATGATCGTCACGCCGTCAGCCAGCGTGGCCGCCATCATCACATTCGCGGTTCCGAGCACCGTGGACCCTGCGCGTCCACCGAGGAACACACTCTTGCCGACCAACCTTTTTGCCGAGGCATCGACATAACCGCTTTCGATGTCGATCTTCGCGCCGAGGGCTTCGAATCCTTTCAGGTGCAGGTTGATGGGCCGCGCCCCGATGACACAACCGCCCGGCAGGGAAATCCGCGTCTTGCGCAACCGCGCCAGCAACGGTCCAGCGACACAGATGGAGCCGCGCATTTTGCGGACCAGTTCATAATCGGCATAGCCCCGGATCTTTTTGGCGCGAACGGCGAGGGTCCCGCGCTCGAACTTCACTTCCGCGCCGAGCGATTTCAAGATCTCTGCCATGAAACGGGTGTCGCTCAGGTCCGGCACGCCGCGGATGAGGCAAGGCTCTGAAGTGAGCAGTGTTGCCGCCATGATGGGGAGGGCGGCGTTTTTACTGCCGCTGATGGTCACTTCGCCGTGCAAGGGCGCGCCGCCTTTGATCAAAAAGCTTTCCATGGATTTTATTTAGCCGCAGTTGGACACAGATGAAAGGCAAATAATTCTAAATCCCGACGATCATTGGCACATCGCGAAACATGGGCAATCCCCTCACCATGGAGTTCAAAGGGAAAGAGAGATGTGATTTCTGGTGATCTCTTGATAGTCAGCTCCTCTCTTTTCTCACCCCTCACTGAACGAACGGGTTGATAGGTAACACATCAGACCGGGCTGATAGGTAACAGTTTTTGGTTTTGTTGGCGAGTCTGGCGGACGGAGACCGAAGGTC
>DASXDM010000030.1:0-27190 GCA_036490655.1 Verrucomicrobiia bacterium | reverse complement strand
AGCATCCACGAACGGCGCCACCGTATTCGGCCCCCCGACGGTCAGGTTGCCGGTGGGGGGATTGGGCGTCGCATTGGTGATCGCTGCCAGGATGCCATTGGTGTAAAAGGCGACCGTGCCGTTCTGGCAAACCAGCGCCAGGTGCATCCAATATCCCGGCGGACAGGGAACTGTCGCCACCGTGCCGATCCCGCCGAGCACAGCCAGATAGTTCGTTTGATTCAGGATGATGCCGTAGCCGTCGAGCGAAGAGTTGCCGTTGTAGGCGATCACATGGGTATTGCGCCAGCCGGTGCTGGCCCAGGCTTCGAGACAGACGTTGTCTATGTTCGTCACCACTGCGGCGGAACCCTGGTCGGCGGTGGAGAAGAGGATGGAACAAGAGGAAACGGGATCGGCCGGGGCGGCTTCGACCCAGTATTTGGGAGCGCCGGTGAAGGACAACGCGTTGGTGCTGACACTGTCCGCCGAACTGGTGGCGACGAGCCTGTTACTGGCACTCGCATCATCTTCTCCCAGATGATAGAATCGAACCGGTGTCACAGTCGCCTGTAGGCTCAGGCCGGCGAGCAAAGTGCTGGCTAAGAGCAGTTTCTTGATCGGATTCATGCGCCTTATTTGCCCTAAATAAGACCCGGATGACAAGATAATTAGGTTGCACGAAATCTGGCGGAAGGGGTGGTTTATGAACCCTTTTCGTATCCGCGATAAACCCAGAATTTTTTTTGACAGGAAAAAATGATTTTGGAAGAATGAACAGCAGTCAGTCGATTCATTGATCCTTATGAAACGTTTATTTCCCATCACTATCGCCCTGATCCAAAAGGCCGGGGAAAGTGACGCCGTCAAAGGCGACATCATTAGCAAGGCGACCGACATCATTGACGATTCGAGCCAGAGTTCGTTCAAGCGATGGCAATGCCGCTACGTTTTGAGCGGCATCGGCGATACACGCGGCATCCCGGCGATCAAACGCGCGCTCACGAACGAAGATGAGATGGTCCGCGGCGTGGCCGCTTGTGCGCTCGGCGCATTTAATGATCCTGACGCCCACGACGCGCTCGTGGAGGCTTCCAAAAGTGAGAAGGACCCTGATGTGCAGGCATGGATTCAAAACGCATTGGCCGGACAATTCCTGCCGAAGAAATGATGAATCGAATGCCGTTGACCGCTCACAATCAACCTTTGCCGCGAACCGCACTCGAACCCATGTGCATGGCGTTGGCAGACGTCATCCGGCAACGGCGCACGGACAGCAGATTTTCATATCAGTAAAACTGGCTGGCGCGGACTGTATTTCACTCGACTTTTCCCTCACAAGCATTAAGCTGCTGTATCACAGAAAGATTATCCCTTCTCGTTTTGCTCACCTTGGGGTTGCTTGGTGTGTCGGCGCATGCCGACATCACGGTCATTCGCGAGTATCATATGGGAGAAGCTGATTCCGGCGCGGTGGTGGGCGGAGCAGCCACAAGTTCCGCCGACAGCATTGGGGGAAATAATCTGAACATGAGGGGCGATCCGTTCAGTTATCCGGTCTATTCGTCGGATATACCGTCGGACACCAACAGCTCAAAATCCATCAGTTTCAACGGCGCCAGCGAAGGCATCGCGAATCTGGTCACCAACCTGACGGATAATTTCGGCATAGAAGCCTGGGTCAAAACGACGGCGACCTCCGGCAATCATTATGCAGTCTATGATGGCAATTCCATCTCTTCCGGCTTTGGTTTTCTTCAGAGCGGCACCAGCTATGTTGCACTTTTCGGGGGAGTGGTCGCCTTCGGGTTGGCACCGGCACCCGCGAACCAGTGGACGGATGTGGCGTTGGTGCGCAGCAACGGCCTCGCGGTGTTGTATGTCAATGGCGTGCCGGCAGGCTCCACGACGGCCGCGCCCAATGTCCCCGCAGGCTCCTTGATTGTCGGCGACAATCCGGCGTATCCGGGATTCGAAAGCTGGGTCGGACAGTTGGATGAAGTGCGCGTGTTCACTTTTGCGCCGGGCGCGTTTCAAGCAAAAGACCTGCTGCTCTACGATGTCACATCCTCCGCCCTGAATTTTTCCCTGCGAACCAACAGCTTTGCCCTGACGTGGCCGACAAATGTTTCCCGCCTCTTTGGGCTGGAATACACCACCAACCTCTCTTCGCCGAACTGGATCAAGCTGTATGCCTCCCTCACCAACGGCATGTTCGCCCTGAACGACCCGCTCTTGCCCGGAAACCGGTTTTACCGGTTGAACGCGATGGCCGGAACACCTTGCGGCAGCAACGGGCCGCCTTATCTCCCGCAAGGTTCCCAAATCCTGATAAACGGCCAGCCGATCACGGACGCCAACATCATCATCCCTCAAGACAGCGGCTTTGCTGATTTAGGCATCGCGGATGGCCAGCAGGTGACAAACCACGACATCGTCCTGCCCATCAGCGCCGTTGCCACGGCCAACACATTTGATGCCTCCGCCTTTTTTGATCCGTCCGCCTGTCCGGGCGAATCTTTGCATTACCTTTGGACACTGACACACGGGCCGAACACTCCGGGGATGAGCGGGACGGACACGTCCATCCTGACACTGGACACCAACACACTGGTGACCGGCACTTACAAATTGAATCTCGCGGTGCTCGGTTCCGACGGGCGGGTGGCGAACAAAAAATTCTCGCTGACTTTTACAAATAACGTGGCCAATTCCTGCGGACTGCAACCCTTGCCCGCCGAAGGCGGTGGCGGACTGGCTCCTTTCCTGCCCGACGGCTCCTATTTTGATAACGGCGGTCTCTTGCTTCAGGATCCCGGCACGGCCTCATTTGTGGCCTCCTTCGATGATGGCGGGGGCTTCTTTGAAGTTGATTTTCCCGTCAATGGCAATGATGGATTTATTCTGGATGCCAGCGCCGTCATTGATCCGGCCACCTGCAACAACAGCAGCCTGACTTTCCATTGGGAACTGCAGGATTCTTCTGAAACAGCCCTCCATCCCATCGGTGTCACCGGCTTTGACACGCCTGTGCTGACGGCCATTCCATTGTCATTGAGAGACGGTCAATACACCGTCTATTTGAGCGTCGTTGGCGTCAACACGCAGTCCGCCTTCAGGTTCGTCATAGACATTTCCGGCGTTGGAAACATGGCTGGCTTCCACTGACCAGCCAGACCGGCCGGCTGATGCTTTTCGCGGTCGAAACAACCCGCCGTTAAGGTTGGCTGACACGGAAGAAACGATGGGCGTTGGTCCGGGGGATCGAGAACTGCCAGTAAGCGCCGGTGCCAATGAAATTGGTCACGGGATTCCAAACGCCGGCACTCAAGTCATCCTTGTATTGCACGGTGTAGCTGGAGTTGGAGAAGGCATTGAACCCGAATTGGAACTGGCCGCCGGCAGCCACCACCAGATTGGAGAGGGTCACGGCGGGCGGAATAAATGCTCCCTGGGTGATGATGATCGCCTGGCCAAGCAGGGTGATATTGGCGCTGCGCGAATTGGTGCCGGCGTTGGCCGTGAAGGAATAATTTACCACCCCGTTGGCGACCGTGCCGATGGTCAGCCAGGATTGATCGCTCGCCGGCGCGAAAGATCCGGTCAGATTTTCGCCGGCAGGCAGCACCACCGGCAGAGCATCCGTTCCCGCGGCGGCGGGCTCGCGCTTCGCACTCGCATCCACAAAAGCGCGCGGCAGCTCCTTGACCGCGTTGTCGCTGGTGTCCGCGATATAAACATTGCCCGAACCGTCCACCGCTACGCCGTCGGGATAAATTAATCCGGAAGAGACCAGTGTCGTCACCGTGTGGCTCGCTGCATTCCATTCCTTGATCGCGAGGTTGCCGCTATCCGCGATGTAAGCATTGCCCGAACCGTCCACCGCACCACCAAAGGGATGATACAATCCGGAAGAAACGAGCGTGCTCACCATGTGGCTTGCCGCATTCCATTCCTTGACCGCTTGGTTGCCATTTTCCGTGATGTAGACATTCCCTGCCCCGTCAACCGCTACACCTGTGACACCGAATAGCCCGGACGAGACCAGCGTCGTCACCGTGTTGCTTGCTGCATTCCATTCCTCGACCGCGTTGTAGCTGCTATCCGGGATATAAACATTGCCCGAACTGTCCACCGCTACGCCACGGGGAAAAGTATAAACAAAAGAGGCCAGCGTGGTCACCATGTTGCTCGCCGCATTCCACTCCTTGATCGCAGAATTGTAGGTATCCGCGATGTAAACATTGTTTGACCCGTCCACCGCAACCCCATAGGGCTGATTGAGTCCGGAAGAGACCAGAGTGGTCACTGTGTTGCCCGCCACATTCCATTCCTTGATCGCGTTGTTCCCGGCATCCGCGATGTAGACATTGCCCGAACCGTCCACCGCCACGCCAGCGGGATTGTTCAATCCGGAAGAGACAAGTGTTGTCACCGGATTGGCCGCCACATATGTGCTGCCTGCCTGCGTGATGGTCAGGGTCTGGCTGCCGATGGTCAGTGTCCCGGTGCGTGTCGCCCCGGTATTGGCATCAAACGTGAAGATTAAGTTCATGCTGCCCGTGCCACCCTGATCCGCTGCGTCCAGATGCAACCAGCTGGCATTGGGGGTCGCCGTCCACTGTGCGATTGACGACAGCACCACACTGTCACTCCCTGATCCAGGCCCTTCCCATAGATTGGTTGAGCCCAAAATAACGGTGCCCGACTGCGTCACCGCGATGTTCTGGCCGAGCAACGTGAGATTTGCAGTGCGGCTGTTGATCGTGGTGTTGGCGGCAAAGGCGTAGCTCACCACGCCATTGGTGACACCGGTGATGGTCAGCCAGGATTGATCGCTCACCGGCGCGAAAGGTCCGGCCAGATTTTCGCCGGCGGGCAACACCACCGGCAAGACATCCGTTCCCGCTGCGGCCGGCTCGCTCTTCGGACTCGCATCCACAAAAGCGCGCGGGAACTCCTTGACCGCGTTGTCGCTGGTATCCGCGATGTAGACATTGCCTGAACCGTCCACCGCAACCCCCAAGGGATTATTCAATCCGGAAGAAACGAGCGTGCTCACCATGTGGCTTGCCGCATTCCATTCCTTGGTCGTGCGGCCGCCGCTTTCCATGGTGTAGACATTGCCCGAACCGTCCACCGCAATGAATGAGACATCGGATAGCCCGCTGGAGACCAGCGTGGTCACCGTGTTACTCGCTGCATTCCATTCCTTGATCGTGGTGTTGCCGAAATCCGCGATATAAACATTGCCCGATGTGTCCACCGCCACGCCAATGGGTTCATCCAGCCCGGAGGAGACCAGCGTGGTCACCGTGTTGCTCGCCGCATTCCATTCCTTGATCGCGGAGTTGCTGAAATCCGCGATATAAACATTGCCCGAACTGTCCACCGCAACCTCAAAAGGATTGTTCAATCCGGAAGAGACCAGTGTCGTCACTGAGTGGTTTGTCGCATTCCATTCCTTGACCGTATTGTTGTAGGTATCTGCGATATAAACATTGCCCGAACTGTCCACCGCAATGCCATAAGGTTCACCCGCCCCGGAGACCAGCGTGGTCACCGTGTTGCTCGCCGCATTCCATTCCTTGATCGCGGAGTTGCCAAAATCCGCGATATAAACATTGCCCGAACTGTCCACCGCAACGCCAGAGGGACTGTTCAATCCGGAAGAGACCAGTGTCGTCACCGGATTGGCCGCCACATATGTGCTGCCCGCTTGTGTGATGGTCAGTGTCTGGCTGCCGATGGTCAGTGTCCCGGTGCGTGTCGCCCCGGCATTGGCATCAAAGGTAAACGTCACGTTCGTGCTGCCCGTGCCACCTTGATCTGCTGCGTCCAGATGCAGCCAGTTGGCATTGGTGGTCGCCGTCCAGATTGTGTTCGGCGGGGAAACGGCCAGAACGACTGAATCCGTTCCTGCGGACGGGACTTCAACGATCGCTGAAGTCCCGAGCGAATAGGTTTGTGCCATCATCGTGACTGATGTGCAAAGAATTGAGAACAGGGTAACGATCGCCTTCATGAGAATTCCGACATTACCTCCTCAAACCGATAACACCAAGTGAAAAGGAGCCTTGTTTAAATGCGTGATTTTATGTCAAGGCGTGATCGGATAGCCGCGCTGGTTAGTGGCGAGAAAGTTGGTGATAGAATTATTACCCGCGTTGATGGCGCTGTTAGCTTCATCGAAACGGACAGGAGCGCGCCATTGAAATGTTCATTTTCAGGAGGAGAAATAATTTCAAATATCTTGTCCACTTTCGCGTTCGGCGGGGATAATTAGGCAGATGCCAGACGCGAACGACATGGACTTGGTGCGGGAATTCGCCTGCGACAATTCCGAAACCGCCTTCACCGAATTGGTGCGGCGGCACATCAACCTCGTCTATTCCGTCGCGCGACGCTGCACCGGCACGGACGGCGATGCGCAGGACGTGACGCAGGCCGTCTTCATCATCCTTGCGCGCAAGGCGGCGGGTTTGCGCGAAAAAACGTTGCTCACCGGCTGGCTGTATGAAACCACGCGGTTCACCGCCGCCCGGCTGCTCCGCACCAACGCCCGCCGCCGCGCGCGCGAACAGGACGCTTATATGCAATCCACTTTGAACGAAGCTGATTCAACCGCCGCCTGGGAAAAACTTTCGCCCCATCTGGAAATGGCGATGGACAAATTGTCCACCGCCGACCGTAGCTTGCTGGTGCTGCGCTTTTACGAAAACAAAACGGCAGCGGAAACGGCAGCGTTGCTGGGCATCCGCGAAGACGCGGCGCACAAACGACTGACGCGCGCGATCGAAAAGCTGCGGAAATTTTTCGCGCAACGCGGCGTGGCGATTTCAGCAATGGCGATTGCCGGGGCGGTCTCGGATAATTCAGTTGAAGCTGCGCCGGAAACTCTGTCGAAAACAATTTCTGCCGTCGCCATTTCCAAAGGCGCAGCGGCTTCCCTTTCAACTTTGACCCTCGTAAAAGCAGTAACCATGAAAAGCGCTGTGGCTTTCGGGGCAGGATCAATCGGCGGATTGTTTGTGACCGTCGGCAGCGCTTACGTTTCTCTGAAGGCGCGCATCGACGACTCCAAGTCTTCACGCGAGCGGCAATTTATGGTTCGGATGTTCAGAGTGCGGGCGGCTGTCTATCTGCTTTGGGCGGCGGCATATGTCATTGCTGCAAAATGTGATTTGTTTCAGAAACCGATATGCGTTGATTTTTTTGCCGCCGCGTTCGTCTTCTATTTTTTCTGCATTGATTTGATGATCTTGACTCGCGAACAAGGTCTTCGCCGGCGACAGATTCAAATCGAGGATAAAACTTATGTCGAAGCCGAGTGGACAACTCCAAGAAAAGTTACTGATCCAGCCATCAATGCTTTTAATGTAAAAAATATGCTGAAAGCGTTTAGATTTGGGATCTTCAGAATGATCTTGGCATGCACGATTTGGTTCCTGCTCGGCGGTGGCCACGCTCTTGAAGGAGGATGGAAAGTGCGTTCGCAACATCCAGCGGCAGAGGTATGCTTATATCTTACGCTCGCAATCTTGGTGGTAACTTTTGCGATGAGCCCATATGCACAACTTTTGGGCTGGCAAAAACGTCCGCGTTTTTCACCAATCCGTGGGGATGGCCCGCCACCACGCGGCTTCGTTGTGTTTCCGATCATGTTTCCGATACTGATTGGATTGATGACCCTGGCCGTCTTTACCATTCACGAACATTGGGCAAATGATGGCCGTCACGATTCCATCATATTATCACCGAATGAAGTTCTCGCTTTTTTTGGAGTGGTGGTGGCGGTTTATACCGCATTCACCATCAGAACGATTGGAATCCTTGCCAGGCGGCGCAAAAATTACGTTGGCGGCGCGTAATAGATATTTAACGCGCGGGCGCATTTATTTTCTGAAGCAGCGGTTACTGACACTTTCACTGACAGTTTTTCCGCTAACAAATGAAAACATCTCCGAATCTGTTAACGTAATCGGCCTTCTATTGGCGTCGTCTTGCGCGGTCGCGTGGATAACAAAACCTCCAGCCCACCCCGATCACGGATTGGCAAGGCGGTAGAAGGTGTTGTTAGTGGTGGGGAGGACGATTTGATTGACAGCAGCCGGGGTGTTGGACACGGTCGTCCACACTGGGCTGTTCAGGCTGGGGGATTGCTGAAGGAGGTAGCCTGCCTCCGGATAGGGCCAGGTGAGCTGGACGCCCCCGCCGACGGCGGAGATGCTCAGGAAAGGTGCGGAAGCCCCGCTGGAACTGAACAGTCCCCGGCAAGGCAACTCTACGTTGCCCGAATTGACCGCCAATACGGTCGATCCATCAGAGCTGACGCAAGCCTGTCTCCATGCTTGATTGCCCAGCGGGCCCGGCGCCCAGTTCGTGCCGCCATCGGTTGACACAATCAGCATTCCGGGAAAATTGTCGGGGTCCCCACCATAACCCACCGAGCAAGCCGTCATGGTTTGGCCATCAGCGGAAACGGCGACGGATTCCCACGCAGCGAAATACGTGTCCGCCGTGTTCCAATTGGTCCCGAAATTCGTCGAGTAATAGACGCGCCCGGCAGTAGTATTCTTCGGGTCCGCCGTGGAGTCACCTATAGTCGACGCCACCAATGTTTTGCCGTCTCCCGAAATTGCAATATCCGTCCAACCGCCCTGGGAGGAGTCCGCATCCAGGGCAAAGCTTTGGGTCCAGGTGGAACCGGAATCGAGAGAGGTCCAGATGGTTAGTTGGCTGGTATCAAAGTAGGCTAGCCTGGTTCCGTCGCTGGAACAAACGGATTTATAGCCCGCTTGAGAGAGGCTCTTCCAAGTGACGCCGTAATTGGTTGAGATCTCGGCGCCACTTCGGCCCGAGGCCAGCCAGATTTGGGCGTTTGGGGAGCAGGAAATGTCGGCGGCCGCAACCCCGGTGGAAACCCAAGTTGCCCCTGAATTGGTGGATAAGGAAACCTGGGCGTTGCTGACCACTCCGATCATGGCGCCGCTGGTGGTGGTGGCAACGGCGACAAGTTCGTTGCCAGAAATAATGGGAAAGGAATTCGTTAGTTGTGTCCAGGTTGTCCCCGAATTGCTGGAGACATAAAGGGTGGTGGGCAAGGCGTAGGTTAGAGCGGCGCAATAGAGGCCATTGCTCGAACAGGCGCAGCAGCGCCAGGTGTTGGTGGGCAGGCCGGTAATGGAACTCCAAAGACCGCCGATTTGCGCGGAGGCGGTTTGGAGGATGGCTGTGAGAATCAGTCCGGTCAGGGCCAGGCGGAAACTGGCGGAGGTGCGTTTCATAGGTGGAAAGATTTTTAGGTTTTTATTGACTGCACAGAACTTGGAAGAAAAAACGCCAGCCCTCAAAAACGTTGGTGATGGTCCGCGGAAAATAGGTGGGCGATCGCATCGTTTGCACACCATGACAGATTTCCAAAGTATTGCAAGGTTACCCGATCTTACTTTCGATGATCCGGCGATGGCGGAAGGGGTGGTTTCTGAGCCCTTTTTGCCATCTGGTGATCAGGGCTGTAAGGGCGGATTCGCCACCCTGTCAAAACCAGCGGTAACGCCATCATTCCACTGAAGGGACACATCGCCGATGAATCCTGCGACCCGCCCGCCCGGCTCTGGAAAAAATTCCGGCTGATGAATTGATTTTTAGACAGCGACGTTAAAGATTGCCCAAGCCGACCATGCGTTGGGTTTCGACATCCCAGACTTTCAAGCGCAGGCAACGGAAGATGTCTGCCGGGTGGAGCGAAGTGGTCTTGGGATTCTGCAATTCGGGAATTTTTTTCAGGACTTCCGGCAGCCGGTAGAAAGGGACGCGGGCGTTCAAATGATGGATGTGATGGTGGCCGATATTGCCGGTGAACCACGCCATGATGCGGCTGGTCTTCATGAAGCTGGAGGATTCCAACGCGGCTTTTTCATAGGTCCAGCCGGCGTTGTCGCTGAAGGACACATCGGGAAAATTATGCTGGGCGTAAAAAAGATAACTTCCGATGGCCGAGGCGATGAAGAGCGGGATGATCAGCGCCAAAAATAAAGCCGGCCAGCCGAAGAACCAGACCAGCAACGTCCCCAACGTGATGTGCAGCACGAAGGCGAGCAGGCAATCGTAGTGTTTCCGCGGGGAATTAATAAACGGGTAGATGACCATGCCGTAAAGAAACACAAAAACGTAGCCGAACAGGATCGTCAAGGGATGGCGCATGAACAGGTAATAAAAACGATCCGACTTGGAAGAGCTTAAATACTGCGCCTTGGTCATGATCGGAAAAGAACCGATATGGGAACCGCGGAGTTTCGAGTTGTGCTTGTGATGATGGTTGTGCGAAGCGCGCCAGATACTGCTGGGACTCAACGCCCAGAGTCCAAAAATGCGCATAATGAATTCCGCCAGCCGGGATTTTGACAGGATCGCATGATGCTGTTGATCATGATAAATCACAAAAAACCGAAGGCTCAACAGCCCGGCGAACAGGCTGCAAATGATTTTCACGGCCCAGGGTAAATGCAGAAACGTCCCCGTGATGGCGGTAGCCAGCAGAAAAGCGGTGGACAGAATGCACCACCAGCTTGTCAGGGAAAAATCCTTTGCGTACGCCTTTGTTTCCAATATCAGTGCGTTCGCGGATTTCATGTACAATAAATGACCTAATTTTCCAACAGGTTTCTGCCCGCGTTCGGCGTGGGCTAGGGGCAATTCTCTTCGCTCCCTATAATTATGCAAATCTTATTCTTAGCACGTCCCTTTTTTTCGAGGGTTCGGCGATGGCGGAAGGGGTGGGATTCGTGCTCAAATCACCATTTTCCAAGACGATATTTGCAGAAAACCCCACCAATTCAAGCAGAATTACTCACCATCCAAAACAATGCGTCACCATTTTTACTGACACTTTTACTGATAGTACATCAGAGCTTCCAGTGTAGCGGCTGGAGGGGTTTAACCCTTGATGCGTGAAAACCAATCCACAACCCGATTTATGGATTCGCCAGCCGGTAGAAATTATTGGCGTTGGTTGCGGGAGCAATCACCTGATTCACCACCGCTGGGGTGTTCGGCACGGTGACCCAGTTCGTTGTGGCCAGATTGGTATTCTCTTGCAGAACGAAACCCGTCGAAGGCCATGGCCAGGAAACAGAGGCGTTTCCGCCGCCAGCCACAATGCTTAACGCCGGCGCATTCGTGGACGGCGCGGTATAAATATAAACTGAACCATTATAGCCAAACAAATACCCGTCGTCCACGGTGGTTGGGCCACCTGCCGCAATTAATTTGTTTCCATCCGCCGATGAGGCGATGACTTGCCAAAACTGGTCGGGCGCGCCTGATGGTTGCCATGATGACCCTGAATTGGTTGAAGTGTAAATCACACCAGGCTCTACGGAATATCCCGGAGCAGGTGTATACGGTTGCGATGCTGCGACCAGATGGGTTCCATCACTCGAACTGGAGACGCTGATCCAGTTCAGGCCGGGGCTGAATAATCAGGCACTGGTGTCCAGTTTGTTCCCGAATCGGTTGAAGTATAAAGCGACCCAAGATAACCTTGATACGTATTATTCTGATCCATGTACTGCCCCGCCACGAGTTTTGTGCCATCCGCCGATGAAGCGACGCCTTGCCAGGTGTTTGCCGTGGCGTTGGCCTCCCAATCCAACCCGGAATCCGTCGAGGTGTAAATCTGAAACACTGCCCCCTCGGTCCCGCTGTCCACCGCCACGAGTTTTGTGCCATCCGCCGACGAAACGATGTCTCCCCACGTGCTGCTCGGCCCATCTGCCGTCCAGTTTGTTCCTGAATTAGTCGAAATATAAATCGGCCCGTTAACGGCACATACAGCCATTTTTGTTCCGTTCGCTGAACAGGCGATGCAACTCAAATAAATTTTTGGCAATGTTCTCAAAGTCCATGTCGCGCCTGAATTTACGGAAATATCAACTCCACCCGTAGTAAGCACCCCCAGTACCGTTCCATTTGTCGAGACGGCAATGTCGCGGCCTGCAAAATGAGTGACGACTTGCGCGCTGGTCTGGATCCACGCGACCCCGGAATTGGTTGAAATATAGACATAGCCGTTATCCGGCGCCGCCACGCGTGTGTTTCCATCCGCCGATATGGCGACGGATTCCCAATTCGCAACAGGCAGGTTGGTTACTTGCTGCCAGACCGTGGCGATTTGGGCGGACACGGGATTGATGATGTTGAACACCCCGCTCAAGACTATAAGAACAGCCGGTGACCATGATTTATTTAATTTCATAACTCAATTCTGATTTAATCCCGCCCGCCCGCGCGAAAAACCTCTTGTATCGAATGGCGGAAGGGGTGGTTTCTGACCCCTTTTTGCCATCTAGGAATCAAGACCCTAAGAGTGGATTCGCCACCTTGTCAAAACAATCTGTCATTGGCTCAAATGCTGGCAGAATACCGCCAAACATTCAAACTTACCCGAGAGGGTTTGGCATCCAAACTAGGTGTCAGTTTAGGAACGCTCAAGAATTGGGAACGGGGCCGGACAAGACCTGCGCGACCGTTTTGGAAAACCATTCATAGGTTACAACTGCGATGAGACGTGGTGCTGCTTCATTGGGGCACCCAAGCCGGCTGTAGCTCCTGATCAATCTCCCTTTTGGATTTGATAACCGATTTTTTCATAACCACACACACGCCTGGAATTAAGGACAAAATCGACCGCAGAAGAGGTTCGGTGGAGAATGACGATTGCTGGAATGATGGCAAACTGGCTCCAGATGTAGGATTTGAACCTACAACCACACAGAAAGTTGGCGAAACAGTACGAAAACCTCTTGAAATATATTTCCGAAAAGGCTGTTATCTTCGAATGGTTACCTCATCCACCCGCCCCGCCTGTAATGTTCTCAGTCCCGGCCTTTTGCTGTTGCTGATTACTTGTCTGACAGTTTATGGTGGAAACTATTCGCAGGACTTCAGTTCGTTCTTTCTCGGCCAGACTGATCTTGGCGGCGGGCTGACGCTCACCAGTTCTGTGCCCGGCTACGCCAACGCTCACATCGAGGACGGCACGCTGAAGGAATTGCAATTGTCTGAGTGGGACGTCCCCAACGCAACCGCTGCGTTCATGTTGCCGGACCTCGACCCGGGCAACCGCATCTATTCCTTCTCGGCCAGTTGGGTCTCGCCGGTATATGGCAACTTCCCCAGCGCGGGCGAAGGATTTTCCTTTTCGTTTGGCCCGGTGCGGCCTTTGAATCTCCTCGCGGGTTCGGTGGAATCGGGTTACGGCGTGGGACTTTGTTTCAGCGTAATAACCGGGACCAACAGCCCGGGGTTTTATCTGCTGCAGAATGGGGTCGTGATCGCTTCCCAGACCAATGACCCCACCGCCGACTGGGGTAATTTCTCCGGCACGCGGCACGCCTTTCAAGTCGCCTGGGACAACGATACCGGCCTGACGGTGAGCCGCGATGGTTCGGTGATCTTTACCAATGTAGTCACGGACGGATATGTCCCGGCGTCCGGGGACAGTTTTGTCTGGGCGGCACGTGGCGGAGATGCGAGCCAGACCTATCGCATTGATAACCTCTCGTTGACGACGGTCGCGCAGGCGGCGCCGACGATCCGGGCGGTTTCAGCCACGAACCATTTTTCGCCCATAATGAGCGTTTCAGCCGATGTGGACACGCGCGGGTTGGACACCACGGTGACCTTTGAATTGGGCACGAACACCGCCTACGGCTTGAGCGCGACGCAACTGCTGGCGGCAGCCAGCGGCCTGAATGTGGGCCTGGGCAATGAGTTTGCCTTCGACCCTGATCGCCAGATGGCGTTGCATGCGCGGGTCACGGCCAGCAATACGCTGGGCAGTGTCACCAGCAGCGACGTGGTCTTTGTTTCCAGTCCCTACCAAAAGCAAGTCAGTGGCATACAAGGAGGAGCCAGCGGAGCCGTCTGGCTCGATGCGAACGACGATGGGTTGCTGGACCTTTATGTGCATGGGCTGGAGGAGGTTGAGGCCACCATTGCCTTGTTCCATATCAATCGCGGCGCCACAAACTGGCTTGCCTATGGATCTCTGCGGTGCTACAATTCCTTTGCTGCGGTGGGGGATTTCGATAATGACAATCGGCCGGATGTGTTCTCGATAAGCCAACATTCGGGGGGCACCGTCTACCCCATCAGCGCCGATCAGGCGAACATCAGTTATGGTGTGGCCAGCAATCAGGTCAGCCAGTTGGGTGGGTCGCCAGCCCAGCTTCTGGAATTTCCATTTTACGGCGGTTTCACCCGTGCGGTGGTGGCGGATTTTGATCATGATGGCCGGCAGGACATCCTGTTGGCGAATTCCCTGGAATGGAATTACACCGGCTTTACCAATGCTCCTGACCCGCTGGCTGGACCAGGGCCGCGGATGCTGCGCAACGAATTCCCGGGAGCGCGTGGGAATATTCAGCATTCCTATTTTCGTGTCATGACGACGCCTGTCCGAATCTCAACTCCTTCTTATATCCTCGACCCTGGATTCGTCTCCAGCGGTGATCTGGATGGCGATGGCTTTCCCGATATTTATAACTATGGGTATCCCGATCCCGATACCGGTCCCCATTCGAGTCGCGGATGGGAGATTCTTCACAATGACGGCGAAATGGGGCTGGCCGTAACCGACCAGGGAGATCGCAATCTCGGAGCCGTCCAGTATACGGCGAGTTGCAGCGCCTGGGCCGATTTTAATGGCGACGGCCTTGATGACCTCGTGGTGGCCGAAGGGGGTTCCCCTGCGTTTTACTTGCCTAACCCTACTCCCGGCCGGATCATGGTGTTGCTGAACGATGGCCATGGACACCTCACCAATGGCCCGGTCCTCATGGCCGCTGGTTTGACCGACCTGGCCGTGGGCGACATCTTCAATCATGGTCGCAACGATATCATCGTCTTTACGTTGGACAGTACCGAAAACGGGGTGATCCTGATCTTCCGAAATGAGGGGAACGGTGTCTTTACCCAATTGGATTATGGTTTCGACGTACAGCCCCCTCTTTCCCCTCTCGGCTACCATATCCGGCCTTCCGCTCAAGGCCAGGGCATCCAACTGGCCGATTACGACCGGGATGGGCGGCTCGATTTTTGTTCAATCGGTTCCACCTACTCTCCCGGCGATGATCTTAGCGGCGACCTTAATACGGCCGCCATCTATCGCAACGAGCTGGATATTCCCAGCAATGCGCCACCGCAGGCGCCGACGAATCTATCCACTGTGGTGGGGCCGGGGACGGTGACGTTTCACTGGGGCAACGCCACCGACGACATTACGCCCACCAACCTCCTGACCTACAATTTGCGCGTCGGCACCAATTCGCTGGGGACGTCGGTCGTCAGCCCGCTGGCCAATGTCACCACCGGCTGGCGCAAGATCGCCGAACCCGGGAATTGCCGGCACACGTTCAGTGCGCTGTATCGCTTTCCGCCCGGCACCTATTACTGGAGTGTCCAGGCCGTGGATGGTGGCTTGGCTGGCGGCGCATGGGCGGCGGAACAGACGTTCACCATCACCGAACCGGAACGTCCGGTATTGAGTATCAACCATGACAACGGCCAAAGCACATTGTATTGGCCGGTGCGATTTACGGATTACGCCTTGCAACAAGGAGCCTCGCTCACCGATTTGACCGCCGCCACGAATGCGCCCTCCTACGATGACGGCAAGATTAAGGTGGCCATGACCAACACTCTCGCCGCCAGTTTCTTTCGCTTGAGCAAGCCATAGGGATTTTGACCGTTTATCCTCGTCGCGCACGGTTACGACGGCATGACCGGGTATCTGTAACGCTCCTTGGGGAAATTAAGTCGAACCACGGCTTGGGTTCAAAGGAATTGGCAACGGATGGAGATTTGTTGCATTTACATTTTTTGACGCAGATTTCGCCCGTGAATAAATTCAAATCTTTAATATGAGAAGACTGGCGGAAGGGGTGGGATTCGAACCCACGGTAGCCTTACGACTACTCCTGATTTCGAGTCAGGTGCCTTTAACCACTCAGCCACCCTTCCGGCTTATGTAGGCAACACCTAGTTTTCACGAATTTTTCGCCGGGGCAAGCTGTTTCCGCATCCACTCAGGATGAATCGTCATCCAGCGGAGTTACCGGCTTCACATTGCCGGGAGATTTTTAATTTCCGGCCAGCGGAAGTTCCACGGTAAATGTCGCTCCCTGGTTGCGGCCGGCGCTTTCGGCGACGATGGTCCCCGAATGCAACTGCACCAGGTTTTTGGAGATGGCCAATCCCAGTCCCAATCCGCCGAAGCGATGCGTCCCCTTGCCGCCGGCATGGTCGCCTTGCGCAAACGGATGGAAGACGCGCGCAGATTCGTCCGCCGTCATGCCGATGCCCGTGTCCGTGACCTGGATGGACAGGCTGCGGTCGTCATTGATGATCGAACTTTTGACAACCACCGTGCCGCTTCGCGGTGTGAACTTGACGGCATTCTTCAGGATATTCCAAAACACCTGTTGCAAACGGACGGCATCGCCGTTGACGTCACTGCGCGTGGCGTTCAATTCAAGGTCCAACTGGATGTCCTTCTCCTCGCTGTCAGGCCGGACGATATTCAGGGCATCAGTCAAAATTTCATGGATGTCCACCCGTTCGCGGCGCAAAATCATTTTACCGCTGGTGACGCGCGTCAGATCCAGCAGGTCATCGATCAGGCGCGCCTCCAATTCGATGTTCTTGCGGATCGTTTCAAAATTTCGCCGCACCGGCTCGGGCAACTCCCGGTCCACGGCGAATTCGCTGGCGATCAACAGCGCCGGGTTCAGGGGCGTGCGCAATTCATGCGAGAGCGCCGCCAAAAAAGCGTCCTTGGCCTGGTTGGCCGTCTTGGCTTCATGATGGGCGCGCTTCAATTCCTCCACGAAATCGCGCGCTTCATATTGCCGCTGCCGCGCGCGCAAGGCCACCTCGATTGTGCTGATCAGGGTGCCCGGCCGGAACGGGCGCTCGAGCAGGATCACATTGCCACCCTGCCCAAAAATCCCCAGCCGCCGCAGTTGCACCTGGCTGGCCTCCCCTCCGCTGGTGATGAGAAGGATGGGAAGATCCGACCACGAAGGCTGGCCGCCCAGCAGAAAGACCAGTTGTTGGATGGAACTGTCGCCGAGCGTTTCTTCCGCCAGCACCACCGCGCCGCAACCCCGGTTGATTTCTGCGCACAAGGCCGGCGCATCGCGGCAAATTTGCGGGGACAATCGCGCACTGGCCAGAAATTCCGCCGTGAGCCGCGCGTCGTTTCCCGTGGGGGCCAGGATCAAGATGCGCCGCTCCACATCTGCCGGTGTGCTGTCCGCTGGATTCGACTCCGGCTTCAGCCAGGCGCGATTTTCTGTTGCCGTCATTTTCCGTTCTTCTCTTTGAGAAATGACGGCGTGCCCGTCAGGACTCCTTGTAAATCATCGAGGGGCGGCCCCACTTCGATCCCTTTTTTGGCGATTTTCATTTCCCGGATCGTGCGTTCATGGCCGCCGCTGCGTTTCTTGATCACGGCCAGGGCCTGCCTGACCGACCCGCGCGCCTCAAAGTAGCGCAGGGTGACCACCGTATCCGCCAGATACGTGAGGTCCACGGCGGATTGCATGTGGCCGATGAGCCCCTGTTGGGCAAGCACCATGAGCGTGATCGCGCCCTGCTGGTTGAGATAGGCAAGCAACTCGTGCAACTGCAGGTTCAAATATTTTTCCGCCGGCATCGCGTTCAGATAACCGTTGATGCTGTCGATGACCACCATCCGCACAGCGCTCTGGGAAACGCCTTGCTTGATGCGGTACGCCAGTTCACCGGGAGAGATCTCGGCGGGATCAATCTGTTCCACATGGATCATCCCGGATTCGACGTAAGGCCTGACCCCCATCCCCAATTGTTCGGCCCGGTTCAAGAGAGTGCCGATCGTTTCATCAAAAATGTACATCAGTACCTTCTCATTATTCCGGGCGGCGACCATCGCGAATTGCAGGGCCATGGTGGATTTGCCTGTGCCGGGCGGCCCCATGAACATGTTGCTCGTGCCGCGGTCCAATCCGCCGCCCAACAATCCGTCCAACCCTTCGATGCCGCTGGAAAAACTTCCGCGCGTGAACTGGGTGTGATGCTCCGCCGCGACCAGCCGCGGAAAAATCACCAGCCCGCCCTTCTCGATGATAAAATCGTGATTGCCCTCGCGAAATTTTACCCCCCGCAATTTTTGGATCTGCAATTGGCGGCGCGCGATCCCATATTCCGGCAGTGTCCGCTGGAGCCAGAGAACCCCGTGCGCGATGCTCTCGATCTGCAGATCCCTCGCCCCCGCCGAACGGTCGTCGAGCAACAATACCGTGCACTTGTGACCCGCAAAATATTGTTTCAACCGCAAAATCTGTCGCCGATAACGCAATGGCGTCTCGGCCAGCATCCGCATCTCCGAAAGCGAATCAAACACCACCCGCTGCGGCTTCACCCGTTCCACTTCGTCCAGTAATATCTTGGTCGTGCGGTTCAGTTCCACTTCCGATGGATGAAAAAAAGTGCTTTCCGCCTCTCCCTGCAGGCTTTCCTCCATCGACGCCAATTCGAACAGGTTGATTTTTTCCAGGTTCCAGCCATGCGAGACTGCGACCGTCTCCAACTCCTCCTTGGTTTCCGATAAGGTGATATAAAGCCCGGTTTCACCCTGCCGCGCGCCTTCCAGCAAAAATTGCAGTGCCAGCGTGGTCTTGCCCACTCCGGGGTCGCCTTGGACCAGATAAAGCCGGTTTTGCGGCAAACCACCGTTAAGAATATTATCCAACCCCATGACTCCAGTTGTACACCTTGCTTGTTGGCTCATAAAATTTCCGTCACCTCCTTGTAAAACGATGACTGGTTACAATCTACGTTCAAGCACGTTTCCGTCAATACCTGAAAGCTCTTTATCTGCTTTATCTGCGATTTTTATTCTTCGCCTTCAATCCATGTCCAGGCTGCGTAACCCCGCTCCACACAGCGAATGTGCGGATTTTATTTTTCCGGCCCGGCTGTACCCGACCTCAACTCCCTTTCCCTTAACCACGCGAAAATCACCGGCGTCACCACCAGAATACAGGCCAGGCTGCTCACCATGCCGCCGATGATCGGCGCGGCCAGTGGCTTCATCACTTCAGCGCCGGCACGATTGCTCCATAAAATCGGCAGCAAGCCCGCCACGATGGTTGCCACCGTCATCACCATGGGGCGCAAGCGTAGTCGTGCGCCGTCTTTCACTGCCTGAATTAAATCCGCATGCGCAATTTTTTCACCGAGTTCAGCGCGTTTTTTTGCGACAGCTTCCTGCAAATAAACCACCATCACGACCCCGGTCTGGATGGCCGTGCCGAACAACGCGATGTAGCCCACCCACACCGCTACGCTGAAATTATAGCCCAGGAACCATTGCAGAAAGATTCCGCCGGTCAATGCGAACGGCACGGCCAGGATGACGTGTGCCGCTTCCTTGAAACTGCGATAGACGATGTAAAGCAGGAGGAAAATGATGAGCAATGCCGTCGGCACGATTAGCAGCAACGTATGTTCGGCGCGGATTTGATCTTCATACTGGCCACTCCACTCCAGGGTCATGCCTTGCGGCAGTTGAATTTCTTTGGCAATTCGCTCCTGCGCCTCTTTCACAAAGCCGCCGGGGTCGCGGCCTTCGATATTCGCCTGCACGAACACGCTCAGCCGTCCGTTTTCACTGTCAATCTCATCCGGCCCAACGTCGCGGCTGATGGTCGCGACCTGGCCAAGCGGAATGGATTTTCCCATTCCCGCCGGCACCAGAATGTCGCCGAGTTTTTCAATATCGTCGCGTTCGTCGCGCTCCAAACGGACTTGGATCGGGATCCGCTCCCGGCCCTGGATCACCGTTGAAACCTTCATGCCCCCGATACCCGTTTCGACGACATCCAGGATGTCCTGGGCCCGCAACCCAAAATGGGTCATGTGGGCGCGATTGACTTGAATATCCAAATACGGCTTGCCCTGCATCCGCGACGCCGCCACGCCGGTCGCGCCGGGAATGGTGCGGACAACGCGCTCAATCTCGAATGCCTTTTTCTGGATCGCCTCCAGGTTGTCGCCGAGAACTTTGATGCCGAGCTGTGCGCGAATGCCCGTGCTGATCATCAAGATCCGGTTTTGGATCGGCTGCAGGAAACCGGGCACATAGCCGGGCACACGCCCGAGTTTTTCCGTCAATTCGGCGATCAGCTTGTCTTTGGTCATGCCCGGACGCCATTGCGATTCCGGTTTGAGCATGATGGTGGTTTCAATCATTTGGGCCGGGGCCGGGTCGGTTGGCGTTTCAGCACGCCCCAGTTTCCCGGCGACGGATTCGACTTCAGGCGCGTCTTTGATGACACGATCCTGCCACGCCATGATCCGTTGGACTTCCGAAAGCGAGACATCCGGCAGCAGCACCGGCATGAACAGCAAACTGCCTTCATTAAGTGGCGGCATGAATTCACTGCCCATGCCGGAAGGTAATCTTTCCGCAATCTCCGGATTGTGTTTTGAGATTTCAGAAACAATTTGTCGCGGCACGCCGAGCGCGAGGACAGAGGCAACCATCAGCAAAATTGCGGCCAGTCCGATCACAATTTTCCGGTGTTGGAGCGCCCAGCCCAAAATCGGGTCGTAAATCGCCAGCAAACCACGCATCAACCAATTTTCATGTTCGGCTTGAAACGGGCCGCGCACAAGTAATGAGCAAAGAACAGGCACGAGTGTCACCGCCAGGATCGCCGCCCCAATCATCGCAAAGGTTTTCGTGAATGCCAGCGGATGAAACAATTTGCCTTCTTGTCCGCTCAACGCGAACACCGGCACAAACGCCAGAATGATGATGACCACCGCGAAGAAGATTGGACGACCAACCTGTTTTGCCGCTGCAAGTGTGACCTCAGAGATTTCCACGCTGGTGAGGCGGTTGCCTTTTTCCTTTTCGGCGCTTTCAGCTTGTCGAATGACATTTTCGACCATGACAATTCCGGCGTCCACCAGAACACCAATGGCAATCGCAAGGCCGGAAAGCGACATGATGTTTGACGAAATCCCGAAATGATTCATCAATATAAATGAAACAAGAATCGAAAGCGGCAATGGCAGTGCGACGATGAGGATGCTGCGAAAATGAAACAGGAAAACAACGATGACCAGCATGATCAAAATAATTTCTTCGGTCAGTGAATGTTTGAGCGTGTCGAGGGTTCGTGAAACCAGATCACTGCGGTCGTAAAACGGTTTGAGACTCACCCCGGGCGGTAAACCGGGCGAGATTTGTGCGATTTTTTCTTTAACGGCTTGAATGACGGCCATTGCGTTTTCACCGTTCCGCATAACAACGACCCCGCCGACAACCTCATGTCCGTCCACGTCGAGCGCCCCGCGCCGGAAATCGCCGCCCAGTTGGACCGCCGCCACGTCCTTCAAATAAATCGGCATTCCGTTGTTCCGCGATACCACGATATTTTCCAGATCAGAAATGGAATTGATGAGACCGATGCCGCGGACGACAAATTCCATTCCGTTTTCATCAATGACTTTTCCACCGACATTCAAATTGCTCTCTTTAACGGCATTCATCACATCCATCATCATCACGCCGTGGTCGCGCATTTTCAGGGACGATACTTCAATCTGATATTGCTGCGCTTCTCCGCCGATGCTCGCAACTTCCGCTACGCCGGAAACAGCATTCAATTGATAACGCACGAACCAGTCCTGGATTGAGCGTAGTTGCCCCAAATCATAACCGCCGTTAGGAGAGGTTTTGGGGTCAACGTCCAGATAGTATTCGTAAACCCAGCCAAGTCCCGTTGCGTCGGGACCAAGTTTCGGTTCCACGCCCTGCGGCAAAACGTCGCCGAGATAATTCAATCGTTCCATCACCCGCGAGCGCGCAAAGTAATTGTCGATCTTGTCGTCAAAAATGACGGTGATGAGTGAGAAGCCGAACATGGAAGCAGCGCGAATGGCTTTCACCCCTGCCAATCCCTGCAAATTCACCGAGAGCGGATAAGTCACCTGGTCTTCCACTTCCTGCGGACTGCGCCCCATCCAATCGGCATAGACGATGACCTGATTTTCGCTCAAATCGGGGATCGCATCCACGGGCGTCTGATAAAGTGCGCGAACGCCAAAGCCGGCGAGCAGCAATGCCCCACAAATAACGAGTAAGCGATTTCGCAATGACCATTCAATGATGCGATCAATCATAATTATTGTCCTGCGGTGAGTTGTGCCTCCGAATCAATCAGCACGTTTCCGGTGGTGACCACTTTTTCACCCTCGTTCAAACCAGCGAGGACTTCGGCAAAATCATCGCCGACACGGCCGGGTTCAATCGCCCGCGGTACATAACGACCCCCGCCCTTGTCCACATAGACCATCGGGCCAATCCCGCGTGAAATAATTGCGCTGCGTGGAATTGTCAAAACGGGTTCGGTTTCAGCAACCAGATGGGCTTCGGCATGGAGTCCGTTGAACAATTGTTCTTTGCCCAGGTCGCCAACTTCAACCGGCGGATTGGAAATTTCCGCCCGAATGGTCGTGCTGCTGGTCATCATGTCAAAATTCTTGTCCGCAAATGGCTTAACGCCGTGCCGTTTGATTTGCGCCTCAAAAACTTTGTCCGGCACTCCCGTTACAAAAACGTTGAGCGTCTGGCCGATCTTGAGCCATTCCAAATCGCGCTGATAAGCGGTGAATTCAAACCATGCCGCCTGGGACGAATTGCCAATAATTTGTCCCGAAAGATGCAAAGTGCGGCGCACCGGACGACGTTCCACCGAATCGGTCTGCACATTGATGGTGCTGATGCTTTCGGAATCGAGTGTAACCGTGCCGGGATCACCATCACCATTAGTTGCCCCGCCCGTGCTGCTCTCGTTCGCATAAATCGGCGTCAGGGTCATGCCGCAAACCGGACACGGGCCGGGCTTGCTTTCCCTGACCCATGGGTGCATGGCGCAGGTATAATAGAGGGCCTTCCGTCCGTTGGCGTCTGCCGCGCGAGATTCAAACGGGTGGCCCGTGACAATCCACGCAATGCCCGCGCTAATGGCCAGAACTGCGATCACAAAGAAAAATAATTTCGCTTTCATAAAATTTTCAACTTCCGCAGTTTGTGCGTGGCGGAAAAATCAAACAATTCACGGGCACAAAATTTCCGTGGAACAGGGAGGGAGGGACCGAAGCGCGCCGGTTCAGGGCACACCACGGGCGCACTATGGGATAACTTATAGAAGCAGGGCGCAATTCCGCGTAAAGAGCGGAACGCCAAACACCGATGAAGAAGTTGAAACCGTCGAGGAAAGCGGGGCAACCGGTTTGGCCGGAAGCGTCAAAATCAAAAGGGCCGGAGCCAGCAGCGATAATTGGTTTTGGCCGGTGGATGGAGCGGGGGCTGTTGGCGCAGGTTGCGGATCAACCGGCGCGCGTGCCGCGCAACAAGGCATGGGACAATCACTGTTGGGGCAGCAGTCCTGGACTTGCTTCGCATAAACGGACGCCGTTACCGGCGCTGGCGCCGAAAACGATGGCGCGATTGCCAGCAGCAGGCTGCACAGGATGGCCCAGGCCATTTTCATGATTTGATTATTTCAGATGGATTGCATAAGCGCCAAACATTTATCGCCCTTCTTTATGTCAATTTTTGCCGCCTGATTGCCGATCGAAATAAAAATGGAAGGCGAGATCATTGTCGAATGAGTCTGGCTCGCGTTGTTCCAGGTGTTCCCTGTCGTGTTCACGAACTTTTCCCATCCTATGTCTCGTCTTCCAATTTTATCTTTAGCTTGAACCCTGCCAACTTTGCCTGCCTTTTATGGCGGCGCGCGCTGATGCGTTTTACTGGCAAAATTTAAAAGCGGAAAACTTTCTTTTCTTTCATCTCCAAAAATTCCCCCTCGCCGGTTGCATCTTGCATGTGACCGGCTTGCAAATTTGGCCTTTTCAATTTGCCACGTGTTGGTTTGACTCCGCCCGGATACTCAGATAATCTTTTTATTCGTTTTAACAGCAACCAATCCAATCTTATGGCCGCCAAAGCAGCAGAAAAATCCGCCGAAAAATCCCCGGAAGCAAAAATCGCCGCCACTCATGCGCGCGAATTGGAAGCGGCCATTGCCACGATCACTAAAAGTTACGGCGACGGCGCCATCATGCGCCTGGGCGATGCCCGCGCGCAGATAAAGATCGAAGTGATCCCCACCGGCGCATTGGCCGTGGACCTCGCCCTGGGCGTCGGCGGCATCCCGCGCGGGCGCGTGGTCGAGATTTTTGGGCCGGAATCCTCCGGCAAGACCACCCTCATGCTTCACGTCATCGCCAGCGCGCAAAAAGCCGGCGGCCTGGCGGCGTTCATCGATGCCGAACATGCTCTCGACCCCGGTTACGCCAAAAAACTCGGCGTCAACCTGGACGACCTGCTCGTTTCCCAGCCGGATTCCGGTGAAGAAGCGTTGACGATCTGCGAAACGCTCGCGCGTTCCAACGCCCTCGATGTCATCGTCATCGACTCCGTCGCCGCGCTCGTGCCCAAGGCCGAATTGGAAGGCGAAATGGGCATGGCCACCATGGGCATGCAGGCCCGCCTGATGTCCCAGGCCCTGCGCAAACTCACCGCCGTCCTCAACAAATCCAAGACCACCTGCATCTTCACCAACCAGTTGCGCGAGAAAGTCGGCGTCATGTTCGGCAATCCCGAAACGACGCCCGGCGGCAAGGCCCTCAAATTTTACGCCAGCGTGCGCATCGACATCCGCCGCAAGGACACCCTCAAGGACGCGGCCGGCAACGCCGTCGGCAACCACGTCAAAGTCAAGATCGTGAAGAACAAAGTCGCGCCCCCCTTCGCCGAAGCCGAATTCGACATCATTTACAACCACGGCATCAACAAGGAAGGCAGCATCCTCGATGTCGGCGTCACCTGCGGCGCCGTCGAGAAAAAGGGCGCCTGGCTCCAATTTGAGGGCGAACTGATCGGCCAGGGCAAGGAAGCCGCCCAAAAAGCGATGGCCGAAAAACCCGCCCTCGCCAGGAAGATCATTGATGCGATTATGGTGAAACGTAATGGCGCAGTGCCCGAATAATTGTTATAAAGTCTTTTCACATGAGCGATGTTCCCGATTTAGGTCTCGATTTGGAGAGTTTGTTTCAGCCCGCCTGGACCAAAGGCAAAACTGAAACCAATCGCTTCGAAAAATTCACCGGCAACGAAGGCGTCAAGCCCGAGCGCAAGCACGGCGAACGCCGTGGCCCGCGCCCCGAAGGCGGCCCGCGCCGTAACGACGGTCCGCGTCCCGGCGGCAATAAATTTGGCGGCAGGCCTGAGGGCAGATTCGGCGGCAAGCGCGATGATCGCCAGGGCGGCCGGGGTGGCCGTGACGAACGTTTCGATAGCGGCCCGCGCCGCGAGCGTCCCGAACCGCCGGCGCCGTTGCCGGACCTCGCCGTGACCTTCCTCGCCGACGAAAAGGGTGTCGAGCAGTTGGCCCGCCAGATCAAGATGACCGGTCGCGCCTATCCCCTCTTCCAGATCGCCCAATTGATTTTGCAGAAGGCCGAGCGCTATTCCGTCCGCCTCACGGTGAAGAAAAAAGACGGCGCTGTCGTGCAGCCGCTGTTCGTTTGCGCCCTCGACGATACCCCGTGGCTTTCTGAGGACGAAGCCGTGGCCCACATCCTCAAAAATCATTTCGCGACCTTTTACCAGACTGACCGCACGCCCACCGATCCGCCGAAAGGCACCTACACCTTCGTGGCGCAATGCGGCATGAGCGGTGTCATCCTGGGCCCGCCGAATTATCACGATTACCAGAACCAGTTGCGCAAGCTTCACGCGGAACGTTTTTCACGGATGCCCTTCGACGCCTTCAAGGCGCGCGTCAAGATCGTCAAAGACGAGGCCGTCGTGAAAAAATGGATTGAAGACCAAAGCTTCAAGACCGAATACGCCTGCCTCAACGTGCCGGAACCGCTCAAATTGCCGTCGCTGGAGGAAGTCGAAAAGCATTTCCGCGCCACGCACAAGGACTCCATCGTGAAATCCGTCGAGACCTTTGTCGTGGAAGGGTTGAAGAGCCGGAATTTAAAATGCTCGGGCATCTATCAACTGGTCCGCACCGAATGGGAAAGCCAGAAACGTTTCCCACTGCAATTGGCGATGGCTCTGAGCAAACAATTCTCGACGCATGGCCTTCAATTTTTCAAGGTCAACAAGACCGTCGTCCATGTCGGCGTAGCCCGTCCGCAATTTTTGGACCTGGAAACCACCCCGGTATCGGAAAACATCAAGCGCATCGTCGATTTCATCAATGCCGCGCCGAAATGCACCCGGCGGAAGCTCGTTGAATCGCTCGCCCCCTCGCCGGCCAAACCGGCCGTCATCGAAGTGAAGCCCGACGAGCCAAAGGCCGCGGAAGACGTTCAACCCACCCCCGAACAGACTGCCATCGTGGTGGACCTCCATTGGCTCATCCACCAGGGACACGTTCTCGAATTTGCCGATGGCCGGATGGAAACCGCCAAGAAACCGTTGCCCCGTCCGCCCAAGCCGGAAAAGAAACCGGCGGAAGGCCAAACCCCTGCGGCGGAAAGCGAAGCGCCGGTTGCCGAGAGCGACGCACCAGCGGCCACTGAAACCACCCCGCCGGGCGAAGTGGTTGCGGAAACTCCTTCAGAAACTTCCGCCCCGGTTGAACCGGCAGCGGCTGCGCCCGAACCGGCGCCCACCGCAGAAGTCAAAGAAACGCCACCGGCTGAAGAAGTCCCTTCCCCGTCCTGATCCGTCAGGATTAGGCATCTTGCCTGTTTTTCGGAGGGACAAGCTCTGCGAGTCCCTGAAATCGATTTTCAATCCTCGTTTTTTGGCGGAGTCCCGCGACTGCGGGATCGAGCCATCACTTTCCGTCCCTCCGTTTCCTCTGTTTGCTCCTGTTCAAAAATCGTGTTTATCCGTGTCCTCTCGCTGTTCCCTCCCCCCCTTGCCGCGTCGAAGCATTGCGAAGACGGGTGGTGCTGGTGCGGGCGGCTCATGGCTTTCTTCTCCCTCTCCCCTCAACGGGGAGAGGGATTGAGGGGGTATGAACCGGGGAGAGTGGTAACAGATAGACCGGGAGGATAGGTAACACATACTGAGGCGACTATGCCTTGGAAGAAAGTGTTACCAATGGAAGAGAAGATGGCT
>DASXDM010000029.1:0-415254 GCA_036490655.1 Verrucomicrobiia bacterium | reverse complement strand
AACTCAGCGCTCGTTCTTTCACTTTTATTATAAAAGCCATCTTCTCTTCCATTGGTAACACTTTCTTCCAAGGCATAGTCGCCTCAGTATGTGTTACCTATCCTCCCGGTCTATCTGTTACCACTCTCCCCGGTTCATACCGTGTTTCTCCCTCTCCTCGGAGGAGAGGGCCGGGGTGAGGAGGTCGTTTGACTGAAACCAAACAATCACGCGACTTCAACCATGGTCGTCACTTTAGAGATGGCGCCGTTGAATTGAGCTTTCACTTTGGCGACGACATTTTCCACGGTCAGGCCATAGCGCTTGCGCAATTCATCCTGCGCGGAGGCATGTTCGATGAATTGGTCCGGCCAGCCAATGCGGATGAGCGGGGTAGTGACATTCTTTTCGCTGAAAAGCTCCAGCACCGCCGAACCGTATCCGCCCATCACAGTATGGTCTTCGATGGTGATGATCAAATCCGCGGCTTTGCCGAAGAATTCATGGGTGCCGGGATCAATGGGCTTGGTGAAGCGGGGGTTAATGACCGCGCAATCAATCCCTTCCGTGGCCAACTGCGCCGCGGCTTTGCTCGCAATCGTGTTCATCGGGCCAAGACCGAAGATCGCGACCTTCTTTTTTCCATTGTTGGAGAAATTCTGGACGACCTGGGCCTTGCCGACTTCGAGCAAGGCAGGTTGCTCTTTCACCGGCACACCTTCCGCCGTGCCGCGCGGATAACGGATAAAAGTGGGGGAGTTGATATGTGTGGCTGTGAACATCATGTCCGCAAGCTCGTCTTCGTTGGCAGGCGCCATGGCGATGACGTTGGGCAGGCAGCGCAGATAGGCGATGTCGAACAGGCCGTGATGCGTCGGGCCGTCGTTGGCGGAAAGCCCGGAACGGTCCATGCAAAAAGTCACCGGCAGATTCTGCAGGCAGACATCGTGATGGATGCAATCATAGGCGCGCTGGAGAAACGAAGAATAGATTGCCACGACGGGGTGCAAGCCCATCGTCGCCATGCCGGCGGCAAAAATGACGCCGTGCTCTTCCGCGATGCCGACATCGTAATAGCGGTCGGGCATCGCTTTTTCGAGATGTTTCAGGCCCGTGCCGGTGGGCATCGCCGCAGTGATGCCGACAAGTGTATTGTTCGTTCGGCAAAGTTTCACGAGGGTCTGGCCCATGACATCCTGGTACATCGGCGCCGCGCCGGGTTTAGCAGCGGGAGTCTCGCCGGTCTTGGCGTCGTAGGGTCCCAGGCCGTGGAATTTCTCAGGGAACTTCAACGCTGCCTCGAAGCCCTTGCCTTTTTGGGTGAGCACGTGGATGACAATCGGGTGGTCGCAGGTCTTGGCAAATTCAAGCGTGCTGACAAGCAATGGCAGATTGTGGCCATCGATCGGGCCCAGATAGCGCATGCCCATTTCCTCAAAAAAAACCGGACTGCCATAACCACCGCGGCCGTCTGTTTCCACCATGTTCCCCTGGTTGGTCTGCTGAAGACCGACCCCGGTGATGGCGCCTTTAAAACCACCCTCGGCCCGGTGCGCGAGCTTTAGCGCCAGGTCACCTTTGGGGAGTTTGCGGACGAAATTTTCAAAATCGCGGGCTATTTTGTTGTAACGCGGATTGGTGATGAGCTTATTGAGATAATTGGAGATGGCGCCGACGTTTTTGGCGATGCTCCATTCGTTGTCGTTGAGGATACCGATGAATTTTTTCGTCGTGTGCCCGATGTTATTGAGCGCTTCGAAAGAGATGCCGTTGGTCAGGGCCGCGTCGCCGAAGATGCAGACGACGTTTTCGTTCGAACCGCGTTTATCGCGCGCCGCCGCCATGCCCAGCGCGGCGGAGAGGGCGGTGCCGGCATGGCCCGCGCCGTAACAATCATGCTCGCTCTCGGTCCGCAAAGCAAAGCCGTTCAACCCATCCGTCTGGCGGATGGTGCGGAAACGATCTTTGCGCCCCGTCAAAATTTTATGGACATAGACCTGATGGCTCACATCCCAGACAAATTTATCCACGGGGGTATTGAAAACGTGGTGCAGGGCGATGGTCAATTCCACGACGCCGAGGTTTGGGCCGAGGTGGCCGCCGGCTTTAGCCAATCCGGCGATGAGCTCTTCGCGGATTTCTCCGGCGAGTTCCTGGAGTTGCGGCACGGTCAATTTTTTGACGTGCTCCGGTCCATCCACCATGTCGAGATATCGGGTCATAGTTTAATTCAATTATCTTCCAAACCAGCCGGCTTCAATTTCATTTCGCCCGCGGCAGTCTTTTCCAACTGCTGGATCTTCAATTCGGCTTCCGCCAGCTTTTCCTGGCAGACTTTCACCAGTTTGCTGCCTTCCTCATATTTTGCCAACAAGGTTTCCAGTGGCAAATCGTCCGATTCCATCGCTTCGACGATGTTCTCCAGTTTTTTCAGGGCCTCCTCAAACGGCGGAGATTTCACAGCGTTTTGCGCCGCGTTTTTGGACGGATTAGGCACCGCACAAGACTAGGGGAAAGAGGCCGCGCCGTCCAGCTTGAAGAAGCCTTATTCCGGGGCAAATATCTGTCATTGAAAGGACTTGGTATCAGAGGGGTCTGGTGAAAATCAATCATTCCTCAGCGATGATCTTTGGGAGCTCGCATGGCAGTGGATTTGACCACTAAGTACCCGGACTCTTGGAATGACGTTTTAACCATGGATCAAAAATTTTCGCGTGGCGAAAGTCCGCTGAATTTCTTGTGGCAATGATATAGTCGTATCTTACGGCCATAGCATCAATCAAACTGTCCCAAAGAGGTTGGGGTTTGCGTTTGACTTCCGGTGAGTGTTTTAATCGTCCCCATATGCGCGCTGTTTCCGCATCCCAATCGACCACCAACCCGCTAAAAGCGCGCATAAATTCATCCAACTTTGCATTGATCTGTACTTTTCTTGATTCGCTGGGATTGGATTCCGCGCCTTCCTGAATCTCTGCGATGACGGGAGCGGGAATGTACCAGTCGGCGGATTCAACCCATTCCGCAACCCGCGAATCGGGTTTTGGTTTCCACCATTCTGAGAGGACGTTGTTGTCCAGGAGATATTTCACTTGCGAGGCAGAAATTTCACGGGTCCGATGGCCCGTAATGCCGTTGCTGCGGCCTTACGGTCAATTGTTTTAATTGGCTCGAGGCGATACTTTGGACGCCCATGTTCAGTTAGAATTACCTCTTGGCCACTGTCCACTGCATCCACCACGCGTGATGTTTCGCGCCTTAATTCTGTCAATGTCGCTTCCATAAAACTAAAATACACACTTTTCATACTTTGGCAAACTTTTGGTTGCGGTTGCCAACAACTATTTTTGCGCTTCACTGGTGATTTCGCCGGTTTTGAGGCGCGTCTTCAATTTTTGGCCTGTTTTGATCCTGGCGGCATCGCGCAGCACTTTGCCGCTGGCGGCATCCATGGTGATGGAATAGCCGCGCCCCAAAACCTGCTCGGGACCGAGCGCATTCAAGCGGCGTTCGACCTGGCGCAATTGATCGCGGCGCAATTTCAAGGATTGGGATGGCCGGATGCGATGCAGGCGCTCCGACAAATTTTGCACGACGATTTGCGAATGACGCGTCCGTTGTTTCAAGCATCGCGACAGGTCATCCTGCAAATCGTCCAGTTGTTGCCGCCAGGTCTGGAATTTACGCCGTGGATGTGACCGTGCCAGACGGTCTGACTGGTTCTCCAGTAAAAATTGTTTGTCGGCCAATCGTTGCCGGAACAATTGGCCCATCCGTTCGCCGCATTGCGACAGGAATCTGCTGCTGGCAAAGACATCTTCCGTGATGATCTCGGCGGCGGCGCTCGGCGTGGCGGCACGCACATCAGCGACAAAATCTGAAATGGTGAAATCAATCTCATGGCCGACGGCGGAGACGATCGGGACAGCCGATTCAAAAATGGCGCGGGCCAGGACTTCCTCATTGAACGCCCATAAATCTTCAAGGGAGCCACCACCGCGAGTGATCAGGATCAAGTCGATATCGGTTTTCGTGGGGGACGGCATAACGAGCTTTTGGTCAATTGCCGATGGCCGATGGCCGGTTGCCGATGGTTTAGTTTGAGTCTCGTTACCTCGACTCCTGCCAAATTCATTCAGCAGTCGAATTGCGTCCGCGATTTCCCGCGCGGCACCATCGCCCTGGACGCGGCAGGGAACAAAGATGATCTCCAGCGATGGATTTCGGCGCTGGATGACGTGCAGGACGTCGCGGATGGCCGCGCCGGTCGGCGAGGTGACCAGCCCGATGCGCTGGGGATAGCGGGGCAGGGGACGTTTCCGTTCCGGGGCGAACAATCCCTCCGAAGCCAATTTCTGCTTCAATTTTTCAAACTGAATCTGCAATGCGCCGACGCCCTGCAGTTCGACAGCGCGGACGATGATCTGGTATTGGCCGCGAACTTCGTAAACGGTCAGGTCGCCTTGCACCAAGATTTTTTGTCCGTCGGCGATCAATTCGCGATGCGGCACGGTTTCGTTCCGGAACAGGACGCAGGCGACCTGGGCATTGGCGTCTTTGAGAGTGAAATAGATGTGGCCAGAGGATTGGGCGCGCAGATTGGTGACCTCGCCACTGATCCAGACCTGGCCGATCTGTTTTTCGAGCAACTGCCGGATCTGGACGGTCAGTTCGCCGACGGAAAAGACCTTGCGCGTTGCTTCCGTGGGAAACAACTCGCCGAAATCCCATTGGTTCTTCGCCATGCGCAGAATTTAACCACGGATGAACGCAGATGGACACAGATAAAAGACAGGATGAGTCAATGCAAAGGCGCGAAAGCTATTTCAATAAATCATCGGGATGAGGCGCTTGGTTCGCTGCATGTAATTGCGGTATGGTTCGCCCAGGCCATCAACCAAGGCCGTTTCCTCAACGTGAATGCGCCAAAGTGTGGCCGCGCAACTGGGAACAAAAACTATCACGAGCGAGGCCCAATTCATGAGGCACAAGCTGAGACCCAACGCGGCCAGCAGGGCGCCGGAATAACTTGGATGGCGGACGTGCCGATAGGGGCCGGTGTCAATCACCCGATGATCTCCGGCAATGGCGACGTTGACGGTGAAAAAGCGGCCCAGCCAAATGATCGAAAACCAGCGCAACGCCAGGCCCACCGCAAAGAGCCAGATACCCACATGTAAAACGAGTTCCCGCGAGGGCATTCCCCATGAGCGAAACCGGTAGGAAATAAAAACTCCCAGCGCAATGGCAATGAGGTTCACCACCCAGATGGCCCTCAGTGAATTGCGGTCCCTGGATTTGGTTGATGATTTGGAACGTCGCGTCAGGTTTAGAAGAGCTTCCGAAGCGCCCCAGAGCATGCCGATGATCGCAATCGGAGGCAGATGCCTAAGGGAAGAGGGTGAGGTTTGGGGTACGGGTGGCAATCCGGATGCGTCCTCGATGATTTCCGGCGGTACGGACTGCGCCGTGGCCCAGTAATGTTTTGCAGAAAGTACAGCGGCTTCCACTGCAATATTATCCCAGTACTCGTGGCTGGTCAGGACGGCATTGGCAGTCATCCGGTAAAGGTTTCGATCCAGGACCGACATCTCGATCCATTCGAAGCTAAGATACTGGCGTTCATAGCGGCTGCGTGTGCTGATTCCGTTGACTTGTCCGCTGAATTGATTCGTGCCGTGATACATCACAAACCGCGCGGTATTGATAAGCCGCTGCATGTTTGTCCGGGTCGGCCCAAGGTTCGCCTGATAGGCGCGGAAGATAAACATGTCGTAATCCGATTCGGTGGTCACCTCTGGCCAGATGGCGGGATCAATCGTCGCGGTATAGGCCCAGTCGTAGCAAACCCGGTTCTGCGCGCTTACCGGCAGGGTTTTGGCAAAGAACCATTTCGCGGCATCTTCCGTGATTTTTTCGTAATAGGCGATATTGGTATTGCCGTCGTTGAGGAGTCGATGGCATTGCGCCAGCCGAAGCAGGGCGCCGACGAGCTCCTGTTGTTGGTTCCACGGCACCGGGCCGGTGGACTGGCAATTGTCCCAGTACACTTTTGAATCGGGGTGGATGAGATGATAGCCGTCTTTGGTGTCGTGGACATACCACGGAACGATGGTCGTCTCGGCGCTCTTTTGGCATTCGTTCACATAAGTTTTGGCGCGATCAAGGTAGGTTTTTCCGAAAGCAAAAGTGTCTGTGGGGGCGTCCAGCGACCAGACTGTGGGATTTTCCAGGATCAACCTGGCGGTGTTGACGATATGTTCGATGACGTCGCCATTCTCGGCGCCGGTATATAAAGCATGGTCCAGATCATTAGTTGCCTTGTTGGGCCAGCAGAGTTCGCGTTTTCCCGTCCACATGACGCGACCGTTGACCGGATCATTGCGCGCATGGAGGAAGGCGTCCGACCAGACAATGGCCTTGTCCAAAACCCTGCGGTCGTGGGTAAAGGAATAAAATGTCTGTAATCCGTGGATCCGCGCGCCATCGTGTTCATCCACCATGAGGTTGCCGATATCATTGGTGGGAGGTGGCGGGAGGTAATTGAGTTTATCAATGAAAGATTGGTACTCGTTGGTGGTCACATCACCATCCAAACTCTCCAGTACCATGTCTTGCTCCTCAGCGCGCGTCACATTGCCCAATAACAACAAAACGAAGCAAAAATTGGCAGTGGTGAAAAACAAACCGATAGATTGTAAGGGCTTTTTCATCGAGATGACCGGCTTCTGACCGCGACCTGAAGAATGATTCTGGATCATTACTCCGTGAATAAAAGCGTGTTTTAACTTTTCCTGTGTGTCGAGAAGAATTTGTGATGGCCACCTCAGCCGGGTGGCGGGCGTTGCCAGCGGCGCCAAGCCGTTTATAATTATTTAGCCCGATTGTAATTAACAGAAGGTGGCAGGATGCGGTAAAAACTAACCATGAAAAAATCATGGTGCTTGACATATTTTTAGTCCTGAAATGAAATAATCAGAGTTTCAGAAGTCCTATGTTTTTCTTTTTACTGCCATTCAGGATGAATTATGAGACGAAGCGGTTTCCGATCGTCACGATCACGCTGATCGGCCTCAACGCGCTGGTTTATCTCATCTCGTTGATCTTCTTTTTCTCGACCGGTGGGGATTCCGATGATTGGGTGATGCAAAATCTTTGGCTGATCCCGGCGCAATCATATTGGTGGACGTATCTGACTTCGATGTTCACCCACGCTGGCATTTTCCACCTCGCCGGCAACATGATCTTTTTATTCCTGTTCGGCTGTTGTGTTGAGGACATGGTTGGTCGCGCGATGTTTGCGATTATGTACCTGGCCGGCGGATTTGTCGCTGAATTCACGTACATCGCCTTTTCGCCGGAGCATTTTTCATCGATGATCCCGATGTGCGGCGCATCCGGCGCGATCAGCGCCTGCATGGGGATGTATCTGCTGTTGCGGGCTGACGCGGAAATCGAGTTCAAATATTTTTTCTTCTCCATTTTTTTCATGATTGTGAGGTCGGGAGAATTCGAGATGTCTGCCTGGATCGCAATCGTGTTCTGGTTTTTACGCGATGCCTTCGGGATGGTGATGGGCATGTTCGTGAAGTCGCATGGCGGGGTGGCGTATGGCGCGCATGTGGGCGGACTGCTGGCGGGTTGCGCGATGATTGGCATTTATCGATTGATCGCCCCGAAACCGCCGGAAGAAGTTCCCGTATCCCAATTCGAATCGCTTCGATCTCGCTTCCAACCGGCTCCAGTCGTGGCCCAGCCTGAAGAGGCGCCCACGATCTATCTGGCGCACGACGGCCAACAGACCGGGCCATACACCGTGTCACAGGTCCAGGCCATGTTACAGATGGGTTCGATCGGCGAAGAAGCGCTTTATTGGACGGATGGCATGGCTGATTGGCAGAGCATCAGTGGATTCACGGGATAAAATCGAAAAAGTTGGCGCTGCCGTTCGCTCTATGATTGATTAGGCCGGATGGCGACGAATCCGTATCATCACTTTGTTTCCTCTTTTGCCGATCTCGTCCGGAAAGGCAGGGCATTACCTCTGGGCGGGATTCCTGCGCCAGCCAAATCCACTCCCAAAGCTAATGCCCCGGTGGGAATCATCTTTTCACCGCATCCCGACGATGAATGTGTCACTGGCGGCCTGGCGTTGCGGTTGATGCGCGAAACCGGGATGCGCATCATCAACATCCCCGTGACTTTGGGAAGCAATCCTGAACGCAGGCAACCGCGTCTTGAGGAAGTGAAAAATGCCTGTGATTGGCTCGGCTTTGAACTGGAGTTGCCTGCGCCGGGCGGCCTGGAAAAAATCAATCCCGCAACGCGCGCAAAAGATCCGAAGCATTGGGCGGGTGCGGTGGAAATTATCGCGGCAATCCTTATGCGCCATCAACCGCGCGTTATTTTCTTCCCGCATGAAGGCGATGCGAACACTACGCATATCGGTGCGCATTTTTTGGTGATGGACGCCCTCAAAACGTTACCCGCAAATTTTCAATGCCTCACGATTGAAACGGAATTCTGGGGGCCGATGCCGCATCCGAATCTCATGGTGGAGTCCAACGTGCAGGATGTGGCGGATCTGGTCTCGGCATTGTCATTGCATATCGGGGAGGTGGAGCGCAATCCCTATCACCTCCGCTTGCCGGCGGGAATGATGGAGAACGTGAGGCGCGGCTCGGAATTGGTGGGAGGGCAGGGGAGCGCTGCTCCCGATTTTATTTTTGCCACGCTTTACCAATTGCGCCGGTGGAAAAATGGCAGCCTGGAAAATATGTTTGCGGAAGGCAAACAGATCAGCGCCACGCAAAATGTTGCCGGGGTCGTCCCGGGAATTAGTTGACCGCGGATCATTGATCCTGATTTGGCGGCGGTTCGTTCAAGACGGCCCAAAACATCCCGAGTTGACGGATGGCGTCGGTGAACTGCTCAAATCCGACCGGCTTGACCACGTAGGCGTTGACGCCAAGCTGGTAGCTTTTTATGAGGTCCGCTTCTTCGCGCGATGAAGTCAACATCACCACCGGGATCATCTTCAGGTTCGCGTCGCCTTTCATCTGGCGGAGGACTTCCAGGCCGTCCACTTTGGGCATCTTCAGGTCCAGGAAAACGACGACCGGGTTGCCGGGCGCGCGTTTCTCGAAAGTGCCGCGGAGATAGAGGAAATCGAGCGCTTCGGCGCCATGGCGCGCGAGGATGACTTCGTTGGCGACATTGTTCTGTTGCAGCGCGGCGAGGGTGAGTTCGACATCGTTGATATTGTCTTCGACCAGCAGGATGGGGCGTAGTGAGTTCATGATGTTTTATTTGTTTTTGGCATTGTGAAATAAAAAGTGGCGCCTTCACCGATCTTGCCTTCGGCCCGGGTATTTCCTGCGTGGCGCAGGATGATCCGGCGGACGTTGGCCAGGCCGATGCCGGTGCCCTCAAATTCTTCGTTCAGGTGCAGGCGCTGGAACACGCCAAAGAGTTTCCCGGCGTACTGCATGTCGAATCCGGCCCCGTTGTCCTGGACGGAAAATTCGACTTCACGCTCGTTGAGATCGCGGCTGTGGATGGCGATCTTTGCCGGAGAGCGATCGCGGCTGTATTTGACCGCATTCGAAATAAGATTCACCCAGACCTGCCGGAGCATGGCAAGGTCGCCATTGACTTCGGGCAGTGGGGTGATGTCCCATTCGATGGCGCGGCCCTGCAGGTCCTGGGCCATCTCGGAGATGGACTCGGCGACCAGTCCGTCCATGTTCACCTGGGTGCGGCGCATCTCGGTGCGGCCCATGCGGGAGAAGACGAGCAAGTCGTCGATCAACGCGCCCATGCGTTTCGCCGCGCCGGAAATGATATCGAGATAGCGCTGCCCGGTGGCGCCGATGGTGTCTTTCGTGCTTTTCCGGAGCATGTCCACAAATCCATCGACATGCCGCAGCGGAGCGCGCAAGTCATGCGAGACAGAATAGGAGAAGGCCTCCAATTCCTTATTAGCGGCTTCGAGCTGCAGGGTCCGCTCATGCACCCGTGATTCGAGCGTGGCGTTCAATTTATGGATTTCCGAAAGCATCTCGTTCAGGGCATCCGTCAGCGCGCCGACTTCATCGTTTCCAAATTTTTTGGCCCGGACGGAAAAATCACGGTCCCGGGTAACGGCTTTGGCGGTTTCCGCGAGGGCCAGGATCGGTTGCGAAATTTGTTTTTGCAGGCTGTTGGAGAGGAAGTACGCCAGGAGCGTGGAACACACGATGATGGCCAGGGTGAGAAGAGTATAGGCGTGATACCGCCGGGTCAGCGCGGATAGATCAGACTCGATATACACTGTTCCCAGGACGTGGCCGTCCTGGATAACGGGGCGATAGCCGATCAGCGACGACGATTTGAATTCAAATCCGGCTCCCTGAGGCGCGGTTGGGAAAGTTCCGGCCGGGGCATTCGTCGGGTACTGGGCAAAAATATGGCCGCTGGCGTCATAGATGCAGGCGTTGATGATTTGCGGTTGGGTCCTGAGCGCGGACAACACCTCGGCGGCATCGGCTGAGTCCTGGAAGGCGAGGGAGGCCGTGCTGTTGGCGGCGATGAGTTCGGCGCGCGTATTATTCCCCGTCACCATGCTGGTCCGGAGCGTAAGGATCTCGTAAGTCACGAAGGAGAGGCAGGTGACCAGCAACACCGCCCCGCTGATCAGCAGGTTTACGGCGATCAACTTCCGGCGAATGGGTACGTTCCTTAACATCGCTATTTGGCTTTTGGCGTGACGATGTCCGCCAGTCGCAACAGTTTTGAGCTGAAAGTCAAACCGGCGTCCCGCGCCGCATCGGTATTTATCCGGAAATGGATTTTGTTCTGGATGGTCGCAAACCCGATGATGCCGCCGTTCTCGGGAAAACTATCGATATCACTGACGGTGAGGATGGTCTTTCCCTTCAAGCCGGCGAGCACGCGCCCAAGCTGGCTTTCTTCGGAAGCACTGATAAACAAAATCTGGCAGTCCTTGACGCTGGCCAGGTCGTGATAACGTTCAACGACCAGGGGATGTCCGTTCACATTCTCGCCGTGGACGGTGGCATCCAGAAAATCGTCGAAGGGGTCGTCGCCGAGGACGCCGATGACCAATGGCGATTGTGCGCTGGAAAAGGCATTGGTCGGCCAATCGACAAATTGGGCGAAGTGAAACATGAAAACCGCCTTGAATTTGTACTCCGTGGAGATGTTCTCCTGGGCACAGGTCATTTGCCTGCCGACAAATAGAATGGCCACGGCCAGGGTCAGCCGCGCCAGCCAATGTCGTGCTGATGATGCGTTCAAAACCGGCATGTCACCTCTCCATAACCGCTGCGAACAATATTTTCGGTGGAAGCGCTGGACGGGTAGCCGTATTCCTGATGCTGGGCATGCAGGAGATTTTGGCCGACAACGGCAACTTCAATGTTTTTAGTCACCTGCCACCCCAGGCGGGCATCCAGTTCGAAATAACTGGGAATGGTCTCCAGCGCCGCGCCACTGTTGAGAGTGATCGAATCGATCCAGCGCAAGGAAGTGTCGAATTGCACATTGGCCGGCAAATCCATCGAGGAACGGAAAAACACCTGTTGTTGGGGATCGGCGGTTTCATTGTGGGCGGCGTTGATGTCTGTCTGGCCGGATTTGACATAAATATTTTCTTTCAACAGGTCATACCCGGCATGCAAGCGCCACCAATTGAGGATTTGATAATCGCCGGCCAATTCAGTGCCGTATGTTTCGCCTTTGAGGTTGTTTTCAAAAATAAATGGGAAACCTAAGGGCGCCGGCGGCGGACTTGCCTGAGCACTGCGGATATCATTGTACAGGTTATAAAAAACTGAGACCGAGCTTGAAACTTTTTGGCCAAGTTGCGCGCGGTAGCCCGCCTCAAAAGCGATCAAGGTTTCAGACACAAAATTGGAGTTGCCGACCAATATACTTGGGATGATGGCATTAAAGGGCGGCGTAGTGACCCTTTCGTTTTCGGCTTCATCCACCCGGGAGGGCATGCGGACCGCGCGCGAAACCGCGACCCAGGCCATTTGATTTTTGGTGACGTCCCATTGGAGGCGCCCGCTGGGTTCTTCCTCGAAGCCGGTATAATCATTGTGCTCAACCTTGGTGCCAAAAGTCAGATGCAGATTTTCCAGCAACTTGATCTGGTCCTGGACAAAGAAACTATAAAGGTTTTGGTCAAGGGTCGGCGGGTTGAATGCCAGGCCGGAATCGCTTTGGTCTGATTCAGCCGTCCGGCGATAGCCCGCGCCCCAGACAAAATTGTTGCGAGCGCCCAGGTGGAGACGATGTTGAAAATCCAGATCAAACGTGGTGAGATCGTCAATAAGTGTTCCGGTGGGAGCCAGCAGGATTGGAGGTGTGGTAGCGCTGAAACTCGCAGGAATTGGATCGGTAAGATGGGTCCGATAAAAATAAGCCTGCAATTGCATGTCCGAATCATCCGAGAGCGTATGGGTCCAACGTCCCAAAAGGTTGTAATCGAACACATTTGCGCGCCCACCGGTGGTCACATTTTCGTGCCCGGCGTTAAAATCACCTTGCAGGGTATAAGCATTCGGCGAAAGCGGCACGTCATCGATCCGAAATCCTCCCTGGCCCATGTTCCATGAGTCGTTGGCGCTGTTTCCGTTGGGCAGGACTTCGCTGCCGTAACCGGAGTATTTCCCATAGATGCGGTAATACACATTGGAAGCTAACACGCCTCCATAACGCGCGCCGCCAAAATCTCTCAACCAACTTCCGCCACCGCCATCCACATACAACCCTTGTGTATATTCCGCGCTTTTAGTCGTGATATTGATGACGCCATTGACGGCATTGGCGCCCCACAAAGTGCCGCCCGGACCGCTGATGACTTCGATATGGTCGATGTCTGCCAGGATATAATCCTGTTGGTCCCAATAGACGCCTGCAAACAGTGGAGTGTAAACAGTCCGGCCATCGACCAACACGAGGAGCTTGTTGGCCAGGGAGGTGTTAAAGCCGCGCGCGCTGATCGCCCAGTCGTGGGAATTTTTTTGGGCCACGTCCAGGTTATCCGCCAGTCGCAGTGCTTCGGGAATGCTTGAGGCGCCGGAACGCCCGATCTCATCGCTCGTGATCAGGTCGATCGAAGCGGGCGCTTCTTTGTAAGGCTCCGGTTCCCGGGTGACGGAAGTGACATCCATGTTCATCAACTGTTCCAGGCTTAATTCTTTTAACGCCGAGGGCGAATTAGTGTCAATGTTGGCGCTGGCGGAACTGACGTCGGTCTGGGCGAGCGATGCATTGGTGGAGATGATGAGAAAGGAAGTGGTGATGAGTAGTCCGGTGAATCGTACACCGGCCCGGATCTTTGCAATCGGTATAATGCAGCTATTCATTGGTTCCTTGCGACTTTTCCCCGGGACACTTTGAGTTGTTACTGCTGAGACCGGCAACGATGGGAATAAAGGACAACATTCATTGATAGCAGTCAAACATTATTCGCTTAAATTCTTATGAACCAACCTAAAACCACCCTGTCATCTTTCGCCCGACAACGCGGTTTGTTTTATTGATGATATGCGGCCAATTTTTTTTACTTTTGGAAATTCGCCGGTTCCGGCAGGATTCATAAAACAAGCATTCATGTATCAAAAAAAGAAAATTGTCGTAGTCATGCCCGCGTATAATGCGGCGCAAACCGTCGCCAGGACAGTGGACGAAGTATTTCAGCAGGGCGTCGTGGACGAGATCATCCTGGTGGACGACCGCAGCCGCGATGACACGGTAGCGGTGGCGTCTTCATTGTTGGGCGTGCGGGTGCATGTGCATGAGGTGAACAAAGGTTACGGCGGCAACCAAAAGACCTGTTATCGCCTGGCGCTGGAGGCCGGCGCGGACATCGTGATCATGGTGCATCCGGATTATCAGTACACCCCCAAGCTGATCCCGGCGATGACCTCGATCATCGCCAATGAATTGCACCCGTGTGTTTTGGGCAGCCGCATTTTAGGGGGATACTCGTTGGCGGGGGGAATGCCGGTCTGGAAATATGTTGCGAACCGGTTTCTGACGGCGGCGGAGAATGTTTTACTGGGGGCGAAACTTTCCGAATACCACACAGGCTACCGCGCATTCTCGCGGGAACTCCTGGAGGCCATCGACCTCACGAAAAATTCCGACGATTTCGTCTTCGACAACCAGATGCTGGCGCAGATTTTCTGGCATGGGTTTACCATCGGCGAGGTGAGCTGCCCCACGAAGTATTTCAAGGAGGCGTCGTCCATCAACTTTCGCCGCAGCGTGAAATACGGTTTTGGCTGCCTGAATGTGGGTACAAAATTCCGGCTGGCAAAATGGGGATTGCGCCAGGATGAACTGTTTCCGTCGAAGCCGGCAAAATGACGGCTTGGGAGCCGGCTATTTCAGGACGGCAGCCAGGCGGGATTTCTTGCGGTTGACCGTGGGCCGGGGGAGGGCGCGGAACTTCACGGCTTTATCAAACGCCGAATAAAGACCGGGCAGCAACTTGGCGGCATCGTCTTTTTTCCCGGCGGCGGCGGCGGCGCGGAAATCCTTTTCCAGGCGGCGCAGGTTGGATTTGACGCTGCGGTTCTGCAATTGTTTGCGCCGGCTGTTGCGCATCCGGCGTTCGGCTGATTTCGTGTTTGGCATATTAAATGTTCAAAAGGGTGCGGATTTTGGACGAATGCGGCGAAATGTCAATGCCGAAACTTTCCATCGGCGCTTTACTTTTGGCGGCTTTATTAGTTTTGTTATGGTGCTATCAGTGAATGAGTGAATGCCTGCACATTTTGCATCTGGAAGACGAACCGGATTTCTCAGAACTGGTCCGTTCCCTGTTTGCCCAGGACGGTTTGGAAGCAGAATTGACCCAGGTGGGGGACCGGGCCGGATTTGTCGAGGCGCTCGAACGCGGCGGGTTTGAGATCATCATCTCAGATTATCAATTGCCCGGGTTCAATGGCCTTGAGGCCCTGGCCCTGGCCAAAAAGAAATATCCGATCCTCCCGTTTATCCTGGTTTCCGGCACGATCGGCGAGCAGGTGGCCATCGAAAGCCTGAAGGCCGGCGCCACCGATTATGTCCTGAAACAAAAACCCGAACGCCTGCCCTCCGCCGTTCGCCGCGCCGTCAAGGAAGCGGCGGAACGCGCCAGGCTTCGCCAGGCGGAATTGGAACTGTCGCGCCGCGAAAAATATTTCCGCACCCTTACCGAAAATTCCCTCGATATCCTTTGCATCATCAACCGCGAAGGAAAATTTGTCTACGTAAGCCCGTCCATCCGCAATGTCCTGGGTTACTCCCCGGAGGAATTGCAGGGGGAAGAGGTATTTGCGCGCGTGCACCAGGAGGATGTCTATCGCGCGCGGGAGGCGTTCCAAATGGCCCTGGACCATCCGGAACAGACGGCCAAGGTCCAGTACCGGTGCAGGACGAAGGATGCGGAATGGCGGCGCATCGAACTGGTGGAAAAAAACTGCCTCGATGACCCGCAAATCAATGGCATCGTCGCCAGTTGCCGTGATATCTCCGACCGCTGGCGGGCGGAAGAGGAATTGCGCGACAGCGAACGCCAATATCGCCTTCTTTTCCAAAGCAATCCCAATCCGATGTGGGTGTTCGACCTGGAAACGCAGGCGTTTTTGGAAGTCAACGAGGCGGCCATCCAATACTACGGCTATTCGCGCGCGGAATTCCTGAAGATGACGATCGGCGACATCCGCCTGGCGGAAAAAAATGGCAGCAGAAAAATCACGCCAGTGCCTGAGAGCGGCCGCGGGTTGATCTGGAAGCATTGCAAAAAAGACGGCACGGTGATCGATGTGGAAGTGATTTGGTCGCCGATGGCTTTTCGCGATCGTTTCGCAGCGTTGACGATGGCGATGGATGTGACCGCGCGACGACAGGCTGAACATCAAAGCGCGGCGTTCTATAAATTGAGCCACGGGCTTAGTTCGGCCACCACGGCCCCGGAAGCGGCGCTCATCATCTGTGAGGCCTCTGAAGCGCTGTTTCGTTGGACGGATTTTGCACTGGACCTGTATGACCCGGTGCGCGACGAGGTGACTTCGCTGTTGAACATCACCACCATCGAAGGTCAACGCGCGGAAATCCCGCCCTCGCCGCAGCCCAAGTCCGCGAACGCACTCATTCGCCGGGTGATCCAAAAAGGGGCGGAGCTGGTCGATCCCCGTAGCGCCGGCGAATACGCTGCCGCCACGATGCTGGCGCCGATCCGAAAAGGGGAGAAGGTCATCGGGTTGTTGTTGATCCAAAACCATCGATCGGGTTCGTATTCGACGAACGACCTGGAAATGTTCCAGGCTTTGGCCGATCAATGCGGTGGCGCGCTGGAACGTGTGCGGGCGGAACAGGCGTTGCGCGAAAGCCAGCATCGTTTCCGCGATCTTTTCGAGAATTCGCCGGACGCCATTTTCGTTGAAGAAATGGATGGCACCGTGCTGGACGTGAATTTTGCGGCATGCGTGTTGCATGGCATGACCCGTGACCAGTTGATCGGCAAAAATGCCGTCAACGATTTGGTCCCGCCATCAAAACGCGAGAGTTCCCTCGAAGGCTTTCGGAGTCTTGCCGCCGGAAAGTTGTCCTGGATTGAGAGCGAATGCCTGACGATCAACAATCGCGCGATTCCCGTGGAAGTGCGCGCGGGCCGGATCGAGTTCGGGGGCCGGCCGGCGTTGTTGCTGCACGTGCGCGATATCACCGACCGGCGGACGGCGGCGGCGGCCCTGCAAAGTTCGGAGGCGCTCTTCCGTTCAGTTTGGGAGAATTCCGCCGATGGGATGAGGCTGGTCGATGAAAACGGAATCGTCATCGCGGTCAATGACGCGTATTGCAAGCTGGTCGGCATGGAAGCGCACATCCTCGAGGGTAAACCGTTCACGGCGGTCTATTCGACCTCGGAGAGTTGGGATGAAATGCTAAAGAACTTGCGTGAGTTTTTCGACGAGCGCACCGTCCAGCGAAAACGCCAGCGGCAACACACTTTGCACGACGGCCGTTCAATCGTGATCGAGATCACGGATTCATTCATCGAAGTTGAAGGCCGGCCATTGCTCATGTTGAGCCTGTTCCGCGATATCACGACCCAACGCCGCCTGGAAGAGCAATTGCGGCAATCGCAGAAAATGGAAGCCATCGGCCAGTTGGCCGGCGGCGTCGCCCATGACTTCAACAACATCCTGACCGTCATCCATGGCCATGCCTCGCTCTTGATGTCTTCAGGAATGGACGATGTCAGCGCGCGATCGGCGCAACAGATCACGCAGGCGGCCGAGCGGGCCGCCGGATTGACGCGGCAATTACTGACCTTCAGCCGCCGCCAATTGATCCAGCCCAAACGTTTGGACATGAACAAAATCGTCGGCAACATGACCGACATGCTGGGGAGAATTTTGGGCGAAGACGTTTCCCTCCAGTTGAATTACAGCCATTCTCCGGCCATCGTCGAGGCCGATGCGGGGATGGTCGAGCAGGTGCTGCTGAACCTGGCCGTCAATGCGCGCGACGCCATGCCGCGCGGTGGCCAACTGGCGGTGCGCATCGCCATCGTGGATGTGAACGAATCGCACGTGCAACGCCACCCGGAAGCCCGCCTGGGAAGATTTGTTTGCATCAGCAAAACCGATACCGGCTGCGGCATACCGGCGGAAAATCTCTCGCGCATCTTTGAGCCGTTTTTCACAACGAAAGACGTGGGCAAAGGCACCGGACTGGGACTGGCGACAGTATATGGGATCGTCAAACAACACCAGGGGTGGGTCGAGGTTGAAAGTACCATCGGCAAAGGCAGCACCTTTCGCATTTTCCTTCCCTTCGTCGGTTCCGAGGAAGTTGCGACCGAGAGACCAACGACACAATTCACGATCCGCGGCGGCAACGAAACGATTTTGTTGGTCGAGGATGAAAAGCCCGTGCGTGAGCTGGTCGCGCGCATCCTGGAGAAGCACGGCTATAAAGTTTACCAGGCCGGCAGTGGGGCTGAAGCGATGGAACAATGGCACATCAATAAGGACAAGATCGACCTGCTGCTGACGGATTTGATCATGCCCGGCAACATGAATGGACGAGAGCTGGCCGAAGCGCTTTGGCAGGAGAGGCCCACCCTCAAGGTCATTTTTTCCAGCGGTTATAGCGCTGATATCGTGGGAAAAGATTTCAAGTTGGAATCGGACACTAATTTTTTGCAGAAACCTTATCATCCGCACGCGCTCGCGTTGACAGTGCGCCGCTGCCTGGATGGAAAAGGCACTTCTCCCTGATTATAAAAAATGGAAATGATCATCGCTCCATCGCTGCTCGCCTCGAACCATGCCACCTTTGGCAAAGAAACCGTTCGCGCCTCCAAATCCGGCGCAGAATGGCTGCACCTGGACATCATGGATGGCCATTTTGTGCCGAACATCTCTTTCGGCCCGCAAGTCGTCAAAGCCATCCGGCCCCTCAGCAAATCGTTCTTCGATGTCCACCTCATGTGCAGCAAGCCGGACATTTTGCTCGAACCTTTCGCCCGTGCCGGCGCGGATGAGATGATCATCCATGTGGAGTTGGGTGACCAGGTCGAGCCCCTGATCTGGAAGATCCGCCAGCTCGGGAAAAAAGTCGGCCTGGCGGTAAATCCGCCGACGCCCATTTCGCTGGTGCAGCCGTTCCTGGAGAAAATCGACCTGCTCCTGGTGATGACCGTCAACCCCGGTTTCGGCGGACAGGAATTCATTCACGAATGCCTTCCAAAAATCCAGCAGGCCGATGCCTGGCGGCGTGAAAAAAGTTTGCGCTATCGCATCAGTGTGGACGGCGGCATCAACTTCCAGACCGTGGCCGAATGCGCCCGCGCCGGAGCGGACACCTTTGTGGCCGGCACCAGCCTTTTTGCCGCGCGCAGCCTGAAAGCCGCCGTCACCAAAATGCGAAAAATTGCCAACGCCAACGACCCGGCACTCGCTGACCTGAAAGTCTAGGGCGTTCGCGAGATGTTCTGCGTCCAAAAAATCACTTCCTTTGATGCGCCGGAGCTTCAGCCTTATGCCACGCTTCGGCGGCCATTGGCCCACGAAGAGCAGGGGATCTTTGTGGCTGAGAGCGAGAAAGTCGTCCGCCGCCTGCTCGAAAGCGAATTGACTATCGTCTCCGCCGTCTTAACCGATAAATGGTTGGAGGAGATGCGCCCCCTTCTTGAAGCCCGCCCGGAAACGATCACTGTTTATCTCGCCGAGAAAGAATTACTCGAAAAGCTGGTCGGCTTTTCCATGTTCCAGGGCATCCTGGCCGTGGGCAAAGTTCCTCCGCCGGTCCCGCTTGATGAGATCCTGGCGCAAAATCCCTCCCCCAAACTGTTTGTCGCGATCGACGGATTGGCCAATGCGGAAAACCTTGGCGCGCTGGTGCGTAATTGCGTGGCCTTTGGCGTCCAGGCCCTCCTCGTCGGCGAAACCAGCAGCAGCCCCTATCTGCGCCGGGCGGTCAGAAATTCGATGGGCACGATCTTTCAATTGCCCGTGGTGGAATTGACCAATCTTTCAGCGACCCTGCGCGACTTGCGCGCTTGCGGGTTGCGATGCATCGCGGCGCATCCGCATCGGGACACGAAAACTTTGTCGCAGGCGGATTTTCGGGGTGATTGCTGCGTGGTATTCGGCAGTGAAGGGAATGGCATCTCAAAGGCTGTCCTGGAAAGTTGCGACGAAGCCGTGGCCATTCCCATGGCGGCGGCGGTGGACTCGTTGAACGTGGGGGCGGCGGCGGCGGTATTTCTTTATGAGGTTGCCCGTCAACGAAAGAAGCCGTAAGAAATATCGTTGCCGGTGCGGTGAGTGGTCTAATCAGAAAAAATATGAGTATTCAGAAGACATTCGTTTCATTCACTACCTGCTGTGCGTTGGTTACCCTATGCTCTTGTGCCGACGTTGGCGACAAATTCAGCATTCCTTCAACGGATACGTTGACGATTGGGCAGATGACGCCTGATCAAGCGGTCGCTCTTTTTGGAAAGCCGAGCACTAAAACCGAAGACGTGTACCCCGAAGGCAGTTATGAAGTGTATAAATACACGTTCGCCCATGCTGATATTTCAGCGATCAACGGCCGGGTCATGTTGTTGGAATTTAAAGATGGCAAATTGAACGGATACTTATATTGGAGTTCATTCGATGCCGATAAGACCAGGATCAGTTTACAGAATGTGGATGCGCTGAAGGCGGGGTTCGGCAAATTAACAAAAGACGACGTTGTGAAATTAATGGGCAAACCTGATGCGAAAACCATTTGCCCCTCAGTGATGGCCGATTTCAGGGAGCGATGCTATCAAAACACCGAAGCCTGGGGATGGTATATGACCGATGACGTGAATCTTTGGCTATTGGGTCCACAGAAAATCAAATCGGCGGAGTTATATGTGACGTTTGATGATCGTGGGAAAGTTTCGGGCGTTGAATTGACAGGTGAAAACCAGCCGGATTAATAAAGCTCCAGGCATTCCGCGCTGAACACACCCTCACTTCTGGTCACGCATGATCCGTTCCGTGAAATCGATCGCCTTGCGGCACAGCGGGCGCCAATCCAATTCCACCTGCACGCGCGCGGAGGACTTGGCCGCGTACAATTGCCAGGCTGCCGGAGGACGGTCGAGCCACTCGACGATGCCGCGTCCAAAATCTTCGCCGTCAAATTTTGAAAAGACCACCATCGGGTCATTCTTAAAATAGCGGTGGATGCTATCCAGCGGGGTGGAAACTGTCGGCAATCCACTGGCGACATATTCCACGATCTTGGCCACGAAGGCGCAATGCGTTCCCGTTGATTCCTCATAAGGCACGATGCCTACATTCGCATCCTGCAGATATTTCGCTACATCGCTGTAAGGCACAAAACCTGTCGCCTCACTTTTAAACCCGGGGATTTCCCGCGCTGCGCTGCGTAAAAAATTATCCAGCGGTTCGGTCCGCTTGCCCACGAACCGAAAGATCGTTCCCGGTCGTTCACGCGTGACGTGCCGGATGGCGCCAAAGGCGATCTCGCCCAGATGATGCGAGTCAAACGAACCGTGCATGACGACCACCGGGGAAGTTTTTGACGGCGGTTGTGCGCGGAAAGGAAACCGGTCGGCGTCGAACCCATAATAGATCGGCAGGATTTTTTCGCGCGGGAAACCGCGATCAGTGAAATAATCGGCCAGCGCATCCGAGACGGCCAGCACGCCATTCACATCGTAACGGGTGGGCAGGGAAATCTCATAGCGCTTGAGGGCCTCCACCAGAGGGCGGGGGGCATGATATCCCGGCCAGGTTTCCATGAAGCCCGTCAGCAGGTCCGGAAAATTCAAGACGGCGGGCACCTGCAATTGCTTCTTCAATTTTCCCGCCGCAACGGCGGCGATGGCATGGATCGAAAAAATCAGGTCGAACTTCGTTTCCCGCGCCGCCGCGGCCACCATCCGCTGGAGAAAGATCGGGTAGAAAAAGTATTTGAGGTTTCGCAAACGCGTGTACCGTCCCATTTGCCACCTGGTGAATTGATGCAGATGGATCCCGAAATTTTTCTCCACGCTTTCCGCCTCCGGGATTTGGGGGCAAAAGACATGAACCTCATGGCCGCGCCGCGTCATTTCCTGGACCAGATAGACGGCTTCCGCTGAACCACCTCCGGAGGGGGGATAAAATGGTTCATGCGTCAGGAATGCGATCCGGAGAGCAGGCACGCGGTAACGTAAAAATTTTTCAAGACGGATTCAATTTATTTCGGCGGTGAATAGTTTTGACTTATCCGCGGGACAAATTATTCTGTTTGCCCGTTTGACTGGGGTCGTAGCTCAGTTGGTAGAGCACCACAATGGCATTGTGGGGGTCAGGGGTTCGAATCCCCTCGGCTCCACCAGTCTTCGCCCGGAGCCTCATCGGCTTTGGCTTGAACAAGTATTTGCTGAATGAACCCGCCCTTCGCCTCGGTATATGCGTCACGGTCGAATTTGAAGCGCTCGACAAGATCATATTTGATTTTCGCATATCGGGCAGCATCGGCTGGATGCTCGCGAAGCCGATCGCGGAAGCGCAGTTCCGCTACTGCGTCCGACGGTATTCGAACATGAACGTGATGCGAGCGCCGGCGACCCAGGGGCGGCATGCCCTTGACGAAAAACATCCGGTCCCCGCGTGGATTATCTACCCAGTGAACATAACCAAGACTTGATAGCGGGGCGATCAACTGTGGCCAAACCGAGACATTTTCCAGAATGATGACGATGTCAATGATTGGCTTCGCGGGCAGACTCGGGATGGCCGTGCTTCCAAAATGCTCGATCCGCGGTTTGAGTGGACGCAAAACTTTCTTGATGGCGTTGGATTCAATAGCAAACTGTTTGGGCCAGCCCGGATCAGGGGCAACAATTTCAATCGGGTCCTCTGCGGCGTTGCTCCATCGCCCGCCATCATGTGTTACTTGCATATTGGCCGTGAGATTCTCTACCGCTCATTTTTTAAAAACTTCAGATGTTTCTCCCCCTCCTGGAGGAGAGCAGGGGACAGGAAGTTTTTAACCAAATCAATCGCCAGCCAAATCACTGCGTCAGGCAGCCGATTTTCGAGAATGAAACAACGTAGGCGATCACGGCGATGATGAACAGCCACGGCTTGCCGGCGATCAAGAGCAGGATGCCCGCTGCCAGCACGATTCCCATCAGGACGTAAACTAAAATTGCCAAACCAAATTTCATGGCCTGATTAAACTGTCTTTCAGCGCAAAAAGCAACTGCGGATCAAACTTCTTTGGTCAACTTCACCCCCAGCTCCAACAGCTTTTTGACATCCGCGTCCGATTTCGCCTCGGCGTAGATTCGCAGGATGGGTTCCGTGCCCGAGCCGCGGAGCATCAGCCAGGATGTGTCTGCCGCCACAAATTTCACGCCGTCAAAGGTCTTCACCTCCGTCACCGGCGATTTCAATAATTTGGAGGGCGGATTCTTTTGGAGAAATTCCATCAGCATGCCGCGCTTCTCCAATGGAAAATGGATATCGTTCCGGTTGTAGCGATGCGGCCCGAATTGTTTCTCCAATCCCGCCAGGATCTTGTTCACGGAGACTCTTTCCGTGGCCAGCAATTCCAGGAGCATCAGGCCGGCGGCGATGCCATCGCGCTCGGGGATATGTCCCCGGAAACCGATGCCGCCGCTTTCTTCCGCGCCCAGGAGCACGCCGCCCTTCAGCATTTCGGCGCAGACATATTTAAAGCCAACGCCTGTCTCCACCAGGGGCAGGTTATAAGCCGCGCACATTTTATCCACCATGGAAGTGGTCGTCAGCGCCTTCACCACCCGCCCGGTCTGTTTGCGGTTGCATATATAATGATGCAACAGCAGGCAGATGATCTGGTGGGTCGTCAGATAATTGCCACGGCCATCCATGCCGCCCACGCGATCGGCATCGCCATCGGTCACCAGGCAAATGTCATGCGGATGCGCGCGTAGAAATTTTTGGCTGCGCGCATAATTTTGCACGATCGGCTCGGGATTGATGCCACCGAACAATACGTCGTGATTGCCGTTGAGCGTGGTGACCTTACAGGTTGTGCCTGCCAGCAATTGCTCAAAGCAGCCCGCGCCCACACCGAACAAAGCTTCGTGGGCAAAGCGCAGCTTTGATTTGGCGATGAGCTTGAAGTCCACGAGTTTCTTGATCGCCGCATAATGCGCCGGTCGGATGTCCTGGATCGAAATATTGGATCTGGCCGGCCCGGTTTGCGGCGGCCTTTTATCCAAAAAGCTTTCAACCGCCTTGCACTCGTCCGAATTGCTGGAGCCGCCGAAATAAGATTTAAGTTTGAACCCGTTGAAGATCGGCGGATTGTGGCTGGCGGTGATCATCACCCCGCCGGCGGCGTTAAGGTTCTTGACCGCATAGGAGACCGATGGTGTCGGGGTCGGCTCCGGCGTCAGGATGGTGTGGATTCCGTTGCCGGCGAGGATTTCGGCGGTGATCCGGGCGAACCGGTCGGAAAAAAATCTGCGATCAAAACCGACTACGATTTTTGGCTCCCGCCCAAAAAGAGCAGAGCGGGGGTTGCGGATCTCCGCTTGCCAAAAGTCGGCGGCGGCCTGCGCCACGCGGGCGACGTTGGCGAAGTTAAAATCCTCGGCGATGACCGCGCGCCAGCCATCGGTTCCAAATTTGATTTGCGACACGGGCAAAGTTTGGCAGATGGAGTATTATCTGCAAGCGGTTTGGGTAAACCGGTTCAATTTTGTCGGGAGGGGCACAAAAATTGTCTTAGGCGCATTTTTTTCGCTTTTTTGTCACAATTCTGTTTGACCCTTTTGAAAATTTCACGTAGTTAGCATAGCTCGCCGTACACAATAGAATGTGTGCGGGGGTAACTAAGAAGAAAAACGCGCGAATGCTCAACTCAAAATCATTTTTGGCCATCGATTTCGGTGCCGGCAGCCTGAAGGTTGCGGAGTTTGAAAGCAATGATGCGGACGGTTTGCTCCTGAAAAATTTTGCGATCAAGCCACTCGGCCTGGAAGGTTCGCAGGAAGCCACTCGCGAAAAGACCATCCTTAAAGTCCTCCAGGAAACGCTCGCTGAAAAAGGTCTCAAAGCGAAAAATGTCAACGTCTGCGCGCCCGGCTTCCATGTCTTCTCGAAGTTCGTCAAATTGCCCCCGGTGGATGCCAACAAGGTTACCCAAATCATCCAGTACGAGGCCCAGCAAAACGTTCCTTTCCCGTTGGCGGAAGTCGTTTGGGATTACCAGATCCTCGGATCGGCGGCCAGCGGCGAATTGGAAGTGCTGCTTGTCGCCGTCAAATCTGAGATTGTCGAAGGTCTTTTCCGTGTCGCTGCGGACGCAAAATTAAAACTACAATTATGCGACGCCTCGCCCGCGGCTCTCTGCAACGCTTTTCGTTTCAATTATGGCGAATTGGACGATTGCACCATGCTGTTGGATATCGGAGCCAAGACCAGCAATCTGCTGTTCTTTGAAAAAGGGAAAGTTTTTTCCCGCAGTATCAATCTGGGCGCCAATGCCATCACCCAGGATTTTGCCAACGAGTCAAAATTGAAATTTGAAGTGGCCGAGCAGATCAAGATCGCGGAAGGCTTTGTCAGCCTGGGCGGCGCCTACGAAGAGCCCGAGAATCCCAATCAGGCGGCCATCTCCAAGATTGCCCGGCAGTTCATGACCAAGTTGCACATCCAGGTCAACCAGACGCTGCAATTCTACCGGGGGCAGCAGGGTGGGTCGGCCCCGGTGCGATTGTTTTTGTCGGGCGGCGCAAGCATCATGCCGTATACCGCGCAGTTCTTCGCTGAGAAGCTCAATGTGCCGGTCGAATATTTCAATCCGTTCCGCAACGTCCAGATTGATCCCTCGTTGAACCTGGAAGACTTGGCCAAGGTGGCGCATTCCATGGGCGAAGTGGTCGGGCTGGGCCTCCGCAACATGGCCAATTGCCCGGTGGAAATGAATTTGATGCCGGACAGCACTCTTCGCTGGCGCGCCTTCAACGAAAAGAAACCGTATTTTCTCGCGACGCTTGTCCTGTTGGCGCTGGTCGCGGGAGCGATCGGATATTTGTATCAGGAACTGGCCGCTTCCAAGCAGACGACGATAACTGATCTGAAGCCGAAAGAGCAGACCATTGAGAGCAAAGTAAACCGGATGAAAAGTGTTTACAACCAGTTGCAGACGACCGAAGGCCAGGTCAACCAGGTCGTAACCTGGCTCAATGATCGTTACTACTGGAGCGATTATTTGGCCTCGCTGCGGGGTGCGCTGATCCGTTCCGAGAATGACATCCAGAAAAAATATGCCCCGGAAAAGCCCGGTATCCTGGCAGGTGTCTGGATTGAACAAATGCTGCCGCCGGGTGCGACCGTGATGGCCACCACCCAGGGAGACAACTCCGCGGCGCCCACCACCACGAATACCAATGCGCTGACATTGTATTGTCGAGCGGTGGATTTGCAGACGATGGACCCCAATGCCAATAATGTTGAGCTGGTTTACGCGGTCGCAAAAGAATTGAAGGCCTCGCCGGCTTTCGATCCAAATTCTGTGCAGCCCTCCGCGCAGATTTCCTCAGTGGACCCGGCCTCCGGGACTTTTACTTTTTCTATAACCGTGGCGCCGGCGAATCCGTTGAACATGTGATATGGGCTGGATCAAACGAAATCTATTTTTTGTCATCGGGCTGGTGGTAACCGTGCTCCTGCTCGGGGCCGCCGCCTTCTATGATTTCCAAAGCTGGCGTAGCAACCAGGACGCTTTCGCCTCTTTGACCGAGGTCTATAACCAGATCCAGCAGGACAACAATTACAAGCCCTCCCCGGGCAACGATAAGATCGATAATATCCAGATTGCCAAAGACCAGCAGCAGCAGTTGCAACAATGGCTTAAAAATGCGCGGGCCTATTTTCAACCCATTACTCCTATCCCCAATCCTGCCGACGGGCAGGTGACCAGTGAGATGTTCGCGCCGGCTTTGAGCCAGACCATCCGGCTGTTGCAACATGAGGCCCAGACGGCCAATCTTCAATTGCCGCCTCCGCCGTATTTCTTTTCTTTCACTGCCCAAAGCGATAAAGCTGTTTTTGATTCCACCACCCTTGGGCAGGTCGCCCAGCAACTCGGCGATGTCAAAGCCATCGTGGAAATTCTGACCGGGGTGCGGGTCAATGAATTGGAAGGCATCCAGCGCATGCCTGTTTCCAAAGACGATACCGTCGGGAACCAGGCCGACTACCTCACCGACCAACCCATCACCAAAGATATGGGTGTGCTCACGCCATACCAGGTGACCTTCCGCGGGTTCAGTTCGGACGTCGCCAACGTGCTGGCGGCATTTGCATCCTCGCCCAACGGTTTTATTGTTCAATCCATCAGCGTCCAACCGGCTTCCCAGGCTGCGGCTACCGAAGGAAACCAATCAGTGCCGGGAAGCATGAGAGAGGGGGGGCCCGCGATCCAATATAACATGCCGGCAGCGACAACGGCAACCATGCCTGGACGCGGCGGACTGCAAACCGTTTTGAACGAGCAAATGCTGCGCGTCACCCTTAAAATTGAAATTATCAGATTGACGCCTACCTCCTGACGCATGGATTTTATCAAAAAAAATTACGAGAAGATCATCCTGAGCATCGTCCTGCTCGGCCTGGTCGGGGTTGCGGGATTTCTCCCCGTGCTGATTGCCAGTGATCATCAGGCCATGGAAGCGATGAGGCAAACATTGACCCATCCAAAGGTCAACCCTTTGCAGGACCTGGACACCTCCAACCAGGACGCCGTCCTGCTCAGATTAAAAGACACCACCCCCCTGGACTTTTCCACCACCAACCGGTTGTTCAATCCGGTGACCTGGCAAAAGGACAAGAATGGAATTCTCATCAAGATTGTTACCGGCAATGAAGTCGGCGCGGGCGCAGCCGTCATCGCCAAAATCACGCCATTGTATTTCCAGGTTTCCCTGGACTCGGTCATCACCAACGAAGCCGCTCCCCGGTACGAGGTGGCGGTGGAGGACCAGGCATCCCAGATTCCCGCGCAGCGCCGCCCGCAGCATCATTATCTATCCGTGGGCGAATCGAGCGGTATCTTAAAGCTGATCGGGGTGAAGGGGCCCGCAAACAATCCCACGGAGTTGGATTTGGTCGTGACCGATACCGGCGAGGCGGCCGTGGTCACCCCGGAGAATCCATTCCGCCGGGTGGACGGCCATACCGCTGACCTGAAATACCCGCCGGAGAATTTCAATGCGAATAATGTCCGGGTCGGCGCCATGTTGGATTTTAACAGCGACCAGTACAATATCATTGCCATAGACTCGAATGACGTGATACTCTTGCAGCAATCAAACCAAAAAAAATTCGTTTTGCCTTATACGCCTTAATGACTTATAAAAATCTGCGCTCGGCATCGATTCGCAATACCTGATATTAACATGATTAAAGCAGTCTCTCTCTCACTCGGTTTTCTCTTCCTCGTGGCCGCCGCCCCGGCGTTGCCCGCTCAGCAAATGTCGCCGGCATCCGAGGCGGTGAATGAAGCAGTGCTGCGCCAGGCCAACACCATCGTCTTGCGCCAAAAAATTGAAGACGCCCGCAATGCCCAGGCACGAGGCGATATCGTCGGTGCCACCAAACTTTATGAAGACGCTTACGCCCTGATTCTGCAAATCGGGTCGGGAATCGATGCGGAAACCGCTGAGACCATTGCCGGCCTGGACGCCGACCACATGGAATTGGCGCGGCGCGCCCAACGTGCCGGGGACTACCATCAAGCCAATGATCAAGTCGTCCGGGTCCTGAAAGTTGACCCGCATAATGCCGAGGCCATTGCCTTCAAAAAACAAAACGACGATCTCGTCGCCTCCCTGAAAGGTAAAATCCCTGACGAGGCCACCGTGGGAGAGATTCCGGCCATCATGAATGACAAAACGCAAGCAGCGACCCTGGTGCAGGATGGCCGATTGCTCTATGAGGCTGGAAAGTTCGACGAGGCTGAAGTCAGGTTTCAGCAGGCGATCCAATTGGATCCCGATAACCAGTCGGCGTACTATTACATGAACCTGTTAAAACAGGCCGATTACTCCCGCCAGCAGCAGCAGAGTCAAACTATGTTCCAGGACAAGATGGTCCGGGTGGAAAAAGCGTGGAACCCAAAAGTTGGTATCGGTTTGCCGGTCCCCAATCCTTATGTGACCAATACGGATGTCCATACGGGTACTGGCCGCGAAGCGATCTATCGTAAACTTGATACTACCGAAATTGATACGGTTTCCTGGCAGGATGGATTGCCCTTGAGCGAAGTTCTCCGCTACTTGTCGCAACAATCCAAACTTCGCGACCCGGATAAGATGGGGATTAACTTTATTTTCAATCCAAATGTGGAAAGCGCCTCGGATAGTTCCGACCAGGCCGGGGGAAATCCGGGTGGTCCCGTGCCGATCGGCGCGAATGGTTTGCCCGAGAACGCCGCCGCCGCCCCGGCGGAAACCACGGTGGATCCCACCGCCATCAACATCAAGTTAAGTCTCGATCATGTGCGTTTGCAGGATTTGCTGGATGCCATCGTGATGGTTTCGGACCATCCGATCAAATATTCCGTTGAAGATTACGCGATTGTTTTTTCAGGCAAACCCAGCGGACCGGAACCGCCCACCCTGGAGATGCGTGTTTTCAATGTTGACCCGAATACGTTTTATCAAGGCTTGCAGAGCGTCAGCGCATTCACCTTTGGCAGTGCCAATACTAGCGGCAGTGGCAGCGGTGGCAGCAGCGGTGGTGGTGGCAGCAGCGGTGGTGGCGGTGGTGGCGGTGGTGGCAGCGGCAGCGGCCAAAATTCCGTCACCGGCGCCGTTGTGCCAGTCACTGATATGGCTCCGGGAGGAAGTGCTCAGCGTAGCTCCGGCGGCGGTGGTGGCGGTGGCGGTGGTGGCGGCGCGGCCGCTAGTAGCGGTGCGACCGGCTCGGGTCTTACCGGCGCAGCGAGTTTCGCGACGGGTGCCGGTTCCTCCACAGCAGGAGCCGGTGGTGGCGCTGGAGCTGGTGCGATCGGGAATGCGACGGTTTTTGCCAGTGGTGGCGGCGTCGCATATATCACTGTTCCTGGCTACATGCAAAACCCCAGCCTGGCGGCTGAATCTTTCTTTAGGGCGATCGGCGTGAATTTGTCTCTCCCGGGCAGAAGCATCGCTTTTAATGACCGCCTTGGTTTGTTGTTTGTGAAAGCGACGCCCGAAGAACTGGATACCATTGAACGTGCGGTTCAGGCCATGAACCAGGTGGCTCCCGAAGTCCATGTCAAGGCGCGGTTCATTGAAGTCACTGAAAGCGACAATAATGCCCTGGGCTTTGATTGGTATCTGGGGAATTTCATCAACGGTACAGTCGTCGCCAATGGCGGCAGTGCTCCTTCCTTGAATGTTCCCGTATCAGCAGCCAACCCGAGCGGTTCTTTCCCCGGAAACCCGGCGAATCCTGTCACTGGCGCGCCATCTACTTTGATTCCCGGTTCGGCCAACGACCAATTATTGACCTCGGGCCTTGGTTATGTGAATTCAGCCACCCCGCCCGCTTTGGCCACCGTAACAGGTATCTTGACCGATCCGAACTTCCGGGTGGTACTGCGCGCTCTCGAACAGCGCAATGGAGTCCAGCAGTTGGCCGAACCTGACATCGTTACCACCAGCGGACGCCAAAGCCAAATGCGCGCCACGGACATCGAATACATTTTGACTGGTTTCAGCTTCCAGTCGGGTAATACCGGCGTTTCAACCGGAGGAACAGGCGTCCCGTAATATTTAATTCAAATTCCCATGACCAAGAATATTTCATTTAGCTTATGTTTCTGCGCCGTGCTTTTATCGGCAACGATGTCGCGCGCGCAGGTTGTCAACAACACGCCGACGCCTTCGGCCATCACCGCCACGGAGCAACAATTTGAGATCGGCCCCACTTTGGATGTTGTCCCTTATGTGCTCGCCGATGGCTATACCATCAACCTCACGTTGATTCCCGAACTTTTGCAGTTCGACCAGTACGACACTCCGCCAAACATTCCGCAGACCACCGTGGCGAACGTCGTGCAATTGCCCGTTGCTCTGCCGCACTTCACCGTGCGGGAAGTCGTCACCACGGTCAATATTTGGGATAACCAAACAGTGGTCCTGGGTGGATTGGTTTCATCGACGATCAGCACTGAAAATGACAAAGTGCCCTTCCTGGGGGATTTGCCATTGTTCGGGCGTCTTTTCCAAAGCCAATCAAAGTCTTCCGTCAAAAAGAATTTGATGGTCTTTGTGACTGCCACGATCATTGATCCTGCGGGAAATCGCATCCACACCGACGATCAATTGCCGTTTAATCCGGCCACGATTCCGGCCCAGCCATCGGTAGAAGGCCAGACATTTCAGCCCGCTCCCGCAATGACCTCAACTCCGCCACCGGCGTCAACACCCTGATTTAAGTTCAAAAAATTTGTGGATCGGTTGCTGATAGTTGACGGACACGCATATGCCTATCGCGCATTTTACGCGATTCGCGAATTGCGGTCGCCGGCGGGAAAACCGACGAATGCCATTTATGGCTTCGTCAAGATGCTTGAAAAAATGCGGGCGACCACCGGGCCGACGCATCTGATGGTTGTCTGGGACGGCGGGCTGAGCTCCGCGCGGATGGCGGCGTTGCCTGAATATAAAGCGCAGCGGCCGGAGATGCCTGAAGATTTACGGCCGCAATTGGATGAGATAACCGCCTATCTCGATGCCGCCGGGATCGCGTCGTATTGTGGTTCGGGAATCGAGGCTGACGATTATATTGCCTGCCTGGCCCGGCAGGCGGCGGATCTGGGCATGAACGTGATCATTGCCAGTTCCGATAAGGATTTTATGCAGTTGGTTTCAGCACGGGTCGGCTTGCTGAATCCTAACGACAAAAGTGAGACGATTTGGACAGACGAGCAAGTGCGCGCCAAAGCCGGCGTGGAACCGTCACAGATCGTGGATTGGCTGAGTTTGATGGGCGATAGTGTGGACAATATTCGCGGAGTCCCGGGAGTAGGGCCTAAAACCGCGACCGATTTGCTGAAACAATTCGGGTCGATTGAAAATTTATACCGTCATTTGGATGGCGTGAAATCTGAAAGATTGCGCGGGGCGTTGCGGGAATCGGAGAGCGTTGTCCAGCGCAACTGCGAATTGGTCAGGCTGCATGAAGTGGCCTGTGAATTTTTGGCGGATACTCTGAAGCCCCGGGTGGCGAACCTGGCCCGGTTGCGCGAGTTGTTTGCGCAATGGGGATTTCGGAAAATGTTGGCGGCAGTGGAATTGGCCACGGAAAAACAGGCTGTTTTGATTTGAAATAAATGAAATTGCGATTTTGGAACGAGATGGTTTGCAAACTGCAAATATTTTTGCGGGAACCATCGTTTTTTTCTCAAATAAGTTTTGGACAAACTGCACAAGCTAAGATAGAATCTTCACAATCATTTTGTATGTCGTTGCAGTCGCCGTTTAGCCGTAAAGCCACCCGTATTCTTAGTTTGGGGTTATTCCTCGTGCTTTCCGCAACGGCTTTTGCCCAAACCAATTACTATTCCCCCAACGGGACAGAATATGCCATCACCGGTTCTTTGCCCGGTGAAAACGTTTTTCCCGATGCTGCGTTGAATCATACCGGCGGCTTCCTGGTCTGGCAGGACAATGCGGTCGATGGCAGCGGTTGGGGCATCAGCGCCATGCACGTTGACAGCACCTTGTCTGGAACTTTAAGCCCTTTCCGCGTCAATGTCACTGGTACCAACGACCAGGAAAGAGCTCGTGTGGCCTTGTTGAAAAATGGCGGGGCAGTCTTTGTTTGGCAGGGGGGGGTGGAAGGCTATCAACATATTTACGCCCGGTTCTTGAGTGCCACCAATACCTTTTTGACGGCCACGGATGTCATGGTCAGCACTTTCACAAATACGATCAGCTTTCAGGTCGATCCCGCCGTGGCCGTATTGAACAATAGTAACGTCGTCGTCGTCTGGGGAAGTTATGATCAGGCCGGTTCAAACAGCATGCAGGACATCTATGGCCAGGTTTTTTCCCAGGCCGGCCAGGCGATTGGAACCAATTTCTTGATTAACCAGTTCGTTTCTTACAACCAGCGTACTCCCGCAGTAGCGGCTTTGGCCAATGGCGGTTTTGCTGTGACGTGGGCCTCTGAACAGGAGCGGTTGGTCGGAACCACTACCGGGACCACGGTTGCTAATGGGACCCTGATCACCCCGGCCCAGGAAACCTATCCCAGTGTGGATATTTATGCCCGGCAGTACAATAGCAGTGCCACGGCCACCACCAGTGAGATTTTGGTCAACACCGGTTCCAATCCCTGCGCCGATCCGGATATTGCCGCCGGTTCGGATGGCGGTTTCATGATTACATGGTGTGCGCATGATATGCTGGAGGTCACCAATGGTTGGGATATTTTTGCGTGTCCGTTCTCCGCCGCAGGAGTGGCGGGGGCGATTGAGCATGTCAATTACTATACTTACGGGGATCAATATGCCCCGCGAATCACCGTTTTGGGAACAAGTTATCTGACCGTTTGGACAAGCCTTGCCCAGGATGGATCTCTTCAGGGGGTATTTGGGCAATTTCTAACCACCGCTGCCACTCCTGTTGGTAACGAATTTCAAGTCAATACCACCTGGGTCGGCAGGCAAATGCAACCGACGATCGCTTCAGATGGTGCGAGCAAGTTTTTAGCTGTTTGGACCTCGGGAGGGAACTTATCCACGACCAACCTGAATTTCAATTTATACGCGCAACGTTACGTGAACGTGGCGGATGTTTTGTTACCCATGAGTGCGCCGAATGTTTGGGCGCCTTTCACGTTGAGTAATAATGTCTATCAACCGCAATTGGTTGTTTCCTGGCCGTGGTTGCAGGGTATTACCGTTTCCAATTTTGAGGTCTATGTTGATGGCGCCACCACGCCCATGGGGGTGACCGCCACCAATTGTTGGACCATGACTGCGGCCAATGGATTGGGAACCAATAGCACTCACTCGTTCACTGTGGATTATGTCACCACGGCAGGCGTGCGTGCGGCGCAATCGCCCTCTACCAGCGGCACGACCTGGAGCGGTTTGAACTGGGGCGGCATTCCGTATGAATGGATGGCCGAATATTACGGTGGGTTTGTGAATGGCAAATACTTTACAAGCGGTTGGCCTCTGGCAACGCATCTGCTGGCGCCCAATATCACCTTGCAGGGAATTTTCGTGACGGGCGGCAATCCGTTGGATTCGACTACTTGGATGACCTCATCACTCGTCAATACATCCCAGGGTGTTTACTTGTACTGGAATACGCAGCCGGGCTTGACCTACCAGGTGCAGGAGGCGACCAATATGGCTTCATGGTCCAATTTAGGCGCTCCCAGATATGCCGCTGGCACCAATGATTCAATCTATGTCGGGGGCACCAACTATTCAATCAATGTCGGGGAACCCTCTGGGGCTTTTTACCGCATCCAATGCGTTAATCAATGAACATTTTACGAACAACTAAACATCTTTTCTGGGTGGCGGCGCTGATTTTATGCGCGCCGACAGCATGGGGATTCGCCCTGTTGGGGCCATTGGCCAACGGCGGCGATTCCTGGCAAGCGGGAGTGATCGGTTATGGGTTGGCGTACACCGAAGAGGAATCTTTGGGCGGCCCGGAGGATTTGGGCGATATTGGCGGACCAAAAAACATTGGGGAAGCTTACCGCCGTAATGCGCCAGTCCTTTACTATTCCTACGATGCAAATTTTCTCGACTATTTCGGTTCCAACGGTGTCGTTGCCTGCGATAGCGCGGCGAACCTCATGAACTTCAGCATGACGAACAACGCGCTGGGAAACCTGGATGGTTACAGCGCTGCTCTCTCTGAATTTCCGCCGGAATCCCTGCACCTGAACTATGAAGCCCTGTCGCTCTCGCTCACAGACTTGAAATCGGTCACTCTCCATCTGCTTTTGGAACAAATGGGATTGGCCGAGCCGGAACGCTTTACCTGGACGCTGGCGGGCCGGGAGCTTCCAGCCGGTGGCAAATGCCCCGGTGATGAGCAATATCTTGTCATCCAAAGAAATTATGCAGACAGTCCCACCGCCCTCAATCAGCTCCAGTATTCATCGTATGTCAATGATACGCTTTACTCTTATGAGATTGGGGAAGCCTGCACCGGGCCCAATCCTTTGGCGGTGACCGAGCCGTTCGCCGTGGATCCCAATGCGGATGAATACACGGCGGTAGCAGCCAATAATGCGGATGGATTGGGCCTGGGAGGTTATTATACCAGCTTGACCCGTGATGACGTGGGTGGATTGCGCTATCTTTACGCCTCGAACAACATTGTCAGGGAAACCCCGGCCTTTGATGGAATCACGGCCAGTTCTGGAGTTCAACCGGCCAATCTGCTGGCCACGAATGTTGGCTCCTTTACAACCATAACCACTTCCAACCTAACCACCCTGTTCCTGTTTGCCCAGACGAACCCGCCTGCGCTCGTGCAAAGCACTTTCGGCGTGACCGTCATTGCCAGCAACCTGATTCCGGACGTTATCGTCACCAATTGGACATTTACGGCCACAGTGAGCTCGCCTTTGGGAGCTCAGTACGGTACGCAGATCGCCACCGTCACTTCCAATGCGGTTCTTTCCTTCGTTACGGAATTTGTTGATGTCTTTGGCAATGTCATCACCAATGGCAACCTGAATTCAACGCAGGGAATCATTCAGATTTGCAGCAATACCATCGCCCTGAATTATTCGCCTACGACTGCGGCCTTTTTTGCCAATAATTCCGTCACCACCTCGGGTCAGAATGGAGGGCAGTTTGGCAGCGGCGGCACCCTGACAACCAATACCACGTTGACGCCGTTAACCTTGAATGTGCCTTCAGGCGAATACATCACTCTTCCCAATATACCCAATGGTTGCGGATGGGTGGTCCAGTGCCAGTCGATTGCCAACATTGTTGCTACCACCAATGTGATCGTCTCGGGGACCAATTCTGCCGGTTTTGTCGCCAGCCAGAGCATTATCACCTTCTTCACCAATCATACCTATCAGGTGCAACCCATCATTTGCACGCCCGCTCCCTTTGCTACGTCGTTGTATGAAGGCATCGAGAAGGTCCAATTTGTCCGGGCGGACTTTGATTCGCTGGTTGGCCAATTCTTCCAGCCGGTCACAAACAACTATACCATGGTGATGATCACCAACAGCCAGGCGCATGTGGTGAACTTCCAAAGAGTAGTGACCCAGCCGGACATCTTGTTTAGCGCCGCCGATGATTTTATTGTCACCTCAGCCAATGGTCCTTTTGACGGCACGGTCTCACGGACCACCCCGGAATTTGACCAGGATAACATCGGTGCAGGTTTGGCCGGTCCGGGCACTATCAACTCGCCTTCAACATTTAGCTATAACAAGGTGGGCGATGCTTTTCAAAATAGTGAAGAATTTACAGGCTTTGGCACCAACGCATTCGCTAGTGAGCTGTCTCAGATTCCGGTCGTCCAATGGGCGTCGTTTGATGCCTCCACCAATGATCCGATTCTTTATCCAAACGGCACCAGCATCCTGAATCTGCAAAACCAGATCTTGGTTCAGGTATCGCCGGCGCCGCCGGCCTTGCCGAACGGCACCAAAGGGATACCGTATGGTCCGATCACTTTCACTGCCACTGGCGGCGCATTTAATTATTCATCTGTCAGTTGGCAGGTTGTCCCGGGTCTGGGCAATCTTCCTTCAGGCGTTATTCTTTCAAGCAGCGGCGTGTTGTCCGGGACTCCGACCCAGTCGGGAACATTTGATTTTACCGTGCAGATGACCGATGCTAACGGACGCACAGTGAACTGGTTTTATACTCTAATCATCAATTGAACCGTATGGCCCATCAGAAAAATCGATCGTTGATTCCGGTTGCGGCCCTCAAGTGGCCGTGGCTGTGCGGGTTATTGGCGTTGGCGCTCTTGCGTTCGGCATGTGCGGCTGACGCGCTCTATGAGAACGATGGGGTGATCGATGTCACTATTCCCACTGACTTGTTCACGGCTCCCGATGCGACCAACTTTGTCAACATGAACTGGTTCGAGATCAACTTTGGCAATGTGAAAGGCGGTGTTAACGTTGATACTTTTGAGTCTGAAGACACTCTCAACTATACCAATGAGGGAGTCATGGTGATGGAAAGCACTGTCTATACCAGCCCCTCGGGATTGGCCCTTGCGGAAAGCCCCGGTTGTGGATACGACTTTGATGATTTCAACACCCAATCAGGTCTGCAGAAGATGGCGGCGAGTTTCTATAACGTCGGCAGCATTCGGGCCAATTCTGAAATGGACCTGGGAAATAATTTTTTCCTTGCTTCCACAGTCGGCAAATGTGTGGTCAATGCGACCAATATCGTGAATCCCGGCACCATTGATTTGGGGGCGGACAGCCTGATGCAGCTTACCGGTCAAAATATTGACCTGACCCGCGGCAACTTGACCCTGGAGAACGTCGCTGCAAATGTTTCCGGTCTCGGCGCTTTCGGGGTGGATACCAATGCTGAATGGAACCCGGGCATTGACTTGGGGCAGAACTTTGCATTTTCATCTCTCCCCTTTATAATTGATCTCACAAATTCCACGCCTTATTTCCAGATTGATGTCTTAAATAATGGCACCAATATCGTTTATCGTAGCGCGTTCGTGGAGGATTACAGCATTCCGGCGATTCCCTTCAATGTGTATTTTGACAGCGCCTCCAGCTTTGGCGGTGGGGCGGTCACAGTCGAGTGGTCTGCGGCTTATACCAATTATGCCACCGGTGTGGTATCCACGAATTATCTTTATTTGAATGATGATTATGTGTTGGGGGCAAGTACCAATGTGTTCCTGGGCGGCATGCCCCCGCCTGGATACCCGGATAATTTTACTTTTACCGAAAGTTCAGTGAAATTAAATCCTGGCGCGCAAGCCAATGCGGGCTTTCTGAATGTCTTCCCCGATCTCAATACCAGCAACCGTTATGCCTATGTTGCCGCCAATTTGATTTCCTCCAGCGTTGCCACCAATGCCAGCTTGAGCAACCCCAGCGGCGCTTTGACCAATTTGCCGGGGCGCCTCCAGATCAATGCCAGCAAAGATTTGAATCTGAGCTACGTCAACATCAGCCAGCCCAACTACCTTTCATTGAATGCGACCAATCAGTTCGACGGCAATGTGGGTGGAAGTATCATCACTTCCTACGCGGATTTTAACCTGGGTGTGACCAACGGTTTTTTGGTCGTCAGTAATTTAATGGCGCCCTATATTCCTGTTTGGAGCGGTGTTGTGGACGCCTGGAGCACGAGATTATTGCTTGAAGATACCAATGGTATGATTGGAACCAATACCGTGACCATAACCAATGACGATCGTGTGCTTATCGTCGCCAGCCAGTTGAACCCCATCGCTCCGACTTATGTGGCAAATCTGGTTTTGCACAGTACCAATGTGATATTGAGCGACACTCTCAATGTGTTGACCAGGTTGTCGATGGATGCCCAAAACCTCACGCTGACTACCAATCCTATCGGCACCGGTGCCGAATCACCCTATGGCGCATTGAATTGGCAAAATAAGGCCATATTATTTTCCAACTCTTTGCCCAATCTCGTGAACCTGACCAATAACGGTGTTATTTCGGCCAATAGCCTTATCAGTCTCGGTGCGGCCAAACATCTGGCCAATATCATCAATACTGGAAATCTGATCGACAATGGCACAGCGTTCTGGGTCACTAATTTCCTGTGTAGTGGCAGCATCAACGACGGCGTTGGTGCGTTCCAATTAACAGCCTCCACCGTAAATCTTACCAATGGTTCGATTTTGGCCGTTTCCAATAGTATCTCCATCGCCGCCAATATTATTGAAGCAAGCAACGCGACATTAATTGCCGGTAGTGCCCTGACCCTGAACACTGCTGATTTGTCCGATGGCTTCGCCAACGGCACTTCCGGCCTGACCAATGCAAATAATTGGTCGATTGGGACCGATGCGTTGTCTGCCAGTCCCGGCCTCTATCTGTTGAATGGATTAAATCTCCTGTTCAAACCGGCTGGCAGCGGCTTGCTCGGGACCTCCATCACCAGCATCGCCTCCACTAATAAACTTATAAACAACGAGTGGGCCGCCCAGGATTATGGCGTTTCCAACCAGGGCTACACCAATAATGCGGCCATTGGCCAATTGATTTTAAACGCCCAATCGCCGGGGCCGGGAACGGCCACACAATTTTATTTTTCCGGCACCGGAGTCAGTAATGCGATCTACGTGGACCACCTGGTCCTGGATGGTTACGCCAGTTACACCAACCACTCCAGCACCAACAGCATCCCGACGCTTGCTTTCAATACCAACCTCGTGATCTATTATGCCGATGCCACGGCCAGCGGGGCGGGGGATGTCTCATTCCTTCTCAACGGTTTCAATAACAACCGCCTGCGTTGGGTGTCGAGTTATATCGGTCTGTTCAGCTCGACGAATATTGTCTATTCCAGCGGTGTTACCAATACGTTGAATTCCGGTCTCGTCAATACCCTCAAAATCTTCACTGCGCCGCCTGCTTTGACAGCCGGTCAATTGAACTTTATGAGTTATCTGACCAATAACCCGCCCAACACCATCGTTATCAGTTGGAATACGATTCCGCTGTTCGATAATTATATCTATTATTCCACGAACATGGTGGATTGGCAGCTTTTGACGAACATGTATCTGCCGAATAACCCGTTTTACGTACAACCGGCATCGATCGCAAATGCCACAGCCTTGACCAATGTCATGGTATTGGACCCGGTGGTGGCGCCAGGACGGTATTATCAGATTCAGGCCACCCCCTATCCGTTTTGAGCGGTGATCGGGTGGATGGGAGATTAATTATTCAGTCAGTGAGAGAATGTCTGTGAAAACGAAGAATAAAAATATTTTAAGCCGGAAGTTTAATCACTTTCGGGTTGGCTGCTTGATCAAAGCAGCTTTGACCATTTTGCTCCTCCTGTCCGTGACTGCCGTGAAGGCGCAAGTCAATTTCGCCTCGGCGCAGGTATTGACGGGCGATTCGGGGACTGTCGCCAACAGTAATTTTGGAGTGATTCGCGATCTTCACGCGCCAAATATTGCCGGTTTCCCCGCCAACGCGCCGCTTTGGTACCAATGGAAGGCATCGCACAGTGGCGTAGTGGAATTGGATACCGTCGGTAGTATCGCTTATACTGATCTGGTTCTAACGAATGTTTATTCGAATATTGTCACGCAAGTGACCATAACGGGATCGGGAACTACCACAAACTATATCATAACTATATATACCAACATCATCAATTCTACCAACATACTCAATATCGACACGGTGCTCGGTGTCTATCAGGGAACCACCCCGCAATTTCTTAATCAGGTCGCGGCCAATGATGATATCTTCCCGGTTAACAGCACCCTGGGAGTTTCCGGAGCTCTGATCAGCCCGCTGGATGATGATTTTAATGAGGGGATAGCTAGGATTTTTACAGGCGTAGATGGGAATGAGACCGGTGAAGTCTTGCCGGGAGAGTTCGAATTCATCCCCCCCTATTACGGGCCTAGCCACCTCAAATTCAACGCCGTCGGAGGACAGACTTATTATTTCGCCGTGGACACCAAAGCGGGCACCACCGGGGGACTTGTCTTTAACTGGGCCTACAAATCGTCCGGTGTCTTCCGGTTTGCGTCGGAGGACCAGGATTGGGTGACGGGCTTGCCGCTCTATCAAACAGCGGAAACTGAAAGCCAGACGCCTGTGGGATCGGGCAACGTGGATGTGGATTCCGTGGTTAATACCTATTATACCTACAACGCCCCAGGCGTATTGGTGACGGTGACGCGGGCCGCGGGATCGGTCGGCCGGGCTGTGGTGAATTATCAAACGATTGACGGCACGAGTCTGCCGGGAATCTCCTTTGGCACCCAACCCGGGTTGGCGGGCTTCGACTATGTCAACACTGGTGGACAATTGGTGTTTGACGATTTTGAAATGAGCAAGACGATTTTGGTGCCGATCATTTACCGTGGTGATGTGGCCCTTGACCAGTCGAATCGCGTCTTTGGAATCCAGTTGACCAGTGCTGGACTGGACCTTGACGAAGATTCATCCTCAGTTTCGGAGCCGCGTCTTGATCCAGCCTCCTCTATTGCCGTCATTAAAATTCTGAATTCGGACGGCGATGCCTATGGCCCCGATATGGTGCCACTTTCTTTGACCAATGCGACGTCTACTGATACTAATATTTTTACATTTAACGTTAAGGCCCTCGCTCCTACCAACAATATATTCAATTTTGAAAAGACCGCCTTTCGTGTTCCGGCGGATGTGGCTGACCCGGCGCTCGGTTCATTTGGCTACGCTAACGCCACGCTTTATGTGGAGCGCTTCGGTACGAACGGCTCGTCGGAGACCATCAACTATAAAGTGGACGCCGAGACCCTTGATAATGGGACAATAAATGAGTATTTGAATGAATTTCCCCTTCAGCCCGGTTCGGATTATGCCGTCCCATTGCCCGCCAATCAAAATACGACAGATCGGAATTATGCCACCTCCAACTATGACCGCATAACGACAAATTATGATTTTGACGTCGTTGATGGAACGCTGAGCTTTCCGGCGGAGCCCGCTTTGGGTTCAGATGAGCAGGCGATTCATATCAAGATCCCTCTCAGCATGGCCACGAAATTTAATAAAGATTTCCGTATCTCGCTCTATCGCGTCGTCAAGAATGCGCCGTTATTGACCGGCATGAATGCCCAGGCGACAGTCACTGTTTTGTTTAACGACGAAAATCCACCGGCAGGTTCCGTGGATGAACTCTATAATGCTGATTTGAATGGCGACCTGGCGTTGTTGCCGACCCAGGTCCCGTCCACCACCCCCGGCGATGATTCAAATCCCGGCGTTGGCAGTCCGGGAAATCCCGGTCAGGTCTATTCGATCGCCGTGCTTACCAACGACGAAGCGCTCATCGGTGGGGCATTTTCAAGTTATAATGGCGGTAACGGTGCTTCCCAAAATAATATTGCGCTGATCAATACCAACGGACAGTTGGATACCTCCTTCAACATGAGTTCCGGTTTCAATGGAGCGGTGAATGCGGTGGCCCTGGCTGGCAGCCAATATCTGATTGGCGGCGCTTTCTCATCATACCAAAACAATATCAATTCGCCGGGCGGCATTGTCCGCGTGAATCCCAATGGGTCGCTCGACACCACGTTCAACACGCACGGGGCGGGCACCACCAATTTGGTGCGCGCAGTCCTGGTGGAAACCAACGGCGAAATCCTGATCGGCGGCGACTTCACCAGTTATGACGGCATCCCCTGTGACTACCTGGCCTTGCTCACCACGAACGGGCTTTTTGATACTAACTTTAATGCCACAGCCATCCAGGGCCCTGTTTATTCGCTCGCGCAGGCTCCCACGCTTCTTCTGGTCACCAATCTTTCTGTGAACAACAATGGCGCTGAAAATGACCAGCCTCTGGTTATCACCCCGTTTTCCAGCGGCACCCTGACCGTCAATTACAATATGGCCGTTGGTGCGAGTGACCTGCGCGTCTTTTATGGCAATACCAATGTCAATGCCAACACCGGCGTGGCTATTTTCGACACCGGTTTCACCAATGGAGCCAGGACGATTGTGGTTCCGTTTGCTCCCACCACTGCTACCGCCAACGGTTCTCTTCTCAGCGCAAATTTTCTGACCATTGTCATGAATCAAAGCAACGTCACATACAATACCGTGTGGAATTACAAAGCCACGGTCACAGTGTCTCAAAGCTCTGACAATATCCTCGTGGGCGGAAATTTCTCTGTCGCAGGCCAGGGCTATCGTGATCTCGCCCGGCTGAATGCCAATGGTTCGCTCGATACTACTTTCAACCCGCCCACGGGCGCTGATGGCATCGTTCACACCATGGCCTGGCAATTTGATAACAAAGTGATCATTGGCGGTGAATTTACCCATGTCGACGGGATCAGTGACAATTACCTCGCCCGCCTCGATGCTGATGGCACCCTGGACACGACGAATTTCTTCATCGGTTCGGGTGCGGACAATAACGTCTACTCCATCAATCTTAACCTGGATAATACCTTTTATGTCGGCGGTGCCTTCAGCACGATGAATGGTACCCATCGCAATGGCTTTGCCAGGATGTATTCCAATGGATCAGTTGACACCACGTTCATGGACACGGCTTACAACCAATTTGCCGGGTTGAAGAAAATATTGTCCTACGATACGCCGTCGGTTTTCGCCTCTATGGTCCAAAACAACGGCGGGATTTTGATCGGCGGTTCATTCTTGCAGGTCGGCGGCGGACAGGCGGACCCGAATGTCGCCAATACGATGGATGATGAGTTGTTTTATACGGAAAGTTTTGGAGACCCGAACGAATGGGTTGAGCCGAAGACGCGGGATGGTTTCCGCAACCGAACGGGGTTTGCGCGGTTGATTGGCGGGTCTACCGCGGGTCCGGGCAATATCAGTTTGAGCCAGGCCAGCTACTCCCAAACCAAGAGCCAAACCTCATTGACTGTGTCGCTGGTCCGCACGAACGGAACTCTCGGCCAGGCGTCCGCCAACTTTTTTGTGCAACCGGGAGGCGCCCTGCCTGGACAGGATTATTTTTATCAGGCGAATGAGCCATTGTACTGGATCACCTGGCGTTATTCCAACTTGCCATCGCGGATGCGTGAAGATGGTCTCTGGGGAATCAGTGGCAACGGGTTCCTGAAGGATGCCCTCAATCAAAGCCTCTCTGCCTCGGACGCCGCTATCAACGTCCTGCCTTTGGTTAACGTCACCATGATCCGGAATCAACAAAATCCCGGCAACCAAAGCGCTGTGTTTCAATTGGCTAATCCCAGCATGGCGGACAATTTCTATCTGGGCAGTGAGGAAATTCCCATTGGCACCGCCTTGGGTATTTCCAGCGCGCAGTTCACTTTGATCGATGACACCACCTATCCGGGTCAATTCGGATTTTCATCGACAAATTTCGTGGCCACAAATACGACCACGCCGATTACCCTGGTGCGCACTGGCGGCACCTTCGGTACTGTCCGGCTCATCTATTCCACTGCAAATGGAACGGCCACTTCTGGCAAGGATTACACCGCAATTGTTAATGGAGCTACTACCTTCAACACAGGGATCCAGAACACTAATTTCAATGTCACTATCCTTAACAATAACGTTATCACCAATGTGGAGAAAACCTTTAATATCAAGATTACTCAGCTCCAATTGACGCCCAATGCGACCCCGGGAATAGTTAATACGGTGGTTCGCATCATCAACCCAAACTCAGCGGGATTCCTCTCCCTCTCCGCAAATACTAACATAGGCTATCTCAGTTCCGGGGTATTGAATTTCACCGTCAACCGCAATTCCGGCAGTCTGGGCACGGTGACCGTGCTCTACTCGACGACTAATAATACCGCTTACAGTGGCACTAACTACGTCGGCGTGACCAACGCCATGTTGCAATGGACCAGTGGCGATGTATCGCCCAGGACCGTTTCAATCCCGCTGATCAATCAAGGCCTGGTTGGCACTGGCAACCTGCTCTTTGGTGTCGCCTTAACCAATCCTACGTTGAATACGACCAATGACCCGGCGCTGATGGGCATCATCCCCAGTGCTGTCATGGTTATCACCAATGACAACAATGCGGGGACACTGCAATTCGCTTCGCCGGCTTATTCCGTGAACGAATCTGGTGGTTACGTTACCCTGAACGTGGTTCGGTTGGGCGGTGTTATCGGGACGGCTACCGTCAATTTTACCACCGTCGATGGTACCGCCATTGCAAATACTACTCACGGAGCGGTCACCAATTACATTGCCACCAATGGCATCCTGACATTTGCGGCTAATCAAACCACCGCCAGTATCCAGGTTCCCATTCTTAATGACGGCATCGCGGATCCGGCAAATTTCTTCTTCACGGTCTCGTTGTCGCATGCGATCAACGGCACCTTGGGCTCGCCTGCTGTCGCGCAAGTGAACATCAGCGACGCGCAAACGTATAATCAGCCGCCTGGTTCTCCAGATACTTCCTTTAATACTCCGGGCATGAATGGAAGCGTGTTTTCATTGGCTTTGCAGCCCAATAGCCAGATTCTCGCCGCCGGTAACTTTACTGCCGTTGGTTCCACCCCCGAGGGCTATCTTGCCCGCCTTAACTCCGACGGCACCCTGGATACGGGCTTCTTGACTGGAGCGATTGGAAGTGGGTTGGATGGTGCCTTTGGCCCGGTAAATTCCGTTATTTGCCAGTCCGATGGACGTATCGTCGTGGGCGGGGCGTTCTCGACGATTGATGATATCAACCGCAATGATATCGCCCGCTTATTGAGCAACGGCTCGCTGGATACCAGTTTCAATCCAGGCCCCGGCGCGAATGGTCCGGTTAATGCATTGGCGGAAACGTTTATCAATGGCGTACGCCGGATTTACGTCGGCGGCAGCTTCACGGCTATTGCGGGTTCCGCTAGCGCAGGCATTGCCCGGATCGATGCCGATACTAGTGATAATGTTAACGAAGGATTAGTGGACGGCGCCTTTAACATCGGCAGCGGACTGGACGGCCAGGTTTATGCCATCGCCGTTTATCCCACCAATTCAATCTATGCCGGCAAAGTCCTGGTTGGCGGCTCGTTCCAGCATTACAACGGCATCTCGGTGACCAATGTCGTTCGCATAAATGTTGACGGTACCCTGGACACAAACTTTAACAGCGGCATCGGCGTCGGGCCGAATGGCATTGTCCAGGCGATTGCCATCCAGTTGGATGGAAACATTTTGCTGGGCGGTAATTTCACCAGCTTCAATAATACCAACGCTAATTATATTGTCCGTTTGCTTCCGAATGGAACCATGGACTCCAGCTTTGTGGGCAGCGCCAACCAGTCGGTGCAGGGGATCACCTTGCAGCCGGATAACCGTATCCTGTTGGTCGGACAATTCTCTTCAGCCGATGGCATCCTCCGCAATGGGGTCGCCCGCTTGTTGCCGACCGGCGTTACCGACCCGACCATCAACTTTGGCAGCGGCGCCAACGGCGACGTTGATACGCTGGTGCTCCAGCCCGCGAACAACACCATCATTATTGGCGGCACCTTCAGCGAATATGACGGGTTGCCTTATAACAATATCACCCGAATTTTTGGCGGCTCGGAAACCGGATCCGGACAGTTCCAATTCACCTCTGCAAATTACTTTGTCCATGAGTCCGGCAACTTTGCGGTCATCACCGTTCAGCGCACGGGCGGCACGAGTGGCACGAATGCCGATGGCACCGGCAACGACCTGGTTGATTTCTATACGACCAACCTGCCGAACCTGTTCAATGCGACCAATGGCATCAATTATCAAGCTACCAATGAGATTGTTACCTTCCCGCCGGGTGCGGTTTTCGAGTCGGTGATCGTGCCGGTGTTTGATGACGGTCCCATTGAAACCTCCAATTTAGTTGTGGGTCTCGCCTTATCCGGCGCACCGCTTGGAACTGTGCCTACGGCAACATTATCTATCATTAATGACGACAACGGTGTGAGCTTTACGACCCCGCCATTCTACACTGTGCAAAAGGATGCGTTCAGTGGAATAGCGACGATTGACATCATCCGCCAGGGCGGTACGAACGATACCTCGACCGTCGACTTCTCCACCATAACCAACGGCACTGCGATTATCGGCACGGACTATACTCCGACAAATGAGGTTATCACCTTTGCCCCTGGCGTTTCGGACGTTCAAGTCCAGATCGCCATTACCAATAATAATCTGGTTGAGGGCAATCGCACCGTGGATCTGGTCTTGAGCAATGCCACCGCTCCGACATCGTTATTGTTCCCGTCCAATGCAGTCTTGACCATCATTGACACGACCCCGTCACCCGGTTACCTGGCATTCAGCACGAACAGCTTTGTCGCCAACAAGACTGATACCAATGCTTACATCACCATTATTCGGACCAATGGCACCACCGGTCCAGTGTCCGCTTTCGTGAACGTTACGCCCGGGAGCGCAGTTCCGACGGTCAACTATGTCGCCCCGGTGGTAAATCCAGTGCCGGTGAGCTTCTCTGGCGGCCAGAATTCCGATACCATCGCCGTCCAATTGATTCCCAATAATCTGGTGCAGGGGACGGTCACATTCTCCGTCACCTTGACCAACGTGTCGGGTGGAGCAACGCTGGCTGCGCCGACCAACGCCACGGTTTCCATTGTAAACAATGTCAATACCGGTGTGGAATTCGCTTTTGGGACCAACATAGTGAGTGAAACAAATGGCACGGCTGTGGTTTTGGTCGAGAGAGAGGGCTTCCCCAGCAATTCTTTCTCAGTGAATTATGCGACCACCGATGGCTCGGCCAAGGCCGGAGTTAATTACCAATCCAGTGTCGGCACGCTGACCTTTGCCACCAACTCACTCTTCCTGCCCATTTCCGTGCAGTTGATTAACCAGCAATTGACCACCAACCTGACCTTTGGCATCACCTTATCCAGCCCGGTCAACGCTCAGGTGCTTGCGCCAAGCAATACTTTGATGATTCTACAAGGCGGCCGGGCAGGACTGTTCTTTACCAATTCGGCCATCAGCGTCTTTAAAAACGCTGGCGTGATTTCGATTCCAGTCGTTTGCAACAACCCGGGACTTGAACCTGTGGTAGTCAATTCCAATGTCATCCCCTTGACAGTTAGTTATTTCACCGCCAATGGTACGGCAACCGCCGGCCAGGATTACATTGCTGAAAACGGCACTTTGATCTTCACCAATGGAATCGGCACTAACTATATCTTTGTGCCCGTTATCAATAACAGCCTGATTACTGGCAACCGTACCTTTACGGTGTCTCTGACTAATGCCATGGCGAATGGTGAGATCAACGCCCCCAGCAACCAGGTTGTGACGATTGTTGATAGCAATTCCGGACTGAGTTTCAACCAGCCCACTTACACCGCCATCCGCAGCGGCGGCACCGTTCTGATCACTGTGGTGCGGACTGATAACACGAATGTGGTATCAACGGTGAACTTTGCCACCGCCAACGGGACCGCGATGACTAACGTCGATTATTTCCCGACTAACGGAATCCTGACGTTTACCAACGGCCTCACCACCAATACCTTCGCTGTGACGTTGATCTCCAGCACCACCGTTCAGCCGGACAAGACCGTCTTGCTGCAGTTGACCAGCCCCACCAATGGGATGTTGATTTCGCCCAGTGCAGCCACCCTCACGATTCATGATACCAGCGGCAGTCTGGTTGTTCCCGCCGGCTCCACCTTCGCGCCGGGTGGTAATCCCAATAATGACGGCCTCATTGATCCGGGCGAAACAGTCACGCTGTATTTTGCGTTCCGTGCCGAAGGTGGCAACACGATCACCAATCTATATGCCACGTTGTTGCCTGTCAGCGGGGTTACCGCGCCGACCACCCCGGCGCCTAATGGCACGGCCACCCAGGTCTATAGCAACCTGTTTGTCGGCGGGCCGTCTGAATCACAACCCTATACCTTTACTGCCAGCGGCACCAATGGCCAGCAAATCGCCGCCACCTTCTCGCTCCTGGAGAAATTTGGTGGCGTGACCAACAATCTGGGCACGAACATCTTTACCTATTCGCTGGGCACCTGGACGATGAGTTTCACCAACACGAACGCCATCGTCATCCTGCCGGCGACGATTAATAGCAGCCAGGCTGGAGCGGCCGCGCCTTATCCGTCGATTATTTCGATCAGCAACATCGTTGGGACGGTATTTAATACCATCATCACCCTGACCAATTTGACCCATACCTCGGAATACAACGTCAATGCCATGTTGGTCTCTCCCAGTGCGAGCGATACTCTATTCCTCTCACACGCGGGAACACCCGCCATCGGTGTCAGTGGAGTCACCCTTACATTCTCCGATACGGCGACCAATACGCTTCCTTCCTTTAACAATCAGGCCTTCACCAATGGAGTGTACAAACCGGCGGCCAATGGGGCTACGCCCGCGTTCCCTTGATCCAGATGCGCAAACTTAATCCATTAGCCTTTATGCGGAACAGCTTTTTGAAAATCGGAATGATGCTGGCAATTATTGCCGCCACCGCCTTCTCAGGCCTGGCGGCGGATACGGGCATGGTTACCCTCCACGGTCATGTCCCTGCGGCCATTTCTCAATTGAATTTGCAGCCCAGGGGAGATTTGCCCTCTACCAACGAACTGCAACTCGCCATCGGTTTGCCCTTGCGCAATACCAATGAACTGGCCGTCGTGTTGGAACAGGTGTACGACCCTTCCAGCCCCAACTTCCATCATTTCCTGACTGCGGACGAATTTATCTCCCGTTACGGTCCCACCGAACAGGACTACGCGTCGGTCATCAATTTTGCCAAAGCCAATGGTTTGACCATCACGGGCGAACACCGGAATCGCATGGTGGTGGATGTCAGCGGCAAAGTGTCTAACGTCGAAAATGCCTTGCATGTGAAAATGCACACCTATCGTCATCCGACGGAAAATCGCGACTTCTTTGCGTCGGACGCGGATCCGTCCATTCCGGCCGGATTGCCGGTCATTCACGTCAGCGGCTTAAACAATTTCTCCATTCCGCACCCTTCGCTTCATGCCGAGACCGCTGCCCGGCCTGCCGGCACTCAACCCAAGATCGGGTCCGGACCTGGTGGCAGTTATATCGGTGGTGATTTTCGCAATGCCTATGTCCCGGGCTCCGCCTTGACCGGTTCCGGCCAGAGCGTGGGTTTGGTGGAATTCGATGGCTTCTTCTCGAGCGATATTTCTTCATACGAATCCCTCATCGGCCTCACCGGTAATGCTCCAAGAGTGGTGGTTGTTCCGGTTGACGGAGGCGTTCCCAACCCGACGCCCGGCGGTGATCCTGAAGTGTCGTTGGATATCGAAATGGTGCTCTCCATGTCGCCCGGAGTCTCCACGATTTACGTTTATGAAACGCCTCCGAATACGGCTTTGTGGGTGGATATGTTAAACCGCATGGCCGGTGACGATCTCTCTGCCCAATTAAGCAGTTCATGGGGGGGTGGGGAACAACCAAACCCATCCGCTGAACAGATTTTCCAGGAAATGGCTGTGCAGGGACAGTCATTCTTCCAGGCCTCCGGAGACTCATGCGCCTATAATGCCGCAAATAATCCGGTGCCATTTCCTTCGGACAGTCCTCATATCACGGTAGTGGGTGGGACGACCCTGACCACTGGCACCGGTGGAAGTTATACCACGGAATCAGTGTGGAATTGGGGAACTGAATTCGGTGAAGATGGTGTGGGGAGCAGCGGCGGCACAAGCCCTACTTTTACAATTCCGAGCTGGCAGACCAATATCAACATGACTGCCCGCGGAGGTTCGCAGACCAAACGCGATTTGCCCGATGTGGCCCTGACCGCCGACAACGTCTGGGTGATTTTTGAGGGAGGGCAATCCGGTACCTTTGGCGGCACGAGTTGCGCCGCCCCGTTGTGGGCCGCTTTTACCGCGCTGGTGAATCAACAGGGTGCGAACTTTAACCATTCGTCCGTCGGATTTCTGAATCCTGCCCTTTATAGCATCGCCAACGGTGCCAACTATACGAACGATTTTCGCGATGTCACCACTGGAAACAATGAATGGAGCGGAAGCCGCCGCTCTTTCAGCGCCACGAATAATTATGACCTGTGCACGGGACTCGGCTCACCCAACGGCATAAATATGATCAATGCCCTGGCCTCCTCAATCAATGTGGTCTCACATATCTCTCCCCCCGCCGCGCCCTATGGAACCACTCTCTCCGCCTTGACCGGTTCAAATCCGAACGGCAACTGGGATTTGTTTGTCGCCAATGATTCCGCGGGTGATTCCGGCATGATCTCCAATGGATGGTGGATAACCCTGACCCTTGCCAATCCTGTCGGCTCTGTTGCGGACAATTTCCTCTCCATGACCGCTACGCCCGGATTGGTTGCAACCAACAGTTTTGGCGTCTATACCCTGGTGGTGACAAATTATGGCCCGTCCACTTCCAGCAATGTTGTCGTTGCGGACACCTTGCCTTTTGGCGTAACCATCATTGCGGATAACGCCACTGCCGGGAGCGTTAATCTCGTTGGAACAGCCCTGACCTGGAATTTGGGTAATCTTACCAACCAGGCAGGAGGACAATTGACCATTACCGTGCAGCCCCAGACCAGCGGGAGTTTTCTCAATACGGCCATCGTCAGCGCGACGACCCCTGATCCGAACCAGGATGATGATTCCGCGTTTGCCACCATCAATTCATCCGGCGGCATTCCGTCGCCAATCTTGTCCGGCCCGCTTACCGGTGGAAGCGGCGGCCTCTTCCAATTCTATGTCGGTGCTGCTGCCGGACAAACCAACGTCATCCAGGGCACTACCAACCTGCTGACCGGTACCTGGATCCCGCTTCTGACCAATGTCGGGCCTTTCACCTACACGAACTATTATTCCACCAATAGTTCAGCCCTGTTCTTCCGCGACGTCATCCAGCCTTGACCCGGGCAACGCGTGCGATAGTTCAAACGGCTGAGGCGAATTATCGTCAAGCCATGTTCACTTGTATCCATCAGTCGCCGGAATTCTATAATTGAAAACAGCCCATCATTGCCCCATAACTGGGATATGAAACTCTTTGGACTGACCGGTGGAGTGGGTATGGGCAAATCCACCACCGCCCAGCTCTTGCGCCAGCGCCATCTCCCGCTTGTGGATACGGATGAACTCGCGCGTGAGCTTGTCCAACCCGGCCAGGTCGCGCTCACTGAGATCCAAAATGCCTTCGGCCCTAAAATAATTTCCGATGAGGGTCAATTGCGCCGCGATGAACTGGCCCGGCTGGTTTTTGCCGATCCGGCGGCGCGAAGAAAATTGGAGACCATTCTTCATCCCAGGATCCGGACGCGTTGGCTCGCCCGGTTGGAAGAATGGAAAAAACAGGGTTGCCCGCTGGCCTTCGTCGTCATCCCGCTCCTGTTCGAAACCAAAGCCCAATCGCATTTCGATAAGACTATTTGTGTCGCCTGTTCGGCAAATTCACAGGGCTGCCGCCTGGCTGGCCGCGGTTGGGACCCCGGGCAGATCAACCAGCGCATCGCTGCGCAAATGCCCATCGATGACAAGATTAGCCGTTCCAACTTTGTGATCTGGACCGAAGGTGATTTGGAAAACCACGCCCTCCAGTTGGACCGCATCCTCTCAAGATTGTAAGCAGTGCCTCTGTTCTGTCAGGCGACTCCATCATTTACGTGCCATTCCGGCGATGCTGTGGTAAAGTCGAAGTGCATGATTCTTACGCCTGAGGAACTTCGCAGTCTGGTCGAGTTGACGCATCAATCTCCGCACACCCTCTTGGGAATGCACCCGCTGGGGGACAAATCCGGCCTGGTAGTGCGTGCCTTCCTGCCCGATGCCGCCAAAGTTCAAATCCAGCCGGTTCACGAGAAAGGCAAACCCGCCTTCGAACTGCAGCGGATTCCCAACACCGATATTTTTGAGGCCGTCACCAAATCTGCCGCCAAAGTTTATGCCTACGATCTCGTCGTCACTGCGCACGATGGGAAAAAACGGCAGATGCGCGACGCCTATTCCTTTCTGCCAACCCTCGGCGATAGTGATTTATATCTGTTCGGAAAAGGTGACGAGCGGAAAATTTACGAAAAACTCGGCGCGCAATTGCGCACCATCGACGGCGTCCCCGGGGTGAGCTTTGCTGTTTGGGCGCCCAACGCCCAACGGATCAGCGTCGTGGGTGATTTTAATAATTGGGATGGCCGGTACCATCCCCTGCGGTTGCTTGGCGCCTCTGGAGTCTGGGAAATTTTTGTTCCTGGCGTCGGCGAGGGCGCGCATTATAAATTTGAGATTCGGGACGCCCACGGCCACATCAGCTTGAAAACCGATCCGTTTGGATTTTTCTTTGAGATTCCGCCGAAGAATGCCGCGATCGTCTGGAACACCAACAAAGCAAAATGGAATGACGATGCCTGGATGAAGGCGCGCCCTGGACGCGCAGCCTTGCAATCTCCCACGAGTATTTACGAACTCCATCTCGGCTCCTGGCGCAAAAAAACCGCCGCCGAATCCTGGAGCTATCGCGAGCTGGCTGAGCCGTTGGTCCTCTACTTGAAACGGATGGGCTTCACTCATGTCGAATTTCTCCCGGTCGCTGAGCATGCCTTTTATCCTTCCTGGGGTTACCAGGTCACCGGCTTCTATGCGCCCACGAGCAGATATGGCACCCCCGATGACTTTCAATACCTCGTCAACGCCCTGCACGAAGCTGGCATTGGCGTCATCGTTGATTGGGTTCCTGCGCATTTTCCTCGCGATGAATGGGCGCTTGCTAAATTTGACGGCACGGCGCTCTTCGAACACGAAGATCCCCGCCGTGGCGCGCACCAGGATTGGGGAACGCTCATCTTCAATTACGGACGCCATGAAGTTTGCAATTTTCTCATCGCCAATGCCTTATACTGGTGCGAGCGCTTCCATATCGACGGCCTTCGCGTCGATGCCGTTGCCTCCATGCTCTATCTCGATTATTCCCGCAAAGAAGGGGAATGGTTGCCGAATAAGCATGGTGGCCGGGAAAACCTTGAAGCGATCGAATTTTTACGCAGCTTCAACTACACCGTCCACGTGGCGTTCCCCGGCATTCTTACCATTGCCGAAGAATCCACCGCCTGGCCCCAGGTGACCCGCCCCCCTTACATCGGTGGCCTCGGATTTTCCTTCAAATGGAACATGGGCTGGATGCATGACACCTTGAATTATTTCAGCCTGGATCCTGTCTATCGCAAGTACCACCAGAACGACCTTACGTTCGCGATGATTTACCATTATCACGAAAATTTCATCCTGCCGTTGTCGCACGATGAAGTTGTCCACGGCAAAGGTTCTCTGCTGAAGCGGATGCCGGGTGATGACTGGCAAAAATTTGCGAACCTTCGGACATTGCTTGGCTATCAATGGCTTTTTCCGGGCAAAAAATTACTGTTCATGGGCGGCGAAATCGGCCAAAGCCATGAATGGAACGAGAACGGCCAGCTCGATTGGTGGCTGCTCGACGCCGGTCCCTATCATCGCGGCCTGCAAAAGTTCGTTGAAGACCTGAATAATCTCTACCGCCGGACGCCTTCGCTATGGCAGGCCGATTATGATTACAGCGGATTCTATTGGATCGATTGCGGTGACAATGAGAACAGCATTTTATCGTTTGTGCGCCAAAAAAATGACGGGGCTGCTCCCGTGGCCGTGATCCTGAATCTGACCCCGGTCGCACGGCCGAACTACCGCCTGGGTCTCCCTCGCGCCGGCAAATGGAAGGAAATCCTGAATAGCGATGCGGGGATTTACGCCGGCAGCAACAAAGGGAATTTAGGCGAAGTTTTTGCCCACGAGCACAAGTGGCATAACCAAAATTATTCTGCCGAAATGTATTTGCCGCCGATGAGCATCCTGGCCTTTACCCCCGTTTAAACCGCTCTAGGGAACTTCATTCTCCTCTGCGCCCTTGCACGATTTTTTTGGGTGCGGGCGACTTTAAAAATTATCGTAACGGAAAATATTCCAGCTTTGGCGGGGGACCTTCCCGCTCATCGGGCACGAAGTCGGCGGTCAGCCAATTCACTGTGAAAGTCGTCTTGCCCGCCATCGCGAGCGCTTCAAGCATCTCCCAGTCGCTCAAGTTACACGCCACAAAACTATGGCGATAAAAATGCCACGAATCCGGGGAACCCGGACGCGGGCGCAATCCCACATCGATATGCTTGTCAAGGGTGCCCGCCACGCCATCCCAATCGGCATCATTGAAAATGATGCGCCCCGTCACGATGGATTGGCGCAACTTCGCCGCTGTCGTTTGATTGTTGATCTTTCCGATGATATCCAATGAATCCTCGGTCGTATGCAGGATCAGGAACGGCGGGCGAAAATCGGCCTGGATAAATGTTTGGTTGGTCAGCGCCACGATGGCCTCGAGCAAAGTGACATTGGAATAGGCCAGCGTGGCATGAGCGCGGCGAAAGAAATAGATCTCATCCGTGGCGCCGGGCATGAAAATCAACGCCTTGACTGTATCGTTGGGTTGGAGGGAGTTGAGGAGCAGGGGCACGCAATTGGTCCGGTTGAGTTCGGTCGCCGGGGCTGAGAGCGGCATGTTGCTTAAAGCCGTCACCCAGTCCTGGGCAAGGGTGCGAAGTGTGGCGCTAAAAATGCAGAGCAAAAAGATGAAGCCAAATCGTTTCATAAAGCAAGTTGCACAATACGTTCCTGGATCTGATTGTTCCAGCGGTTAAAATAGCCGAACAACCGGTAAAGTCTTTCAAGCCCGGGCAAACAATTCTTCCGGGCAGCAGTGTCTGATTTCATCCAATCGCTGTCCAGCGATTTCAATCCGTCTTCCAATTGTCCGCGCAACACCCCAAGCTTATTGTTCAGCAGTTCCAGCCGCTCCACCCACCCGCGGGATTGTTCGAATGATTGCACGGCTAACAAGGGCGATGCGTTCTGCGGCTTTTCCTTCAAGTACTTGTCCACGTCATTGCATAGAGCGGCAACTTCGACAAATAAATCAGCCAAATCCTTGGGGATCTGCTGGATATCACGGGGCTTTGCTCCCGCTTCAAGTTCTAGCAGGTGCAGGATCCGTGATTTGGGATCGCCGAGGCAGTTGTAAGCGACGTTCAGCTCGGCGAACTTCCTGGCGGCGGCGTCTTTTTCGTTTTCCCCCGCGGTATGGACTTTGTCGGGATGGATCGTTGATGAGAGGGCCAGGTAATGTTGCTTGAGCGCGATGGTGTCCAGCCAGGGACGGCGCGGCTCATCGAGCAGGGCAAAATAATCGGTCACGCGCTGAAGCTTTCGCCGCAGGAGCAGGAGGTGGCGGCGTTCGGATTTTTGACTTTAAAACCGCCGTCCAGGGCGTCGAGATAATCCAATTCGCTGCCGGTGACATATAATGCGCTCTTCGGGTCGACCACGACGCGAACGCCGCTGCTCTCAACCAGGATGTCGCGATTGGCCGGCGCATCCTGGAGATCCATTTTATATTGCAGGCCGGAACAACCACCGCCGACCACGGCTACGCGGAGGACGCCGTTTGGCCGCCCTTGTTTAGTCAACAACGTCGAAACTTTATGCGCGGCATTGGGCGTCAATTTGACCAAACGCTCGTCGCCCACCCGAAAATTCGGTTGGGCTGGATTTTGTTTGGTGATGTTGGCAATCATTTTGACCCGTACCAAGTTAACCGCCGCCGATGTGCCCGTCAACGGGAAGGCGAAAAAGAAACGCAGGCTCAGTCGATCTGGTATTTTTTCAAAAACCGATGCGTGTCCGCTTCGGAAGCGATGACATTGCGCAGTTTTCGGATATTCGCTTCGATTTTATCCAGGTATGGATTCGGGCCATCGGGGAAGGGATTGCTCAGGTACCGGTGCTGGCCGCCGAAATCGCGGTCGAGCTTGGGTTTGACATAGCGTTCCCAAAAATCCGGGGTTTTGCGCAGAAGATCTTTGGCGCTGGAAAACATCCCGACCACATTGTGCTTCTGGGGAGTGCACCGCGCCGCCTCGGCGAATTCAGAGTAGAGGACCGGCAGTTTTTCGATGTAGTCATCCGCGGCCATTTGGCCGAGCAGATCCGCGGCGCCCAGGCAGAGGCCGACAATCCGTTCGGCATCGCTCTGGAAAGGGATCACCTGCAACATCGCATCCACGCCCGTGCAGCAAATCATATTTTGGACGATACTGATTTCGCGGGCGTCAAAACTACTATGGCCGAGGAGTTCGGCCGCAAAATCAGCGCTGCGCGCGACATGCACCACGGTGTACTTCGCTCCGGTGCCTTCGTTATCGCCTGTTTTTTTCAAGTAACCGGTGTCATGCAACAGGATGGAGATCAGGCCCAGTTCGGTTATCCGCTGGGGTAGAACCAATGATGCTTTGGCGCTGAACCGTCCGCGTAAGATCCTGGCCATGCACAATGTGCCTTGCAGGGTATGCTCGAAATCGTGATAGCGCGCGTCAACGGCCTGGTATCCGGGAAAGCTCCCGTTGAAAGCGTTGGTTGCCCATTGAAAAACACGGGGAACGAAGTTTTTGTCGCCAGCCGGAAACATCGCCAGATACGCCGCTTGTACTTCTTGAGCGACTACAGCAGGGTCCTTTGTCGAGAGATGCTGGTTCATTGTCTCAAGCCCGCTTGCCAACAGGCGGAGACTAATCAAAGCGCTTTTCCGGGGCAAGACGTTAATTACGGACGTTAATTACGGGACTATTGGTAACTGGAGAGAAGGATGCGCAGGGGCAAAGAGCAAAGAAACTTGATTGCCGATCGAGGAAGCACTAAATGAAGGCATGGCGGACCTTGGAAAATTATTGGTCATCGCCGGCCTTCTTCTCGCTGCCGTGGGCGCGCTGCTCTGGTCGGGCTTGGGTAAAGGTTGGCTGGGACGCCTGCCCGGTGATATCAATTATTCCAGGGAAAATGTCAGTTTTCATTTCCCCATCGTTACCTGCCTGCTGATCAGCGTGTTATTGACAGTTCTTATGTGGCTCTTCAAGAAGTAGGGCAGAAGATGACAGAATTGTAACGTATTTTTCGTTGACCTTAATAACAGAAAGCCGATAGTGGGCAAAATCAGCCGGGAAAACGTGAAATTCTGCCACCTTACAATCCTGTTTTTTGCTTTGGCGTTACTGGCCGTTGATGCCATAGGCGCGACCTATTACGTGGATGCCAATGGCACGGGTTCGGTCTCGCCCTATGCTGATTGGAGCACGGCAGCTGCGAACATCCAGGATGCCGCAAATCTGGCTGCCAATGGCGATACCATTCTGGTCACTAACGGAGTCTATCAATCCGGCGGCGCTTCTTTCAACGGTTCCAACCGGGTTTATGTGGCGCAAGGGGTGTTCGTGCAAAGCATGAATGGCCCGGCGGTGACGACCATTGTCGGTTATCAGGTCCCCGGGACAACGAATGGTAATAATGCTCTGCGCTGTGTCTATTTGTCGGCCAACTCCACGTTCTCAGGCTTCACCCTGACAAATGGGGCGACCCAGTCTGTGGAAGGTGAAGGTGGTGGAGTTTATATGCAATCGAACACCCTGGTGACTAACTGCGTGATTGTCGGCAATGTCGCTGAAAACGATGGGGGGGCTTGTGTTGCAAAACAGGGGGGCAACGTCGTCAATTGTATCATCCGAAACAATTTAGCGCCCTTCGGCAGCGCTGTCAGCGGTTGTATCGTGAATGACAGCCTGATCACCGGTAATGGCACGACGAATCTCAACAGCGCGGTGTATGGCGGCACGCTGAGCGATTGCACAATCGCAGGAAACTATTCAAGCGGCTTGGGCGCGGCGCAGGGTTGCCGATTGGCCAATTGCATCATTTATTCCAACATCTGCGGGATATCTGCCGATTGCTACCAATGCCTGTTGACGAATTGCTGCACCCCGATCGGTAACGGCAACGGCACTGAACCGAATAGCAGCATCAGCAATGCCCCGGCGTTTGTGGATGCCGTCCACGGCAATTATCATCTGCAGATCGGTTCGCCGTGCATTGATGCGGGAACGAATGCATTGGCCACCACGGCGACGGATTTGGACGGGAATCCACGCATCGTTAACGGCACGGTGGACATGGGGTGTTACGAAAGTGAATCCACCAATGTCGTGCATTTCGTAAGTTTGAGCAGCACTAATCCAGTGGCGCCTTACACCAATTGGCCGACGGCGGCGACGAATATCCAGGATGCCGTGGGAGCGGCCCAGACGGGAGAGATTGTGGTGGTCAATTCAGGTATTTATTCAAATGGTGTTGTTGTGATCTCCGGGACGGAAACGAATGTCGTCGCGTTGACTAATGGCATCACTTTGTTAGGACTCTATGGTCCAAAATCTACAATCATCGCCGGACAAACCCAGACGCGATGCGTCTATGTGGGCAGTAACTCGGTGCTGAGCGGATTCACCCTCACGAATGGACACGCCCGGACGGCGGGCGATCCGATCAATGAAAGGAGCGGCGGCGGAATCTGGTGCCAGCCGGGCGCCCTGGTGTTTAATTGCCTGGTCATCAGCAATTCCACGATCTTTTCCGGGACATACAATGGCGGATTAGGCGGCGGGGTTTATGGTGGTACAATTTCCAACTGCACCCTGGCGCTCAACTCCGCCGGTTCCGGCGGTGGTGCCGGGGCGGCCACGCTTTGGAACTGTATCCTGACCAACAATATCGCCAACGGCGGCGGTGGTGCCGGCGCGTCACTTCTTTATGGTTGTTTCTTGAGCAACAACGTGGCGGCGTATAATGGCAATATTGGCCTGGGCGGTGCGCTCAGTAATTGTGTGGCCTACTCCTGCACGATGATCAATAGCTCTAACAGCACGTTTGCAAGTTCGGGTGGTGGCACCTATCGGGGGACCAATTTCAACTGTTCCATCATCGGAAACACCGCCGGTTCCGGTGGCGGAACGTATCTCAGCACAAATTATAGTTGCGTCATTTTAAGTAACAACGCCACCATGTACGGCGCCGGGGCTTATCAGGGAACACTCTACAATTGCCTTTTGGCCTACAACATCGCCAGCAATTCAATTTCATTTTATGGCGAAGGCGGCGGCACTTACCAGTCCACGCTTTATGATTGTACCGTGGTCACCAATTCAGGCACCGGCGGCGGCGGCGGCATCTACAGCGGCACGGCCTACAACAGCATCTTGTTCTTCAATACGGTCACGGGTGCGGTTCAAAATGCGGCGAACGCTGCCCAGATATTTTATTCCTGCATCGCTCCAACTGTGCCACAAACCTACGATGGCTTTGACATCACCAACGACCCGATGTTCGTGAACGCCGCCGCCGGCGATTTCCATCTGCAATACAATTCCCCCTGCATCAATGCGGGTGCCAACGCCTGGGTTTTCACCACCAACGACCTCGATGGCAACCCGCGCATCACCGGATACGCGGTGGACATGGGCGCGTATGAAAAAACGCCCGCGTCCATCATCCCGAACTGGTGGCTCTTCAAGTATGGATTAACCAACGACGGCTCGGCGGATAATGTGGATTTGGACGGCACCGGCGTGGTGAATTGGCAGAAATGGAAGGCGGGCCTGAATCCCACCAATGCAGCGTCAGTGCTGGCTATGTCGCCGCCGCCGCCCCTGAATAATGCGTCAGGCATCACAGTGACGTGGCAGAGCGTGACCGACATTGTGTATTATGTGCAGCAGAGCACCAATTTGAGTGCGTTGCCGGCGTTTTATCCGATCCAAAGTAATCTCATGGGCCAGGCAGGAACGACCAGTTTCACGGACACAAGCGCAACCAACGCCGGCCCGTATTTTTATCGTATTGGAGTCCAGTAAGGGCGATCGGCGTCGTCCTGAATTTTACTGGTTGATTTTTGGCGCCATGCCTCTAAATTTCACGCATGGATAATTCGCAGGTCCCACAAATAGCGCAGTATATCCCGGTGCTCATGCTCCTGGTCGCGGCCATCGGGTTCGCCGTGGGAGTGCTGTTTCTCTCGGTCATGATCGGCCAGCGCGGGAAGCATACGCGCGCCAAGGACACGGCTTATGAATGCGGCAAGGATCCCATCGGCGAGGGCGGCGCCCGCTTTTCCGTCAAATTCTATCTCGTGGCGATGCTGTTCATCCTGTTTGATATCGAAGTCGTTTTTCTTTATCCCTGGGCGGTCGTGTATCGCAGCATGCTGGCGGAACACGCCACGCGCAACCTCGTCTTTGGTTCCATGATCTCCTTCGTCGCCGTTTTGTTCGCGGGTTATCTCTACGCGCTGCAAAAAAAGGCGTTCGACTGGAAGTCCTGAAGTGAATTTTACCTGGTTACTGAGTCTGCAAAGATGAGTAACACAATTTCATTAGCGCCGGGCTTCCGCCCGGTGATCACAAGCACGGATAACAAAAACCGTTTCAACGGTTTCTCTTGTGCCGGTAAGCCGTTGAAACGGCTTGCTCGCGCGAAGAGTTTCCCACCCGGCTAAAGCCGGTGTGAATACGAGGAGGTTCGATTCTATGGCCACGATCAAATTTGGCACTTCCGGCTGGCGCGAAATCATTGCGCGCGATTTCACCTTCGACAACGTCCGGCTGGCGACGCAGGCGATCGCCGATTACCTGAACACGGAGATACGCAACGAACAATCGCCGCTCCATTTCCGCGATCCCGTCGTCATCCTGGGCCGCGATACGCGGTTCCTTGGCCTTGAATTTTGTCTCGCCGCCGCCGAAGTGCTGGCCGCCAATGACCTCCAGCCGCTCTTATGCGACCGCGATACGCCCACGCCCGTCATTTCCCATACGATCAGGCATCGCAAGGCCATCGGCGGGATCAATTTCACTGCCAGCCATAATCCGCCCGAATACCAGGGCCTGAAATTTTCGACGTGGGACGGCGCGCCGGCGGTGCCGGAAGTCACGAAGCAGATCGAAGCCAACATCGTGAGACTGCAATCGGAAAATTTCTCCTTCAAAGGTTCGGTCATCGGCACTTACGAATGCGAGACCATCAATCCGCAGCCGGATTACTTCAAACAGTTGCGCCGGCTCATCAAGTTTTCCGTCCTCAAGAAAGCCAAAATGAAATTGGCAGTGGATATCTCCTACGGCACCGGCCACGGTTATCTCGATAAATTGCTTGAGAGCGTCGGGGCCAAAGTCACGATGTTCCATAATGAATTGAATCCGCTCTTCGGCGGGCATCATCCCGAGCCGAACGCGGAGAACATGAAGGACGTCAGCAAATTTGTCCGCAGCGGCAAAGCGCAGATGGGCCTGGGCCTCGACGGCGATGCCGACCGGTTTGGCATCGTGGACAAAAGCGGCGCCTGGCTGACGCCCAACCAGGTCCTGGCGCTGGCGCTTTATCACCTGAAGAAAAATCGCGGCTGGACCGGGGCCGTCGTGCGCACCGTGCCGACGAGCCACCAGGTGGATGCCGTCGCTGAAATGCTTGGCGTGAAAGTCCACGAAACGCCCGTCGGCTTCAAATACATCGGCGCCTTGATGGAGAGCGAGCCGGTCATCGTCGGTGGCGAAGAATCCGGCGGCTTGAGCGTCAAAGGACATGTGCCGGAGAAAGACGGCATCCTCGCCTGCCTCCTGATGGCGGAGTTGGTCGCGACGGAGAAAAAATCCCTCGGGCAGATCTTGAAAGAGCTTTCCAAAACCATCGGTGAATTTTACACCGACCGCATCAATGTCTCGTTCGCGCCGGAAAAGAAAGATGTGCTGCTGGCTAAACTGGGCTCTGGATTAAAAAACATCGGTTCCTTCCCGGTTGAGAAATTTATCACGACCGATGGATTCAAATTTTTGTTGCCGGGCAGGGAATGGGTGGCCTTCCGCGCCAGCGGCACCGAGCCATTGATCCGTTGCTACATCGAGGCAAAGTCAAAAGCCAACCTGAAGAAACTTCAGGCCGCCTGCCACCAGGTTCTGGCGGTGTAATCTTTGTATGGTGGGACGATCCCGCAGCGCGGGACGTCGAGCCGTGAAACATCCTGCTTTGGTTTGGTGAGCGAGTGTCCCCGCGAGTCATGGTTATTATCGGTAGTCACTGTTGCGATTTCCGGCGCCGCAGGCGCGACATATTTGTAGAACCAGATCTCAAAACCATCTCAAGCTCCGTTAGGAGCGGCCTATTCCGTTTGTTCCCCGTCGATAAATCCCTGGCTAAAATTCAAACTCTGACTTGGACAGCCTTTGTCCCAGCCATCTGCTAAGATTTGACACGGCTTAAATTCCGGTACAATTATACCCTGCCATGAAAACTAAAGCGCCCATTCGCATCCTGCACGTGGATGGCGACAGCTTTTTCGCGAGTTGCGAGATCGCCCTGAACCCAAAGTTGCAGGACCGTCCCGTCTGGGTCGGTGGCGGCAGGCGAGGGGATGGCATCGTCATCGCAGCCAATCGCGCGGCCAAGAAATTCGGCGTCAAAACGGGCATGGCCTGTTTCGAGGCCAAGGCGCTTTGTCCCAAAGGCGTCCTGTGCCGGCCACAATACGATGAATATCGCCGGCTCTCCCAGGAGATGTTCCGCGTGCTGGAGGAATATTCGCCTACGCTGGTGCCGATCTCGATCGACGAAGGGTTTCTCGATTTCACGACGATGGACAAACATGTCTGGCGCACCACTTCGCCGGAAAAATATGTGAAAGAGATCTGCGCGCGGGTCCTGCGCGAGGTGCGGTTGCCCGTTTCCGCCGGCCTGGCCAATTCCTCGCGATTGGCCAAACTGGCTACGGACGCCGCCAAACCCGGTTTCATTGAGATCAAATCCGGCGAAGAAAAAGAGTTTTTGAAAGATCGCAGCGTGCGCGAACTTTCCGGCATCGGCAAAAACCGGCAGCGCGCCTTGTCCGCGCTCGGGGCCACGACGTTTGGAGAAGTTGCCAAAATGCCTTCGCCGCTGCTCAAACAAAAATTTGGGATTTGGGGCCAGCAACTCTGGCTCTTCGCCAACGGCCTGTGGAGCGAGCCGCTCCTCCTGGAGGTGAAAGACCGCACCACGATCTCCAGCAACACCACGCTGCCCTATGACGAGCCGGACTACGAAGCGGCGTTGACCTTTATCTTCAGCGAGGCGACGCGGCTGGTCGGCCAGCTTCGCCGCGAACAATTACAGGCGCGCGAGATGAACCTGACAATCCGCTTCAACGATTTCACCGAGGTCGGCGGCGGCCATCGTTTTCATGCGCCGCAATTCCTCAACTCCGCCATCAATACGGCATTGGAAGAGATTTTCCGCGGCATGATGGGCAGCCAGTTCAAATCCGTGCGGCAGATCCGCATTGCGTTCTGGAATCTGCGGCGCCTGGACACCCAGCCGACGCTTTGGGGCCGCACCGAGGCGGAGCGGTGGGGCGCGCTGGATGACGCCGCGCACAAATTGAACACCCAATTCGGCAAGACCAGCATCATGACCGGGGCGCAATTGGCGTTGCGCGAAATGGAAGAATCGTTCAAAAACCCGAAAGCCAAATGCCCGTTTGTGCCGCAGCGCGAAATGGTCAAAAAACTTTGGGGCACCGACGCCGATCCGCTGGCGCACAAGGGCGATTGGGAGAAGCGATTGGCCAAAGTCAGCAAGCAATCCCAGTTTAAACATTGAAAATGTTGCGAGCTGGCAATTGCCAAACGCGCCGGATGCAATAATATTCACTCCATGAAAATCCCTGCAAGAACAGCCGGCTTCATCCTGGTCATGTCCCTGGCCCTTCTGACCACGAACGCGCAGGTCCAGTCTGTCAGCGCGACGATTGACGCGAGCAAGACTTACCCGCCAATCTCGAAGTACGTTTACGGCCAGTTTATCGAGCATATCGGCGGCATCATTAACAATGGCTTGTGGGCGGAAATGCTGGATGACCGGAAATTTTACTACCCGATCCAGTCGCAAACAGAAATCGCTTCCGGCAGCGGACGATTTGCACTCCGCCATTGGAATTTTGTCGGGGACGAAAATTCCGTCGTCATGGACCCAAATGATCCCTACGTGGGCGGGCATACGCCGTTGGTGAATTTAAATGGGAACGAACCTTGCGGCATTCAACAATCGGGCCTCGCAGTGCAAAGCGGCAAATCTTATTCAGGACGGATAGTGCTCGCGGGAAAAGATGCCAAAATCGCGGTCAGTTTGATCTGGGGGACGAATGCAAATGAGCGCCAAACCATTTTTATCGGGAGGCTTCGAACGGATTACAAAAAGTTTCCATTGAATTTCACCGTGCCGGCGGACAGCACCAATGCATGTTTGGAAATCGTCGGGACTGGAAAAGGTATGTTTCACATCGGCGCGGTTTCGTTGATGCCGGCGGACAACGTGGACGGCTTTCGCCGGGAAGTCGTCGACGCGCTGAAGCAGCTTCATTCGGGTATTTATCGTTTTCCGGGCGGAAATTATGTTTCCGGTTACGAATGGACGGATGCGATCGGCGATCCGGATAAGCGCCCGCCGCGATGGGATTACGCGTGGAAAGTCATGCAGCCAAACGACGTCGGCACGGATGAATTCATGAAGCTGTGCAAACTGCTGGAGGTGGAGCCTTACCTCACGGTAAATGCCGGATTCGGGGATGCGCATTCGGCGGCAGATTGGGTGGAGTATTGCAACGGGTCGGCGACCTCGACGATGGGCCGGTGGCGCGCGGCTAATGGGCATCCGGAACCTTACAGTGTGAAATTTTGGGCTGTGGGCAACGAAGCATGGGGATGGGCTTGGACCCTTGGTGTTACCCCGCTCGACCAATTCGAGATCAAAAACAATCTGTTCGCCGAAGCGATGCGCCGGGTCGACCCGACCATCAAACTCATCGCCAGTGGCGCGATGCCCGATACCATGACCAGTTCAAAACAATCGCTGCTCATCAGCGGCAAACTCATTCCCGATCCTCTCGGCCCGGCGGATTGGACGGGTGGACTTTTCAAGAATTGCCTCAGCAACATGGACCTGGTCAGTGAACATTATTATTCCTACGCCAAAACACACTTTGATCTGTCAAAAAGCAATGACGTACCCGATGATCCCAATGAACCACTGGTGGATTGGATGCGCCGCCCGGCAAATCATGTGCGCACAAAATATGAGGACTACCAGGATTACCTGGAAGAGATCCCCGCGCTGAAAACAAAACCGGTGCCCATCTGTCTCGATGAATGGGCTTATGCCCGCGTTCCCGCAAATTCCTACAAAGTCGTCCCGGCTTACGCCTGGGCGTTTCACGAAATGTTCCGCCACTCCGGCCTTTACCAGATGGCGTGTTTCACGTTTGCCACCTCCCTCGTCAGCGCCAATCGCAATGAAGCTGTTTTGAATCCCGCCGGGTTGCTTTTTAAAATGTATCGAGATCACTTCGGCGTTATCCCTGTGGAAGTGTCGGGCAATTCAGCGCAACCGAAACCTAAATATCCGCCGGGCGGCGAAGATCCAAAAGTGAATGCCGGTAGCGACACTTTCCCGCTCGATGTCGCGGCCGCCTGGACTGAGGACAAAAAATACCTGGCCGTGGCTGTGATAAATCCGACTGAAACGACGCAGGAGATGAAGCTTTCGATTCAAGGCGCGGGACTTATCGGCGGCGGAAAACTTTGGCGCCTGGCGCCGTCCAATCTGGATGCGACAATCGTTGTCGGACAGGAACCCGGTGTTCAAGTCGAAGAGCAAACGGTCGATTCGATCCCCATTACACCCGCATTTGCTCCCTACAGCGTGACTATTTATAATTTTCCAGTGAAATAACGCTGGTAGGGAGATTCAATAAGCCTCCAATTTCAAGGGTTTTATCACAATCGGGACGTTCCAAAATTCTTTTAGAAAGGGCTTGCAATCAATTCCTCACATGATAGTTTGTGCGCTCCTCGTCGTCCCTAAAGGGTGTGAGGACAGCAGGTTTGCAGACCGATAACTCGTTTCTCACAGAAACAGGAATGATGGCTTGCCGACTTCAAAACGCTGAAACCATTTGCAATTAATTGCAATTTTATGCCAGTTAAAACATTTAGACCGCTAACGCCGTCCACGCGATATATCACGATCGCGGACTTTAGCGATATCACGAAATCGAAGCCCGAGAAATCGCTCGTCGAGATTCGCAAGAAGACCGGTGGCCGCAATGCCTACGGCCGGATGACTGCGCGCGGTATCGGCGGCGGCCATAAACAGAAAATCCGCCTCGTTGATTTCAAGCGCAACAAGCACGGCGTGGAAGCCACCGTCGCGGCCATTGAATATGACCCGATGCGTTCGGCCCGCCTGGCGCTCTTGCAATATACTGACGGCGAAAAGCGTTATATCATCGCCCCCGTTGGTATCCAGGTCGGCGGAAAAATCTCCAGCGGTCCGGCCGCTGTCCCCGAAGTCGGCAATGCTCTCCCTCTCAAATCTATTCCCGTCGGTATCGCCATCCATAACATCGAATTGACCCCGGGGCGTGGCGGACAGATGGTCCGTTCGGCCGGCGGTTCGGCCACTTTGATGTCGCGCGACCAGGGATATGCGCAGATCCGTTTGCCTTCCGGCGAAATCCGCCGCGTGAACGAACAATGTTACGCGACCATCGGCCAGGTCGGGAACACCGAGCACGAGAATGTCATTTTAGGAAAAGCCGGCCGTTCACGTCATCGCGGCATCCGCCCGATCAATCGTGGTGTGGCGCGCAATCCGGTGGACCATCCGAATGGTGGTGGCCAGGGCAAATCCAAGTCCGGCGGTGGCTGGCAGCAGTTGACCTCTCCCTGGGGCAAGATCGCCAAAGGCGGGAAAACCCGTCCGAAATACAAATATTCAAACCGTTTCATCGTTGTGCGCCGCAACGGATTACCTATTAAGACGAAATAATTATGGGACGCTCCATCAAAAAAGGCCCGTTTGTCGATTTCCCGCTCTTGGACAAGATCCAAAAAGCGAAGGAGACGAAATCCAAGACCCCCATCAAGACGTGGTCCCGCCGTTCCACGATCACGCCGGATTTCGTCGGTCTCACCTTCAACGTCCACAACGGAAAAATTTTTAACGCGGTCTTCATCACGGAAAACATGGTGGGTCATAAACTCGGGGAGTTTTCAACCACGCGCGTATTCAAGAAACACGGCGCGCATACAGCGAAAGCGGAGGCCAAGTAATATGGAAGTTTTTGCCATCATGAAAAATGTCCCGATGTCCGCGCAGAAGATGCGCGAGGTCGTCCGGCAGATCCAGGGGTTGCCCGCACTGCAGGCGCAGGCCATCCTGGCCTTCGTGCCCCGCAAAGGCGCCCGGGCAGTCTCCAAGACGTTGAAATCGGCCATCGCCAATGCCGAGAACAACAACAAGCTGAAGCCCGAGTCCCTCCGCATCAAGGAAGCCGTGGCCGGCACGGCCACCAGCATCAAACGTTTCACCCCCAAGGCGCGCGGTTCAGCCGGTCCGATCATCAAACGCCGTTGCCACATCAAAATCACTTTGTCCGACGAATAATATGGGCCAAAAAACAAATCCAATCGGTCTGCGCGTCGCGGTCAACAAAGACTGGCGCTCGAAGTGGTATGCCGGCAAAAAAGAGTTCGCCCAGCTCCTCAACGAGGACCGCGAGATCCGCCAATTGCTTAAGAAGAAACTTGAAACGGCCTCCGTGCCGAGAATTTTGATCGAACGCGCCACCAACCGCTGCCGCGTGACTATTTTGACCGCCCGTCCGGGCGTGGTGATCGGCCGCAAAGGCGCCGAAATCGACAAGCTTAAGGAAGAATTGAGCCGCAAGACCGGCAAGGAAGTATACGTCGACATCGTCGAGGTAAAGACCCCGGAATTGGACGCCCAACTCGTGGCGGAAAACATCGCGTTGCAGTTGGAACGCCGTGTTTCCTTCCGTCGCGCGATGAAGAAAGCGTTGCAGACGGCCAAGGATTTCGGCGCGGAAGGCATCAAATTGCGCGCGGCCGGCCGTTTGGGCGGCGCTGAACTGGCGCGTGTGGAGCAATATCATTGGGGCCGCGTGCCCTTGCATACGCTGCGCGCGAACATCGATTACGGATTCGCCGAGGCGTTGACCGTCTACGGCAAGCTCGGCATCAAATGCTGGATATGCCGCGGCGAAAACAAACCGCAGAAAAAAGAACAGCCGGCCGCGGTGGAAGCCGCGCCCCTGCCAGCTAATTAAGATTTTATGGCCTTACAACCGGCAAGAGTTAAATTCCGCAAGATGCACCGTGGCAGCCGTAAAGGCACCGCGCGCAGCGGCCATACCGTCGCCTTTGGCGAATACGGCTTGATGGCGCTCGAACGTTGCTGGATGGACACCAAGCAGGTGGAGGCCGCCCGCGTGGCCATCGCCCGCCACATGAAGCGCAAAGGCAAGATGTGGATCCGCATTTTCCCGCAGAAGTCGTTCACCAAGAAACCGCTCGAAACCCGCATGGGCAAAGGCAAAGCGCCGATCGAATCCTGGGTGGCGGTCATCCGCCCGGCGAACGTGTTGTTCGAGGTGGATGGAGTGACCGAAGCGGAAGCGCGCGAATCGATGCGCCTGGCAGCCACCAAGCTGCCGATCAAGACCAAATTTATTTCGCGGCATCACGTTGCGGCCCATTGATATGAAATTTACGGAATTAAAAGACATGACGCTGGTGGAATTGTCGGCCAAAAGCCGCGACCTGCGCCATGAGATGTTCAACCTGCGCCTGCAGCAGGCGAGCGCCCAGTTGGAAAAACCGGCGCGCTTGCGGATCCTGCGCAAAGACATTGCGCGGCTCGAAACCCGGATGTCCGAATTGCGAAACCAAGCGGCAAAATAATATGGCTGAAGAAACCAAGAATTTAACGGCAACGGCAACCCCGCGCGGCAACCGCAAGGAACGCGTCGGCGAAGTGATCTCGAACAAGATGACCAAGACCATCGTCGTCCGCGTCCAGCGCCGTTTTTCGCACCCGAAATTTAAGAAGATCGTCACCGGCTATAAGAAATTTTACGCGCACGACGAAAAGACCGAGGCCAAAGTCGGCGATACCGTGCGCATCGAGGAAACCCGGCCGTTGTCAAAATTGAAACGCTGGAAGCTCGTCGAAGTCGTCGAGCGCGCTCCGGACGAAACGCCAGTCGCCGCTTAATCATTTTATGTTGCAAGTTCGTTCCAGTTTGGATGTCGCGGATAACACAGGCGCCAAGATCGCCTGGAACATCGGCGTGTTGGGCCGCAACCAGAGGTATGCCGGCATCGGCGACGTCATCAAGGTCCATATCAAGGACGCCGCGCCCGATGGCACGGTCAAGAAGGGTGAAGTCCATGACGCCGTGATCGTGCGCACCCGCCAGATCATCCGCCGTGCGGACGGCTCGTATCTCCGTTTTGACCGGAATGCCTGCGTGATCATCGATAAGGAATTGAACCCCAAAGGGACCCGCATTTTTGGGCCCGTGGCGCGCGAATTGCGTGAAAAGAAGTTCATGAAGATCATCTCGCTCGCGCCGGAAGTCATCTGAGAATTTTATGAAGTGTCATATCAAGAAAGGCGATCAAGTCGTTGTGCTGGCCGGAAAAGAAAAGGGCAAGCACGGCAAGATCATCGCTGTATTGCCGAAGAAACAGCGCGCCATCGTCGAAGGTGTGCAAATGATCAAACGCCATACGCGCAAGAGCCAGCAGCATCCCAATGGCGCCATCGTTGAGCGCGAAGGCACCGTCCATATCTCTAATTTGAAACTGGCCGAAGTGGAAACGCCGCAGGCCGCCAATTCCTGATGTTTTTACGGCAAACCCCGTGAAATGAAAAAATGAAATCAAGACTTTACGAAAAATATAAGAAAGACGTGGTGCCCGCCCTCAAGGAAAAGCACAAGTACGCGAATATCCACCAGATCCCCAAACTGGAAAAGATCGTCGTGAACATGGGCGTCAGCGCGTCGTTGGAAAAAGGCGCCATCGAGGACGCCGCCAAGGATTTGTCCATGATCACCGGTCGCAAGCCGGCCATCAGCAAATCGCGCCACAGCATCGCCCAGTTCAAATTGCGCGAAAACCAGCCCATCGGCTGCCGGGTGACTTTGCGCAAGGACGAGATGTATGAATTTTTTGACCGGTTGGTCGCGACCGCGCTGCCGCGGATCCGCGACTTTCGTGGCCTGTCGCCGCGCAAGTTCGATGGCCGGGGAAATTACACGTTCGGCATCGGTGACCAGACGATTTTTCCCGAGATCGAATTGGAAAAGATCAAGCGCACCCAGGGCATGGATGTGACGATCGTCACCAGCGCGCCGACCAATGGCGAAGCGCTCGACCTGTTGAAATTGATGGGTTTTCCGTTTGCCGAAAAGTAAATCGAAATAATCTAGTTATGGCCAAAACATCATGGTTGGAGCGCAATAAGCGCAAAGCGAATACGGTGAAAAAATACGCCGCGGTCCGCGCTGAAATGAAGGCGAAACGCGATTACGCCGGCCTGGCGAAATTGCCGCGTGATGCCAGCCCAACGCGCCTCGTCAACCGCTGCGCGATGAGCGGCCGCCGCCATGCTTTTATCCGCAAATTCGGAGTGTCGCGTTTGACGTTCCGGGAAGCGGCGCTGAACGGTTTGATCCCCGGCGTGGTCAAGGCCAGTTGGTAATGATTTGAAAATATGAGCGATCCGATTTCAGACATGTTGACACGCATCCGCAACGGCGGACGCGCCCTGTTGCCCGTGATTGAGCTGCCGCATTCGCGCATCAAGGAAAGCGTCGCGAAAATCCTCAAGACCGAAGGGTACGTGAGCGAAGTGGCGGTCGAAGGCACCAGCCAGATCAAAAAACTTAAGATCCGTTTGAAATACAACGGCAAGAAAAACGTGATCGAAGGTTTGAAACGCGTCAGCAAGCCCGGCCTGCGCAAATACGTCGGCGCCACGGAAATTCCGCGCGTGCGCGGCGGCCTCGGTGTGGCCGTCGTTTCCACCTCGGAAGGCCTGATGACAGACGTGCAGGCCCGCAAAAAAAATCTCGGCGGAGAATTGCTCTGCTATATCTGGTAAAAATTTATGTCGCGAATTGGAAAACAACCGATTGCCATTCCGCCTAAAGTGAAGGTGGAAGTGAAAGGGCAAAAAATCCTCGTCGAAGGCCCCAAAGGCAAACTCGATTGGGAATTGCCCAAGCGCACCAGCCTCAAAGTGGCCGACGGCAAGATCGTCGTCAGTCGCGATGGTGAAGACGCACAGGCCCGGGCGCTGCACGGCTTGAGCCGCGCTTTGGTCAACAACATGGTCAAGGGCGTGACCGAAGGTTTTGTGAAAAAGCTGGAGATCCAGGGCGTCGGTTTCAAAGCCGCTGTCCAGGGCAAGGTCGTCAACCTCGCCCTCGGCTTTTCGCACCCGATCAATTACGACATCCCCGACCAGATCAAAGTGACGGTCGAGGAAAACACCAAGCTGACCATCGAAGGGCCGGATAAAAAAGTCGTCGGCCAGGTCGCGGCGGAGATCCGCGGCTTCTATCCGCCCGAACCTTACAAAGGCAAAGGCGTGCGTTATGTCGGCGAACACGTCCAGCGCAAGGAAGGCAAGACGGTCCAATAATTTAACGTCCACGGCCAAATCCGTGGATCCAAGAAAATGAAAACGGAAAAGAAACATCGATTACAGCAACTGCGGCGCTGGCGTATCCGGAAAAAAGTCTCCGGCACCTCGGCCCGTCCGCGCATGGCGGTCTGCTTTAGCAGCGAAAACATCCACGTCCAATTCATCGACGATGAAGCCGGCAAGACGCTCGCCGCCATCTCGACCGTTGGAAAAACCTCCGCGGCCAAAGACCTTTCGGCCAACGTGAGCGGCGCCAAGGCCATCGGCACCTTGGCGGCAAAAAATGCTTTGGAAAAAGGCATCAAACAAGTCGTGTTCGACCGTGGCGGTAATCTGTTTCATGGCAAGGTCAAAGCCTTGGCTGACGCGGCCCGCGAAGCCGGATTGAAATTTTAACCCATAACCAAGATATTATTGTGGCTGAAATCGAAAAAGCACCTGGAGAAGAGCCCCGCGGCCCGCGCCGTCGGCGCAGGCTGGACGTGCCCGAAAATGCGTTCGGAGGCGGCGAGGAATTGGTCGAAAAAGTCGTCTATATCAACCGCTCGGCGAAAGTCGTCAAAGGCGGTCGCCGTTTCAATTTCTCCGCGCTCATTGTCGTCGGGGACAAAAAAGGCCGCGTCGGTTATGCCCTCGGCAAAGCCGGTGAAGTGGCGGACGCCATCCGCCGCGGCGGCGAGTTGGCCCGCAAACAGATGCTGCCCGTCTCGCTCAGAGACGCCACCATCCCTCATGAAGTTTATTCAGAGTACGGCGGCGCCAAGATTTTGCTGCGCCCTGCCTCTCCCGGTACCGGCATCATCGCCGGTAAAACCGTCCGCTCGGTCTTGGAATCCGCCGGCATCCGCGATATTTTGAGCAAATCACTCGGCTCCAAGAACGCCGCCAACGTCGTCAAGGCGACCTTGCAGGCGTTGTTGAGATTGCGGACCCGTGAAGAGATTTATAAGGCCCGCGGTATCGAGATCAAAAAAGTGGTGACTCCCAAACCGCCTGAAGCGATTCCCGCTGCCTAACGATTTTTATGCGATTACACGATTTAAAACCTCGTCCCGGCTCCAAACACCGCCGCAAGCGGCTCGGCCAGGGTGAATCCAGCGGTCACGGCAAAACTTCCGGCCGCGGTGGCAAAGGCCAGACCGCCCGTTCCGGCAGCAGCATTCGTATCGGTTTCGAAGGCGGCCAGATGCCGCTCATCCGCCGTATTCCGAAACGTGGTTTCAATAACGCCCGCTTCACGATCCGTTACATCGGCGTCAATGTGAGCGATTTGAACAAGTTTGATGATGGCGCCAAAGTTGATGAAACGGCCTTGCGTACGATTGGCCTGGCCAATGGCAAAGCCGCAGGCGTCAAAATTCTTGGGGAAGGGGAGCTTTCCAAAAAGCTTACCGTGACCGCCAGCGCGTTCAGCGCGTCGGCCAGGGCAAAAATCGAAGCGAAGGGTGGCACGTGCGAAGTCATTGCTCGCAAAGCCGTCCAACCCGCGAAGGCTTAAGCGGGACATATCATGTTCCGTAACATATTCAACACGTTCGCCAACTGCTTCAAGATTCCGGAGCTTAAATCCCGTATCTTGTTCACGTTCGGCGTGCTCGCCGTCTGCCGCCTGATGGCTTTCATCGTCATTCCCGGCGTGGATGGAGCGGCGCTCTCGGCATATTTCAGCAAGCACGAACAGGGCTTTGGCGGGCTGGTCGGCATGTATAACACTTTTGCCGGCGGCGCCTTTGGAAATTGCGCCATTGGCGCGCTGGGCATCATGCCTTACATCAGCGCTACCATCATTTTGCAGTTGATGACCGCAGTGGTTCCGCGCTTGAGCAAGCTGGCGCGGGAAGAGGGTGGCCGCACCAAAATTATCCAGTTGGGCCGCTATCTTACGGTCGTGATCTGCCTCGTGCAGGGGGCTTTTTTCGCGAGCAGCTATGAACATCCCCAGAAAGCTTTTCAAGATTTCCAGGGCCAGTTGGTGCTGATCCAGCCGGTATGGTTCTATTATGTTGTGGCCATCCTGGTGATGACCACCGGCACAATGCTCCTGATGTGGCTCGGCGAACAGATCACTGAGCGCGGCATCGGCAATGGTGTTTCCCTCGTCATTACCATCGGCATCCTGGCCCGCGTACCGGTTGCCGCCCAGGGCGTTAAGGACATGTTTTTCAGCCCTGGCCACCAGTTCACGCTCCTCGGCACCGGGCTGTTGCTTTTGATCACCTCGGTCGTGGTCATTGGCGGTGTCATTGCGATAACCCAGGCGCAAAGGAAGATTCCCGTTCAATATGCCAGCCGGATGGTTGGCCAAAAAATGTACCAGGGCGGAACCAACTACCTGCCCTTGCGCGTCAATTATTCCGGCGTCATGCCGATCATTTTTGCCCAGTCGATCCTGATGATCCCTGGGCCGGTCTTCAATTGGATCAGCCAGAATGTTCAGCAACCGTTCATCCATGACAAAGCGCAATGGATGGCGATCCAGCTCAATTATGGCCTTATGTATCTGGCCATTTACGGCCTGATGGTCATCTTTTTCTCGTATTTCTGGGTCGCCACCCAGTTCAATGAGATTCAGATCGCGGATGATTTGAAGAAGAATGGCGGCTATATCCCCGGAGTCCGGCCCGGCCAGCAGACCAGCGATTATCTGCACAAGGCCATGAGCCGCATCACCCTGGCGGGCGCCATCTTTTTGACCATCATCGCCACCATCCCCATCTTTTTGGGCAAGCAATTGGATATCAACCAGACCGTGGCCAGCTTCCTGGGCGGCACCAGCATTTTGATCAGTGTCGGCGTTTTGCTCGATACCATGAGGCAGGTCGAGTCGCATCTGATGATGCGCCATTACGACGGATTCCTGAAGAAAGGCCGTTTGCGCGGACGGTTTTGATTTTGTGGGCGGAATAAAGATCAAAAGCGAAGACGAGTTGAAATTGATGCGGTCGTCGTGCGCGGTGGCGGCGGAAGTGCTGGACGAGATCGGCGCCTTCCTCAAGCCGGGACTGACGACGATGCAGGTGGATGATTTTGCCGCGGCGCAGATCAAGCGGCATGGCGGCAAGAGCGCGTTTTTGGGCTACCGGAAATATCCGCGCCACGTCTGCCTTTCGGTCAATGAAGAAGTCGTCCATGGAATCGGCGGCGAACGCGAATTGCATTTTGGCGATATTGTCAGCGTGGATGTCGGTGTGAGTTATAAGGGCTTTATCGGCGATAACGCCCGGACCTTCGCCGTCGGCGGTTGCGGGGTCCATGCGCAGCGGCTGTTGGACGTGACCGAGCAGGCCCTGTCCCTGGGGATTGCGGCAGCCCGGCCCGGAAAGCGGGTGACGGATATTTCGCGCGCAGTACAGAATTTTGTGGAGAAAAACGGGTTTAGCGTCGTGCGCGAGTTTGTGGGCCACGGCGTCGGCCGCGAAATGCACGAAGAGCCGCAAGTGCCGAATTTTGTTGATCGGAAGATGAATGAGCTGTTGCGCCCGGGCATGACCATCGCCATTGAACCGATGGTGAATGCGGGCCAGCCGGCCGTAAAAATCTTAAAAGATGGCTGGACAGTGGTGACGCAAGATGGTTCATTATCTGCTCATTTTGAGCATACCGTCCTTGTGACTGGCGGAGATCCGGAGATTTTGACATGCCCGGCAACGAAGCTTTCAAAATTGAAGGTCGCGTGATCGAGGCCCTGCCGAATGGCACCTGGCTCGCGGAACTGGTCAACGGGCACCGTTTGACGGCGTTCGCGACGGGCAGGACGAAGAAGAATTTTGCCGGGTTAAAAGCCGGTGGCTGGGTAAGATTGCAATTGACGCCCTATGATTTGAGCACGGGGCGGATAGTCGAAGAAATTAAGAATTTAAAATGAAAGTCCGAGCATCAGTAAAGAAAATGTGCGAGCACTGCAAAGTGGTGCGCCGTCGTGGCGTCATCCGTGTCATCTGCTCGAATAAACGTCACAAGCAACGGCAAGGTTAATATTTAATTTATGGCACGCATCATTGGTGTTGAAGTCCCGCCGAACAAGCGCATTGATATCGCGCTCCGCTATATCTATGGCATCGGCCCGGTCAATGCAAAAGAAGTCCTCGAACGCGCAAATATCGATCCCGCGATCCGCGCCAAGGACCTCACCGAACAACAGCTCGCCCAGATCGTCCACGCCATCCAGGAAGGCAAATACGTCATCGAAGGCGATTTGCGCCGCGAGATCGGCATGGACCTCAAGCGCCTCCAGGGCATCAAATGCTATCGCGGCATCCGCCACATGCGTGGATTGCCCGTGCGCGGCCAGAGGACCCAAACGAACGCCCGCACCCGCAAAGGCCCGCGCAAGACGGTCGGCGTCCAGCGCAATCCCAATGCCAAGACCGGCATCCATTGATTAGAACGATTTGAGATTGGAGAACTATGGCTGAAGAACAAAAAAAGAAACCGGCGAAAGAACAAAAGCCTGAAGCAGCTGAGAAAGCTGAACAGGTTGAAAAAGCCGCGACGGCTGAAAAATCTGAAAAGAAGGCCGCCGAGCCTAAGAAAAAGGAAAAGGCCGCCGCTGGCGCCGCTGCTCCCGCAGCCGGTGCGCCCGCTGAAGCCGTTGTCCCCGTCGCGCCTACCGCCGCCGAACTTTTGGGCGAAGACGCCAATGCCAAGAAGATCGTCAAGGCCAAGCACGCGAAAAACATCGCGGCTGGCGTTGCGAACATTTTGGCCACGTTCAATAACACTTTGGTCAGCATCACCGACATGCAGGGCAATATCATCGGTTGGTCCAGCGCCGGGCGCGTCGGTTTCAAAGGCTCGCGCAAAAGCACGGCTTACGCCGCGCAGCAGGTCGCGCAGGACGCCGCCCGCCAGGCCATGGCCCACGGGATGAAAGAAGTCGAGATCCGCGTCAAAGGCCCCGGCTCCGGCCGTGAATCCGCCATCCGCGCCCTCCAGGCCATCGGCTTGGAGATCTCCGCCATCAAAGACGTGACCCCCGTGCCGCATAATGGCTGCCGCCCCCGCAAAAAACGCCGCGTCTGATCGATTTAAACCGACTTAAATTTAATTAATTTTAACCGAATTTAACACATTATATGGCTCGTTATACAGGTCCCCGCGTTCGTATCAGCCGCCGTTTCGGTTTGCCGATTTTCGGCCCCACGAAATATTTGGAGCGCCGCCCCTACGGTCCGGGTGTCCATGGTCCTAAATCACGCCGCAAGCACACCGATTACGGCCTGGGTCTCATCGAGAAGCAGAAATTCAAATACTTCTACGGCCTGCTGGAGCGCCAATTCCGCGGAGTTTATGAAAAGGCCCTGCGCCGTCGTGGCGTCACCGGCGAACAGATGCTGCAGATTTTGGAGACGCGCCTGGACAATGTCGTTTATCATTTGGGCTTTGCCAATACCCGCGCCGCGGCGCGCCAGATGGTTTCTCACGGCCACGTTTTGGTCAATGGCCGCAAGGTCAATGTTCCTTCGTTCGCGTTGAAAGTGAACAACGTCATCGAAGTGAAGAACAACAACGTCTCGCGCCAGCTCGCGACGAAGAATTTGGAGATCGCCACCAGCCGCCTCGTGCCGGACTGGCTCATGATGAACAAGGAAGAGTTCAAGGGCTCCGTCATGCGCGTCCCGACCCGTGACGAGATCCAGCCGATCGCCAATGAACAGGCCGTCGTCGAATTTTATTCCCGCTAAACAGTAAACTAACAAAACAATTATACGGGTTGCCACGGTCGCGGGAATAAACCACCGGGGCAGCCAGATTAAAATTGTTGAAAGGAAAATATGCCAGTTCGATTAGGACGTTTCGAGATGCCCAAGCGCTTGCAGAAGGAAGAAGCCGGCGCGACCCCCACGTACGCAAAATTCGTCGCCGACCCGTTTGAGACCGGTTACGGCCACACCATCGGCAACTCCCTTCGCCGGGTGCTGCTCTCCTCGCTGGAAGGCGCGGCCATCACCTCCATCAAAGTGGACGGCGCGATGCACGAGTTCACCACCATCGAAGGCGTGGTCGAAGACGTGACCGACGTCGTTTTGAATCTCAAGCGGATCAAGTTCAAAGCGCACACGCGCGATGAGCAGACGCTCCTCCTTTCGGTGAATAAAGAAGGCGCCGTGACCGCCGCCGACATCCAGGTCAACCAGAACGTGGAATTGGTCAATCCCGACCAGCACATCTGCACACTGGACAAGAAGAAAAAATTTGAGATGGAATTGACGGTCAAGATCGGCCGTGGTTTTTGCCCGGGCGACGAGAACAAGAAGCCCGGCCAGGCCATCGGCGTCATCGCCATTGATTCGATCTTTTCCCCCGTGACCCGCGTGCGTTATGCCGTGGAAGCCGCGCGCGTCGGCAACCGGACGGATTATGACAAGCTGATCCTTGAGATCTGGACCGACGGACGCATCACCCCTGATGACGCCCTCACGCAGTCATCGGTGGTGCTCCAAAAGCATCTGGACGTCTTCGCGCTTTACGACAAGAACGCGATCGAGTTCGAGGAAGCCGCCGACAAGCAGGACGAAGAGAAGACGAAGATGAAGAAACTTCTCAACATGAGTGTCAACGAGATCGAGTTGAGCGTCCGCGCGGCGAACTGCCTGAACAACGCGAATATCACGACGGTTGGCCAGTTGGCGATGAAGACCGAGCAGGAAATGCTCAAATATCGCAACTTCGGCAAAAAATCGTTGAACGAAATCAAAGACAAGCTTCAGGCGCTGGGCCTTTCGCTCGGGATGAACTTCGAGCCGGGCTTGCTGGAAGCGCCCAAAGAAGAACCGAAACTTGAGTAATTTATGCGACATTTAAAACGCACGGCCAAGCTTGGCCGTACCTCAGAGCATCGTAACGCGATGCTTGCCAACCTGGTTTGCAGCCTTATCAAGCACAAGCGGGTGACCACGACTTTGGCCAAGGCCAAGGCCGCGCGCTCAGTCGCCGAGAAAATGGTGACGCTGGGCAAGAAAGGTTCCATCCATCATCGCCGGCTTGCTACCGCCCGTTTGCACCAGGAAGACGCGGCCAAGATCCTTTTCAAGGAGATTGCGCCGGCATTCAAGGACCGCAACGGCGGCTACACGCGCATCATCAGGATGAACCAGCGCAATGGCGATGCCGCGCAGAGGGCTATTTTGGAATGGGTTGATTTCACGGCGGAAGCTCCGGCTGCACCCGAAGCCGCTTCCGCTGCCGAAACCAAGCCGGAAGAAAAGAAGTCCTAAACCGGTTTAACAATTCAAAGCCCGCTCAAGTGAGCGGGCTTTTTTATTGAAGGCATCATTTATGTTGTGGCGGTTCAAACAATTCCGTAGCCGCCAGGCTTTCTGAGGTTGACCGAAGGCGGGCCAACTTTTGAGCCGCGGCAGCGGCGGGAAGACAATAGCCCACGGCTTTAGCCGTGGGTTGGATATTTCGATGACAAAGCCCCGGCAGGGGCGACAGGTTTATTTCTATCACCATATAAATCAAGTAATGCTCGTTGCGATATCCTCTTTGAAACACGGCTCCGACTCGCTTTCCCTTCTCCCCCTCATCGCGTCGTAGCGTAGCGAAGACGGATGAACCTGTCGTCCGCCATCTGCCTTCAAATGACTGCAAAATGTCCTCTCCCTGTTCCCTCTCCCCTTAACGGGGAGAGGGTTAGGGTGAGGGGTGAGACCACTGAAAGCTACCCTTCTCGCCATGCCATTTGGCCGCCGTTATGAACTGGAGCGTCTGTAGAAAAACTGTCGCCGCGAGAACACAAGCCTCGGTCGAAATTCCGCGAGGTTGTGGAGTGCGGCAGTCCTCTGCCGCTTTCCATTCGCCAATGGAATGCGCGTGAAAATTGTTCATACCAACCTTCCTGAAAAGCGCCGGGAAACTGGCGCAGTCCCTTGCGCACCGCGCATTGAAAGGATGAGGGGTGAGACCACAAAAAGCTATCCTCTACACCCTTCGGATCCATTGATTAGCCATTTTCAAACCTTCTATCGCAGGATCAAAAACAAGAAAAGCAAAAGAACCGCAATCGCGATCACCCACCAAAACCAATTGATGCCCCGTGGTTTTTGTTCCGCGCCAAACTCCTGTTTCACAAAGTCATTGTAATCGAAGTTGTCATCAGGCAGACCCAGCCTGTCGCTGTGGGCGGCATCCGACCAGCCATTGCTTTCGTCAGCGCCGCATTCCGGGCAGGCTCTGGCTTTAGGCGGCACCTCGGCGCCGCAATTGGGACAGGATTCCGGGGTCATCGGGATTGCCAGGATGTTACGCGCGATCAATTGACCTGCGATTGGCCGGCGATGCCATCAGATTTTTTGAATGAGCGGATGCGCGCCGGGTCAAGGCTCCAGCGGGTGGCCAGCATTGATACTTTGTTGAAATTATCTTCGATGGCTTTTGCCGAAAAAGAATCCTGCCCGTAGGGGAAGCATTTCATCTTGAGCTCCATTTCTCCGGCGGTCTTGATGCCCTGGTTCCAGATCGTTTCTCCCGCCCAGGCGTATGCGCGGGTCACGCAGCCGTCGTCCATGCGCATCCAGGCATGATGAAACGAAAATTTCTCCGCATGGAAGAATTGCACATGCCCCAGTTTGCGGCTTAATGAAATCAAAAAATAAAAGCATTCATCGATATCGTCGTCCGGGCTGGGGATGGCGATTCCGGTGACGATCACCCACCCATTGATCCGGGAGCTGATGAAGAACTCATGATCGCCGGCCATGCCTTCCGACCAGGAACAGGGCGTTGAACGGTCCAGGCCGAGCGCCTGCATCACCGCTTCCGGGGCGGCGGCGCGGATCGCCAGCCAGGTCACCGGCCGTTGTGGAACCGCGTCGAACAGGACGGAAGGTGATGGGGGAGAAGAAGATTGCAATTCTTTTGCGCGCCGCCGTTGCACGATGAGGATCACAACAAATATGATACACGCAACAGCCAAGGCGAGGATATAGCTCATCATCAGCATCAGCGTTGCTGCATTCGTCGGATTCGTCGGATTCACCTAAGCAAATTTACGCCTGGGCCGTGCCGGTTCAACAAGTTTTTTGTTAAATCGAATCGGCGAGCCAACCCAGATATTTCCGGGTGCCGGCCTTTATCGGCAGGACAATGAATTCCGGCGTCTCATAGGGGTGTTTGGCCAAAATGAGCTTTTCCAGCCGTGCCAACCGTGATTTGGCGGTCTTCAAAATCATCAATACTTCGGGCGATTTCTCAATTTTTCCCCGCCACCGGTAATGCGATTCAATTTTGGGGATAAGATTTGCGCAAGCTATCAGCTTTGCCTCCAGCGCGGCCTTGGCTAACAACCGCGCGGTTTTCAAGTCCGGCGAAGTCACGAGAACAATGGCGAAGGAATTGGCCGATTTCACGGGCTAGAAATAGCTTATTTTACCAATAAAAACAATTCCCTGTATCTTTATTGGCACTTTCTCGATTTGGTAGAACTTTGCGGGACATGTCCCGTTTGAAACACGGCTACGACCCGTTTTTCCTTCTCCCCTTAACCGGGAGGCGCGCCAGCTTTTGAGCCGCAGGAGCGGCGAAAGACAATAGCCCACGGCTTTAGCCGTGGGTTGGATATTTAGATGACAAAGCCCCGGCAGGGGCGGCAGGCTTATTCCTATCGCAATATAAAACAGGTAACGGCAGGAACCTCGCGTTGCGATACCTCTTTGAAATGCAGCTGCGACTCGTTTTTCCTTCTCCCCCTTGTCGCGTCGTAGCGCAGCGAAGACGGATGAACCTCTCGTCCGCCATCTGCCATCAAATGACTGCAAAATGTCCTCTCCCTGTTCCCTCTCCCCGGGGAGACTTGAGCCGTTTGGGAAACGGCGAAAGGAGTTTGTCCCGCTTTGCGGGACGAAAGCCCGACAGGGCCGAACGAGCGGGAGCGAGAGAGTCAGCGTTAGGGTGAGGGGTGAGACCACTGAAAGCTACCCTTCTTGCCATGCCATTTGGCCGCTGTTATGAACTGGAGCGTTTGAAGAAAAACTGTCGCTGCGAGAGCCAAGCCCCGGTCGAAATTCCGCGAGGTTGTGGACTGCGGCAGTCCTCTGCCGCTTTCCATTCGCCAATGAGATGCGCGTGAAAATTGTTCCTGCCAACCTTCCAGAAAAACGCCAGGAGACTGGCGCAGTCCCTTGCACACCGCGTATTGAACCCCCTTGTCGCGTCGTAGCAGCGAAGACGGATGAACCTGTCGTCCGCCATCTGCCTTCAAATGACTGCAAAAATGTCCTCTCCCTGTTCCCTCTCCCCTTAACGGGGAGAGGGTTAGGGTGAGGGGTGAGACAACAGAAAGCTACCCTTCTCGTCACGCCATTTGGCCACCGTTATGAACTGGAGCGTTTGAAGAAAAACTGTCGCTGCGAGAGCCAAGCCCCGGTCGAAATTCCGCGAGGTTGTGGAGTGCCGCTTTCCTTTCGCCGATGGGATGCGCGTGAAAATTGTTCATCTCCCTTTCCGCCAGGATGAGGGGTGAGACACCAGAAAGCTACACCCCCATGCCCCTTGGCACTGCAATAGGAACAACGCGTGAATACTCTCGTCGCATTTGGGTATTAAAAACAATTCGCTGCATTTTTTCATGTTTTTTGTTAGCGTTTTCACAGATGAGAATCCTGATTGCCACTGTGACTGCGGGGGGAGGCCATCTTGCCGCTGCCGCCGCCCTGGAAGAGGCCTGGCGCGCGACGCGGCCCGACGATGTCGTCGAAAAAATCGACCTCCTCAAGCTCTTCTCCCCGTTGCACCGGAAGATTTATTCTGATGGCTACGTGAAATTGGTGGAGCGCGCTCCGGATCTTTGGGGAATGATGTTTGCCAAAACGGACGATCCGAAACTTCTCCAAAAACTCAAGCGCATCCAGCGTAAATTCCCGAGCGGCTCCAAAAAACGATTCGCCCGCCATGTGATGCAATTCAAGCCGGATGTGGTCCTGTGCACGCATTATCTGCCCTTGGAAACACTCACCCCGTTGCGCGAAAAGAAAGACGGCATCCGGCCGTTTGTGGCCTGCATTGTCACGGATTTCGAAGCTCATGCGCTCTGGATGGAGTCCTGTGTGGATCTGTATTGTGTGGCCGCTGAAGAGACCAGGGCGCGCCTCGTCGCGCGTGGCGCAAAGGACAAGGACATCATTGCCACCGGAATCCCGATTGCTTCAAAGTTTTCCTCCAGGCCCGACGCTAAAGCCATTCGCAAACAATATGGTCTTCGCGATGATTTGCCGGTCTTGCTGGTCTTGAGCGGTGGATTTGGCATGGGGCCGGTCGCAGAAATTCTTTTGGAATTGGACAAGGCGCAGTCACCGTTCCAGATGCTTGTGGTAGCCGGGCGTAACGAAGAATTGCGTAAAAAATTGGCCGTGGGTGATTACAAGCATCCGGCCCATGTTCTGGGGTTCTCGACCAACATGCACGAATTGATGTCGATTGCGGACATCATCATCACCAAACCTGGCGGCCTGACGACCTCCGAAGCGCTGGCGATGGGCAAGCCGATGTTTATTTTAAACCCGATTCCTGGACAGGAAGCCGCAAACAGTGATTTTCTATTGGAACGCGGCGCCGCCGCGAAAGCCAATCGCGTGGAAGACCTGCCGTATCGCATTGAGCAACTGCTTGGCTCGAAGAAATTGTCGGAAATGGCCAGGGCAGCAAAGACATTGGGCCGGCCTCAAGCCGCTGCTACGATTTGCCGCGAGGTGCTAACGCGGCAATGATCCGGTCGGGATCATAAACACAACCCCGCCAGGTACCGCCGCTGGCTGATTGCAGATTCGCCCATAGCCGCGTGTCCTCTGGCAGAGCGGGGTCTGGTGCCAGATCTTTTCGGGTGGTGCGTTGCGCCAGAATTTTTGCCCCTTCCTCCGGCGAGAATTTCTTTTTGCCTGCGCCGACCAAATCAATCGTTCCGTGGATTCCTTTCAGGTCGAGCTCGATGCGAATGATATCGCCATCCAAAACCTTTCCCAGCGGTCCTCCCGCAAGGCCTTCCGGCCCGATATGCCCGATACACGCGCCCGTGGAGACACCTGAAAATCGCGCATCCGTCAACAATGCGACGTGCTTGCCATCGGGCAGGTATTTCAGTGCGCCTGTGACTTGATAGGTCTCCTCCATGCCAGTCCCCAGAGGGCCGATTCCCGCGAGAACCAATATGTCACCCGCCTTGATTTGTCCGTTTTTGATGGTCGCCATGGCGGCCTTTTCGCTCGTGAACACGCGGGCCGGCCCTTCCTTGCGATACACACCATCCGGATCGACAACCATGGGATCAATCGCGGTCGCCTTGCAGACCGCACCTTCCGGTGCAAGATTACCGCAAGGAAACAGCAAAGTACTGGTCAAACCGCGCTTTTTTGCAGTTTCTGGGCAAAAAATCACTTCGTCAGGGTCGATTCCGTCGATTTTTTGCAGTAATTTGCGGAACTTTGCACGTCGTTCGGATTTTTCCCACCCATCCAGATTTTCTCCAAGAGTTTTGCCGGTGATCGTGAGCGCATCGGTATTGAGCAAATTTAACCGGCGCAAATGCAGCATGACTTCCGGCACGCCGCCGGCCAAAAACACGCGCACCGTCGGATGATGCACCGGGCCATTGGGCAGGACACTGACCAAGCGTGGCACACGGCGATTGACGGAAATCCAATCCTCCACAGTCGGCAATCGCAATCCCGCGGCATGGGCGATCGCAGGAATGTGAAGGAGCAAATTGGTCGAGCCACCAAAGGCTGCATGGACGACCATGGCGTTATGGATGGCAGCGTCAGTCAAAACGTCCCTGATGGCCGTCTTGTTATTGCTCATTTGATGCAAGGCTCGCGCTGAGCGACGCGCCATATCCAGCCACACCGGTTGCCCGGATGGCGCGAGCGCCGAGTGGGGCAGGGAAAGCCCAAGCGCCTCGCCAACGACTTGTGAAGTCGCCGCCGTGCCAAGAAATTGGCAGCCGCCACCCGGTGAGGCGCAGGCGCGACAACCAAGATCCGCCGCTTCAGACAAGGAAATCTGTCCATGGGCAAAACGCGTCCCCAGGGTCTGGACGGAGCTTGCGTCTTCGCCGTCGGTAGCGGGCAAAGTCACGCCGCCGGGAACGATCACGCACGGAAGCTCGCGCAACCCGGCGACCGCCATCATCATCGCGGGCAATCCTTTATCGCAAGTGGCGATGCCCAGGACGCCTGCCCGTTGCGGAAGAGAACGCGCCAGCCGGCGGAAAATGATCGCAGCATCGTTCCGATAAGGCAGGCTGTCGAACATCCCCGTGGTGCCTTGTGTCCGGCCATCGCATGGATCGGAACAAAAACCGGCGAAGGGAATTGTTTTTAAAGTGCGAAATTCTTCGGCAGCGGCCTGGACCAGCAATCCGATTTCCCAATGGCCGGTGTGATATCCCAGGGCGACCGGTTTCCCGTCCGGCGCACGCAATCCTCCTTGCGTGCTCAAGATCAGAAATTGCCTTTGCCCGGCATCTTCCGCTTTCCAGCCCATCCCGACATTTAACGTGAGGCCGAACAGATCGCCGCTTGGGCTCTTCAAGAGCATTTCTTCGGTGAGCGGCAACGTTCCCGCCGGGCCGGTTGTTTTGGTCCGGACCTGATAGATTTCTTGCGGGGAAGAGGCGAGGGGATCGTTGTCGGACATGCGGTCATTGAACCATTTTCAGAAGGATTGGAAAACTGAATTAAGATTCGACTTTCCGCCGCGTTGCCGGAGAATCACGCACCCATCTATGACGCAACAACGCTGGCTGCGGCTCCTGCCCGTCGCGCTCCTCATGTACACGATCTCGTACGTGGACCGCACCAACGTTTCGTTAGCGCTTGAACCGAAAATCTCCTCGTTGATGCATGACTTGCTGATGGATGATAAAATGAAGGGGGAATTGGCGGGGATTTTTTTTATCGGATACGTCCTGATGCAGGTTCCCGGCGGTCATCTGGCCTCGCGCTGGAGTGCGCGCAAGCTTGTGAGCATATGCCTGATCAGTTGGGGAATTTTTGCCATGGGTTGTGGTTTTTCGAAGTCTTTCCGGGAGTTCGAGGTAATGAGGTTTTTTCTCGGCGTTGCGGAAAGCGCGGTTTTTCCTGCCACCTATGTGCTGATGATGAATTGGTTTTCCCGGGCTGAACGCGCGCGCGCCAATGCCTATTGGCTTCTTTGCCAGCCTCTCGCTGTCGCCGCTTCTGCTCCACTCACGGGTTGGCTGCTTGGAAAATTTGGCTGGCAGTCCATGCTGATCCTTGAGGGGATTTTACCCTTTATCTGGCTGCCAATCTGGTGGCTTTGCATCCGCGATCATCCACGCGAGGCAAAATGGCTGTCGGCCGAAGAGAAGGAACAGGTCGAAACGATCTTGAAGAAAGAAGCCGACGAGTTGGAGTCCGGGCCAAAGATTTCGTGGATGGAAAGGCTGCTCCATCCATCGGTGTTTATCATGATCGCGCTCTATTTTTTACATAATTGTGCCGCATACGGTTGCATGACTTTTTTTACCGACAGCCTGAAGGGCCGGAATTTTGACGGGCTGCAGTACGGGATCCTTTTTGCCATTCCCTACGCCGTGACGATGGTTGTGATGATTGTGAATTCCCGGCATTCCGATAAGACCCATGAGCGGCGCGGCCATGTGGCCGTGGTTTATGCAATGAGCGGCGTGAGCCTGATTTTGAGTGTTGTCTTGAGTGGCCATTTTTGGGTTTCATATGCCTTCATGTGCCTGGCGATTCCCGGTCCTTTTGCGGCGATGGCTCCTTTTTGGGCGATTTCTGCTGAGACTTTGCCGCGCTCCGTGATGGCCGTCGTCATCGGATTGGTCAATGCTTTTGGAAATCTCGGCGGTTTCGCGGGCCCGTATATCACTGGTTGGCTAAAAAGCGAGTACCACAGCATCACGCTGCCATTCATCGTCCTTGGGTTTGGGATGCTCGTGTGTGTGGGCCTTGCATTTATGTTGCCGAAAACAGCGCCGCCGATTCCATTGACTGCGGGAGAATGAACTATGAAACTCTGCAGGTTTAAACATACAACGGAAGAAGTTCGCATCGGTTTGGTCGTGGATGGGGCCATGGTGCTCGACCTGGCCCCAGCCGGCATCACGAGGATGTTCCCGCTGCTCGAAAGCGCGGATGCAGTCGCACAATTGGACCGGCTGACAAAAACAAATCTCCCACGAGTTTCTTTGGCAGAGGTAAAATTGCTAACTCCGGTGGAAGGGCAGGAGGTTTGGGCGGCTGGGGTGACCTATCTGCGCAGCAAAACTGCGCGCATGGAGGAATCTGATTTCAGCGCCAATGCATATGACAAGGTATACGCCGCGGAACGGCCGGAAATCTTTTTCAAATCGATGCCCGACAAAGTGGTTGGCACCGGAGACAATGTTGGTATCCGTCGCGACGCAAAATGGAATGTGCCGGAGCCTGAACTTGCGTTGGTGATGAATTCCATGGGTAAGATCGTTGGCCATACGATCGGCAATGACATGAGTTCGCGGGATATTGAAGGCGAAAACTTATTATATCTGCCGCAGGCGAAGATCTATGAACGTTCCTGTGCGCTCGGCCCCTGGATCCATCTCGGTGCTTCAGAAACAGAGGCGCGCCAATGGAAAATCAGGGTCGAGATCAAGCGCGATGGAACAAATGTTTTTACCGGGGAAACGTCCGTGAGCCAGATCAAGCGCAACTTCGAGAGCCTGGCCGCATACCTTTTCCGCAGCCAAAATTTTTCGCATGGCGCGATCCTTTTGACGGGAACCGGTGTCGTCCCGCCGGACACGTTCACCTTGCAGGCGAAGGATCTTGTTGAGATAGAAATCGGCGAAATCGGTTTGCTCAAAAATTCGGTGGTAGTAGTTTAAAACATGAATCTACACGGAAATAATTTTATTGGAGACCAGTTGAGCTCCGGCTCCGGGGAGGTTTTTCACGCGACCAATCCGGCTGATAATTCGCGGCTGCAACCCGATTTCCATTCCGCAAATCAGCAGGATATCGATAAGGCGATGCAACTGGCCGAAGTGGCGTTTGGCACCTTCCGGGAAACAACCGGAGAACAGCGCGCCGTCTTTCTTGAACGCATCGCTGACGAAATCATGGCGCTGGGAGACGAGCTTATTACGCTGGCGCGCCTGGAGACCGGTTTGCCGGATGCGCGATTGGCTGGTGAGCGGGCACGCACGGTCAATCAGCTTAAGATGTTTGCGCAGGTCATCCGTGAAGGCTCCTGGGTGGACGCGCGGATTGATACGGCCATTCCCGACCGTCAACCGCTCCCCAAGCCTGATCTGCGCCGGATGCTCATTCCCATCGGACCGATAATCGTTTTTGGTTCGAGCAACTTTCCGTTTGCATATTCGGTAGCCGGCGGCGATACCGCATCGGCGCTCGCAGTGGGAAATCCTGTCATCGTAAAAGCCCATGAGAGACATCCGGGAACATCGGAATTGACGGCTTTAGCGATCCGCCGTGCTGTCGGGGCTTGCGAAATGCCGGCAGGAGTATTTTCCATGCTGCATGGATTTGGAAAAACCATCGGAATCAGCCTGGTGAAGCATCCGATTGCCCAGGCGGTCGGTTTTACCGGTTCGCTTGTCGCTGGTCGCGCACTGTTCGATGCTGCTTCCGCGCGACCTGAGCCCATTCCGGTATTCGCGGAGATGAGCAGTTTAAATCCTGTTTTTATCCTGCCGGGAGCGTTGCGCGAGAGGGCAGATCAAATCGCCGAAGGCCTGAAGAACTCCGTTACCACCGGGGTCGGCCAATTCTGTACCAAACCGGGTTTGGTCTTTGGACTCCAGGATGCCGCGTTTGAGCAATTCCAACAGCACCTCGGAAAATTGCTCGAAAAGGTCGCGCCGACGACAATGCTGCATGCCGGGATTTGCGAATCATATCACAAGGGTCTTGCGCGTACCTCCGAAGCTTGTGGTACGGAACTGCTTGCCCGCTCGAAGGACAATCCTGACCCGGTGAAGACCCAGGCCGAGGCGGTTTTGATCCGCGCAGATGCACAAATCTTTCGAAGCAATCCGGAATTGTCCCGGGAGGTTTTTGGGCCGTTTTCAATCCTGGTCTCCGCGCAAACGATATCCGAGTTGGAAGACATCGCCATGAATTTGGAAGGTCAATTGACGGCGGCGGTCCACGGTACTCCGGATGAACTGAAAAACGCGACGCGTCTCCTGCGGATCCTGGAGCGGAAAGCCGGGCGGCTTATCATCAACGGTTTTCCTACCGGCGTTGAAGTTTGTCCGTCGATGAATCATGGCGGGCCGTATCCGTCCACAACCGATGTGCGCTTTACTTCCGTTGGCACCGCTGCGCTTCAGAGATTTGTGCGCCCGATCTGCTATCAAAGCTTTCCCGGATCGCTGTTGCCCCCTGCGCTTCAGAATGCAAATGCTTCAAACCTTTTACGGTTGGTGAACGGAAAATTAACCAGGGATGCCATCAATTCGTAATGGCATCCGTTTATTGAACGAACAGGCGGAAAAATTGAGACTCGGCGGGTTGTTCGTTGATAACTTCAGTGATATTTGTCGACGTGCCAAATGGGCCGTTGGTGTTTAGGTTAATCCATGACGTCAAATTTGGAGAGGCCTGGAAATAATACGTGTGCGAAGGAACCGCCGTGAAGGAGAGGATAAGATTCCCCTGGACCGGCAGCACATTCAGGTCAGGATTAAATGCCTGGGACGAACCGTATTCATAGGCTCCTGCGTCCGGGACTCCGCCGATGGGTCGGAGATATCCGCGTTGATCCACATTGGGGAAATCATGAGTATCACCCCAATCAATCGCCGGGCTGACGGACAGCAAGGCCATGCAAAGAGTTGGACCGCCATAATTACCCACCGGCGCCAGTTGCGGGTTGGTGTTATTGAAACTGGAACCGCTGGAAAAGTTCGCCGAGCCGTCATCGGAAATATTGTAGCCATTATCGGTGATGGTACCGTAGGCATTGCTGTTGGTGCCACTGTAAGCGATGATGGAATTATGCAAGGCGAGCGTGCCGTTGGTATTGGCAATCTCCGCGCCGGCGGCAAAACCGTTGGTGTAACCAGACATATAACCGCCAGCAGGTGAAGAGCAAGTGTTGCTGGCAATGGTATCATTCATGGCAATGAGCGTGGCGCTGGTGTTGTTGAATACGCCACCTCCAAGAGCAGTGCCTGAGTAGCCATTAATATAAGGCCCATAGATCCACCCGGATCCGGCACCGCCAATGGCAGAATTTAATGCGATGGTGCAGTTTGTCGCCGCCAATTGCGATGCGTTAAAAATCCCGCCACCAAGCCCATTTCCACCCAGAGCCTCGGAGTCTGTGTATGCACTGGCCGACCCACCCTGGACGTAATTTGAATAGATTGAACAACGATTGAGCGCAAGCGTGCCGGCATTATAAATGGCCCCGCCATTTCCACTATTTGTGCCTTGAAAACCTGAGACACCAAAATTGTAAGAATTGTTTCCTCCGATCACTTGATTGCCGTAGAACGTGGAATCAGCAACCGTCCCGCTGGAACCGCTATAGACGGCTCCGCCAAAGGCAGGGGCAGCCGTACCGTGAGAAATTGCATTGCCGCCGCCGACCTGGTTGCCAGAAAATTGACTGGAGTTGATGGAAAAGTTTCCGTTCATAACGGCGATCGCTCCTCCATATGCAGGGCTTGCGACACCGATATCCATAATAGGATCAACACCACCCAGGGATAAATTCGATGCAAAAAAACTGTTCGCAACTGTCAACGAACCGGAGGCTAGATAGATAGCACCACCCATCGACAGGCCGTCGGGGCCATTATTGGAAATGAGAGGAGCTTCACAGACACTTTTAGAAAGATTGCTGCTGACGTTGCATCCAATAATTGTTATCGCCCCGTTTGTATTGTAGATTGCCCCGCCTAAACTGATGCCAACCGTCTGTGCCGTAGTACTACTATTAGGTCCGCCTCCGATAACTGCATTGTTTGATATCGCTGATTGATTTAACAGCACAGTGCCCCCATTGTTGAAAATGGCGCCGCCGCGTGCCAATCCACCAAAAATCAAAGATTGCGCGCTGTTATTCGTCACCGTGCAACCGTCCAATGTCACAGAGCCGTTATTATAAATCCCTCCCCCATCGGCCGGTGTCCCCGGTGCACCGTTGGTGACTACACATTCGCCGTTGGCCAGGGTCAGATTGGACAGAGTTAAGCTTGCTCCCAGTGCCACAGTGAATAATTGCACCGCATTGCCTCCGCTGATGGTCACCGCTACACCGCTTCCATCCAGGATCACATTGTTGGTGATGGTGATCGTGTTCGTCAGGGTGACTGTTCCATTAAAATTCAGCCCGATCCAACCGCCGGATTGAATCGCCGTGAGCAAGCCCGCCTCTGTTGGAGTAGTGACTACATTTGTGGACCCGGCGGTATTGGTAAGCGTGAGCGAAGCCACATAGCTGGTCGCGCTGCCATAATTATTGGTGACAATCACAAAATAATTTCCCTGTTGGCCGGAGGAGACGTTGGTCAATGAGAGCGTGGTATTTGTGGCCACACCCAGCGAACCGCCGCTGAAATACCATTGATAACCCAATGGCAGGGCGCCTTCCGCCAGTGCGCTGAAACTTACCGTGCTGCCGGCCACATTGGTCACTCCGGCCGGTTGAGTGTCAAACTTGGGCAATTCGGCAAACGTTCCCGCCAGCGAAACACTCGCGTCCAGGGCCAGCGATACTGGATTGACCGCAGTGTTGGTGGCATTCGACCATCCGGTAAATACCCAACCCGTTATCGGGGTGGCCGTCGCGGTCACAACTGTATTGCTATCGTAACTGCCGCCCGATGGATTTAAGCCAATCGTTCCCTGGCCATTAGTCACCAGGGTCAGGGTGTAAGTGGAATAGGGCAGAAAATTTCCCGTGATCACGAGGGCCGATTCCATCGTCACATTCAATGGATTCACTGAACCATTTGTATCGCCTGACCAGTTGAAAAAGTACCAACCTGCGGCAGGCGAGGCAGTGACTGTGATCGTGGCTCCCTGCGGGAAGGTGGAAGTGGAATTGGTGGGATTTTCACCGATATTGCCGGAACCTGTCGAAACGAGGGTGAGAGTATAACTGGTTGCGCAAGCGATGCTTGCCGACAAAAGCCAAAGAAATGAGACCAATAAAACTCCGACATGCCTGCTGTTCATAATTGTGGTCTTTCAAAAGTAACTCTAATGCCAATACTCCGCCGGTCAAGTTAATTTGCTGTTACGGACAGACGATTAACAAATCAAATTGGTTTCATCCTGATTTTTGTTCAAAATCATGCATGGACGCGACATTGCCGCCACTGACCTCGAGCACTCTTTACCTCGTCGCTACCCCCATCGGCAATCTGGAAGACATAACCTTGCGTGCGCTGCGAGTCCTTCGCGAATGCGATGTCGTCGCCGCCGAGGATACGCGGCGTTCCGGACAGTTGCTTAAACATTTTGGCATTTCCAAACCGCTCCTGAGCTATTTTCAATTCAACGAGGCGAAGCGCAGCGAAGAGATCATCGCGCGGCTCGGACGCGGCGAGAAAATCGCGTTGATCACCGATGCGGGCAGTCCCGGGATCAGTGATCCGGGTGAGCGGGTGGTGGCGGCAGCCATCGCCGCCGGATTCCGCGTGGAATCGGTTCCAGGCGCATGCGCGCTGGTAGCCGGCATCACGGCGAGTGGATTATCTACGGATGAGTTTCATTTCGTCGGCTTTCTCCCGCATAAATCAGGGCAACGAAGGAATAAATTGGAATCACTCAAGGCGGTAGGGGGCACGCTGGTCTTTTACGAATCGCCCTATCGGATCGAAAAATTGCTGGGCGAGCTTAATGAGGTGTTCCCTGATCGAGAGGTCGTCCTGGCGCGCGAGTTGACTAAAAAGTTTGAAGAATTCCTGCGCGGCAAGCCGGCCGGGCTTTTGGAGATTGCAAAAAAACGGAGCTTGAAAGGGGAATTTGTGGTCATGGTTGGGGAGGCTCAATAAATCCCCCATGAAATATTTTTTGAAATTCGTCACTTTTCACGCCACATTTCCGCCTGTGAAACGTTATTGGGTTCTGATTGGACTGTTCGCAGGGTTAGCCGCAGCGGCAGCGGTTCCACCTTCGATTTATCATGATGGCTGGATTGACCTGAACAAGGACGGGAAAAAGGAGGTTTACGAGGATCCGTCCCAGCCGATCCCCAAACGCGTCAACGATCTGCTCAAACGGATGACGCTGGAAGAAAAGATCGGCCAGCTTTGGCAGACGGACACGCAAACAAACTCTGATGTGGTGATGCGCGATCGATTGGCCCGGGGCGATATCAGTTCGTTTCTTTGCGGCTCCCACCTGGTGGAAGACCCACTCATGCGTAATAAATTACAGCATATCGACCTAGAGCAAAGTCGCCTGGGCATCCCTTTAATTTTTGGTCATGACGTCATCCATGGTTTCCGCACCATCTTTCCCATTCCGCTGGCGGAGGCGTGCGCCTGGGAACCGGATTTGTTCGAGCGTACAGATACCATCGCGGCGCGGGAGGCGGCAGCAGCGGGAATTGACTGGGCGTTTTCGCCGATGCTGGATACGGCGCGTGACCCGCGCTGGGGACGCATCGCCGAGGGTTTTGGCGAGGACCCGTGGTTGGGTTCACTTTATGCCGCAGCCTGTGTGCGCGGTCTCCAGGGAACGAACGTTGCCGACACAAACCGGGTGGTCGCATGTTTGAAGCATTACGTGGGCTACGGGGCGACGGAAGGCGGCCGGGATTATAACACGACCGAGATCTCCGAATTTACCCTGAGGAATTTCTATTTGCCCCAGTTCAAGGCCGGCGTGGATGCCGGGGCGCTGACGGTGATGAGCGCGTTCAATGATCTCGATGGCATTCCGGCAAGCGGTAATCATCATACGCTTACGGATATTCTCCGCACTGAATGGAGATTTAAAGGCTTTGTCGTCAGCGATTACAATTCGGTCGGCGAATTGATCGATCACGGATTGGCGGCGGACGAAACCCAGGCCGCGCGATTCGGGCTTACCGCCGGGGTGGACATGGAAATGGTGTCGACGACCTATCAGGATACGGTTGCGGCACAGATCAAATCCGGACAAATCTCAAAAACGGTGCTGGATGAAGCGGTGCGACGCGTGCTGACTGTGAAATTTGAAAAAGGCCTGTTCGACCAGCCTTATACCGATGAATCCCGATGGCAAACAGCCAATCTACAGCCGGACGCCGTGGCGCTGGCCCGTGAGGCGGCGGCAAAATCCTGCGTGCTCCTGAAAAATGACAACGCCATCCTGCCGCTCTCCAAACAGATAACCCATATCGCCTTGATCGGGCCGTTAGGCGACGACGCTGAAGAAATGGTAGGGCCGTGGTATTCCCGCGGGCACCTCGCAGACATGGTCTCGTTGGCCTCCGGCATGAAAACGAAGCTCCCATCAAATGTTGCTCTCGCCGTGTCACGCGGATGCTCCATCATCGAAGCCGGCAAGGCCCGGTTGCATGTCGAAACCTATACCAAGATCACCGAGCAACCGACGGGAAGCAACGAGATCGCCGATGCCGTCTCCGCGGCAAATGCAGCCGACGTAGTGGTGATGGCGTTGGGCGAGCCGAGGGATTGGAGCGGAGAAGATGGCAGTCGCAGTACCCTGGATTTGCCGGGCCGCCAGCAGGAATTGCTGGACGCGGTTGCCGCGACGGGAAAACCGATCGTGGTCGTTTTGTTCAATGGCCGCCCGCTGGCGTTGCCGGCAGTCTTGGACAAAGCATCCGCCGTTTTAGAGGCGTGGTTTCCGGGCGTCCAGGGTGGCAATGCGGTCGCGGATATTTTATTTGGGGACACCGCTCCGTCAGGCCGGTTGACGACTACTTTTCCGTACAGCGTCGGACAGGTTCCGATGTATTACAACCATTACAATACCGGGCGTCCGGGCTTCGGTTTTTGGAAAGGTAATTATGTGGATGGACCGACCGTGCCGTTTTTGCCGTTCGGGTTTGGGCTGACTTACACCTCGTTTGGGTATAGTGCGGTCCAATTAGCCTCGCCGGTCTTGAAAACTGGAGACACGTTGACCGCGAGTGTAACGGTAACGAATACCGGTAATCGCGCGGGAACCGAAGTCGCGCAGCTCTACATCCGGGCGATGGCCTTTGCCGGCGGCACGCCGCCAGTCCGCCAATTGAAAGGGTTCCAAAAAATTTCCCTGCAGCCAGGCGAATCCCGGGATTTAACATTTAATATACCAAGCCGGGAACTTGGCTTTTATGACACGCGCGGTAATTGGGTGGTGCAGCCGGGGCAATTCGAGGTTTGGATCTGCAAAGACAGCGCTTCCGGCGATCCGGCGGATTTTAAGCTGGAGTGACCGCTCGACTTATTCGACAAATTTCCCCGGATTCAGGATGCGATGGGGATCAACCAGATGTTTCAAGTCGCTGTGAAGCTTTCGGACTTCGGCGGAAACAGCCAGCGGCCACCAGCGTTTTTTGGCCAGGCCGATTCCATGCTCGCCGGTGATGGCGCCATTCCATTTGATGATTTGCTTGAATAGATCATCCAGGGCCGCCTCGCCGCGTTTAACGGCTGCTGCATCAGTTGTATCGAGCATGATATTCACGTGAATATTGCCGTCCCCGGCATGGCCAAAACAGGCGATGGGCAATTTGATCTTCTTTTGCAAGCGTGCGGTGAATCGGAACAGATCCTCCAATCGTCCGCGGGGGACGACAATATCCTCGTTCAGTTTTTTTAGTCCGGTGGATTTTAGCGAGGCTGAGAAGGTCCGTCGGATTTGCCAAATCTTTTCGCATTCAGCATCCCCATACCCGTGTTGGACGAACAGCGGTTTGAATTTCCTGACCACATGTTCGACCGCCGGCAACTCGCCGCTCACTGACTTTTTCTGCCCGTCGAGTTCGAGGATCAGGTGTGCTTTGCAGACGCCCAGGCGATTGTCCCCGGTATATTTTGCGGCGGCGGCAAGCGTGAATTCATCCGCCAATTCCAGGGCGCACGGTAAAAATCCCGCGCCGAGGATCGCTTGCAATGCACCGACCGCATTGCGCATGGAATTGAAGCCGATGGCCATCGTCACCCGATAGGGTGGCAGGGGAATCAACTTCAAGGTTGCTTCCGTGATAACGCCGAGTAGGCCTTCTGAACCGACAAATAATTTCGTCAGGTCAAAGCCGGTCTTGTTCTTGTGAGTCCGCCCGCCGGTGCGGATAATGGTGCCGTCGGCCAGGACGACTTGCAGGCCCAGCACGTAGTCCCGCGTGACTCCATATTTCAGGCAGCGAGGGCCGCCGGCATTGGTGGCGATATTGCCGCCGATAAAATTATCCGCACGGCTGGCCGGGTCGGGCGGGTAGAATAGATTGAGTTTTTCGACGGCGGCCTGAAATTTCGCAGTGATGACGGCCGGTTGAACTACGGCTACGAAATCGCCTCGGTTGATCTCCAGGATGCGATTCATGCGTTCGGTCGAGAGCGCGATGCCGCCGCGGATGGGCACGCAGCCGCCGACGTAGCCGTGTCCGGCTCCCCGGGCAGTCACCGGGATTTTGTTCTCATTGGCGAAACGGAGGATTTTGGAAACTGATTCAACGGAGCGGGGCAGGGCGACGGCGTCCGGTTGATGCGAGGCAAACCATTTGTCCCCGGCATATTTGGCGAGTCTGGCCGGTTCCAGGGAGATCTCGCCGGGCAACTGTCTCTTGAGGCGTAAAAGCTTGGATTTAACGGAAGACTTCATTTTAAATCTTTTGGCGCTGCAGTACTCCTGCGCTCGATCAATTCAGCGGTCAAGCGCGGCATCTGGACCGATTCACCGCGGATGAGCTTCATCATTGCATCCACGGCAGCGATCCCCAGGCGAAACTTCGGTTGGCGCATCGTTGTCAGCGGCACTCGATAAAATTCCCCGGCTAATACATTGCCAAATCCGATGATGGAAATGTCATCAGGAATCTTCATGCCTTGCGCGTAGAGCGTCTCGGCGCAGCCGACGGCTACGAGGTCGTTCACGGCCTGCACCGCGGTCGCATTGCAACCTTCATTGAGCATCTGCAACGCAGCCTTGGTTCCATCCTCAATGGTGCTGCCGGCCTGGAAGACCAGTTTATCGTCCGGCTCCAGGTTCGCCTCGCGCAAAGCGCGGCGATACCCTTCAAAACGGTCATGTGCCCAGGGCGCCACCGGCGGACCGGTAAGATAAGCGATGCGCTTGTGGCCCAGCCTCAAAAGGTGCTGCGTGGCGTTATAGCTGGCCACCAATTCTTCAATCTCGACCGCCGGGAATGTCTTGCAAAAGGGCGCGGGCGGACCGAGCAATACCGTCGGAATTTTGCGGTTGAGAATCTCCTGGTAGATGCGGGCCTCAGCTTCGAATCGATAGACCGGTGATATAAAGATGCCGTCCACGCGGCGCGAAAGGAAACGCCGCAGGCAATGCTCCTCGCGCTCGGGCTTGTTGTGGGTGTGCGCGATCAAAATATCGTATCCGAGCTCATGGGCCCGGTCCTCGATCGCGAATACGATGCGCGCAAAGATCGGGTTGGTGATGGAGGGGATGACCAGGCCGAAAAGCTTTGTCGTTTTGGTCCGCAGACCCTGGGCGCTGGAATCCGGGACATAACCCATTTGGAATGCCAGGCTCTTGATGCGGGCCTTCGTCGCGGCGGACACGTCGGGCGCGTCGCGCAACGCTTTGGAGATTGTCATCACGGAAACGCCGGCGTGCCGGGCGATGTCTTTTAGGCGGACCATGTTAAATGCGGATTGCGGAATGATCTCCGATACGAATACCGGGCTCCAGGCATCGTGCCTGCTGGACTGTTTTGGTTCTCATCGGCGAACGATTAAAAATTAAAAATATGCACCGCGCCATTGTAATTTGCGGCGCAGGGCCTCGAGGAAAGAACTGTTGGCCAAATGGACCAGCCGGATCGAGCGACGGCTGCGGCGGATCGTCACTTCATCGCCTGCATCCAGGTCGGCGACCACCAGGCCATCTACGCTTAAAAGCGTCGAAGGCAGCGGGCTGGCAGCCTTGACGGTGATGATCGAATCGAGCGGTAAAATGATGGAACGGTTCGAAAGTGCATGCGGACAGATCGGCGTCAGGGCGAATACTTCGGCGGATGGCAAAACCACCGCGCCGCCTGCGGCCAGTGAATAGGCGGTCGAACCCGTTGGCGAACTGATGATCAATCCGTCGCAGCGATAATTGGTGATGATCTCGCCGTCGGCGCTGACGTCCAGGGCGATGAGCCGCGCCAGGGCGCCACGGCTGATGACGATGTCGTTGAGGGCGCTTTCCTGGATGCCTTTGCCGTTGCAATTGCCGCTGACTTCGATCATGGCGCGGGTTTCATAGGCGAATTCACCCTCCCAAACGTTGGTGAGCGCCCGTGCCAGATCGCGAGAGGGGACAGCGGTCAGAAAACCGAGGCCGCCGATGTTCACACCCAGCATCGGCGTGGTCGAGCCGGCGATATCGCGTGCGGCGCGGAGCATCGTGCCATCGCCCCCGATCACCAGCAGCAGGTCGGATTTGCGCGCGAGCGCGGCAGGGTCGCCGTCCACGATGGCTTTGCGCCCGGCCCGCTGGATCAACCGCATCGCCTTGCGGATGATGCTCATGCAATCCGCCTTATCCAGGTTGCCGATCAACCCCACAGTTTTGATTTTGTCAGCCGTTTTTTTCAATCAGTGTTAAAAATTCTTTGTTGCCGGCAGGGCCGAGCAACGGGGATTCAACCACATCGCGCCAGCAAAGGCCAGCCTGCGCGGAAATAAAATCGCGCAGCTCGCGTAAAACCCGCTCGTGGATGGCCGGGTCGCTGATGACTCCGCGTCCTTTGTCGGCCTCGGCCTTGCCCGCCTCGAACTGCGGCTTGATGAGCGCCACGATTTTACCGTCCGGCTTCAGCAAGCCGGCGGCCGGCGGCAGGATTTGCCGCAAGGAGATGAAGGAACAATCGATCACCGCCAGGTCGAACAGTGCGGGGAAATGTGCCGGCGTAAGGTGCCGCGCATTGGTCTTTTCCATGACCACGACGCGCGGGTCTTGCCGCAGTTTCCAGGCAAACTGGCCCTGACCGACATCCACGGCAAAAACCTTGGCCGCTCCCGATTGCAGCAGGCAATCGGTAAATCCGCCTGTGGATGCGCCGAGATCGATGGTGAGCAGCCCGGTGACATCCAGTTGAAAGTGTTTTAATGCGTGTTCGAGTTTTTGACCGCCGCGGCTGACATATTTTTCCGGCGCAGCCACGACGATTTCATCCCCGACGGCGACGCTATCGCTGGCTTTTTGTGCCACCTGGCCGTTGACGCGGACCTGGCCGGCGAGAATGGAACGCTTGGCGCGTTCGCGGCTCTGGCACAGCCCGCGTTCCACCATGGCCTGGTCAAGACGAGTCATCGCCCAAGGATGCTCTGATGCCACTAATTAATCAATTCGACACCCACCGGCTAAATTGCGATTTTTCTCGTCGTGATACGAAAGCGAAAATGGATTTTGCGGATAATGTTGGCGGCGACGCTCTTGCTCTTTGTCCTGGCGACTGCGGCCATCGTATTTCCGAAAGCCTTTTTGTGCGTCGATAACGGACCGGCCAAGGCCGATGTGATTATCGTCCTGGGGGGCGCCGCCTGGGAGCGGCCGGAATATGCGGCGGAGCTTTTCAAAGAACACGCCGCGCCGGAAATCATCGTGAGCGGGGCAGGGGACAATCAGATCGCCCGGCTGATTTTGCTCAAAGACGGTGTTCCGCCGGATGCCATTCGGATGGAATCCAAATCACGCACTACCAGCGAAAACGCGCGTTATTCCATCGAAATGATGCGGCAGGATAAAATGCACAGCGCCATCATTGTCACCTCCTGGTATCATTCGCGGCGGGCGTTAAAATGCTTTGAACATTATGCCCCGGAACTGCAGTTTTTCTCATGGCCGGCGATGTTTGAATCGACGCATTGGCAGTGGATGCATAAAGAGGAGATAAAACGGGTTTACCTGGAATATTTGAAGTTGCCCGGTTATTGGGTCAGGTATGGAGTAAGCCCGTTTTAACACTTGCATCGGCTGGATTACATGTCATCATGGTCATCTCTGGAACGCGGGGTGGAGCAGCCCGGTAGCTCGTCAGGCTCATAACCTGAAGGCCGCAGGTTCAAATCCTGCCCCCGCAACCAATTTAAAACCCATTTAAAAACAAGGGTCTTATCACTTTCTGCATTTGCGCTGGCAATCTTGAGTTGACATTTTTCGACAGTATTGCGGCCAAGATTCGATTTGAGAGAAACGGCGATGATAAAATTTCAACCGGAAATCTTCCGCAAGTGTTTCTTTCGCTCATGGGGTTGTCGTGGTCGTTCGTGCCAATCGGCTTTTTGCCGCGCCATTCACGGCGATTATCTAAACCGAAATATGTCACGCAATTCATTTTCAATATACTTATGCGTGGTGCAGAGCGGACATGCCTTAGTCCACTTTTTTGTCGCCGCCTTGTTGATATTGCGTACGGGTCGAAAACGATGGATTGCCATGCACTCCAATTTTGGAATATGGCTTTTCCCTTTCACTGAAAAAATCGTCACACGCTTTACACCGGAAAACCAGTATTTTTCAAAATGCGATGATGGCCGATGGCCATGAGCACCCGTGCGTCCAATATAGATACATTTTTTTGCTCTCCCCAGAACGCATAAATCAACCCTTTCGTATTTTTGAAATTGACAGCAAACCATTTTTCAAAATTCCGCCTCTTGCCGTCGTATCCCCGCCCCTTGACATGGTAGTTTTTCCAGGAAGTGATATATTCATCAAATTCCAGTTTTGCCAGCTTATCTGCCAGTCCATCTGAAGCAAATTCTTGGAGTTTTTTAATTCCAGCATTCACCTTTTTCCGGCTGAATTTAGGAGGTTTTCCTACGCCACGTTCACCTAACTTCCTTCGCAGCCAATCTGTGCGCTGCCGGAATAGGTTGTTCAATTCCCGCTCGAAAGTCTTTGAAAATGCCATCGTCAGTTATCTCTCGGTATCAACTAACCGCCGTTCTAGTCTTCAATCGCAAAACAGAACAGCCAAAAAGTGAACCGCCGCCAGTTAAACTACAAGACGAAATTTCGACTTCAAAATCTGTTCGCCAACCTGTTATATTCCTTCATGTGTTCGCGCTTCTCGCAAAGTGAAGAGTAAATTTAAATTCGCTTTCGCGACTTTGCAATGCAAATTTATGAAAACGCTATTACGCCATGAGCCGGCCAAATGTTAGAGATTTAGTAGAAAAGTTATCAGCCTCGCACCCTTTACAAACTGCGGGTGGAAACTACAAGCGCGATTTTATTTCAGCGGTGGAAAATGTTTATCCTGCAAAGGACGTAGGAAAAATTTTACAAGAAAAGTTTTCCATTCCCAATGATAGCAAGTTCAGTTTGGACAGATATTTGCAAAGTGCTGCCGAACTATCTGTCCAGAACGACTTAAAACGGAATCCTTCGGTTCAGAATTTTGAAATTGATAAACAGGTGAACGCGCCAAAGGATGTGGACGCGTATTGTGAAACAGGTTCAAAAAAAATTGCGCTAGAGGTCAAATGCCCAGAAGAAAGAAAAGCCGATCCTAACACTCTTGGGTTGGCAGCGGTAGGCCGACTGCCGGACTTTTTCGAGAAAGCAGCTATTCTGCATAGCATTTTCGATACTTCCTCTTCTTGGAATAAATTAGAAACTATCCAGAACCGTGACAACTCCATGAAAGATTTTTTGCTTAGTGGAAATGGGAAGTTTTCATCTGTTCCGCTGAATGATAATTTGAATATTCTTTTTGTGGCGTGTGGACATTTCACAGATATGACGAATTGGTGGCAGACATTAACAGGCCCGAATGAGTTGTTCACTGAGTTATCATATTGGCCGACTGACCAATTTAGGTTGGTTGACCTGGTAATTTTGTCGAACCTCAAATACCTGCACACTGAAGCACGCCAATATAATGATTGGACCTTAAATAATGCCTTTATTTTACCCTGCATAAATCCAAATGGACGGGACACGCTGAAACTTGACTCAATAGAAATTGGTCTTAGCGTTTTCAATCATCATCTTTTCCGCTTTGCCAAATACCAGCCAGTAGATGATCCGATTCTCATGATGTTTAAGCCTGGGGCATATTGCCTCTACAATTTGAATGAACCTGAATTTCGTCGTTACTTTCCCACGTTGAGACAAGTGAACGCCCGGTCTGAACGAAACAAGCAAACTTGACACTAAATTGTTTCCGACAAATTCCGACATGCTTCATGCCAAAATGATGCTTTCATAGTATTTTAATGGCGTATTGAGAAAAGCCCCTTTTCCCACAACTGTTTTTCCGACTGACCTACTACGTGGAGCCTTTTCTTGAAATGAATAAATCGTATCAGGTTTATGTTTTACAAAATGGAGAAAAGCAATTTTACATAGGCTTGAGCGAGAATGTTTCGATTCGATTACAGCAGCACAATACCGGCGTTTCCAAATGGACGCGTTACCGAGGTCCGTGGGTTCTGATTTGGACGAGCATACAAATGCCTTTATCTGATGCGTCCAAGCTTGAAATTCTTTTAAAGAGGCAGAAAGGCGGATCGGGTTTTTATGCGATGACCGGACTAACAAAAGTGTCGGGATCATAATCCCGCTATGCGGGACCGCAGGTTCAAATCCTGCCCCCGCAACCAATTTCTTCTGTTCGTAATTCCTTTAAATTTGCAGAGATAGCTTAAATGTTAAATTACATATAACACATCATAAAAGATAAGTTAATTGACATATATGTAATAATACATCACATTTGATGTATTGTGAACATTACAAACAAACTGACTGATGCGGCAATCCTTAATGAATTGGGAATGCGGCTAAGGTCGCTGCGAATAGAACGCAATCTTACGCGTGAGCAATTGGCCGGGCAGGCGGGTATTTCCAGGCCCACGGTGGACAGGCTTGAGACGGGTACCGTGGCGACACAGCTTACCGGCTTCATCCGTGTCTGCCGTGTATTGGGCATTTTGGACCGGTTCGATTTGCTCGTTCCTGAAACAGCACCCGGGCCGATGATGCAGTTAAAATTGCGCGGCAAAGAGCGTCGCCGCGCTTCGCGGATCAACCCAAAGAAATCGCCGGCCAGGAAATGGCAATGGGGAGATGAGCCATGACTATCGCAGAAGTCAACCTGTGGGGAAGAACGATCGGCGCAGTATCGTTGGAAGACGGGGAGAGACACGCCCGTTTCCAATATGATGCGGCTTTTGCGCAAAGCGGGATCGAACTTTCGCCGCTGGTCATGCCGTTGAATGCCTCCGTATATTCATTTCCGCAATTGCCGATGAGGACTTTTTATGGGTTGCCGGGATTGCTGGCGGATTCGTTGCCTGACAGGTTTGGCAATGCCTTGATCGATGCGTGGCTGGCAACGCAGGGACGCGCCCCGGAAAGTTTCAACGCCGTGGAACGTCTTTGCTATACCGGTGCGCGGGGGATGGGCGCATTGGAATTTGCCCCGGCGATGGGGCCCCGGCCGCAACGTTCGGGAAAAATCGAGATCGACGCGCTGGTCAAACTGGCCTCGGATATTTTGAGCCATCGCACGAGTTGGAAGGCGACCTTCGCCGGCGATAAACGTAAAAAAGCGTTGAGCGATATTTTGCGGGTCGGCACCTCGGCGGGTGGGGCGCGGGCAAAAGCGGTCATCGCCTGGAACCGGCACACGAACGAAGTCCGTTCCGGGCAGGTTGCCGCCGGCCAGGGCTTTGAATATTGGCTGCTGAAATTCGACGGGGTTGCCGGCAATAAAGACAAGGAGCTCGAAGACCCCAAAGGCTACGGCGCCATTGAATATGCCTACTCCCTGATGGCTCGCGAGGCGGGGATGGCCGTATCGGAAAGCCGCCTTTTGGAGGAAAACGGACGGCGTCATTTTATGTCGCGGCGCTTTGACCGGTTGGATGGCGGCGAAAAACTGCACATGCAATCGCTTGGCGCGTTATGCCATTTTGATTTTAATCTCGCAGGCGCTTACTCCTACGAACAGGCGATCCTTGCCATTCGCCAGTTGAACCTGCCCATGGCGGCGGTGGAAGAGCAATTCAGGCGCATGACGTTCAATCTTGTGGCCAGAAATCAGGATGATCACGTCAAAAACATCGCCTTCCTGATGGACAAAAGCGGGCAATGGTCGCTGGCACCGGCGTTTGATGTCACTTATAGATACAACCCGGCGGGACATTGGACCGCGACCCACCAGATGAGCATGAATAGCAAGCGCGACGGATTTACCCTGGAAGATTTTCGTGCCTGCGCCCGGAACGCCATGATGAAACGTGGTCGGGCCGAGCAGATCATCCAAGAGGTCATCACCGTCGTATCAAAGTGGCCGGAATTTGCGGAACGCGCGCAAGTGACGGATGGATGGCGTAAGCAGATTCACAAAAGCCTTCGATTAAACCTTTTGGGCTAGTTCCAGATCCAGATCTGAAACTATTTTTCCCACACCGAGGAGTAGGGGGCCGAGCGCCCTACTGCTCAGATTTTTCTCCCAGCGGCGTGAATTGGAGCGTTTCGGGGTCGAAAGCGAACAATTCCGCCGTGGCGATCTTGAAAAACCAGCCGTGCAATTGCAGCGAGCCATCCATAAGCCGGTCCTGTACGCACGTGTAGCTATGTAAATTGTCGAGGCCAAACAGGACGTTTTCCTGGGCGGCCGCGGTGCAGCGGGAATCGTGGTCGTGAAGATGGGTGTAATCGGTTTTCAAGGTTTGTAAGACAGGCGAAGCGAGCTTCAACCAGTCGCGCAAATGCGGCATGGAATCCGTGACCGGCGGCTGTCCCAGCAACGCAGAAATGGCGCCGCACTGTGAATGGCCGCAGATGACGATGTCACTGACGCGCAGGTTTTCGACAGCGAATTCAATGGCCGCAGCGGTGGAATTGGTATCACCGCTGGCGCTGAAGGACGGCACGATATTGCCGATGTTCTTGACGACGAACAGGTCGCCGGGCTTGCTCTGGGTGATCAGTTCCGCCAGGACGCGCGAATCCGAGCAGGTGATGAACAGCGTGTGCGGGTTCTGGCCTTCCTGCGACAATTTACGGAAGAGCTTCCGGTAATTGCCGAATTCATCTTTGCGGAATTTATGGACGCCGGCGATGAGCTGTTGCATTCAGGTTATTGCGCAAGCGTTTTGTTCTTGGCGCGGGATTCTTCCATCAGCTTCACTTTGAATTTGTCGAGCGCGGCTTGAAGTTTAGTATCGCCGACCGCCAGGATTTGTACAGCCAGTAAACCGGCATTGCGCGCCGCGCCGATACCGACCGTGGCCACCGGCACGCCGGGAGGCATTTGGACGATCGAGAGAAGTGAATCCATGCCCTTGAGCGCTTTGCTCTCAATTGGCACGCCGATGACGGGCAGGATGGTGAAGGCCGCGCTGACGCCGGGCAGATGTGCCGCGCCGCCCGCGCCGGCGATGATGACTTTGATTCCGTGCTTGGACGCGCCGGAGATATATTGTTCCAGCCCATGCGGGTCGCGATGGGCGGAAATGACCTTCGCCTCGCTGGCGATGCCAAATTCCGCCAGGGCATCGGCGGCCAGTTTCATGGTCGGCCAATCCGAATCGCTGCCCATCAGAATGCCGACTAAAGGATTTTTTTCGTTGCTCATTATCCATGAATTGAGCGAAGAAATTGGCGTTTTGGCAATTAAATTTGTCGTCATAATCAATTCGTGCAAATCCGCGCAATCCGTGCGAACTTTCCCTGCCAATGACCACGGCCAATAAAGTCACGATTTTACGCATTTTATTGATCCCCTTTTTCGTCGTGGAACTTATCTATTATGTCCGCACGGGGAATGAGATCCATCGCCTGCTGTCGATGCTGGCCTTTGCGGTCACGGCGATTTTGGACGGCGTGGATGGTTATATCGCGCGCCATTACAATCAAAAGAGCGAATTGGGCGCCATCCTGGATCCGCTGGCCGACAAATTATTGCTGGTCTCCGCCGTGATCTCCTTGAGTTTCGATAATGCGCCTTACCTCCGGCAGATCCCGCTTTGGCTGACGGGATTGATCATCGGGCGCGATCTCTTGTTGGGTATCGGCGCCGGGGTCATTCACCTGGTGGTCGGTAAAATTAACGTGCAGCCGCGCCTCACCGGAAAACTCGCGACCGTTTTTCAAATGGTCACCGTGTCGTGGATCTTGCTGGGATGGGACCAGGCCTATAGCACCAATTTTTTAAAGACCTGGATCCTCGGCTCAGGGATATTCACCGCTGTCTCCGGCTTGTTTTACATTTGGGACGGCAGCAAGCAACTGAGCGCCCATCCGGCAAGCTCAGCGAAGAAAACGGCCTGAATGTTTTAAGTTGAGAATCTGGTGTTTTCAAACGAGACTCTCCTCGCAAAATTATGGCAAAGGAAATTGAACTTAAATTGCAAGTGGGCAACACCGCGCCGGAATTCACGGCCATGACGGGCGGAGGCGGAAAAATATCGCTTTCCGATTACAAAGGCAGAAACGTCATCCTCTATTTTTATCCCAAGGACGATACGCCGGGCTGCACCAAGGAAGCCTGCGGCTTTCGGGACAGTTTTTCCGATTTTAAAGAGCGGGGTGCAGTCATCCTGGGCGTCAGCACGGATTCAGCCAAGGCGCATGATAAATTTATTGAGAAATACAAGTTGCCGTTCCCGCTCCTGGTGGATGAGGACAAAAAGATCGTGGAGGCTTACGGGGTTTGGGGCGAAAAAACCTTTATGGGACGCAAATACATGGGCACGCTGCGAGTGACGTTCCTGATCGGGCCGGATGGGCGCATCAAAAGTATCTGGCCGCAAGTCAAGCCGGAGGAACACGCCGCAGAAGTACTGGCGGCGCTGTGAATTACCGGGCCGGTTCGCTATGTTCAAATCTGCCGGTGCGCAGGAATTGAATCGTTTGGCGAATGGCCTCGCGATTGCGCATGATGAATGGATGAGTGGCGTGGATGACAAGGTAATCACTCATGCCCTCGAGCTTAGTGCGTTCAATGGACACTTTTCCATCGTCGGGTCCGGGAATCAGGAGGCTGTTGATCCAATTGATCGAGCGGTCTCCGGCGATGACTCCTGCCGAAAAATTCGCCGGCCCCAGTTTGTTGGAAACGGAATTTGTGCCCGTACCCAACTGATTTCCAGCCACGCCATTGATCCACTTGAAAAGTGACCAGTTTCCCAGTTTATCCACGATTTCGCTGCCCTGGTTTGGTGGCCCAAGCATGACGACATGGCCGAGGTTGGGAATCGTGTGGCGGGCAAGATAGCTGCGCACTAAAATTCCGCCGAGAGAGTGGGTGACGAAATCGATTTTAGTCGCGCCATCGGCGTTGCAACCGGCGACGGCTTTGCCTATGGCGTCGTCCGCGAGTTTATCGATCGGCGCACTGCGGGACGGGTAATCAACGTTCTGGACCTTATAGCCGGCTTCAGTCAGCGCCTGGTCCATCTTCGCCATGGAGCGACTGGTGCGGCAGAGGCCATGCAGCAGAATGACGTTTTCCCGGGCGCCAAGCGTTGTTGATGATAGTGCCACGACAAAAATTAAGACTTTCCGAAACATATGGGCTGCAAAATCAATTTGGCCAAATCGATTGACAAAGGCGAGGCGAATTTCCAGAATCAATTTGAACAGAAGATCACCCTTAACTTAATAAATTTATGGCAATCAAAGTCGGCTCCCAGGCTCCTGATTTCACGCTCAAATCCAAGAGTGCCACTGGCCTGGTGGACATCAAATTGAGCAATAACTTCGGCAAGAAAAACACCGTACTGCTCTTTTTTCCCGCTGCGTTCACCGGTGTTTGCACGGCGGAATTGTGCAGCATCAGCGGCGGCATGAACGATTACGCCAGGCTCAATGCCGACGTCGTGGCCATCAGCGTGGACACACCGTTTGCGCAGGATGCCTGGGCGCAAAAGGAGAAGATCACCATTCCCCTGGCGAGCGACTTGAACAAGGAAGTCACCAAAAAATACGATGTCTTGTTTCCGATGCTCGCCGGCGTGGGCGACACCTCCGCGCGCGCGGCCTTCGTCATCGACAAGAACGGTGTGGTGCAGTACAGCGAACAAACGCCGACGCCCAAGGACCTGCCGAATTTTGACGCGGTCAAAAGCGCCTTGGCGAAGCTGTAATCATTGGCTTTCAAAGCGGGCGGGCGGTTTTTCGTGGATAACCGGACATTTTGCAGGTTTGAATTGAGTTTTTTTGCGTTCGGTTTTTTACGCAAGCTCCTGACAACCCCGTAAATCCGGTTAAATTTAACCAATTTTTTACCTCTGTTTTGCACGGCATTAAACGCAAAGACCCGCAAAGATCCGCAAAGATCCGCAAAGATCCGCAAAGATCCAAAAGGCGCGGGCGATTGGTAAACGTAAATTTGCGTAATTTCGCGTAATTTCGCGTAACATCGAGCAGATGAGGCCGGGAATATTTGGCGGATTCCTCAAAGAAAGCGCGGTTTTTGAGGGGCCAAAGGCCATCGGCGGATTGGAGCGAATGTCCGCCAAGACCATAAAAATATGCCAGCACTTGATGCATTATCGGATATTAGCATGAGGGGCGGGAAACGTAATGTTGCCCGGAAACATTTAATTGCGGAGTGAGGATTGCCAAGCGCGGTATGTGAATCGGCTTCAGGAATCCGGTCAAAGAGTTTTTTTCAGTTTTAAACTTCATCACTACGGCACATAGCGCGTCCGGTAAAAGCCCTGAGGCGGGGCACTCAGGTTGGTGAAAATGAAGGATTGAGAGGAAAGGGTATCGGTGGCCTGGGGCATCCAGTTGATGGGGGCCGCGAGATTGGTGGCCAGGTCAAGGGCGTAGTTGTAGTTGGGAGTGCCCAGGCCGGTGATGACGTTGGTTCCGGCGCCAAGTGTGGTCAGCGCCAAATTGTAGCTGGACTGGCTGAACAGGGCCTCCGCTACGTCGGCTGATACATTCGTCCCTGCCATGGTGAACTCACCTCCCACGTACAAGTTGTTGTTGCCCGACACCGCCAGCGCGTAAACAACGTTGTTTATCCCCGAGCCCAGGGCTGACCAGGAACTGCCGTTCCATTGGGCAATGTTGTTGGCCGGCACCCCGCCCGCAGTGATGAAACGAGCTCCCGCATACAGGTTGTTGCCCGACACCGCCAGCGCGCCAACTTCGCCACTTATTCCGGAACCCAAGGCCGACCAGGAACTACCGTTCCATTGGGCAATGTTGGTGGCCGCCACCCCGCCTGCCGTGGTAAAAGAACCTCCCACATACAAGTTGTTGCCCGACACCGCCAGCGCGGAAACTTCGCCGCTCATCCCCGAGCCCAAGGCCGACCAGGAACTACCGTTCCATTGGGCAATGTTGTTGGCCGCCACCCCGCTCACCGTGGTGAAATAACCTCCCACATACAAGTTGTTGCCCGACGCCGCCAGCGCGTTAATACTTAAATATAGGCCCATCCCCTGGCCCAAGGTCGACCAGGAACTGCCGTTCCATTGGGCAATGCTGTAGATCACATTCCCCCCGAACAGCGTAAGATTAACTCCTGCATACAGGTTCGTACCCGACACTGCCAGCACAGACACAGGGCCATTTAATCCCGTGCCCGTGCCCACCACGGCCGACCAGGAACTGCCGTTCCATTGGGCAATGTTGTTGGCTGACACGCCGCCCGCCATGGTAAAACCACCTCCCGCATACAGGTTGGTGCCCGACACCGCCAGCGCGGAAACGCCGGGGGCGGAGTAGAAGCCGCCCATACCTGAAATTCCCGAGCCCAGGGCCGACCAGGTGCTGCCGTTCCATTGGGCAATGTTGTTGGCCGCCACCCTGCCTGCCGTGATGAAATTACCTCCCGCATACAAGTTGGTGCCCGACACCGCCAGCGCGAAAATTTCGCCGTAAATCCCCGAGCCGAAGGCCGACCAGGAATTGCCGTTCCATTGGGCAATGTAGTTGGCCGCCGCTCCACCCGCCGTGGTGAAATAACCTCCCGCAAACAAGGTGGCGCCCGACACCGCCAGCGCGGAAACCTGGCCGTTCATTCCCGAACCGAAGGCCGACCAGGAACTGCCGTTCCATTCGGCAATGTTGGTGGCCGCCACCCCGCCCGCGGTGGTGAAACGACCTCCCGCATACAAGTTGTTGCCCGATACTGCCAGCGCGAAAACATAGTTGTTCATCCCCGAGCCCAAGGCCGACCAGGAACTGCCGTTCCATTCGGCAATGGTGTAACCGTTGGTGGTGTCTCCATCTGTGTAGACGTTTCCGGAACTGTCGCAGGCCAAACAATCGGCGTCGGCTTCAAAGGAGCCGCCGTCGCTCAAGCTCGAGCCCAGGGCCGACCAGGAACTGCCATTCCATTGGGCAATGTTGGTGGCCGACACCTCGCCCGCCATGGTAAAACCACCTCCCGCATACAGGTTGTTGCCCGACACCGCCAGCGTGTAAACAACGTTATTCATCCCCAAGTCCAGGGCTGACCAGGAAGTCCCGTTCCATTCGGCAATATAGTTGGCATTGGTCGCCTCGCCCGCCGTAGTGAAATCACCTCCCGCATACAAGTTGGTGCCCGACACCGCCAGCGCCCAAACAGTGCTGTTCATCCCCGAATCCAAGGCCGACCAGGAACTGCCGTTCCATTGGGCAACGGAGTTGGCATTGGTCGCCTCGCCCGCCGTAGTGAAATTACCTCCCGCATACAAGTTGGTGCCCGACACTGCCAGCGCTTCAACACTGCCGTTCATCCCCAAGCCCAGGGCCGACCAGGAAGTCCCGTTCCATTCGGCAACATTTGTAGCGAGGACATTAACCACCAGGCTAAAATTTCCACCGATGTATAGATTGCCCGAACCGTCCACCACCGCGGCATTAACCCCTCCGTTCGCGCCGGGCAACGCGCCCAGACTGACCCAGTTGGCATCACTGAAGGTGGGGTCTATCCGCACTGGATACACGGCACTGGCATCGTCCACCACCACCGCCAGCCGGTTGGGCGAAAGCACTTCCATTCGCGCAGACAGTTCCTTGCCCTGCGCGTCCTCCGCCTTGAGCCGGTTATACACCAGCTTCCGCCCGCCGTCCGCCAGCACGAATCGCGCCCCATCCGCCATGGCTTCGACTCTCGCCCCATCCACTTCCAGTTCCAGCCGCACCGGGCCGGCTCCCTCCGGTCGCTGTTCGATCACAAAATCCTGTCGCACCCCATCCACGCTCACCGTGTATTCCTCGGTTAATCCCGGCCGGATAAACTGCGCCATCGGCCCGGCCACAGTCACTTTACCCGTGAGCGGTAGTGCCACGGCGCCATCGCGGCCCCCTGCGCGCGCAATCACCCGGAACGGTTGGTCCCTGGCCCCGTCAGCCGTCGAGTTCAGCCATAATCCTTCCGCCGTCACCCGGGCGTTGAGGCGTTGAAAGGCACAGCGCAACCGCGCCCCGTCGGGACTGGACACCACGGCCAGACCATCGCCGGAGTATGGTTTGCCGGCCACCGCGCCGATCTGGTCGAAGGGAATCGCTTTGTTCGTCTCAGCCGGGGCAGCGGCGACGGATAGGGTGGCCAGCGCCAGCAACGCCAGGGCGACAAAGAGTCGAGTGAGTTTAGTTTTCATAATTGTTTCTTCGGTTCTGCGCCGCCGTTTAGACCTAGTAGCCGTAAGGGCCAAACCCACATTCCAGCGCAGTCCCGAACTGGATGACGGGTGTGCCGCTGGGGAAAGTCGTGGAACTGCACGAGCTGGATCCCACAGTAACGGCGAATACGCACCGCCCGGAGTAGATTTCACAGATATTATCTGAGTATCGGCCCGCGGCAGTCACCCTGAAGGGTCCACCGTTTTCCGTGAGCATGACCCCAGGGACGCCGCCGTTGGCGGTGCCGTCCGCGAGGGCGGCGTTATACATGTCCAGATCCAGGTTACCCGTGTAGACTGGCGTAAACGTGACGGCAACGTTCGTCACATTGGCACCGGAGATGGTTCCGCTGCCGTTCGCAACAAACGTGTAGGCGCCCCCCAGTCCGCTCGTTGTATAGTATGTTATAGAGTAGGCGTGACCGTTAGGCAGCGCCGTCGGGAACGTGAACGTCCCGTTGTTGCTCAGCGTCAGGTTGTCGGATCCGTTGTCCTGAAGCGTAACGGTGTCACCGGCAGGGAGCCCGGCCAGCGAACCGCCCACAGTATATGCGTACGCGGCTCGATAGAACCGCCTAGGGAAGTTCGTCCACTGCGCGTCCGTGAAGTTGGTGGATGCGCCGGACAAGATGGTTGTCCAGACCGGCTGCCAGTTCACCAGGTTCGTGCTGGCCTCGACCATCACGGTTTGATTGGTGACGCTGGTGAGGGTGAAGCCGAAATTGCCGGATTGGATGCCGATGCCGCCACTGATTTGTGGCGGAGCATCTAATTCCAGCGTGGGTAAGCCGCCGTAGGTTAAACTCCAGCCGCTCGTGCCGTAGTAGTAATAAACCGAGCCCGAGTCACCCGCAAAGACCGCGCTGTCCGCGCTGCCCGCCCCACCCTCCACGAGCGGTGCGTTCCCTTGAAAATAAGCTGTGGTCAGGCCGGCGTCAAAGAACGCATAATCTCCGATGCGGGTGACGCTGCCGGGAATTGTAACGCTCGTCAGGCCGGAACAATAAGCGAACGCCTCATCACCAATGCTGGTGACGCTGTTGGGAATCGTCACGTTCGTCAGGCCGGAACAAACAACGAACGCACCCTCACCAATGCCGGTGACGCTGTTGGGAATCGTCACGCTCGTCAGGGCGGTCTGCTCAAACGCATAATCACCAATGGTGGTGACCGTCAGGCCGTTGATATTGGTTGGAATGGTCACAACCCAGGGAGGCCCGGCGTAAGAGACGATGTTGGCACTGCCATCGGCGTTTGTGCTGTAATTGTAGATGCTGCCATCGGCATTTATCAGTGGCGGGGGAACCGCGATAATAATAATCTCGCCATTGGCTGGGTCGTCCGGGCTGAAGATGCCGGAAACCTCGGCAAGATTCTTTATGGCAGATGAGGCGATGATTGAGCCGCCGCCGCCACCGCCAATACCGGCCATACCATATTCGCCCGGACCGGCGGAGATCCCGATAGAGCCGCCGCCGCCGCCGCCGCTATAGCCGCCACCACCGGCACCACCCGTGCCGCCGTCGCCAACGTTGGGGCCGCTGCCGCCGGCGGTGCTGACGTTGCCGTTGAGCCCAGACCTGGCTGTGCTGCCGTCGCCACCACCGCCGCCGGCGATGACTAGCGGTGTGTTGCCGACAACGAAGCTGCCGCCGCCACCGCCGCCACCGCCGTAGGGGCCGCTGACGCCACCGCGGCCCACCAAGAGCGTGAGGTTCGTGGACGTTGAGAAGTTAAATTCGGCGCTCATCCCGGCCCCGAGGCTGCCGCCGCCGCCCGGAGCGCCGTAGGCAGTGATTATGTAAATGCCGGGCGGCAGAGTGATATTCGTCTCCGTCCCACTGTAAAGATATAGGTTGGTCTGACTGGAGCCGAAGATTTGCGGCTGCGGCTGATACCATTGTGCCGTGGGCCAGCCGCCGAAGGCGCTGCCCCAACCCGTGGTGCCCGGCACATAGTACGCCGTGCCTATATCGTCATAAAATACCGTGTTATCCGCGCTGCCCGCCCCGCCTTCCACGAGCGGCGCATTCCCCTGAAAATATGCCTGATGCAGGCGGGAACAATAATAAAACGCAGCCTCACCAATGCTGGTGACGCTGTTGCCAATCGTCACGCTCGTCAGGCTTTGACAATCCTCAAACACACCACGACCAATGCTGGTGACGCTGTTGGGAATCGTCACACTTGTCAGGCCGGAACAACTGGCGAACGCACCATCCCCGATGCTGGTGACGCTGTTGGGAATCGTAACGCCGGTCAGACTCGTGCCGATGAACACACTACCACCAATGCTGGTGATGCTGTTGGGAATCGTAATGTTCGTCAGGCCGGAACATTCCTGAAATGCCGCATCACCAATGTTGGTGACACTGTTGGGAATCGTAACGCTCGTCAGGCCGGAACAAAACCCGAACGCCTCATAACCAATGCTGGTGACGCTGTCGGAGATGGTGTAACTTCCTCCCAGACCGCCGGGGAATTGGAGCAGGGTCGCTTGCGCCTTGTCGAACAAAACTCCGCACAAACTGCTGTAAGCCGGGTTGGCTGCATTCACGTTGATGTTGGTCAGACTGGTGCTGAAACCGAACGCCTCCTCTCCGATGCTGATGACGCTGTTGGGGATGGTCACGCTCGTCAGGACGTTGTCCGCAAACGCATAATCCCCGATGCTGGTGACGCCGTTGCCGATGGTCACGCTCGTCAGGTAGACGCAGTCAATAAACGCAGAAAACCCGATGCTGGTGACGCTGTTGGGGATGGTCACGCTCGTCAGGCTGGTGTCTTGAAACGCAGAATCCCCGATGCTGGTGACGCTACTGGGAATCGTCACGCTGGCCAGGCTGAAGTATTCAAACGCAGCCTGACCGATGCTGGTGACCGTCAGGCCGTTGATATGGGTTGGAATGGTCACTGTCCAGGGAGGCCCGGCGTAAGCGACGATGTTGGCGCTGCCGTCGGCGTTTGTGCTGTAAGTGTAGATGCTGCCGTCGGCATTCGTGCTGTAAGCGTTCTGGGCTTGCACCGCAGCCGGCGCGGCCAGGAGCAGCAGCGTCAGCCATTGGATGATTCGTTGATTTATTTTCATGGTTTTATCCTTCCTGATTGAGTTGGTTCTGTTGGCCTGCCGGCGGCGAGCTTCCCGGCGCACCGCGCGAACCGAAATCCTGATTTGAATGATTCATCACACCTGGTAATGCGCATTCGAGAGGAGAAAACGGACAGGGCAATGAAAGATTTTTTTGAGAAGCTGCTCCGGCAGGTTACGGTTTTGACACGCCGTCCGGCTTCGTGGTTCTGGCGTTGTCAAATTCGGCCAGCTTCTGCTGCCATTCGGCAGCCTGATCCGGCCGGCCAGTATCCTGGTAGAGTTGCACGAGGCGTTGAAGGGCTTCTTTCAGGCGAGGTTTATCAATAGCGGCAAGAGTCGCTTCGCGCTGTTTCATCCCTTCGTAGCCGGAGAGGAGCAGGGGCTCGGCTTCGGCATATTTTTTCTGGCCCAGAAGATCGCCACCGAGCAGGCTGCGGGCTTCAAAGGTCCAAAACTCGTCGGGAATGGTTTTTTCGTAGATGGCCAGCGCATCTCTTTCGGCGCTTTCCGCCTCCGCCAGTTTGCCTTCCTTCTGCAGGATGACGCTCAAGACATCGAGCCGATTCGCCACCAGGCTCGTGTTGCCGTAAAGCTTACTTTGGATCGCCAACGCTTCGCGCTCGGCGGTCTCCGCTTCGGCCAGCTTGCCCTCGGCAATCAACACGTGCGCCAGATTGTTGAGCGTCCAGCCGACATTTGGCTCGGAGCTGTCCGGTGCTTTCCTGAAGGTCGCCAACCCTTCGCGCATCAATCTCTCGGCCTCTGCAAGCTTGCCCTCCGCAAAGCATACGAAACCCAAGTCCCTCAGGGAGACGGCCACATCGGGATCGTCGTTAGCCAAGAGCTTCCGCTTGATCGCGAGCGCCTCACGCGCGGAAGCTTCGGCCTCAACCAATTTCCCCTGGTCCATGAGGGGACTGGTTATATTATTGAGGCATTCGGCTACTGTCTGGCTCTCATTACCGAACACTTTCCGCCGGATCGCCAGCGACTCACGGTAAGAAGTTTCTGATTCCTCCGGCTTGTTCTCATCCTGGAGCACCTGGCCCAGCCCAAAAAGCGTGTCAGCCACATCGGGATGATTGTTTCCCAACACTTTTCGTTGAACGACCAACGCCTGGCGGAACGCAGCCTCTGCCTTCGCAAACTCGCGGATCTGCCAGTAAACCCAGCCAGTTACGTTGAATAATTCCCCCTGGACCTCTGGTTGGTCTTTGAGGTCCGTGCCGATACGCTCGTCAGTTGTGTCCAGGACTTCCCGCAGCATCGTCGTGTCCCGGCCCAGCGCGACGCTGGGGCCGACGCTGCGGAGCATGTTCTTGAGGAACTCGGCCACCTGCTGGCTCTTGGCTGCTTCAGTCTCGGCTTGCTGGCGCAGCCCGGCTTGCTCTTGTTCGGCGCGCCTGGCGCGCGCGGCTTCCAACGTGCTCGCCAGGACGCCGACCGCAAGCACCACGATGAGCAACGCCGCCACCCCAAAGCCGAACTTGTGACGCTGGACGGTCTTTTGAAACTCGTAGAGAGGGCTCGGCGGACGCGCCATGATGGGTTCATTGGTCAAATGACGCTGGATGTCCATCGCCAGTCCGTTGGCCGTCTCATACCGGCGGGCGCGGTCTTTTTCCAGCGACTTCATCACGATCCAATCCAAGTCGCCCCGCACGAGATGAATCAGCTTTGGCGGGTCGGTGCGGCGGTGTTGGGCGGTGGTGGTCAGGTCAACACCCTGCAGGGTGCTGATCCGATTCGAGGGCCGCGGCGGTTCCGTTTCCCGGATCGTCCGCCGCATTTCGTCCAGACCGGCCTTGAGGAGTTCCTTGCCGTCGAAGGGCGTGCTGCCCGTGAGCAGTTCATACAACAACACGCCGAGGCCGTAAATGTCGCTGCGCGTATCAACATCCAACCCGCTCAGGCTCGCCTGTTCCGGGCTCATGTAGGCAGGGGTGCCGATGAATTGCTGGAACTGCGTGAACAGCGTCTTCTCCGTCAGGCGTCCCTGAGTGGCCTTGGCCACGCCGAAATCAATCACCTTCGCCACCGGCTTGTCGCCGTGCAACGTCACCAGGATATTGGAGGGTTTGAGGTCGCGATGAATGATCCCTTTCTGGTGCGCGTGCTGAACGGCAGAGCAGACTTCCAGGAACAGTTCCAGGCGCTCGCGCGTCGGGAGATTGACCTCGTCGCAGAATTGGGTGATGGGCAGGCCGGGGACGAGGTCCATCACGAAATAGGGCCGGCCGCTTTCGGTCGCGCCGCCGTCCAGGACCTTCGCGATGTTGGGGTGGTCCATCAGCGCCAGCGCCTGACGCTCGGCCTCGAACCGGGCGACGACCTGCCTGGTGTCCATGCCCAGCTTGATGATCTTGAGGGCAACCTTGCGGATGACCGGCTCGCGCTGTTCGGCCATATAGACGATGCCCATGCCGCCTTCGCCGATTTTTTGCAACAGCTTGTAGCGGCCAATAACCGTGCCCGGACCTTCGGTCACAGTCAGACTTGCGGGCTCCGGGCCGAAGAATTCATCAGCGCCTGTGGCGGCGCGCAGCATGACCTCGACGCGCCGGCGTAAATCCGCATCGCCGCCGCAGGCTTGCGCCAGATACGCGACGCGTTCGCCCGGGTCGGCGATTTCCCGCCCCTTCAGGAAAATTGTGTCTTGAGGTTCCATCTCATCCTTACATGCGTTGCCGGCGCAAGAAAACGGACAGTCGAACTGCGATTATGTGATTTACTGTGCCGCCTTGATGTTCTGGAACAGCCGCACTTTGGCCAGTTCCCAATGGCGGCGGACGGTCTTTTCGTTCACGCCGAGGAGCGTAGCGATCTCTTCGTGGCCCAGTCCAACAAAGAACCGCAGCTTGACGATCTCGGCCTTCTCCGGGTCCTCGAGGGCCAGTGCCTCCAGCGCATCATTGACCTGAAGAATCTTCTCATCGTCTGCGGGCGCTTCGAGGGTGGCGGCTTCCAGTTCCACGTGCACCTGGCCGCCTCCGTGGCGAGTTGCCTTTTTGCGACGGGCTTTGTCAATGAGGATACGGCGCATCGCTTCGGCTGCGGCACAGAAGAAATGCGCCCGGTTCTGCCACTGCGGATCACCCTCGCCAACGAGACGCAACCAGGCCTCGTGAACCAGCGCGGTTGGTTGGAGCGTCTGACCCGGCTGCTCGTTGGCCATCTTGTGCGCGGCAAGGCGGCGTAGTTCGTGGTAGACCAACGGCAATAACTCGTCAGCTGCCTGCGGGTCGCCGTGCTGGAAGGCATCGAGAATGCGCGTAACGTCGCTCAATACTCGTGTATTATCAGACGTCTGCCCTGAGCGCCAGATAATCCAAAACTCTGGTCAGCACGAACACCACTTTTTAAAAACGCTTTAGGGGAGCGGCGGGGGAACTTGCGAAGGTGAAGATTGTTGGGACAGGTTCCATTCAACGATCGGGCGCATATTGCCACATTCCGGGCAGGTCGTGTTGGTGTATTGAGTGCTGCAATTAGGGCAATAGCCGAGCGTCCCAAAAGTGTCAAACGGCTGGCGGCATTTTCCGCAATGCCAAAAATTCCCCACCGGCGGCTGCGCTTTGCAGACGGGACAGGCAAATCCCTGGCGCCGCGGGGCTTTGGCGACCTTGGACAAGGCCAGCGCCTGGCGCAGGCCGCTCCAGCAATTCAGGATGAGGAAGACCACCAGGAGGGCAAAGCGGATGGAATTGGACGGTGAGCCGCTGAAAAATGACACCCCGACCAATACCAACAGCACCGCAACTCCGATGAACCCGACAATACTGGCGATGAGCAAACTATTGGCACGGCCGAAGACGTACCAAAGCAGAGCGCGGAAGATCTGTCCGCCATCCAACGGATAGATCGGCAGCATGTTGAAAATGAGCAAGCCCAGGTTTATCCACCAAACATTATGAACCAGATTATATGCGTCCTGGTTTGTGTCATACCAATGGAGATGCCCGCTGATCATTACGAGTACCGAGAGGATGGGGATGAGAACGACGTTTACCAATGGGCCGGCGGCGATGCTCCATAGTTGTGCGCCGGGGCGTTGGGGTGGGGAAACGTAAGCCACGCCGCCCAGGAACCAGAGAACGATGTCATGGGTTTTGCCACCGACTGAGCGGCAGGCAAGTTGATGGCTGAATTCATGGATCAACACGATCGCAAAAAGAGAGAGAAATTCCAATATGGTCCAAAGCGGCGAAGAATAAGCCTGGGTGCGGTTTTGAACGTACCAAATACCCAGAATAAACCAGGCCCAGTGCAAATAAACGGTGATCCCAAAGAGCTTGAAGAGACGGACTGAACCTTTTCCGGTCGGCATTTGCGGAAAATGCCATATCCCGGTGGCGCGAACAAGTTTTTTGGCCGTTTCCATTTCGTCACCGGTCTTTAACCCTCCCGCCATTGAGAATGGCTCATAAGTGGCTATATTCAAACAATGGTGCCCAGAATCTTGATTGTGGATGACGAGTCGGACTTCATCGAATTGGTGAAATTCCGGCTGGCCGGCCTGCAATGCGAATTCCTGGTCGCCAACGACGGCGTGCAGGCCTTGAGCCAGGCGCGCCAGTTCAAACCCGACCTCATCCTGCTCGACATCCTCCTGCCGGACCTGGACGGCCTGTCCGTCTGCGAAATCTTGAGACGCCAGCCGTCCACCAAAAAAATCCCCATCATTTTCATGAGCGCGCTGACCAGTGAGGTGACCAAGCGCACCGTCGCGATGCAGGCGGATGATTTCTTCACCAAGCCGCTGGACCTGCCCCGATTGGAGCGGCGGATCAGTGAGCTGTTGCATCACGTGGCCGCGGGAAATTGACTGGCCCGGATTTTACTTAGGCGTTTCCTTGACACGTTTGCCCTTCGCCTTCATTTTCTGTATGAGGAAATGACATGAGCGATCGTAATCCATTCAAGACACTGCAACCATTTGACCTGGGCAACGGGAAACGTGGAAATTTTTATTCACTCCCCGCGCTGGAAAAAGCCGGCCTGGGTAATATTTCCAAACTGCCGGTTTCCATCCGCCTGGTCCTGGAATCCGTCCTGAGAAATTGCGACGGCAAAAAAGTTTCGGAGTCGAACGTCAAAGAACTGGCCAATTGGAAACCGACCGAAGGCCGCACGGCGGAGATTCCCTTTGTGGTCGCGCGCATCGTTTTGCAGGATTTCACCGGCGTGCCGTTGCTGGTGGACCTCGCCGCCATGCGCTCAACCGTGGCGCGCCTGGGAAAGAATCCAAAGATCATCGAGCCGCTCGTGCCCGTGGACCTGGTGGTGGACCATTCGGTGCAGGTCGATTTTTCCGGCACTGCAGATGCGCTGCAAAAAAATCTCGATATCGAGTTCCAGCGCAATCGCGAACGCTACCAGCTTTTGAAATGGGGGATGCAGGCATTTGACACCTTCAAAGTTGTCCCGCCGGGCATCGGCATTGTTCACCAGGTCAACCTGGAATATCTCGCCAAAGGCGTCCTCGAAGCGGATGGAGTCTATTATCCCGATACCCTCGTCGGCACGGATTCGCACACGACGATGATCAATGGCATCGGCATCGTTGGATGGGGCGTCGGCGGCATTGAAGCCGAGGCGGGAATGCTCGGTCAACCCGTTTACTTCCTTACCCCAGACGTCGTCGGCGTTCATCTGACCGGCGCATTGCGTGAGGGCGTGACCGCCACGGACCTGGCCCTGACCGTGACCCAACTTTTGCGCAAGGCGAAGGTCGTCGGCAAATTTGTGGAATTTTTTGGACCGGGCGCGACGGCATTGCCCGTCGTGGACCGCGCCACCATCGCCAATATGGCGCCGGAATACGGCGCGACCATGGGGTTCTTCCCGGTCGATGACGAATGCGTGAATTATCTGCGCGCGACCGGTCGCAGCGAAGAGCATTGCAAACTTTACGAAAATTACTATCGCGCCCAGGGATTGTTCGGCATCCCGAAGAAGGGCGACATCGCTTATTCGCAGGAACTGGAATTGGACCTGGGCACAGTCGTACCCAGTGTGGCCGGACCCAAACGGCCGCAGGACCGGATTGAACTGCCGAAGTTAAAAAACGAATTCATCACCGCCTTTTCGAAGCCGATCACGGAGAATGGATTTGGAAAAACAGCAGACGATTTAACGAAGGTCTTTCGCGTCGACAGCGCCAACGGTTCGGGCGCCGGTGGCGGAAGCCAGGAGCCGGTTTCAGCGCAGGCTTCCAAGACGTTTAACACAAATCCCCTGACCGAGCTGGAGATGGCGAACAATCGTCCGACGCCCGATGTCTTCAAATCGTCGTCCGGCGCAATTCATGGCGAGATCCGCAACGGATCCGTTTTGATCGCTGCGATCACGAGTTGCACGAACACTTCGAATCCCAGCGTGATGCTCGCCGCCGGACTCGTGGCGAAGAAAGCCGTCGAAAAAGGGCTGTCGGTGAATCCGCTGGTGAAGACCTCGCTCGCGCCGGGCTCGCGTGTTGTCAGTGATTATCTTGGCAAAACCGCTCTGCAACCTTATCTCGACAAACTCGGTTTCAATCTCGTCGGTTACGGTTGCACCACATGCATTGGCAATTCCGGACCCCTGGCTGCGCCCGTGGAAGATGCAGTCGTCAAAAATAATGTCGTGGCCGCATCGGTCTTGTCCGGGAACCGTAATTTTGAAGCGCGGGTGCATCAAAGTATTAAAGCAAATTTCCTCATGTCACCGCCGCTCGTGGTCGCCTTCGCATTGGCCGGCCGCGTGGACATCGACCTGGTGAACGACCCGCTGGGCACGGGCAAAGACGGCAAACCGGTCTTCCTGCGGGACATCTGGCCGAGCCTCAAGGAAGTGCGCGATTTGATGCAGACGGCGTTGCAGCCGGACGTGTTCCGCAAGTTGTACAAGGATTTTGCCGCGCAGAATCCTAAATGGAACGAAATCCCCTCGAGCACCGGCAACGTCTACGAGTGGGACAAAAAATCCACCTACATCCAGGAGCCGCCGTTCTTCGAGAATTTTTCGATGAAGCCGGGCGAGATCCGGGAGATCAAATCGGCGCGCGCGCTGGCCATCTTTGGCGACAGCGTGACGACCGACCATATTTCGCCCGCCGGGTCCATCAAGAAAAGTTCGCCCGCCGGAAAATTTTTGATCGAGAACGGCGTGGAAGCCGGCGATTTCAACAGCTACGGCTCGCGTCGCGGCAATGACCGGGTGATGACCCGTGGGACATTCGCAAATGTGCGCATCAAAAATTTGATGCTGGCCGGGCAGGAGGGTGGCGACACGATTCTGCAGCCGGAAGGCACCAAGTTGTCCATCTATGATGCGGCGCTGGAATACCACAAGCATGGGACCCCGCTGGTGGTGTTGGCGGGCCAGGAATACGGCACCGGCAGCTCACGCGATTGGGCGGCGAAAGGCACCAATCTGCTGGGAGTGAAAGCCGTGGTGGCCCAGAGCTTCGAGCGCATCCATCGCAGCAATCTCGTGGGCATGGGCGTGTTGCCCTTGCAATTCAAGGAAGGCGTGACCGCGCAAACTTTGAAATTGGACGGCACCGAGACCTATGATGTCGTCGGCCTCGATGCGAACATCAAGCCGCAGCAGGATTTAACGCTCCGGATCACGCGCAAGGACGGCAAGGTTGAAAATGTCGCGGTGAAATGCCGGATCGATACACCGATCGAGATCGATTATTACCAGCACGGCGGGATCCTGCCTTTTGTCTTGCGACAATTGGTGGCGCGCGCCTAATCTTAAATCATGAATTGCCCCCGCTGCACCGTCGCCCTCCGCCCCGTTCAATACGATGGCCAGACAGTCCAGGTCTGCCCGGACTGCAAAGGCGAATGGCTCGCGTCGGGTGAACTGCAAAAAATCGTTGAGCATCACGACGAGGTTTTTACCCAGGCGGAACTCGATTCATTGGATTCCGTGAACCGTCAGATTGAAATGGTCGAGCTGGCCAATCATGACGAATTGACTTGCCCGCTTTGCGTCGGCGTCCAGATGGAGCATTTCAATTACGGCGACACCAGCGGCATCATCCTGCACAAATGCACCGAGTGCGGCGGCATCTGGATGGACAAAGACCAATTGCAAAAGGTGGAGGAAGTGGTGGATGGTTGGAAGGCGGATTTGGGCAAGGACGTGGACAAGTATGCCCAGGTGGTTGACAAGATCGAAGTCGAGGAACAAAAGGAACTCGACCGCGACGTTTCCATTTCGCGCTTTGGATTAATCAATTCGCTGCTGCGCCGGTTTTGCGAGTGACTTCCAGTTTTTATTCCGGCTTCACGATCGAGACCACAAACTTATCAGGCGTAAGATATTTTTGGGCCGCGGCCTTGACCTGATCGAGTGTCACGGCCTCAAATTTGGCATCATCCGTTTCCGAATGTTTGAAGCCCAGGCCGTATAGCTCGTCCAGGGTGGTGAGCGAAGCGAGACTGCCCAAATCCTGCCGCGCGATCTTCTTTTGGCCGATGATCTTGGCCTTGGCGCGCTTCAGTTCTTCGGCGCTCAAACCTTCGGTGCGCAGCAATTCCGCTTCTTTGAGCAGTTCCTGTTCGACCTGTTCGGCCTTGGCCGGCTCGGTGCCGGTGTAAAACGCGAAATAACCCGGCGCCACGCCGGCAAAATTCTGTGAGCCGCAATAATACGCCAACCCCAATTGTTCGCGGATCCGCAGGAACAGCCGCGATCCCAGGTCGCTGCACGATTCATTGATCAATTCCAGGGCGTAATGGTCGTCGTCATGGATGGTTGTGCCGCGAAATCCGATGACGAGTACCGCTTGCTTCTTATCGCTATTTTCAGTCACTCGCGGCGTTGGGTTGGCCGTGGAAGCCTGGAGATTCAGGGCGGGAGGAGAGCCTTTTCTCCAATTGCCGAATGTCCTTTCGACGGCCGCTTTGACGTCGCCGGCCTTGACGTCGCCGTAGATGGCCATGACGCAATTGTTCGGCACGGTCAATCTCTGGTGAAATTTGTTCAGGTCCGCGACGGAAATCTTTTTGACGATCTCTTCGCTGCCGAGCGGGTCCAGCCCGTAGCTGGCCTCGCCGAATAATGCGCGGCGCATGGCCACGCCGGCGCTCTTGAGCAGATCGTCCTTGCGCGCATGGATGCCGGCGATCTGGATCTCGCGTTCGCGCTCCAGTTCGTTCGCGGGGAAATTTGAATTGAGCAATGCGTCGGCGATGAGATCCAGCCCAAGGGTAAAATCTTCCGCCAATGCTTCCGCGGTCACGCCGTAACTCTGGTTGCCCCCGTAGCTGTCGATATGCCCGCCGACAGATTCGATCTCGGTCGCAATCTTTTGGGCGGTGCGTTTCGCAGTGCCTTTGAGAAGCATCCGTGCGAGCAATTGCGTGATGCCGTTGTTCTCCATCGTCTCCGCGAGCACGCCGCCATGGAACATGGCGCGAAATTCCACGAATGGCAGGCGCGAATCCTCTTTCACCAAAAGTTTCAATCCGTTTGACAATTCGAATTTTTGGATCGGCCGGTCCGTGTTGGTCTCGATCTCCGCTTTCAGCCTGGGACTGGCGCCTTCGGGCAGGAGAGCGTAGAGCGTGCGGTTTTCTGTAGTCAGATATTCGCGGGTGATGCGCTGGATATCGGCGAGGGTGACACGCTTGATCGCGGCGAGATGGCGCTCGGAAAAATTCAGGTCATTGGCGGCCAGCCAGTTTCCCCCGAGATTTTGCGCCTGTCCTTCCATCGTTTTGCGCGCGGCCAGGGTGGCGGACGTGAATTGTTTCATCGCTTTGTGCAATTCATCGGCGGAAACGGAGATCATTTTGACCTTGTCGATCTCGGCGAGCATGGCGTCCCGGGCGGCGGAAAATTTATCGCCATCGGCGACCGCGCTCATGCCGAAGATGCCGGGCAGGCCGGGACTGTAAGTCCAGGCATCCACGTGATGCACCAGGCCCTGTTTCTCGCGGATCTGCTGGAACAGGCGGGAACTGCGCCCGCCGCCCAGCATCACGGAAAGCACGTCAAGGGCCGGCACATCGGCATGGCGAAGCTCGGGGATGTGCCACGCAAAATGGAAATGAGCGAGTTCGATCGGCGCTTCTTCGATGATCTCGCGCGAGGCCGTCTGTTTCGGCTCGGGGGGCAGGACGACCGGTGGAATGGCGCGGGACCTGGTCTTCGAATAAGCCTCGCGGATTTGCGCGATGACCTCGTCGTTCTTCACATCCCCGGTGACGACATAGAAGCAATTGTTCGGCGCGTATTTTTCGTGATAATAATTGCGGATATCGTCGGGCTTCAGTTCATTGAAAATGTCCGGGTAACCGATGATGGTAAAACGATAGGGGCTGCGGGTGTAAGCGGTCTCGAATAACCGGCGGCTGGCGCGCCGGCCCGGATCATCCTGGCACATGTCCATTTCACGGCGGATGACGTCCATTTCCTTCGCCAATTCATCCGGCGGCAGCGTGGCGTGCTGCATGATATCGCACAGGATATCGATCGCCGTGCGCGCGCCCGTGTTCGGGACATCGATATGATAGACCGTCCGGTCGAAGCTCGTGTAAGCATTCATGTAGCCGCCCGCCTCCTGCACTTCCTGGTCGATACGGCTGCCGGGACGGGTGGTGGTGCCCTTGAACAGCATATGCTCGAGCACATGGGAAAGTCCCGCGCCCAGCCAGCGGTCCTCATGGATGCTGCCGCTCATGCACCAGGCCTGCGCGGAAACGACTGGCGCGCTGTGATCTTCGCGCATGATGATGACGAGGCCGTTATCGAGCGTGGTCAGTTTGACCCCCGGCGGAATCGACGGGATTTCGGTTGGATTATTCTTAAGCATCGCGTGTCGGAGTTGAATGCGAAAAGGTATAACGGAATCAGCAGGGGGCAACCCAAATTTATGTGACCATCCTCAGGCAGGATTCTTTGCTTCCGGGGCCAGCTTGCTCTGCGGCCAAAATGGTTTCAGGAACGCGTCGGTGAAATCATAGCCGTTCTGGAAATCTGCGCGGGTGTCCTTTTCCGTTTTTGCCAGGAGACTGGCCTCGACCATGTTGAAAACGATCTCGCCGAAATCGTGGCAGTTTTTCACGCCCCATTCCTCAAAAACCGTGGCGGCCATCGGGCCGAACTGTTGCAGGGCATATTGGCGGATGCCATCCAGCAATTCCTGCCCGCTGACATGGCGGATCTGCCCGCGACTGTCTTTGTCCTTGATGACCAGTTTTTGGGTGAAGTCGAGGGCCTCGCGCACAAACAGATACACCTCGCGCGTAAATCGCGTGTCTTTAGCGAGGATCCCCTCGATCGCTTCATCGAAATTGATTTCCTGCATATCAGTTAAGAAATTGACTCTTCAAGGATGCGCCGTCCGATAATATTTTACCCACCAGCCCACCAGTAACAGTCCCAAAATGACGCCGAGCACCAATTGCTCCTGTTTCGTCAAACTGTTCACGCGAAGACTATAGCAAAATCAATGGAAACAGCAACCATGGCGTTTTGGGTGGGACGATCCCGCAGTGCGGGACGTCGAGTTGTCCTTAAGCTTTTTTGTCATACGTTCTAGCTTGATTTGGCTTAATTCACCTTGATTTGGTTGGACTGGGCCGGACTGGGCTGGTCGGAAGTCGGAAAAGGGGTTCGGTTCGCAGAATTTTTTCATTGGTCGGATTCGGTCGGATTCACTCGGATCGAGTCGGATTTCACAGTCCACACCCCAAAATCGATGAGGCTGTGGGTGAGGACTGCGAAGATCGGCAAGTTGCCGTGCTGACGGGTCCCCTAAATTCGAGTTCCCCCGGAACCAAAGAGAATCGGCTCGCGAGGACGCTCTCCCCACCAGCATATTGGTGGGCGGTCATTATTTCAGCGCGAATCGCATTCATCCGATTTGGAGTTTAACAGAAAAGAGCCGAGCGGTAATGTTGCCCCGGAACGGTAAATGAGAAAGTGGATGGCCTCTTTCTACCTCGGCAATTATCCTTTAACTGGCTAAAAGCCCCTAATGGGTCAAGGATGAGATCATCAATGTGTTTTCAAAAGTAAACGCAACACGTCAAGTGCTCCAGGGGTTTTAGGATTAAGCGGATAAGCATCCCTTGGGTCACGTATGTTCAAATAAGCAGACGGTTCGGGTGGAAAGCCACCTTTGGCGCGCAGATATGCTTTGTAGCAATAGCCGTTGGAAACAAATATTACCCTGCATTTGGGAAAATATTGTGCATAGTTCCGTACTTGTTCAGGCGCGTAGGAAAGGCCCTGTGCAAAACCTTTTGTTTCAATTAAAGCTATACATTCTGACGGGTTGCCATCGAAAGGACCATCGAATAGCGCAAGGTCCACTCTTCCACCATTCGTTGGCTGTTCGATTTTGATTGCCTGTTCCGGCCAACCTAACGCAAGTAGCAATGGCACTATTAGAAATGTTCGTGTTTCGTGTTCACGGATATCTTCCCACTTGGCGGGGTAATTATAGTAGTAATTTGCCAGACGACGGATTCGACGAAACGTCGTTGTTAATTCTTCGGCAGCGGCTATTCTCAGGCCTTCACCGATTAGAAATTCAACTATGTGTTCGTCGTCTACACGATTCGTTGGTTTCGGTTCAGCTTCAACGCTTGATGCTGGATGCTCCTTCAGGATTTTTTCAGCAACCTCAATAATATCCGCCTTCCAAGTGCTTTGGATAGTCGCACGTGTCAATCCAGAGACAGATAATGGATTTGGTGGTACATGCCACTCCACGTAGCAGTATGCCTGCAAGTCCCACCCCTCAAAATCCCGAAGCCAATCTTTGTCTCCGCAACCATTGTGCTTGCTATCTCTTGTAACAACGACGCCAACTGCCCGAATTTCACTAAGTCCACGCTTGAGAAGCACTCGGTCACCTGGTTGTACTCGAGTCATGGTCTCGATCTGTGTGTCTCCTCCAACGAAAGCAAGACCGAATCGGATAAACTCGTCCGAATACTCGCGCCCCGCTGAGCCTGCTGCAATTTGCCAATAATTAAACATAAAATTATTCGTTGCTGCAAGCGTGAGCTATTTTTGATCAAGAAATTGAAGTAATAAGTTTAACAGCTTGATCAAACACTTCCTTGGCCTCATCTCTGTCGCGCTCGAACAATGCCTTAAAACTACGAACGCAATTTGTGTGAGCAGATGTTGTTGAGCTAAAACCGTTCACAATTTGTTGGGCATCTGTTTTTTCAAACCCAGTCGCACCATTCGCCAGCTTTTCCAACTGTGGATAGATAGCTAAAATAATGGCAGCTCGCTCCCGTAGTAAATTCTTTCGCTTTGCTGTGTCATCGAGTTTGAAAAACTCAATCGTGACCAAAGCGCGTTCGCGATCATGACCATTGGTAGCCACTGGTTGAGGTGAAACTCCGTGAAATTGAATCAAATTTTCAGCCGGAACATCGAAATCACCAACCGGGCAAATAAGGAACGGCTTTTCTTTGGTTAATTTTGTTGGGTCATCTCCATCCAGGTCGTATTTGCCAGCAATAGGAAAGAAATCCTTCTTAAGTGCTGAATTGCACGGTTTACAAGCCGCTGAGTAGTTGAAGGGATGATAAGGTAACAAAAAATAACCACGGCCTTCTGCAGGTACGGCTGTAGCCATGACTCCCCGATTTGTAAGGGATTTTGGTAGTTTCCAAGCCCGGATACCACCCTTTGGGCGGAAATGCTCAACATCTTGTTCAACCTTACCTAAATCGATTGACTCCAGTTTTCTCTCACAATATGCACATTTACAATTACCCTGCAAGCGCATATACACACCCTTTACTTCACCCCAAATAGTACTCTTTTCTTCGTAGTATCCCTTTTGCCGGAATACTGCCGTTCGCACTGCAGCCTTTTGAAGCCAACCTGGTGTTTCTGACTCAATTAACGCCTCCAGCTGTGTTTTCGTTATCCGATAAGCAATCATTTTGTGGGCTCCATTCCCCGGCTCATTTGGTCAAGTAATTCCTTAGCGGCTTTAGAATCGCCATCTCGCGCTTTTAAAGTGAGCTCTTTAAGCGTGCGTTTTTTCCCGGGTGCTCGCGTTGACTCCATTCCAAAGAAGTCTGTTAATAACACTTGATCTGCATCCAACCCATGAATTGCCCATTCAATCCGCTCAGCAGTGCTTGATTGTTGGGGTCCAGGTTTCATTACAATGATATTCATCCATTCAAGAGATCCCACAATGAGGGGGCTATGTGACGTAACGATGAATTGAATGTTAGGTAGTTCCTTTGCTAGCGTTTGTAAAACGGTCATTTGCCATTTTGGATGTAGATGCAAATCGATTTCATCAACCATCACGATGCCCTTATTCTCCGTCAATTTCTTTCCAGAAGGACAGGTTTCACAAATGTGAGATAATAAGTCACCCAACCAGCCGAGAAACGCTCGGTAGCCATCAGACAAGGCAGGAAATGGAACTTCTGCACCATTCTTACCATAAAGATATTCGTTTTCTTTGTCCTGTTTTCCGGTGAACTCCCAACCTTCGTTACCAACCAATAAGTTTAACAAATTTACTACCTGAACATAGCGACCCCTTAATTGGTTATTTCCCTCGTAACGAGGAAGCCATGAATTTAGTGGGCGTAGTGAATACTCTTCCTCAAACAATCCCATTATTCTGGCTGCACGAGGTGACGACTTTCCGCTTTTCTCCGTCTGGGAAGATTTTGAAACCCGTCGCGTTGCTCCATAACCGACCATAAAGAAAGCGTCGGAATCAGAGCTGAACACAGGATGCCACAGTTTGGGGTCGCCATGAGTCCATTCAAGCAGCTCCAAATCGCCTTCGGGAATCAATTCAACTTTTGAGCTTATTTTTCCAAATGGGGCATTATCTTGTTCGTGAGATGTAAAACTGGCCTTTAATACGGCAGGCTTTGACGCTTTGTCCCCAGCCTCCCGGCGAATAAGATGATAAGGATAAATGCCGGAGCGCCCTACCGCCGGGCCAAGGGAGGCTAAGGCGATCGCCCTAAGTAGTGTGGTTTTACCATAACCATTATTGGCGAGTAACAAATTTAAGTTTGGAAGTTGTGGTTTCGGTATCTTCACGGAAACGAAGTCTTGATCCGCATGGCAAAATGTGATGCGGCTCTTCCGAAAGGTACGGAAATTTTCGATTTCGATATAGTCGATATACATGATGTTTGACTGGTTCGTTAATTTAATAAGGACAATATTTCACCCAGAGGTATTCCCCCGGTAATCCCGTCGCAATGCCTTTTCCAATCATGCAATTCATTTCATGAACTTTGCTGAACGTAGGGAAATTGGCTTGTGTGGTAAATAAAATTCGAGGCATGCCACTTGAAGGAATGAAAAATTTGTTAGCTCGGCAGGAGCCTCGCCCCACCAAAAATGGTTGATGGCAGAGAGCGATCTAAAGCTTTATTTCATTTACGAAATGGGAGGTGATGGTTAGCCTGCCAATGCTCATTTGGTGGAGAAACGGAAATCTTTACACATAAATTATCATGGCAGCCATCGGCCGATTTCAAAAACGCGGGGAAATTTTTCATGCAAAAGTTGTGGATGGCAAACTGTACCGTCTGCGCGGCGATATTTTTGGCCCTTTGTCCTTTGAGAAAAAACCGATCTCCCGCACCGGGCTGAAGACATTAGTCCCGGTCGTGCCGTCGAAAATCATCTGCGTGGGATTGAATTACGCCGACCACGCGCGTGAAACGGGCAAGGAACTGCCCAAAGAGCCGTTGATCTGGTTCAAGGCGCCGACTTCGCTGCTCGCCGATGGCGGAAAGATCGAGATCCCTTTTCCGGAGCACCGCACTGATTTTGAAGCGGAGTTGTGCATCGTCATCGGCCGGAAAACCCGCAACGTGTCGCCCGCCCACGCGACCCGTTGTATTTTGGGATACACCGCGTCGCAGGACATCAGTGACCGGACCATCCAGCGCGCAGAATCCCAATGGGCGCGGGCAAAATCGTTCGACACGTTCACGCCGCTCGGCCCGTTGATCGAGACGCAAATCGATCCGGATAACTTGACCATCCAGCTCTATCAGAATGGCCAGCTTCGGCAGAACTCGAACACCAGCCAGCTTATTTTCAAACCGGCACAACTGGTCAGCTTTATTTCGACCGGCCTGACCTTGCTTCCGGGCGATGTCATCCTGACCGGCACGCCGAGCGGCATTGGCCAGATTCAAAGCGGGGACAAGCTGGAAGTGCGGATTCAGGGACTGGCACCGTTGAATAACACGGTGAAATAAAAATCTTCGTTCCGGGGTTTCTTTTGCTAAATTCTGCGCCACATGAAGTGGACTGAAACATTGATTCCCACCCTTCGCGAGGCTCCGGCCGATGCGGAGATATTATCCCACAAACTTTTGCTGCGCGCGGGGCTGATCCGCAAATTGGCCGGCGGCGTGTACACCTTTATGCCCTGCGGCCTGCGCGCGCTGCGCAAAGTAGAGCAGATCATCCGCGAGGAAATGGACCGCGCCGGGGCCATTGAAGTGCTCATGCCCGCCCTCCAGCCGCCGGAAATCTGGCAACAAAGCGGCCGCTATGAGACGGCGCGCGACGTGTTGTTCAAGGTGAAAGACAGCGCCAATCGTGAATGGGTGCTCAGTGCGACGGCAGAGGAAGTCATCACCGGCATCGCTGCCGGCGAGATCAATTCGTACCGCCAATTGCCCAAGAATTTTTACCAGATCAGCGTGAAATTTCGCGATGAGATCCGCCCGCGCTTCGGGTTGATGCGCGCGCGCGAGTTCATCATGAAAGACGCATACAGCTTCGACATCACCGACGAAGCCGCGCAGAAGACCTATCAGAAAATGTATGACGCCTACGCCAAAATATTTGAGCGTTGCGGGTTGAAGGCGTTCGCCGTTGAGGCGGATACCGGCGTCATCGGCGGAAAGTTTTCTCACGAATTCATGATTCCGGCCGAGACGGGGGAGAACGAAGTCGCGTTTTGTGAATCCTGTGGCTACGCCGCCAATGTTGAGAAGGCCACCAGCGGAGTGCCCAAAACCGCCGCGCGCGAGATCGGCACGGGCACTGAAAAATTTGCGACCCCCGGAGTAGTGACCATCGATGCCCTGGCCAAAGCGCCCTACAGCGTCCCCGCCAATCGCCAGATCAAGACGTTGATCTATATGGCTGCGGATAAACTGGTCATCGTGCTTGTGCGCGGTGATGACCAGTTGAACGAGTCAAAATTCGCCGGGAAAATCGGCACGACTCTTTATCGCCCGGCGACGCCGGAAGAAATTTTTGAAGCGACCGGGGCGCATCCGGGCAGCCTGGGCGCGGTGACTGCGACGCGCAAAGACAAGCAGATCCAGGTTTTCGCTGATGAACGCCTGCGCGGGGCGAATGAGATGGTCACCGGCGCGAATGAGGATGGTTTCCACTTGCGCAATGTTTCCATCGAACGGGACATCCAGGTCTCGCAATGGTTTGATCTGCGAACGGTCCAGGCCGGCGAGCCTTGCGTCAAGTGCGGCAAATCTCTGAAGATCCGTCGCGCCATCGAGGTTGGTCACGTTTTCAAGCTCGGCACAAAATACAGCGAGAAGTTCAACGCGGTATATCTGGATGAAACAGGCGCGCGCAACCTGGCGGTCATGGGCTGTTACGGCATCGGGGTCACACGAACGCTCCAGGCGGTCGTCGAGCAATGCAATGACAAGGACGGCATCATCTGGCCGTTGAGCGTTGCGCCGTATCAGGTATGCATCACGCCGCTGAATGTGGATATGAACAATGAGGCGATGAAGTTGGCGGAGAAGATTTATGCCGGACTGACTGAGCGCGGAGTGGATGTCATCCTGGATGATCGCGATGACCGTCCGGGCGTCAAATTCAAAGACGCGGACCTGGTCGGCTTTCCCATCCGCGTCGGCATTGGCGAAAAATCTCTGGCGAAAGGCGAAGTGGAGATCAAACCGCGTGGCGGTGCCGTGCAGGCCGTCAAGATCGACGAAGCCGTCGAAGCCGTCATGAAATTGATCGCTAAATAGCCGGGTCGCTCCGCGATTTTTTACCGCGGCATCGGGTGGAACTCGAACCGGGCCGGTCGCATTGCTGTCGGGTCGATTTTAACGATGTAATAGCCACCGTCGTTGAACAATTCGATGCCGGACAAAGCCGGGCAAAGGCGCACGTGGAATTGCCACCATTGGCTGGCATCATGCAGCGCCGAGGAGAGTCGGGTGACGGTCCTTCCTAAAAATCGCACCGGCGGAATCCCTGATAAAACCCGGCTTTTAAATAACACGAGTTGTGTATGCAAATGGCCGAGAATGGTCTGCTCAATCTGTGGCAAACGCCGGCGGACCGATTCCTCCGAGGCTAAAAAGGGCAGGGCAGTCGGGTCATGGCAGAACAGCAAGACGCGTTGTTCCGGTTGCAGGGCATCGAATGCGGCGCGGACTTCAGCGAGATGGGCCTCGCGCAGCCGTTGCCATTCCGGCCACTCCTCGGGCAGCGTGTCCGGCTGATTGGCGGACAACGCAATCAACGGTGAGGTGACGCCCATCAACACATAACGACCAAGGGAAAATTTCCAGAACGGTTGGAGGCCGAGTTTTTCGGTGCAGGAATGCCAACTGGCCAGGCGCATCCCGCCCTTTCCGCCGAACATGCTCAGTTTGCCGGTTTCATGATCGCCAAAAGTGAACCACGCCCGCTCGCCGAATCGTGAGCGAAGTTTGCCGAGGCACTCTTCAGTGCTCTGGAATGCCGCTGGATCGCTCGCTCCGACCAATCCGCTGTCGCACGAGTAGTCCCCGTTGACGATGACATGATCCACTGCGGGAACTATGTTCAGAAAACGGTCAAGCTGCCGGCCTTGTTCCAACGGATGACGCATCCAGATCAGATGCCGGTAGGCGCACACCGCACCGCGGAGCAGGGGATTGGCGATGACCCGATATTCATAATCTTCGCCGCGGGCGCGCTCGGCGGGACCGGCGTAGTGGATGTCGCTTAAGATCGCAAGGGTGACATCACGCATGGAGGCGGTATTTTCCACAATCAATGAAGTCGGGGATAAAATGCATTGATCTCAGGCCGCCACGGTGTTCCGGTCGAGACAGTCGCGGACCATCCGGGCCAGTGTCGCATGGCTGTAGGGCTTTTGCAGGAAGAGCGCCTGGGCGCGTGCGAGCAATTCTTCGCTGATCTCCTGTGTAGAGTAGCCGCTGGTGAAAATAATTTTCAGGTCGGGCCGGTCCCGGAGAAGACATTCGGCCAGGTTCAGGCCGGAGATACCCTCGGGCATGACCATGTCCGTCAGCAGCAACTTGATATCATCGGATGATCTGCGCCAGACTTCGAGCGCTTCCTTGCCATTGCCTGCCTCAAGGATTTTGTATCCATATTGTTCGAGGATTTCCCGCGCCATTTCCCGCAAGACGTCTTCGTCCTCGACGATGAGAATAGTTTCCGTCCCGCCGATGATCGAATCCTCAGAATCGTTCAACGATTTTTCAGCCGGGGCGTCCGATGCTTCAACCGGGAAAAAGATATCAAAGACGGTGCCTTTGCCCGGCTCGCTGTTGACCTCGATCCAGCCGGCGTGTTGTTTGACGATGCCATAAACCGTGGCGAGGCCGAGCCCGGTGCCTTTGCCGACTTCCTTCGTGGTATAAAAAGGCTCAAAGATACGGTTTAACGTGGCCGCGTCCATGCCCGTGCCGGTGTCCACGACGCGCATGCGCACAAAAAGACCCCCGCGCGCATCCGGATGCATTTCCACATAACTTGGGTCGGTATCAACCTGGGAAAGTTCGATGAGCAGTTTGCCGCCCGCCGGCATGGCATCGCGGGAATTGACCGCCAGGTTCATGACGACTTGCTCGATCATGCCGGTATCGCCCCGCACCGGCGGCAATGCCTCCGGCGCGAGAATCTGGAAGGCGATGTCCTCCCCGATGAGCCGTTGCACCATTTTGCCGAGATGGCCGATGACATCGCGCAAATCCAATGGCCGGGGCTGCATGACATTTTTGCGGCTGAACATCAGCAATTGCCGGGTCAGGTTGGCGGCGCGTTCTGCGGCAAAATAAATCGCCTGGAGCGGGTCCACGACATCGGGCATCAGGGTGGGGCGGGCGAGCAACACGCTGGAATGACCCTGGATGATCGTGAGCATGTTGTTGAAATCATGGGCCACGCCCGCGGCGAGCAAGCCGACCGATTCCATTTTTTGGGACTGCCGCAATTGCGCTTCCAGGCTCAACCGCCCGGTGATGTCTTCCGCATAGCAATGCACCACGAAACTGGCGAGCATGGGATGAAATGACCAGGAGAACGTTCGTTCGCCGATCCTGGTTTCCAGGTTCATTTTGCTCCGGCCGGAGAGGAGGCAGTCGCGCACGATTTTTTTGGCGTTTTCCGGCAGGATATCGCGTGGGTGGCCTTTTTCCACGGACAGGGACAACTTTCGCGCGGCATCATTGAAATAAGTCATTTCGCCGTCTGCGGAAAATTCCATCGCGGCATAGGGGTTTAACTGCGCGAATGCGGCCAGCTTTTCCCGCTCCTTGATCCGTTGCTCCAGCGATTCGGCCATGCGATCAAATATCTTCGCAAGATAACCGATTTCGTCGTCGGAAGCCGGCAGGCCCGTCCGGGCGCTCAGGTCGCCATCGGCGATTTTCTGCGCCGTGGCGGACATCGCCTGTACCTGGCGGCGCACAAAAAGCTCCCCGCCCATCCACGCCGCGGCCAGCGCCAGGATGCCCACGATGAACCCGGTCATGGGCAGGTCGTAGATATACATGAACAGAAGCGCCGGCATGGTCAGCAACATGACTGTGCCGACCAGCTTCATCCGTATCGAAGAAAATCTTAAAAAATGGCGCATCGCGCTTCCGACTCCGGGCGAATATAAGCCAAAACTGCCCACGCCGATAGTGGGATATTCAGAAAAGATGAAAATTTATGTTTGATCCGGGAAGAATATCTCCTTGCTTCGCAGGGTGATGGAACCGCCAATGGGGAAAGTTTAAACCCCGCCAACCTGCAGGGCGGTTGCGCGTCCTTTAGGCAACCGGCTCAGGTGAAAGATAAGATAGCCATGCAAAAACTGCTGGATTTCGCTGCTTTGCGCGCTGGTGAGTTTCAAATTTTCAGCCGGCCCAAATCCTTTTTCCGACAAATGCGCCGCGATTTTTTGGGACCCGGCCGTCAAACTTGTTTCCGGCCAATCGGGTTGCAGGCCAAGTTCGCGGAGCAATTTCAACTCAAGTGAAAAAATGATCTGGGCGGAGGGTTTTTGTTGGCACAACGCTTTTAAAAAATCGCGGAACAGCTCAAAGAAAGCGGGCAGGGGAGTGTCCGTCTCGGTGACCTGCCGGAGAAATGCCGCGCCATAGGCGGCCTGCTGCAATCTCAACAGGTCAGCCCGGAGTTCCAGGTGCATCTGGCGCACGCCGGCCTCGCGTAAATTGTGCAGATCACTTCTGCGGCTGCGGCTGAAAGAAAAAGCTGCTTCATAAAACAGGTCGAGCTTTCCTGAAAATGGCGATTTGGCGCGGCGCGCGCCCTTCGCCACCGTCGCGATGCGCCCAAAATCCGCAGTGAGCCATTCGACGATGAGGCTGGTTTCCGTCAGGGGCTGGGTTCGCAAAATGATTCCGATGGCCGATTCGGTCATCATTTTTCACTTCTCCGGTCCGTTGCGAATATATTCCTGTGCAAGCGCGCCAAAGCTGATGATATATTTCAATCCGTCAGCCACATTCATATCCAGTTTGATGATCTTATCCTCCGGCACGATGATGAGGAATCCGCCCGTCGGGATCGGGGTGGTCGGGACGAAAACGCAGACGCACTTTTGGTTGATCTTGCGCTCCACCTCGTCCGCTCGCTCGCTGGTGAGGAACCCGACGGAATAGATTCCCGGACTTGGATATTCGACGAGAACGACGGTTTTGAAAGAGGTCTTCTTTTCGGACGTAAAGGCCTGGTCCACCTGCTTGATCGTTCCGTATATCTTGTTCAACACCGGCACACGCAACATCAGGTGATCGGCCAGCTCGATCATCCGCTTGCCGAAGTAATATCGCGCCAAAACACCGACGGCAGAAATCAAAACAACCGCGATGATCACCGCCAGCAGGCTCCAATACCAGAACATGGGCCCCGAAACCCCATCCTGGTATATTTTATTCGGGGCAATGCAATGGGGCAGGAAAAAGAGCAGGGTATCCGTGAAACTTGAAATAGTGCCAAAAAGCCATTTGACGATGGCCAGGGTGACAATGCCCGGCAGCACCAGGGCCAATCCGGCAAAGAAACTGGCGCGCCAGCGTGCAAATAACGATTTTCTCACGCGCGCAGTTTAGGCGGGCGGCTGATTTGCGCGAGCGAAAATTTTTCGGCGAGCTTGCGCATCAGCCGGTTTTCTTCGCGCTTCATCCGTTGGCGGACGGTGGCGTTGGTGTCGTCATGGCCCAGCAGATGCAAAACGCCATGGACCACATAGCGGACAATTTCCGATTGCCAATGGGTCTCGAATTCCTTCGCCTGCAAAACGGCTACGTCCACGCAAATGAAAATCTCCCCGTGCAGCTTCGATCCCGCGCTGGCGTAATCGAAGGTGATGACGTCGGTCGGGCCATCGTGATGAAGAAAGGTTTCATTTAGCGCGGCCATCTCTTTCGCCCCAAGCAGATTTATCTCAAGCATGGCGTCGGCGATCTTCAATTCCGCCAGCACGGCGGTAGTGATTTTTTTCAATGACCGCAGATCAATTTTTTTTACGCCCTGACGATTGGCGATGATGAGGTTCATCAGCTTTTGGGCTTGCCGCGATGCTTTTCATAGGCGCCGATGATGCGTTGCACGAGCGGATGGCGAACGACATCGCGCCGGGAAAATTCGATGACGGCGATGCCGTCGACATGCTGGAGCGCGCGATGGGCCTCCAGCAGGCCGGAATGTTTATGCGGCGGCAGATCGATCTGCGTCTCATCGCCGGTGATGACGGTCTTCGAGCCGTGACCGAGCCGGGTGAGGAACATCAACATCTGTTCGGTGGTGGAATTTTGCGCCTCATCCAGGATGATGAACGCGTTGTTAAGGGTGCGTCCGCGCATGTAGGCCAGGGGTGCGATCTCAATGGTTCCGCGTTCGGTATGCTTTTGGATCTCTTCCGCCGGCAACATGTCATGGAGCGCGTCATGCAGGGGGCGCAGATACGGCGTGATCTTTTCGTAGAGATCGCCGGGAAGAAAACCAAGCGCTTCGCCGGCCTCGACCGCCGGACGTGTCAGGATGATGCGCGAAACCTTTCCCTCGCGCAGGGCCGACAATGCCGTGGCGACCGCCAGGTACGTTTTCCCGGTGCCGGCCGGGCCGATGCCGAAAGTCACGTCATGTTTGCGGATGGCATCGAGATATTGCTTTTGGCCGACGGTCTTGGCGACGACGCCGGGCTTTTTCTCATGGGTTTGCACCCGGTCATTCACCAGGTCCTTCAAGGTCTCCGCGCCCTCGTGTTTCACCACGTTGAGGGCGTGCGTGAATTCGCGGTTGCGGATCGGCGTGCCGGCCTTGAGCAGGTTTTCCAATGAAGAAAAAAGTTGTCTGGCCCGTTCGACGGCATCGGCGGGGCCGTCCAGCTTGATCCAGCCTTCGCGCGCGGTGGCCTTGACCCCAAGCTCAGTTTCGAGCGATTGGAGATTGCGCGGCTCGTTGTTGAACAGCTGCTGCGCGAAACGCGCATTTTCAAAATGGAGGGTTTCGGTAGGCATTAAAATTGAAGCCAAAATGTGTTTGGCTGGGTCAGATCCGTGAACAGAATCGGCAAGAGTGCCACATCATTTCTTGAGCAGTTCATTGAAGACATCGTCGGCGTCGTTGCCCCATGTTTTTATCAAGGCTTCCTCGGATAGTTTCAACCACGCTTCGCGTTCAGTGTTGGATTCGGTGGTCACTGTTGTTGTCATAACATACAATTATACGATGACTTACAGCTTGGCAAAATGAAAACTCTTGAGAGAAGGTGTGGTCAAATTCTCTGCATCACCATGAAATTCCCGCGTCCCGCGCGATACGATTGGCCAACCCGGGTTTGATGTTTTGGTTGCCATGGACCGGCACGCTAATGATTTTCCATTCGCCAGGTTTCCCGAAAATGTGATGACTGCCATGAATACGCTTGAGCGACCAGCCTGCCTCGTCCAAACGTTGACAAAGCTCCTTGCCCGTAATCGGCCTCATACGGCCAGTTCAGCAATCTCCACTTCTGGATCGGGTGAGCGGCCTTCGGCGCGCAAGACTTCGAGACATCCTTGCGCCGCTTCGCGCAGATTGGCCAGCAGTTCTTCCACCGTCTCGCCCTGGGAGTAACAGCCGGTCAACGCGGGTACTTCACCCCAATAACCACCTTTAGGTTCAGGATGAATGACAGTTTTGAAAGTCATGATTACAAATTAAATGATAACTTCCGGATTGGCAAAATGATAATTGGAAGCCATCTTTGTAATCGGAACCTGGTATAAATGGCCAAGTTTTTTAATTGCCAGGCCTGTTTAATTATGGGGTTTTGGAAGGACATTGAAAATCGTACAGCTTATGACGACGCGGAAGACCTGGCTTATCCGCCATCTGGCGGTCGCGTCAAAATGTTGCTATTGGGTATCGGTCTGGCCCTCCTGCCTGTCGGTTATGGCATTCACTGTCTGCTTATTCACCAAACTGTTTTACCCGGCCAGGACGGTGACCTCGATGTTCATGGGTCTGGCGCAGTCGCGCTGGCGATCTCCTATATTGCCGTGGGCGTTTTCATTCACGCTCATTGGTTTTGGGGATTGCTTCCGAAACTTGAGTTCGTGAGTTACCCGCTCAAATTTGTTTCAGTGGTGGTTTTTCTTGGGAGCTTTGGTTATGGGGTTTACCAGGCTGCCATGTGAACTGCCGGCAAGATGCCCCGCTACGATCATTTCGACAGTTCCGCCCGTAATTTCGCCGCTACTTCCTTCAACGCCTCAGGCACCACAGTGGCGTTGGCGATGACGGGCATGAAATTCGTGTCCCCGCTCCAGCGCGGCACGACGTGGATGTGCAGATGATCGGCGATGCCCGCGCCGGCGGCTTTGCCCAGGTTGATGCCCACATTGAATCCATCCGGCTTCATCACGGCACGGAGCGCGTTGATGCAACGACGCGTCAACTTCCAGAGATCGGCCAACTCCTCGTCGGTCAGGCCGTCCAGGTCCATAACTTCCTTGTAAGGAACGGTCATCAAATGGCCGCCAACGTAGGGATAAGCGTTGAGCAGCGCGAAACAGGTCCGGTCGCGCACGATGAGATAGTTCGCTTCGTCATCGGAGGATTGCGCGATGCGGCTGAAAAGGCCGGCTTTTAGATCCGGTCTGGGCGAGAGGATGTAATCGATCCGCCACGGCGCATGCAATGTGTCCATACCACAGGTTAGATAGGGAGGTGGCCAAAGTCAAAACGGCTCGAAACCAATTTGGCCGGAGCAACCGGCTTATGTCCGTCGCGAAAAAAAGTATTTTGCGAATGAAATCAGGCCGGAAAATTTGTACCCGGGATCGACATATTTCTCGATGACATAGAATGCGAAATAATAGACCCGGCAAAAACTCCAGATCGCCAGCGCCAGCAGCACGGCAGTCTTCAGGTTTGGTTCATCCAGGAAAATCAGGATCGCGGCGGTGATCCCGATGAGCAGGAACAACAGACCCTTCAATTTTATCCAAATCGGGTTGGTAAGATCTTTCATGGAAATAAACTCAGGATGGCGGCAGCGGCGCGGTTGGCTGCGCCGGGTTCGCCCAGGGAGGAAACGATTTTTTGGAGCTGCGATTTTATCCGTTGTCGGCGCGGTTCATCTTGCAAAAGTTCAAGCGCGGCCCCGGCGATGTTCTCCGCCGTGGCGGCGCCCTGGATGAATTCAGGATACACTTCCTCGCCGGCGAGCAGGTTGGGCATGGTCAACGATTTTACCGTGACAAGGCGTTTGCCGATCTCGTACGTGAGCCACGAAATTTTATAGAGTGTCACCGCCGGAACTCCAAAATAGGCGCACTCCATCGTGACCGTGCCAGTTGAGGCGATGGCCACCTTCGCTTGCGCCAGGGCCTCCGGCAGGCCGCCGATTTGGATCTCAACGTCTGCGCCCAATGATTTCGCTGATCGAACGAGTTGCTCGTTTGGTAATATCATTTTGGCTGTGGCCTCCGGCAATTTCTCCCGGATCAATTTCAATGCGGGCACCATGACCGGCAAATGCCTTTGTAATTCACTCGCGCGGCTCCCCGGCAATAAAAGAATCTGCGGACCGTGGACGGTTGACTCTGGACTGCGGACTGATTTCTGGCTTCGGTCCAACATCGGATGTCCGATGAATTCCACGCGCAATTTTGGCACCCGCTTCGCATACCAATCCTTCTCGAATGGGAAAATGCTCAGGAGCAGATCGTAGTCTGCGGCGAGCAGATTTGCGCGTCCCGGACGCGAGGCCCAGACCTGCGGCGAAACAAGTTGGATGATTTTTGGGCTCCAGCCAGCGCCGGGGTGTTGCCGGACGTATTCCCTGACCGCATGGCCGAAGCGCAGGTTGAACCCGCCGAAATCCACGCCGATCACGGCATCGGGCTTGTGCTCGATGGCCAGCGCGAGCAACTGGTTGAACAGCCGCCGGAACTTGAAATAATTTTTCAGCACGTCCGAAATCCCGACCACCGCGTGCTGGGTCATGTCGAACGCCAGATCGACCCCGGCGGCGGACATCTTCGCGCCGCCCGCCCCAAAAAATTTCGCGTCGGGCGATTGAGCGCGCAGCGCAGAAACCAATTCCGCCGCGAGCAAGTCTCCGCTCGCTTCACCGGCAACCAACATGAACGTTTTCGGTTTCACGATTTTAGCCACGGAGTGGCGCAAGATAATAGCCCACAGCGGTAGCTGTGGGAATATTGACCGAAGGAAATTTAAGCCCCGGGAGGGGCGGAAGAAAGTTTACTCCCACAAAAACCTTTCATCATATTGGATTTCATGCCTTTTCAGAAACGCCACAAATTCTTCCTGAAATGAAATGTTCCGATGATGTTCCTCCTGATTGGTGATATACTTTTCAACCTCGGACAGGTTGGAATGGCTAACGCTGAACGCGCCATAACCGATTTGCCAGGCAAACGATTTTTGGTCTGGAAAATTCTTGTGAATCCAACCTGATGAATCCGCCTTTAATTCGCGCATCAAGTCTGACAACGAATGCTTCGCCGCCAGGGATGCGAGAATGTGTATGTGGTCGGATGGGCCATTGATTGTCAGTGCTTTGCCCCCATGTTCGCGGATGATGCCCCCGAGATATGGAAATAAGCGTGCCTTTAAATCGGTGTTGAGCAATGGCTGTCGGTCTTTCGTGCTGAAAATGACGTGCGTTAGCAAATTAGTGAACGTGTGCGCCATAAATCAAAAGTTACGGATGGAACGAAAGGTTTGGATTTTTGTTGGGTGATTTTCTATCGCCCCTGCCGGGGCTTTTGAAACATACGGGCGGCGATACCCATAGCTGGCGCTATGGGCTACTATCGCGCGCTGCTCCGCAGCTAAATCACCCATATTTTTCATTTTATCCAACAGTTAAACTTTTTGATTTTGTATCTGCCGGGTGATCTCAAACGCGAGGTCGAGCGTGCGCTTGGCGGATTCGCCGCTGACCATCGGCGTTTGCCGTTCGCGGACGCATTCGACGAAATGTTGCAGTTCGAGCTTCAGCGGCTCGTCTTTCGCGATCGGCACCGGCTCGCGCACAATCTTCTTCCCGGCGAATTCACTGACGATCGCGGAATCCTTGCCGACCCCAAGTTTTGCGACGAGGACTTTTTTGATCAATGAAGACTCCTGCTCGCCATCGCGGGCGACGCGATAGATGAAACCCTCCTGCGCGCGGTAATCCAGGGAAACATAACTCGGGGTGGTCTTCCCGCCGCTGAACACGCGGATCTTCCTCATCCGTTCGGCGCTCACCCGGCTGGCGGTCAGGTTCGCCACGCAACCGTTGGCAAAGCGGAGCCGCGCGTTGGCGATGTCCTCGCTCTTGCTCAAAACCGCGATGCCCACCGCATCCGCGCTCGTGACCGTTGACTTCACGAACGCCAGCACCACGTCGAGGTCGTGGATCATCAGGTCGAGCACCACGCCGACATCCGTCGAGCGGGCAGGGTAGGGCGAGAGCCGATGGCACTCGATGAAGCGCGGTTCGGGCGCGGCCGTCTGGAGATAATCGAAAACCGGATTGAACCGCTCGACATGCCCGACCTGCAGGACGCAATTGTTTCGCTGGGCGATCTCGATGAGCTCCGCCGCCTGCGTGCTGTCGTCGGTCATCGGTTTTTCGATCAGGACATGTTTGCCATCTGTGAGCAACTGCTTCGCGATCTCAAAATGGGTGGTCGTGGGGGTGACGATGTTCAGCGCGTCGGAATTCGCGGCTGCCTCCGCGATGGAGTGGAAGACATTCGCGCTGTGTTTTGCGGCGATTTTTTTTGCTGCCTCGGCATTGGCGTCGAAAACGCCGGCGAAGCGCACCTGGCCCGCCTTTTCGAGTTCCGAATAGATGCGCGTATGATGTTGTCCGAGCGAACCGGTGCCGAGCACGGCGACGCGGATTTTAGGGTCAGAATTTGCCACAGACGCAGTTTGCCAATGAATCGCCAAAATAAAAACGCAAAATGTAGGATGAAACCTTAATTCGAAGCCATTCCGAGTTTTCACTTTCAACTTCCAACTTCTAGCCCTTAAACTGCCGCGTGCCAATTCTCACTTACGGCCTGATCGCGCTGGGGGCATATCTGTTGGGTTCCATCCCGACGGGTTATCTTGTTGCCAGGTCAAAGGGGATCGACATCCGCAAAACCGGCAGCGGAAATATTGGCGCGACCAATGTTTTCCGCATCGTCGGCAAGGGACCCGGAATCTTCGTTCTCCTGGTGGATGCGCTGAAGGGATATGTGGCCTGCGCCTTATTTTGTCCCCTCGTCTATAATTGGCTAGCGCCTCATTTTGTCGCTTTTTATATCCACTTTCGGAATGAACCGGTTGACGTGCAGATCCAATACAAGATTGTCGCCGGGGTCTGCGCCATCCTCGGCCATAATTATAGTTGCTGGCTCAACTTCAAGGGCGGCAAAGGTGTGGCAACCAGCGCGGGAGTTTTCTTCGCGTTGACCTGGCCGGCCATGACCGTCGCGCTGGTGGTTTGGATCATCGTCTTTGCCCTTTCCCGATATGTCTCGCTCGCCTCCATGATCGGGGCAGTGGCGCTCCCGGTCGCCACGTGGTTTACTTCCGGCATGAATGACGGCATTGGGACCCGGCGAAGCTGGCTGTTGCAGTCGGTGACCATTGCGGCGGCGTTGATGGTCATCATCCGGCATCGCGCCAATATCCAGCGATTGCGATCGGGCACCGAAAAACGGATCAATTTTAAAAGCACAGGAGCTGCGCCATGAAAGTTTCAATGCTCGGAGCAGGCGCGTGGGGAACGGCGCTGGCCAAGGTGCTGCAGGAAAACGGCAACGCCGTGACGCTTTGGGACATCAACGCCGATCTCTTGCGCGAAGTCCAATCCGGCCACAACGAAAAATATCTTCCCGGTATCAAACTGCCGGCGGACTGGAAAACGGAACCTGATTTTGCCAAAGCGATCGGCGGCGCTGAATGCATCGTCATGGCGATCCCCTCGCAGGCCTTCCGTGAAGTGGCGACCCGGTTGGCCGGCAGCCCCGCCATCTTTGTGAGCGTGACGAAAGGCATCGAATATGAGACCGGCGAGACCATGAGCCGGATCTTGCGCGAACACGCCCCCGCCAATCGCATCGCCGCGCTGTCAGGCCCGAGCTTCGCGCGCGAAGTCGCCATGGGGATTCCCACCACCGTCGTTTGCGCCAGCATAAGCGATGGCACCGCGCGCACCGTGCAGGGACTTTTTCACCGGCCCGAATTCCGCATCTATCGCAGCGCGGACATCCTGGGTGTCGAATACGGCGGTGCGCTGAAAAATATCATCGCCATCGCCGCCGGTGTGAGCGATGGGCTTGGTTTCGGCGATAACACCAAGGCCGGCCTCGTGACCCGCGCCCTGTCGGAGATGCGCCGCCTTGGCGTGGCTTGCGGCGCGCAGGCGGAGACGTTTGCCGGATTAAGCGGCCTGGGCGACCTGATGCTGACTTGTTTCTCAAAGCAAAGCCGCAATCGCGGTTTGGGCGAGCGGATCGGCCGCGGCGAGACCATTGAAGTCATCCAGGCCTCGCATCCGAAACTTGCGGAAGGTTATCCGACGGCGCGCTCAGCGCACCGGTTGGCCCTTGAGAAAAAAGTTCCTGTGCCGATCATGGATGAAGTCTTCAAGATGCTTTACGAAGGGAAAAATCCCAAACAGGCTGTGCGCGACCTGGTCACGCGTGAATCCAAGGCGGAGGATTAAGATAAGTGCGGAGTTCGGAATGCGGAGTGCGGAATGATATGAGCAATGAAAACTTAAAATCCGGGACAGGCAGTTTGCTTTGCGCGTTATCAAATTAGTCGAAAGCCTGCCACGCGATTTGACTTCGAATGTTTTAGGCCGCCAATTGTTGCGTGCAGGAACCTCTGTCGGAGCGAACTACCGCTCTGCCTGTCGCAGCAGGTCTCGGGCAGATTTTATCTCGAAAATGACGATTGTAGAAGAGGAGGCTGATGAGTCCAGTTATTGGATGGAATTGCTCGTCGATTCGGAAAAGATTGAGGCATCCAAAACCGCGTCTCTTATTCAGGAGGCGAATGAACTCGTCGCGATAGCCGTTAGTTCAATCAACACAGCTCGAAAATCTTCAAAGGAACGTAAATAGCCTTAACTCCGCACTCCGAACTCCGCACTCACGGCATCGCCGCCTTGATCAATTTCAAAAGATCCGCGTGATTCTCGACTGCTTTGAATTGCGGAAATTCTTTCTTCACATTGTCAGGCGCATGGATGAGAAAACCGACATTGGCCTCCAATAACATTCCCGTGTCATTATAGGAATCACCGGCGGAGATGACGTGGTAGTTCAATTGCTTCAACGCCGCGACGGTTTTTCTTTTTTGGTCCGCGATCCGCAATTTATAATCCACGATGCGGTCATTCTCCACAACCAGTGTGTGGCAGAGCAGGGTGGGCCAGTTGAGTTGGCGGATCAGGGGAACGGCAAATTGTTCGAACGTGTCCGAAAGGATGATGACCTGGGTGATTGAGCGCAGTTCATCCAGAAATTCCCTGGCCCCATTCAGCGGCTTGAGCGACCCGATGACGCTTTGGATGTCGGACAATTTCAACTGGTGCTGGTCCAGGATGGCCAATCGTCCGCGCATGAGTTTGTCATAGTCCGGCTCGTCGCGAGTCGTGCGGCGCAGTTCGGGGATCTTCGTCTTTTCGGCGACGGCGATCCAGATTTCCGGCGTCAAGACGCCTTCCATGTCTAAAGTGACGATTGATTGTTTCACGCGCGAAGTTTTCCAAAATCTTCCTACCGTGTCGAGCCGTTCGCGGGAGAATCGGCTTTGTGCGCAAGTTTATCCAGTTGCGCCTGCGCTTCAGGAAAATCCGGCCGGTCGGCCAGTGCGGTTTTAAAATGGTCCGCCGCCGCATCCGGCGTGCCGTGTTGCGCCAGGAAAACTCCGTAATCAAACTGCATCACTGAATTTCGCGGGTCCAGCCGGACTGCTGACGCCAGGTGGTTTGAAGCATCGGCAGAATTACCTTGTTCGACATCCAGCATTCCCAGGTCGAATTGGCCCATGGGGTAATCCGGTTCCAGCCGGACGGCTTCAGTATAATATACCGCGGCAGCATTCATGGCGGCGGCATTGGTTGCGCCGATGTTCTCCAGGGATTTACCCAGGCAATCATCGGCTGCGTAATTGTCCGTGGTCACCTCGGTCGTGTGCAGAAAAATGGTCAGGCTGTTCCGCCAATGGCCCAATTGCATTGAAGTGACCGCCAGGCAACCGGCCAGCGCCAAGCCGGCGGCGATGGGCAGAAACTTTTTTCTCTCCGGCCAGCGCGCCAGGAGATCATTCGCCCCCCAGGCCACCAGGATAAAGATTCCGATGGAAGGCAGATAAGAATAGCGGTCCGCCATGGATTGCACGCCGACCTGCACCACGCCGATCGTCGGCACGAGCGTGCCCAAAAACCAAAACCAACCCATGGCCAGATACGGAAACTTTTTACACTGCAAAAGAAAAATCACCGTTAGCATCGCCAGCACGATGATCACCCCCAGAACGGCGCCGGAGGGCCATGAATGAGGGTATGGATAGATCAAGGCCAGGTCGGCCGGCCAAAAAATTTTGGAGATATAACGGACATAGGACATCGCTGCGTTTTCCAGCCGGAACGACAACGGCAGCGATTCGCTTGACCAACGCGCCTCGCTTTGAACATGCATCGTGACCAGGCACGAAGCGAACGTGAGCGCAAAAAATGGAATCTTTTCCAAAATCAACCCGCCTGCGTTTTGAAGTTGCAGATTCCCTCTACCCCATCGGGGGAGAGGGTTAGGGTGAGGGGGCGATCCCCGTTCGTGCGGTTCGTGTTGGCTACCCGAATGGTTAAATCGGCCCAGCGGCCAAAAATCCAACAGGAACAGGACGCACGGCAAAGTGACCACCATGGGTTTGGACATCAGCCCACACGCGAACATCAGGAGCGCGAAGAAATAAAATAATTTTGGATTTGGGTTTTGGATTCGCGTCCCTGGAGCCGGCTCCACAAAATTCGTTGGCGCGAGCCTTTCCTTCTGCTGTTCCCTCTCCGCTCCCATTTGGCGGGAGGGGAGAGGGTCAGGGTGAAGTGAGGGTTGTTGGGACTTCTTGCCTGCCGCATACTTTGCATACGCCAGCAGCGTCAGCATCCAGAAAAATGCGCTCAGAACATCTTTGCGCTCCGACGCCCACGCAACTGATTCCACATGAAGCGGATGCCAGGCGAATGCCGCCGCCACGAAAGCACTGCGCCACCTCGCGCCTGTGAGATTTTTCAACAGCAAAAAAAGCAGGAGCGTATTCGCGATGTGGAACAGCAGATTCACCAGGTGATGGCCGGCGGGGTTCAGCCCGAATAGCTGGCAATCGATCATATGGGAGATCCACGTGAGCGGATGCCAATTCGCATTCTCCGCGCTCTGAAATGCCCAGGTGATTCCGCTCCACGTCAGGCCGTGGTTCACGTGCGGGTTGCCGAGAATATAATCCGGATCGTCATAATTGATGAAGTCGTGCCGGAGCAATGGCAGATAAACCAGCAGCGTGATGACGGCGAGCCCGAACAAGATGATCGCCGTCGAACGTTTTTGGATGGACTCGGCATTGGTCATGGTGAATCAGAATTTCACCATGGTCCGGCGGCGATTGGAAAACTGGCAGGCTTCCTGGTACCCGGCGCTGCGCGCCAATTCGACCGCTTCCGCAAAGTTCATCCCCACTTCCTGCGGCGCATGTGCATCCGAGCCGAACGTGATGGGGACGCCTTTCTGGAAGGCGATATCGAGGATTTGCCGGCTGGGATAAATCTCTTTGCAATCCTTGCGCAAGCCGGCTGTGTTCAGTTCGATGGCACAGCCCGATTTTTTGGCGGCGTCCAGGAATTTTTCGTAGAGCGGCGTGCCATTGCCTTGCGGGCGATGGCCGAATTTTTTCGGCAGGTCCGCATGGCCGATGATCTCGAACAGCTTCGATTCAGCCGCCAGGGCAAGCCGCTCAAAATAGATCCGCCAGACTTCGAATGAATCGCGATGGTTCCATTCGGAAAGCTTTTGCGGATCGTCGATCGCCCACGAGTCGGAGACATAATGCACCGAGCCGATGAAATAATCCCACGGATGCATTCCCGCCAGCTCGCGGATCCAGCCTTCATGGCCGGGAAGGTAATCTACTTCCAGCGCGAGCCGGATGGTGAGTTGCGGGAATTTTTTTTGGGCTGCCCGGACCTTTGCGACATATTCGTCCAGTTGCGAAAGATTCATCCGCCAATTATCGAAATCATCCTGCCGCATGGGAGAGTGATCGGAGAATCCGATCTCTGTGAGCCCGATCTCCAGCGCATGGCGGGCATACTCCTCCGGCTCGCCGGCGGCATGGCGGCAGAGCGGCGTGTGCATGTGATAATCGAACGGCACGCCGCAGTTTCCGGTTTCCAGTTTCAGGTTTCAAGCGTTCATTGAAGAAAAGGAAATAAGTTGTAGCATCCCAAAAGGTTGCCGGCCCCGGCTGCGGGCGCAGCGCAGCCGAACCGGTCGGCCGTTTGTTTTATTCGGGCACCTCCCCTTGACCGTTTGCCTTTTACGCGGATATTCAGGTATGAGGTTGAATGAGTCTGCTGCAGCGATCACACCAAAATCATCCATCCAATTCTCAGGGCTAAATCGGGAAGAAAAAATCAATACCCATGGTCGGCTATTTTGAAAATCTATTTCGCACTCTGCGGCGGCGTGTCAGCCGGAGCGAATTGATCATCGCCTTGCTTGGCTTGTCAGTGTCAAAGGACACCAGCGTCGCCCCGGGATTGATCCTCATCCAGGTCGACGGCTTGTCGCGTCATCAAATGGAAGAGGCGATGAAGAATGGCCGGCTGCCCTTTTTGCGCCGGCTGATGCGGCGGGAGAATTACGAGCTGCGGACTTTCTATTCCGGTTTGCCGGCCAGCACGCCCGCCGTGCAGGCGGAATTGTTGTATGGCGTCCGCGACAAAGTGCCGGCCTTCAGTTTTCTTAACCGCGAGGCCAAACGTGTTTTTGACATGTTCGATCCTGATTGCGCCCGACAGGTGGAATCGGAACTCAGCAGCAAAGGCGAGGGTCTTTTGCGCGGCGGAAGTTCCTGGTCCAATATCTACACCGGCGGGGCCTCGACGGATGACAGCCATTTTTGTGCATCAAGGCTTGGCCTCGGCGATACCTTCCGTTCGCGGCGGCTCGTCCAGGCGCTGACCTTTCCCATCCTGCACTTCGCCTCGCTGCTGCGGCTGCTCGGTTTGTTGTTCGTGGAATTTTGTGTCGCCATCCGCGACATGGTCCAGGGTGTGTCTCGCGGCGAAAGTTTGCGCATGGAACTAAGGACGGTTTTTTCGCGCGTCGCCGTTTGTATCTTCCTGCGCGAGATCTTGACCATCGGCGTGAAGATCGATGCCGCGCGGGGCCTGCCAATCATTCATGCCAATTTTCTCGGCTATGACGAGCAATCTCATCGCCGGGGGCCGTCTTCGGCTTTTGCCCATTGGACGCTCAAGGGCATCGACCGCGCCATCCGGCAGATCTATCGGGCGGCGCAACGTTCGTCGCGGCGTGATTACCAAGTCTGGGTCTTTTCGGATCATGGACATGAGAGAACCAATCTGTTCAAGCATGACGGCAAGGAGCTGGACGAGATCATCCGGAACTCGCTCGATGGTTTTGAGCCGTCGGCGCAGCCCACCCCGGCCCATCAGGCCTATCGCCGCCATTCCTACATCTTGCGCAAAAGCGGTGACCGGATCGCCGAAGGATATCAGCAGGATATTTACGGACGCGGAGAGGAACAATGGTTCTCCATCGCCGCGATGGGACCGATCGGACACCTCTACTTGATCCACCCGCGCGCCCAGGCGCAGAAAAGGCAATTGGTGGAACGTCTCGTCCAGCAGGGCAGGGTGCCGGGAGCGATCGTCTGTCATGGTTCTGAAAAGGTCGAATGGTGGAACCATGGGAAGCGATTGACCTTGCCGGAAGGCGCCGCGGATTTTTTGCCGCATCCCGGGGCCATCAAAGACGAAGTGGCGAACGACCTTATGCATCTCTGCCGGCAAAAATGCGCCGGCGATATCGTCCTGCTCGGCTGGAGCCCGGACAATGCGCCCGTCACTTTTGTGAACGAGCATGGCTCACACGCGGGTCCCGGCCCGGAGGAAACCCAGGGCTTCGTTCTCTTGCCTCCAGCCACCCGCTTGCCCGGGGGCGCTAAAGAATTTCTTCGCCCTTCCATGTTGCGGGCGGCGGCGCTTCACTATCTTGGACGGCACCCGTTGCCGAGGCCGAAGCAGACGGTCAAGCCGCGTCATTTTCGCGTGATGACTTACAACGTCCATGGTTGCCGCGGCATGGATGGCCGCATTTCAACGGCGCGCATCGCCCGGGTCATTGAACAATGCCAGCCCGACCTCGTCGCGTTACAGGAACTGGATTTAGGACGGGTCCGTTCGAGACAACATGATCAGCCGGGTTTGATCGCTGAGGCGCTGGGCATGCACGTGCAGTTTTGCCCGACCGTGGTGCATGGCGACGAACAATACGGTCACGCGCTGTTGAGCCGCTGGCCGCTACGCACCATCCGGACCGCCATCTTCGCGCCTCACGCCGGCGGGCATCGCCTTGAACCGCGCGGCGCATTGTGGGTCTGCGTGGAGATCGATGGGATGATCATCAACCTGATGAACACGCATTTTGGGCTGAGGAGAAATGAACGGCGATCCCAGGCCGGTGAATTGGCGGGCGCGAATTGGATGGGAAAAATCGAGGAGGAACCGCTCATCCTCTGTGGCGATTTCAACATGGGCGCGCGCAGCAAGCCCTATCGCATCATTGCCAAACGGCTGCGTGATGTGCAAAACAACGGGAAAAAATATCGGCCCTCAAAAACCTATTCGTCCTTTCATCCCTTCGCGCGCATCGATCACATTTTCGTTTCGCCGCATTTCACGGTCGAAAAAACCCTCGTGCCCCGCAACGACCTTACGCGCGTTGCGTCCGACCATCTGCCGCTCGTTTCGGACCTGGTTTGCCGTCCTTGACCTTTGGGCTGCGTGATTTTTGACGCGAGCGGATTCTTCGGACGAGATATTGGCTCACGCCCACCAGGAGCAGGGTATAGATCCCCAGGAAGATTCCTTTCTTCCAGGTCATCGCACCGGAGAAATCCCCGAACAGGATGCCGGGCGACATCGCGAACAGGTGCGCGGGAAGCCCGATCCAAAAAATCGTCCGGAACGGCAGATTGGACAGCGCGAGAAAATAATTTTTTAAAGTATAGGAGGGGCCCGGGATCAGGGCGGTGAGGATGCAGACGCCGGCGTATTCGTTGCTCTCCAGTTCCGGCATTTTATAATCCACCTTGCGCAACAGTTTCTCCACCGGCTTGCGCAGCCACTTGCGGGCGATCCACCACGACAGGATGAGATTTACCGCGACCGCCGCCCCGGACACGATGAATCCGTAGAGCGGTCCAAACTTCGCCCCCGCCATGATCCCCAATAGGCTCATCGGCAGGCCCACCAGCGGCAACAGTGCCATCACCAGGAAGAGGACCCAGCCGTTGATTTTTGTCGCCCACTCATGCGCCGTCTTCAGCCCGATCGCATGGGACAGGACTCCCAGGAGAACGACGCACGCAAGGATGCTCCCCCAAAAGATGATCCGGTTTCTGGTTTTATTCCTCGCCATGGCGCCCGAAAATTTTCTCCATCCCCGACTATCGCACGAAGTCCGGATTTCGCATCTTAATAAAAAATTTCACCGCCGCGCCGGGTAACCGTTGATCGATGCGCGCGTTGGAGGAACATTTCGCAAAAGCTTCCTGTCGGCGCCGTGAACCGGTAAAAATTGTGCTTGAGTTAATCGCCGCGCCTTGCGAATAACGTGCAGCGGAAGTCGTAACCAAAAAACGTCATGGCCAAATTTTTAAGCCACTATTCCAAATGGATCATCGCCATCTTTGGCTTCCTGGTCTTTGGCCTGACGCAAACTACCTGGTTGCAGACGTTGCCGCTTTGGGAACGGATGGAAGGGGTTTCTCTGGATGTCCGTTATACTAATCGTGCCGGCCAGCCTCCTGACCCGAACATAATGTTAGTGGGCCTGACCTCCACCTCGTTTCAATTGGACGACCTTTCCTCGAACGAAATCGCCGCCTCCCCGACCTTGCAATTGATGCAACAGCCCTGGCCTTGGGACCGGCGTGTTTATGCTGCCGTTCTCGACAAATTGATGAACGCCGGGGCGAAAGTAGTATTCTTCGATTTCGTTTTTGCCAGCCAGACAGACGGCGATGATGAATTCGCTCAGGCATTGCATAAATATAAAGACCATGTCGTCATCGGCGAAATGTTTGCGGATGAAGAAGGTTCAAGCAGCGCGACCAAGAAGCTGACCGCCCCCAATCCGGATTTGATCTTGTCGGACACGGATTCGGTCGTGGCCCTGGTCAACATGTGGACTGATCCCGATGGCGTCGTGCGACAGGTGAAATATAAGACGTCCATCGAACATGAATCGGGATTGGACCAATTTGGTTTTCCCGAAAACCTGATTCACATCACGGCGGTGACCGCAAAAAAATTTGCCGGGGAGGATCTGGCGCCGGCCGACGATGCTTTCCATTATATCGATTTTCAGGGGGCCGCCGGAACATACCGGCCATTGGCCGTTGAGCAAATGTTCGTCGACCAGGATTGGCACGCCAGGAATTTCGAAGACGGTTTAGTCTTCAGCAATAAAATTGTCATCGTCGGCCCGATGGCGGAAATTTTTCATGACATCCATCCGACCCCCTTCGGCGACATGCCCGGCCCCGAACTCCAGGCGCAGATCATTGGGGCGCTTTTACACCGTTCGTGGCTGGCAGGCACGTCGCCGGTGATCGGTTTTGTCCTCGCACTTCTGATGTTATGGGTCGGGTTGGAAATTTGTCTGCGGATCAAGAGTGCGATCCTCAAACCGATTTTGCTCGCGGTCACAGTCTTCGTGTTTTTTTTGATCGGCCAGGTGGCGTTCTCCCATTACAAAATTGTTCTGCCGATGACCCCGCCGCTTTTTTGCCTCATCGTTCCCGGCGCCTTCGGCATCATGTTTCAATTTGTGCTGGAACAGATCGAGCGGGTGCGCACCCGCAATGTGCTCGAGCGGTACGTTTCTAAAAATGTTGCCAAGACAATTTTGGAGGACCAGCGCTCCTTCCTCGAGTCGTTGAGCGGACGCAAAAAATCTGTGACCGTTTTGTTCAGCGACATCCGCGGGTTCACTTCCATGACCGAAAGTTCCGACGCCGGAAAATTGGTGGCGCAACTCAACGAATATTTTTTGGAGATGGTCGGCGTCGTGCTCAAGGAAAGCGGAACGCTCCAAAAATTTATTGGCGACGCCATCATGGCTGCCTGGGGTGACACCCACAGCGAGGGCCTGGCGGAGGACGCGCGCCGCGCCGTGAGCGCGGCGTTGCAGATGCGCGCGGCGCTCGTCCGGTTGAACGACCAATGGGCGGCCCAGTCCGATCGCATGAAATTGAAGATCGGCATCGGGGTCAACCACGGAGACATCATCGTCGGCAATATCGGTCACCCGCAGCGCATGGAGTTCACCGTCCTCGGCGATGGGGTGAATTTAGCGGCACGTCTTGAGAGCTCCACGAAACAATTTCATACCGACATCCTTATCGGCGAGGAGACGGAAAAATTGACGCGCGAATTTTTTATTTATCGGAACGTCGGCGCCATCGCCTTCAAGGGCAAGACCAAGCCCATCGAGACGTTCGTCGTGTTGAGCGACCGCTCGCAACCGCCCCCGGCATGGCTGGCAAAATATCACGAGGCGATCCAGTTGTACCGCGGCAGACAATTTGAGCAAGCCATGGCAAAATTCCGCGAAGCGCAGCAGGAAATCGGCGTCGAGGACTTCTTGTGTGACATGTACATCGAGCAATGCGAAAACCTCTTTCACCAGGGCCTCAAGTCCGGTTGGGATGGGTCGTTTGCGCTCTCGGAAAAATAGCCTCGCTTCCTGTAATCCAATATCTTACGGCCTCCGGGCAGGCGGGAGTAAAACCCCTTATTTTTTGGGGCTTTTTCCTTCGATTTCTCGCCAAAGATGTCCGCAAATAGTATTGACGCTTATGCTTAAAAATATTATCTTAATTCCAGTTCGGCGGGGTTTCGCCGACAGTCAGTCGCAAGGATTTTTTCAGAGTCGAAGCAAATATGAAAAAGCTGTGTACGCTGGTACTATTGGGTGGATTGGTTTTACAGTCAGCGAGTGGCGCTGTTGATTTAAAACAATCGAAATTCTCACAAGTCGTCAACGACGTCGAAGTCATCTCCTCCAACACCCGGCACGCCGCCCAGGTCAATGACGTCTTCAAGATGCCAGACGTCTTGCGCACCGGCACCGGTGCCCGCGCGGAAATGATCGCGGACGATGGCACCATCACCCGGGTCGGCGCGAACACCATTTTTTCATTCGACCCGACCGAGCGCACGATCGATCTTCAGCAGGGCAGTTTGTTATTTCACGCTCCCCACGGAAAAGGCGGCGGGACCATCCGCACCGGTTCCGCTACGGCGTCCGTTCTTGGCACGACCATCGTCGTCACAGCCACCCCCAACGGCGGGTTCAAAGTTCTTTGCCTCGAGGGTGAGGCTGAAATCCGTTTCCTGAGCGGCTTGCATGAGACCCTCCAGCCGGGTCAGTTGACCTTCGTCCTCCCGGGCGGCCAGGCCTCCCCGATAATTGTTTTCCGTCTCGACGTCGAGACCCAGGGCAGTTTGCTCGTCACCGGTTTCAAAGATCCGCTCCCGTCCTGGCCGCAGATCGAAGTTGAGATCACCCGCCAGCTCACCCTCCTGTTGGATCGCGGGGCCGTTGATACCGGCTTCAGCGTCGGCGACAACGCGACTCCCCAGACCGTCCAGATCGTGATGAACATCATCAACGACCGTCCGCACAGCTCCAACGCCTCGATCATCGGCTCCGACCACACCCCCGGCCAGCCCTTGCCGCAAAATTATTCTCCGTTGGATTCGAAGCACACTCACACCGGCACATTCACCCCGCCTGGAAATTTTTCTGAAGGCCTGGCGTTTCTCGGGCTGACGACTCCTGCGTCCGGCTTTTCCGGAAATAATATCGACATCGATACCAGCACGATCGACCTGAGTGGATTTTCCGGAGACCCGGATTTCGATATCATGGCGCCTGGCAATATAAAGATCTGGCAATCTTTGTATTTTAGCGGCGGCGAAGTTTCGGCTTCTGAGGGAGATTCAGTCGGCGGCTTGCCTTATACGGTGGCTCTCTTTGCGGGCGGGACGATGGCGATCGCCCAGGGCGGATCTGAGAATACAACTTTGGAAGCAGACACCGGCATCTTCGGATTGGTGGCGGGCAGTTTTGCCACCCTTGACCCAACCGACGGCTCGATCATCGCCAACAACACGCTCGAAGGAGTCAGTGTTCTGAACTATGACGGTGACATTGATATTTTGTCGGAATCGGATCTGACGATGGATGACCAGAGTTATGTTTATGCCGATGGCGATATTAATATCCAGAGCGATGGCTCGTTGACCCTCGGGCCTGGAGACACCGCTACCGCCCTGTGCAATAGTTATGATTTTGAGGCCTTCGCATATGGATCCATCAATTTGACTGCGTCCGATGACCTGACCCTGAATAGCGCCGAGACGAAATCCTACGACAGTGATATCAATCTTACTTCCCTTAATGGTGGCATCACCGTTGAAGACAGTTCCTATGTCTTCGCCGAGGGCGGTTCCGTGAATGCCGGTGCGTTGGCGGATGTGGATGTTTATGACAGCGACCTCTATGCCTTCTCGGACGTGAACATCACCAGCGGCGGATCTGTCGGAGTTTCAGTCAGTGACAGCGTTTTTGGTGGCGACATTGATATTGAAGATTCTGAGATCGAAGCCGGCGACGATTATTACGTTGGTAAAGCCGGGGATGACATTACCGATTTCGGCGGCGATGTTAATATTATCGCATATGACGGAAGCGTTTATATGTATGGCAACGACATTTATGCCTATACCGACGACGGCAGTGGCTCCGGCAATGTGAACATCTATGCGGGATCCGGAACGGGCGATATCGAAGATACATATATATATGCGGACAATACGGTGGATATCGAGAGTTCGGATACCTTGACGGTGAATTCCGATGAGAGCGACACCATTGAAGGCTATTATGGCGTTAGTTTGACCTCGGATTTAGCGGACGTGAATGTCAATGACTACGAACTGGATGCTGATTTTGGGGATGTCAACGTCTGGGCAGGGGGCAGTGCCTACCTTTCCAGTGCATATATATATGCAGGCGACGATGACTCCTCCTACGGTTATTCAGCCAATATCATGGCTGATCAGAATGTTAACATTACCGATGACTCATACATCTATGCCAGCGGCAATGTGAATATCTGCGCCGATGGCTCCCTTTCAGCGACTGCCGATGACACCGATGCCCCTGGCAGTGGGGCGATTGATATTGAGGATTCCACTATTCATGCCGGCTACACCGGCGATGAGGCTTGTTCCTCGGTAAAAATCAACGCCTGGAACGGCGGCATAAATTTGTATGATGATGAAATCGAGGCTTTTAACGACGGCTCCAGTTCTGGGATGGGGTCAGTCACCATCAATGCTGCGGATAATATTATCATCGACGACAGCACCGTGGCTGCGGATGGCGACGTTAATATCACCAGCGGTGGATCGATTTCTGAAGACGCAGACCTTACTTCTTCCGGAAGCGGGGCCGCGATCGATATCGAAGATACGGACATTTATGCGGGCAGCATTGATGGTGATTGCAGTTCCTTTTCTGGCGGATCGGTTTATATCGACGCGCAAAGTGGGGATATTTATGTGAACGATACTGACATTTATGCCTTTGCTGGGAATGATTCTGATGGGGATATCAGCATGTACGCCCCGGGAAATATTACTATCGATGACGCCGACGTTGAGGCCGGCGGTAATGTTAATATCACCAGCGGTGATTCTGCTTTTGATCTGGATCTTTCTCCCTCCTCCGGCTTTGGAGATGTTTACATCAACGATGCGGATATCTATGCCGGTTATGATACCGATTTTGGCGGTTCAGCGGATATTTATGCCGGCGGCAATGTGACCATTTCAGACGCCGATATCTACGCCTATGACAGTGTGACTATCATTGGTGGCGGAGCCCTGGTGGAAGATGGAGAGATCACTCCGCCTGCCGGAACGGTTGATATCGAGGGTTCCAACCTTTATGGAGGGTATGATTCATATAATGACGAAATTTCCTTCGATGGGGGCGACGTCAATGTCACTGCTTACAATGGTAATGTGATCATCGGTGGTTCATACGTGTATGCTTATTCCGGCGATAACTCTGAAACCGGCAATGTCAATGTCTATGCCGATGGGACCGGTGACATTGAAAATACATATATTTATGCGGATAATTCGGTCGACATTGAGACCGGGGGTACTTTGACAGTGAATACCGACGGCTCCGAGCAGACGATTGAAGGCTTTTATGGCGATACGTTGACGTCTGACTACGGAGACGTGAGCGTCAATAATTACGAAGTCGAGGCGGACCTGGGGGATGTGGACATCAATGCCGCCAACAATATTTGTCTGACCGCCGACAATATTTATGCTGGTTCCGGCGACACTTCGTCAGATGGTTATGATGTGAATATCACCGCCGTTGGAAACGTGAATATCACCGAGGGTACCTCCGTTGATGCCAGCGGCAATGTGAACATCACCGCCGGAAATGGCGTTTTTGTTTCTTACATCAACACTTCTTCGGGTTTTGGAGATGTTTACATCGATGATTCATACATCAATGCCGGCTATGAATCTGATACCAGCGGGTCAGTTAGCATTAATGCTGGCGGGAATGTGTCGATTTACGACGGTACCGGGATTTATGCAAATGGCGACGTGAATATCAATGCCGGCAATGCCTACGATGAGGGCGGCGAAGTCTCCACCCCGCCCGGAACGATTGATATTGAGAACTCAACGATTGATGCCGGTTATTCATCTGATTTCGGCGGAAACGTCAATATGAACGCGTATAACGGCGATGTTTACTTTTACAGCGATTGCATCAATGCCTATAGCGGTGAAAGTGAAAATTCCGGAAATGTGGGTATTTATGCCTACTCCGGGACCGGATTCATCGGTGACACCTATATTTATGCGGATAATACTATTGATGTTGAGACCGAAGACACTTTAACAGTGAATAGTGATACAGGTGACGAATTCAGCATTGATGGCTATGACGGTGTTACTTTGCAATCTGACTACGGTGACGTGAGCAGCTACGATTATGATATTCAGTCAGATTACGGAAGTGTGTATATCACCGCCGGGGCCTCCTCGGATACTGGCAATGTTTATTTGTCCGACGGCCATGTGACCGCTGGCGCCGATAACACTTCATATGATGAGGCGGACCTCTACGCTGAGGGAGACGTCACTTTGGTCAGCGGGGAAACCGTCCAGGCCAGTGGTGATGTTTACATTGAAGCCGATGGCACACTATCGGCGACCGCCGACAGCACTGGATCTCCGGGCAGCGGAGCGATCGATATCGAAGATGCTACGATCAACGCCGGGTTTAACGGCAGCGAATATTCCACCAGTGGCGGTTCGATCTACATCAGCGCCTATAACGGCGGGGTCAATCTCAATGACGACGAAATCCATGCCTACAACGACAATTCGATCGCCTGCGATGGCTCCGTCAATATCTACGCCTGGCAGAATGTCACGGTTGATGAGGCAACTTACATCGAGGGCGATGGCAATGTTACGATCACCACTGGCGAAGCTCCTGATAAGACGGAAGACATTACTCCAGTGACAACGGTGGATATTGAAAACTCATATATTGATGCCGGATATACTGATTCCACGTCCGCTTCACTTTCCGGCGGGTCCATCACGATCGATGATTACAATGGAAACTTCTATCTGAACGGCGATGGTTTGGATGCCTATGCTATTGACAACTCAATCGGGGGAAATGTCGATATCTATGCTTCCTCTGGTACCGGTGATATTGAGAACACCTACATCTCTGCGGAAAACACCGTGGATGTCGAGAGCTCGGATACTTTGACGGTCAATAACGATTTCTGTGCATTGACGATCGATGGCTACAACGGTGTTACGTTGAAATCCGACAACGGCGATGTGAACGTCAATAACTACGTTGTTGAAAGCGAATTCGGCGGCGTGGATGTCAACGCTGGAAACGATGCCTACCTGACTGCGGACAGCATCTTTGCCGGTTACGACGACACCTCGTTTGGCTATACCGCTAATATCTGTGCCCTTGGAAACGTCAGCATCACCGATGACACGACCATTCAGGCCAGCGGTGATGTGGATGTCACCTCCGACGGCACCCTCTCAGCGACTGCCGATGACACCGGGGCCATTGACATCGAAGATTCTTACCTCTATGCCGGCGAAAGCGGCACCAGTGAACCGGAAGGTTCAGTGAACATCAACGCCTACAATGGTGGGATCGATTTGAATGATGACACCATCTACGCCTTCAGCAGCGGCACCTCGGCCGACGGCGGTTCCGTCAATGTCAGTGCCTGGCAGAACATCATTGTGGATGGCAGCGATCTTGAAGGATCCGGCAATGTCAATATCACCAGCGGCAACTCCGCTAACGCCTCCACAGAGTTCTCGCCGGATATTGATATTGAGGATTCCACGATCTACGCCGGCTATCTGGCGGATTCGAAAGATTGTTTTTCCTCTACGTCCCCTTCAGGCGGCTCGGTCAATATCAATGCCTATCAGGGAGATTTCTACCTGAATGGAGATGATGTCGAAGCTTACTCTGGAGATGATGCCTCTTCCGGAAATGTGACCATTTATGGCGCCGGAATGGGAGATATTGAGGGCACGTATATTTCTGCCGATAACGACGTGAATATTGAGAGCGTGGGCTCGTTGACCTTGGGATATAATGATTCCGATGAGATCGATGCCGGTGGTTCTATCAGCCTCCTATCAGATACCAGCGATGTGTATGTGGATTATGATCTTGATGCGAGTTTGGATGTGGATATCACCAGCGGAAATTCTGCCGGTACAGGCGGAAACATTGATATCGAAGATGCTGATATTTATGCCGGAGACGGCGGCTCCGTGGGCGGCAATGTCAATGTCACCGCCAATAACGGCAACGTGACCATCTATGGTACGGAAATGTATGCCTATCTCAATGATGATACTACGACCGGCAATATCAACGTTTACGCCGCACAAGACGTGGACGTTCAGGATTCCGATCTCTATGCCGAGGGGAACGTCTATATCACCGCGGGTGGCACTGTTGCGGAGGCTTCACTCAGCTGCCTCTCGACCGATGATGGAAACGTGCTTATCGATGACGCTTATATTGATGCCGGGTATGGCTCCGATATCACCGCCTCAGTCTATGTCAACGCCGGCGGAAACATAACGGTTGATGATTACAGCGGGGTTTATGCTAACGGCGATGTTGATATCACCGCAGGGTATGCCGTCCGTACCACCGGTGAATCCGTTTCACCCATCGGTTCCATTGATATCGAAGATTCATACATCGAAGCCGGCTACGATTCGACCGTCGGCGGCAACGTCAATATTACTGCTTACAACGGCAATGTTTTCATGAATGACGACTCCGTCGAGGCTTACAGTGATGATGATTGTATGGGGAATATCAATGTCACCGCTGATGGTGATATTGATGCGCTTAATTCTGATCTCAACGCGTACAACGAGGTGTCCCTGGAGTCGAACACGGGCTTTGTCAACGTGGTGGATTCTTATGAATCACCTGATTTATCCATGACCTATTGGAACATCAATGCTGGTACCTATGTTAACCTCCAGGCCGATGGCGATTTAGATTTGGCGGATAGTTTCGTCGTTGCTAATGACGGGGATGTTACTCTCACCGCTGGCGGCGCGATTTCGATAAGCGGGGGGGACGATTATAATCAAATTATTGGAAATAATGTCACCGCGACCGCATATAATGGCATTGATATCACTGGCGAAGGCATCACTGCCATTAATGGCGATATCACCATCACCTCTGGTGATGGTGAAGATCAACCGGTTGAATCCATTGAAAACGATGGATCATCTTCATATCCGACCTACCACGGTTTCTTTGGATCCTCGGTAACTCCGGAGAACACTTTTGGTGGGGCTGACACCGCTAACAGCGGTTCAGATTCGCCCTATACGTTGAATGGCGATGGTGGCGCCCAGGAATATACTGGCAACATTGATTTGGAGGGTGGCCAGGGAAATACCATTAATGATGCGGGATTGATCGCTGAATCAGGTGATATCCAACTGATCGCTGATAGCGGAGAATTAAGCATCACCGGAGATTCCACCAGCCTGCCGTCAACCATCATCCAGGCGTTGGATGGTAACGTGGAACTTACCTCCGAGGGCACTACCGGTGGCACCATCAGCGTGACCTATGGTGACCTGGAAGCGGATAATGGCGACGTGGATCTCACCGCCTCAGGCGATGTGACCATTTCTGATTCCATCATCAGCGCCTCTGGCAACGTCAATCTTACCAGCGACAACGGGTCATTGGACATTAACGAGGGTCGCACCAGTTTTGATTCAAATTTCGACACTGGAATCGATATTTATGCGCAAGGTTCCCTTTCCTTGAGCGCTGTGAACGTCTCCGTTCAGCAGGCTTCGCTTTACTCCTTATATGGTGACTTGGATATCACCGGGGACGGCGGCAATGTCACGGTCTCTGATTCGCAATTGGCATCAGACTACGGAAATGTCGATCTTGACGCCGAAGATGGCATCTTGACCGTGGATGAAGGTTCCGTCAGCCAGGGTGTCTATATTGAAGCCGATGATTCAGTGATCCTGAATGGCGACAATGGCGTGTCAATTTCTGACAGCTATCTCCAGGCGGACAACGGAGACATCCAGGTCACCAGCGGCTTCGGGGGCGTGGACATTGAAAACAGCGACCTGATTGCGGAGAATGGCAATATTAATATCTCTGCCGACGGCGACATCGCTCTTTCCGGTTCCGGATCGGAAGCCGAAGTTTACGCATACAACGGCGGCATCTCTCTCACCTCCTATAATGGGCAAGTTGCACTCTTTGATGAGGATATTGAAAGCGAAGGGGACATCGACATTACCGCGGGATCATCGATTAGCGAAACGCTTCTGCCTTCGGCTGAGTTGACCCTCTTTGCAACCGAAATCTATTCCCATACCGGCAGCGTGGATCTTTATTCTGCCGAAGACGCCTTGGTGTTTGATTCTGAAATCCTTGCCCAAAACAATGTGACCATCGAAAGTGGAGGCAATTTGGTGATCGGTGAGCCGGTTCCGTTGTCGCTCGATACTCCCTTGGAGATCTCCGATAGTGTCTACGTCAGTACGGAGTACGGCACGGTCTCCTTGACGTCGGATTCCGGCGACGTGGATATCAGTGATTCAGAGCTGGACGCTGGCGGGAAGCTTTTCTCCATCACCGCCAATGATGGCACTGTCGATATTGAAAATTCGGATATTGCGGTTGGCTACGATGGCTCCAGTACTGCCGAAGGTATTGATATCTCTCAGGAATCAGACATTACGGCCAGCGGAAATGTTTATATCGAGGCCCATGGCGGCACTGTGGATATCTCCGGTGGGAACGTGTACATCAACGACTCGACCTTCTATTTCGGAAACAGCATTACGATCGATAGTTCAGACATCACTGCGCAAGACGGCGATGTTGATATCGCCACCGACGGAACCCTTTCCATTGATTATGAGGGCTCCGAATCGCTCATCGACGTTGGTCTCAGCGGTGGCGCCATCACGATCTCGGATTCGAGCATCACTGCCGAGTCCGGTAACGTCAATATCGATACAGAGTTCTCTGTCTCTGGCGGCTTGAGCATAAGCGGAACAGACATCGATATCAGCGGTTCTGATATCACCGCCGCCGCCGACACATCGACTGGGCTTATCGGCGGAATCGTGACCATCTCAACCCTGGGAAATATTTCCATCACAGATGACACCACTGTTGAGGGTTGGAATGGCGTGAATCTCGGTGGCGGAGAAATCGGGCTTGAGGACACCGGTTCGTCTTCCGGTTACGGTGATATCTACATCGACAGCTCGTACATTTTTGCGGGATCCGATTCCACTGTGGGTGGAGCTGACAACAACATCGACGCCGACATCAACGCGGGTGGTAATGTCAGCATTGAGGATAGCAGCGAGATTTATGCGTACAACAATGTCAATATCTCCTCAGGCGAGGCCTTCCGGGTGACCGATTTTGATGCCTCTCCGTCCGTTGGTGGCATCGGTATTGAAGATTCGTATGTCGCGGCCGGCTACGATAATACGACCACGGGTGGAGACGTGAACCTGCATGCGTACGGTAGCAATGTTTATCTGAATGACGATCTCGTCACTGCCGCGTCTGGAACCTCTGCAGACGGCGATATCAACGTGACTGCGAATACCGACATCGACGTCATCGGCTCGGGATTGGATACTGATGGACAGGTGAGCTTGACCGCTGATAACGGCTACGTGAACGTCCTTAATTCATTTGAGTCGCCCGATTTGACGATTTCTGATTGGGACATCTCGGCGGGAAGCTATGCTGATATCACGGCGAACGATAATCTGACCATCTCCAGCAGCACCATTAATGCTTACGATGGCAATGTGAATCTTAAGTCGGGTTCCGTCGTCCTCGCCGGCGGACCAGTGCTGATCTATGATACCATCGTTGAAAACGACAGTTCCATTGATGCCTCTGGCACGGTCGCCGTCACTGCTACCCAAGGCGACGTCGGTATCTATGACAGTACCGTCACCGCCGACACCGGTGATGTGAACATTAATGCCACCCGCAACGTGGATATCGAAAACTCGACGCTTTCAGCGGATTATCCCACCGAGATTGATTACGGTCCGGGCACGGCCAATGGCAGCACCTATGAGTCGGCCACGACGATTGACCTCTCGTCCACCGGCGGCACCATCAATATCAGTGGTGGGGCAGTGACTCTCTTTAACGATACGATCGACCTCGGTACGGATATCAATATCAATAGCGCTTCCCTCACCGCTGATACCGGCGATGTGGACATGACTACCGGGCTGTTTAATGTTACTGGCCAGACCGTTGACATTTCCGGCTGCACCTTTGCCGGCGGCAGCATCCTGGTGAACAGTTCAGATGTCCAGGCGACTGCGGGCAACGTGAACATGACTGCGGGCCAGAACATTAATATTGAGGGCAATTCGACCATCGCCGCGACTCCGGGTGGAAGCGACTCCGACTACAGCGGTGGCGTCTATACCAGCTCTTCGACCACTGGGATAACTGCCGATGGAGGAGATATTAATCTTACGGCCGTCAATAATGTGGTGTTGAACAGCTCGACCTTTGACCTGGGTGGAGACATCAATATCGCTTCTACTGACATGACTTCAACCGGCGGCGACGTGGATCTGACCGCTGGCGAACTGAACATCACCGCCGGGGGAATGATTGATTATTCGAGCTGCACCGTGAATGGTGGCGAGATCAATATCAGTGGAAATTCAGAGATCACCTCGACCCTGGGCAATGTGAACATGATTGCGGAAGACGTTAACATCTCCGATTCAGTCATCACCGCCGGCGCCTCAGTCGATATTTCGGCGGCTGGCTCAGTTGACATCTCTTCGGATGGCAGTGTCTGCAGCATCACTTCCGATGGCACCTCATCCGGAAATGGGGTGACCATCACCGCCGCCAATGGTACCGGCGCTGTGGATGGTATTACCGTAAGCGACGCGACCATTGATGCCAACACCGGCATCGGGACCGTTACTTTGAACAATAAAGCTGGCCAGGTCCTCGTCAATGGGGGAACAACCATCCAGACGGCTTACCTGAATATCAATTCCGGAGACGGCATCCTGATTGACGGTACCGGCGGTCATTTGTCTGGTAACACCATGAACCTAACCACGGGTTCCGGGACTGTGGCTGATGATCTTAGCGGTGACCATACGATTACTGTCGAAAACACCGACCTGAGCGGATTTGCGACCGTTAACGTGGCCGCCCACACGGTCAACCTGAATAACGATAATTTCTCAAGCACCAAGTCGTATAACTTCGACTCGTTCTACGGCAACTATTACATCAATCATGGTGGCTCAGTTGCCGGGTCGGTTAATTTCAATAACGACATGCTGGATGGCACCACCGCCATTGTTCCCAACGGTGGCAGTACCACGACCACCGTGAATCCGAACAATAATGGCGGGATTGGGATTGGTGGCTCTGGCGCTGGCATTCATATCGGGACCAGCCCGCAATGACCCGTGTTGACTAAATTTAACCAACGTTGACCGGAATGATATAAAGTCAGGCGATGCAATAACGATGAGTGTTCAAACATACATGAAAAACACAAATAAACTTGCGGGCGTAGTGTTAACTTGTTGTCTCCTGGCGGGACTATCCGCGTATGGCCAGGCCACCGCGCCTGTCGCCACCCAGCAGGCGCAGAATTTCCAGCAAGGCATGGAGCTTCAAAAACCTTTGATCTCCCTTCGCCCGGGAACCAATGCGCCGGAGATCTATTCCGGTGAGAACTCAGACATCGGCGAACAGCACATCTTGCGCATTTTGCCGCGCAGTAACCTGTTCATGCTTTCTGTGGACAGCCAATATCTCTACACCGACAACGCGTTGCTGACCCAACATCCTTACGTTTCTGGCACGGAATGGGTCAACACCTTCGCGGCTGCCTTTGCCCCGACTCCCTATCGATGGGGCCCCGGTCGTTTTGCTCCACAGGTAGGGTTCATGAGCCAATGGTACAATTACGGGATGGGTGGACATGACAAATTGCCGGGTGGGGTGCCCTTAGACACCATTGACTTTGACGTCCAATCCGCGTTTGCGGGTGGTAAATACTATTTCCCGGGCAATTGGATCGCCTATGGCCAGGTCAATTATAATTGGTTTTTCGAGCAAAATAGCAGCCCAGCTGCGCCTAGCGGTCAAATGTTCTACCGCGAATTGGTTCCCTCTCTAGGTATCCAACACCTGTACCAGGTTGGCGATGATGCTGTTTTTGCCATCACTGCCGCCGGTGACTGGCATCAATCATGGCAGATCAACCAGCCCCATAGTCAGCAAAACCGTGCCGATGGTTTCCTTTCAGTGTCATTTGCCTACCAGGTCATGCCCAAGTTGGTAGTGCAGCCTTATTATGTCCTGCAATATTCATATTATCCCAAGAACAGTTCGGGTCAAAACGGTCGCCAGGATTTTCTGAACAGCTTTGGCGCTTCAGCCGCATGGTTCTTTACGCCCAACTTTTCTCTGCGCGTATTCATGAATGACGATGCCAAACAGATCATTCATGACAATGTTGCCCCGGCATACCACGCGTTTAATTTCGGCGCGGACTTGGCCTACGTCTTCCATTTCTGATCCATTGGGTAGGGTGGGGGGCGGGACTCCTTGTCACGTCGGCTCGTCTCGCCATAGCTTCAGCGACGGCGGAAGCCAGGCGAAGACGGATGACCCCTGAACTTATTCTCTTGGTGATCGAACGCCCTCGCGAGGAGCCACTCTGGAGAAACTTCCCGGCGTGATGCGTAGCCTCAAACGTATAGCGCGCTTTGCAATTCCCGCACCAGCACACCTGCCAGTGGATAACGCCGCTCAGGCTCCCGGGCCAGGCATTTAAGCACGATTTTTTCCAACTGCGGGGGAAGTTCAGGATTATGGTCCCGGAGGGGTGTTGGGTTATTCGGCTCCAATTGCGCGGCCAGGATCTCCGCCGGTGAATTGCCCGGAAAAGGCTTATGGTTGGTCAACAACTCATAAGCGGCAACGCCGTAGGCAAAGATGTCTGCGCGCGCATCGATCGGCAGGCGTTGCAACTGCTCGGGCGCCATATAGCCCGGCGTCCCCGGATTTTTCGAGAGCTTTTTAGGCTTTTCCGGCACAGGTTGTGCCAGGTCAAAATCGATCAGCCGCACGCTGCCATTGCGTGAAACCAGGATGTTTTCCGGCTTGAAATCCAAATGCATGTATCCGCTTTCATGCACATGATTTAAGCCGATGGCCGAATCGATCAGGATCTGCGCCACATTCTCCGTCAACAATGGATCGTGTCGCGCAAACAGATTCTTCAGGTTTTCCGCCTCCACATAATCCATCAGCAGGTACAGCGTGCCGTCCAATTTGCCATGTTCCACATAGCCAACCACATAATCACTGTCATTGATCTTGGAGAGAACCTCGCAGCCCCTTAAAAAACGCCTCCGGGCCAGCCAATTGAACCTCAGCTCCGGCTTTAATTTTCTCAAGGCAAAAGGTTTATTGCGGGAATCCGTGACCAGCCAGATCTCTGACATTCCGCCGCTGTTCAATAATTCCTGGAGATAAAAGCGCCCGCCAAAGCTCTCCTGAACCGGCGCTTGCGCATAATCTGCCTGCTTTCCGTCTGCCATCTTCAAAACATTTAACATAAATCGTCCATGGACGCGAATAAAACTTCTTCAACCCTCTTCCCTTTATTCCTCCCAATCTTAACCCCGATGACCTTTAGCCTTCATTAACCATTATTTCAGACGAAATCCGGTTGCTTCTGGAAACAAAAAAAATATCATCGACGGATGCGCCCCATTCGTGCGCTGCTTATATATCTAATTTTGGTTTTTTTAGGCGGCGCGCTCCTCGCGCCCTGGCTCTGGCATCTCGCCCAGTTCTTTTCCTCGCCGTTCCCTAAAATTGCCGCTGCTCCCTTTCATCGTTTCCTTGACCGCGCCTTTTTACTCCTTGCCCTGGTCGGCATTTGGCCTCTGATGCGCTCCCTCGGAGCGACCTCATGGCCTGAAGTCGGCCTTCCTCTGCCTCACGGACAGATGAAGAAGTTGTCCGGTGGATTCCTTCTGGGCCTCCTTTCCCTGGGGATGGTTGCGGCCATTGAAATCGGTGCCGGAAGGCGCGCCTTCAACCATGTTGCTGCCCACCAGATCGTCTCCGCCATTATTTCCGCCTTTGCCACCGCTGCTGTCGTGGCGATTCTGGAGGAAATCCTCTTCCGCGGCGCCATTTTCGGTGGACTGCGGCGTGTCCTCTATTGGCCCTTCGCCCTCTTTTTTAGCAGCATCATTTTTGCGTTTGTCCATTTTCTGAGCCGGGCGGATATCGCAGGCCCGGTTGAATGGGATTCCGGCCTGGTTTTGCTTTCGCGCCTTTTTGATCTGCATGCGTTTATTCCTGGATTCCTGGGTCTTACCCTGGTCGGCCTCATCCTTGGCTTGGCTTATCAACGGACCGGAACCCTCTATTTTTCCATCGGTTTGCATGGCACTTGGATTTTGATCTTGAAGATCGTCAGTTCGCTGACTGTCCAGGTCACCGCTGCTAACAACACATTTTGGGGCAGCGACAAGATGGTTGATGGCTGGTTATCCTTTATCGCACTCGCCTTCACGCTCGCGATCCTCAATTTTTTGCCCCTCGAGCGCCGTCCACCGTATCTGATCCTTAAATAAAATGGCAAATTTGAGAGGTCAAAATTGGCTGGAAATGTTTGCGGGCCTCTTCTATCCCGAAATTTGCCAGCTTTGCTGGAAGGATAGGGCAACGGCGAAGAGTGGCTACGTTTGCATCAATTGCTGGCGGCAGGTTCAATTCATCCGTTCCCCATATTGCGGACGATGCGGCCTGCCGTTCCAGGGTGATATCACGACCGGATTCCAATGCGCAAACTGCCGTGAGATGGATTTGCACTTTACCTCGGCGCGCTCCGCTGTTGTTGCCAAAACCGTTGTCCTCGAAGCCATCCATCGCTTCAAATACCAGCGGCATCTATGGTTTGAAGCATTTCTGGCCGATTTGCTCTTGCGCGAAGCTTTGCCCGTCCTTCGCGGGCAGAAATGGGACTTCATCGTGCCTGTGCCGCTTTATCCCGTCAAAGAGCGTGAACGTGAATTCAACCAGGCCGGGCAGTTAGCCGCGCATCTGAGTGATGCCTCGGGGATTCCCCTGAATCCGCAACTCCTCCGCCGCGTCACCCCAACCATCACGCAGACACGCCTTAGCCGGGACCAGCGCGCAGCAAACATGCGCAATGCCTTTGCCGGATGCGCCGGCCTTAAGTTGAATGGTGAAAGAATCGTATTAGTGGACGATGTTTTCACCACCGGGGCGACGACAAACGCCTGCGCCATGGTATTGCGTTCAGCGGGCGCCGGAGACATTTGCGTCTGGACAGTTGCGCGCGGGCTCTGAATTGAATATAATCTTACATCAATGGATACCACTTCGTTCACGAAGAAATCTTTTGGCGTTGAGACGGTTGAGCCGGCTTTGACGCCGCCACCGATTACGGCAGCGGAGACAACGTTTGTCAAAAAACCGAAGCTCGCTGGCAGCAAGAAATCCAAGAAACGCGATATTCCCGAAGGGCTTTGGACCAAGTGCCCGTCATGTAGCGCGATGGTTTTCGACAAGGAATTGGATGAAAATTTGAAGCTTTGTCCCAAGTGCAGTTTCCATTTTCCCATCAGCGCGCGCGAACGCATCCATTCATTGGTGGAGACGTGCACGTTTGAGGAAATGGACGCGGAAATGTCGAGCGTCAACATTCTGAAGTTTGCCTCCTATGACAGCAAATTGGAGCGCGATCGCAAGGCGACTTTGCTTAAAGATGCGGTCGTGACCGGCTTGTGTAAGATCGGGGAACACCGGGTCGGCCTGGGCGTCATGGAGTTCGGTTTTATGGGGGGTTCAATGGGCGCCGTGGTCGGTGAGAAATTGACTCGCCTTATCGAACGCGCCACCGAAAAGGAACAACCGGTCATTATCATCTCGGCCAGCGGCGGAGCGCGGATGCAGGAAGGCGCCTTCAGCCTCATGCAAATGGCCAAGACCAGCGCGTCCCTGGCTTATCATGCGCAGCGCCGGTTGCCCTATATCAGCATTTTGACACAATCGGATTATGGCGGGGTGATGGCCAGCTACGCGAGCCTGGGAGACCTCATCTTGGCCGAACCGGGCGCCTTGATCGGCTTTGCCGGCCCGCGGGTCATCAAAGACACCACCCAGGCCGAATTGCCTCCCGGTTTTCAAACCGCTGGATTCCTTCTCGAGCACGGCCTGATTGACGCTATCGTTTCGCGAAAGGAAATGAAGGCGCAATTGATCGAGTATTTGGATTTTCTTACCGCCCGAAGCAGGACGGCGGCTTCGTAGGCGTTTTTAACGCCTTCCATCATACCATAAATGGGCCGCCTCCCGGCTGGCCAGGGCGCGCCGTTTGCTGAAAAGCACGAAAACCAAAAAGCGAAAATGTTCCCGGAACGTATAAAGTTTCATCTTGCGGGCAGAAGTCACCAGTGGGTGCCGGTTTAAGATGACCAGTCGCTTTCCGGTTTTCTTTGCTCTTTTCTTGAGCCTCATGCTCAACTCCAACTCTTCGGCGGCGAATAATTCATTGCTGAAGCCGCTCACTTCCCGGAATGTCGCGGCTTCGCAAAAAATAAATGAGCCTGCCAGCAGCCGCAACCTGCGGCTGATCAAGTTCCACAGCCGCGTGATCAAGCCGCCGGCAAAATGATCTTCGTCCAGCCGCACCGTTGAACCACCGGCAATACAACGGCCACTCTGTATTTCCCGGGCAACGTCGGCGAACAACCCGGCGCTCGGATGCGAGTCCGCATCCACAAAGACTATCCAGTCACCGGTCGCGACTGAAGCGCCCGTATTCCGCGCCCGGGCGATTTGATTGACCGGCTCAAAGATGACTTTGGCGCCGCCGGCGCTGGCGATTTCTGCCGTGCGATCGGTCGAGTTATTATCGCAGACGATCAATTCCGTTGCCCAGCCAAGCTCAACAAACGAACTTGCCGCCCCCTTGATTTGGGATAGTGACTCTCCCAGCAGCCGTTCTTCGTTGAAAGCGGGCACGACAATTGAGATTTTCACCTGACAAATTTAGCAGCCGGGAGCCGCCCATTCAAATCTCCAATGCATTTTCTACGTGCTTTTTTCCATAAATGGTTTTAATTAGGGCATGACCATTTGGGTATTAGCATTGATTCTGTGGTTGTTCTGCGCGTTGCTTGGACATAAGCAAGGTGCCATTCGGGCTGCGATCTCCTTTGTCGGCATTATCATTTCAGCGTTGCTGGCCTGGCCGTTATCAGGTTTGGTGGCCCGCGTGTGGCAGTTCGTCTTTCCCCATCCGATTGCGATTTGGATCCTTTCGCCGATCGTGGCATTTCTGGTCCTGTTGATTATTTTTAAATGGGTCGGATTTGAAGTCCATCGCCGGGTGCGGATCAGTTACCAGTATGCCCGGGATGAATTGCGGATGGTCTTGTGGAGAAGGGTAAACCAGCGCGTTGGACTGGCCATTGGTTTTCTCAACGCCTTCCTCTATCTGGTCCTGATTTCAGTGCCGATTTATAATCTCAGCTATTGGACCACTCAGATTGCGCCGTCGGACCAGGAAGGCTTTTGCTACCGGCTGTTGAACCGGATGGGAAATGATTTGGATGTCACCGGTATGGCCAAAATCGCCTGCGCCATTGATCCTGTGCCAAATTCTTATTTCAAACTGGCCGATTTCGTCGGCCTCCTGCGTCAAAATCCACAATTAGCGGATCGGTTGGCGGCCTATCCGCCATTTCTTCCTCTGTCGGAGCGTGATGATTTCAAGACCCTTGCCGGGGATACCGCCTTCCTCAACACCTGGCAAACACATGGCCCCTTCACTGAAATCTGGAATGACGCGCAAATTCTCTACCTGCGGCAAAGCAAAACGACGACCGATATGGTGCGGAAACTGGTTAATGACAACCTCGACGATTTGACGGCTTATCTGCACACTGGCCAGTCCGCCAGGTATGATTCCGAGCCCATTCTCGGCCGATGGGATGTCAACATCGTGAAGAGCTTGCATCTGCTGTTGCAGACCCGCGCCAATGTCCCATCCACTGAGATGGCCCAGTTGCGGGCGCTCTGGAACAACGCTTATGCCAAAACTGTCTTTGTGGCTGCCTCCGATAACGAAGTGTTCCTCGATAATTTCCCGCAATTCACCCCGCACATGAATCAACCGCCGACGTTCACCCCCGTCAACTTGCAGGGAACCTGGCAGAGTGGTGATAATTACGAGATCACGCTTGCCGGTAATGGTTTAAATAAAGCCGGCACAGGGATGATCAACGATTCAGAACTTACTCTGAAGATGGGAAGCGACCAAATGGTCCTCGAACATGTGAGACAGTAAATGGTCGGGGCGGTGAGATTTGAACTCACGACCTCTTGCACCCCAAGCAAGCGCGCATACCAAGCTACGCTACGCCCCGAACCATAAAATACTGTTGATTCCGCGAAAGTCAGTCTAACAGAGCGCGCCGGAATTCCAACGACGAAATCACTGCGGGTTTTTCTTCTTCGTGAAGGTGTGCGTGGCGTGGCCGTAATAGACATCAGCGCACTCCATCAACGTTTCGGACAGGGTAGGGTGGGGGTGGATGGTCAAGGCGATGTCCGCCGCCGTGGCGCCCATTTCCATCGCCAGCACCGCCTCCGAAATCAGTTCACCCGCGCCCGCGCCGCAGATTCCCACCCCGAGGACCCGGTCCGTATCAGGATCGACAATCATCTTGGTGATACCGTCGGTCCGGTCAAAGGACATGGCTCGACCGGAAGCGGACCATGGAAATTTGGCGATTTCATATTTGGTCCCTTTTTCCTTCGCCTCATTCTCGGTCAAACCGCACCAGGCCAATTCAGGATCGGTAAAGACGACCGCCGGGATCACGCTGTCAAAAACACCATTTTCTCCGCAAATAACCTCAACCGCGATCCGGGCCTCCTTGTGCGCCTTATGCGCGAGCAGGATGCCGCCGGCGATATCGCCGATCGCGTAAATGTTCGGGTCATCAGTCTGCTGTTGACCATTGATCTTCACAAAGCCGCGTTCGTCCAATTGGATTTTTGTGTTTTCCAACCCAAGATCACGGCTATTGGGCACCCGGCCCACGGCAACGAGCACACGGTCATAGAGCTCTTCCACTTTTTGGCCGTTGAATTCCATCGCCACCTTGATCTGTTTGCCGACCGTGGCCATTTTGATGACCTTGGCCTTAAGCCGGATCTCCTTGAATAATTTTTTCGCGTTGGTGACTACCGGGCGGGCCAGGTCCTGGTCAGCGCCGGCCAGGATGTTATCCATCGCCTCAACCACGACGATTTTGCTGCCCAGGGCGGCATAAACGAATCCCAGTTCCATGCCGATGTAACCGCCGCCGACAATCAACAGGCTTTCCGGAACGTCGGGAACCTCGAGCGCCTCTGTAGAGGTCATCACTCGCGGATTGCCCAAATCGAATGCCTTGGGCATTGCCGCCACGGAGCCTACGGCAAGGATTGCCTTATCGTACTCGATAAACTGCTGGCCTTTGTCAGTCTCGACCCGCAATTTATTTGAGCCTTCAAAATAGCCGCGTCCTTGCATGACTTCCACGCCGCGCATTTTGGCCAACGTCGCCACGCCGCCGCTGAGCTTCGTCAAAATCGTCTCTTTCCATGCGCGCAGCTTGTCCAGTTCTACTTTCGGCTCGGTAAAAGTGATACCGCGATGCGCCGATTCGCGGGCGCCCACGATTTGATGCGTCGCATACAGCAATGCCTTTGACGGGATGCAACCGCGATTCAAACACACGCCGCCCAGGCGCGTCTCGCGCTCGATAAGAATGACCTTCTTCCCCAGGTCCGCCGCGTAAAAGGCCGCCGCATAACCGCCGGGGCCGGCGCCAACAACCACAATTTCAGTTTTGATCGGATCCATGAAAATTATCGTGCTAAATTTTTACCGCGTCCTGTTTGAAATCCTGTATCTCCGCCAGCAGATCCACCATGAATCGCGCGGCATTCGCGCCATCGATCACCCGGTGGTCATAGCTCAAGGCCAGCGGCGTCATCATTCGCGCTTCGATCTTTCCCTCGCGGACGACCGGCTTCATCGCTCCGCGCCCGAGGCCAAGGATGGCGACTTCCGGCTTGTTGACCATTGGCGTGAAATGAGCGCCGCCGATCGCCCCCTGGTTGGAGATCGTGAACGTGCCGCCCTTCATGTCATCACCGGAGATTTTCCGGTCGCGCGTCTTCTGCGCAAGCTGTTCCAGTTCCTTTGCCAGGTTCAAAACCGATTTTTTGTCCACATCGCGGATGACCGGGACCATCAAGCCCTGTTCGGTATCGACGGCGATGCCCAAATGGAAATATTCCTTGATCACGATCTCGTTCGCTACCTCATCCAGGCTCGAATTGAAAATGGGATGCTTTTTAAGCGCCCCGACCACTGCCTTCAAGATCAGCGGCGTCAGGGTCAACTTTACGCCATTCTTCTCATAAGCCGCGCCAAATTTTTTGCGCAATTCATTCAAGGTCGTGAAATCCGCCTCGTCAAACTGGGTGATTCGGGCGACGGAATGCCAGCTCTCGCTCATGCGCCGGGCGATGACCTGGCGAAGCGGGGTCATTGGCTTCTTGAGGACCGGGCCCCATTGGGAAAAATCAACCTGTTCGGCGATTGTCGGGCGCATGGCTACGCCGCCGGAAGTTTTGGCTTTTGCCGCAGAGGCGATCAGCCGTTGGACATAATTTCTCAGGTCGGCGACGATGACCCGGCCGCCGGACTCTGATCCGCGAATTTTCCGTAAATCGATTCCCATGTCCCGCGCCATTTTTCGAACGGATGGCGAGGCGGCCGGTTCGGCTGTTTGGGTTTCCTCTTCTTCAGCCTCGGGTTCGGCCTCCGGCTCAGCTGCGGCGTTGGCCGGAGCTTTTTTTTCCTGCGCCTTGGGTGCGGCGGCGGGTGCGGTTGCCGTGGCGCCACTTTCAGTCACGGAAATCAGTTTCTGGCCCACGCTGATCCGATCGCCGTTTTTCACAAAGATCGCGGCGATGGTGCCGGCCGCCGTGGACGGGATCGCCGCTACAGCTTTTTCATTCTCCAGTTCCAGGATCGCCTGTCCTTTGGCGACGGTGTCGCCTTCTTTGACGAAGATATTCACGACCACGCCGGAATCGGCGCCTTCACCCAGTTTTGGAAGTTTTACGTCCATAAATTCACAAGCGAACAGTCTGGAGGAAAATTCTCTCCCTTTCCAGAAATAATTTTAAATCGGATGGAAGGGACAGAAGATCGCCGTCGCCTTAGACAATTTGCGGCTGGATCTTTTCGGGATCGACCCCCAGCTCTTTGATCGCCTGGCCGACAACCTCGCGCGTGACGAGATTCTTCTGCGCCAGGGCATACAGCGTCCCGATGACGGTGCTCTCGGCATCAATCTCGAAGAACCTTCGCAGCCGCGCCCGGGTGTCGCTGCGGCCAAAACCGTCCGTGCCCAATGTCAGCAGACCGCCTGGCACCCAGGGTGCGATCTGGTCCGGCACGGCGCGAATATTATCAGAGACGGCGATGAAAGCGCCTTGCTCATGGGCGAGAAGGGTTTCGATATAAGATTTTTTCGGCGCTTCCGTGGGATGCAGGATGTTCCAGCGCTGGCAACGGATGGCATCGGTGCGCAAAAGCTTGTAACTCGTCGCGCTCCAGATATCGGCGCTGACATTGTACCGTTCAGCCAAAATTTCCTGGGCGCGCAAGGCGGACTGGATGATTGGCCCGCTGCCAAAGATATGCGCCTTGCATTTCTTTCCGTCGGGTCCGGGTTTGAATTTATACAAGCCCTTTAACACGCCGTCTTCGACGCCCTCAGGCATGGCAGGATGGGCGTGATTTTCGTTATAGAGCGACAGATAATAGAAAACATCTTCACCCTCGCCATACATCCGGCGAAGTCCATCAGCCACGATGATGGCAATTTCATAGGCGAAGGCCGGGTCGTACGGCAGGCAGTTCGGAACCGTGGCGGTATAAAGCAGGCTGTGGCCGTCTTGATGTTGCAAGCCTTCGCCGTTGAGAGTCGTGCGACCCGCGGTTGCGCCCAACAAAAATCCCCGCGCCCGGATATCACCGGCCAGCCAGAAAAGATCGCCGGTGCGCTGCGGACCGAACATCGAATAATAGATATAAAACGGGATCATCGGCACGCCGTGCGTGGCATAACTCGTGGCGGCCGCGATGAATGAAGCCATGGAGCCCGCCTCAGTGATCCCTTCCTCAAGGATCTGGCCGTCCTTCGCCTCGTGATAATATTGCAAAGATTCCCTGTCCACGGGCTCGTAAAGCTGGCCTTTCGAAGAATATATTCCATATTCCCAGAAAAGCGTATCAAGACCGAAGGTGCGCGCTTCATCGGGAATGATCGGCACGATGTTTCTGCTGATGCCCTTATGCCTCAGCAGTGCTGCCAATAACTTTCCAAACGCTGTGGTGGTGGAAATCTCTGTTTTTGAACTTTTGAGAAGTTCAACAAAGAAGTCCAGTTTCGGCACATCCAGCTTGACGTCCTTGACGATTCGCGCCGGCAGAAATCCTCCGAGTGCTTTGCGGCGCTCGAGCAGGTATTGGGTCTCCTCGCTTTCGGGACTGGGACGATAAAACGGAGTCTCGGCGATCACATCATCAGTGATGGGGATTTCAAACCGTGCGCGAAATTCCCTCAGCTCCTTTTCATTCATCTTCTTCTGCTGATGGGTGATGTTGCGGCCTTCACCGGCTTCGCCCAGGCCGTAGCCCTTGACCGTATTGGCCAGGATCACCGTCGGCTGGCCTTTATGCTCCACGGCAGCCTTATAAGCGGCATAAACCTTGCGGGTATCGTGGCCGCCCCGCAGAAGCTTGCGGATCTGGTCATCCGTCAAATGATTCACCAATTTGAGCAACTCCGGATATTTCCCGAAGAAATGTTTGCGGGTATAGCTGCCGGGCTCAACGGAATATTTTTGGAAATCGCCGTCCACGCATTCCTCCATGCGTTTGAGCAACAGCCCGCTCTGATCGCGCGCTAAAAGCTCGTCCCAATGATGCCCCCAAATGAGCTTGATGACATTCCAGCCGGCGCCGCGGAAAAGGCCTTCCAACTCCTGGATGATTTTGGCGTTGCCGCGCACCGGGCCGTCGAGCCGCTGCAGATTGCAGTTGATGACCCAGATGAGGTTATCGAGATTTTCGCGCGCCCCCAGGGTGATTGCGCCGAGCGTTTCCGGTTCATCGCTTTCACCGTCGCCCAGGAATGCCCAAACCTTTGGCTCTTCCTTCCACGTCGCCAGCCCGCGCGCCTGTAAATAGCGATTGAACCGCGCCTGATAAAGCGAGCAGATCGGGCCAAGCCCCATCGAGACCGTCGGGAATTGCCAGAAATCCGGCATCAGATAAGGATGCGGATAAGAGGAGATGCCGCCGCCTTCCGCAAGTTCCTGGCGAAAATTTTGCAGATGCCGTTCATCGATGCGGCCTTCGAGAAAAGCGCGGGCATAAATGCCCGGCGAAGCATGACCCTGGATATAAAGCAGATCGCCGGGAAAATTCTCCGATGCGCCCCGGAAAAAATGATTGAACCCGACCTCGTAGAGAGTCGCTGCGGATGCGTAAGTGGAAATATGCCCGCCGACATTCGTCGTGGAATTGGCTTTGACGACCATCGCCATGGCGTTCCAGCGCATGAGACTTTTGAGGCGCCGTTCGATATCGCGGTTGCCCGGATATTGCGGCTGCGCTTCCACCGGGATCGTATTGATGTACGGCGTCGTCAGGCCCGGGGAAGGGCGCGGCGCGGCGCGCAATTGGCCGGCCAGTTTCTCCAGCAGCTCCGCCGTCCGCTGCGGACCCTGGGTCTCCAGCGCGCGGTCAAAAACCGATTGCAACGAATCGCCCAGGGAATCCCCATTGCCATTACTGGGTTTGGGTTGGCGGGAACTGTAAATATCTTTAGTCTCGACGTTCACTATGATTCAATTTTCCACAATGCGCCTGAAAGCGCCAAAGAAATTAAAATGCATTTGCTTGCAAAAGGCCAGCTAAAATAAATTGCCTGCGCAACTCATATATCAATGAACCTTCTCGACCTGACACTGCCGACCCCGGCTGAAAATCTCGCCTGTGACGAGGCCCTGCTGGATTGGTGCGAAGAACAGGAACATGGCGAAATCCTCCGCTTTTGGGAATCCTCAGTGCCATTTGTGGTGGTCGGTTATGCCAACAAAATCGAAACAGAAGTGAACATCGCCGCCTGCCAGGCGAAAAACATCCCGATTTTCCGCCGATGCTCAGGGGGTGGGACGGTCGTGCAGGGCAGGGGATGTTTGAATTATGCACTCATCCTGCGGATCATCGAAAATTCGCCGACGGCGGGTATTTCGGGCGCGAATCGGTTCATCATGGAACGCAACGGCGAAGCCATCCGGTCGGCGCTTGGCAGCCGGCGCATGGTTTCCATCCGTGGTCATACCGACCTGACCAATGACGGGATCAAATTTTCCGGCAACGCCCAGCGCCGGCGAAAACATTACCTCCTCTTTCATGGAACCTTTCTCTGGAATTTCGACCTGGGCCTTATCAGTGAATTTTTGCAAATGCCATCGCAGCAGCCGGATTACCGGAAAGACCGGAAGCATGAGGATTTTGTTTCGAACTTAAGCGCGACCGCGGACGAAATAAAGGCGGCCATGAGGACAATCTGGCGCGCCAAAAAAGCACTGAAAGATCCGCCACTGGAAAAGATCTTGGCTTTGGCGTCTGAAAAATACGCGTCGCCGGAATGGAATTTTAAGTTTTGATGCGCCAATAACTCCTGTAGCGATTCGAACTATTTCAAAACTGAGTATTGATATTCGGAGTTATCCAATGCGAACATTCAAAAGCTGAAAATAGCCCAGCCCTTTAGGGCTGGGTAACTAATTGGAAAACCCAAAGTCCCGGAGGGACGGTAGAAAACATGGCCGTGATTGTAAGGCTGAATAGCTATGCGAAGCTCTGTCATCCCGGCGGGACTTTTTCGTATTGGGCCGACTTACAATGAGTTTCAGCCCCCCCCAGCTATCCCCGGTTTTAATGGCCGAGCCAGGTCCAATCTCCAAAATTCAAAGATGGCATATAGCGGCTGCCATCGTTCATTTTGTCCCACCCGATAGAATAAAGGACGAATTGGTCATCGGAAATTAGACGGTATTTCATCGTTTGCCCGTCGATAACATCGTTTGGTAGTTGATGGATATACTGTGGCACCAATGCATCCAATGCCTTCGGATAACTGCTGTGCAATAGCCGATATTGTTCCAGGGCACAGACTATCTCTGCTTCATTCACCTCGTTCTGATGGTGGGCGAATTTCTGCAAAGCACGCGAAAAGTCTGGAACAGCAATCAATGCCAATAGTTTGTCAAATTGCCAAAAATGAACTTTAAAAAAATTATCGTGATCTTGCTCAAGCGCGGCAACCTTCTGGGGCCAAACGATGTCTTGGTGTGAATCGATGCAATCAGAAATCGGCTCATCCAGTTTGGCGACATTCATGATGTTTAAATAGTAAATCGCCGGCAAAATATTGCGTGAATATACTAATCCATTTTTTTGACGAAGAGTGAGATTGAGGTCGCGCTGAATATCATATTGCCTGAACATTTGTTGAGACAACCTTAACGCATAGACTTCATCCTCATGGAATGCATTTTTTAGGAAAGGGGCCAAATTGATCTGTTGGAGTTGCGATTTGAGGGTTTCCAGTTGAGGTTTCTCCCATGCATTCAGTTGAAAGCCATCGTTGATCGTGTCAACATAAACTCCGAGAATCGCAACATTGATCATCGCCGTAACTAAAGACATCGGCTTGTTTGAAGGGGCAAATTCCAGAGTGCGGCGCAGGTTATTTAGAAGAGTCAATTCCTGGAGGGCTTTGTCAGGCTGGCCGAGTAACAAATGACATTTGGCTTGCTCCGCCAATGTTTGGGACACACAGCGGAGGCTGATAAAATTTGGTATGGGCATTATTATTGGCGAATCATAATTGCCATTTATCCGCGCATAAGGCCGTTGGAGCGCGTCACGCATAAGATTGAAATCGCCATCAAACTGATCGCTCCATTTTAAATAATCATTTGCCGATGCAAATTGAGCCGAGGCGTAGAATGAGTTCGATCCGGCAGGCGTGAAAGTGATCGCCCCACCAGATGGAAAACCTGTAAAAAATGCCTTCAAAGAGCTAATGTCCGGTGTCTTACTCGCAAGGAGAAATATTTTAAGCGGTTTGACCTGGATTGTTGCGAACGGCTGTGCGGTCAAAATACAGCTTCCGATCGCGTCGAACATACCTTTCCCCGCAGTGTTTTGGAGCAATTGCATTGCCTGGCGGTGCGATTCGAAATCGTCAAAATTTAATATTATATCCCCGTTTGATGTATTGGACTGCGGACCTATGGTGATGCTGGCGATTTGCAACCGTGGTGTGATGTTTGTATAAGCAGTTAGGAATTGAAGATTGTTCCCGATGTTGATTCCTCCTATTGGCCTGACAAACCATTCTGACATCATTGGCGCTTCAAAAAAGTTTTGCGAGTCGGGAACCAATGGAGGAATTTCATCATTCCAGTCCAGGGTTTCACCTTTTGCCTCTAGTTGTTGTTTGTAATTGGTCCAAATCCGGGGAGCCCGCCATGATTCGACAGTGAAGAAGGACCAGATGGCTAATATTGCAACGACGGTCAGCAATAACGCGTATTCAGCAACCCGCGCAGCGTTTTTTGAAAAGCGGCGAAAGAAAGGCTTCATCTTCCCGGCTTCTTCCAAATTTTCTTCTTTAAAATCAACCTCGTCGGCTTTGATCTTAAATCGTGCCCACAAATACCAGGGAAAAACAAATATCCAAAATAGCGAACAGATGCTGAACAAAAGAACCGGCCTGCAACTGATGATGAGTTTATAGCGTTGCAACCCTATTCTTGTTGAATCAATCGCGGCCCAAAGCGACGTCGATACGACAAGAATCCAAAGTAAATCGAAATAAAATAGAATGGAAAGCAGGTCGCTTGTCGCCAAAAGGCCGACTGTGATAAGGATCGCAAGTAATAATCTCATTCCGCTATCCCCCCGCAGCCTGTCCCACCCCGGTGCCCGGCTCCGTCTGGCTTTTGGCATCAAGCAACTCATCGATTTTGGCTTTATCGAGTCCTGAGATTTCCAATGCCACTTCGCGGACAGTCTTCCCGCTTTCGTAAGCCACCTTCGCGATCTTCGCCGCCTTATCATATCCGATGACCGGCGCGAGCGAGGTGCACATGGCCAGGCTCTTCTCGATGTTGCTCTCGCATTTCTGCACGTCGGCTTCCAACCCGGAAACACAGCGCTTCGCAAAAACACGGCTCGCGCTCGTCATCAGATCAATCGATTGAAGCAAATTATGAGCGGCGACCGGCAGCATGGTATTCAGCTCGAAACATCCAAATGTGCCGGCGAACGTCACTGCGGCGTCGTTGCCGATGACCTGTGTGCCCACCTGGATGACCATCTCGCACATCACCGGATTCACTTTGCCGGGCATGATGGAAGACCCGGGTTGCGTGGCCGGCAACCGGATTTCACCGAGGCCGCAACGCGGGCCGGAGCCGAGCCAGCGGATATCGTTGGCGATCTTGATCAGGCTCACCGCGACCGTTTTGAGGGCGCCACTGGCTTCCACGAGCGCGTCGATCGCCCCCTGGGCCTCAAAATGGTTCGTCGCTTCGCGCAGATTCAGGGCGGCTTCACGCGCGATGCCATCGATTGTTCGACGCGAAAATTCCAGATGGGTATTGATCCCGGTCCCGACCGCTGTACCGCCGAGCGGCAATTCGCCGAGATTCTTTTCCAGCGCTTTCAGTCGCGCGATGCCGTGCTCGACCTGGCTGGCGTACCCGCTGAATTCCTGGCCCAGGCGGATGGGCGTGGCATCCTGGAGATGGGTCCTGCCGATTTTCAGGACCGTGTCGAATTCCTTCGCCTTCTTGTCGAGGGCGGAATGCAACTCCGTCAGCGCCGGAATCAGATTATGGACGATACCGTCGAGCGCGGCCACGTGGATGGCGGTCGGTATCACGTCATTGGACGATTGGCCGCGATTGACGTGGTCGTTGGGGTGCACTGATTTATCACCTCGTTTACCGCCGGACACCTCACACGCGCGATTGGCGATGACTTCGTTGACGTTCATGTTCGTTGAAGTGCCCGAACCGGTCTGGAAAATGTCCACGACGAACTGCGAGTCCAACTTGCCTTCGATCACTTCCTGCGCGGCTTTTTGGATGGCGTCGGAAATATTTTTCGGAAGCAGGTCGAGAGAATGATTGGCCACGGCGGCGTGCTTCTTGATCAGGCCCAGCGCGCGGATGTATTGGCGCGGGAACCGCAGGTTGCTGATCGGGAAGTTTTCCACCGCGCGGGCCGTTTGGGCGCCGTAGTAGGCGTCCGCCGGTATTTGCATCTGGCCCATTGAGTCTGATTCTGTTCGAAATTGATTATTCATTGAGCAGCCAGTTTATGCGCTTGGGAAAAAATCTACAAAAACAAATTTGACCCTGTCGCTAACTGCGCTTCAATTGCTTCGATAACCCGGTATACTTGATTTGGATGAAAAGTGAGATCCGCATTGCCTCGCCGCCGCCAAAACCATTGATGGTTTTCGACGGTGATTGCAATTTTTGCGCGATGTGGATCAACCGGTGGCGGCAGATCACAGGTGAAGCGGTGGACTATGCCAAATCGCAAGAGCCCGAAATCGCCACACGCTTCCCAGAGATTCCGCAAGAAGCCTTCATCACCTCCGTCCAACTCATCGAGCCTGAGGGTGAAGTCTTTTCGGGAGCGGAGGCTGTTTTTCGTGCCCTGGCGAAAAATCCGCGATGGAAATGGCCCCTGCATTTGTATGAGACAACCCCAACGCTGGCCGCTCTCACAGAGCGGGCCTACAAATTTGTCGCCGGGCATCGAACAGCCTTTTCGCGGATCACCCGGCTTCTTTGGGGAAAACACGTCGAACGACCCGGCCATTATTTGACCCGCTGGCTTTTCTTGCGCGGCCTCGGTGTGATCTATCTCATCGCTTTTCTTTCCCTGTGGGTGCAACTCAAAGGTCTCATCGGCCACAATGGGATATTGCCCGCCGACCAGCTCATGTCGATGGCTAAACTACAATGCAACACGCAGGGCATCGGCATCGATCGATTCCGTTTGTTGCCGACCTTGTGTTGGTTTGACTGGTCGGATGTGGGCTTGAAATTTCAATGCGCTGCCGGGAGCGTTCTGGCAGTCATTTTGATAGTGGGGATTGCGCCTGCGCCATGCCTGTTCCTGCTTTGGTTGATCTATCTTTCACTGACGACCGTCGGTGGCGATTTTCTTGGTTTTCAATGGGACAATCTGCTGCTCGAAACTGGCTTCCTGTCGATCTTTCTTGCGCCCCGTCAAATGCGCCCCGGGATATCACGCGAGGGCCTTCCCTCCCGGTTGGTTCTTTGGCTTCTCAGAATCCTGCTCTTCAAGCTGATGTTTTCTTCCGGTTGGGTGAAGTTGATGAGCGGAGACCTGAATTGGCGGAATCTGTCCGCCTTGACGTTTCATTACGAAACGCAACCGCTGCCGACGTGGATTGCCTGGTACGCCGGCCAGGCGCCGCTTTGGTTCCAAAAATTTTCCTGCGGCGTTGTTTTCTTCATTGAGATCGGCTGTGCGCTTCTGATTTTCGCGCCGCGCCGCCTTCGCTTCTTTGGCGGGGCAACAATCGTGTTTCTGATGATTGTTATTTCGCTGGCTGGGAATTACACCTTTTTCAACTGGCTGACCTTATTGCTTTGCCTGCTGTTGCTGGATGATTTCGCCGTCAGAAAAGTTTTACCTAAAGGATTCGCTGCTCAGAGCTCAAGCATCAGGAGATATCGCTGGCATTATGCCGCTACCATTCCCCTGGCCGTCGTTTTTCTCTCCATATCGTTCTTGCAGATCACCAGCACCCTCGGCTTGCGGACAAAATTGTTATTTCCGCTTGCGGTGGAGGATGGATTTTTCGCCCCTTTGCGAACATTTAACAGTTACGGCCTTTTCGCCGTCATGACCACTGAGCGCCGTGAAATCATTGTGGAAGGCAGCAACGACGGAGTGAATTGGCTGCCGTATGAATTCAAGTACAAGCCTGGCGACGTGATGAAACGTCCGGGATTTGTCGCGCCGCATCAGCCGCGGTTGGATTGGCAGATGTGGTTTGCCGCCTTGGGGGACTACCGGCAAAACCCCTGGTTCGGAAGTTTTTGCACGCGGCTGTTGCAAGGTTCGCCGGACGTCCTGGCCTTGATGGAAAAGAACCCGTTTCCCGGCAAACCACCTCATTACCTCCGCGCGGAGTTGTATGATTACGAGTTCACGGATTTCGCCGAACGCCGGGCGACCGGTGCCTGGTGGAAACGCCGGCTCATTGGCGAATACTTGCCGCCGGTTTCACTTAATGAATAGAATCATGGCCGATTCATGAACGAAACAGCCCGCGCATCCAATTGGTTCACCCCAATGCGCTTCGGCATTTTGCTCGCGCTTATGATTTGTGCGGCCTTTCCGCAAGTCATCCTGGGGCTGCAAACTTTTGTCATCCGTGATTACGGCTTTTTTGCCTATCCGCTCGCGCATTTCCAAAAGGAAGCCTTCTGGCATGGCCAAATCCCGTTCTGGGATCCCTATAATTATTGCGGTGCGCCGTTCCTCGCCCAATGGAACACGATGCCGCTTTATCCGGGGGCGCTGATCTATCTGCTGCTGCCGCTTAACTGGTCGTTAAGTTTTTTCTGCCTGTTCCATTTATGGTTCGGCGGCCTGGGAATGTATTTTCTGGCGCGTCGGTGGACGGGAAATAATTTTGCCGCGGCCTTTGCCGGCACGGTTTTTTCCTTCAATGGACTTTCTTTAAACCTGTTGATGTGGCCGAGCCACACGGCCACGTTTGCCTGGATGCCATGGGTTGTTTTGGCGGTTGAAGCCGCATGGAGCAGGGGACCGCGAGCCATTTTTCTGGCCGCAATGGCCGGAGCCATGCAAATGCTCGCCGGAGGCCCGGAGATCATTTTCTTTACCTGGCTGCTTTTACTGGTTTTGTGGATTCAACAATGGGTCTCCGGAAGTTTGCCCCGCATAAAGCTACTTTGGATTTTTCCCTTCCTGGTAGCCACGGTGATCGTCTTGACGGCCGCGCAATTGTTGCCGTTCCTTGATCTGGTCGCCCATTCCGAACGGCATGGCAGCTTTGCCGATTTGCGTTGGTCCATGCCCGCCTGGGGTTGGGCAAATTATTTGGTGCCGATGTTCTTCGGCGACACCTGGAACATGGGCGGTGTGTTTTTCCAATACGGCCAATTATGGACGTCCTCCTACTATTTGGGCCTCGGCGCGCTCTGGCTCGCCCTCTTGGCGATCTTGAAGCCCGGCGGAAATCGCGTTCGCCTGCTGTCCCTCGTGGCGATCATCGCCTTCGTTTTTGCCCTCGGTGAAAACACCTTTATCTATCCTGCTTTGCGAAGCATTTTCCCGCCTTTGAGCCTCGTCACTTACCCCGTCAAATACGTTTTGCTGATAACATTTATCGCTCCGCTGCTTGCCGCATTCACGCTGGCCGGCTTCGATGGTGATGGCGGTAAAAAGCTCGAAAAATGGACTGCGGTTGTCGGTGTGGTTTTGGCGGCGCTGATCGGCGGGATTCTCTTTTGGGCGATCCGATATCCCTTTCCCGGCGACAATACGCACGCCACTGTGCTCAATGGGCTAAGTCGGGCCGCTTTTCTTGTCGTCACTGCCGTCATCGTGATTGTTCTGTTGCGTAAATCCCGGTCTGGATATTACCTGATTGCGCCACTTGCCTTGATCTTTGTCGCCTGGCTGGACGTTTTAACGCATGAGCCAGAGCAAAACCCCACCGTGCCGCCAACGGTGTATCAATCCGATCTCGCGCGTCAGAAGCTGGCGATGCTCCCGCAGCCCGACCTCGGCGGATCGCGGGCCATGATGTCATCGATGGCGTTTTATGATTTTGATCATTCCGCCGTTTCCAATCCGCAGAACAATTTTCTGGTGGGCCGATTGGCCTTTGGCGCGAATGCCAACCTGCTCGATGGCGTTCCCAAAGTGGATGGTTTCTTTTCCCTCATCCCTCGCGAATGCGATGACTTCCAATCATTGCTCTATGGCGCAACCAATGCAGATTACCCGGTGCTGGATGAGTTCATGGGCGTTTCGCAGGTCACGGCGCGAGACCAGATCTATCATTGGCAGGCGCGGACAAATTATATGCCCCTCATCACCGCCGGACAAAAACCGGTCTTCGTTGATGACGCAGATGTCCAGCGCGCGATGACGCAACCGGATTTCAATGCCCAACGAGTCGTCTTTTTACCCTTGGAGGACAAAGCTTTGGTGACAATAACGAACCAAACAAACGCCCGGGTGCTCTCGTCGCGATTTGAAACTCAGGGCGTCGAGGCGGAAGTTGAGGCCAACCAACCATCGCTGGTCGTCGTTTCACAGACTTACTACCATGATTGGCGGGCGTTTGTCGATGGTGCGCCAACGCCGTTGTTGCGGGCAAACGAAGCCTTCCAGGCCATTCAAGTCCCGTCGGGAAAACATGAGGTCCGCTTGATCTATGTGGATAAGGCGTTCCAGGCTGGAGCGGTGATTTCGATCTGCGGGTGGGGCATCTGTCTTGCGGGTTTGGCCATGACGATGCGAGGTCGTAAAAAATAAGCGCCGGCTCAACCGTCAAATTCTGCAAAAAAACTGAAAGTAATTCTGGACAAAAGATTTATCTGATTTCAAATAGTGGCAGTCAAATGGCCAAGATCAAATCTATTGGGATTTTGACGGCAGGCGGCGACAGCCCCGGCCTCAACGCCGCCATCCGCGGGGTCGGCAAAACCGCCCTCGGGCATTACGGAATGGAAATCATCGGTTTCCGCGACGGTTTCCGTGGCATCGTCGAAAATCGTAAGATCAAACTCGATAAAAACGCTCTCGCCGGCATCCTTACCGTGGGCGGAACCATCCTGGGCACCAGCCGCGATAAACCCCACCGCATGTTGATCGACGGCAAAACGCGAGACATGACGAAAGTCATCGTCGAGAATTATGAAAAATTGGGCCTGGGCGCCCTGGTTTGCCTCGGCGGCGGTGGTACGCAAAAAAATGCCCTCTATCTGGCCGAAGCCGGCCTCAATGTCATCACCTTGCCCAAAACGATCGATAACGACGTGGCGATGACAGATTCCACCTTTGGTTTCGCCACGGCGCTGGATATCGCCACCGACGCGATTGACCGCCTGCACAGCACGGCCCACAGCCATCACCGCATCATCGTGGCCGAGGTCATGGGCCATCGCGCGGGCTGGTTGACCCTCGGAGCCGGGATTGCGGGTGGCGCGGACGTGATCCTGATCCCCGAGATTCCCTATGACGTTGAAAAGATCTCTGAAGCCATCGGGCGGCGCAGCCGGCGCGGAACAAATTTTAGCATTGTAGCTGTCGCTGAAGGCGCGATGAGCATCGACGACGCCCGTGCCTTCAAGGCTGCTGAAGCCAAACGCGAACGGGCCCGCACGTTGCACGACAAAAAAGAAGCGAAAGTCGAACTGGCGGCGTTGGAATCGCGGCATACCGGCAATACGTTGCGGCTGGCGCGGCAATTGGAAGAGCTGACCCATCTCGAATCGCGCGTGACCATTCTCGGCTATGTCCAGCGTGGCGGAACGCCTTCGGCAGCGGACCGCTTGTTGGCGACGCGATTGGGCGGCGCCTGCGCAGACCTGATCCACGAAGGTGTCTTTGGCGTGATGGTCGCCTCGCGGGGCGATGGCACGGAACCGGTTCCGTTGGAAAAAGTCGCGGGTAAACGGAAAATCGTTTCCCTGGACCACCCGTGGATCCAGACCGCCCGCCATGTCGGGACGTGCCTGGGAGATTAAGTTATAAAAACGAAGATCGTTTTTGAAAGCTGACCCTTGGATGCCGGATTAAAATTCTTCGCTAGTATCGCCAACCAGCTTTAGTTTTATCAAGCCCAACTCCGGGACACCGCCTCGAGCGCCTTCGCAATTTCTTCAACCAGCGTTTGCGGTTGGCCGCTCATATAATCAAATGTGACGAGCGGGGTCCGGCCGACGGGTGCTAAAATGGCCAGATGATAACTGTCCCCCGCGCCCAGGTCCCGCATAGATCCGGGCATGGAATCGGCCTGGAGCAGCATGGCGGCGCACGGACCGTTCAGAAGGGTCCGCAACTTCCCGTTCCGGGGCATCGCTGAAAGGATTTCCCGAAGAAACGGAAACCGGGTGCCGTCGCGATCCAAAACGAAGAGAAGAACCGGGCGGGCTTTTTCCCGCAGCAGGCTGAGGGTCCCGTTATAGTCGCGCCAACGGATTTCTGCCGGCTCTTCAAGGGGGATGGATTCAACCACTTTGCCAATGATGCTGTATAAATATTTGCGGAACCCCTCCGTGTCCTTGAGATATGCGGGTTGAGGCATATCCTCGTACAGGTCACGCTTGATCCGTATTATCGCGCGCTGCACCACCGCTTCCACAATTGACAGCCGCAAACCCTTGGCGGCAAGCAATCCTTCGGCAAATTGGAACACGCTAAATGTTCCATCGGCCATCAGTTCGTTGAACCGGGTGTCGAATAGTTTTGCAATGACGCCGGATTTGGATGAATAGATCGAAGGACGTCCGTCTAACGGGGGTGGCGTTACCGGAACATACAAGTCCGCGATCTTGCGAAAGGAGTTACTGATGCCGTCTTTCAGGCCATTGACCATCTGGCTTCTGATTTCTGCGATGGGACGCAGGAGATTGCCTTCGATTACACGGACGCCCCAAAAACCGTTGGCTAATGTCCAGGCACCTCCGTAACACCGGATGATGCACTCGCCCAGAAATGAACCATAGCGGTCGGCCATTTTGCTTTTGGTTTCTTCAACCTGAAACGCGCCTGACCGCCGCAACTCTTCGAGGTGACCTTCCAGCCACTTCACAGACTCTTTGTTGTAGCCGAAATCCATCCCGCTTACGGGACGCAATTCCTGAATGACCAGTTCTGCGTTGGCCTTGATTTGTTCCTGGGTTTCCATTTCGTACCATATCTAAAATGATTTGTGGAACTGGCGAAAGGTTAAATTGATCTCGCCAGCCGTCGGACGTTTGAGCTTCAAACGGAATTTGCGGGATTTGTTGGTAACTCAGGCGTATCATTCGGCGTCTAAGTTGGACCGGTTATACTGATGAGATATTTCTTTTTGATGCCCCTGATGCTCCTGCCTGTCGTGGCTTTGGCGGACGCTTCCACTTTTGACGTGAAACAATATGGCGCCACTGGCAATAGCACGAACATGGACACGGCCGCGATTCAGCAGGCCATCGACGCCGCGGCAGGCGCCGGTGGTGGCACCGTCGTCTTTCCACCGGGCAAATATCTCAGCGCCTCCTTGGACCTCAAAAGCCACGTTACTTTGCAATTGGATGAAGGCGCAACGCTTCTGGGCAGCCCGCATCAATCGGACTACCGCAAAGTCAATTTCCACGGCCTGTTGCTCGCCGATCGGCAACAGGATATCGCCGTCTGTGGAAAAGGCGTGATTGATGGCCAGGGCGAAATGCTGGCTGCGGATACGGAAAAACTTTTCGGGCATGGGAAACTGCCTGACGCAAAAGAAGACCAGCGCCCGGTCATCATCAATTTCCGCAACTGCACGAATGTCACCGTGCAGGACATCACCCTCAAGAACAGCGCCTGTTGGGTCGAGGATTACCGGGATTGCGACCATCTGACCGTCGCAGACATCAAGGTCCGTAGCAATGCCGCCAAAAACAACGATGGCATTGATGTCGATGGTTGCACCCACGTGGTGGTGCGTGGTTGCGACATCGTTTCAGAAGATGACAGCATCTGCCTCAAATCGGCGGACAAAGCCTGCGACGATGTTCTGGTGGAGAACTGTCGCGCCAGTTCGACCTGCAACGCCCTGAAATTCGGCACCTCCTCCGCCGCGGGATTCAGGAATATCACCTGTCGCAACCTGGAGATCTACGACACGAAAATCAGTGGCATCGCCCTGGAGATCGTTGATGGTGGTGAAATGGAGAACGTCAATATCTCCCATATCAACATCACCAACAGTCACAACGCCATTTTCATCCGCCTTGGTCATCGCAATGTTCACGGCGCGGCCGGGTCGCTCCACCATGTCACCCTCAGCGATATCACCGCCGGGATCCCCAAAATGCCGGAGTCCGATCGCCGGGCTGCGCTCATCACCGCCTCGATCACCGGCCAGCCGGGAAATCCCGTCGAGGATATCACCCTTACGAATATCTCCATCGTTTATGGAGGTATTGGCAGTGTCCCGAAGCCCGGTGACGTGGACTTGAACGACCTTGGCCGCGTCCCGGAATGCGCCACGGTTTATCCGGAAAGCCGGATGTTCGGCACGCTGCCCGCCTGGGGTTTTTACTGCCGCCACGTCGCAGGTATCCATTTCGATAATGTGATCCTTCGCGTGCAAGGCCAGGACTATCGCCCGGCCCTGGTATGTGACGATGCGAAGGACATCGAACTGAATGGCTTCCACGTGCAGTCAGCCGGAAGGGAGCCTGTGATTGTGTTTAACGACGTGATTGGGGCGGCCATTCACGACAGCGTTGCGCCATCGGGCGCTACCAGCTTCCTGAAGACAATGGGCAATACGCGGGACATCCAAGGCCTCTAAACAAGCCAAACTGTTGGTCCGATCATGCTGCCCAATGATTTAATGCGTGCATGATGAGGAACAGGCTTTGGAGCAACAGGCAGGCATAAAGAAAAGGGAAAAGAAACGGCTTTCTTTTCTCCTGCGAGAATGAAATCCCCAGGGCGATAAAAAGCGGCAGGACCAGCAAGAGATAGCGCGGATAAGATGCAAAACTGCCAAACACGGGCACCATTCCCATTGCCAGCGCATAAGAAAAAAGGACGGGCGTTGTTTTCAGCCAGATGCGCGGAAGGAGCAGCACGAAAAAAAGGAAAAAGAGCCGGTCGATTACTGAGTTGGTAAAACCGTGAAGCGTGTAAGTAGCCGGGAAAAAATTCCCGAAAATCGATTGTGGATGGATCAGCGTGGAGATCTGCCAATGCCCGATCGTATTATTCTGTGAAGACAGGCCCGTCATGCAGTTTCCCGTTGTGTGGAACATGATCAGAAAATAAAGTCCGGCGCCCAGGATCGCGGCAAAAAGCGGCAGCAGGGAAGGCCGGAACACTCTGCGTTTTTGCGGCAGCCCCTTTGACGGGCCTTTGAAGGCCTCCCAATAGTCACCGGCGATGCCGACCGCCAGCGGAATGCCGATCAGCAGGCCCGTTGGACGCGTGAGTGGCAGAAAAAATGCAAAAATGGACGCGGCCAAAAACCTCCGTTTGAACAGGAAATAAAAAAGAGGCGCCACTAGGCCCAGGAACAATCCTTCGGAATAAATGAGCGAAAAAAAGAAACTGGTGGGAAAGGCCAGGGCCACGAGCAGGGTTGTGCCGGCGGCTTCTTCGCTTTTTGTGAACTCCTTCACATAATAATAGAGATAGATGAGCCCCATCATTGAAAAAATATTTGCCACCACCAGCCCCGAAACCAGATAGCCAAAAAGCGGGGCGAAGAGCCGGATGAGCGCCGGAAGCAATGGGAAAAACCGGTTGGACTCCTGCCCTGCGTGATACCCATTTTGCGCAAGAAAAAGGTAATGTTGCGCATCCCACGTGCAATAGGCCGTTTGGATGCTGAGCGGTGCGTCGGCGGGATAATGAAAATCCTCGAGATAGGTGGCTTTTGAAAAAGGAAGAAAATGGGCGGCAAGATAAATCAAAAGAAAAATACTCGCCTTGGCCGCGAGGACGGTAAAGATGACTTTTTTCATTTCCTGACAATGGCGACTCTCGAGCCGCTTTTTGCGGCGCGCCCGGCCCCTGGTTTTTTCCGGATCAGGCTTGCGCCCGCCTTGGGAGATGGCTGCAACATGACTCCTTCACGCTGTACGCGCGGCTCTTTCAGGATCATTCCAGGCGGATATACGTACCCGTGGTTGTTACCGCCTCATAGATCACCGTCTGGCCGACCGCCATGCTGGTCACTGCCGTATCCGCGAACGAGCCGCCGGTCACGGATAAAGAGGTTATGGCGGATTTTGTGTGGATGAGAAAGGTCTGGCCAACGACTGTGCTCGTCGGCAACGCGATGGTGATGGAGGTGATCGTCGAAGCGTTTGACAAATAAGTTGTTTCTGATGAATAGATCGTCGCGGCAGTCACCGTGCCGCTTGTGGCAGATGAAGTCGTAGCATGAAGGATATTGGTCAAACTAGCGCCATTCCCGTTGAAATGGCCTCCATCAAAAAACGTCCCGGAGAAAGTATTAGCGGTAAACGAATTGTTCGCGTTGGCAAAATTATTGACGCCCATGAAGGTCTGGCTTGAATTGAGGAGTGCCACACTCGTGGGCAGTTGCGCCACGGAAAGGGTGCCGCTGGTGATCTGGGACGCGTTCAGATTGCTCAACGCGCTGCCGTTCCCCGTGAAGCTGCCTGTGAAATAACCGTCGATAAGATTCTCCCCGTTCGTCATCGAGATCGGGCTTTGCACTGCCGGCACCTGCGGATAGCCGGTGATTTCAGTCACGGCAGTGGCGGTGTCGGCGATGACAAAATCTGGATTGCCATCACCGTTCACATCAGCAGTGGCCATGGAGAGGGGCGAGAAATATGCCTCATTAAACCCGCTCAGATTTTCCAATCCGACGGTGGAAAAATTTCCATGGCCGTCGTTGGCGAGCACACTCATCGTGCTGTCTCCTTCGTTGGCCACCGCAAGGTAAGTGACCAACCCCGCGCTGTTGGTCGCCGCCACTATGCCTCCGGGAAAGTTACCCACCGCAATCGAAGTGTTTGAACTAAGGATGCCATTGCCCAGGTTCGTGAAGATCGTGATGGTATGAGGCCCCGAGACGTTACCCGCCGTGATCAAATCTGGTTTGCCGTCATTATTCACATCACCCACCGCCACACAGATCGCTCCACCGGCAACCGGATTGGTTGAGGCCATCGTGAACACCCCGCTATGATTGGTCAACACCTCTAACGATCTGCCGGAGAGGATGATATCCGGTGAGCCATCCCCGTTAATGTCCTTCATCGTCATCGAGGTGATGCCGCCATTGACGCTGATGCTCTGCGCAAAACTGAAGGTAAATCCCCCGGCGCCAAAATTGAGCAGGGTATTGATCAATCCCGGAACCATTTGGCTGTCACCGACAACGATATCGGGATGAGTGTCATTGTTGATATCTACCACCGAGACGAAACGCGGTGAGATCCAGGCCGACAACGTATTGGTCAATACCGGGGTAAAAGTGCCGTTGCCAAAACCTTCAAAGACCGTCACTCCGACTGGGTCGCCTGCGGCCAGGTCCACATTGTTATCACCATTGAAGTCACCGGCGGCAACCGAATAAACCTCCCCATTGTTGTCAGTATTGGTCGAGGCCAGGATGAAATTGCCGGAGCCGCTGTTGGTGAAAACGTAAAAAACCCCGCCACCCATGAATTGGGGGGAGGTGACGATCAAATCCGGCAAACCGTCGCCATTGACATCCACCAACTGAACCCCAGCGGCGCCAAAAGGCACCGGGATGCTGATCGGTGTGCCAAAGTAAAATGGCATCAAAGTGAACGTGCCCGCTGGACCGACCCCGGAAAGGCTGATGTTGGTCAAGCCGCCGCCGTTGCCGCTGAAACTGTTGCCGGCATTATTCAGCGTCACCGCGTCCGTATAGACCCCGCCCAATTGGGACGACGAGAGCGTGCCGCTGATGTTGGCTGCCGGAATGGTGCCGCTCAATTGCGCCGTCGAAAGAGAGCCCAGGAGATTACTCGCGCTATTGGCCATCAGCGCATACGGCGTCGGCGTGACCTGCTGGCGCGGTGACAACGCGGTAAAAATGTTTGCGCCATTGGTGCTCACCGCGATTTGCAGCCAATTGCTTGCGCCGCCATAGACGCTGCCAAAATCCACCAGCGTGTTGAACAAGCCGTTGCTCACCGTGACTGCCAGGTTGGTCACCGGGCCGGCATAAACACTCCCGCTCGTGCTTGCGGTATAAAGCGCGAAAGCCATGTCATAGCTGCCGTTGACGGCTGCGCCATTATTGTTCAACCGGCCTTGATAAGTGAACGCTGTGCCTTGCGCCTGGACACTTGAAAATGGCGAATGGAGCGCTGCCAGCAATGACAATGTGATGAACAGATTGCGAGTGATCATTTTCATACGAATGACTTCAGATAATTTTACCGGCTCTTTCCTTTGAAATGGGCTTATAACAAAACCAGAGTGCCTCTGTCAAAAAGATTAAAAAATGTGGCCGGGACCGCCCTCCGCCCGATTGATCTGGAAAAATTGCGTAAATACTATGAACTGAACCATTTATAACCTGTTTACCATTGCCCACATCATCCCGAAGGGATGTAGGCTGTTAACCACCCAGAGAGCGTTCACCCTCGCCCCCTCGGGGGAGAGGGACGGGGTGAGGGGGCATCCGGGATGTAGGCTGGTAACCACAAGAAAGCACAGCGCAACCCGTGGATAAAAATTCAAAAGAGATAATCCGCCCAACGGGGCGGAGGAAATGTTTCGCGGGCTCAAATCCCATAAGTCCTCAGCGCGGAGATGATTTACCAGGATGAAGTAAGGAAAACGGAAGGCCTGGTGGGGCGAGCGTCCTCGCGAGCCGTTCCGGTGAACAACAGCGCCGTAGGCGCGACCTCTTTGTAGAACCGCGCGCCAAAATCGTTTCCAGCCCCGTCGGGGCGGCATATTCAGATCATTGACGAAGCCGTTCCTGCGAACCTTTGCTTCTAATGTTCACATAATCCCGAAGAGACGCAGACCGATCGTGGTTCCATAAACCCATCGCCTCGAAAAGTCCGCACCAAAAATTCCGCGAGGTTGTGGACTGCGGCAGTCCTCTGCCGCTTTCCTTTCGCCATTGGGATGTGCGTGAAAACTGTTCATACCAGCCTTCCTTAAAAACGCCTGGAGACTGGCGCAGCCCCTTGCGCGCTGCGCATTGAACCCCCTGTCGCGTCGTAGCGCAGCGAAGACGGATGAACCTGTCGTATGTAATCTGACCAGCGAACGACTGTAAATGTCCTCTCGCTGTTCCCTCTCCCTGGGGAGAGGGTCAGGGTGAGGGGAGGTTGGGGCAAACTCATACCGGAAATTGTCTCTTTTTTTCTGAGACTCATGTGAAGTCCACCTTCAGTTCAGCCTTTGCGCTTCGCGCAAAATCTGTTTTCATGGGCCATGCCGAAAATTCCGCTCAAGACCCTTGTCGCATATTGTGAAACAATTTTGCGCACCCGTGAAATCCGCGATTTCGATGGCGCCGTGAACGGATTGCAGATGGAGAATTCTGGCGCGGTCACCCGGATCGCCGCCACGGTGGACGCCAGCATCCCGACGATAAAAAAGGCCATTGCTGCAAAGGCGGACCTGCTCATTGTCCATCACGGGCTTTTTTGGAGCGCGCGCCAGCCGTGGACGGGATACAACCACGACCTGCTGCGCCTCCTCATCGAGAATGACCTGGCGATTTACAGCTCGCATCTGCCGTTGGATTTTCATCCCAAACTCGGGAACAACGCGATCCTTTGCGCGCTGCTCGGTTTGAAGGACGCCAAACCGTTTTTATTCTCCCACGGCCAGAATCTGGGCTTGAAAGCGCAGGCAAAAATTTCACGCAACGAATTGGCGAAACGATTGGAGCGCGCCACCGGCGCGCCGGCGAAATTGATTCCCGCCGGGCGCGAGATCTGCGAATACATCGGCGTCTGCACCGGCGGGGCAGGGCAGGAATTGGCGCGGGCGGTGGGCGAAGGCGAAGGAGTGGATATCTATATCACCGGCGAAGGCCCGCACTGGACCTATGCCATGGCGGAGGAATTCGGCGTGAACGTCCTTTACGGCGGCCATTATGCCACGGAGACTTTCGGCGTAAAAGCGCTCGCGTCGCATCTTTCCAAAAAATTTCGCGTGCCCTGGACGTTCCTGGACCATCCAACGGGCTTGTAGGCAAGATCCTTTGCTCTGTTATGGGTTTTTGTCTGTCAAAAGTTTTCTGCGTGGGCGGAAGCTTCAACAAAAACGTACTCGCTTGTAATTACTGCTTTACGAGGGAAGAAGACGCTCGCGGCTTGTTCCCTCTCCGCGATGTATTGCTGACCATGTCTGGACATTGGAAGAAATCGTGAATTTGCTGGCTTGATTTTCTGGTAGAGTGGGTTCAGGTTTGCGTTGTGACAACCATGCAAAAGAGATTGTTGGCTTTGCTTGGAGTGGCTGTGGCACTGGCGATTATCTCGTATATCTTTGAAAGCGATACAAGCGTCGCACGCAACATGAGAGACATGATTTTCATGGGTCTCGTAGCGATAAGTCCAGCCAGTATTATTACAGGATTTGTCGCCTTCTTATGGAAGAAGAAAGAGCTTGGTTTGTGGCTAATTTTGACTCCCTGCATTGTAGTAATAACAATGTTTTGGGTGACGATCGTTCAATAACAAATTCAAAACGTACCACTACCCGATACCCATCAGGCTTGTAGGCGGCGCATTCCTCTACTATTTTTAGCATTCGTCGTTTGACCATGAAAAAGATTTTGATCACAGGCTCGACTGGCTATCTCGGCAGTGTCATGACCGGTTATCTGCAACAACACGGCCATGAATGCATCGGATATGACACGGGATTTTTCAAAGATTGCCTCCTGTACGAGCAGGCCCCCGCGAAAACCATCGCCCGCGACGCGCGCGATCTCGGCCCGGATGATCTGAAAGGCATCGATGCCGTCGTCCATCTGGCCGGCATTTCCAACGACCCGTTCGGAAACCTGGACGCGGCGAAAGTGTACGATCCCACGCGCCATTATGCGAAACGCATCGCGAAGATGTGTAAGGCGCAGGGCGTGAAATTCATTTTTGCCTCAAGTTGCTCCATCTACGGCATCGGCGGTGCGGATTTGGTGGATGAAAATTCACCGACACTTCCGCAAACGCCGTACTCGCTGAACAAATTGCAGGTGGAGCAGGACCTGCAATCGCTGGCAGATAAAAATTTCTCGCCTATCGCGTTAAGGTTCGCAACGGCGTTCGGGCTGTCACCGCGCATCCGTTTTGACCTCGTCACCAATATGCTCGCGGGCATGGCCTTCACGACGGGCAAGATCGTTTTGAATTCCGACGGCACCCCCTGGCGGCCAAATGTGCACATCCAGGACATCTGCAAATCGGTGAGATACGCCATCGATTCCGGCCATCGCGACGGCACGTTGCTGGTGCTGAACGTCGGCGACGAATGCAATAATTTGCAGGTCATCGACATCGCGCGGAAAATCCAGGCGCGCGTGAAAGGATGCGAACTGAAATATCTCAAGGACAATCCCGAGCTCGATAAAGAAGGCCTGGTGCGCGACCGAAAGGTGAAACAGGGCGTGGACACGCGCACCTATCGCGTCGCGTTTGCGAAGATCAAGACAGTTTTCCCCGGGTTCCAATGCGATTGGCCGATGGACAAGGGCGTGGATGATCTGGTCTCGAAGTTTGAGTCCATCCCGCTGACCGAGGCGCTCTTCAAAAATAAAAATTTTTACCGGCTGCAAAAGATCGAGAACCTGTATCAAAACCAGTTTCTCTCGCCGGACCTGCGCTGGCTCAAGACTGCCGCCTGACCAATCTATGGCAATTTCAATCCAGATCGGCGCAACTGGCATTAGGGGAGGGCGTCCCGCGCCTGCGGGATGCGCGCCGCCTTCTTCTCCCTCGCCCCCATCGGGGGAGAGGGTTGGGGTGAGGGGGCATCGGTCAGTCGGTAGGTGCATCACTTATTGCGCGCCGCAGGTGGGGCGAGCATCCTCGCGAGCCGTCGTATGAAATACCGCGCCCTTGGCAAAACCGGTGTCAATGTCTCAACGATCAGCCTGGGCACCCACCAATTTTCCGGCGAATGGGCCAAGGAATATTCCCCCGCCGAAGTCGCGCGAGTGTTGGATCGGGCGCGTGAATTGGGCATCAACCTTCTCGACACCGCCGAATGCTACGGGAACCACGCCGTGGAATCGCTCATCGGCGATGCCATCCAAAAAAATCGCGATCACTGGCTCATCGCCACGAAATTCGGCCATGCTTATTTGGATGGTTCGGAAAAGAAGACCGACGCCTGGAGCGCCCCCGCCGTGCAACGGCAATTGGAAGATTCGCTGAAAGCATTGCGGACGGATCACATCGACCTGTATCAATTTCATTCCGGCACGAACAAAGATTTCGAGAATGAAGAATTGTGGACGATGCTGAACGCCCAAGTCCGCGCCGGTAAGATCCGTTTTCTGGGGATCTCGCTCTCGGCGGATGTTTTATTGAAGGACGACCTTGCCCAACTGCATGCCGCGCCAAAGGTTGGCGTGACCGTGATCCAGGTGGTCTATAACCGTCTGCAACGCAAGGCGGAGGAAGCGGTTTTGCCATTCTGCGAACGGGAAAAACTCGGCGTGCTTGTGCGCGTGGCGCTGGCGAAAGGCTTTCTCGGCGGCAAATACAAGCCGGGCACGGTTTTTGCCAAAGACGACACGCGCTCCGGCTACAGCCAGCAATTCAACGACGAACAATTGCGCCTCGTGGAAGAGATCAAAGCCAAAGAAGTTCCCGCCGGCCAAAACATGGCGCAATGGGCACTGGCCTGGTGCCTGAAACAATCAGCCGTTTCCTCAGTGATCGCGGGATGCAAAACCATCGCGCAGTTGGAAGCGAATGCGGGAACGGCGGAATGGTCGGAATAAATTTAGCCGCGGGGAGACGGCTTTTACGGATTCAGCCTTTCTAAATACGAATGGCAGAATCTATCGGATGGCAATTCCGTAAATCCAAAAATGTCCATTGGCTATTCCTTCTCCTGGGGGAGAAGGTTAGGATGAGGGCGAGCTTTAAAAACGTTCTCATTTTCAGATCCAATCCCAGCTACACTGGGCCAATGGCCAGCACAACCGCCCGACAACTCCGCAAACGCGAAACCTGGTCTGAGAAACTCTTGTGGAGTTGGCTTCGCGGGCGGCGCTTCAGCGATTATAAATTTCGCCGACAACATCCCGTCGGAAAGTACTCGCTGGATTTCTTTTGTGAAGAGGCTGAACTAAACATCGAATTGGATGGTTCTCAGCATGGCCTGCCAGACCAACAAAAACACGATCGCGAACGGGAGGAATATCTAAAGGCACGTGGCATCAAGACGCTGCGATTCTGGAATTCCCATCTGCGTCGCAATGCCCAAAATATCCGTGATACCATTTTTGAGGAACTTCAGAAACGCGCGCCGCATCCATTGCCTGAATATACGAAACCTGCCGGGGATTCTAAAAATTAGACGTTTAGCTCTCCCTCACCCCGGCCCTCTCCCCAGGGAGAGGGGGAAACGCTCGGCGCTTTAGTTTGAAATAAAGGAACGTTATTCGATGATCGCCGGGTGCAAGAGCATCGCACAGTTGGAAGCGAATGCGGGAACGGCGGAATGGTCGGAATAAATTTAGCCGCGGAAGAGCATCTGACGCCATCGAATAGCCGCTTCGTGAATCAGCGTATGTCCTGTAGCTATTCCTTCTCCTGGGGGAGATTTGAGCCGTTTGGGAAACGGCGAAAAGAGTTCGTCCCGCAGCGCGGGACGGAAGCCCGACCGGGCCGAACGAGCGGGAGCGAGAGAGTCAACGTAGGATGAGGGCGAGCTTTAAAAACGTTCTCACTTTCAGATCCAATCCCAGTAACTCTTGGGCCCATGGTCAACGCAACCGCCCGACAACTCCGCAAGCGCGAAATTCCCCTTTGTGCTCTTTGTGGTTAAACCTCCCCTCGATACCCCCACCTTGCTTTACGCCAAAATTTTCCTAAACTTTGCGGCTTGAAAGCAAGACTCACCACGACGATACCCGTGCGCAACGGCCAGGAATTCATCCTCCAAACCTTGCAATCGTTGGCCGCGCAAACCTTACGCCCGGACCGCGTTGTTGTGCTGGACAACCAATCCACCGATGCCACGCGCCAGATCTGTGAAAATTTCAAGGACCTCCCGATTGAGTTTTATGTGAACGAAAAAAATCTCGGCACCTTCGGTAACTTCGACCATTGCCTCGATTTTGCCCCGGAGACGGAGTACCTCCAGATTTTGCACGCAGACGACGTCTTGCTGCCAAAATTTTATGAGGAGGCCGTTGCGCAATTGAAAGATTGTCCCGGACGCGCGCTGGCGTGGAGCATCGACGAGCGCATCGATGAATTTAATAAGCACATGACCTTTTCGCACAAGGCAGACGGCGGCGCGCATGTGCTGGACCGCGACACGTTCCTGAAGATCAAGGCCGAGATCGGCAATCAATCGTTCGTCTCAACGCTGCTCAAAACGAATTATCAGCCCGCGCCGGCGCGGTTCCCCATGGACATGCTCGTGTATGGCGACATGGTTTACTGGGCGCGGTTCGGCGCGCACGCGGACAAGATCGTGTTCATCAGCCAGGTGTTGGCGCAATATCGCTGGCACCAGACCAACCAAACCGTCTTTGTCGCGCCCAATCTCAAATCGCTCGTCATCGATGCCTGGAACACGATGATGATGGCCGAGGAATTGCGCAAAAAGTTTTGTGGCAAATCGACCGGCGCCATCCGCATGATGAAGCTGAAAGGCTTGATGTCGGTGCGTTCTGGCATCATGGCCAAGCGGTTTCGGCAACTGGGTAATGTTCCCTACTCGCGCGAGATCGTGAAGACGGGGCGCGGCTACACCGGCTGGCCGATTTGGCTGGCGGGACAATTTCTGGTCAATTTGCGTGAATTGATCGTCTTCAAGCTCATGCGCCGCCCCCGCCATAAACAGAATATTTTCAGTTGAGAGACAACGGTTTGCGGACAATATCGTAACATTTTGTTCATTGATTCGAGAGGTGCTGGGCTTTATTCTGGGATGCAGTGATAGTTCGGATTCGGCGGGGATAGGAGAAATGAATACTGCAAATCATCATCGTTCCGTCGGGTTTTTATTAACCCTCCTGTTTTTTATTTCATTGGCAGGTCCCCAATTGGCGCGCGCAGGCGGTCAATCTTGCGACCCGCCGCCCTCGGGATTGGTCGGCTGGTGGAAGGCAGACGGAAATGTTTATGATAGTGCCGGGACGAATAATGGCGTCATCGTGAATGCCGGATATACCAATGGAATAGTGGGCGAGGCATTTGAGATTGATCCTGAAAACTGGACAGTGGGCACTTTTAACGGGATAAAAACCCCGGATTCTCCGGCGTATATCCTGACCAATGCGTTCACCATTGAGTGCTGGATCCGCCCTCGCGGCGATAGTTACGAAATCGTTACGCGGGGAGACAACCGCCCCGGCCTTGATCCGTACTCCTTCTCCATGCAGGATGACCACATTTTTCAATTCGCGATCACGGATAATTCCGGCAACTCCTGTACTCTCACCGTGCCGCTGGTTTATAACCTCTGGTGGCATATGGCCGGGACGTACAGCAACGGCGTGATGATTTTATACACGAACGGGGCAGTGGCCGCGCAAACAACCACAGCCGTGGTGCCGATCGGCGCGCTGATCCCGGGCGACCATCCCGGCCTGGGCATTGGAAATAACAATGACGGATATAACAACTTTCCCTTCACCGGTGATATTGACGAGGTTTCGTTGTATAACCGCGCGCTTTCGCATGCGGAGGTCCAGGCCATTTACAACGCCGGAAGTGCAGGCAAATGTTTCAACCCGCCGCCATCCTGTGATCCTCCGCCCTCGGGATTGGTAAGTTGGTGGGCTGGGGAGAACAATGCTAATGATCAGGTCGGCACTAATAATGGGACTTGGATCGGCCCCGCCGCCTATGGCCCCGGTGAAGTCAGCCAGGCCTTTGCCTTCAACGGCAGCAATTCGGGTGTCAATTTGGGCAACCCGGCCGGCCTGCAACTGCAGACCTTGACCATTGAATTATGGGTGAAACGGGCCAGCGCCTCTACCCTCTCCTTCGGCAGTGGAAACAATGCCAACCTCTTAACCTATGGTTGGGGTGGATACACGTTTTGGGAGGACAGTTCCGGCGATGTGCATTTCAACAAATATGGCGACGTAACGCCGCTGACGGGTCCGGCCATCACCGACACCAACTGGCATCATGTGGCAGTGACTTACAGTGGCGCTGCGGTCGATTTCTATCTGGACGGTGTGTTGTCAGGGTCAAACTCGTATAATGAGACCTTTACGTTCACCACACCAGTGTCCTTTGGATGGGGAGCTTCAGACATGGACGGCAATTTTTATGGATCCTTTGACGAAGTAAGCGTCTATAACCGCGCGCTTTCGCAAGCTGAAATCCAGGCCATTTACAACGCCGGCAGCAATGGAAAATGTCTTACGCCGACACCGCCGGTTATCACCACCCAACCGACCAATGAGACTGTGTTGATGGGGCAGACTGCGACTTTCAGTGTGACTGCGAGCGGAACACAGCCATTGGGTTACCAATGGACTTTTGACACGACAAATATTGTGAGAGCGACCAATGCCATATTTACGCTCTCCGATGTTCAGTTCACGAATGCGGGCACTTATGCGGTTGTGGTCAGCAATCTCGTCGAATCGGTTTTGAGTTCCAATGCCGTTCTAACCGTCACTGTGCCGCCCTGTGACCCGCCACCATCCGGTTTGGTCGGCTGGTGGAAGGGAGACGGCAACGCCTGGGATAGCAGTAGCAACGGGAACAACGGCGTCGTCAATGGAAATTTGTCCTACGGTTCCGGTGAAGTGGGACAATGCTTCCTTATGGATGGCTCGACGGCATTTGTGCATATTCCAGCCAGTTCAAATATGAATGTGGGAACCGGCGGAGGCTTTTCGATTGAGGGATGGATCGACCCGGCGGATGTTTCCGTAGAGCACCCGATGGTCGAATGGAACAATGGCCAGGGATATGGGTCGCATTTCTGGATTTCGGTTCGTGGTGTGGGAAATATATATGCAAATCTGGTGGATACGGCTGGAGCCTTCCATCAAATTGTTTCAGCGAATGGCCTCGTTCAATCGAATGTATTTCAGCACGTGGCTTTGACATACAACAAGACGTCGGGATTGGCCACGCTTTACCTCAACGGAGTCATGGTGACGCAGCAAAATCTAGGGAATTTCACACCTCAGACCTCATACGACCTGTATCTGGGTTACCGCCCGACACCGGACATAGAGAATTATTGGGTGGGAGGAATAGACGAGATGAGCTTATATAACCGCGCATTATCGCAATCAGAGATCCAGGCGATTTACAACGCTGGCAGCAGTGGGAAATGTTTCACGCCAACCCCACCGGTTATCATCACCCAACCTACCAATCAGACAGCCTTTGTTGGCCAGACTGCTGCCTTCAGTGTGTCCGTCATGAGCACAACGCCTGTGACCTATCAATGGACTTTTGACACGACTAACATTGTGGGAGCGACCAATGCCACCTTTACGCTCTCCGATGTTCAGTTCACGAATGCGGGCACTTACGCGGTTATGGTCAGCAATTTTGTTGAGTCTGTCCTGAGTTCCAATGCCGTACTGACCGTCAACCCGCCGCCGCCCTGTGATCCTCCACCCTCGGGTCTGGTTGGCTGGTGGAAGGGTGATGGCAATACGTTGGACAGCGCCGGAGCGAACAATGGCGGCGTTGTGGTCAATGCCGGATATACCAATGGAATAGTCGGCCAGGCCTTTGAGATTGATCCGGAAAACTGGACCTATGGCACTTTCAACGGTGTCCTGATCCCTGATTCGCCGGCATACGTACTCACCAATGCCCTTACGATCGAATGCTGGATTCGTCCGCGTGGCGATGGCTATACCATCTTCATCCGGGGAGACAATCCCAATAATTCGTACTATTTGTCCATGCAGCATGACAACATTCTGCAATTTGGCATCAACGACAGTTCCCAAAACTATTGTTTGATCACTGCGCCGCTGGTTTACAACGTCTGGTGGCACATTGCCGGGACATTCAATAACGGCTTGCTGACTTTGTACACGAACGGCGTGATCGCTGCGCAAACAACCACTACTCTGGTGCCGGCCGGCGTGTTGGATCCCAGTGATCATCCCGGCGTGGGCATTGGAAATATCAACGATGGATATAATAATTTTCCGTTCACGGGAGACATTGATGAAGTTTCGTTGTACAACCGTGCGCTTTCGCATGCGGAGGTCCAGGCCATTTACAACGCCGGGAGCGCAGGCAAATGCTTCACGCCAACCCCACCGGTTATCATCATCCAACCCACCAATCAGACCGCCTTTGTGGGTAACACCGTTTCCTTAAATGTGTCCGTTATGAGCACAACGCCTGTGACCTATCAATGGCAGTTTGATGGCACAAATATCTTGGATGCGACCAATACCACGTTGACTCTAAGCGATGTCCAGGTGAACGAGGCAGGGTATTATGATGTTGCGGTCACCAATATGGTTGACGGTCTCGTCAGTTCCAACGCTCTGCTGACCGTCAGTCCTTTGGACCATTTCAGTTGGGCCGCCGTTCCGTCGCCGAGGTTCCTCAATGTTCCCTTCCCGGTCACGATTGTCGCACAGGATGCCACCAACGGGACCGTCCTCACCTATGATGATTCGGTCATGCTGGATTCGACTAATGATATTCCGATCAGTCCGGTGGCTTCCGGCAATTTCATGCAGGGTGTCTGGACGGGGATGGTCGTCATCCCCCAGACCGGAACAAATATCGTATTGCAGGCTGATGATGGATTGGGTCACACCGGCCTGTCCAATCCGTTCAATGCCCTGGCCTTGCCTTCGGTTGATCTTCAAATTTCAGGAAACTTTCTGCTGCTCAATTGGCCCCTGGACTATTCCTCTTTTGAGTTGGAAGAATCCAGCAACCTGTTCCCGGCAGTCTGGTCGGCCGTGCCCGTGACCCCTCTGCAAATCGGCAATCAATATATCGTTCCCCTCGAAAAGGTTGGTACCAATGGCTTCTATCGCCTGCGTTTCTCCGGACCCTAAGCGCATGAGTGACGGTGGTGGGGCGTACGTACCCGCGCCTGTCGCGCCATCGCTTTAGCGAAGGTGGAAGCCGCCTCTTCATTTGGTAGGGCGGTGCTGCTGCGCCGCCCAAACATCGTCTTCGTCGCTCTTCATCCCCTTTGCGTCTTTGCGTGAGGCCTTTTTAATCCGTCAAAATCTGTTGCGCCCCACGCAAGCCGGGGAGGGGTCAGCCCGCTGTATGTGATTGTTAATGACTTTAGTTTCCGGAATTACTCACGACTGGCTGCCGGTGCCGGGACGGGCGGAATGAGAACAATGGGCGCAACCGCCTTGCCGCGGGCGGACAGGAACGGCGCGAGCGGATTTTCTTTCAGCCCCTTCAACCCTGCGATGACGCATTCAGCATTGATCACCGCCCCGTCCCAACCGGTATGGAGCTTCTCTCCTGCCGAAGGGACATAGAGCCTATCTTCTTCATTTTTCCGCGCCCAAACAATCCATCACCCGGCAGTCAAGGGTCGAAAAATATATTCCGCAGATCCTCAGGGGAAAGGGATTGAATGATGATTACAACTCGGCAAAAAAAATCGCTCCCCAAAAACGATAAATCGCTCGTCATTACGAGCCAAATACCCGTTTATCGCGAAATTCGCCGGCCTCTGACGGCAGCGCCAAACCTTCACATGCCTGCAACAATTCCAATGTGATATGCAACAAATCCAAGATGACATTTAGTGACCGGGAGCAGAACCGGGGTAATATCGAATCAAACCCAAACCGAAGCACCGGTGCCGCGAGTCCATAATCAAAGCAAACCATGAAAATAATCAAAGTCGTGTTTTATTGTTCGGCACTTTACCTTTGTGGGCATCGGGTCCAGGCGCAGGATATCTTTGTCAACCTGACCTCTTCGGGAAGCACGACCGGAACTCAAACCATCAATGCGCCCAGCGGTTACAGCTATAGCGCGGCAGCGCCGGTTTCCGGAACCACATGGAACTTCTTCAATGAAACTCCCGTGGCAAAGGCAAGCGGCACAGTTGCCGGTACCTACACTTTGTTTAATGCTTCTCCATTGGATGATTCCGCTGGAACAAGTATTAGCGAGACGCTCACTATTTCCCTGACGCAGACCACGACGAGCACCCACGCCAATCCAGCTTCCGCCATAGGGGAAAATACCATCCAGTCTGGCGGAGTGATGGCCCAGGCCTGGAGGAATTATAATAACAGCGCGGGTTACTATCTTACCTACGACATCGTCGGCCTGGCTGATTCCTCGCCGTTTGATCTTTATATTGAAGGCGGCACGACCACATCTGGACAAGGCGCTGGAATCACCCTGGCTGCGGGGAATGTCTTGGGTTCTGATCCCAGCACCGGCACGACGGTCAATACCACCGCAAATTCCAATGGCGCCTTTGGGAGCTTGTTCACCGGGTCGCCCGGGTCTTACTCGCTGATGGCTTCCGGGACGACATGGTTGGAACTGCAAGGTCAATCTGACGCTACAGGAAATTTTAGTTTTGAATTAAATGGGGCCGGGAGCGCCGCCTATTTGAACGGGTTCCAGCTGGTTCCGGGTGCGGCGCCCGAACCTTCCGCTCTGGCACTGGCCGGCGCCGGACTTGGATTGGTGGGTTTGATTCGCTCTCGTCGCCATAGTTAATAATGATGCGATCAACGAAGCGAGCGCGCAAATTACGGCGCTCGTTTTCTATTTTTGCATCGGTTGGGCCAAACGAGAGAAGTTAAATGATTGTACAGGTCTAGACTGGAGAGCAGGAGCGATAGATTGAGTGAAATATGCCGTAGAAGATATTGCGGCAACACTTCACAGTTGAAAATAATTCGACACAAGTTAGGATAGCGAAAATGTCAAAACGTCAAAAGCGTATTCTACTGGCTTTGGGCTGGTATGATTATCGGCTTCACGATGGCATCGCCAAATATGCCCTGGAACATGGCTGGCATTTGTGTCCGGATACGACCAAGGAAAAAGTGATCCCCTGGGGCTGGCAGGGTGACGGCATCCTCGCGTGGCTGGGGGCGGGTGATGACCTGGCTGAATTTGTGAACCACGCTCACAAGCCAACGGTGGACTTCAGTTTTCGCCGCCCCCAACTCGCCTTTCCGCGCGTGCTCGTCGACCATGTCAGCGCCGCAAATCTGGCGGCGGAACATTTTCTTTTGCGCGGCTTGACGAATTTTATTTTTTACTCCGATGTGGAAAATTGGGCTTATGAAGAGGGGGGCCGGGCATTTATCCAGGCCATTGAGCGCGCCGGCCATTCCTGCACCTGGTTGTGCTGGCAACGCTCGCCGTCGTACACCAAGGAGCAGGAGCAATGGAAGATCAAGCGCAAGTGGCTGGCGGCGGAGCTGAAAAAGGCCCCCAAACCGCTGGCGGTCTTTGCCGCTTCCGACGACCAGGCAGTGGAAATCCTTGAGATTTGCGATTCGGCGGGTCTGGCCGTGCCGGAGCAGGTCAGCATCATCGGGATGGACAACTCGCTGCGGGCCGTGGATGCCATGCGCACTCCCATTTCCAGTGTGGATACCAATCTATCGTTGTTGGGATATCGTGGCGCAAAGTTGTTGGATGATCTGATGCACGGCAAACCGCCGCCGGCTGAACCGGTCCGGGTGCCAGTCGCCGGCCTGATCACCCGCAAGAGCAGCGACCTGATCGCCGTGAATGATCCCGGCGTGGCCAAAGGGCTGAAATTTCTATTGGAGAATTATCACAAGTTGATCGGGGTGGACGATATGGCCCGGGCGGCCTCCATGTCCCGCCGCGGGTTTCATAAGGCGTTTCTTGAGCAGATCGGCCGCCCGCCCGGCCATGAACTGCAGCGGGTCCGCATCGAGCACGCTAAAAAACTATTGGTCCAGTCGGATCAAAAACTGGCGGTGGTGGGCGAACTATGCGGTTATCAAAACCCCAACACATTTTGGTTTGCCTTCAAGCAGGCCATCGGCATGTCGCCCAAGGAATTCCGTGCCAAGAACCGCTGGCGGATTTAGCCGTTTTCCCGCCGCCGGCCGGCCTTTCATAAACGACGCTTCTACAGAAAATCAAATCTGCTTTGCATAAACTATGGAGTGACGGTTTTGTGGCAAGTGGTATATCATAGCCGGCTACGGTGTAGGCAAAAATATCTAGCCTGTTTGTCTATAGATTATCATTGATAGTTACATAGGAAAGTCGCGCAACTTTTTGGATGTCTATTGCATAAACTCTCAATTGTAGATTTATAGACCGGTGGTAGGCTCAGCCTAGATGTACCCACAAGTCTGCAAAAAGAAGCATAGCGCTCTCGGCTTCACATTAATTGAGTTACTGGTAGTGATTGCGATCATCGCGATTTTGGCGGCCCTCCTCCTGCCGGTGCTCGCCAGGGCCAAGGTCAAGGGCCAGGAGACGAGTTGCATGAATAATCTCAGGCAGCTCCAATTGGCAGCGATTGAATATAGCCAGGATTATAACGGATATCTGTCGCCGAATTGTGATGACGCGGGTGGAACACCGGCCGCCGGCCAGACTACCGCCCGGCCGGCATGGGTTGCGGGGAACCTGAGCGCCGGCAATAGCGCAGATAACACCAACACGGATGAATTGGTGGGCCCTGAGTGGGGGCCGGATGGTTCGCTGGGAATTTACGCCAAGAATTACAACATCTATCATTGCCCTGCGGATCCTACCGTGGGTCAAGGCCAAAGCCAGCTTCGTGACCGGTCCTATTCTATGAACGGGTATATCGCCCCGGCTACTTCCGCTGCGGAAAGTCAGATCAGCTATAATTTGACGCAGGAAAATACTGAGTATTATGAGAAAGACACCAGTTTTCTCCGGCTCCACGCCAGCGATGCGATTGTTTTTCTCGAAGAACGCTATGACAGTTTGAACGACGGTTTCTTTTGGCCCCCGCAGGGTTACCCCATTCCAACGCTTTACGATATGCCCCAATGGGCGCATGGCGGCGCGGTGACCGTGTTTTCCTATGCCGACGGCCATGTTCAACCTCACAAATGGGGGACGACATTCTTTCTTCAGGCCACCGGTTTGCGGCCACAGAGCAACAACGCGGATTTAGCATGGCTTTATAACCATTGCACACAGCCAGTGCTGAAGGCTGGCCAGTCCCTATAACCTCTATTTGTATTAAACCTTTAACCTAAAAAACGGCAGAGCCATCTGATTAAGCCCGGTCCAAACCCAAACAAAAAGAAAACAAATATGAAAATCACCTCCTCCCAACAACGAACCCGGTTGTTCCTAAAGCACCTCATGATGTGCGCTCTCGTGGCGCTGGTCACTCCTTTAGCCGCGCCCGCCCAGCAAACGGTATTTAACGACACCTTTGGAACAAGCTCTTTGAACCAGACCAATATCACCGGCGGCATCCCTGGCGGCACGCCCACGGTCAGCCAGACGAGCTATACCTGCGCTTCGGCCAAAGCGGCGCCCAGTTTTTCAATTTCTCCCGGGCTCCTTCAAATCTATTGCCCCTCGACGAGTTCTGCGAACAGCGAGGTCCAGGCATTGTTCACCAAATATCCGGTCACGCTGGCTTCGGTGGGTGACTATATCGAGTTGACCTACACATTCACGGACGAGACCAACCAAATGAATAACGTCGGCGGGAATGGAAGCGGTTTTCACATGGGGCTGTACAATTCAGGCGGAGTGGCGCCCCAGAGTGGAGGCACTCTTCAGAATGGGGGGGTGGGCAGTGCGACGACCGCTTACATTGGGGGCACTTCGAATTGGGTCGGCTTCGCTGCGCAAATGGTATTTTCACAGACCGCCGGCTCAGCCTGGGGGCTTTTTACCAGGCCGGTGCAACCGATTGCACAAAATAGTGACCAGGAACTATTATACAATTATACGCATCCCAGCGGTGCTACTCTCGCCAGTACGTCGCCGACGACCTTTCCGACTCCGAACCTGACCATTGGCTCGCAATATACCGGCCAATTGAGAATCACACTGTCCGCGGCGAACACGCTCACGATTTCAAACGCTCTCTACACGGGGGTAGGCACCTCCGGGACCATCCTTTTTAGCAATGTGGCCAACACCGTTACTGGCGCAAATGTGATGACCACTAATTTTGACGGTCTGGCCTTTGGCTTTCGCGCGACGGGAGGCGGCGTCGCGTGGACGAATAATATCACTGACATCACCGTCGTCGCGGGGTTGGCGGCCCAGGCGGGACCTTACTTCTTTGTGACCACCAGCGGCACTGGTTGCAACGGTTCGATCATCGGGTTAAGCGGATCAGTGACGACCAACAGCTACTTGCTTTATACCAACAACGTTTACACTGGCCAATCTCTGGCCGGCACCGGGAGCCCGCTTAGTTTTGGCCTGGAAACCAACAGTGGCATCTATACGATTGAGGCTACCAACACAATCGGGGAATCAGGTCCGATGCTTGGAAGCGCCATCGTTTCTATCGGGGTGCCCATCTTTACGACCGAGCCGTCCTCCGTCACCTGTGTGACCAATGTCACGGCCACGTTTTCAGTAGCAGCCAGCGGAAATCCGGCGGCTTATACTTATCAATGGTATCTCAATGGAAACGCCCTCACCAATGGCGGTGACGATTCCGGAGTGACAACCACCAATCTCGTGATCGCTCCCACGCAGGCAGGCGATGCTGGTGCCTATTATATTGTGATGACCGATCCCTGTGGCGACTCGATCACTTCCGCGCCCAATGCGACCCTCACCTTGATTCCGGCATCCACCCTGGTCTGGCAGGGGAACAATGGCGCCACCTGGGATTTCTCCAGCATGAACTTTACCAATCTTTCCGGCGCTACCTCGTTGTTCACCAACGGGGACAATGCCCTCTTTGATAACACTTCCGGTAACACCACCGTGACGATCGATACCAACAATGTCACTCCGACATTGATCACGGTTAATTCGTCACAAGCTTATACCTTCACCGGGAACGGGCAATTATCGGGAGTTGGCGCGTTGGTCGATGCGGGTTCAGGAGTACTGACGATCGGGAACAATAATACCTTCATTGGTGGGACAACTGTCAATAACGGGGCCACCCTGACCCTGGGCACTGGTACGGGCACCGCCGGTGAGCTTGGCGGCATCATCAACGTCTCCCCGTCGGCCATCCTGAATTATAACTATGGCAGTGCGACCATAACCGGCGCGGATCCGATTGAAAACGGGTTTGCCGGTAGTGGCACCATTAACTTCAATGAAACCGGTGGCGCCACAATTGTCACCGCCTCAGGTCTCGTCAGCAGCAATTTTAATGGCACGATCAACATTCAGGGATCGACCTCCCTTCATGCCAGCGCTGGAAATCCGGGCGATCCCTTTGGCTATGGAAGCACGGTTTACGTGCCCAGCGGCGCCCAGTTGTATCTCGACAACACGACCGTGCCTTACAATATGACCGTCTACCTTAACGGAACCGGTTGGGCCGACCAGACGCCGCCCCCATACACCGGGGCCTTGCGCATCTACAACAGCACCTTTACCGGTTCGATCATCCTGCAGTCGGACTCCCGTATCGGCGGAACCATCAACGGCGCCACCGTTCAGGCCGTTATCTCCGGTTCTCACCAGCTTGAAATTTATGGCAACACCAATTCGTTTGTGTTGGTGTTGGGGCCTACCAACGGCTCGCCCCAGGGATATTCCTCCACGTTGATCACCTCCGGCGCGATCGGTTGCGCCAATACCAACGCCGTCAGCACCGGTTCCTTGACCGAGGACGCCGGCGGGGACTTCCAGTTGAATGGAAATAACATCACTGTGGCCGATCTGAGCAGCATTGATGACTCGGGTAACATCGGGTATCCGACCTGGATGGCCGGTCCGACCGTTCGCAACAACAATGCGACCAATGCGGCCGTGTTGACCGTCGGTGGTGATAACACCTACCAGGAATATGACGGAACCTTCCTTGATGGCGCGGCTGCCTCGCTCGGTTTGACCAAAGTGGGCAGTGGCACCTTGACGCTGACCGCCCTCAACACGAATTCAGGGCCGGTAACCGTCAGTGGTGGCACCCTCGCACTGACCACCGGGGGACCGATCTACACCTCGGGGGCCTTTACCAGGGCTTCACTGCTCGCCGTCGGCAGCGGCGCAAACCTCAGCGACAGCAGCACCTTGACCCTTAACAGCGGCCAACGGCTTGCGGGCAACGGAACGGTTTCTGCCAACGTCGTGATCAGCTCGGGTGCCACCCTTAACCCTGGCCTGCCCATGGGCACACTGACCGTGTCCGGTGGCTCAGTGACCATGAATAGCGGCAGCACCTATCTGGTGAACCTTAACCGGGCCGGCTCGCCCAATTACAGCAAACTGTCCGATTCAAGCGGGATCACCTACGCCGGCACACTCGCCGTGACCAATGTGGGTGCGGCCTTGCAGGTTGGGGATACCTTCTCTGTGGTCAGTCCGACCAGTGCATTCACCGCCTACAATCTGGAAACGACCGATACTGTCAACCAGGTCGTTTATACCTGGACTACCAACATTGTTGGCGCTGGCCAGGTCATTGTGGCCAGTGTGACCCCGATCGTGACGGTGAATCCCAACCCCACCAACATCGTGTTCAGCGTCTCTGGCGGATCATTGAGTTTGAGCTGGCCGGCCGATCATACCGGCTGGACGCTGCAATCGCAGACCAACGCACCGGGGGTGGGTCTCACGGCCACTTGGTATAACGTGTCCGGCAGCTCGGCCACTGACATGGTCACGGTCCCGTTTTCTCCCACAAACGGAAGCGTCTTTTATCGTCTCGAATACTAAGTTGAGGCTAAGAAACATTGCATTCCATCAAAGCAGGGTGTGAGGACACCCTGCTTTTCTGGCTCAATGAGTCCAATTGGTTCAAAAAAGATCCCATGCCTCATGATGGAGGAGGTCAACCGGATAGATAAAATTTTACCGTGTGAGGTGATCGATGACGAAACTAACGCGTTTAAAGTCAGAAACATCTTGATTGGTTCGGCGTGATGGGTCCCAGCCAGTGGCAATGTGAATTGATGGCAATATGAAATCTGCAAATGGCGTTAAGCTTGAATTGAAGCAACTACCGTCCCCAATCCCTTTCAAGGGCCTCGGATTTCGAGATACATTGGACGTGCCAAATCATCAGGCGCTTTCTCGAAGCCTTGAGTTTATGGAACGAAATTACACGCGCCCGATTCAAGTAGCAGATGTGGTGATAGCTTCGGAAATGTCACGCCGCGGGTTTTTGAAGGCATTCCGCAAATTTTTTGGCCGTGCCCCTGGATTATTTATACGGCAGGCGAGAATCGAATTAGCAAAGCGGTTGCTGACTGAACATGATTTGCCACTGAAGACTATCGCTTCAATTACTGGATTTCGCAGCCATAACTCATTTTATGTTGCTTTTCATCGAGAAACCGGCGTGACGCCAAAAACATTTCAGCGCCACGCCTGGTTGTCGGTCTATCGCTCCGCCAGTTTCCGGAAAAACTCCCAATTTCAAGAAGTCATTCAATAAATGAAATCGACGTTCCCAAAATCAATCAAACCACCTGCGAACGACCCAAATCGAAAAATCCATCCGTACTCAAATATTACAACGCCAACGAGCTTCCGGAGGGACTGATCAGCAGTGAATGAGGCCACGCATATCAACCGTGTCAAATTATGAATACTCCATCATCAGTTGAAGTTGCCCGGGAGGGGGCCAGTCCCATGGCCATGGCCTGCAGTTTTGCCTACCCATGGACGCCAGACCAGGGCGATGGCACTTACCGCAATCCAATAATTTACGCTGATTATTCCGATCCGGACGTGGTTCGCGTGGGCGATGATTTTTATCTTACGGCTTCCAGTTTCAATTGTACACCGGGATTGCCGGTTCTTCATTCCAAAGATTTGGTCAACTGGACGATCATCAGTCATGCGTTAAAAAACCTCCCCCATCCGCGCTATGAAAAGGTTCAACCCGGCTGCGGGGTCTGGGCGCCGTCGATTCGCTTTCATGCTGGAAGACATTGGATTTTCTTTCCCATGCCTGACGAAGGCATTTACTTCGTTACTGCGAAACATCCGGCGGGGCCGTGGTCGGAACCTCACCTGGTGCAGGAAGGCAAGGGGCTGATTGATCCGTGTCCCTTGTGGGATGACGATGGCCACGCGTATCTGGTCCACGCCTACGCCGGATCGCGCGCAGGTATCAAACACCGCCTGCGCGTCTGTCCGATGGCGCCGGACGGGTCCAAATTGCTTGGAGATGGCCAGGTCGTTTTCGAGGAACCGGAAAGACATCCCACCCTGGAGGGACCGAAGTTCCTGAAGAAGGACGGCTGGTATTACATTTTGGCGCCGGCCGGTGGCGTGGAAACCGGCTGGCAGGTGGCCTTGCGCTCAAAAAACATCTACGGCCCTTACGAGGACCGGATTGTCCTTGCCCAGGGCGCCAGTCCGGTGAACGGCCCGCACCAGGGCGCGTTGGTGGATACCCCGGACGATGGCTGGTGGTTCGTTCATTTTCAGGATGCTGATGTTTACGGTCGCATCACCCATTTGCAGCCGGTCGAATGGAAGGATGGCTGGCCGCTCATGGGCAAAGAAGGCCGGCCGGTCCTGCATCATCCCAAACCGCACCTCACCCCCTCTCAGTCTATTTGCCTCCCGCAAACCAGCGATGAATTCGACCGCCCAACGCTCGGCCTCCAATGGCAATGGCAGGCCAATCATGGCGACGACTGGCATTCGCTCGTTGCGCGCCAGGGTTGGCTTCGGTTGAAGCCGCACCTGGCGGCATCCAATTTAACCGCCCAGCCGAACCTGCTGTTGCAAAAACTTCCCGCACGCGTTTTCCGTGTCGAAACTGCGTTGGAATTGTTTGCCATGCAATGGGGCGAGGAAGCCGGGCTGGTGTTGATGGGCGCTTCACCTGTTTTTCTCGGGGCGCGTTTTGATGGAAACGGAAACACCAACCTTGTCTTGCATAGCCGCGACGGTGAGCAATGTCTTTTTCAAGCCGCCGCCGGCAGGCTGAAGTTTCGCTTGGAATTTGATAACCACGGCTGGTGCACCTTTGGTTTTTTAGAAAACGGTGATTGGATCACCATCCCGCAACGCTTCCAGTCGCAGAAGGGAATGTGGATCGGGGCCAAATTGGGTCTGTACAGCCTGAAACGGATTGAAAATGCCACTGCGGGTTGCGCCGATTTCGACTACTTCAGATTTAGCTGAAGTGGCTCACTAAGCGATTCCGCGACCGTATTTCAAACAAAAGCGCCGGGCGTTTCTCCCTCTCCTTGGAGGCAAGCAGCCAAAATGAATTAATGTTCGAATAAATACTCCGGACCGACCCTTTTATTCGCACGGGAGGATAACGAGTAATCTGGCTGGCCCTATATGTCCCCATGTAATTATGTGATTGTTACTGACTTTAGTTTCCGGAATTACTCACGACTGGCTGCCGGTGCCGGGACGGGCGGAGTGAGAACAATGGGCGCAACCGCCTTGCCGCGGGCGGACAGGAACGGCGCGAGCGGATTTTCTTTCAATCCCTTCAACCCTGCGATGACGCATTCAGCATTGATCACCGCACCGTCCCAACCGGTATGGAGCTTCTCTCCTGGCGAAGGGACATAGAGCTTGTCCACTTCGTTCGTGCCGAGACTCTCATACTTCCGCGCGATGAGTTCGTAAAGATCCACCAAAGCTGTATCGTTCGCCTTTGCGATTTCAGCGGCCCAGGCGGCATGAGTGGTATTGTCCCGTCGAAAATGACCGTCGCTCGTCCAATTCTTGCGGGGTGTCAGCGAGCAAATGATCGGAGTGGCGCCTTGCTCGCGGGTTTCATTCACAAACTGCTGCAGATACCAGCCGAACGTGTGGACCGTTTCCGTCTTGCCGTTCCTCACCACCTTTTGTGTTTCCGGGCCGGTGCCCTTGCCGCTGGCGCTGCCGTTGTCGTTCGCGCCGAATTGCATGATCACAAAATCGCCCTTTTTGATTTGCGGCCGCAAATTCTGCCAGAAAAAACCGGTGTAAAAGCTGTGACTGCTGGTGCCGCCGAAGGCGCGGTTCACGACGTTGATTTTTTCGAGGTCGAAATAAGCCACCACCGGCGCGCCCCAGCCCCACTGCCCCTGGTTGGAGCCGTCGCCCAATGTGCCGTTGCGCACCGTCGAATCGCCGATGATCCACAAAGTGGGCAACGCGGGATTCGCGGGAATGGGCGGGAAGTATCTGCCGTTGCCGGGAGCGCCGTCTGGCGCGGGCGGATTGCCCATTTGCGTGTTGCGCGGCACCTCGCTGATTTGGACCGGCGGAAAAGCGGCCGGCGCGGGATTGTCGCTCACATATTTGGCGTCGGCGGTTTCCAGCGACTTGCCCTTGTCCGAAAGCAGCGGAAGGAACGGGCTGTTGTCGAAAGCTTTGAGGCCGGAGACGATTGAAGCGGCGACGATTTCCGCGCCGGGCATGTAAGTATGGTTATGATCGCTGTAGAGCTTGTTCACTTCTTCGCGGCCCATCACTTCGTATTTGTCGGCGCAAAAGTCGGTGAGATCGAACACGGGCAGATGTAATTTCTGGCCAATCTCCTTCGTCCATTGGGTGAATTCGCCGCTCCCCGTGCCGCGTTCGATTCTGTCCTGCCTGGGATCGTAGTCGCCGGGCAATGGACCAGCCGGCGTCGCATCGTTGAATTTCACTTTCGGATTGCTCCAGATATTGCGGGTGGTGACGGTGAGCAGGAAAACCTGTGCGCCCTTCGCCTGCGCGTCAGTGGCCATCTTCGTCATATACCAGCCGTAGGTATGCGCGAGCTGGCCATCACGCATGACAGTTTCGTCGCCCAGTCCCGGAGGAGTGGAACCGTCATTGATGCCAAAAACCAGCAGCACATAATCGCCGACCTTGATCTGCGGGAGGACCTTTGGCCAGTCACCGTCGTAGTAGGTCCGGCTCGATCTCCCGGCATGCCCCACGTTTTTGATCACCGCCTTCCCGGAGTCAAAAAAATTTGTGATCGGCGTGCCCCAGCCGACCATCGGTTCGCCGTTCTTTCCTTTGCCGGAGTTTTTTGCGGTCGAGTCGCCGCAGACGAAAATCGCGGGCTTGCCCGCGGCGTCTTGCGCGCAAACACGTTCCGCCATGCCGGACAGACCCAAAAGGACTAGAGCATTTAAAAAAATAATGCGGCCGTTCGGAGCGAGGATTTTTGGTGTTTTGGCGAGGCTGAGTGAGGGAGCATGTTTGAAAACCCTGTGACTGCCCGCCGGGTCATAGCCTAGGCGAAGGCCGGAGCCGAAACGACGCCAAAACCCAAAAAGACCGCTTCCCCCCCTTCTTCCCCACGAATGGCTGCAGTATTTTTTAAAATGCTCTGGCAACAGGACCCTGGTGATTTGGCGGGTGGTCATGCCCGCGATTGTTAAAAATTTATTTTGCAGAAACAAGATTTAAGGTTGTGATTTTCCTCCCAAAAAAACTTTTAAATTTGTCAACCGGCCGGAAGTGGTGGCAGTGTCCTGATAAGAGAGCGCACGCCCCTTGTCCTGCGACTACGGGAGAAACTGGTCGCGAGTTCCTTCGCCCCCTTGGGGGAGAAGGCTGGGATGAGGGGGTAGTGCTGCCGTTCGAGGTAAAGTGCAATCTCAAATTAGGACGCTGTCGAAGTGGTCAGTCCGCAGTCCAAATATTTTTTATTGCGGTTCACCAGGGTAACATTCACCCTCGGTTGTTATGCGGCCAGCATATAAACCCTTGGCGGTGATCGGGGCGATTACCGTATTCCTCCTTACTTTATCCGTTGATCCAGTTCATGGCCAAAGCACGGTGTCGCCCGCCGTTTCCGCCTTTTCCAACTGGTCGGAACGCTACCACGCCGAACCCAATCCTCAGGTCCGTTCCACCATGGTGGCCGAAGGCATTACCGCCGCCCGCCAACGCCGCGCTCTGCTGAAGTCCCTGATGGAATCCGATCCGCAAACCGCCCTCGCCCTCAGCCGGTCCCTCACGAATGCGGCCGATTTGCCGCCGGAAATCCAGCGTGAGCTGGAAACGCCTTTCAACACGCGCGGTGATTTTATTGTGCAGGGAGCCATGACCGCCTTGCGCGGACCGAAAGTCGAATCACTGCGCCGCTTTGTGCGGCTTGGCGCCCAGACCTATCGGGTGCATGCCTTTGGTGAACGCCTTGGCGGCGTCAGCCAATTTGATGTGCCGTTGACCGGCATCACCCTGGACCATGACGCCGTCCTGTCAGAACCCGCTGCCTCACCCGGGGCTGAGCAGCCCGATCCACCGACCGCGTGGACCACGGGCGGAAAAAATGTTTTGATCATCCGCGTGGATTTTTCCGACCTGGCGGGTGCGCCCGAAGGTTATTCGGCCGCCACCGTCCAGAACATCGCCGACACCCAAATCGCCCCTTATTACATTCGAAGCTCTTACGGCCTCACTTCGATGACGAATACTGTGACCGCTTCCGTTTATCGCCTGCCGCAAACCGCCGCCTATTACGCCACCAACGATGACAATGATACCCTGCACTCCGACGCCGAAAATGCCGCCGCCGCCAATTACACTATTGGCAACTACGACCGCATCATCGTGTTCTTTGCCAGCATGGGCAGCCTCCCCAATTCCCAGATCAACTACGGTGGCCTCGCCAATATCGGCGGCAAAGAAGTCTGGTGTAACGGCGAATTCGATTTCCGTGTCATTGCCCACGAACTCGGCCATACCTACGGCCTTTACCACGGCAACCTCTGGCAGGTGAACGACGGCAATCCCATCAGCCCCTCCGGTGTGGACACTGAATACGGCGACGATTTCGATACCATGGGCGCCAATAACGCCAACAATATGGGGACAGATTTTTGTCCCTGGTTCAAAAACCTCTTGGGCTGGGTTTCCGATTCGCAGGTCAAAACCGTCACCACCAGTGGGACCTATCGCATTTATGCCTTCGACCAGAATAATTATGCCACTGCCCCCGGGGAATTGGTCGCGCTCAAAATTGTCAAAGACAGCACCTATAACTACTGGGTCTCCTGCCGCACGGATTTCACCAATAACTACTCCATGTCCAATGGGGTATATGTGCAATGGGGCTACAACTACACCCGCCAAAGCGATTTGCTGGACATGAACACCACCGGCGTCAGCGACCAGGACGCGGGACTTTATGTCGGCAGTCCTTTTACGGACGTGGCCGCTGCGAGCGGGCAGGGCATCACCATTTATCCCGTGGACCGCGGTGGCACCCCGCCCAATGAATATCGGGATGTTCAGATCACCTTCGGCGTCGCCCCTCCCATTGCTCCCACCTTCACTCTCACGCCGGCCAGCCAGTCCGGCATCCTCGGCCAGACCGCGAATTTTGGCGCCAGTGCGGGCGGCAATCCGTTGCCGGCCTATCAATGGCAGCGTCAGGCGGTCGGCACCTCTAATTGGACGCCATTATCCAACAACAGCACCTTTGCCGGCAGCACCACCACTAACCTGGGCGTCAACCTGACCACCATGGGCCTGTCCGGAGACCTCTACCGCTGCGTCGCATCAAATAGCCAGGGATCAACGACCAGCGCGCCGCCCGCCTCTTTGACGATCAATGCCGCTCTGGTCATCTCCACCCTGGCCGGACAAACCGGGAATCTTGGCGTTGCCAATGGCACCGGAACAAATGCCACTTTTGCCTATCCCTGGGGAATGGTCTGCGATGCAGCGGGTAACATTTATGTGGCCGAATACTACGACGGCACCATCCGAAAAATCACGCCCACTGGCACCGCCAGTTATTATGTCCCCGAATTCAGTTTCAACGGCCCTGAAGGGCTGACCATCGATGTCTCCTCGAATCTGTACATCTGTGATTCGGGTGATAACCAGATCAAGCGGGTAGCTCCCGGGGGAGCGATCACCACCCTGGCTGGTTCCGGTGCCGCCGGTTGGGCAGATGGCACCAATGCCAATGCCGTATTCTCCGGACCCTGGGGCATTGCGGTGGATAGCCTCACCAATATCTACGTCTCCGATAACAACAGCAATGTCATCCGCAAAATCTCCCGCATTGGGGCCACCTCCAGTTGGGCCGTGACCACCATTGCCGGTTCGCCCGGCCAGCCCGGCAGCGCGGATGGCACCAACAGCCAGGCCCGATTTAATCAACCGACCGGCCTGGCCTGCGATCCCGCGGGCAATGTTTACGTGGCGGATACCGGCAATGACACTGTGCGCAAACTCACCAAAGATTCCACGGGAACCAACTGGATTGTCACCACCATTGCCGGGCAGGCGGGCATTTATGGGCATAGCGATGGCATGGGCACCAATGCCATTTTAGGCCAGCCCTACGCCTTGGTCTCCGATTCAGCCGGCAATCTTTATGTCGCCGACGATGGCAATGACGTGATCCGGTTAATCGCCACCAACGGCGCGGTCACCACTCTTGCCGGGAGCTACGGTTCTGCGGATGGCTTTTACACCGCCGCCGGCTTTAATTATCCCTACGGCATCGCGCTCGATCCCTTCGGAAATATTTATCTCGATGACACCTTCAATTACACCATTCGCGTCGGGCACGTGGCCCAGGTCACCATTCCATCCCTGGCCATCACCAGCGCCGGCCAGAACCGGATTTTGAATTGGCCGGTGCCGACCAGCACCTATCGCTTGCTCGCCAGCACCAATCTTGTTCCCGCCAACTGGATCGCAGTCACCAACCTCCTCTTGACGATCACCAACCACAACCTCGTCACCAACAGCACGACCAATAACGCGATGTTCTATCGCCTCGTCAGTCCGTAACCTCGAAAAAGCCCGCACCAAAATTCCGCGAGGTTGTGGACTGCGCAGTCCTCTGCCGCTTTCTGAACCAACCCATCATCCACATCATTTCGAATGGAAGCAGCCTGTTAGCCCCACAGAGAGCGTTCACCCTCTCCCCCTCGGGGGAGAGGGACGGGGTGAGGGGGCATCCGGAATGCGGCGCAGCATGTGATCTATGCAAACTGCGATTCCTTGCAAAGTTGTGCTGACAGACTCGCCCTCATCATCCCGAGGGGATGTAGGCTGGTAGCCACGGGTGGAGCGCAGCGCAACCCGTGGATAGAAATTCAAAAGAGACAATCCGCCCCAACGGGGCGGAGGAAATGATTCATGGGCTCAACTCCCATAAGTCCTCAGCGCGGAGATGATTTACCAGGAGGAAGCAGGGAAAACGGAAGGCCTGGTGGGGCGAGCGTCCTCGCGAGCCATTCCGGTGACATACTGCCTGCTAACCCTTCAAAACCGTCGCACCCGCTGCCGGACGCGACATGAAGAGCGAAGCTTCCACGCCGGTTTTCTTTTTATATTCTTCTGCAATGATTTTGGAAATCCCATCCACGGCGTCAGTCTTCACCAGCGCCACACAACAGCCGCCAAAACCTCCACCCGTCATGCGGCAGCCAAACACACCGCCCCGGGTGCCAATGGACTCGGCGATCTCCACGATGGCATCGAGTTCAGGGCAACTGACCTCGTAATCGTCGCGCAGGGAATAATGGCTGGCGTACATCAATTGGCCGACTGCCGTCCAATTTGATTCGCGACAGCCTTCCGCCGCATGCACAGTGCGCTCGATCTCGCCGATGACATGCCGGGCGCGACGGAAATTCACGTTGTCCATTCGGCCTTGGGCAGCTTCGAGAGCGTCGGCGGTGGCATCGCGGAGTGAGCTCACTCCCAGGACCTTTGCCGCAGCCTCGCATTCAGAGCGCCGTTTGGCGTATTCACCGCTGCCCAATTCGTGCCGGACATTGGAATTGATGACGAGGATGCCGACCGATGGATCGTTCATCGGGACCAACTCGGTTTTGCGGGTGCGGCAATCGAGCAACAGCAATTGGCCTTCCCGGCCCATGACAGAAATGAACTGGTCCATGATGCCGCAGGGGACACCGGCAAATTCATGCTCGGCCTTCTGGCACAGCAATGCTTTCTCAACAGGATCCATCGGGGCGCCGATCGCTGTTTCCAGCAACGTGGCGGTACAGACTTCGAGCGCGGCGCTGCTGCTCAAACCGCCGCCCAGCGGCACGGTAGATTCCAGGACAACATCGAGTGCGGGGATCGCCAGCCCGCGATTCTGAAATCCCGCGATCACTCCGCGAACGTAATTAGACCATTTCGGTTCACCCTTGGTGACCTCTTTGGAAACATTAATCTGGGCGCTCGCTTTGGCGTGCGAATCGTAAATCGAAATCGTCGAGGATGGGGAAAGGTCGGCAGCCATCACCGCGTAGCGTTCGATCGCCATGGGCAGGACGAAGCCGTCGTTATAATCCGTGTGTTCGCCGATGACATTGACGCGGCCGGGCGCGGCGACCAGCCAGCGGGCAGGGCGACCATATTTCTTTTGGAAGTCGGCGGAGACCCGGGCGGAAAGTTCCTGAAGTGTCATGTTAATCCAAGGAGAGTAGGGAATTGAAGATGGAGATGTCAATAAATGCGGTGATCGGGAAGACGCGCTGCGCTTTCGCACCAAAAAATTCGGAGAGACGAGTTCCACGAATCGCCATGCCTTTTGGCCGCCGTTATGAACTGGAGCGTCTGAAGAAAAACTGTCGCCGCGAGAACACAAGCCCCGGTCGAAATTCCGCGAGGTTGTGGACTGCGGCAGTCCTCTGCCGCTTTCCTTTCGCCAATGGGATGCGCGTAAAATTGTTCATGCCAGCCTTCCTTAAAAGCCCCGGGAAACTGGCGCAGTCCCTTGCGCGCCATGTATTGAACCCCCTTGTCGCGTCGTAGCACAGCGAAGACGGATGAGCCTCGTCCGCCATCTGCCTTTCCAATCACTGTGAAGCGTTCTCTCCCTGTTCCCTCTCCCCTCAACGGGGAGAGGGTTAGGGTGAGGGGTGAGACACCAGAAAACTACCCTTCCTGCCATGCCATTTGACCGCCGTTATGAACTAGAGCGTCTAAAGAAAAACTGTCGCCGCGAGAACACGAGCCCCGGTCGAAATTCCGCGAGGTTGTGGAGTGCGGCAGTCCTCTGCCGCTTTCCTTTCGCCAACGGGATGCGCGTGAAAATTGTTCGTCTCCATCTCCCTCAACGGGGTGAGGGTTGAGAAACCAGACAGGACCACTTCCTTGAGACGTGCTATTTTCCGCCGGTATTTTTCTTCCCGCCGCTAATCGCACCAAACAGCATGAGCGCGCCGAAAATGAGGAGAACGATACCCCAAAGCAAGTCGATGTTGGTGCCCAATGCCTTGTCAGAGGCGCCGGTGACGATCCCTTCAATGATGAGCAGGGCGCCGATGAGCGAGAACATCAGTCCGATTGGCCAGCGTATATCGAGTCCCATATTTTTATTTAAATTTATTGGTTTAGTTTAACAAAGGTCACCAGAAAATGAGGTTCAAGATGACACAGACCACCAGCAGCAACGAACCGACGATGGCCGGGCGCTGATACCAGGGCTGGTTGTTATCCACGATTTTTGGCGTCAGCGAATACACCAGGCCTTTCAGATCCATATCGGATTTAGTGCGTGCCGTCGCCAGGGAGATCACCAGGGTGAAAGTGAAGCAAACCGTGAAGGCAAACGCGGCGAGCCAGAAATTCTGGGCCATTTCACTGGGAAATTCACCCGCCACATGCAGGTAACCGCCTTTGACGCCCGGAAGATTGCCGTGCGCGATCGTCAGCGAATGAAAGAGCGCCGAACCCGCGATGCCGGCGAACAGCCCCAGGAACGCGCCGGTGCCGGTGGTGCGTTTCCAGAACATGCCCAGCAGGAACGTGGCGAATAGAGGGGCATTCACAAAGCCGAAGACCAATTGGATGATGTCCATGGCATTGTCATACATCGAGGCGAAATAAGCCGCCCCCATGCTCAATGCGATGCCGACCACCGTGATGACCTTGCCGGTCAGGAAATAATGCCGGTCGGTTTTGCCCGGGGCAAAGTAAGCCTGGTAAAGGTCGTAGGTGAAAACAGTGTTGAACGCAGTGACGTTACCCGCCATGCCGGACATAAACGAAGCCAGCAACGCGGTCAGCGCCAGGCCGAACAGTCCGGGAGGGCAATAACGTTTGACCAGGGAAAGGATCACGCCGTCGTAATAATTCTCGGCGACGCTGTTGTAGAGCCCTTGTTGGATCTGTGTGGTCGTCAAAGAATGCGCCTTTTCAGACTCAATCAGCGAAACAATTTTCCCGGAATCCACCTTTTTGCCGAGGGCATCACCCACCGCTTTCACGGTGGCATCATCGGCGGCGGTGGCATTCTTGATCACTTCAGTGGCCTGGTCGTAATTCGCCTGTGCGATGATCGGGGGCGGGATGCGATAATTCTTGTCCGGCATCGAAGTCAGGGCCACCGCGATCATGCCCGGCACGATGACCAGGAACGGGAAGAACATTTTCGGAACTGCTGCCACGAGGGGAGTATTGCGGGCCGCCGCCATGTTCTTGGCTGCCATCGCGCGCTGGACGACCAGGAAGTTTGTGCACCAGTAACCGAAGGAAAGTACGAACCCAAGCCCGAAGATCATCGCAAACCAATCCACGCCCATTGGGTTATTGGCCGGACCCGCAAGCACCGGATGCCACGCGCTCGTCCAGGCATTGGGCGCGTACGTTATGCCGGCATCCTTGAGATAAAGAGCGGAGGGATTCGTCGCAACGGCCTGCAGCGAATGGTTCATCGCCCCCCAGCCGCCGATGTCCTTTAAACCGAGCCACACGACCGGCGCGAAGCCCAGGACGATCATGAAAAATTGCAACACCTCCGTGTAGATCGCCGAGGTCAGGCCGCCTTTCAAAACGTAGAGCAACACGACCGCCGAGCAGATGATCAGGGCGAAATTGTAATCCCAGCCCAGGAGCTGGTTCAATAATTTGGCCAGGGCGTTCATCGAGATTCCCGAGGCAAAAATCGTCATCACGGCAAAGGCGATGGAATTCAGCGCGCGAACCCGTTCATCAAAGCGCATCTTCAGGTATTCCGGGACCGACCTCGCCTTGGAGCCGTAATAGAACGGCATCATGAATACCGCCAGAAAGATCATGGCGGGGATCGCGCCGACCCAATAGAAATGTGCGGTGGCGATGCCGTATTTGGCGCCGCTCGCGGCCATGCCGACGAGTTCAAGCGCGCCCAGGTTGGCGGAAATGAATGCCAGGCCGGTGACCCACGTGGGGATCGAGCGCGCGGATGTCAGAAAATCCGCGGAGGTTTTCATGTAACGCGCCAGCGTCCATCCGATTCCGAGCACGAAGGCGACATACGCGATGAGAATTGTGTAATCGATCCACTGAAGTTGGATTGGCTGCATAAGAGATAAGTCCATCATTTCGGATTGAGCGCCATAATGTCAATTGCTTTTCAGGCAAACTTATGTTTTATTTTGCCGACATTTATGTCATCAAAAATTGAAGAAAAAACACAAGAGCTTTGCGCCACCATCGTTGCCCAGCCGGAAATGCTGGACATCCGCAAACGCATCGACACCTTTTTGGCCGATCCCACCTCCAAGGGACAATACGAAGTGGTGAACACCAAGGGACAATCCCTTCACCAGAAACAGCACGCCGGACAACCGCTGAGCGGCGAGGAGATCGCTGATTTTGAGAAGCATCGCGATGCCTTGCTGAAGAACCCCGTCGCCCGCGGATTTCTTGAAGCCCAGGATGAATTGCATGAGATGCAGCAAATGATCCAGAAATACGTCACCAAGACCTTCGAGCTTGGGCGCGTGCCGGCGGATACGGATTTTGAGGGCGGCTCCTGTGGCTCCGGCTGCGGTTGCCATCATTAAGGCGTACGGTCGGGCGCGCACTCCGTTGCGCGCCGCTTTTAACCGCTCTGATTGGATGCCCTGGAAGGGCACCCGAAAGTAGCCCGGGATAAGCGCGAGTCTGAGCGCGCGCCACCCCGGCTAACGTTGCAAAAACGGATCCAAAGCCCCGTCTTTTTCAGGCATTTCCGCCGTTTTCACGGCACCGAAGCTAATCTTTTCAAAACAATGGACAAAAGACGGCTATGGAAACTTCTTTACTCTTTTTCGCGGGTAGATAACCTGTTTGTTCGATTTATTTAGAATTTTCGATTTATGGCTAAACTTACGGTTCGAGACTTGGATGTTCGTGGCAAGCGCGTTTTCGCGCGCGTGGATTATAATGTGCCGCTGGAAGAAAAAAACGGCGAGATGGTCATCACTGATGCCACTCGCATTGTCGCCACGCTGCCCACGCTGAAATTGCTCATCGAAAAGGGTGGCAAAATCATTCTCACCGCGCACATGGGACGGCCCAAGGGCAAACGCGAAGCCACGATGTCCCTGAAGCCCGTCGCGGCCAAATTGTCCGAGTTGCTCGGCAAGCCCGTGAACTTCGTGGACGATTGCATCGGCGAGAAAGTCGAGAAAGCCGTGGCCGGCATGAAAGACGGCGACGTGACCTTGCTCGAAAACGTCCGCTATTACAATGAAGAGGAGAAGAACGATCCTGCCTTTGCGGAAAAATTGGCCAAGGTCGCCGATGTCTATGTGAACGATGCTTTCGGGGCAGCGCATCGCGCCCACGCCAGCACGGAAGGGGTCGCGCGTCTCGTCGCCAAACGCGGCGGTAAATGCGCCGCCGGCCTGTTGATGGAACTCGAATTGAAATTCCTCGGGGACGAACTGGAAAATCCGGCGCGCCCGTTTGTCGTCATCCTTGGCGGCGCGAAAGTTTCCGACAAGATCAAAGTCATCGACCGCTTGCTGGAGAAGGCGGATACCATTTTGATCGGTGGCGCCATGGCCTATACCTTCAGGCTGGCGCATGGCGACAAGGTCGGGAAGTCCCTGGTGGAACCCGATCACAAACAAACGGCGCTCGACGCCGAGACCAAAGCCAAAAAACTTGGCGTGAATTTTCAATTGCCCACCGACATCATCGTCGCAACGCCTGTGGATACCGGCAAACTGAACAAGAAAGGCAAACCGGTTTTCGATTTCGCCAACATTCATACCGTTACGAAAGAGATTCCGGACGAAGCCGAAGGCTTCAGCGCCGGCCCCGAGACCGCGACGAATTACGCGCAGATCATTGCGGGCGCCAGGACCATCCTCTGGAACGGCCCCTTGGGAATGTTCGAGGACCCGCGTTTTGCGGCGGCAACCAATGCCGTGGCGCAAGCCGTGGCGGACGCCACCCAAAAGAATGGTGCCAAGAGCATCATCGGCGGCGGCGACAGTGTGAAGGCCATCAACAAAGCGAAGTTGGGCGATAAAGTGAGTTTCATGAGCACTGGCGGCGGCGCGAGCCTGGAATTTTTGGAAGGCGCCGTCCTGCCGGGTGTCGCAGCTCTGTCTGAAAAATGACTTTAACGCAAAGGCGCAGGGGAGCGAAGGCGCAAAGATGAGTGAAAACGAGATCAGTAAACGATTTTGGCGAGCAATACGTGAAGAACGGAATCAGGCGCGTCGTCAATGGGCTATAACATTGCGTCTTAGTCCCTTTGCGTCTTTGCGTTAATTTTTTGATTTATTAATTATTATGAAAGAACGAAAATTGATCATTGCGGGAAACTGGAAGATGAACAAGACCGTCGCCGAGGCGATTGCGCTGGTGAACGATTTGAAATTGGAGCTGGCCAAAGTGAAAGAAGTGGATGTCGTGGTTTGTCCGCCGTTCACCGCGCTGGAATCAGTGTCGAAGGCGATCCTGGAAACAAAAAATATCCGGCTCGGCGCGCAAAACATGAGCGAGAATAATTTTGGCGCGCACACGGGCGAGATCTGCGCCGGGATGCTCAAAGAATTTTCAGTGCGTTATGTCATCCTGGGCCACAGCGAACGCCGGCAGTATCAAAAAGAATCCGACGCGTTGATCGCCAAAAAAACGGCCGCGGCACATGTGGCGACGTTGAAACCGATCGTATGCGTGGGCGAAACGCTGGCCGAGCGGGAAGGTAACCTCACCGAAAAGGTCCTGGAGACCCAGGTTCGCGGGAGCCTCGCCGGTTTGACCAAGGACCAAATGACGGAAACTGTCGTCGCTTATGAGCCTGTCTGGGCCATCGGCACGGGTAAAACCGCGACCACCCAGCAGGCGCAGGACGCCCATGCGTTCATCCGCAAAGTGTTGGGACAGATCTTTGACCCGGCCGTCGCCAAAAAAGTCCGCATCCAATACGGCGGTAGCGTGAAGCCAAATAATGCGAAGGAGCTGATGGGCCAGCCGGACGTGGACGGCGCGCTGGTCGGGGGCGCTTCACTTGAGGCGCGGAGTTTTGCTGACATCATCAAGAATTCAATCTAAACTATCATATGATTTATATCGCAGGACTTTTGACGGTGTTGCTTTTGCTCAATAGCGCACTTCTGATTTTATTGGTGCTCGTCCAATTGCCCAAAAAAGATGCCGGAGCCGGACTGGCTTTCGGCGGCGGGGCGGCCGACGCTTTGTTCGGCGCGGGCTCCGGCAATTCGCTGACCAAAGTGACCAAATACGCGACCGGTGTTTTCTTTGCTCTCGCATTGATTCTGGGATACGTGGAAATGCACGCCCATCGCAGCAACAATTCGCAATTCACCAAAGACGTTCAGCAATTGCAAACGGCAGGCCCGACGATGTCGCCGACCGCTCCGCCGGCCACGCCCGCCACTTCGGCTCCGCCGACCAATAGTTTGCTCTCGATGCCATTGCCGGCCGCCACGAATTCGCCTGCGAAATAATCCGATGGTCACGGAAGCCGGAAGACAAAGGCCTGGGGCCGGAAGTCATCGACCGGCCGCCGGAGGGCAGGGGACAGTTCAGGCCCGGTTCGCGCAGGTCGCCAGGATTTTTTTTGGCTGCCTGCTTTCCATCGCCAGCCTCTTCATTTCAGGTTGCATGCGGCAAGAAGCCCCTGCCGATATCACCATCCTTAACGGCGCCGAACCGCAATCGCTTGATCCCGCTCTCCTCACCGGCCAGGCTGATATGCGTGTGGCGATCGGGATGTTTGAAGGCCTGACCAGGCTCGACCCCACAAACGCGCAAGCCATCCCGGGATTGGCGGAAAGCTGGGACATCTCCCCGGACGGGACCGTTTACACGTTTCACTTGCGGACAAACCTGGTCTGGTCCACCGGGGAACCGATCCGCGCCGACGATGTGGTTTATTCCTGGATCCGGACGTTGGAGCCGGCCACGGCAGCGGAATACGCTGGCCAGTTGTATTACCTTACGAATGCCGAGGCCTTCAACACCGGCCGGATCAAGGACCCTTCGCAAGTGGGTGTCCATGCGTTGGATCCATTTACCGTGCGCGTCGAATTGAACCATCCAACTCCCTTTTTCCTGGATATCTGCGATATGCCCATGTCGTATGTCGTGCCGCGCGCGACGATAGAAAAGTATGGCGACCATTGGCTGATGGCCAAACCTCTGCCCAGCAGCGGGCCGTTTGAACTGGTTTATTGGCGACTGAACGACAAGGTGCGTTTTAAAAAGAACCCGCTCTATTGGGACGCCGCCAATACGAAATCGGAGATCATCGACATCCTGCCGGTCGGCTCGGCGAACGTGGCCATCAATCTTTATGAACACGGCGAGGCGGATATCGTTTGGGATAAGGATTTGATCCCCGCGGAAATCCTTGATGTGCTCCTCCAGCGCCCGGACTTCCATACCTTCAATTATCTCGGTACATATTTTGTCCGCTTCAATGTGACCCGCAAACCGTTCGACGACCCGCGCGTGCGGCAGGCTTTGGCCATGGCCATCGATAAAAAGCGCATCGTGGAACGGATCAGCAAGGGCGGTGAGGAAGTCGCCACCCATTTGGTCCCGGACGGCACCGCCGACTACACGTCGCCGGATGGCTGGGGTTATGATCCGGTTTTGGCGCGGAAATTACTGGCCGAGGCGGGTTATCCCGGCGGCAAAGGCTTTCCGCCGTTCACTTACCTGTATAACGCTTCCGCCGGCGGCAGCTCAAAGATCCATGAAAAAGTCGCCATCGAATTACAGCAGATGTGGCACGATCAGTTGGGCATCAACATGGAACTGCACCAGGTCGAATGGACCGCGTACCTGGATGCGCTGACATCGTTGAATTACGATGTGGCCCGCTCCAGTTGGGTCGGCGATTACGACGATGCGAACACCTTTCTGGGGTGTTTCGTCACCGGCGACGGCAACAACCGTACCGGTTGGTCAAACCCGCAATACGACTCGCTCGTCCATCAGGCCAACGCGGAAGTGAATGTGAAAAAGCGCGGGCAACTTTTTCAACAGGCGGAGACCATCCTGGTCCGTGACCAGCTTCCAGTTATTCCCCTCTATTTTTATGAGGGCATCAATTATTTCGACACGAACAAGGTGCAAGGCATCTACGAGAACATCCTGGACGACCATCCCCTGCAGAGCATCGCCAAAGTGAAATGATTTTTTTCTCTGCGTTGGCGTGTCTCTACGCTTAAATAATCCCCGATGTATTTTGTCCGCCGGCTCATTTTCGCCATTCCGCTGTTGCTGGTCGTCAGCGCGCTGTCGTTTTTCCTGATGCATCTGGCGCCGGGCGGCCCTTTTGACAGCGAACGCGCGCCCGCCTCACCCCAGATCGAGCATAACATTCGCGCAAAATATCACGCGGATGAACCGGTCTGGAAACAATACCTGGAATATCTCCGGGGCCTGGCTCATGGGGATTTCGGTGTCTCTTACAAATACCTCGACCACAGTGTCAGTGATATCATTGAGCAGGGATTGCCCATCTCGGCCACGCTCGGGATTCTTGCCTTTGGATTTGCGATGGGTCTCGGGCTGCCCCTGGGATTTTTTACCGCCGCCCGCCGTGGTCGCTGGGAGGATTATGCGGGAAGTTTTCTGGCCATCCTCGCCGTTTGCATTCCCGGCTTCGTCGTCGCCCCGATCCTCATCCTGGTGTTCTCGATCAAATGGCAACTGTTGCCGGTCGGGCTTTGGGAAACGCCCTGGCATATGGTGTTGCCGCCGATCGCCCTTGGCCTGTTCTTCGCCGGAAAAGTTGCGCGCCTGATGCGTGAAGGGATGTTGAACGCCGTCCAATCCGAATTTGTGACCGCCGCCCGCGCGAAGGGACTTTCTGAGAATAAATTGTTGCTCAAACACGCTGTCCGCATCGCCATCCTGCCCGTGGTTTCCTTTGCCGGGCCGATGCTTGCGGACCTGCTGACGGGCTCATTTGTCATCGAAAACATTTTCCAGATTCCTGGCATTGGCGTCTTTTTAGTGAACAGTTCGCAAAATTTGGACTATCCCTTGCTGGTCGGCCTCTCGCTGCTCTACGCCATCTTGTTGATTGGGATGAATCTGGTCGTTGACTTCGCCTACACCTTGCTGGACCCGCGGGTGAAATATGAGTGACCTTCACGGACATATTTCCCCGGCCCGAAGGGCCTGGCTGCGATTTTTAAAAAATCGTCCGGCGGTCATCAGCGCCTGGTTTCTGATCGCGCTGCTGGCCGTAGTGGTGCTATGGCCGTTTGTCTTAAAAATGAGCGGGGCTCGATTTGCCCAGACCCATGCCCCGGACCAGCTTTCTGATGCGCAATTTGCCCCGCCGGGCGCCCAACATTGGTTCGGCACCGACGTGCATGGACGCGACCTGTTTTCGCGCGTGCTCTTTGGCGCGCAAATTTCACTGTTGGTCGGTGTCGTTGGGGCGCTGCTCAGCCTTGTCATCGGGGTTTTATGGGGAGCGATCGCCGGTTACGCCGGCGGGCGCATCGATGCCATCCTCATGCGCATTGTGGATGTTCTTTATTCCCTGCCGACGATCATTTTTGTCATCGTGCTGCTGGCGACTCTGGGTGAAGTCATCAAAGAATCGAGCCTCGTCAAAAACTCTCCGTCTCTTGAAAGTGGTTTGCGCGTCGCTTTGTTGGTTGCCGCCCTGGGGGCCGTTTCGTGGCTGACGATGGCGCGCATTGTGCGCGGACAAGTGCTGTCATTGCGTTCCCGCGCGTTTGTGGAGGCCAGCCGCGCGTTGGGGGCCAAACCGCATTGGGTCATTGCGCGTCACATCATCCCGAACATTTTCGGAGTGGTCATCACCTATCTCGCGCTTTCGCTGCCGGCGATCATCCTTTATGAATCATTTTTGAGTTTTCTCGGGCTGGGCGTCGAACCGCCGATGGCCAGTTGGGGTACGCTTATGGCTGAGGGCGTTTCGCAGATCAATCCCATCCGGATTTATTGGTGGCTCATCCTTTTCCCTGGTGGCATTTTGGTGGCGACACTGCTCGCGCTCAACTTTCTCGGCGATGGTTTGCGCGACGCCTGGGATATCAAAAATCGCGATTGAGAGCTGTCGGAATTCTTTACACTTCGTTTTTTTATTTTTTCAAAAATTTTTTAGACAAGAAAACTTTTTGTGCGAGGTTGGCTCCGTCTTGGGGGTGAGTGCGCGATAAAAGAAAAAAGGAGAGATGGTTGTGAACAATTCGAGGAAGCCTCGCCGGCTCTATGGTTTTTTGATCTGCGCTGTCCTGGGCATTGTGCTTTTGGGCTGCGGCCTGCTGATCCCCGCGCATTGGAGCGCAGTGGACGGCGGCGTTTTGCGCACCGCGGGGCAGGGTACCTCATCGCTGCTCGGACAAACCAAAACACTTGCGGCAGGGAATCGATTGGGGGCGGCGGCCTTCCTGGCCCAGGCTGCGCAAATGGAAAACATCCCCGGCGTTGGGTCATTGACTGCGACTCTCACCAACCTCGTGATGCAAAATCCCACGGCATTCTTTTGGGGGACGGATACCGGCACGGAACACATCTTCAATTCCAGCCCCTCGGCCTCGATGACCCAATTTCTTATCCAGCGCGAAAACCGCGAGGCCGCGCTCGCCCACCTGGAAAATTCTCCCAATCCCGCGGTCTCTGCGCTTTTACATACCCGCTCCTTGAATAATACCGTTGCTTTGCCTTCCTCGACTTCCGATTCGGGGCAAGCGTTTGATGCCGGGGTCAGCCTCTGCGGCTTGTTGCTGGACAACAACAAGCTCCAAAAAAGTTTGGACAATGATATTTCGGATTTTGCCGGCCAGGCCAACAACGTGGGGAATTCCGCCCCCCTGGAGCGGACCCTGATGGATTTCCTTTCGCTCGGACAACGATTCAACTGGGATCAATTGACGGCGTTTGTGGCCGACGTCCCCGACGCGGAGACGCTCGATAACCTGGCGAACCTGGTGCGAAATGCGAATGATAATCTTCCGGTCTTGTTCGCGGCGGTGCAACTCTCCGGCGATCCGGCGGCCGTCTCGGACTATGTGGTCAAATTTCCGGACACGGGTTATGCGGACCTCGGCGTCAGCTTGCGGGATGGCGCGGGAGGCGTGGGCAAATTGGCCGTCGGCGGCGTGCGATTATATAACCCCGCTCTGGAACGTCGCGTGACGGCCTATCATCCGGCCGGGGGGATCTATCATTTGGCGGCGCGCCTGGCGGTTCAAAATTTTTGGCTGGCGATGGTGGTAAAGTGGCTTTTATATCTGCTCGCGGGATTTTCGCTGGCGATGGCGCTGCATTATGCGGTCCCGCCGGTCGACAAGACCTTGCAAGTGCGCGGGTTTCACCTGGCGCGCGAATTTTTATTTTCCGTCGGTTTTCTGCTGGCCGTGTTGCTCTTGAGCGAGCCGTTTCTCGCCCAGGAGAGCCAGAAAGGACAACATTTTTCTTTTCGACTGCTGTCGCCCCAGTTGGGCGGAAGCGTCCCCGCAGGAATCGCCGGTGTCACCCAAACTGTTATGAACCCAACCATATTCATCACCTTGCTGGTGTTTTTTGTCCTGCAAGCGCTGCTCTACACCTCGTGCCTCGTGAAACTGGCGGAGATCCGCCGCCAGAAAATCCCGCCGCGCATGAAATTGAAACTGCTCGAGAACGAAGACCATCTCTTCGACGCGGGCCTGTATCTGGGCTTCGTCGGGACCATTGTGTCCCTGATCGTCGCCTCGCTCGGGTTGATCAAATTCAGCCTGATGGCCGCCTACTCCTCCACGTCGTTCGGGATCATTTTCGTGGTCATCTTCAAGATCTTCCATCTGCGCCCGCTGCGCCGGCGATTGCTGATGGATGCCGAAGTCCAGAGCATCAATGAAGAACGACAGGTCGCCCCCGCGCGCCTCACGCCCACCCCAACGCCCGCCGTGTCATGAACCGCAGCATCCTCATCGTCATTTGTGACTTCCTGTTGTTGAGCCTGTTGACCTTCTCAACGGACATCAACCACATGGCCAACCAGAATTCGCGGCAGGTCGCCACGATGGAAGTCGTCACCAATCCAGTGGCCAATGCCAACACCGATCTGGCGGCAGTCATGAAAATGGCGTTGCAGGATGAACACAAGAACCAGGCGCAGCTGCAACAGCAACTCGCTTCCGCCCGCCAAACGGCCACGACGCAGGAATCGCAAAACGAACAATTACAGCAGCAATTTTCCGCCGCCCAGACCAATATCGCCAGCCTGAACCAACAATTGCAAAATACTTCAACCCTCTCCCAGCAGCAGATCGCCGAGCGGACGGCGGAAGAGCGGCAGCAGGCGCAATTGGCCGATTCGCTCCGGTCACAACTCAAAGAGCTTTCGCAGAGCAATCAGTTGGCCGATGCGCAACAGCAACAACTGGTCAACCAGCTGCAATTGGCTGAAGTGGAGAAGACGGCCGCGACCCAGAAGGCCGACCTCATGCAGCAGGAGATCGATGCGGCCCGGGCCGAAAACGCCCGCCTGGCCGAAGGATTCAAATCTCTCGCGACCAATTCGGCTGAATTGACCGCCGAAATCCGCAACAACACCGTGCTCGCGCCGAACACCATCTTTAGTGACTTTGTTTCCAACCGCGTCGATGCGGCCATCTCCGGCGAGCGCACCAGCTTTTTCAGCATGGACACTTCCCGGGACAAACAGACCAAAACGATCCTCGTCACCGATGGCACCAATATTTATGCGGTTTGCCATGTGGATGCCACCCCCTTGAAGCTTTGGGACCCCGGCACCGATTGGAACAAGTTGACCGGCGATTTGAGTTTCAATGCGGAACAGGTGCCGGTCCATGCGCTCTCGTTCAACGCCCAGGATCCGCGCGTCGTGATGATCCCCGTTTCACAAGACGAAGCGCGCCAGCTTGGCAGCAAAATATATCGTCTCTCTTCGGACCCCTATAAATTCCAGGATGCCGTCCTGATCGGTGCTGACGAGGGATACTACGGCCAATGCAGTTTCCAGATCGAACTGAACACGCCGCAATACGTGAAACTGGATCGCAACCTGCTTAAGGGACTCTTTGGGCAATTCAACCCGTCGCGTGGAGACTTTGTTTTCAGTGGAGCAGGGGAGTTGCTCGGCATCATGGTCAATAATACCTATTGCCTGACCATCCGTGATTTTGAGACCGCGGCAACGTTTGTCTTCAACAAAAACCTGAAGCCCACCGGTGTGACCCTGGCATCCCTCTACGATTACGTTTTTCAAATGCCACAGCAACTGCAGTGATAAGCGAGCGGCCTGGTGGGGCGAGCGTCGAGCCCTGAAATCCAAAACGAGCGTCGTTGTAGAAACACTAATCCCGAAGGGATTAAATCATTCAGCCCGGGGTTGCGAGGCACGAGCTACCCCGGGATACCAATCCACCGCCATCAACTCTGAAAGAGTTGAATCAGTTTCCACGCTCTCCGCATCCGAAGGGATGCAGGCCGGTAGCCACGGGTGGAGCGCAGCGGAACCCGTGGAATCGAATTCAGAAAGACGAATCCGCCCCAACGGGGCGGCGGAAATACCTCCCATCTTTCCTTGTGCCATGGTGGTTCTTCTTCAATCCCACCGGTAGGGCGAGGCTCCTGCCGAGCCATAAAATCCTGGTAGGAGACGAGGTAACGAGTCTCTGAATAATTAGTAGGGCGAGCGCACTCACGCCTGCCACATTCTTCCAGGCATTCAATCGACGCAAATCGTCCTCTCACTGTTCCCTCTCCCCTCAACGGGGAGAGGGTTAGGGTGAGGGGTGAGAAAAGAGAAAGGCCTTCTTTCAAGGAAAAGGGGTGTCTTCGCACATCGAGATTAACTCTGATGTTGCGATTGTGGTCAGCACGTTTATTTTCTTCGAACATAGTTGAAAGGGTCGCCGCCAACCTGCCGCATTCTTCCAGGCATTCAATCGACGCAAATCGTCCTCTCGCTGTTCCCTCTCCCTGGGAAAGCCCGGCAGGGCGAGAGACCATAGCCCACTGATTTATCGGTGGGTTTGTGATTCATTACCGACGGAGTCCCGTCGGGACTACAGAACTCCCTGCGTACTATCCGGTTTTCTCAACCCGCAATTGTGTCCATTCTGTTGATTCTGTCTAAACTCCCTTTTTCGCGGCCAACCCGCCTATTCATTTTATGTTGCCCGGCAACATTACACTTTCCTGTTTTAAGCTAAAATCATGCTGTATGAATGCGATGACCATTTCAAATGGCGCTGGCCGGGAGCAGCGTTCCGCCCAAAAAATCTGCGGATATCTGCTCCCGCCCTGCGGGATGCGGATCAAATCCCCGTCTTTTGCGTTCCTTGCGTTCTTTGCGGTTATTTCCGCCTTCCGTTTTCCGCTTTTTCAGGCTACTCCGTTTCCTCCTGTTAAATCTGCTTCTGATGTTGCGATTGTGGTCAGCACGTTTATTTTGTCCGGACATAGTTGAAAGGGTCGCCGCCATGACCGAAAGCGATCCGGACGTTGCGAGTGAAAGAACCTCCTGCAATGTCCTTGTGTTGACCGGGACAGCGCCACGAGGTGGGCAAGGCGTTTGGCGGTTTAGTTTGATGTAGGCGAGCTTTGACTTCGTTCGTAGCCGAGAAGCCATTTCAACGTTTATTTCGTTGGCACCATGCGTGCTATGGTTGGCGTGTCGAGTTCAATTTGAAAAGAAGATTAAATTTAACCGTTTTTACGGGCTTGGCGAAGGCATCAGCAAGAAAAAATCAAGCCTCTTGAACGAAATGATAAAAAACACCCAAAAAAGTTTGTTTGCGGCAATTTATCGTGCTAAACAGATTACCATGTTGAGGTTTGCCGGCGCCGTCTCCAAATGCTTCGTATTGCTTTTGTCCCTGTTTTTTTTGCTTCTGCAAAATTTGCCGGCGCAAAGCATTCGGATTCCCTGGAGCAGCTACAGCCATGACGCGCAGCATGATGCCATCGCGCCCGTGCCATCCCAGTCCATCAATCGCATTTTATGGCAGACGCCGGTAGATCTGGCGCCCCATTACAGCGGGAGCGAATTGCTCATCCATTACGGCTCCCCAATCATCACCCGCGCCAACACCGTCATCATCCCCGTCAAGACCGGCACCAACGGTGGATTTGAAGTTGAGGCATTGACCGGCGCAACTGGCGCAACCAATTGGACAGCATCCACGGATTATATTTTGCCGCCCCTGGCGGCGGGAACCTGGATTCCGGGTTATTCACCGGCGCTCACGCCAAACAACCGGCTCTATTTCGCCGGAGCAGGTGGGACGATCTATTATTGCGATACTCCGGATCAGGCGGGCAGTTCTCCGGTCATCGGCCAAATCGCGTTCTATGGACTGGCCAATTATCTCGCCAACACGAATGCGTATCAAACCAACGTCTTCATCAATACGCCCATCACATCTGACCGGTACGGAGATATTTTCTTTGGATTTATGGTCACCGGCCCAAACCCGCTTAACCTTCAAGGCGGGATTGCGCGGATCGATTACAACGGCACGGGCATTTGGCTGGCCGCCAGCAATATCGTGGGCAAGACGACCGTCACAAACATTGCGTTGAATTGTTCCCCGGCTCTGAGCAATGACCACAAGACGCTCTATGTCGCTGCCACTGTCGGGATTTCCGGTGCCGGTTATCTGGCCGCGCTCGACAGCCAGACGTTGACCCCGTTGCACAATGTCCTCCTCAAGGATGTTAAGAGTCCTGGCACCAGCGCCAACGTGAATGATAATGGCACCGCTTCACCCACCGTCGGGCCGGATGGCGACGTCTATTATGGCGTGCTGGAATCGCCCTCGGGTTCGAACCACAGCCGCGGTTGGCTGTTGCACTTCAACAGCACATTGACGCAACTCAAACTCCCCGGGGCGTTTGGCTGGGACGATACCGCTTCGGTTGTGCCGGCCACCATGGTGCCGTCGTATCATGGCGGATCGCCTTATCTTTTGATGACCAAATATAATAACTATGCCGGGTTTGGGGGAGGCAATGGTATAAATAAGATTGCCGTCCTGGATCCGCAAAACAGCGAAATCGATCCCATTTCCGGTAGTACAGTGATGAACGAGGTCCTGACCATTGCGGGTCCCACGCCCGACCCGGAATATACCAATAGTTATCCCGGCGCCGTCCGCGAATGGTGCATCAATTCCGCTGCCGTCGATCCTTTCACCAAATCCATCCTGGCCAATAACGAGGATGGCAAACTGTACCGCTGGGACATGACTTCCAGTACGCTGACCCAGACGAACGTCCTCACTACCGGCATCGGCGAGGCGTATACACCCACCATCATCGGGGTGAACGGTGTCGTTTATGCCATCAACAACGCCAAGCTGTTCGCGATCGGACAATGATATGCGCACACGATTGATACTTCCCGCATTGCTGGCCGCGCTGGCGCTGTTGGCCATGCCGGCCCGGGCGAACCTGACTTTTTCACTCACCCCGGCAGCGCTGCCTGGGAGCGGTAGCAATGAAGTGATCTTTATCGGTACGTTCACCAACAACTCGTTGACAAATCTGTATCTGAACAACATCCAGTTCAGCTTCACCAATGCGGCGACCAATTATCTGGCCGGAGACACCAATTTTTTCTTTCAAAACATTCCGGGCATCTTTTCCTCCAATCAAACATACAGCGACGTCGCGATGGGCGTTTATATCAATCCGTCCGCTCCCGTGGGAATTTTTTCCGGAACGGCCAGCGTGGCAGGGGGAGGGGATGAGCTTGCGACAAATGACCTTGCCGATGTGAGCTTTCAGATCTCACTCGTGCCGCCATCCGTGGCCATCGCGGCGACCGGCACGAATCTGATGCTGACCTGGCCGGTGCCTCCCGGCGGGTTTATCGTTCTGCAAAACAGCAATTTGGTGACGGGGACTTGGACGACGAATAGCGATCCCATTTTTACTAATGGCACCACAGAAGGTGTCAACGTCACGCCAGGCGCGGGAAATCTATTTTTTCAGTTAAACGGGCCGTGATGTAAAAGCAGTTTTCTTTTCTTACCCCAACCTCTCTGGAATGAGTCGACTTCCAAAAAATCACTTTTTTGAAAACCTGTCTTGGAGTTCGGCATCGTCAACGATTACAGTGTCGCATGAATAAGTTGACCGACCGATGCTGCGGCGTCATTAAGGTGATCACCCTGTTGATTTTGTATCTCGCTCGCGGTCTGGCGTCAGGCCAGGACCAGGTGGCGGCTTCGGAACCGTTTGATTACGCTAAAATACCCCTGTTCACCGGCACTGTGTATGCCATCGGTTCGGATCGGACAAATATCCTGTTCACCTTTCGTCGCACCGCGACGCGCTCAGGCAGCACCGTCCATGTCGACCGCCTCTTCAACACTCCAGACGGCCGCGTGGCTGCTCAGGAACATGTTCTCTACGAATCTGGAAACATGGTCTCTTTTGAAATGAATAACCCCCAGGCCGGCCTGTGGGGAACAATGAAAATCGTTGCCGACCCCGACCATGCCGGACAGCAAAAACTGATTATCAATCATGGCTCCGGCACAGGTGACCGCGGCAAAGGCGTAACACGAGACCTTCCAAAAGACCTGCTGACTGACGATTCGATCTATCCCTTCATCCTGATCCATTGGGACGAGCTGATGCAGGGAGCGACGCTCAAATTTTCGATGGTTGCCTTTGAGCGGGACAGGGCTTTCAACTTCACCTTGCGCAAGACTACTGGATTAAAGCCGGTGGCAGGGCAGCCAACCGTGTGGCTGAAAATGACCGCCGCCAATGTGATCGTCGCACGATTCGTAAATCCCATTTACTTTGGCATCGAACAGGCCGCACCGCATCGAGTTCTGGAATATATCGGCCGCACGGCGCCCATGACGAAAAAAGGCAATTCATGGAAATATCTGGACGCCGAAACCGTGTTTGATTGGAAATGACTTCAAAATTCACGCTTGCAGTTTTTGCGTTGAGTTTCAGTTTAGATATTCTGCCACTTCTCATATGAACCAAAAATGCCAGGCATGTCGTGTTGAGAAGGACACCTCACTAAAAAAGATTTATCCCTACCGGGATAATGGTATTGTTGTAAAGGAGCCGATTGAGCCATTGTTGATGGAACCAACGTGAACTTGAATTTCACATTCAAATTTTCGCCATCCCACGAAAACCAAGGTTTTTTACGAATTTTTCATAGCCAAGTGAAAAATTTCACAAACTTTTCTTGCACTGCCCGGAACAAATTATTTAGTATCTGCCCCCGACACGATTTAAGCGTGTTAAATAGGTGTGGTTTGGCCTTCACGGCCGTTTGAAATGCCTGCAATTTTCCCGAAATGGACAAATTGGTTGCCGTTATGGATCGTCATTGTTCTTGCCATCGCTGGCGGAGTGGTGACGGCGGCGGTTGCCTACTATTGTACACCCAGCTACACGCGAGTTGGCTATCAGCCAGTGCAGCCGGTGCCCTTTTCCCACAAAGTCCACGCCGGCGCCCTCGGCATCGATTGCCGTTACTGTCATAATGGAGTGGAAAAATCATGGTTCTCCAATCTGCCCGGCGCTTCAACCTGTATGAACTGCCATAGCACCGTCCTGAAAGACGATCCGCGACTGGCCATTGTCCGCGACAGCGCCGCGACCGGCAAGCCGATCGCCTGGGTGCAGGTCCATATCACGCCCGATTATGTGTATTTCAACCATTCCGTGCACGTGCGCCGCGGTATCAGTTGCGTGGAATGCCATGGGCGCGTGGATGAGATGGACACCGTCTATCACGCCAAGCCGTTGAGCATGAGTTTTTGCCTGAATTGCCATCGCGACCCGGCGTCCCATATCCGCCCGGTGGACAAAGTGACGGATTTAGGCTGGGTTTGGAGCACAAATTCCGTTGAAGCCGCGCACGACCAGGCCGTGGAAGGCCAGAAACTGGTCGACCATATGCACGTGGAATCATTGCAAAACTGTTCGGCATGTCATCGATGAACGAAATTTCACATACTTCCGGAAATGGAAATGGCCGCCGTTACTGGCGCAGCATGGACGAACTCGCGGATACGCCGGAGTTCAAGGAATGGCTGCACCGGGAATTTCCGAAAGGCGCCAGCGAATTTCCCGATGACGTTTCGCGCCGGCATTTCCTGAAAATCATGTCGGCCTCGTTCGCGCTGGCGGGCTTGGGCCTCGCAGGCGCAGGTTGCCGTCGTCCGGAAGAGCATCTGGAGCCGTTCGGCCAGCAGCCGGAGAATTACACTTTTGGCACCTACGAATATTATGCGACCGCCATGCCCACGCGCACTGGCGCCATTCCGCTGGTCGCCAAGTCATACGACGGGCGTCCGATAAAAGTTGAAGGCAATTCGCTTTATCCAGGAAGCAATGGCGGCACCGATCGCTTTGCGCAGGCGTCCATCCTGAATCTTTACGACCCTGACCGCGCCCGCCGGTTTGTGAGCAATGGCCAGGCGGTTTCTCGCGACCAGGCGCTGAACGCGTTAAGTGCCCTGTCGCAAAAATTCTCGGCGAACGGAGGGCGGGGGCTCGTCTTCGTCGCGGAAACCAGCACGTCGCCTTCACGGGCGCGCTTGCAGGCGATCATCACGCGAAAATTGCCCGAGTCGAAGTGGTTCACGTACGACGCGATCGATTCCGGCATCCATCAGCGCGCGGCCACGCAGGCCTACGGCCAGGCGGTCAAGCCCATCTTTAATTTTGATAAAGCGAAAGTCATCCTGTCGCTCGACAGCGATTTCATCGGCGGCGAGGACAATGCGCATAATAATATCCAAAAATATGCTGCTGGCCGTAAAGCTAAGGACGGCATGAGCCGGCTTTACAGCGTCGAATCTTTGTTCACGTTGACCGGCGCGAATGCAGACCATCGCCTGCGGGTGGCGGCGAGTTTGGTTCCCCAGATCGCAGCGGCGTTTTATGCCGGTGTCACCGGGCAATCCCTCAAGATTCCTGGCGGAGTGGATCCCAATTGGATCATGGAATGCGCCAGGGATTTGCTGGCCAACCGTGGAAATGCTTTAGTCGTCGCCGGACACCGCCAGCCCATGGAAGTGCATCTGATTGCTCATGCCATCAATTCCGTTCTCGGCGCAATCGGCAAAACGATGACCCTGGTGCCGTCGCCGGAAACTTTCGGCGGCAGGCTCGATGAATTCAATCAATTGATTAAATCCGGTTACTCAATACAGTCATTGGTGATTTTGGGCGGCAACCCGGCTTACCATCGGTCGATCGATTCATCCATCAGTGTGGCAAAAAGCGGGGAGGTCATTCGTCTCGGATATTACGAAGACGAAACGGCGAATGGTTCCAACTGGCATTTCCCGGCCGCCCATTATCTCGAGTCCTGGGGCGATGCGCTGACCAGCGATGGAACTACCGTGGCCATCCAGCCATTGATCCAACCGCTCTTCGGCGGATTGACTGATTTGGAATTTTTGGCGCGGCTGGCCGGTGAAACGGAGACAAACCCGCACGAGATCGTTCAAAAAACTTTCCGCGGCAGTGATGAAGGCTGGAAGAAATTTTTATATAACGGTTTTCTTGAAGGTTCCGCTGGCGGCCCGGTGAATCTTCCAAGTGATCAATTGACGTCGATTCCTCGCGTCGCGAGCGCCTCCGCGCCTTCTGCCAATTCCCTCGAAGTTGTTTTCTATCGTGATTCGAAAGTGGACGACGGCTGCTACGCCAATAACGGCTGGATGCAGGAATTGCCGGACCCAATCACCAAAATTGTCTGGGACAATGCGGTCCTTGTCAGCCGCAAAACGGCAAGCGATCTCGGTGTCCAAAACGGCGACGTCGTGGAGATTTCGTTGAATGGTAAAAAAGTTTCCGGCCCGGTCTGGACGCAGCCCGGCATGGCGGATTATTCGCTCGGCATCGCGCTCGGTTATGGCCGCGAGAAAGCAGGGCGGATTGGCACGGGTGTTGGATTCAACGCCTATAAAATTTTCAACGGTAAATACGTCGAGACCGGCGCCACGGTCAGCAAGACCGGAGATTCACACGTCATTGCGACTACGCAGACGCATTGGTCCATGGAAGGCCGCCCGGCGGTGCGCGAAGTCAACCTGGCGGATTTCGAGAAAAACCCGGCATACGCGGCGGAGATGCACGAGCCGGAGCCCCCGATCGTCCAGTCTCTTTATCCCAACCCGCTCGATGCCGCTGAGAAAACCGCCTTGCACCAATGGGGCATGGCAGTGGATTTGACCGCGTGCGTCGGTTGCAATACGTGCGTGTTGGCGTGCCAGAGCGAGAACAATATTCCCATCGTGGGCAAAGACCAGGTGTTGCGCGGCCGCGAGATGCATTGGATGCGTATCGACCGTTATTATACCGCCGATCCCAAGACTGAGAAATTCCCCGAGACTTACGTCAAAGACAACGAGCAGCAGTTTTCGAGTTGGATCGACGAAGTGCAGGCCGTGAACCAGCCGGTGATGTGCCAGATGTGCGAGGCCGCCCCGTGCGAAAACGTCTGCCCCGTGAACGCCACCGTCCACGACCAGGAAGGCCTGAACGTGATGGCGTACAACCGTTGCATCGGCACGCGTTACTGCTCGAACAATTGCCCGTACAAAGTTCGCCATTTCAATTTCCTCGATTACAACAAGCGTCCGCTGGACGAATTAAAGGGGCCGTACTATCCGACGCCGCTCTTCAGCAAAACTGACGGCCAATCCGACTTGGTGCGCTGGTGGAAAGACCGCGAAGCGCCTTTGACCGATGAGGAAACGTGGGACCTGATCAAGCTTTCAAAGAATCCGGACGTGACCGTGCGTATGCGCGGCGTCATGGAAAAATGCACGTACTGCACGCAGCGGATCGAGCACGCGAAGATCGCGCAGAAGGTCAAGGCCGGCGCCGGCAACGACGTTCGCCTCATTGAAGCTCAAGGCACCGTCCCCAAGACGGCCTGCCAACAGGCCTGTCCGGCGGGCGCCATCGTCTTCGGCGATATCAGCGATCCGGAAAGCAGCGTGATGAAGTGGAAAAACCAATCCCAGAATTACCTGTTGCTCGGCAACTTGTTGACGAAGCCGCGCACGAGTTATCTCGCGCGCATCCGCAACCCGAACCCGGCCATGCCGGACTTCCATGTGCCGTTCAGCACGGAGGAGTACGAAGATCGCGGCGGTGAAATGCCGAAAACAACCAGCTAAATTTTAAATGCCAGAGACGACACAGATTGAATTGCGTAAAACGCTTGCTCCGCCGCCGGAACTGCGCCGTTCGCCGAATATCATCGGCAATCAGGGCCTTGGCTGGTTGACGGACAGGCTGACCGCATTCAATGACGGCAAAACTCCGCTCTGGTGGTGGGTTGCCTTTGCCCCGGCGGCATTCTGCGCGGCATTCGTGCTGCCCGGGATGTTGGCTTACCAGATCTCCACCGGCGTCGGTGTCTGGGGTAATAACAAGCCGGTCATGTGGGGCTGGGACATCATCAATTTCGTCTGGTGGGTCGGTGTGGCCCACGCCGGCACCCTCATTTCAGCGATGTTATTTTTGACGCGGCAACATTGGCGCACAGCCATCGGCCGCGCTGCCGAGGCGATGACCGTGTTCGCCGTGATGATGGCCGGGCTTTATCCAGGCATCCACGTCGGTCGCGCGTGGTTCGACTGGTTCATGTTCCCCGTGCCGACGTATGAGGGGATGTGGCCGCAATTCCGTTCGCCGCTGATGTGGGACGTTTTTGCCGTCAATACCTATCTCGTGATCTCATCGGTATTTTGGTACATGGGATTGATTCCCGATCTGGCGCTCCTGCGCGACCGTGCAAGAACCCCGGTGAAGAAATTCGCGTATGGGTTGTTTGCCCTCGGTTGGACCGGTTCGGCCCGGCACTGGCATAATTACGAAAAGGCCTATCTCATCCTGTCCGGTTTGGCGACGTTGCTGGTGTTCACCGTCAGCTCGATCGTCGGCCTGGACTTTGCCACGGCGCAGATCGCCGGCTGGCATGCGACGATTTTCCCGCTGTATTTCGTCGTCGGCGCAGTTTATTGCGGCTTCGGCATGATTTTGGTCCTGCTGATCCCGCTGCGAAAACTTTGCAATCTGGAAGACATCATCACGATGCGGCACATGGATCGCATCTGCAAGCTGACCCTCTTGAGCAGTTTGGCCATCGGCTACATTTACTTGATGGAATATTTCATCGCATGGTACAGCGGCGATCCTTATGAACGCTGGGTGTTCAGTCATCGTCTGTTGGGCCACACGTATTGGTATGGCGGCTGGATCATGCTCGTCGTCAACGTCGGCCTGGCGCAATTGCTGTGGTTCAAGAAGTTTCGCGCTAATCTCAAGTTTGTGTTTGTCCTCGGCCTGCTCATTAACCTGGGCATGTGGTTCGAGCGCTTCACCATCATTGTCGGCTCGCTCTACCAGGATTTTCTGCCCGCCAACTGGGGTTTTTATAAGCAGACCTGGGTGGACGTGATGACCTATGTCGGCACGCTCGGCGTCTTCTTCACGATGTATCTATTGTTCATCCGCTTTTTGCCGATGGTCCCTGTCTCGGAAGTCAAGGCCATCACACCGCAAGCCGATCCTCATCACCCGCTCGGCGGGGCGAAAGGAGGCAAGTCGTGAGCGAACAGAATTACGGCATCATGGCCGAGTTTGATTCACCCGGCGCAGTCCTCGACGCGGCGAAGAAAGTCCGTGACGCGGGCTATCACCGTTGGGACGTCTTTTCTCCGTTCCCCGTCCACGGCCTCGACAAAGTCATGGGCCTGGGCAATTCACTCGTCGGCTTGTTTTCGCTGGTGTTCGGCGGGGGCGCCTTCCTTGGCACCCTGGGCCTGATCTGGTATTGCAACGATTTCGATTATCCGCTCATCGTCGGCGGCAAACCGATGTTCAGTCTGCCTATGTCTTTCGTGCCGGCCTACATCCTGCTCGTATTGGCTGCGGGCGTCGGCACGTTTATCGGCATGGTCGCGCTCAACCAACTGCCGCGGCACCACCATCCGTTGTTCAACAAGAAACGCTTTGAACTGGTCTCCCGCGATAAATTTTTCCTCGTCATCGGCTCTGCTGATCCGAAATTCTCCGAGGTTGCCACCCGCAAACTCCTTGAGGAGGTCGGCGGGACCAACATCGAAATCGTGGAGGACAACTGATGCGTTATCTCATCTCTGTCATCCTGGTTGTGATCGTGCTCTCGGTGGCGTTATTTGCCATTGTCGGAGTGCGCGGGCGTATCTCGCGCAAACCGCCGATTGAGATCTTTGCCGACATGAACCGCCAGCCGAGATTGCGCCCGCAGAAGCCGGACGAATTTTTTGCCAATGGCGTCAGCTCGCAATTGCCGCCCGCCGGTACCATTGCGCGCAACGATCCCATCCAAACGACGGAAGGTTCGGTCTATTATTTTGAAGATTCACCAGTGAACACCGGAAAGATTGTCGGGACGACCAACTTCATTGAGAACAACCCGTTGCCGGTGAGCAGCGCAATGCTCGCGCATGGCCGTGAACGTTTTGACATCTATTGTTCGCCCTGCCACGGACGCCTGGGCGACGGCAACGGCATCACCAAGAGCATTGGCGACATGCCGGCTGTGGCAAACCTTCATGATGCCCGGATTGTGGGACTGACCGACGGCGAGATTTTCAACACCATCACGCATGGCAAGAACACCATGGGCGCTTACGGCCCGATCATCCCCACTGAAGACCGTTGGGCGATCGTGGCGTATGTGCGCGCCTTGCAATTGAGCTGGCTTGGCAACATCAATGATCTGTCCGGTGAGCAGCAGGCCGCGTTGAAATGATTACCTACTGATGCAAAAGCACGTACAAAATGAATTGCCGCCGCCGCTGGATCTCTCCGGCTGGCGCAAGGCGCCGTCCGTCCTGATGGCTATCGGCGGGATTTTGTCGCTGATCGGCCTCATCGCCAGCCCCAGTGAATTTGCCTATTCGTGGCTCTTGTCCTTCATGTTTTTCCTGACGCTCTCGCTCGGCGCGTTGGCCTTCGTCTTCATCCATCATTTGAGCGATGCCGGCTGGTCCGTGGCGACGCGTCGCGTCAATGAACACTTGGCGTCGTTGCTGTTCCCGTGGCTGGCGATCTTGTTCTTGCCGGTTGGCATCCTTGCAACAGTTCTTGCCACAAAGTTCCCGCAGGTGACACAGCTTTACCATTGGATGTCCCTGCCTGCGACTGACCCGAGCGTCGTCGTGAAATGGCCGGTGTTCACAATCCCGGGTTTCTGGGTCACTTCAGCCATTTTCTTTGCCATTTGGTGGCTGATGACCGGCCGCATCAATTATTGGTCATTGCGGCAGGATGTGACCGGCGAGCCGGTATGCACTTACCGGATGCGCTTTTATTCGGGGTGGGGGATCGTGGTGCTGGGATTGATGATGTATGTGGCGCCGGTACTGTGGATGCAGGCCATCGAGCATCGCTGGTATTCGGCGGAGTACGGAGTCTATTACTTTGCCAGCTGTGGATGGCTCGCGCTTGCCACGATTTATATCCTGATGGTGCTCATGCAACGCCAGCGCATCCTGGATCGTGTGCTGCACGACCATTCGTTCTATTTCATCGGCACCTTGCTTTTCGCATTCACCCTGTTCCAGGCGTACGATGAATTTGCCCAATATTTCGTCGTCTGGAACGCGAATATGCCCCAGGAAACATTCTGGTATCTCATCCGCGAACATGGTTCGTGGTGGGGGATCAGCCTGCTCTTGATTTTCGGGCATTTCATGTTGCCCTTCTTTATTCTGCTGCCCATCCGCGTAAAGATGAATTTCAAGATCATGGTTCCCATCTGCCTGTGGGCGTGGTTCATGTCCTTCACCGACCTGGCCTTCAACATCCTGCCCGGCGTGAGCCCGGACCGATATCCGTTCCAATGGATCTGGCTGCATCTCGGCTGCTTTATTTTTATGTTGGGTTTTCTGTCGTGTGTGTTCTTGAAAAAATTCCTGAGCCACCCGCCTTACCCGCAACGCGATCCGCGCGTGCTCGAGGCGATGGGCATCGGGCTTGAGCCGGAGGAATTACCCGGCACCTTGCCGGATGAAGGAGGCGCGCAATGAACAGGAACGACAATGTCGGCATCAATCGCGCGAGCGGCGCGGCGGTTGGATTTGTCATCGTCAGCCTTTTGTTCGTGGTGCTTATCGTCATCGCGAAACTGTCTGTCCATCCTCCGGCGATCGACGCCGATCGCAACGCGGTCATCGCCGGCACCTTGATGAATATTCGCAGCAACGAAGTCGCGTCGCTCAACCATCCGGGCTGGGTGGACAAACAGCGGGGCATCGTGCGATTGCCCATCGATATGGCGCTGCAGATGTCAGTCGAGCAATGGCAGAACCCGGCGCAAGCCCGCGCCGAATTGCTGGCACGCTCACAAAAAGCGACCGCGCCTTTGCCAAAAGTGGCGCCGAAACCCAGCATTTTTGAATAGATTTGAATGAACCGAAACGAAAAAATTGATCCGGCGATCGGCGATACTTGTCGCGTGCCTTTGCTGGCGCTTTTTGGCGGAGCAGCGTTGTGGCTTGTGGTCGGGTTGGCGATCGAGTTGGCCGCCTCGCTCACCTTCCATAACCCGTCAATGTTTGCGGATCATTCCTGGCTCGCCTATGGCCGCTTGCAGGCCGCTGCCAATGATGCCGTCCTTTATGGCTTTTGCATTCCCGCCGCACTCGGAGTGATCCTCTGGGTGTTCGCGCGCTTAAGTGAATCTGAACTGGTCTTGCCACTGGTGCCGGTCCTGGCGGCGAACATCTGGCACCTGGGTGTTTTGGTCGGGCTGGTGGCGATCTTTATCGGGGACACCACCGGATTTCAATGGCTGGAATTTCCCCGCGGCGCTTCCGTTCTATTATTCTCCGCCTATATGCTGATCGCCATTTCCGCCATGGCGACGTTTGGTGCGCGGCGCGAGCGCAAATTGCAGCCGGCGCATTGGTTCCTGCTCGCGGCATTGGTCTGGTTCCCATGGATTTACACGACCGCAAATATTTTCCTCGTCGCCTGGCCGGTGCGCGGTGTGGCCCAGGCGGTGATCGATTGGTGGTTCACCAACAACCTGATCTTTGTCTGGTTCGCTCTGGTTGGCCTTGGATTGGCGTTCTATTTCCTGCCAAAGTTCGCCGGGCGTCCGCTCCATAATCCTGACCTGGCGCTGTTCGGCTTTGTGACGTTTATCCTGTTCTCAACGTGGTGCGGAATCCCGCAGGGCGCGCCCGTCCCGGCCTGGTTGCCGGCCGCCAGTACCTTTGCCTCGGTCTTGATGCTCATTCCGATCTTTTCCCTCCTGACGGTTTTTGCCAGAACCGTTACTGGCCCCTCGCTCACAGGAACGAAGCCGCAGTGCAAAGGCGGCCCGTTTTGTTACATCAAATTCGGCACGACCGCTTTCATTTTGGCCACGTTGATGCTTTTGCCGCTGGGCTGCCCTCATTTTGGCTCGTGGGCCGGGATAACCTGGTATGTCCAGGCGCAATCGTCCCTTCAAATCCTCGGCTTTTTCACCATCGTCATCTGCGGTGCGATCTATGAGCTGATGCCTTCGGTGATGGGTATGGAGTGGCCTTTCCCGAAATTCGTCCGCTTCCAGCATTGGGCTTTTATGGCCGGAGCTGTCCTGCTGGTTCTCATGCTGGCGATCGGCGGCCTGGCGCAGGGGATGAATGATTATAATTTCCAGTCCGCGCTGCCATTCCTTCGCTTCAGCACCCTGGGTCTGTTTTTGCTGCTGCTCGGCAGCCTGATGTTTGCCGCTAATATTTTTGTCATGACGATCAAATGGAATTTGGCGCTGGCGAAAGGCTTTATCGCCATCGTTCGGCCGCCTGTTAAATTGCAGGAGGTGAAATCGTGACCAGCAGTTGCCGCATTTTCCTGGTCTCGTTCATCGCGCTGGGCCTTTCCTGGGGCGGATTCGTCCTGGCCCCGATGGAGCAGCTTGGCACCCAGAAGCAGACGGACGTGCTCAATTCATCTCAAACCTATCCCTTGCAGCGCACTGGCGACGCCACGCTCGGCTTGCAGGTTTACCGCCGGTACGGATGCGCGGCGTGTCATACCACCCAGCTTCAGCAGGGCGGAGTTTCGTGCGACGTCGTAGTGACCGGCATGGGCAAAAATCCTACCGCCGTCAGCAATTTGCTCTCATCTCTCTCATTGAAAAACCTGGATAAAGATGATGCCCAGTCCGCCTCCGACCAGATCACTGGCGCCGGTGGCAAGACTGAGATCCACATCATTCCAACCGGGGGAGACGTTGCGCGAGGGTGGGGTGCCCGCCGCAGTGTTTCTGAAGATTTTCTGTGGGACTATCCGGTCCAGCTTGGCAGCCTCCGCATGGGCCCGGATCTGGCAAACGTAGGCGGCCGCCTCGGCAGCTTCAGTTGGCAGTTGCTCCACCTGTATGCGCCGCAAGCGGCGGCGAAGGACTCGGCCATGCCGCCGTTCCGGTTTATGTTTCTCGTGCAAAAAATTGGCGCTACGCCCTCGCCGGATGCCTTGCAATTGCCGGCAGGCTTTGGGCCGCCGTCCGGCTTTGAAGTGGTGCCGTCCAATGCGGCCAGGAATTTGGCGGCATATCTGCTGAGCCTGCACGCGGATGTTCCGCTGCATGACGCGCCGTTCACCATGGCCGCCGCCGCGCCAGCGCCAACTGCCCAAGCGAAAAAATGATGAGTGACGATTTGAAAGAACATTCGCCCGCGACGGAAAAACCATCTTCCGGCGATGGATTCGCCGTGCCGGTTTGGATCTTTTGTGTGGCGCTGTTGTTGTTGTTTCTCGGCGGCGTATATTTCGATGAATACAGCGGGTGGTTCAACGCCCAGGTTTATGCCCCGTACACGGATGCCAATGAGTTGGAATCTTACCAGCCGGTGTCCGGTGCGGCAGCGATTCTGGCGCAGGGTAAACACACCTACGATACGATCTGCACCGCCTGTCACGGACCGGATGGTAGTGGCAAACCCGGTCAGGCTCCGCCATTGGCCGGCTCTGAATGGGTCAATGCCGCCGGGCATCAACGGCTCGTTGAGATTCCCCAGCTTGGCCTTAACGGACAAGTCACGGTGGAAGGCCAAAGCTGGAATCTTTCCATGGCGGCGATGGGTGCGGGACTATCCGATTCGGATTTGGCCGCCGTGCTGACCTACGTCCGCAGTTCCTGGGGCAACAAGGGCGATGCGATTTCTTCTGACGACGTGAAGACGATCCGTGGCTCTATTGCCGGCCATCCTGCCATTGCCGGTGATGCGGGCCTCAAGGCGATCAAGGAATAAAGTAACGGACATTCTTTTCTCCGTTAGGTTTTGGAGTGGTGGCCATGTCACCGCTTTCACATCATCGGAGATTCCCGGGCAACCAGGCAAACAGCCGAATTCCTGTGCCATCCCAAAGCGACGCTCCGCGAATTGCTGGCTAGTCCCGTTTCAACGCATCGATTTTTTTCTCTAAATGTTCGAGGCGGGCGAGGATTTTGTTTTCCTCGACGACGATCCCTTTTTCCTTGCTGCCGATAAAAAATGACGCTGCCAGCCCGCTTAATCCGCCGAACACTCCCATGCCGCCGATCATCGTGATTATCGCCAGGCATCGGCCGGCGGTCGTGACGGGATAAACGTCACCATAGCCGACGGTGGTCAGCGTGGTTACGCTCCACCAAACAGCGTCCCCGGCAGTTTTGATCCTGGCGTTTGGATCCGAACGCTCACAGATCAGGATGCCGAGCGAGGAAAAGATCAGGAGGAGAATGGAAGCCAGCACCACGGCAGCCACGCCGCTCTGGAATTCGTCCTTGAGCAACAGATTGGCGATCTTGTGCGTCGCGCGCAGGGCGCGGATCAGCCGGATGATCCGGAAGAGGCGCACAAGGCGCCCCCAACGCAAATGACTCAAGAAGGGAAGACCGGAGAGATTGGGAATACTGGAGATCAGATCGATCCAACCCCATCTCATGAATCGCCATTTCGATTCGGCCCGATGGAAGCGCAAAATGAAGTCGAAAAGAAAGACAAAACAGACGAAGGTGTCGATCGTTTGGAGAGTGGCGGAAATCTCGGAAGGCAGTTGAAAAGCGGTATTGATGGCCAGAGCACCCAGCACCAGCACCGACAGCACGAGGATGATGATCTGAAAGACCCCCAATTCTTCTGCGTGGGCTTGCTCAGTCACCGGCTTTTCCTCTGACTTATTAGCCATAACCGCGAGTGTGCGCCGGAAGCGCGGCGGCGTCAATTCTCTGCAAGCAATTCTACGGATGCATCAGCCGGAAGAACAAGTTGGTCTTGGTGATGGGATTGGTCACGATGTTCTGGGTGCCGGAGTAGATGATGGTATTCCAGGTCACCGGCGATACCATATTGGTGGCGTACTGGGGTTGGAAACCGCTGACGCCGACCGGCCAGGACAAGATGGCATTCGTCCCGGACCGAGTGATATATAATTGTACTGGCAAGGTGATGCTGAAGATGGTGCCGAAACCATTAGTGCCACCCACGCTGGCGGTGCCGTACAATGTACTTCCAGAAACAATCAGGCTGCCGAGCGGCCGGGCGCCATCAGAATTGGTGAAGATTGTTGGGTCGGTGCTGATGTCTGCGTTGGTCGCTGAGAAACTGTACAAGGTCGTGAAACCGCTGCCGTCAGTATTCAGTTTGAACACGGTGCCATTGCCGAATTTTCCACCGAGATAGGCAGTCCCATAGAGGGCATTGCTCCATAAAAGCAAACCGGCTTCGGGATACGCACCGTCGCTATTGGTAGAGTTGATCCCGTTAGTGGCGGTGAACTCGTGGATAACAGTGAAAGCCGAGCCGTCGGTATTGATTTTATAAATGGTGCCATTGCCATAATAACCGTTGTCATAGGTGACTCCATAGAGCGTATTACCAGAGAGAGCCAATGTCCCCAAAGGATCACCACCGTCGGCGTTGGTCGCCGGAACAGGGCCGTAAAGCGGAACAGAGAAATAGTAAAGGTTGGTGAAGCTCGATCCATCTGCGTTGACCCGGTATATCGTGCCATTACCGCTAAAATTGTTGGTACCGCCGCCACCCGTTACTCCATACAACACATTGCTCGAAAAAACGACGCTGTAATCGGGATTCTGGCCATTCGTGATGGCGAAATTGACAAGGTTGGTAAATGGGGTGCCATTGGTATTGATGGCAAAAAGAGTTCCCCAACCCTGGGCGCCGCCACCTTCTGCTGGGCCGAACAAAGTGTTGCCAGACAAAGCAAGGCCGCAGTACGGGTACGCTCCATCGCTATTGGTGTAAAATGGCACATGCGGCAATTCGGTCGAAAAATTATAGATATTCGTCCGACCGCTGCCATCGGTATGGATGGCAAAAATGCAACCGTCGTTCGACGCGCCGCCAAAATACGCTGTTCCATACAGCGTATTGCCTGACAGGACAACGCCGCCCTCGATATCGCCACCATCGGTTCCCTGGTTGAACGCATACAAATTCGTGAAGCTCGTGCCGGTAGTATTCATTCTGAATACCGTGCCAAAACCATCTGATGAACTCCCGTCACCATCTTTTGACGTAGTGCCAAACAGAACATTGCTTGAAACGATCAAACCCGCGTGCGGATTGGCTCCATCAGCGAAAAGTAAGTTGTGGAGGTTCGTGAACGTTTGCGCCGTGGCCTGAAATACTGGAATAAAACCAAGGAACAAAACGACGATGACATGGACTTTTTGTATTAATTTATTCATGGAATTCTGGTTAACCCTGCCTGATGAAAGAATGTACACCATCAGTGACATTTTTCAAGTGGAGACGAGGCGAATTATCAGTGGCTCACCATTGCTGAACACGATAGAAGCGCTGGAGATTGTTGGTTGCGGTTGGATCGCTCAAGAGTAACACCCCGCCATTGCCCGGCACTGGCGGCAGGGAATTCCAGTTGGTGTCGAACAAAGTGTTTTCAAATTGCAGGATATAGAGCCTGCCGCTTTGGCTGGGCACGGCCAGGCTGAAACCATTGGTAGTGGCGGCGGGCGATGAGATGGATGCCTGGACGACGGGCGGCCCATTTCCAATCAACGCCATGCTATGAGCCGCACCGGCGGCGATGGCGATAACGTTGGTCAAACCGGGAGGCACATTGGTCTGGCCGTAGGTATTTTGGCCCCAGGCCACGACAGTGCCATTCGCTCTCAAAGCAAGGCTATGATAAAAGCCGGCGGCGATGGCAACCACATTGCTCAAGCCGGGAGGCACATTGGTCTGGCCATTGGCATCAAGTCCCCAGGCAATAACAGTGTGATCGCTCCTGAGCGCGAGCCCATGATAAAAGCCGCCGGCGATGGCAATAACGTTAGTTGCATTTGGTGGCACGTTGGTTTGCCCATATGTATTGCCTCCCCAGGCGGTCACTGTTCCATCGGCTTTCAACACCATGCTCCAGCCATTGCCTTCCGTGACGGCAACGGCATTGGTTATATTGGTTATCGACCCCAGGTTGGGAGGCCCGCCAGCCAACTGGGCGCCAAAGACAAGCATGCCATTGGTCCGAATGGCCAGGGGCGAATACATGTAGGGAGCAACCGCCACGATATTGGTAAACCCGGAAATGGATTCCAAAACATCGTCGCTCAATAATTCGGCAGCCGTGTTGCTGACCGTCAGCACCATTGCCGGGCCCTCACCCCCTCCACCGGCCATGGAGAGGATGTTGCTGATGGTGACAGAGTTGGTGCGCGGCCAATGGATGACTGTGGAATTGGCCTTGAGCGCCAGGCAGTCAACGACACTCTGACCATTACCCGCGATGGCGATGATATTCGTCAAACCCGCCGCCAGATTGGATTCACCATCAAGACCTCCCCAAACGGCAACTTGAGAGAGGGACAGGAATGCATTGGTACTGACAACGCTGCCGTAGGCATTGCTGACGATGACATCGTACGTCCCAAATTGTGAGAACTGGACATTGGTGAGGGTCAGCACATTGGTCCACATGCCGGGCACATCCACGCCGTTGCATTGCCAGTCAAAACCAAAGGGTGCCTGGCCGGAGACAATCACCGAGAAGGTGGCCGAACCACTGGGCCAGGTGATGCAGTTGGCCGGCTGCGTTTTGAACGCCAGCGGCATAACCGTGAGTGTGCCATTGGAACTGACGACAGAGCCGTAGGCATTGGTGACGACAACAGAATACAGCCCCGACTGGCTTACCAATACATTGGTGATCACCAGTGGATCATTGGTGGCTCCGGGCAGATTGGTGCCATCGAATTCCCATTGGTAGAAGACGGGCTGTTGGCCATTGATCGACACTGTAAAGTTTGCGGTCCCACCGCCCAAAACCGTCTGATTCACCGGTTGCCTGGCGAAGCTCAAGGCGGTCACGGTCAACGTGGCATTGGAACTGACAATCGTGCCATAGGAGTTGGTGATGATGACTGAGTAAAGGCCGGATTGGCTCACAAGGACGTTGCTTAACACCAGCGGGTCGTTCGTCGCATTCAGGATATTGGTTCCGTCGAACTCCCATTGATAGGCAAGCGGCTGCTGGCCGGTCGCGGCCACACTAAAGTCTACGGTTGCGCCGCCCAAGACGGATTGGCCTTGCGGCTGGGTTGTTACGAGTGGATTGACAATAGTAAGGAGGGCGGGGGAACTTGTGACGGAGCCGGCCAGATTGGTGACGGCCAGCGTGTAATTGCCTAAATTGGCTGATTGGAAATTTGATACGATCAAACTGGCCGTAGCCGAGCCACTGACGAAACCGCCGTCACTCAATGGCGTCCCATTGAAATACCATTGGTAGCCGAAAGGCGAAGTGCCGGCGAGGGTCTCGCTAAAGATGGCATTCGAGCCAAAGGCAACCATGGTCGCAGGCGGGCTGGTGAAAGCCGGTGGCGTCCAGACAATGGCCGGCGAACTGGTTGCCGAACCGAAATTATTCGTGTAAATAATCTGGTAGGCTCCCCCTTGGCTGGTTTGAATGGCAGGCAAAAGCAACCAGCCGTTTGTTTGACCGGCGAGTGGTGTGCCATTGAGATACCACTGGGACTGCATGGGCATGGCGCCCACGGCTTGCGACAGCAGAAGGAAAGTCTGGTTGGTTTGAATGACCGCGCCCAGCGGTGATTGAATGATGGCCGGGGGCATGGTCACGCGTGGATCCTGCGTCAGAACCACGTCATGGAAGCCGTACCCGTTTACTGCGATCGCGATGCAATTGGTTGTCGTCGGCCCCGAATATCCAAAGGCGGTCCCATCCTGTCTCAATGCCATCACATGGCTATTACCCGCGGCGATGGTGACAAGATTAGTTGCGGCAGCGGGCAAACCGGGGGCGTATCCGAAGCCTATCTCCGTTCCGTCGGCGCGCAAGGCGGCGCTGTAGGGGTAAGCGCCGTTCATCCCACCTGACACAGCGATGACATTTGTTGCATTCGCCGGGGGCGCCCCTTCACCATAATAATTACTGCCCCATGCAATGATTGTTCCATTCTGCTGAACGCCGAGACATTGATAAAAACCGGCGCCGATGGCGATCAGGTTAGTGGCATTAGCCGGAGGAGTGGGTACGCCATTCCAGGTGACAAGAGACCCGTCCTGGCGCAATGCCATGCAACCGGTATAGCCCTGGATCGCAACCGCAACCACATTTGTTGCCGCATCGGGAACATTGGTTCCGCCCCCGCCCCAGGTAACCACTGTGCCATCCCGGCGAATAGCCATCGTTTGCTCAGGACCGCCGGTAACGGAAACGATGTTGGTCGCATTTGCTGGAATATCCACAATCCCATAGGCGTCATTTCCCCATCCAATCAATGAGCCATCCGCGCGTAGTGCGAAATCCGCGCTCAATTCGATGCCGGCCGACGCGATGCCGACGACGTTCGTCGCATCGGCAGGCGGCAGCAGAACATCATTGCCCCAGTCGAAGATGGGTACCACCGTCAGCGTGGCCGTGTTGGTGAGAGCGCCATAGGCGTTGGTGACAATGGCGGTATATTGACCGGAGTCGACCAGTTGCGAATTGGTGATGGTCAGGGCCGGTCCGCTGGAGCCGCTGATATTTCCGCCGTCGCTCAAGTTGGTCCCATTTTTCTGCCACTGGTAATACAAGGCTGGTGTGCCGGTGACGGACAGCGCAAGCGTCGTATTATTGAAAACCATGCCGACCTGGTTCACGAATGGAGCAGTCAGCACCGGGGGACTTAGCACCGTGAGCGTGACGACGGTACTGGCCGCCGTACCAACGAGGTTGGTCGCAAGCAGATAATAAGTTCCATTGTTCGTCCATTGAAGATTTGAAATGGTCAGATTCGTGCCCGTTGATCCGCTAAACTGTCCACCATCGGTGAGCGGGCCATTGTACTGCCCACCACTAAAATACCATTGATAACCCAAAGGCGCACTGCCGGTGACCTGGACGCTGAATGTGACGTTGGAGGATGCCAGAACGGTCTGGTTGGTTGGCTGCAGGGTGATTGCCGGCGGTATCAAGACGGTGATGTTCGCCACCGAACTGGTCACCGAGCCTCCGGTATTGGTGGCGACCACGAAATAATTTCCAGTGTAATTGGTTGGAACGGACTGGATCTGCAATGTGGAAGTGCCGGTGCCGAAATAGTGGCCGTTGTCGAACAGGGCGGTGCTATTAAAATACCACTGATAAGCGGCTGGAGGCGCGCCGGAAGCAGCCGCGGCAAGTGTGACATTGGCTGCGACCGCAACCGTCTGATTGGTCGGCTGCAGGGTAAATGAAGGCGGCGTCGGCGGCACGACTGTCAGCACCGCATTGGAACTCGACGCGACGCCGTAACTATTGGTCACCGTGACAGTATAAGTGCCCGCGGAGTTGTATTGGGCAAAACTCAGCACATAAGTGGAACTGGTCGCTCCCAAAATGTTGGTTCCATTAAATTGCCATTGATAGGTCAATCCCGGACCGTAGGTGGTGACGCTGAACGTGACATACGCTCCCAGCGGGACGGTCTGGTTGGTCGGCTGGACCTCGATAAAAGGCGAATTTTGAAATTCATACGCTCCCAGGTCCACCGTGCCGTTGACGATGCGCGCGTTGCCATCAAGGTCAACCGTGACGGGCACAACGGCATTGTTGCCGCTGTCAATGCCGGGTGAACCGGGATAGAGCCGGCAATTGCCATTGGCCAAATTCACGAACAGCGGCGCGGATGAAGTATTATTGACGCCGACGACCACATCGCCCGAGCCGTCATTGGGCAGCGGCGTCGTGCAACACCAGCTCATGTTATTGGACCCGGAATAATTTCCACCAGTGGTATTGAAATAGATGATGGAATTGGTCAGGGTGCACGACGTCACACCACCACCGCCACCACCGGTGATGCCGTAGGCGGTATTGCTGGCAATAGTGCAATTGATGAGTGTGCTCAGGGCGGCGCCTCCGCCGGTGAAAAAAGACCTGTTGCTGTAAAGCATGCAGTTGTAGAGAGAGCTTGTATACGCTCCGGCGCCCGCGCCGGTGCTGCCGATGATCGCCAGGTTCCCGGTCAAAATACAATTGCTCGCAGTACAACTATTCAGCCCCCCGCCATACTGCGCCTGGCCGTTTAAAACGGAACACTGAACCAGCGTAGATCCCAGGGCGCCGCCGCCGAGCACAGCGTCGTTTTGTATTATGACACAGTTGGAAAGACTGCCGCCATACGCGCCACCGCCTGCATACGCCCCATTGTTTGACACGAGGCAAGTGATCAATGTGCTGTTAAATGCGCCGCCACCGTAGGCGCTGCCGTACGTGGCTTCATTCGCTGTCAAAACACAATTGCTCAATATGCAGGAATAAGCGCCGCCACCTTCTCCGTCGGAGATATTGTTGGATAGCGTGCAATTGTAGAGCGTGGAGTTGTAGGCGGCTCCGCCCCATTGGCCGGCGAAATTGTTGCAAAGGGTGGAATTATAAAGGGTGGACTGGTCAACGCCGCCGCCATAATAACTGGAGGCGGTATTGGCAATGAGCGTGCAATTGCTCAGGGTGCAGATATATGCGGCGCCGCCGGTCGACGAAACGCTGTTTGAGATTAGTGTGCAATTGTAAAGGGTCGACTGTTCAGCACCACCGCCCCAAACCCCGATGTTGGCGATCAACGTGCAATTCGTCAACGTGGAATAGCTCGCTCCGCCACCGTAGATCGGCGCGGTGTTCCCGATGAGTGTGCAATTGTTCAAGGTGCTGAAATCGCCCGCGCCACAGCCACTGTTGTTCGCGATCAGACAATTGTTCAAGGTGCTTTGAGCAGCGCCGCCACCTGCATTTGCGCCGGTCGAATTATTGGTGAGAACACACTGGTTCGCGGTACAATTGAATAAACCGCCGCCGCTCGCGGAGCCGCCCGAGTTCCAACTCACGGTACAGTTGTAAAGAACACTTGAGCCTGCGCCGCCGCCGGCAGGATAACCTTGCGCATTGCCCCCCGCGTAATTGTTCGTCAGCACGCAAGTGAACAGCGTGCCCTGGTAAACGCCCCCTCCCTGGATGTAGGCGGAACTGCCGGCAACAACACAATTTGTGATAACGACGTTCGTGCTGGAGCAAAAAATTCCGCCGCCATTTTCAGGGGTCATTCCATTCGTTATCGTGAAGCCGGACAGCGAACAACCATTTGTCAGATAAATGCAGCGATTCGTGCCGCCGCCATTGATCACGGTTTGCGCCGGGCCCGAGACGCTGGAAATGGAAATTGCGTTGGTCACGACGACACAATTCGTCGTCGTGGAGGTCACGCGATTTCCCAGTGTGTACATGCCGTTGGTCACAAAAATCGAATCGCCGGCATTGGCAACGTCAACGGCGGATTGGATGTTCGTCGCTGCGGTGCTCCAATTCGTGTAAGGCGACTGGGGCGCGGAGTTGTTGAGATTGACATAATGAAAGACGTTCGTGACGTTGAGCGTGGCGACGATGCTGGTGACGGAACCGTAATTATTTGTCACAACGACCTGGTAATTTCCGATATTCGCAGGCAATGCGCCGGAGATATTTAAGAGCGAAGTCGCCGAACCGGAAATCTGGCTGTTATCTGAAAGGCGCGTGCCATTGAAAAGCCAGCGATAATTCAACTGGCCGGTTCCGGTGGCGCCGACAGCGAACGCGGCGTTGCCCATCCAATTGACCGCCTGGTTGGCTGGTTGTGTCCCAATGGTGGCAGGGAGCAACACTGTCAGGGTCACAATGGAACTGGTAACACTGCCATGAGTGTTCTTGACGACCACCTTGTAATCTCCGGCATCAGCGGTGGTGATGTTGGTGATTGTCAGGGTTGCGTTGGTGGCGCCCCCGATGTGCGCGCTGTTCGTCAGGTTCGTGGTATAAAACGACCACTGATATAACAGGGGTGTTTGTCCGCCGCCGATGACGGTGAATACCGCATTTGATCCCAATATATTTGTCTGGTTTTGCGGCTGGGTGGTAATACTCGCGGCGGCAGCTTGGCCGGGAGCGAGGAATATCAACGACAAAAACGCCAGAATGACTGGCAGAAATACACGGAATATCGTCTTGCTCCTCCGCATGGTCACGGGTTCTAAGGGTTGTCCGGAAACAATAACTTTAACCGGGTCAAAAACCAAGTTAAACTTATTGTAACAGCGAGAATAAAAAATCTTTTTTAATACGCTTTTCGCTGCTTTTTCGCGTTTGTGACATTTTTGTAATGTTCAGCGTGATTTTATTTCGTCGATGGCCCAGTGCGCATGTTCGGCGATGAGCGGTTCGGAATCCTGTGCGGCCTTTTCGAGATGGGGCAGGGCGGTGGCATCGCCGGTATTTCCGAGGGCCACGCAGACATTGCGCAGGAAGCCGCGCCGTTTGGTCCGCAAGATCGGTGAGCCGGTAAAACGGCTCTTGAACTGTTTATCGTCGAGCGAAAGTAATTCCAGCAAATCAGGCTGCTCCAAATCGTTTCGCGTATGTGCTTTCATCAATTTACCTTCTTGCGCAAATCTGTTCCACGGGCAAGCTGCCAGGCAATCGTCGCAACCATAGATACGATTGCCAATGGCGCGGCGGAATTCGACAGGAATAGGGCCTTTGAGTTCGATGGTGAGATACGAAATACAACGGCGGGCATCCAGTTCGAATGGCGCCGTGATCGCCTCGGTTGGACAGGCAGCGATGCAACGCGTGCATTTGCCGCAATGATTCTTCTCGGGTGCGTCCGGTGAAAGTTCTGCGGTCGTCAGGATTTCGGCGAGAAAAATCCAGTTGCCCGATTTACGGCTGATAAGATTGGTGTGCTTGCCGACGAAGCCCAGGCCGGCACGTTGGGCGAAATCACGCTCTAAAATCGGCCCCGTATCCACGTACCAAAGCGAGCGTGTGCCGGCTCCGCCAATGTCATCCACAAATCTCGCCAGTGATTTCAGCCGTTCAGCGAGTATATCATGATAATCATCAAACCGCGCATAGCGGGCCACGACTCCTGGATTGCTTGCTATCGGTCGAAGATTGGAAGTTGAGGGGTGGGCGTTTGCATAGTTCGCGGCGAGGCAAATCACACTTTTGATACCGCCCAGGACGCGTCCGGGTTCGACGCGTTTTTCTGCATTGCGTTCGATCCAGGCCATTTCCCCGAATTTTTTGTCGGCAACCCATTTTTGGAATTGGGCGGCACTGTCCGGGGCGGCGGCATTTGTGAAACGGCAATCATCAAACCCCAGTTCCAACGAGCGCTGGCGGATCCGTTCCTTCATGGGATGGACTGCAGCCGGAATTGATGGACGACTTGAAGCGCCACTTCGCGCTGCGAGCGCAATTCGGTGTTCAAAAGAACGTCAGCCTGCTTGTAAAACGGTTCCCGGAACGCGAGCAGCTCCCGAATCTTTTTCTGGGGATTGGGATCGTGGAGCAGGGGACGATGCGTCTGGTTTTTGACCCGTTCCCAGATCTTTTCCGGTGATGCCCACAAGCAGACAAGGAGGGCGTGAGTTTTCAAACCGGCAAGATTTGCGGGATTGACCGGCAGGCCCCCGCCGGCGGAGATCACGATCTTGGATTTGGCGGCCAGTTCGGCAACGGCCTTTTCCTCCAGCGCGCGAAAGGCCGGCTCGCCATCACGCGAAAAGATCTCCGCGATTGTCTTGCCGGTGGCGGCCTGGATCATTTCATCCGTATCAAGAAAATGAAAATGGAGCAGGTCGGCAACGAGCCGGCCCACGGAAGTCTTGCCGGTGCCCATAAAACCGATTAGGGCGATATTGACGATGCGGCGTTTGTTCGGCACAGGGGGAGTTTCGAGTTTCAAGTTTCCACTTTCAAGTATTCAATTTTAAGCATTCGACAATTCGAAAGACATGCATAAATTGGATGAGTGAAACTGCCGCCGCTAATTTTGGCCTCAGCCTCCCCGCGACGCGCGGAATTGCTTGGGCAATTGAAGCTCGAATTTGAGACCGTCCCCAGCGACGCGCCGGAGGCTTTTGATGAATTTCTGTCACCCCAGGAACTCTGCCAGCTTAACGCCCATCGCAAGGCCCGGGTGGTCGCCAAAAGGATTCCAGACGCCCTGGTGCTCGGCGCCGACACCCTGGTTTTTCTTGACCGTAAAATCTTTGGCAAACCGGCGAACCTCGATGAAGCCAAAAAAATGTTGATGCAGTTGCAGGGCCAGACGCATCAGGTGGTGACGGGGGTGAGTCTGATCCACTTGCGCCCGCATCATGAACGGATCTTCGCCGTGAAGACGGATGTCGTGTTTCGCCCGCTCAGCCCGGCTCAAATCGATGAGTATCTGGCGAAAATCAACCCGCTGGATAAGGCCGGCGCCTACGCGATCCAGGACCATGGGGAGTTTATCGTTTCCGAGATCTCAGGCTCATTCAGCAATGTCATCGGATTGCCCATGGAACAATTACAATCAGTACTGGAATCATGGCCGGCAGCGTAAATCAGGCGCAAGATCTATATGAGGAGCTTTGGGGAAAAGCAGCCGGGTCTTTTGATAAGGGCGGCCCAACGTTGGACCCATTCCTGAAAAACCGGGCAGCGGACAATCGCAGGGGAGTCACCCTGGTCGCCCGTCCGGGTCTCGAAGTCTGCGCCGGGATCCAAAGGTTTTCGCATAAGATTGCCGCCGTCGCGCCGGACCAACATTTTTACACACCTGAAGAATATCACGTGACGGTGTTGGCCGTCATTCCCGGTTCGGAATTTTGGCAGACATCCATAAAGAGATTGCCGGAATATCTGGCCACCTTGGACAACGTGTTAAGTAATCGTCCTGCATTTTCCATCAATTTTCAGGGCGTGACCGCTTCGCCTGACGCGATAATGATCCAGGGTTTCCCTGTTGGCGATGAGTTGAGCCGATTGCGTAATGATTTGCGTGAGGCATTCTCCGAAAATGGTCTCGGCGATGATTTGGATCGACGCTACAAAATCATTGCGGCGCATCTGACCCTTGCGCGTTTTTCCACCCCAATGGACTGGAAAGGATTAAAATCCTTCCTGGAAGCGCACCGGGATGACGATTTTGGCGCGACCCATGTCCGCTCTTTACAACTGATTGAAGGAGATTGGTATGCGTCGGCTGACACAATAAGAATTCTTAGCGAATATCCCTTGCGCTGACAAACGCTTTGACGCGGTCACGAACGGTGGTAAAATTTATGCAGTAGGAAACCCACAAAATTATGTTCAACAATCGCGTCCCCATAATTGCGAAACGAGCGGCCTTTTTTGCGATGTTTTTATTCCTATTCCGCTTTCCCGCCAGTGCTTTGATCATCAATCCCACCTACGATACGACTGTGACCACCGCCACCAACGCCTCGCAGATCGAGGGGGCATTTGCCATAGCCGTGGATACGATCGAATCGCTTTATACCAATCCGATCACCATCAACATCACTGTTTATTGGGGAACCAACGGCGCGAGCAATCCCTTCAGCACCGGAATCGCCCTGGGCGCCAGTTCAACCTCATTGGTATACACCAACGGTTTTGGGTATAAGCAGGTGACCAACGATTTATGGGCGCTTCGAAAAACCTCCGCCCAAACCAATGCCTACGCCAGTTTACCTTTGACGGATCCCACCCCCGATGGATCCACCTGGCTGCTTCCGCGCGCGGAAGCGAAGGCGTTGGGTGTTTTTGGGATTTCCCCCACGGACCCGACTTCGGACGGCGCAGTGGGTTTTTCAGATGATCCCGGCACTCCATTCACTTTCAACGCGACGAACCGTGCCGTCGTGGGTGAATTTGATTTCATTGGCTGTGCTGAACACGAAATCACCGAAGTGATGGGCCGTTCAACGTACGACCTGGATACTTATTATATGCCCTACGACCTCTTCCGGTTCACCAACAGCGCCGGCCGGACCTTGAATCCAAACGATGTGGATGTCTATTTTTCCATCAATAACGGTGTGACCGCTTTGAAGTATTTCAATTCCGACCCCGAGGGTGATATTCAGGATTGGGATTCGCCAGGCACACCTTCGGATTCATACGACGCATTTTCCTTTGATGGCAATCGAGACACTCTCTCCTCGGCCGACTTGATCACCTTGAATATTCTCGGCTTTGAATTGAGTTACAAACCGCCGACCCAGGCGGTGAGCCAGCCAGGTCCCAAGACGATTCAGTTGACGTTCACCAATACCGTCGGAATGGGTTTCAGCATCGTCGGGACGACCAACCTCAGCGCGGCGCTCACAAATTGGAACACTTTGGGCACTCCTGTAGAAAGCCCGATTGGCCAATATCGCTTCACCGACACCCACGCGACGAACAACGCCCGTTTTTACGATGTTATTCTGCATTGACCAGAAAACCTGGCCGCCGCATGAAATCTTGCCGGTAAGGTTTTTACTTCTATAATTTCACAGTGCTCGACATCAAATTGATTCGTGAAAAAACGGATTTTGTGCGCCAACGCCTGGCGACACGCGGGGCAGGGGATGAGGCAAAGATTGATGAATTGCTTAAATTCGACGATCAACGCCGAAAAATCCTCGCCGAGGTGGAATCCTTAAAGGCCCAGCGTAATCGTGTCTCGAAAGAGATCGGCGCTTTGATGGGACAAAAGAAACTTGCCGAAGCCGAGGCTAAAAAGGCCGAAACTAAAAATCTTGGCGACAAGATTGCCGAACTGGACAAGGAAGCGGCAGCATCGGAGAAAGCGCGTGACGAGCTGATGCTCCAATTGCCGAACCTGCCCCACGATTCCGTCAAGATCGGCAAAACCGCGGAGGACAACCCGCTCATCCGCACCCATGGTGAAAAAAAGGATTTCAGTTTCAAGGCCAAATCTCATGTGGAACTTTGCGAAAGCTTGAAGCTCGTGGATTTCGCGCGCGGAGCCAAGTTGTCTGGCAGTGGATTTTTGCTCTATACCAATTGGGGCGCGCGCCTTGAACGCGCCTTGATCCAATTCCTGCTGGATTTGCACGTCGGCGAACATGGGTATACCGAAGTTTCGCCGCCGTTTATGGTCGGCCCCCATTGCCTCGAAGGGGTTGGGCAGTTCCCAAAATTCAAAGACCAGTATTATGGCGTGGCCGAAGGCGACGATAAGGAAAAATTGGGGAAATTATATCTGGTGCCGACCGCCGAGACGCCGGTGGCCAATATTCACCGCGAGGAGATTTTGGCGGAAAAAAATCTGCCGATCTTTTATTGCGCCTATACGCCGTGCTTTCGGGGTGAAGCCGGCGCCGCGGGTGTGGGCACACGGGGCATGATCCGGGTCCACCAATTCGACAAGGTGGAACTGATCAAGATCGTGAAACCCGAAAGCGGCTACGATGAGCTCGAGAAGATGGTGGCGAATGCGGAGAAGATCCTGCAATTGCTCGGGCTGCATTACCGGGTGATCCTGCTTTGTACGGGCGACATGGGATTTGGCAGCGCAAAAACCTACGATCTCGAAGTTTGGGCGCCGGGGCAGGGAGGGTATCTGGAGGTCTCCAGTTGTTCCAATTGTGAGGACTTCCAGTCGCGCCGGATGCATCTCCGCTTCAAGACGGAAGACGGGGAAAACAAATTTCCGCATATCCTCAATGGCAGCGGCACAGCGCTGGCGCGATTGTTCGTCGCCCTGGTGGAAACTCACCAGCAGGCCGATGGCAGCGTGCTCATACCGGAACCGCTCCAGCCCTATATGAAAACCGGCCGGATCGTTCCGGCGCCTTGATGGTTTTTTCCTCCGAATGAAAATTTTGCTCGCGAGCAGCGAAGTTCATCCGTTCTCCAAGACGGGCGGCCTTGCCGACATGGTCGGCGCGCTGGGCAAAGCGCTCGCCCGTTCCGGCCACGAAGCGCGCATCGTCACCCCGTTATATCGCGGCATTCCAGAACGGTTTCCGCAACTCCAGCGCATTGATTGGGCGTTTGATCTGCCCCTCGGCGGTCAGCGCCGCCAGGCGGAGTTGTATTCGCTGGAACCTGAAAAAAACCTGACGGTTTATTTTATCCGGCAGCCGGAATTTTATGATCGCGCCGGCATCTATCTGGAAAACGATGTCAGCTATCCGGACAATGACGCGCGTTTCATCTTTTTCTCGAAATGCGTGGCTCATCTGGCGCGTTATCTGCCGTGGCGGCCCGATATCGTCCACGTCCATGACTGGCAGGCGGCCCTCGTGCCCGCGCTCATCCAAAACCAGCAGCAGAACGAAGGGTGGGGGAGTCCCCCCCGCACCTGCCTGACCATCCACAATTTGGCGTATCAGGGAACCTTTCCCGCGGCGGCGTTTGCGTTGACCGATCTCCCCCCGAATTATTTCACCATTGATACCTCGGAATTTTACGGACACTTGAATTGTCTGAAAGCAGGCATCGCGCTGGCCGATACCATCACCACGGTCAGTCCTCGTTATGCGCGGGAAATCATGACTGAAGAATACGGTTGCGCGCTCGACGACCAGTTGCGAAAGCGAAAAAATTCATTTTGCGGAATTCTTAATGGCGTCGATTACAAGGAATGGAACCCCGAGACCGACCCTTCCTTGCCCAAACCTTATTCCGCAACACGGCCCGCTGGTAAAATGACCAATAAGTTGGCGCTCCAAAATGAGCTGAACCTGCCCCAGACCCAAACGACGCCGCTGTTTGGCACCATCACCCGGCTCGCCGAGCAAAAAGGCGTGGACATCCAACTGGGCGCGCTCGAGGAGATGCTCAGCGCGGACATACAATTTGTCTTGCTCGGCAGCGGCTCAACGGCCTATGAACGTGGTTACCATGAATTGGCGAGGCGATTTCCCACCAAAGTCGCCGTGAAAGTCGGTTATAATGAAGGATTGGCGCACCGCATCGAGGCGGCCTGCGATTTTTATCTGATGCCATCCCGGTTTGAACCAAGCGGTTTGAACCAGATGTACAGCCTGCGTTATGGCGCCATCCCGATCGTCCGCGCCACCGGTGGGCTGGATGACAGCATCATCGATTTCAAAGAGAATCCAGAAAGCGCCAATGGGATAAAATTTAGCGAATTTTCCTCACGGGCACTCTCCAAGGCCATCCGGAAAGCCCTGGCCATGTATCAGCAACCCGAATTGCTCCGCAGATTCAGGCGCAATGGGATGAAGGCCGACTTCTCGTGGGAAAAAACCGTGGAACACTATTTGGAGCTTTATGAGTCTAATGTCTTGCCACGTCGGCAACCCCAGCGAGGTTGGCAAACCGCTGGGCGCGCGCGCTGACCGCCTTGCTGGGATGATCAACCTCCCATGGCGCATTCCAGAGCACATAAAACTCAAAATCCGTCGCTGACCGGTGATGCAGGCGCTCAAACCGGGCCAACCTGACATCCATTATGGCCTTGGCCGCGCCAAGAGCCTCCTGTTCGTTTCGCGGGTTTCCGCCCGGCCACAGGGTAGGAAGGATTTGGAACCGGGATACTTCACCATGGGACCCAATGGCATGGTCATTGTCGCCACTTTCGATCATGGATAACGCATCCCATCGATCGATGGCAACAGCACGCGTGGCCAGGGACAGCGTCATAGCCGCTGTCACCAGGGTCACTGATAGCAAACTCCTCCTCATATTGGCAGCTAAGGTATTCAATCTACCGGACTTTGTCAATATAGATTGAATATAACAAACATTGTCTAACTATAATAAGATTTGCCTCTAAACGGTTAAAAAGTCCAAAACGAGTGATATAAACGAGTCGTTCGCACGTATTAGCCACATGCAACTTGAACTCGAACAAAGGCTTTGGACTGTGAGAAATTTTTTTACAATTTATGTTGAACATGCTCGGGACTTGGCTAAGTCAGGTCAAAAAGATCAGGCGCGTTCTTGGTGGAAATTTCTCTTCAATTCTGGACTACTTGGGCTTTTATCTGATGACAATTACGGGGTTCTGTCAGACCGTGAAAAACTACATCTGTCTGAAATGCTGTTGGAACTTCAACATGACTGTCATCCGTTAAACGTGCCTAATTTCGAAACTGATCTTCAAGCTATACGTGGCCATCTTGAGGCCATTAGTTCCCATCTTGGGGTCAGTTTCGAAACAAGAATTTCTCACCTGCCTCTACACGCAGCAGGATGAGACCAACAAACCGCGTGTAAAAAGAAAAACCAACGAAGTATGTTCATCAAAGCGCAAGTGCTCGCAGAAGATACTCAAACCCGCGATGGAGTTGAGTACGTTACTGTGACCTGCATGGAGAGTGGGCCTAAACCGTTGCTTCAAATGTTCGATTACGGTTTGCGGGCGGACGAAAAGCAACACAAAGGTAAACTCGTCGGCAAGCTGGTCGAGCTCCAGGTCAACACGATTCGCGCAATCTTCAGTGGCCGCCCTCAGATGAGCGGTCACATGGAGCTGGCGAAATAAACAATGAACCCAACATTTGGACTGGCATTATCGCGTGTGAATTGGACGGTGTTCGCTTCTCTGACATTTAGGCAAGAGCCTACAGAGAAACACGCGATGCTGGCGGCTGAAAAGCTGCTCAAATGGTCGGCTCATATTCAAAGGGTGCCATTTCGTGATTCACTTCACGCGATACGCATCGAGACGGGTGAAACCAACGGTCGGCGACACCTGCACCTTCTCTTAGTTGCTGAACGCAGATTCATGGGTTATTTCGTTGTGCCGGTCGGCATGGCTTCTACTGCTTACAAGTGGTGGAAGAAGCATTACGGCATCAGCCGTTTCCGATCTGTCCAGGCAGGAACCGACTCAGCGGTCGCTTACATTACGAAAGACATGGACGCCGGTGCGGATATTTACGAGCTGGCGAAAACTGCGCGTCATCAACACTTGATTATCTCACCAACGGCGATGCGGTGTATTCGCCGGAGAATCGAGTCCGCTGACAGACAAGAGCGAGCGGCAAACACACTGGCGCAATTGTCCCCATTAGTAGCCAAAGAGACCTGAGCGTGATGAACGTTCTACCAGGGCCTGCGGGCTTTGGACGTGTCCACGGTGAATTCGATGGTGCGCAAGTCGGAACTGTGAGCCCCTTAAATAGCTCAATCTGAAATGCAGGTTCGCCCCTGCCCTGCCCCGCCGCTTTGCGGCGGGGCAGGCTGGGCGTTCTTGAGTAAAACCTTTTCTTTTATGAGGAAGCGCAAATACGAAACCGAACAATTCGAGTTGCCGATTACCGTACCAACCGTTTTGCGACTGGGCGACGGCAAATTTTTGGCAGTGCGAATAAAAATCGGGACACCATTCAAAAGGAATTTTAAGCTCGTCTCGTCTGTTGTTCACCGTTTTGAATTTACCGCACGGAGGCAACTGAAATGAACTTGCGGGAAGTTGCTGTGCTTTGTGTGTCTGGTCGTTCTATTTACAAACACCAGCCAGGTGTATTGGCATACGATAAGAATTTAGACGCCAAAAACTTTTCTGGTGGCATGCCTGTCGTGGCTCATCCTCCGTGTCGTTGCTGGTCCTATTATTTGGCATCGCAAGCCAGACCTAAAGATAGGTCCGCTGAAATGGCATTAGGCGTCTGGTGTGTTGAGCAGGTTATGAAACACGGCGGCGTCTTGGAGCATCCCGCCAGGTCTTTACTCTGGGATGCGTGTAAACTTCCCAAGCCGGCTGATTTGGGAGACCCTTTTCTTTACACTGTATATATTGAGCAAGGATGGTTTGGTTTTGGAAGTCGTAAGCCGACATGGGTTCTCGTCAGTGGAGTTCCGCCGGCTGAATTGGCACCGATCGGTTTCCGACTCCAGGCTTTTGGCACAACCAAAGGGATGACCTCTTTTCAACGGTCACGTACATCGAGCGAAATGGCATCTTGGTTGTTGGACACTGCTCGCAAAACTTGGTTTTCACTTCAAGGCCGGCGAAACGGCATTGTCTTATGACTTCGGAGCATATCGTGAATCGTCATCAGGCGGTTCTTGCCAAGATTCGGGAATGGAAGAAAGACCCGAAACTTCCTCGTGCATTGGCGGCTCAACTTCTTGGGGTTTCGCGTCCCGTATTTTATTCAAAGCTTCTCGCCGGGCTTGTGCAGCGAGAACATTTGGATGGACAGGAGTATATCCGGCTTTCGGCACTGGAGAACTATTGCCGCGGCACAATCTCGAGGCGATTATCGGCAAACAAACTGCGCAAGCCAGTTGGCCAGCGAACACTACAAAATAAAACAGTTTGACGCTCCATGGCATCATGGAGATTGTCGCGTTAATGCTTTCCTGTAAGTTATCCGGACTCATTGTTAGGGGTAACGCTTTGTTAGCTAACGTATAGGTATCTTCTCAGGTTTTTTACTTTCTGGTCAACTCAGAATTGTTATGAAGAACTTCCCCTTACTCGTACTGGCCGCCGCAGCGATGCTGGCGGGAAATGTCGGAGCGCAATCAACGTATACCTTAACAATGCCGAGCGTCGCGTCTGTGTTTGACCCTTCGGAGCAATTCGGGTTTACGTTCAATGGCACGTATTTGGGCAACCCGTATACGGCCGAAATTGGTACAGGCGATGGTCAGTTGCCGGATGATGTTGAATACTACAGCGCTCTTTCTTTTTACCAGGTTGGACGTAACCCGCCAGTAAACACCGAGGATCCTGTTTATTCCACGGGTGACAGTTTGACGTTCACGATTCCACAAAACACTGTGATTGACTCCATCACTTACTCCGACCCTGACACTGGCAACCAATCGAGTCTCGACCCTTCAACTTTTGGCCCAGGCGCATACAACATCATCGAGGGAAGTGACGGTCAGTCCCTCGACATTACCGCCGCTCCCGAGCCGTCCACGAACGGTTTTTTTTTATTCTCGGCGTTCGTGTTAGTTCTGACCCGAACCAGATTTGGCAGGCCTTGGTTCCAGTCTTTAAAAGTTCTGTCACGTGGACTATCGCGGCAATTGCGGTCTTGCTCGTCGTCCGCTGGATTCGCCATGTGGTCAAAAAGGAACGCGACCCCGATGGAGAGTTTCGCACCTCTCGCAACGAGGCGATGCGCGGCAAGTACAAAAAATTTTGAACGGTCGAATCACAGCCGACCGTTCGCGTTTGGCCCGACCATAGGCCAGACGAGTTAGTGCTGTTTGTCAAACCACAGAAAAAACAAACATGAAAAACATCCGCAAATACATCCTGCTCGTGATGACACTGGCCATCTGCCTTTTGTCGTTCGGTGCCTCGGCACAAATCACGGTCAACACCAACATGCCGGACGCCACCCAAATCTATTCGTCCTTGAACACCCCGTTCTTGAACGCCTTGACTTGGGTCATCGCGGCGACTGCCGTCATGGCGGTGATCGGCTGGATTCTGAAAGCCGTCCGTAAGCGCTAATCAACCAGGCGGGGTGCGTACTCCCGCAAAAAATGACATGCAAAAGTATGTTACTGCTTTATTTTCTTCTTGGTATGGCTGCGCCGTTGTTTGGTGCTTATCTCTTAGCGGGTCTCTTTCGTTAGCTCAGACTGGCTTCATCAACATCAACGGAATCTCTGGCTATCCGGTCCCGATGTTTGTCCCTCTCGAATTTACGCCGGTACAGTTCTCCATTCCCGACGGTCAATGTGATGTCGATTACTACGTCACGAATAGTGGTGCCGGTTCTTCTGTTAATGCCTCCAATTTCTTTTCTGTATTTTTCGGTACGCCTATCCAGTCGTTTTCGTCCATGGAAATTTGGCTGCAGCTTGTGCCGGTCACTGGTACGAATTTTTGGACGGGCATGTACAACGGAACGAATGTGATTGTCTTGAGTAACACAGGCGCGTTTAGTTGGGTGTCCCTTGGAAACAAAGGCGTTGGATTTTATCAATTGTCCAATCAACAGCCGGACCCGAACTGGATGACTATCATCGGCACTTTCGAGTGGGTGAACGAGGCTTCGTTTTGGTACTGGCAGGAGGGCGGTATCCTTCCGTATGCGGCCGTCACGAACGCCGGAAATAATTATCCTCCCTACCCCGATGCGACCAACGTTTCTTTTGGTGGTCTCTCGATGGATTTGGCGGAAAGGGGATATAACGCCTTGGGCGGTTTCTTCGGCTCATCGAGCAATGACGCTCAGGTGAATCTTCCATACGAAACTATTGTTCAGGCCTCGCCTTACAATTGGACGTGTTATCCGCTGTACACGTCCTCGAACATTTCTGTCCCGAGTACTTTTGAGTTTGCGCTGTATCAGATGGTGAGCGGCTCGGATACGAATAATTCTGCTTGGACCGCGTGGCGTTGTCTTGGCAAGTATGTGATTCAACCAGGCCAAGTGGTTGTCGGCTGGCCCAACGGCCCGATTTTCACCAATCGCGATGTTTGGAATCAGTCGATGGTCGGTACTCATACCAATACTGTTACTGACGTTCTTGACGGTGTGAGGAATTATTTTGCGTTCATGCAGGATTGCGGGGCTTACAATGACTATGCCGTCATTGACAACTGGGGGCCTCCCCCGTGGCCCATTAGCTACGTTGACGGTGATTCTGGCACTCCGCCCCACTATTCTTACCGTTATCAGTATACCAACGGGCCGATGTGGAACATTAACTTGTCGCAAGATCAGTCTGGCTGGCAAAACGTTGGAGGTGGAGAATGAATCGGCATTTGCTCATTCTTGTGGGAGTTTGTCTTCTCGCCTCTTTTCTCCCCTGTTCCGCCCAGGTGCCCTCCTACTACCACGACGACACTTTAGACACGCTGAATGGATCCGTCCTGTATTTAACCAACTACCTTTCTGCTGGTATCAATAATTCCAACGTCATCGTGCAGGATACTAATCGAGCGGATTTGAACACGGGTTATGCGATGGCCTCTATGTCCGGCAACCAAACAAATTTTCCTGTGTTGGGTATGGCGTTTCAAAGTACCAATGACGCTGGTCATGCCACCTACTCTGCTATTGCTGCTGTGACCAATCACATTTACGACACCGCTTCTAATGTAGCAAATATGTGGTCAACGAATATTGGTCTCGCGTTCTCTGACACGAATGGTATCAACACCAACAATGACGGTTCCTCGGCGTCCGTCACGAACGGTGTCATCCAGATTGGTTCGTTTAACTTCGGGCCGGCTGGTGGAGGCGTCGTCAACATGGGTGTGTTTGACATGTTGGTGCGAGACGATTTGCCACAATTCTTGAGCCTGTTTGCGTACGCCCGTGAAATCATTCTGGCAATCTTCACGTTCGGCATTTACTGGTATACGCTCGAAGCGATTAAGGAAGAAATGGTCGGCGTCTTCGAGCAACGCCAGTTGGAAGGTAACAAACAAGAATTTCTCGGGGCGAATATTTCAGTGATCTTCGGCGTTGCTTTCGCGGGTGTCGTCACTTTTCTCGTGGCCCATTTCTTCTTTGGGAGTGTTTCTATTTTCGGTTTCGTGAACACTGAGCATGGCTCCATTGCTACTGTGAAGAGTGGTCTTTCAACTCTTCCTTCTTGGGGCGGTTGGGACGTAGTCACAGCCCTTATTCCTGTCGGTGGGATGGTTCTCGTCTTCATCCAATACCTTCTTTGGCGGTTTCTCCTTCTTCAACCTGTTGTTTTACTTTGCCGGATGGTCATCTGGCTTTTGCTGGCATGAAAAGAGTCATCTTCACTTTCCTTTTTTTTCTGGCCGTCCAGGCGTTTTCACAAACCAATTTTGTGAACGTCACGAACTACTACTGGATAGTGACGACCAATCCCGTTCCGGTCTTCCAGGTGTACAACGTGGACAACAATGAATGGTACGACGATGGGAATATGTTCCTCGCCGGTGTTGCTGCAGGTATTTACCCGGCGATTGGTTACTTGATGGTTGCCGGTATTCTCGCGGCTGTACACCCGAAAGCCCCTCGTTTTCCTCGCGACGAATAGAAACCCACAAGTCATGATGAACACAAATACATACGCTACCATCGATCAACTCTGCGCTCTCCAAGCTTACTATGACCACGAGTTGTCCAGTCTGATTACTATTTGCGCGGTTTTTTTTACGGCTACGTGGTGCTGGTTTTGTTTCTCTTACTTGTCCAGGTGCAATCGCAAACCTTCCGACTTACGCGCTCGCGTTGAGGCTTTGGAATTTGAGAAGTCTCTTAACCCTCCCAAGCAATGACCTACTGCCCCTCATGCGATTTTCCCTGTGATGAAACGGACGGAGCCTGTCCGAAGTGCGGCTTCGAACTTCCAGAAAACGAGCTGTCGCGCAAAACAGGGTGCAGGGGTGGGCCGCGCGGGTCGCGGTTTTGCGAACAGCGTTCAGACCCGCTTGCGGTGTGTGCGCGCCTTCAACCTCTCCCCATAATCCCTGCGCGCTCACTACACACCCTTAAAAGCAATCCGGGCTGGAATGCCGCACTGATGATGGCGATTGCCTATCTGTTGGCAGTGTTGTTGTCCAGGGACACTGGGAACTAAAATGGCTGACTTCTCCGCCATCACGTCCGGCATCGGCCAAGGCAAAACACTTTGGGCCGTAATGAACATCGCTCGGACACTTGAGGAGACTGACCGCCTTATTATCACGGACATTCCCCTTGTCTTCGAATTGAAGACTCCTGTGCGAACACTTTGGACGTGGGCGGAGTACTGTCAAAAATTCATTAAACGACCGATAGACGTCTCCAAGCGCCTCGCCGTACTTGACTTCGATACTGGCACCGAGTTTTGGCGCTACCTGCCTGCGGCCGCATACCCTGAGGAGTACATTGAAAAGTGGTTGAACCACGAAGACCCTGAGCGTCGCATTGAGATTGTCACCGTCGAATGGGCTTACGGCAAGAATCGGCTTATCAAACTGCCGAACAAAAAAAACGTCCGGTTCGGACAAGTCCCAAATTTTGAGTTTCGGACAAGTGACATGTGCGCCATGCGGGGAGTTGATTACTGGAAGGACGAAGCGCACAAGTCATACCCGCCGATGTACTACCAGAAGGTCGGCGCCCAGGCTGATTGGTACATTACTGAAATGCGGCGTCTTGACGACAACGCTTCTTGGATTAGCCAACACCCCGAGAAGGTGGATAAAAACTTTCGCCGTCTCACCACGGAATGGTGGCAAGTGCAAAACATGGCGAAGACTCCACTGTTCTTGGGCGTTACTGTTGGGAAACGGTTTCGTTTTCACTGGTACTGTCAGCCTGAGATGCCGACCAGGCTGGACAAGCCGACGTCCTCGGGCTGGTATCGCCTCGACCCGTCAAAGCGGTTGCACGATTTGTATGACACGATGGCGACATCGAGCATGATGGGTAACAGCCTTGTCTTGCACGGTGAGAAACACAAAGGCCGCTCCCCTGTTGTTTGGGCCTATGCCGCTCTGGCTGTCCTGTTGGCGGCAATTGTAATCCCTCGGGTCCTCGACTATGGCATGACGTGGATATCCCAGGCGGTTGCGGGTGCTGGCCTCCACGGGATCCGCACCGGCGTTACGCGAGCCGTGGGCAACACTGTTGCCAGTCCACCCGTACAGACTTCAAATCCTGTGACTGGCGCTGTCCATCCTAAACGTATTGATTCAAATTTTGCGACTGTTCGGCAAGGGGAAGTCAACCCCGTACGCTTGCCGGATAGCGCACCGCCGGCGGATTGGTCTGGCGTGTCCGTAACGGGCACCAGTCTCAGTCCGTCCGGCGTTAATGTCTTCCTGAGCAACGGGCTGATGCTCGACACGAATGATGTTCTTGACATCGGCAAACGTTGGGTAAGATTGCGTGATGGCACCAAATTGCCGATAGCAGGACGAACGCCCCAGGCTGTGGAGCCGCCAGTCCCCTATCAGGTTCCGCAGGCGTTTCGGCCTCCTTGGGTGCATAATTAAAACGCGTCAAGCGTAAAAACAAAATAAATGAAAAAACTTCAACATATTCCGTCCAATGTTTATCGGGTGGAGCACATCAAACATTGTCTAACTATAATAAGAAACTCAATATGATTTGGAGTTGTAATCAAATTTGATGGCTTGATGCATCTTTCCCTTAAATATCTACTATTGCAAAGTACTTTGTGTTTTCAGGCGGCGCCAAACATGCGATGCTTTGGCTGGATTAAGGAATTTTTTGAGGATATCAAATCATGTATAAAATCGATCTGAACAATTTTCAGATCGCCGGCAGTAAAACCGCGCGAGATATCAATTCCCGGATCATTCTGAACCTCGTCCGGGAACGCCAGCCCATCTCCCGGGCGGATTTGATGCGGGACTCGGGCCTCCAGCGCAGTTCAGTTTCCGTGATCACCGAACAACTGATCAAAGAACGGTGGCTGCGCGAAGGTGCTACCGTGCAATTGCCCAGGGGCCGCCGGCCGACGTTTTTACACCTCAACGAAGATCGCGCGGGCATTTTTGGCATCAATATCCAGCCCAAAACGACCGAACTTGCCCTGGCGAACCTGAGCGGCCGTTTTCTTGCGCAAAAAACATTTCCCACCCCCGATGATTCCGCCGCCTGGGTCGCCGAAGTGAACCGTTGTATCCGGGGCTGGATGGCGAAGCATCCCCGGATGAGTTATGACGAAATCGGCGTCAGCGTTCCCGGCCGTATCAAATTATCCTCCCAAAAATTGATTTTCGCCCCAAACCTCGGCTGGCACACCACCGACCTGAAGGAACAGCTTGAGCTGGCGACCGGTCTTTCCGTGAACATGGAAAACGCCGCCAATGCCTGCGCGCTCTCTGAATTTTGGTTCGGCAAACATATGCCCAATGTGCGGAACCTGGTCGTGATCACTGTTTCCGAAGGCATCGGCGTGGGAATGATCCTGAACAATCAATTGGTGCGGGGCACTTCCGGCCTGGCCGGCGAATTCGGGCATGTGACCATCAACGAAAACGGTCCGCAATGCCGTTGTGGAAATTATGGCTGTTGGGAAATGTACGCATCCAATTCCGCCGCCCTGCGCCACTATAACGCCGCGAAATCTCCCGATGGCAAAAAAAACGCCATTAAGACGTTCGAAGAACTTTTGCAATTGGCCGACCAGGATGATCCGCTGGCCTTGGAAACCCTCAAGCGGATGGGCGAATATTTGGCTGTGGGCATCTCCATGCTCGTGGCCGGCATCGCGCCCGACCTCATCACCATTGTCGGGGATGTTACCAGCCATTGGGATAAAATCAGTCCCATCCTTGCAGGCGTCGTCAGCAAACGGGTTTCCACCCACGCCTCGGCGAGAATCGTTGCCAGCAAATCCCAACCGTCCCCCAGGTTAAAAGGAAGCATCGCGTTGGTTTTGCAAAAATATTTTACCGTGCCCATCGGCATTTAAAATGACCACGCCCCCTGCCCTCCTTCCGCGGCTGAGAATCGATTGGATAGCGCCGTAGGGCGCGATATCTTTGTAGAAACCACAACTGAAAAGATTTTAGCCCCATCGGGGCGGCATATTCCGTCCCGACTGTTAACTGCGGATTAACCCTTAAACCCGTTAAACTTTTTCACCATTTTGCGAAGGACCCGGCGTGGCGTGAAGCGGATCAATTGAACAAGGAATTTGTTTTGAAAGCCCGATATGGCAACGACTTTTCCGCGCCGGAAATCAAGATACCCGCCCCGCGCCACTTCTTCCGCCGTCATGCCGGGCGTTTTAAACAACTTCACATTGGCCGACCCCGCCACCTTCCCGAAGTTTGTCGATGTTGGCCCGGGACACAGCACACTGACCACCACGCCGGTCCCCTGCACTTCCGCCGCCAGCGCCTCGCTAAATGAAAGCACGAACGCCTTGGTCGCGTAATACACGGCCATGCCCGGTCCGGTCACAAACCCGGCCACCGACCCCACGTTGAGGATTCCTCCGCGCCCGGCGCGGATCATTCCCGGCAGAAACAATCGCGTAAGCGCCGTCAACGCGGCGATATTCACCTGGATCATTTCGAGTTGTCGTTCCATGGGCAATTGCGCAAACGGCCCGATGGCGCCAAAGCCGGCGTTGTTGACCAGCACATCCACATGGATATTTGCGGCCTGCAGCTCGTTGAAGATTTGTGTCGGGGTGTCGGGCAAGGACAAATCAGCCGGTAATACGGTGACTTGCGCTTTGTACTGGCTGGTCAACTCCTGCGCGAGGGCTTCCAAAGCCGATTTATTGCGGGCCACCAGGATCAACCGGGAGCCACCATCGGGAGCGTTTTCCGCGGCGAAAAATTTGGCGAGTTCCAGTCCGATCCCCGAACTCGCGCCGGTGATCAAGACCGTTTCGCACTTCGAGGCTTTCATTACAGTTTATTGGGTGCCCCACCCGAACCGTGACGAAAGCGGCCAATAAACGAAGAACGATTTCCCGATGATGCTCTGCTCGGGGAAATCACCCCAGTAACGCGAATCCAGGCTGTTCATCGTATTATCACCCATCACGAACAAATAGTTCGGCCGGATTTGGACTTCCTGGCCCGGGGCCAATTTTTGGAGCATGGCATGCCCGTAATACCCATCGCCGTGATATCCGATTATTTTCGCGCCGGTGTCCGGATTATCAAACGAATAGAGGTTTTCAAAATGCGGTGTCGAGGCATTAAGATCTTTTCCATTCACCACGAGATTGCCAACCGGCACATCTCCGCCGCCGGGTGCATTAGTCACCACATAATCCTGGTTCAGGGTGATCGTCTCGCCGCCGAGACCGACCAGGCGCTTGATATAAAATTCATCGTCAGGAATGTTCCAATACGGCGGATTATGCCGCATTTCTTCCGGGATTCCTTTGGTTTCAAAAACGACAATATCGCCGCGGGCCGGTTTGCGAAAATTATACGAAACCCGGTCCACAAACAGATGGTCCCCTGCCTTGACTTCCAGTTTCACCACGTCATCGCCTTTGTGATAAGGAGTTCCCAACACCAATCCGGCGCGATACATGAGCGGTTCCATGGTGTACCCGTTGATATCGGTGGGCGCCTCGCCGTAGTCCGGCGGAAACCAGATTGTCTGTCGCACGCCACCGATTACGACAGTCTGCATGAGGTTAAAGATCAGGAATTTGACCGGCGAACTCACTTCCTGAAGCGGGCCGTCGGCTCGCGCGACGACATGGATATAGGAAATCCCGTGGAACCAATCATTGACGCGCTGCCAGCCGGACGGGATCTCAACTTTTTTGTCTACCATCAAGTTGTCTGAATTCACCCCGAAAAGCGTCGGTTGCATGGAGCCCGTGGGGATCTTGAACGGTTGCAGGAAGAAAGTCCGGATCGCCATGGCCACCGCGATGGCCACCAGCAGCACCTCGATATTTTCGCGCCAGATGGGGTGCGGATACGGCTTGAGCCATTTGTTGGCCACTTCCTCGCAGGTCCACATCTTCTCGCGGATCTTGCCGACGGGTTCTTTATCGTGGAGAGCCTTGCGCAAATTCGCCAGCGCGTCGCTCACCAGGACAAAGGCCGCCTGGGTCATCAAATCCCGTTGCGCGCATACCATGCGATATACCTGCTTATGCATCGCGCTCGCATCGCGAACGGTCTTGGAAAACAGCCAGCGAATCATAGTTTGCCTTTTGACACAAATTTCACGGAATTACACAAAAATAATTCGCAGCAAAATACGCAGAATGCGCGTAATTGAAAGAAATTTCGGGAATGACCTAACGTACGAGCCTGGGTAGGGCGTGCACTCCGTGCGCGCCGGCAAGCTGTTATTGATCGCCCGCCAGTCGTTTCCCCCCCCTCCCCGATCTGGTGCGGTATATGCTGAGAAAGCCTTAATATGATAAAGTCATTGCAAATTGCCTGCGCGGGACTGCTTCTCATCGCGATGTTGTCATCCGCTGGTTGCGTCGCCTACGGACCCGGCCCGGATGGCTACTACGACTACGACTATTATCCGGACGTTGACGTCTATTATTATCCCGTCGGTGGTTACTATTATTGGAATGAAGGTGGTGCCTGGCATCACGGCAGGGATTTGCCATCTCATTACACCGTTCATGCAGAAAGCCGGCAATCGTTCCAGGGGCACACCCGGCAACCCTGGACAGAAAATCATTCTTCCGGCGGCGCAGGGCACAGCTCAGGCGGATCTGGCGATTGGCATCATTGAAATGCCTTGGCAAACATTTTTTGTAGCAGCCGACATAATCGGCTCTAAATTCTGTCCCTGAAAGTTAAGCCTTCAGCACTTCAATGAACGCTTCCTGCGGGATGTGGACATTGCCGATGGATTTCATCCGCTTTTTGCCTTCCTTTTGCTTGTCCAACAATTTGCGTTTGCGCGAGACGTCGCCGCCGTAACATTTCGCCGTCACATCCTTGCGGAACGCGCTGACCGTTTCTGACGCGACGATTTTCCCGCCGATGGCTGCCTGGATCTTCACCGCGAATTGCTGGCGCGGGATCACTTCTTTGAGCTTCTCCGCCAGGGCGCGTCCCCTGCCCTCTGCCTTGCTGCGATGGACGATGCACGAAAACGCATCCATCGGTTCGGCGTTCACCAGCATGTCCAATTTTACCATTTCACTGGCGGCATAATCGGCATGTTCGTAATCCATGGAGCCATAACCGCGCGTCATGCTTTTGATGCGGTCATGAAAATCGATCAGGATCTCATTGAGCGGGATCAGCGCGGTCAGCATCACGCGCTTGGCATCCAGGGTTTCCGTATGGTCCACGTTGCCGCGCTTTTCAGCGATCAATGCCATCATGTCGCCGATATTTTCATTCGGACAAATGACAAACGCCTTCACCATCGGCTCTTCGATCACTTCGATATAGGTCACCTCAGGCAAAAAAGCGGGATTATCCACTTCCTTCAGGGTGCCATCCGTCATCTTGACCTTATAAACGACGCTCGGATACGTCGCGATGATGTCCATGTTATATTCGCGGCGCAGGCGTTCTTGCACGATTTCCAGGTGCAACAACCCGAGAAATCCGCAGCGAAAACCGAAGCCGAGTGCAATCGAAGTCTCGGCGGTATAAACGAATGCCGAATCGTTCAACTTTAACTTGCCCATCGAGGATTTGAGATGTTCATAGTCCGCGGTGTTGATCGGATAAATGCCGCTGAACACCATCGGATGGATTTCCTTGAAACCCGGCAACATCGGCGAAGGATTGCGCGCATCCGTGATCGTGTCGCCCATTTTCACTTCTGCCGCGGTTTTGATGTTCGCCGTGAAATATCCCGTCTCGCCGACTTCAAGCTTCTGGCGTATGTACGGCTTCGGATTGAAACTGCCGACCTCTTTCACCTCGACGTTTTTCCCCGAATGCAACAGCTTCACAGTCATGCCCGGCTTCAATTCACCGTTGAAAACCCGTACATGCGAGACGACGCCTTTGTAAGTATCGAAATAAGAATCGAACGCCAGCGCCTGCAAACTCGCCTCACCCGTCGGCTTCGGCGCCGGGATGCGGGCGACGATCGCCTCAAGGATCTCGTCGATGCCGATCCCCTGTTTGGCGCTCGCGGGGATCGCCAGCGCCGAATCGATCGCCAAAATATCCTCAAGTTGCCGCATCGCCTGCGGCACATCGGCGTGGCCAAGGTCAATCTTGTTGATCACCGGAATGATCTCCAGGTTCTGCTTCATCGCCAGGTGCATATTGGCCACCGTTTGGGCCTCGACACCCTGCGCCGCATCAATGATCAGCAACGCGCCTTCGCACGCGCTCAGGCTGCGGGAGACTTCATACGCAAAATCCACGTGGCCGGGAGTGTCGATGAGATTAAGCTCATAAGTTTCCCCGTTCTTGGCCTTGTACAACATTGTGACCGGGTGCGCCTTGATGGTGATGCCGCGTTCGCGCTCCAGGTCCATCGCGTCAAGAAGTTGGTCCGACATGTCACGCGTCGCGATCGTGCCCGTCCGATGCAGGAGCCGGTCCGAGAGCGTCGTCTTGCCGTGGTCAATATGGGCAATGATGCAGAAATTTCTAATGTGCAATGCGTCCATGTGTCAAATCAAGCACAGCAGCATAACAGGAAAACCAGTGGAGAAAAGAAAATTTGATGGTTCGTTGAATCCATTTCCCTGGGGAGCGCGCACACCTCGCGTGCAGTTTCCGGTGCCTCGCCCGAAACATTTTATGTCGCCCCTGATGGGAGGGTTGACCTCAATTTGCCTATTTTCTACAACGATGTCGCGCCTAACGGCGCTATAACTTGGTAGGGCGGGTAGTCCTCTGCACGCCGCCCAACAGGTAGATCGCCGGGCGTTGGCTGGTGGCAGCTTGCCACCTTTGCGTGAGATCTTTAATCCCGATACGCCAATTTGACCACCCAATCAGCGAGAAAGAATAAAAGCGACCCGATAACGAATTCCGGCACGCCATAAATAAAATAGCTCAACGTCGAAGCGGTATTGGAATCGCTGTCCGGGGGCGATATCACATTCTCAAAAAAATTATCAAACCCGCCCCAAACATCATAAAGCCCATAAAGAATGACGAGCAGCCCGATCGTCCTGACTGCGACCCCAAAAATGTCGGAAGATTTCATATTTCCGCAAAGGAGACTGGCGGACCATTCCTTTGTCAAGTCATTGGTCTGTTTTAGCGGTTGCGAACGAAAAATAATTAACTCAGAGATCTCCTCGCACTGCCCTCTCCTCTAATGAGAGTGGAAGCGCTGGGCGCTGTAGCCTGAATTACGGTGACAGGATGTGTCGGAGTGGTTTTCACAAAATCAAAAAGCGTCCACTCGCTGTTCCTTCTCCTGGGGGAGAAGGTCAGGATGAGGGCGTGCATATTCGCGGCGTTAGCCGCCTGAAACCTGCTTAAAGTCGATTCCCCAAAAAGAAAAGAGCCCGGGCACTACTCCGGGCTCTTCAACGAGAACTAAGCGTTAACAGCGTTTTACAACACCATCGTCATGCACTACTGCACTAACGACATTATCAATCTATCAGACAACCCCTCCCCCGCGAGTCCCCAATACTGGGTACAACACCCAACGGGACTACGACTTTCACGTACCCACGATAAAAGCCAATAAAAATGAGTGTTTTAAGGGTCAAAACAATAGACTTTACCCATTCCTACCGTTGCCCGATGATTTGGGAAAATGCCTAACGACCACTCAGAAATGTCTCTCAAAAAATGGTGGCGGTTTTGGGTCATGGCGCTTTCGGATACACTCAAAGAAATGGGAGTGGGTGAAATTATTCAGGAAATGGTGGGGGGTAGCATGACCAGTTTGCTCGCAGCACATTACCATTTTGCTCCCAGAAGCGAATTGCCAGAATTGCTTTTTATAGCCCTGATTGGCGGTATTGCTGGGCCGCTTTTAGGATTTTTGTTCCGTCTTTTCCTTATTACTCCTGCCAAAATGCACCGAGAGATTGAGAAAAAGGCTGAAAAGTCCGAATTAAAACTTGAGGGACTATTAGAAAACACAAGACCACTCATAATTGAGGCAATCGTTTTTGAAATGAACATTCAGGCAAACCATTTTTGCAGGGTAAAAATTGTAAATCCGAGCAAAGCCACCCAAGCAAACCATCTCAAAGTTGACTTGGTGTCAATCGAGCCCCTCCCCAAAATGGCCCAACTTCCGAAGCAAGACATTCAGGTCAATTTTCCAGTGCGGCTTAAGCCAAAGGCCGGTGATACATGGCAGATCAATCCGCACGACCATGTGTTTTATGACCTATTCATCGTTAAGCAAGCCGGGTTCCAATTAGAGATCGAGTTTTTAACGGATGATAGGTTCAAAACTTTTGAAACTAATTTTTCTTTAATTAAAGTCGATGGAAAGGGCGAAATTGTTCCTTCGGTCGATGAGTTTATTTTGACGATTTCGGCCTCTGCCGAATTTCGCAGTCCAACTATTCAAAAATTCAAAATGGCATTTTCGGATAAGCCTGGCGCACTTATCGTTTTTCTATAAATAAAATGATTAAAGTGACACAAATACAATTTACAAAACAAGTAACTGTGTCACATTTAATACGTGAAAGCGAACGAGCGGCAAGACGAGTTGAATCTGATAACGCTGGCACAACAATCCGTTTCAAAAAAACAAACAAAAGAGGAAACTTAAAAACGCGATGTCTCCAAACCTGAGCGGCGTTAAGTTTGAGGATGCAACCAAAGTATTTATCAAAACGCCATTGCCTAAATCGAAAAACCAACCAAATAAAATGGGCAGACCAAAACTATCCAAAAAAGAAAAGCGCGGCGTGTTTATTTCCACGCGCATTTCGCCGCGGGAATATGCGGAGATAGTTCAGGCCGCTAAAGAATCTGGCATCAGCAAGACCAAATGGGTCAGGACTAAACTGGTTGCCGCCGCTCGCCGCGCTTAAAAATATTCATGCAAGCTAAAGTGAAAAAATTAACAGTCCGCGAACGGATTATGCTTGGATTCCTGCTGGTTGTTTTGCTTTGGATACTTGGCGAATTATTGGTCAATACACCTTAACCGGACTGTCAAAATCCCGATGAAAAATGAAGCATAAAACACAGTCAAAGTTGAGTACGTGAAAGTCATAATCCCGACACCCAAACTCTTAATCCTGCTCCTAATCGCCCTCGGGACTATATCTTTCACAGACCCACAAAATTGAAGCCACTTCACACTTGCAGTAATTCGCAATGCGACTCAACCTTGAATCGTCAGCAGGTTTAGGCTGCTTAAACCGGCATAAAAACCATTTCAAAGGGTTTAGCCTTTTGCGGTTTCTAATATAGTGTGAAGAACAATTTCAAAGCCACCATCGGTTTTACCCTGATCGAATTGTTGGTGGTCATCGCGATCATTGGCATTCTTGCCGCATTGTTACTTCCGGTCCTGGGCCTGGCCAAAGCACGGGCCTTGAGGATCACCTGCATCGGCAATCTCAAACAGATGGCAACCGGCATCGTGATGTACGCCGATGATAACGCCGATTCTCTGCCCGGACCGCTGCTGATTGGGATCGCACCGGGTTATGACATCAACACCGGCGCTGCCTCATCTTACCCTCACATCGGCAATTATCTTTGGACTTATCTTGGCCTCCCAGATCCCACCACATTGATGACCAATACTCTCGTGCCCCGGGTGCTGACCTGTCCGGCCCAGATGAAGATCAAGTCCGCGGATGTCCCGGATGGCGAGCAGATAAATTTTGCCTCGCGAAATGCGCTGCGGTTCGTTCCCGGCACGACAACCATCGACAATAATTCCAGGCCATTTGGTTATCCGGCCAACACCATCCCCCCGGTGACTAGCTCTCCCTATAAGCCGATGCGCATGAGTTTTCTTGCGGCGATCACCAACGATTTCAGCGGTACTTTTGCCCTCCGTGATGTGGATAACCAGGTGGATGGAGTAAACAATCCGCCGCGGTGGCACGCACGGATCTCTGTTTTAGCCGTGCACGGTTCGGACATCCGGAACGCCGCCTTCTTCGACTGGCACGTAGAATCTGTCAAAGGCACAAACGGAATGGTCAACCTGCGCCGTTAACATCGAGCTGAAGCCAAAAGAACGACCCGCTCTCTTCGCGTCCTTGCTGCTTCGCGCCTTTGCGTTAAATCCTATGTCTTTCATCCAATTGCGGGAATCCCACGCCATTTTCGCGTGAAATTTACGCAAATCAATTTTCCCGCTGGGTAAATACTCTCAAACACTGGGTTTCCTGTGAAATACACTTTGGCACAAGCTATGCATACTGGCATGACGAGTCTGATAGCCAGTGTCCCGCGATTGCGGGAGCGAGAATGTGATGCGGCGTTTGCACAAATGAAAGCTGCCAAAAAAACATTTCAAGGTCTGACCATGATCCGCCTGGATACAGAGCATAGCCACGCCATCGCTGAAACAACGGCCCGGATTTATTTCGAACTGTCGGAGCCGCCGCCCATGGGATGGTCTTACATTTTCACCACCGTTTGGCAGGCGCAGGATTATCCCCTGAAATGTCCCGCAAAAGTCGAAACAGATAAAGGCGCACTCTGGATCGAGTGCGCTCCAGAAGACGTCGTGCCCCATCATATAGCACAACTCGAAGAAGCGGTGGCACAAGCGAATGCGACATATTGTGAGCAGGTCCGGCAGCAGGCTTTGATGGCCAGGCACAAGGCGGAATCAGCAGCGCAATTTCGGGCCAAACTCGAAGAAATGAGCCGGACCCTCTATCCGGAACAGATCATGGCGGATGAAATCCAGGTGGTGGAGCAATCGTGGGCCGGCGGATTCTTCGCCAGAATGAAGCGCGCAATCCTTCAATATTAGAAGAAAAGGATCGGTCCGTTAAAATAAGACCTTCGCGTCCCTTGCGCCCTTCGCGTGAGCATTCCCTCTAACAACTCAAGAACTTGGTCATCGCTCACATTCGGAAAGAAATCAAGCAAAGTCTCACGCCAAGGCCGCTAAGACCGCAAAGGAATTTGGCGTTGCCAGTCAGAATCTTCCAGCCCTTGCTTTTTGTGTGAGGGCAGAGGGATTATTCCTGCAGCCCATTAACGATCCTTTCGATGCCATTCTTTAAATGGATTTCGCCAAAGTTGAGCAAAAGGCCGAGCTTGCATCCGCTCAAACGAAGCTGCGTGAGAACTTGCTTGCTGTGAACCTTTATGAGTTGCTCGATGGATTTCAATTCCACAATGACTTTACCCTCGACCCGCAAATCGGCGCGGAAACCCTCGTCAAAAGTTAACTCATCGTAGCGTATCGGAATCGGCGCTTGCCGTTCCACCTGCAAACCGGCTTTGCGCAATTCGTGCGCGAGTATGATTTCATAAACACTTTCGAGCAATCCCGGTCCCGTTCGCGTGTGAACTTTAAACGCTGCGTCGAGAATCATTTTGGATAATTCGTTTTCGGTGTGGGGACTGATTTGATTTTGCATAAAAATGCAGCCTGCGCTCCCAATGGAAAGAATTCAAGCAAAGCCTCACGCCAGGACCCCATGGAATTGGATTTTGAAAATCGGAATCTTCCAGCCTTTGCGTCCCCTGCGCCCTTCGCGTGAGCATTCCCTCTACCGCCTCAAGAATTTCGCCACCGCTTCCGTCCGCGTGCGCACTTGAAGTTTCTCGTAGATGCGCCGGATATACGTATGGACGGTTTCATAGCTGATCTCGAGTTTATCGGCGATCTCCTTGTACATCAGGCCCTGGCTTAAGAGGTCGAGCACCTGCTGTTCACGCTCGGAAAGGTTCTCCGTCGTTTGCGCGGCAGCGGCGGACCGTTGGAACGATTGCACCACTTTGCGCGCGATGTGCATGGTCATCGGCGAACCGCCGCGATGCACGTCCTGGATGGCCTCGAGCAATTCTTTGGATGCGGTGCGCTTCAGCATGTAACCGTTCGCTCCGGCCGCCAGCGCATTGAAGATATTTTCCGTATCTTCATACACGGTGAGCATCATCACCTGGGTTTCGGGCAGGATCTGCTTCAACTGGCGGACGCATTCCACGCCATTCATGCCGGGCAAATTGATGTCCATGAGGACAACGTTCGGCTTGATCACGGGCAAATCCTTCAGGGCATCCTCGGCGTTGGGATATTGGCTCACGCACTGGAAACCTTCCGAGCGATTCAACACCCGCGAAAGCGTGCCGCGCAACTTGTCATTGTCTTCAACGATGGAAACGGATATCGCCATAAATTAATGCCTGATAAGCTTACCAGGTCCCGCATAAATGAGTAACACGATTTCATTAACACCGGGCTTCAGCCCGGTGATCGCAGGCCCGCGCAATAAAAACCGTTTCAACGGTTTATCCTGCGCCGTTAAGCCGTTAAAACGGCTTGCGCCAGTAAGAACCTTGGAATAGTTACTCATTGATACAAGTCTCAATTGTTTAATCATTTGCGAAAAATCACCGGCACCGTCAATCGCACCAGGGTCCCCTTCCCCGCCGCCGGGCCGATCTCGAAATTCCCGCCGATGTCTGCCATCCGCTTGCGCATGTTGCGCAGCCCGCTGCGATCTTGTTTTTCGCCGGCGCCCGCAATGCCCTTGCCATTGTCCTCGATCTCAAAAATGAAATTATGCGCCGTCAGCCGCACCTGGATCCGCGCCTCGGTCGCTTCGGCATGCTTGACGATGTTGTTGACGGATTCCTTGAACGCCAGGAAAACATTGTGCCTCACGTCTGGCGGAAGCGAGACATCCGGCAGTTCCGTGGGCGCATCCACCCGGCAGCGCACGGCGGCCAATGCAAAAAATTCCTGCGCATATTTGATGCCATAGTTGGTCAATCCCTCCAGCGTGTCATTGGCCGGATTGATGGCCCAAACGATCTCATCGAGCGCGCGCGTCGTTTCGCGCGCGGTCTGGGAGATCTGTTGCGCGTGCGATTCCACTTCTTCCGGCAGGTTTTTATCCGTTTCGGCCATTTCACCGAGCAGCGCCACCTGGGTCAGGTTCGCGCCGAGTTGGTCATGCAGGTCGCGGGCGATGCGTGAACGTTCGCGCTCGAGGGCTTCCTGCTGCTTATGCCGCTGCAATTCGCGCTGCAGCTTTTGCGTGGAGACATAACGGACGATGGCGGCGACGATTCCCAGGGTGAAGAGAATCTCCAGGGCGGCAAACCAGGCCATCTGCCAAAAGCGCGGCAGGACAATGACACTGAACGAACCGGAATTTTTATTGCTGACGCCATCTTCGTTCATGGCCTCCACCCGGAATTGATAATTTCCCGGCGGCAGTTTTGGATAACGCGCCACGCGCTCATTATGCGCGTCGATCCAATCAGTTTGATAACCCTCCAGCCGGTACCTGAATTTGACGAGGTTTGGCTCCGAAAAATCCAATGCCGTATAGTGGATCTCCAACTGGATCTCCGATTTGTCACCGCCGGGTGAGATCGTGACCGTCTCCGGCCAAAGCGAGGCCAGCCGGTTGGAGTTTTGTTCCCGGCCATTGACGAGAATGGACTCGATCATCACCGTCGGCGGCTGCCGATTCGTTTTTAATTCTGAAGGATCGACCGAGGCGGCGCCTTCAGTGGTCGGGAACCATAATTTGCCATCCGTTGTCCGGCACGCGGCCGGCTGGGAACCGATGGAGCATTCGCGCGTGGGTAAACCGTCGGCTTTCCCATAAGTCCGGCAAACGATGGAATCAGCATTGCCCCCGGCAAAATCGTCGAACGATCTTTTGGCGATGCGCATCAACCCGGCGTTTGAACCGATCCAAAGCGTGTCACCCTCATCCAGGATATAACTGATGCTGTCGCTGGCCAGGCCGTCTCGCATGGAAAATGACTGCCATTTACCATTCGCAAGCCGCGCCAACCCGTGGGCGAAGGTCCCCACCCATAGCGTCCCATCGTCTTCGACCGCGAGACAGGAAATATCATCACCGGGCAAGGTGCCATCGCCGGCACGATGATAACTGAATTTTCCGCCCTGAAAATAATCAAGCCCCTGGCTTTCGGTGCCGATCCATAACCCCCCTTTGGAATCTTCGGCGATGGCGCGAATGGAATTTCCCGACAAACCATCATGCGTCGTGAACAACGTCCACTTCTGCCCATCGAAATTGCCCAGGCCGTTGTCTGAGCCGGCCCAAAGCTGGCCATCACGACTTTCAAACAGTGAAAAAATTTGCAGGCCGGGGATCTGCGCGCCTTTTGCCGGGGCGAATTGATTTGTTTGAAATTGGAAAATACCCTCGCCCCGCGTGCCTCCCCAGACTTGCAATTGTTTCGTTTGTAAAATAGCCCACGCATTTGATGCCCAGCCGATCGGAAAATTTTCCACAGCGCCGTTTGCATGGAAATGGGAAATCCCCGAAGCGTTAAACGCCACCCACATCCCGCCTTCGGCGTCCGCAGACAAAGATTGCGCGTCCTTGGCCGGAAGATTCGGCGGCGAATTAAAAATTCTTCGCCGGATGCGGTCCAACCCTCCGCCGTCCGTTCCCGCCCACAAATTTCCCTCCCGGTCCTGTCGCAGCGAAAGGATATACGGCTTGGACAATTCGTTTGAGATGTTTAGCCATTTTCCGTTGGCGTCGGCCCAAAAAATTCCTGCGCCCAACGTGCCGACAACCAGGTTTCCCCGGTCATCTTCGATCGCGGCGCTGACGATCACATTTCCCCAGGGAAACGGACCCAAATTCTTTAGCAACTGCCCGTTGTTCCATTTCCCGATGGCGTTATTTGCGATCTGCCAGTAATTGCCGGCAGTGGAAGGGACAACGGCGTGTTGCGCCAGCGAAAACAGGGATGACGCCACAACCCCCTGGTGAAAATTTATCTGCCCTTTTTGATAAACGATGATCCCATTCTCCGCGGAAAACCAGAGGGTGCCGGACTCATCTTCGACCGCATAAGAAACCTTGCCCCCGCCGGAAGTGGCTGCGGAAAAATTTTGGATCGTTCCATTTTTCATCATCTCCAGGCCGGACGACTCAGTTCCGATCCACAGGTTGCTCTCTTTGTCTTCGAACAAAAAAACAATGCGGTCACTGCTTAGGCCCGGCGTGTTCATCTGGTTGAAGACCGTAAACCGGTCTCCATCAAAACGCACCAGCCCGTGCTGCGTCCCGATCCAGAGATAACCATCGCTGCTTTGGATGACGGAAATCGCCTCGTTGTCCGGCAATCCTTCATCAACGCCCCAGGAGTCCACCACAAAGGGAGAGTTATCCGCCCTGGCCGTGAGGAAAGCGAGTGCCAGCACGCACGGCAGAAACCGGGCGAAGAAAAATGGCCAAAAACATTTTTGCGGAAACACGGCGATCAAGGATACAAATGTCACGGGCGCTAGGAAAAATTATTTTTCAAAAATCGCTTGCGTCATCGACGGGAAGGATTATGGTTGGCATTGCCCAACGAGAACTGGGCGTAACAGCGGGCGTTGGCGATTGAACGTGTGTATCGCTGCGCCCGCTAATTTTTTTGCTGTGTCTTATCCGGGCAGGACCGGCGCAGCGCCGTCCGCGGATATTTTAGCCAAGTTTTTTGCTTTTTTATGCAGGCAGTCCTTGATTATCTAAAACAAAACCAGGCCAAATTTGTCGTCGATTTGTGCGAATTCCTGAGGTTCCCGAGCGTTTCCGCCCAACCGCAACATAACCCGGACATGCTCACCTGCGCCGAATGGCTGGCCAACCATTGCAAACAGATCGGCCTGGAAACCAAAGTCTGTCCGACCGGCGGCCATCCGATCATTGTCGCCAAAACGCCACGCCGGAAAACCTCATCACGCCCGCATTTTATGGTGTATGGGCACTACGACGTCCAGCCGCCTGAACCATTGGATTTATGGGAATCGCCGCCGTTTGAGCCGCGGATCAAGGGGCGGTCTCTTTTTGCGCGCGGTTCCACGGATAATAAGGGCCAGCATTTCGCCCACTTGAAGGCCGCGGAAGCCTATCTGAAAACCGGCACCCCCCTGCCCTGCGATCTGACGTTTGTCATCGAAGGCGAGGAGGAAGTCGGCAGCAAACATCTGGCTCAATTCCTTAAATCAAATCGCACGGAGCTGGATTGTGACGCCGTAGTGGTTTCTGATACCGGTATGCCCGGCAAAAAACATCCCGCCCTCACGTATGGATTGCGCGGGATCATCGCCTTTGAGATCACCCTGGTCGGTCCCTCGCGCGATCTCCACTCCGGCACGTTCGGCGGCGCCGTTGATAATCCCGCCATGGCCCTCAGCCAACTGCTCGGCAAGTTGCGGGATAAGAATGGCCGCATCGCCATCCCTCATTTTTATGACGACGTTGCCCCGCTCTCGGCTTACGAACGGGCTGAATTCAAAAAACTGCCGATCACCGACCGGCAATTACAAAATTTGCTCGGCGTAAAAAAACTTTGCGGTGAACGCGGATTTACCCCTTCCGAACAGCGCAGCGCCCGCCCGACCTTTGAGATCAATGGCCTGACGAGCGGTTACCAGGGCGAAGGCAGCAAGACGATTGTCCCTTCATGGGCCCGGGCAAAAATCACCTGCCGCCTCGTTCCCAACCAAAAGCCGGGGCGCATCCGCAAGATTGTCTGTGATTATTTGAAGAAGATTTGTCCGCCGACAGTTCGCATTAAAATCGAGGCCGGCCATGGTGCGGAAGCGTATATGGTTTCGCCGACCAGTGCCCACGCGCAGGCGGCGTTGCGCTCGCTGCACAAAGCCTTTGATCGCGAGCCGGTCTTATTGCGCGAAGGCGGTTCGATCCCCATTGTGAATGATTTCAAAAAAGTGTTGGGCGCGGACACGTTATTGCTCGGCCTCGCATTGCCGGAAGACAACGCCCACTCGCCGAACGAAAAATTCGACCTGGATAATTTTGAGAACGGCCAGCGCATGAGCGCTTTTCTGTGGCAGGAACTTAGCGCGCTTTAGCCGATGCTGCCCATCCTGTCCAAATTGAACAATGCCAACGGGCCTAAAATAACAAAATTTCGCATAATTTTAGCTCTGGCCATCGCAGTATTCACGGACGGACTCCAGCTATTGCTTGGCCCCCTTGGATGGGCATTTATCGATGATTTCATCGACGTCATTGCGATGTTTTTGACCTGTTGGGTGCTCGGTTTTCATTGGCTGTTGTTGCCCACGTTCGTCCTGAAATTGATTCCCCTGGCGGATGATTTGCCGACCTGGACCGCCTGCACTGCCGCAGTCATCGTTTTGCGCAAACGCGAACAACGGGTTCCCCCACCCTTGCCCGAGGAAAAACCGCCGATTGAAATCTGATTGAAAATTCACGCCGCTGCCCCCAATATAATCACATGACGAAGTCTGTTTTTAGCGGTCCGGTCTATGTTGTGCGCGATAACATCGACACCGACCAGATCATCTCCGCACAATATCTCGCGCTCGTGCCGACGATTCCTGACGAATACGAAAAGTTAGGCAGCTTTGCCATGGCCGGCCTGCCCGAATCTCTTTACCAGACCCGCTTTGTCAAAGAAGGGGCGCTTGACAGCGAGTATCCCATCGTCGTCGCCGGAAAGAATTTTGGCTGCGGCAGTTCCCGCGAACATGCCCCTATCGCCCTCGGTTCGGCCGGTTGTAAAATCGTGCTCGCCGAAAGTTTCGCGCGTATTTTCTTCCGCAATTCCGTCGCCACCGGCGAATTGTACCCCTGCGAACTCACGGAGCGCCTTTGCGACACTCTTAAAACCGGTGACGTGGTGACCGTTGACCTGGATGCGCAGACGGTCACCGTGACGGGCACCGGCAAAGTTTTTAAATTCAAACCGCTGGGCGATGTCCGCCCCGTGGTGGATGCCGGCGGCCTGTTCAATTTTGCGCGCCAAAGCGGAATGATCCCGGCAAAGTAGAGTTTTGCGCGTTGATACTTTCACAACTTGCCGTTCTGGTTTGTGTCGTGTTATCTTGCCATTATGCGTACGAAGGATTTGATCACTGTTGACCCTGAAATTCTCGGCGGGACACCTGTTTTCAAAGGTACGCGCGTCCCCGTCAAAACGCTTTTTGATTATCTAGAAGATAATTATTCCCTTGATGAATTTCTGGAATGTTTTCCATCTGTGACGCGTGAAATGGCCTGCCGGATTTCGTCAACTTGAAATTCCGTGATTGCATGGAATTGAACCTGCTCCCCCGCCCCCGCTCGGTAAAACTTTCTCCCGGCACATTTACGCTGTCTCCGCGCGATTCACCGGCTTCCATCCGGGTCAACCGCTCCGGTTCGGCACCCCGCCATCCGGAGGGATATGCCATCGCGATATCACGGGATGGGATAGAAATTTTGTTTCGCGAGCCTGAAGGCTTGCGGGCGGCGACGGCGACCTTGCGGCAATTGATCCTTCAATATGGACATCGCCTGCCCTGCTTAAAAATCCGCGATTGGCCCGATTTTTCGCGGCGCGGTGTCATGCTCGATATTTCGCGCGGTCGCGTTCCTAAACTGGAAACCTTGCTGGACCTCGCGGAAAAGTTGGCCAACCTCAAGATCAACGAGCTTCAGCTTTACACCGAGCACACCTTCGCCTATCGCAAATACAAATCCGTTTGGCAAAGTTGGGGCGCGCTTACCGCGAAAGAGATCCGGATTTTGGATGCGCGTTGCCGCGAACTGGGCATCGACCTTGTCCCCAATCAGAATTCCTTTGGCCATCTTCGCTATTTTCTGGAACATCCCGCTCTCAAAAAGCTGGCCGAAGTTCCCAAACCTTATGAAGATGCCGGCGGTGAATTTGTCCGCCGCCCGACCACCCTGGCGCCCAATCATCCGGGCACGCTTCCGTTCCTGCGAAAACTCTATGCTGAATTGTTGCCGAACTTTTCCAGCAAATTCTTCAATGTTGGCTGCGATGAGACCTGGGATCTTGGCCGGGGCCAGAGCAAAAAACTTTGCGAAGATCGTGGCAAAGGAAAAGTTTATTTGGATTTCTTGAAGAAAATCCATCGCGAAGTTTCAGCTCACGGGAAGACGATGATGTTCTGGGGCGACATCATTTTGAAATATCCCGGCCTGATCCGCAAACTGCCCGGGAACGCAGTGGCATTGAATTGGGGATACGAGGCTGGCCATCCCTTCCAGCGGGAAGCGGCAAAATTCGCCAGATCGCGGATACCTTTTTACGTTTGCCCGGGCACTTCAACCTGGCAGACATTGGTTGGCCGGCATGACAATGCTCTTGCAAATCTTCGTGCCGCCGCCGTTGCGGGTAAAAAGTTTCGCGCTAAAGGTTATCTTATTTGCGATTGGGGCGATGGCGGGCATCCCAATCCCCTGGCGATAAGCTGGCCAATGTTCATCGCCGGAGCGTCGCTGGCGTGGAATTCGAACAATTTTGATGCAGCGACGATTATCCCGATCTTGGGCAGCAATGTTTTCGGCGATTCGAAGATGGCGCGGGTCGGAATGGACCTTGGTTTGGTCCACAAAAAACTGGGAGTCCGAATCGCGAATGAAACGCCGTTGGGAACGGTCATTGCCGCCCCCAGGCCGGAAGAGCGTGAACTGTTTTGCCGGAACGGCCTAAAATGGTTTTCTAAAATATCTTCTGAAAAGATCCGGAAAACCCTCAAGGACATTGAAAGGCAACGTTCGATTTTGATTCGCGCGAACGTATCTTCAACTTCGGAAAGGGTTCTTTTGCGGGAATTGGATTTAGCTGCCCGCATGGCCGCCCAATCATGCAAGTTTATGCTCTGGCAACGGGCCGTGGCGAAAGGAAGAACTTCAAAAGCCAGGCAAATGGCCTTGGCCGGGATCGGCGAATTAAAACGATTGCAGCGTGATTCCAACGCCTCTTGGCCGTTGCGGAACAAGGCGACGCCAAAACATTCTTCGGAATTTCTGAAGTGGCGGATCGATGATTACCGGCGGGGCCGAGTTACCGCTTCACATTGATCTGTTTTGGGATCGGCGGCGGCACCGGCAGTCTTGGCGGACGCGACCAATTTCTTTCCGCGTAATTGGCCGCTTGTTGCGCGGCATCCACCAGGGTCGCGGCGACTGGCGTGGCCACCGGGATTTGTTCTCCGATTTTGGCTGCGGCCTGCCTGGTCTCATCTAAGATCGAGTTCACCGCTTTCGCCGCCGATTCGCCGATCTTCATCTCGGGAAATTTCATCTCGCCCATCTCAAAATTCTTGAGCGCGCCATGGGCGCTGATCTTGCCTAAATCAGTCTGGTTCCCCAGGTTGACATGAGCCGCGGTCTGTTCTGCCGTCTTCACCTGCGATTGCAACACTTCGTATCCATTGACGATCCAATCCAATGCCCCGGTCTCAACATCCAGCAGCAGGCCATGCACAGGAACATTCGGGCCGATCAGCGGGCTGTGCCGGATGATGTCGCAGCCCTTGATGATATTCTGCTGTTCGCTCCCGAACATGCCGAAAAACTCGCTGAGATTGTCCGGCAGCGCCTGGCGATCGACCCCGACCGCCTTCAATTTGTCCAACAACTGCATGGCTGTCGTTTTGGCGATCTGGCAGTCGGTGTGGCCGATGATGGCGATTTCCCTGCCGCCTTTCACGGCGCAGGCCAGCGCCAGCGAGCGCATGGTGCTGGAAAGCGGCGCCGTGATGATGTTCCCCGCGTTCCGCAACCAGATGAATTTTTCGGCGGGCAACGCCAGCACATTTGGGAAAAAAGCATTCAGCCGCGGGTCGATGCAGGTCAGCGCGATGACTGGCAGATCAGCCGCAAAATCATCCGGATGCAGGCCGGCTTCCTTGTCGCCGGCGACCGCGCGGTGGTTCGCGTCGACGATGGCTTCAAAGAGGTGCATCGGAAATCAAAGGCCAAATCCTTCGTACACCGCGACCAGCAGCTTGGTCTCTCCATCCGCGATCTTGCGGTCGCTGGAAAGCGAATCCTCGAGCGCCTCATAAGTCTGGCGGCGCATGGCCGGCGTGGGAAAATTTTTCACGATCTCGCCGATGTATTTCCGGGTCGCTTCCAATGAGATATTATTTTTCCGCGCGCGGGCAAAGCTGGCATCGAGAAAATACTGCCGGGCGCTGTCGGAAGAAAAGCTGATGGAATCCAGCACGCGCCGGGCCTTTTCATCCTCGATCAGGTCCAGGTTGCCGTCGGCGTACATGCCCAGCACCATTAGATCCACGAGCGATTGTTTCTGTTGGTCGGTAAATTCGGTCAAAGCCATAGCCTATCTTATTATACCTTCTTCCACGGTTGCAATGGTGGCGATTCAAAAGCCTGGGGCCGGGTCGGCGCCTTCGGCATCAGAAACCAAAGCGCAAGATAGATGATTACCCCCGCAAAGACGGTGAAAATGGTCGCCAGCACCCAAACCAGGCGCGTCCTGCCGGGCGACCAGCCCAAATATTTCGCCAGTCCTCCACAAACCCCGGCGATCATCCGGCTGTCTTGTGAACGGCAAAGCTTCATGTTTTGTACATCAAAGGCACTGTGCGTTTTGGCCGGCCGATAAAAAAGTAAAGTATGGCCGCGATAAAATGCAGAAAGATCATCGCCAACACCCAGCCGATTTTCTCCCCATCAGTCAGGCCCTTGTTCTGGATGGCGCTCACCAACATGCAGATCCAGAAAATGAACACACAGATCCCAAAAACCACACCGGCCATAATCAGGGGCAATAGTAAAATTTCCATGGCAATAAAAATGTTGATTGTTTTTATTTTTTATCGTCGTCTTTGCTCATCGCCTTTTTCAAGGCCGGAACCTGTTCCAACAATTTTTCGAACTTCACCCCGGTCAGACTCTCCAGCACCGGCGGCAATTGGCTGATGATCGTCGTCACATCGCCGGTCAACTTGCTCGCCCCGCCGCCGGGACCAGGCCCACTGTTGATGATGACCATTTTCTCCGTCTTGGACAGCGGTTCGCTGATTTTGGCAGCTACTTCCGGCAACACGCGCACGATCATCTCGATCACCGCTGCTTCATTATACTGCTTGAATGATTCAGCTTTGGCCAGCATGGCAGAGCCGGTGGCCTTGCCTTGCGCCTCGATGACGGCTGCCTGGGCCAGGCCGCGCGCTTTGTTGGCCTCGGCTTCGGCCACGCCGGTCGCCCGGGTGACATCCGCGCTGGCAAAACCGGTCGCTTTGGTCGCAGAAGCCGCGCCCGCCGCTTCGGTTTCCAATTGGAATTTCTTCGCGTTCGCCAAAGTTTCGACGCGATAACGCTCGGCGTCCGCGGGCTTTTGGACCGTCGCTTCCAGTTCCCGTTGCTTGCGCTGGATTTCCTGCTGTTGCAGCTCGATCTGCTTCTGCTTCTCGATGATATTGACCTGCACTTCTTCGGCCTTGACCAATTGGCCGGTCTTGAACTTTTGCAGATCATAGGCCAGGTCGGCTTGTGCCTTTTGCTGGTTCACGGAGGCCTGGTAATCCGCTACGTTCATCTGATAATCGCGTTGCGCCTCGGCCACCTTGGTATCGGCCTGGAATTTCGCTTCCTGCCCCGCCTGGTTGGCCTGCGCGGAACGGATCATCGAATCCCGGTCGGCTTCCGCCTGCGCGATGATGGCGTCGCGTTTGACCTGCGCGATGCGCGGTTTGCCCAGCGCATCCAGGTAACCCTGCGAATCGCGGATATCGCGGATGGTGAAACTGATGATGGTCAGTCCCATGTTCGCCAGATCGTCTGCCGCCACCTCTTGCACTTTTTGCGCAAAGGCATCGCGGTTTTGGTAAATTTCCTCGACCGTCATCGTGCCCAAAATGGCGCGCAAATGTCCTTCCAGCGTTTGCGTGGCGATATTGCGGATTTCATCCTGTGATTTGCCCAGAAATTGTTCAGCCGCGGTACGGATGGAGATATCATCGCCCTTGACCTTGATTTGCGCCACGCCGTCCACCTTCACCGGCACGCCTTTGCTGGTGTAAACCTCAGGCGTCTGCACATCAATCGTCAACAGTTCGAGCGAAAGAATGTCCACCTTTTCCACCATCGGCCAGACGAACGTGCCGCCGCCTTTGACGATGCGGAAACCGACTTTCGTCCCATCATCCATGCGGTGTTTAATACCCGACACCACCAGCACCTGGTTTGGTCCCACCTTCGTGTAACGGCTGAGCACCATGTAAACCAGCAGGAACAAGACGACGACCACGACGACCACCGCCGTGAGAATGAGGCCGTTCTTCATGATGTCCACGTCGGCGAGTAAGGAGGCTAAGTTCGATTGCATGATTGTTTAATGGGGATGAAGTTGAGAATTCTAAATCGTTTATTTCAAATCGTTGTCTTGACGTAAAACTGGGTTCCGACGACCCGGACAATCTTCACGGTCTGGCCATTAGCTGCCGGCTTGCCGTTTTCACCGCGCGCCGGCGCCGTATAACGCGTTCCGCCGACGACGTAAGCGATTTCACCCGCGCCGTTTTCCGGGATCGGCGTGATGACATTGGCCTCCGCGCCGATCAATCTGGATACGTGCGATTCGCTGGAACTTTGGGTGTGGGAAAATACGTATCGGAAAAAAAACATCAGCACTCCCGCCACGATCAGCCCGCCCAGCAGCGATAAAGGAGCGCTGATGAACACGCGGTTGGTCGCCGGAAATTCGGTAAAGATCACGCCGAAAGCCCCGAATGCCGTGATGAACGACGCCAGGATCGTGGGGCTGAAGATCGAAATCCCCGGGGCATCGCTGCTGTCCGATCCCGCCTCGGCATGGCCCGCGCTGCCGATCACATGGCCGCTATGCCCAAAGAAGTGGCCGCCCAAAACCGTGAGCAGGGAGAAGGTCAGTCCCACAACCAAACAGATTAAATAAACAATCATAAGACCTGGCTGATTTTCTGTTGGTGCGAGTAAAATCCCAATCCGCTGCCTAAGCAAGCAGAAAAGGAAATCACGGTGTTGGGGTCGCCATTCATGCGTCTCTCATATCAAACAACATCCTGCCTGCCTGCGCATTTATAATTTCGACCAATAATTGTAATCGCTAATGCGGGTCATTAACGGTTCCTTATGATGAAGCGGCAGGCCCTAATATTGAAGCATCTGGATTTGCCCCGTGCAAAAACTCATGGTTGCCGACGTGACCGAAAGCGGTCCGGATAGTTGCACAGGTTGAAACCGGTGTCAAATTTTGTGATCGCGCAAAAACAGCAGCACTAATGTCCTCTTCGTAAATCAAAGACTTGTAACTTCATATTGCTGACCTCGATTCTGTCATTCCAGGTCTGATAGCGATTTTAAGGCGGTTTGGAGTCGCATGTGTTTTTGAGGATCTGCTTCCGCTTGCAGAGCCTTCTGCAAGCGTAATCGCACAATATCTTTGTCGTTTTCAATACGATTAAGAACCTGCAATGACAAATCGCGGACCTGAGCATCATCACTTTCGGCTAAGTTTTGTATCGCGACAGGAATCGAAGGAGTACCAATTTTGACCAAAGCATCCATTGCTGGATATTCTGGTATATTGATTTCTACGAGATGTTTCATTATAACGCCGTGAAATCGAAAGGCAATTTGCGCAGCCAAAGCATCCACGCTATTTGTATAATGGATTTCCCCCAGAAAATAAGCGGACGCGGATTGGCTAAAATTCGATTGCGTGCTTTTAAGTAACATCAGCAATTGAGCGCCGAGTTGATTATTATCGGCATGATAATCATGGACGACTGATTCAAAAGCATCAATATTACCAGTGCGGCAAGCCGAAATAATGTCGCCAGACATTACCTCCGTTTTCGGTTCTTCAGCCGGTATTTTCGAGCTGAAAAGAAAAAGCATTGCGAATATGGCTAGACAGCACGATTTGCGCTTTGGCAAAGTTTTCAAGTAATTCGATTTCATATTTTTTCCATTTTTGTTCACTAAACGATTTTTGAAATCATGGCGGTGGATAAAACGAATTTGTTGGCAGGTTGTTTGTGCCGGTTCCGAGTCCTGTAAACGTCACCGGCGGCGTTTGACTTGACTTCCATCGCCCTTCAAAATACCAAAAATTGTTGGTGCTACAGCAAATTGTTGAATTCCAGGTAATGTAATCATAGAAATTATTATATGTTTCATAAGAATCGGAAGCAAAAGGTCCGATGTTTGGGCCATCAATCGTGTATAAGTTGTCACTGAGATCGGGAATGACTGTTTTAAAATCGCTCCCGGGGCCATCCGATTGCCACATGGTATCGTAATACATTGGGTTTGGTGATCCATCTTTAAAATCATGTGACACTCTCATTTGAAACACATCCCATCCATTGGTGATTATTGAATGAACCCCCGATGGCGTTATATTTGCCACTGCACAAATTTGGCCGGCGGCATAACTACTGTAATCATAATATTGGACCCCAAGTTGATTTACGAATGGATAGCCCGGTGCGACGTTGGCATTTGCAAATGAAGGTGCTTTTGCTGGGTTTGTTCCAGAAGTTTGAATATTGATCGTCGCCCAAATGACCCAAACATTCAGGCTGTTGGTAATGGAATCAAGCGAAGCGGTTATTGTTGTTTCAACCGAGTTGGTCGTTGTGATTCGCCGCTGCATTGGATTCCCCGGCACAGACTCTCCGCCCGTCCATTGAATCACATTTGCCAGATTCGTCAGAAGATTGTTACCCGCATTCTCCACCGTTGCTTGCACTGTCACGTAATTATTGGTCAGCGTCTTCACTACCGCCCAATTTGTTCTATCAATCTGCGTCGCGCTGTTCGACACCACCGTTAACTGGAAATTATAGGCTTGCAGATTGAAGGTCACATCGGAATTGGTGGTAGTCAAATGCAAGGGCACTGAAGTTCCTGCCGGGACCGATACCAATGTGAAGCCTGAAATCGAGCCATCGGCATTGGTGATGCCGCTATTGGCCAGCACATATCCGTTGACCGACAACTGCTCAGGCGGCACAGGAACATCCGGCTGGTCTTGAGGCTGCATCGCTGGCAACCAAATATCGTTGTCATCGTCCCATGGGTCGGAAAAGGTCATCGCATTAGCCGTAACCAGATATACGCTGGTGGCCCCCACCTGTGCTTGCCCTCCCGGCACAATCGCCGGGGTTGTCTGGATGGATTCGCGAACAGTATTACCGACGAAGTCAAAGACAAGTTGAGCCTCATGCCACGTTGGAGAAAAGGTTCCGGAATAGGAATATCCCGTTCCCCAATTAGTAATTGTCACTTCCGGTACTATATAGTTTGTGGTATCGGCCATCATCGCAGAACTTGCGTCGTTTCTCCCGGATTCACCATAATCATTCCAATTCCAAGAACCACTGGCAGCATAATCCCACTGTATTATTGATAAATCTTCTCCGTCAGGTGCGCTAATTTCAGAATTTTGTTCGTATTTTGACAATATCAGCAAGGGCGGCTGGATTACTGTAAATATTTGTGAACCGGTATTCGTTGGATAACCGAAATAAATCTCCACATCAAATGTCGCGGTACCCGTCGGACTTACCGGAACGTTGTCGGCCTCCCAGTCACCCTGGCCATCCAAATAATAGGCCCCGATGCCATTGACGAAAATGTCATAGGTTTCATTCGTGTCACTGATGGTTCCGGCGACATTGACAAGAGATTGATTTAACTCATTGGTGGAAAGCGGGTCCATCGTCACAAGTGCGCTGCTTTGCACCAACGTCAAGTTGGTGGTGGTTGAATTGCCCGCCGCGTCCGTGGCGGTCACCGTCAGGATGTTTGTGCCCGTTGACATCGGTAAATTATTGACCCAAACCTTTCCGCTTCGTTCAACCAGCCCCGCCCTTGTTTGGCCGTCTATGGAAGCCGTCACGGTTGCTGTGTCGTCATCCACCTGTGCCTGCAAGGTGAAACTATTGCCACCGATAAAAGAGCCGCTTTGCGGCCAGATAATGCTCAAGGCCGGCGGATTGGTCGCATCGGAATAGTCCAGCGTGACATTCAGATTTGTGGTCGCAACCTGGCCAAGCACATCTGTGGCATAAACTGTGATTGTGTTCAAACCGTTAGTTAAGATCACATCGTAGCATTGAAAATAATTCGCGGTGAATTCCATCAGATTCGTGTCATAGAATTCACCCGTCACATAGCCTGTCTGGTTGGTGAACAGGCCGGTTGCATTGCTCACATCATAAGACAAGCTGGTTAATTCGCCGCTGGCGTAGCCTTGTACTTGGATCATCGGCGTCGAAACGGTTGAATTTGAAGGGCTGGTAATGCCCAAGGTCAAGGGGGTTCCATTTAAGGTTATTTGCGCCTGTCCCCAACTTTCCGTTGCATTTGATGGCAGGCCCCGCAGCCCCACCCGGACAGTATAAATGCCGTTGGTCAAACCCAAATTTACCATGAGATTGGTTGACGTATAAGGCTCCCAAATCGCATCGGTTGTATTAGTATCATTGACCAACACCGCTTCATAAAACGGCTCGCCACCTTCAAGGTTGATGCTCCCGTAAATAGGGCTGGCATTGACATAATCATTTGTGAATTCCAACACAAAATTGATGACGTTGGGATCCTGATGATGTTCATAATCGTACAGCAGCGTGTTCCCCTGGCTATCTGGGGCCGTGTCCGACAAATCCGTTGCTCCGAAATATTCCCAAAACCACCAATCAGGGGCGGTATTCCCGTTTTGTGTCACTCTGGTCCAATCCTCCGCCTGTAGAAACAAATCCTGCCGGTCCTGTGTCTGCACCGTGAAGGGCAGGCAGTTCGTGTTCGATCGGAATATTTCCGTTTCCACCTCCCAATTGGTAAAGGGCATCGAAAGGTTCGTTGTACTCCAAATGGCGTAAACGTAATCGGTGGCGTTATACAGGTTCAGGGAGGCCGTTGCATCGGCAACATTGGTGATTTGCAACCAAAGCAGGTTCGTGTCAATGGGTGTGGCCCCTGAAAAGCCGGGTGAATAATCACCGCCGACACCACCAGGCGGAGCGGGTTCATCCGCACTTATGATCGATATTGTGCCGTCTGCGTTTATCACAGGCTGGCTTACCGCAGTATGCCGCCGCAGGGCATTATAATTGAAATTCACATCATCCAATAGGTACTGCCCATCGCTCAAATCCCATCCGGGAAGGTGCCAAATATTTCCGGGAAGCGGCGGCCACGGTTCTGCGCTTCCGAGCATATGTTGCGCAGACCAAAACGTGTTGCCATTGGTGGCATCAATGGCGGGCATGGGCGGCACTTGCTCAATGGCTTGCAATGCCACCTGCCAATCTGCGGCGGTTGCCCAGTCAATATTACTTGCCGTCAAATCCGGTCCACTTTGAGGAGATGCCGTTTCCTGGGCGTAAATGAGATTTGCTGTGAGAAGTCCCAGCCCAATTAACAAATTCCCGATTGCCGTTTTCATAAATTTTGCCCAACTGACTCTGAATTCTGCGGTTATCATATATATTGCCAAGGATAATGCAAGGAAAAATAACAAGTATACTTGGTAGAGTCAGACACGCTTTCTTGGTCTGTTGTTACTTTGTGCCAAAGCGCAGCCACGTATCTAAAATCCTCGGTGAGGCAATTCGCGCCAGACGAACCAAAGCCGGTTTGAGTCAAGAACAGCTTGCCGAGAAAGCGGATTTGGCGCGAAATTATATTGGGAACATAGAACGCGCGGAATATAAAGTAACCTTGGAAACATTGACAAGGATTGCCAAAGCCCTCGGTGTGCGAGTTCGCGACTTGGTGGCTGATATTTGATTTGTCTTTTACCTTTCCGCTTTTCCTTTCCCGTTCCCGGGCAACATGACTATTCGCTCTTTTCTGCTAAACCTCAACCATGATGAACGCGACTTACATCGCGAGCCGTTGCTATTTCCACAAACCCACCACCCAACGCATCGCATCTGCCTTTGGTGGAAATCCGACCCCGTCTGACCAAATCAATCCTAATCAAGGTGAATCAAACACAAAATACAGTTGTTAGATGGGACGTCGTGGGTGGGCATGCTCCTGTTCTTTGCCTCATTGGGCTTGCCATTTTCCCCGCTCTTTTCCATGTTCGCACCATGCAATCTCACGAACTGCTCCGCGAAGTCTTCGACAAGCGAAAACCCAAGGAAATCGCCTCCGACCTCGGCCTTTCGGCCTCGATGATTTACAAGTGGGCCGAGCCCAACACCTCCGGCAGCGGTATCGGCAATCCCCTTGACCGCATTGAGGCGTTGCTTAAAAGCACGGGAGACAATCGCCTGGCCCAATGGATCTGCCAGCGCGCCGGTGGTTTCTTCATCTTGAACCCCAAAAACACTCCCCATCCGCATTCTTTGATTCCCGTGACGAACCAGATCGTCCAGGAATTCGCCGACCTGCTCCACGTCATCGCCACCGCCACCGCCGATGAAAAAATCACCCCGGCTGAAACCCGGCAGATGCGCGCCCGCTGGGAAGAACTGAAATCCGTCACGGAAGGCTTCGTCACGAGCTGCGAACAGGGAGATTTTACGGCCATTCGCGACAAACACAGCAAACATGCCACCGCCCCGGCCCAGCAATTGCGGGCGTAATCCAACTTGTTTTTCAAACGCTAACGTCTAAATTTGGGGTATGAAGAACGACGTTGTGTCCGTGCAAATCCGCGGCATTCTTCCGGCCAACAGCGGTTGCGCGCTGTTCGTTGGCAACGACGATAAAGTTTTTGTCATCAACGTGGAGCCGCAGATGGGCGCAATCATCGGCATGTTTTTGCGGCAGACCCCGAAGGAGCGGCCGCTCACCCACGACTTGATCAACCGGATTTTCCAGGGCTTTGGCATCAGCGTCGAGCGGGTCATCATCACCGACCTGAAAAATTCCACCTATTTCGCCCGGCTGGTCCTCCAGCAACAGAACGAATTGCACTCGGCGCGAAAGATCGTCGAGGTCGATGCGCGCCCGAGTGATTGCCTGGCGATCGCCGCCGCGCAAAAAAAACCGATCTTCGTTGCCGCTCCCCTCTTTGAGCAGGTTGAGGACATGAGTGAAGTGCTCAACCGCATCAACGAATCCGGCGGCGAAGCCGCTGAATAAAAATGGCCCCCTCCAAAGCTCCAGCCCTGGCGCTCATTTGTGGCGATGATGAGTTCGCCGTCAAAAAACGCGCCAAAGAACTGTACCAGGACTGGTCCGTGGAACTCGGCGGCATGGACCACGAAATCATCGATGCCACCGTCTCAAACAGCGGCGATGCCTTGAACCGGGTTGCCAAACTTCGCGAAGCCCTCCAGACCCTGCCTTTTTTTGGATCCGGAAAAGTGGTCTGGCTGCGCGATTGTAACTTTCTTGGCGATGAACGGGCGGCCGGCACGCAGGCCGTGACGGAAACCTTGAACGAGCTGGCCGATGAGTTGAAAAATTTCCAATGGCAAAATGTGCGGCTGCTCATCAGCGCGGGCAAGGTGGACAAGCGCAAAACATTTTTCAAAACGCTGGATAAGATCGGGATGGTGGAGAGCTTCGAGGCGCTTTCAGCGGACGACCGGGATTGGGTGGAACGCGCGGAAATGGCCGCGCGGACCGCGCTCCGTGACCGTAAAAAAGAGATCTCTGAGGAGGCGCTGTCCGAATTGATCGCGCGCGTCGGCCCCCATACCCGGCAATTGGAGAATGAGATCGAAAAATTGTCCATTTTCACCGGGGACAGGAAGACCATCGAGTTCGATGATGTCACGGCCATTTGTTCCCAGAACAAGACGGCCAGGGCATTCGCCCTGGGCGATGCGCTGGGCGACCGGGATTTGCCACGATTGTTGAGGCGTCTGGATGAAGAATTGTGGGAGGTCAAATTTGAAAAAGACAAGTCGGAGATCGGATTGCTCTACGGCTTGATCTCCAAGGTCCGCGCCATGTTGTTGCTCAAGGAGATGATCCGCGAAGGCTGGATCAAACCCGAAATGGATTATAACCGGTTCAAAGCGCAATTGGAGCGCGTCCCGAAGGACAAATTGCCCGCGGACAAGAAGTTTAACCCGCTGGCGTTGAATCCTTATGTTCTTTACAAAGCGCTGCCACAGGTGAAAAAATACTCACCGGGCGAATTGGTGAACGCCATGGATTTACTGTTGCGCTGCAACCAGCGGCTCGTGGGCAGCGGTTTGGACGAAGCCCTGGTATTGCAACAAACCCTGGTGCAAATAGTCGCGCCCCAGGGAGTCGCGGCTTGATGCTTTTTGTGTTAGATTCTGTTAATATTTAGATTTTTATTACTATGACATCGTCGGCAAACTTGTCGGTATTGGTCTGCAAGGATTTTGCCTGCGTAAAAATCGCAGGGCGCGCCAATTTTACGTTCAGCCCGGACTTCAAGACTTTGCTGACCGGCCTGGGCCAGAAAGGCTATACCCATTTCGTCGTGGACCTGTCGCAATGCCTGCTGATGGACAGCACATTTTTAGGGACGCTGGCGGGATTTGGGGTCATGACGAATCCCGGGGCCGGCCGCCATTACGATATCGAGTTGCTGAACCCCAGTCCGCGTGTGGCCGAACTGCTGGAAAATCTCGGCGTACTGCAATTATTCAAAGTCACCACCGGTCCAGTGCAACTGCCGGGCGACGCCAAAGAGGCCGAAGCGGAACCATGCGCTCATAGCCGCGAGGAAATCACCCGCACCTGCCTGGAAGCCCACCGGGCGCTGATGGCTGCGAATCCAGACAATGTGGCCCGCTTCAAGGATGTCACCCAATTCCTGGCCGAAGACCTTAAGAACCTCGAAAAAGCTTCCAATTAGAGTATTTTTTAAACCGCTCTAAAGGGCAGTTCTTAGTCAGGAGATCGTAGCGCTAAAAACATTCAATCCTTCTTCCGTAGCAGTGTGCGGAGGGTGGACGCCCGACCTCCAACATTCAAAACTCTCCACCCCTTAAGCCGGCGCCGGTGATGGCGAGCTAAGACCCGGTAATTTTGGCGGCACTTGTTTCGGCGGATTCTCAGGCAAAGGCGTTCCTGCCGGTGCGCCCATCATGGGGCCAAGCTCTGAAGGTGTCTTTGGCGGCGGGGTGAATTTCCCCGTTCGGATAATTTCATCAACCTGCGTGCCATCCAGGGTTTCGTATTCGAGCAACGCATTGGCAATGATCTCCAGCTTATCGCGATGATCATTGATCAATTTCTTGGCGCTATCATTTGCCTCCTCGATGATCCGCTTGACTTCGGCATCGATTTCCTGGGCGGTTTGTTCGCTGTAATCCTTGGCGCGCGTCATCATATCGCGGCCCAGGAAAACGTATTCAGGATTGTCACCATACAACACGTTGCCAAGCTTGTCGCTCATGCCCCAGTGCATGACCATTGCCTTGGCCAATTGCGTGGCTTGTTGGATGTCCATGGAGGCCCCGCTGGAAATATCATTCGTCACGAATTGTTCCCCGATGCGTCCGCCCATCGTCATGATGATCGTGTCGATCGCCTGCTTGCGACGCATATTCAACATGTCTTCCTTCGGCAATGACATCGTCACGCCCAGGGCGCGGCCGCGCGGGATGATGGTCACCTTATGCAGCGGATGCGTGTGCTCGAGCAAAACACTCACCAGCGCATGGCCGGCTTCGTGCCAGGCGGTGGCGCGCTTCTCTTCATCGCTCATCGCCATGCTGCGACGTTCGCGGCCCCAACGCACTTTGTCGCGGGCCTCCTCCAATTCGCTCATGCCGACGGCCTTTTTGCCCAGGCGCGCCGCCAGCAAGGCGGCTTCGTTCAATAAATTTGCCAGCTCGGCTCCGGAATAACCCGGGGTGCCGCGCGCGATGATGGACAGGTCCGTGTTGGGCTCGAGCTTCACGTTCTTGGCGTGAACTTTCAAGATGCCTTCCCGTCCGCGGACGTCCGGAAGATTCACCGTCACCTGGCGGTCAAAACGGCCGGGGCGCAATAATGCAGGATCGAGCACGTCCTGGCGATTCGTCGCCGCAATGATGATGATGCCTTCCTGGGTATCAAAACCGTCCATCTCCACGAGCAACGCGTTCAAGGTCTGCTCGCGTTCATCGTTGCCGCCGCCGAGGCCATGACCGCGATGGCGTCCCACGGCATCGATTTCGTCGATGAAAATCAGGCAAGGCGTGTTGCGGCGCGCCTGCTCAAACATATCGCGCACGCGGCTCGCGCCGACACCCACGAACATTTCCACAAAGTCCGAGCCGCTGATGCTGAAAAAGCTCGCGTCCGCTTCGCCGGCGATGGCCTTCGCCAAAAGCGTTTTGCCGGTTCCCGGCGGCCCGACCATCAGGACGCCCTTGGGAATGCGCCCGCCCAGTTTCTGGAATTTTTTCGGGTCCTTCAAAAATTCGACCAGCTCGGAAACTTCCTCGATGGCCTCGTCCACACCGGCCACCTCCTTGAAGGTGATCTTATTGCGGTCTTTGGCCAGCAGCCGTGCTTTGCTCTTGCCGAAACTCAAAGCGCCCTTGCCGGCGATCTTGATCTGCCGGATGAAAAAGAACCAAAACAACACGCCCAGGCCGACGAAGAACAGGAGTTGATATCCCAATTGCGCCATGGCTCCGTTGGTCTGGTCCGCGTCCATGATTCCGTCGGGCGGCACCAGTTTATTATTCAACGCCTCGGTCAGCGCGATCTGCGTGGCAAATTGAGTGACGACCGGCTTGCCGGTCGCGTCCTTGACGATTCCGTTCGTGCCCATCGTATAAAAAGTTCCCGAGATGTCCGCGAGAGCGCTGGATTCCAGGTTATAGTGAATGGTGCCTTGCGCGATCAACCGCGGGTTGGCGTCGTATTTTTGCCAGAATTCCTGCGAGGTCAGCTTCTGGCCCGGCACCTCATAACGGCTTTTGAACACGAAAAAGGCCATGATCCCACCAATGATGATGATCCATGCGACCCACGTGAATGATTGAAAATTTAGACCGCCCGGCGGCTTTTTCTGGCCGCGGTTGTCTTTCTTATTATTGTCGTCTTCGTCAAACATCTTAAATATCTCTTTCCGGGAATGCCTGTTCAGGCACGCCAAAATATCATGCCATTGCCACTTTCGCAATGAGCTAATTCCTGTACAATGTACACCATGCGGTTCGGTTCGCTCAAATTGCAATCCAACTTATTTTTGTCGCCTTTGGCGGGTTACACCAACCTGCCTTTCCGCCTGATTATCAGGGAAATTGGCGGGGTTGGCCTTTGCACGACCGATTTGGTCAATGCCCGCTCCCTGCTGGAGAAAAACCCGAAAGCATACAAATTGATTGAAACCCGGCCTGCGGATTCACCGCTGGCGGTGCAACTTTTTGGCAGTGTTCCCGGAGAAATGCGGGATGCCGCCCAATATCTCGAATCGCTCGGCGTTCATTCAATTGATATCAATATGGGCTGCCCCGTTCGAAAGGTCTGCAACGTCGGTGGCGGCTCCGCCATGATGACCGAACTGGATAAAACAACCGCCCTCGTCCGCGGCATGGTCGCCGCCGTGAAAATCCCCGTCACCGCCAAGATGCGGCTCGGCTGGGATGATGACAACCTGACCGCCCCCGATCTGGCTCGCGCATTGGAGGCCGCCGGCGTGGCCGCTGTCTTCGTCCATGGCCGCACGCGTCAACAGGGCTTCGGCGGTACAGTGAATCTCGCGGGGATCCGAAAAGTGGTCGAGGCGGTAAAAGACATCCCGGTCATCGGCAATGGCGATATTATCACGCCGCAAGCCGCCAAAAAAATGTTCGATGAAACGGGCTGCTCGGGCGTGAGCATGGGCCGCGGCGCGTTCTATGACCCGTGGATTTTTCAAAGGACATTAAAATATTTAGACGCTGCCACGCCAGACGCCACCCTGCCCCCTGAACCTTCCTTCAACGAACGCGTCCGCGTCATGCGCCGGCACCTGGACCTGATGATTGAGGTCTTTGGCGAGGAACTCGGCTGTCGGATGTTCCGCAAAGTGGCGCCCTGGTATTCCAAACGGTTCGGGCCCTGCCACGAATTCAACAAGAAAGTCGTGCAAGTCGCTTCGCGCAAACAATTCGAAGAGATCCTTGAAAATTACATCCGCTGGCGCCAGCAGTTTCTGGATAGCGACGGTGAATTGCTCCCGCGCTTCCGCCAGCCGCCGATGGTCGCATCGTTCATGCAGGATCAACCGGCTTCCGCGCAGCGCGAAAAAATCCCCGTGCCGCAAGGCCCGGTGGAAGTGTGGTAAACCGGAGGGCGGAGTTCCCCGCACGACGCCCTCAAATTTCCCGTGTAGGCCGCGTGCCCTCACACGGCGGCAATCCACCAATGACTTTAGCGACGGCGGCACGACGCCCTGACTATCGTAGTCCGCAGCCAACAGTCAGGCCAGTCGCAAAGCGACAATGGAAATTAGCCAGCCACAATGTGGCTGGTTTATGTGCAAAAAACATTTCCGTACCGGAGGTACGGCGGAATAATCTATTGGGGCACAACCGGAGGGCGGAGTTCCCCGCACGACGCCCTCAAATTTCCCCGTGTAGGCCGCGTGCCCTCACGCGGCGGCAATTCGCCGATCACCGCCTTGCTCTGACCTTCGTTTCCTTGTTGCCTTGTTATGAACGATTCAGTCATAGTTGCCTCGTTGTCCAAATAAACCATCAGGCAAAGGAATCATCATGCGAATATTAATGAACGTCAAAATTCCCCATCACACTTTCAACGCGGCAGTCAAGGACGGCACAGTCGGCGATAAAATCAACCGGATCTTGAGGGCGAACAAACCCAAGTCAGTCTATTTCACCGAACAAGACGGGAAGCGTAGCGCCATCCTGATCGTGGAACTGCCGGATGCGTCAAAAATCCCTGCGCTGGCCGAGCCGTGGTTCCTGACCTTTGAAGCCGATGTCGAGATGCGCACGGTCATGATGCCGGAAGATCTGAAGCGCGCCGGTCTGGACAAAATCGGCAAGAAATGGCGCTAAACCGACTGTAGTCCGTAGTCAACAGTCAGGCCAGTCGCAAAGCGACAACGGAAATTAGCCAGCCACAATGTGGCTGGTTTATATGCAAAAAATTTCCGTGCCGAAGGTACGGCGGAACAATCCATTATGATAAGCCGGAGGGCGGAGTTCTACGACGCCCTCAAATTTCCCGTGTAGGCCGCGTGCCCTCACGCGGCGGCAATTCGCCAATGACTTTAGCGACGGCGGCACGACGCTCTCAAATTTCCCCGTGTAGGCCGCGTGCCCTCACGCGGCGGCAATCCACCAATGACTTTAGCGACGGCGGCACGACGCCCTCAAATTTCCCCATGTAGGCCGCGTGCCCTCACGCGGCGCAATCCACCAAAAACACTTTCCGTCCCTGATCTTCTCTCCCTTCGTTTCTTTGTTGTTAAAACCCTCAGTGCGCTTGCCCGCAGGCGCAGCCGATTCTCTCCGGCTTGACCGGGTCATAATTAAGATTCGGCCCCAGCCAGCGCTCAACTTCCTGCAAGGTCAACCCTTTGCGCAAATGATAATCCACCAATTGATCGCGGCCGAGCTTGCCCACCGCAAAATATTTTGATTCCGGATGAGCAAAATACAATCCGCTCACCGAACTGCCCGGCCACATCGCAAAATTTTCGGTCAACTTGATGCCCGCTTTTTTCTCCACATCGAGCAGTTTCCATAGGATGCCCTTCTCCGTATGGTCCGGGCATGCCGGATAGCCCGCCGCCGGCCGGATGCCGCGGTATTGCTCCTGGATCAAATCGCCCACGGCAAGATTTTCATCTTTGCCAAAACCCCATTCATCACGCGCGCGCTTGTGCAGATACTCGGCGAACGCCTCCGCCAGGCGGTCCGCCAACGCCTCCGCCATGATCGCGTTATAATCATCATTGTCCGCCTTGTATCGCGTGACCAGCGCTTCCAGCCCGTGACCGCTCGTGACCGCGAACGCTCCCAGATAATCAGTCGGCACCTCCCCTGCCCCGCGCGGTGCGATAAAATCCGCCAGGCACCAATTGGGCGTGCCATCATCTTTGGCGATCTGTTGCCGCAAAAAATGGAACGTCGTCAAAACACTCTTGTGCGATTCATCCGTGTAAAGCTCCACGTCATCGCCAATGCGGTTGGCCGGATAGAATCCGTAAATGCCTCGCGGTTGAAGTGATTTGTCTGCGACAATTTTCGCCAAAAGCTCCTGTGCTTCGGCGAACAGTTTGCGCGCCTCTTCCCCGTGCTTTTCGTGCTGCAAAATTTTCGGATACACGCCGCGCAATTCCCAGGTATGGAAGAATGGCGTCCAATCGATGTACGGCACCAATTCCTCAAGCGGAACTTCGATCGTCTTGCTGCCGGTGAAGGCCGGTTTCGGCAAATCATCGAATTTCAACTTCGGCGCATTCGCGCGCGCTTCCCCGATCGAGACGATCTTCGCAGTCTGCCCCGTATGTTGTGAACGGATGCGATCGTATTCCTCGCGGATTTGCGCGGCGAACGCAGGCTTATTCTCGGCGCTGATGAGGCTGCTCACCACCGGCACCGCCCGCGATGCGTCCAGGACATGGACCACCGGCTCGCGATAACCCGGCGCGATCTTTACCGCCGTATGGGCCTTGCTGGTGGTTGCGCCGCCGATCAGCAACGGCAGGCGCAAGCCCTGGCGCTCCATCTCGCGGGCGACATGCGCCATTTCGTCGAGCGATGGCGTGATCAGCCCGCTCAAGCCGATGACATCGACGTTTTGCTCGCGCGCCGTCTGCAGGATCTTGTCGCAAGGCACCATCACCCCGAGATCGATGATCTCGTAGTTATTGCAGGCGAGCACGACCCCGACAATGTTCTTGCCGATGTCATGCACGTCGCCCTTGACGGTGGCCATCAGGATTTTTCCGGCGTTCTTGTTGGTGGCGCCGCTGGCTTTCTTTTCCGCCTCCATGTACGGCATCAGATACGCCACGGCCTTTTTCATGACCCGCGCCGATTTCACGACTTGCGGCAGGAACATCTTGCCCGCGCCGAACAGGTCGCCCACGACGTTCATCCCGGCCATCAGCGGGCCTTCGATGACCTGCAACGGCTTGGCAAATTTCTGGCGCGCTTCCTCGGTGTCCGCCTCGATGAAATCCACGATGCCTTTCACGAGCGCGTGGGTGAGACGTGCTTCAACGGTCCCTTTGCGCCATTCGTCCTCCACCACTTCCGCCTTGCCCTTTTGCTTCACGGATTCGGCGAACTTGATCAGCCGTTCCGTGGCATCGGGCCGGCGATTCAACAGCACGTCCTCGACCAGCGTCAGCAGGCCGTTGGGCACCTCATCATAGACGGCCAATTGCCCGGCATTGACGATGCCCATGTCGAGCCCGGCCTTGATGGAATGATATAAAAACGCGCTGTGCATCGCCTCGCGCACGGCGTTGTTGCCGCGGAACGAGAACGAAACATTGCTGATGCCGCCGCTGACCTTCGCCAATGGCAGGTTTTCCTTGATCCATCTGGTTGCACGGATGAAATCCACGGCGTAATTGGCGTGCTCTTCCATCCCCGTGCCGACCGTCAGGACGTTCGGGTCAAAAATGATGTCTTGCGGCGGGAAACCCACCTTGGTGACGAGCAGCTCGTAAGCGCGCTTACAGACTTCCGTCCGGCGCTCAAAGCTGTCCGCCTGGCCCTTTTCGTCAAATGCCATCACGACGACCGCTGCGCCATATTGGTGGACGAGCTTCGCCTGTTTGAGAAATTTCTCCTCGCCTTCCTTCAGGGAAATGGAATTCACGATGCCTTTGCCTTGCAGGCATTTCAAGCCAGCCTCGATCACTTCCCACTTCGAGGAATCCACCATCACCGGCACTTTGCAGATGTCTGGTTCGCTGGCGATGAGATTCAAAAACTTGTGCATCGCCGCGACTCCGTCGATCATCCCCTCGTCCATGCAGACGTCTATGACCTGTGCGCCGTTCTCGACCTGCTGTCGCGCGACGCTCAGCGCCGCCTCATAATCATTCGCCTTGATCAGCTGCGCGAACTTGGGCGACCCCGCCACATTCGTGCGCTCTCCGATGTTCAGGAAATTTGAATCCGGACGCACCGTCAGCGCATCCAATCCGCTCAAGCGCAGATAAGGCTCGACTGTGGGGACCTTGCGCGGGGCAATCCCCCGCACCGCCTCGGCAATGGCTGCAATGTGCGGCGGCGTGGTGCCGCAACAACCACCAACGATGTTCAGCCAACCGGCCTGCGCCCATTCGCGCAATTGCGGCGCCAGCGTTTCCGGCGTCTCCGGAAAGCCCGTCGGCAACAGTGGATTCGGCAGGCCCGCGTTCGGATACGCGCTGACATAGATCGGCGCGATGCCTGAAAGCTCCTCGATCAGCGGACGCAATTCCTTTGGCCCCAGCGCACAGTTCATTCCCACCGATAGTAGTGGCACGTTGGAAATGGAATTCCAAAATCCTTCCACCGTCTGGCCCGTCACGCCGCGATTGCTCCCGGCCTGGATGAATGTGACCGATGCCAGGATCGGCACAACCTTTTCCCCCTTTCGGAGGGGCGAGCTCTGCGAGCCCACTGACTCAACCCCGTCCTTTCGGAGGGACGAGCTCTGCGAGTCCAACGCTTCAATACCCCGCTCTTCATAAATCTTCTGGATGGCAAAAAATGCCGCCTTGGCATTGAGCGTGTCAAAAATCGTCTCTACCAGCAGCACATCCGCGCCACCATCGAGCAAACCGTTGATCTGCTCCGAATAAGCGATCACCAATTCATCAAACGTGCAGCCGCGCGCGCCGGGATTATTCACATCCGTCGAGATTGACGACGTCTTGGTCGTCGGCCCGATGGCTCCTGCCACGAAGCAGACCCTCCCCTGCCCTGACTTTTCAACCGTTTCGACAGCGCGCCGCGCGCATTCCGCGCCGGCTTTGGAAAGTTCATAACCAAGCGACTCCATCCCATAATCCGCCAGCGAGATGCTCTGCGAATTAAAAGTGTTCGTCTCGATGATATCCGCCCCCGCCTCCAGATAGAGGCGATGGATATCCTCGATGATCTGCGGCTGCGTGACGTTCAGGAGATCGTTCAACCCCTTGAGGTCTTTGCCCGTCCAATTGGCGAAGCGCTGGCCGCGGAAATCGGCCTCGGTCAACTTGCGTTGTTGCACCATGGTCCCCATCGCACCATCAATGATGACGATGCGCTCGCGTAACAGGCGCTGAAGATGTTCGATTCTGTCCGGCATTGGCTGAAATCAAGTTATCCGGACTCAAACTAACGAAAAGCTTTCCTGAATGCAAATAATAAATCAACGCATCATGATGCGTTGATTTATATAATGAAGCTTAGCCTCATTTTTCCCCGCGCCACCTCTCTAACTCCTCGCGTATCAAGATAGCACGCGGATCTTTAAAATATTCAAAATCCTTTAATGCAGCTTCAGCACAGTCGATGGCCTTAGCTCTATTATTTAAACTTTTAAATAATAGTGCATAACTCCATAAAGCATGAGCCTCCCCACGTCGATCACCGAACTCGCGAGAGGTTTTGATCGATTGTTCAAAACATTCAGCAGCTTTGCGCATATCACCCAAATTTTTATACGCGATGCCGAGGTTACCAAGAGTGTGACCTTCAGCAAGCCGATCACCTGTCTCCTTGGCAATATTAAGATGTTGTTCGAAAAGCTCGATGGCTTTATGCGAATCACCTAATCGATTATAAGCATTGGCAAGATTGCCAAGAGAATTGCCTTCCCCACGCCGATCACCTATTTCGCGAGCAATCTTTAACCTCTCCTCATAAAGTTCCAACGCCCGATGCATCTCTCCCATGTTCTTATAAACGATTGCGAGATTATTGAGGACATTACCTTCATTTCGTCGGTCACTAATTTCGCGGTATATCTGCAAGGCTCGGTTATGTGATTTGAGGCTATTAGGCCAGTCACCAACGTCACTACTAACCAAAGCAAGCCCTTCGATTGCATTAGCTTCACCACGTCGGTCGATTATTTCACGGGAAATTCTTAATTGTTGCTCGAAAAATTCAATGGCTTTTGCTGTGCTTCCTTGCTCTCGGAAAACAACACCAATATTGCCCAGGATTGTCCCTTCAATATGCTTGTCGCTTATCTCACGAGAAGTCTCAAGCGCTCGTTCATAGTACTGCATGGCGGTTTTCAGATCGCCCATAAATCTATACGTGTCCCCAAGGTTATCGGTGGAAGCACTCTGACTCCTTTTATCACCAATTAGCGCAAAAAAGGAGACAGCTTTCTTAAAACAATCATGAGCTTCAAGTATTCTGCCAAGCAAATTTAAATGAACTCCTAATTCGTTTAGCCAGTTAGCCACAGAAGAGATAATGATTGGATCGCGGCTATGCTCGTCCGATGCTATTCGGGATTCCAATTCTTTCACGCGTTCTATTCGGGCACCAACAGGCATTTGAGTATCCATCCCCATTTTCCAATTCGAAGAATAAAGCATTTGGACCTGCGTGGGATCGAGATCGGGGAAATGAAGTGTGTCACTGCGCCAGTCCAGAAAGTCGGGAACTGCACGGCTAATAAGACCTAAGAGATGCTCAGGCACCCAGAAAACTACCGGTTGCTTGATAAATCGCGGCCAGTCTGGCCGGCGGAGGTTTAATGCATGAAAAATTGGATGATTTGTCGATTCGTATGAAAGCACATTCTCTATCCCAACAAGCATAATTGGATCAGAGATTTTTTCACCGAGCTGTTGGACTATTTCATCCAAAATGTCAGTTGTTTGCGGTCGAATGGTAACAACTTGGAGCCGGAACATCGGAACAGCTTCTTGAAGAAGTTTAATAAGTTCGTTACGTTGTGATGGAGTTTTAACAACTGCAATATACAGGGCAAAGCCATCTTCGCGCGTTAACGCACGGCGGAGTGCGCGAAGAGGCTCGGCGATCATTCCAGCCGCACTGTCATTGCTGATTAAATTTTGGGAGCTCACGGATGACGGGGTTGACTTCATACCACGGTTCACCGTTCATGTATTCGAAAACGTGGAGATAGAAAAGCATCTGCTGATGTAATTCGTCTTTGGGAATGTACGGTTGCGGAGTTTTGAAATTACGTAGAGGTTTCCAAAAATTGTCAGGAATTTCTCGGAGCAAGCTGTTAGCATAATTATTAACAGCCTTATTTGCTACATCTTGAGTAATGGGCAATTTATCTACGGCATTTATGGCTGCTTGCATAAACATCATCAAATGCCGTGGGTGACCGCCTGTCATTTGACAGAGATAATGGCCTGTCTCTGGCTTATCGAAGACATGCTTAATATCAACCTCAGCAAAAGCGCAACGTCTTTCCAACATCTCCCACATTTTACTCATACCAACATTTTCCACCGTTGGTTCCGCTTTGTTTTTGCCGCGAAGAGAAATCATAGACATCGGCTGTGTATGTTCTCCGAAAGCTTGGGCTAATTGTGCGGCCCGCGGTGAATATGCAAGTGATATGGGAACGGTATAGACAGTATGGGCTTTCAAGCTGGCGAGCTGCTCTGCACGGTCACAAAAGAGCCGAACATGAGTATTGCTCGTTCCATCGTCCAACGGACGAAAAACAACTTTGTCGAGACCATCAATTAACAAAACAAGTCCATTGCGCCCATTTTTTCTCAAGGCAACATTTGCTGTCATCAACAAATCATTAACCGCAGCGGATAAACCTGTATTGTGCATCTCAATCGCGGCTCGTAATCTCGACCGAGAGGTTGGGCGATTTTTGAATTCAATAGCTAATTTTCCAAACGGAATATCTGCTTCAAAATCTTTTAGATTTACATCCGCACCTAACGTTAGCTTCACATCTTCCCAAACTCTCTGCAAATATGCAGAAGTTGCAGTGAAACCGGGTATGGCTGCTTTTTTAAGTTGGCTTTGAACCTCTCCAGCTATTAGTACCAAAAGGTCTGGAAAATCAAGATCGTTGATATCGAGGGTTTCATTGACATCAAAAAAGATCACCTTAAAAGGTAAATCTAAATTCTCATGATTATTTGGGCTTTCTAGAAGTTGTTTCAATCTCAGCAGTTCGCTGGTTTTACCAATGCCCCTATGCCCTGCAAGAAGCTTTATTTCTGGTTTACTCGAATCAGCTCTGCGCAAGCTGCGTGCACAACGAGGAGCAGGACTATCACCACGCGCCGAATCAAAATCCACATATCGCTTGTCATCAGGAGACAAGGATTCATTCGGCTCGCACGCACGCAATAATCGGACAATCGGCGGAACATTCGACATAATCTTTTCTGCTGTGGATATTAAAGTGCATTTCAACGCTGAATTCAAGGTGAGATTAGTAATCATGCTGAGCGAAACCAGCTTGACGATATTCAGAGTAGCAGGATAATCCCAGTATGACAGTGATTGCCGACAATAAAAAACGTGTGACTTTGCCGACGAAACCCGGTGAGCGCTTCGATCTACAGGCTTTTGGCAAAGATAAATTCGTCCTGACACGTCTTGAGCCGGTTAAGACGCGTCCGGCCAGCGTAAAAATTCAAAAAAAGGACGGATTTACCATCGGTAAACTTGACCACGCCATCAGTGAAGTGGCGTTGGAAGAAGCGTTATCAAATGGCTGAATCGCCCAAATTTCAAACAATAGCGCCGAGCGTTTCCCCCTCTCCTCGGAGGAGAGGGCCGGGGTGAGGAGGTCGTTTAACTGAATTAATTTTAGCCCCCCCTCATCCTAACGTTGACTCTCTTGCTCCCGCTCGTTCGCCCCACCGCCCCTCTTCGTTATCTTTGTTACCTTCTGTAAAAAATCCCTATGGCTCTGAAAGTTTGCTTGCGATGTCCGGGGTCGCGAGGGCTTGAAAATGTTTTAGGTTCCAGGTGTAAATTCTATCCACTCCAGCCTTGGCCGCGCATTTTAGCAAGAGAGCATCGTAAATGGCGCCTCCCAGGATTCCAGACCCGGCAGCCTCACGCAGAAGGCCGGCATATTCATTCCCCGACAGGCCGACTGTCTTGAAGCATTTCGATATGTTCTCCTCAATGCTTAATAACGCTTGTTCCGGTGTATGTCGATAAGGGACTGGCAGCTTGGTCAGGACGGAATACATTTCCGCAAGACTATGAGCAGAGATCACCCCATCATCCTTTTGGTCAAGAACGCGTTCCAATACCACAAATGAACGGTTATGAAAGACGTGTTGCTTGATGACTGCGGAAACCAAAACGTTGGTATCCAGAAAAACCTTCATTTAGGCCTTTGCGATAGGAGACCCTTGCTGATAAATGTTTTTGAACCCTCCCGTTCGAATGTTCGGACGGTCTCCACGGTGTCATTGTCCAACAGATCGGCCCCTCCCGTGGAAAATACTAAGGCGCGACCGCGCTTCACAAAACCCGTCGCCTGGCGATTCGGATGAAGGGTGACCTCGCTGCCATGGATTGAAATTCTCAAAAGATCTCCCGGGTTGATGGCCAGCTCGTCGCGAACGTTCTTTGGCAGAACAAGACGACCCGCTTTATCAATGGGAACAAGAACATCTTTCATACCATAAAATGATACCATTACCATTAAAAAATGGCAATACGAACGTTGGCTTGTAGAATGATTTGAATCCTCATTGGAATTCAACAGCGGTCCACGGCATTAAACAATCTGCAAAGATTGGAAGTGCCGGCCCAAATTGGTGCGTCTGTCCAAATTTCAAACAAGGGCGCCGAGCGTTTCTCCCTCTCCTCGGAGGAGAGGGCCAGTGAGGGGTGAGCCTGCGATGCGATGTTGAAATAGGGTGGGCTTGAATATGCGCAAAGTACCTGTGCTCGTGACAATTCCGGCGCAGCCGCTCAAATTGAATGCCCTGAAAGGGCAGGCGAAAGTAGCCCGGGGTAAGCGCGAGTCTGAGAGCGCGCCACCCCGGGTAACGTGTCCTAAGACTCTGCCGCTGAAGGCGCAGCCGCGCGATAGCGCGAATCCGATCTGCGGATGATTCGGAAATCCCCGCCAACAGGTTGGAACCTAAGTAATGACGGGCAGCGTCTCTGCTTGCGATCCGTGCAAGGGGAATCAATTTTATGTTGCCCGGCAACATTACAGTTCTTCCTTTCCTGCTATGATTCCACCATGTGCCATGCGCCAACATATCTTCGCAGCCGCCGGCGGAAGCCGGCTTTGACTCCTTTCTTTCGCGGATGTTTGCGGATGTTTGCAGTTGTTACCCGTATAATTTCTCCGTTTTCTCCTCCTCAATCTCATTTGTTGCGCGAAGTTACGCAATATTACGCGAAGTTACGTTTAACAGAACCTCATTTCAGCGCTTTAATGTTTTGCCTCCGCCCCAGTCCGGCCAAATCCGACCCGATCCGAGTGAATCCGACCTAATCCGACTATGAAAATTTTCAAGATGTTCTCGCGACCAACCCCTCCCGTTCAAGGACGTATTTTGACACAAATTGACGCGAACAGGATATTCAGGGATCGACTGAGTCCGCCCCACCTGAATTCCGAAACCCGCATTTTAAACGATCTGCAACGGCGGGAACTGGCGGCCCAGGATGGGCGCGCTCTTCGTCTTGAGCCAGTTCTCCAGGACGCCGGCATAGACGCTCCGGAAGTCCACGTTGAACTTGATGTCCCCTTCGAACAGGTCGTCCGGCGCCAGGCTTGGGTAGCGTCCCAGCAATCCAGCCCGCACCTTGTTACCGACGATGAAGACCGGTGCGGCGGCGCCGTGGTCGGTGCCCGCATTGGCGTTTTCGGCGACGCGCCGGCCAAATTCACTGAAGGTCATCACCAGCACGCGCTGCATGTTCCCCTGCGCTTTCAAATCATCGACAAACGCCTTGGTGGAATCGCCAAGGTCCGCCAGCAATTGCTTTTGACGGGCGGCCTGCTGCGTGTGCGTGTCGTATCCGCCCTGGGACACGTAATAGATGCGCGTGGGCAATCCCCCGCCGATGAGCTTGGCGACCAGCTTGAGAGAGTTTCCAAGCTGCGAGGTCGGATAGGTCGCCTGATTTTGCACCCGGCTGGCGATCTCGCGGACCTTGTCCGAACTCATCTGGGCGTCAAGCGCAGTGCGTTCAATGAAATCCTCGACCCGGCCGCCAGTCATCGGCTGCGCGGCGGCAAGCATCCCGATGGAATCGCCGGAATTGCTGGCAACACTTTGGCCGTCTCCACCCCCGCTGCCACCTCCGGTCATGTCGCCTGAACCGCCCATGTCTGTGCCATTCATCTCCTGATAGGCCGCTTCCGTTTGTTGGTTGGCCAGGAAACGGTAATTCGCCGGATTATTGAAACAGACGCCGGTAGGCTTCGGGGCATAAAACGATTGCGGCAATTGATTGCCCACCACCACACCGACAGTAGGGTCCGCGCCGGCACAGCAACTGTCAAAATACCGTCCGATCCAGCCGTACTTTTCCACCTGGTCCGAATCGCTGGCAGTCTGCCAGATTTCCGTGGAACGGAAATGTGAACGGTTCGGGTTCGGATAACCCACCCCCTGCACCACGGCGAGGTTCCCGGAATCATAAAGCGATTTGAACCCCGTCATCGCGCCGTGAAACCCGATGTCACCATTCAATTTCAATACGCTATTCGCCGTCTGCCCAATGGTCGGGCGCGCTCGATGATAATAGTCGCTGGAATACGGCACGACGGTGTTGAGACCGTCGTTTCCACCAGCCATCTGGAGAACGACCAGGATGGTGTTGTCCGTGCCGGTCACGATCTGCGTGGAGGAATCGGCGGCCTCGCTCTGCAGCGATGCAATGGTATTGGCGAGGAAGGCCGGCACAGTCCACGACAGAGCGCTGCCCAGAATGGTGGACCGCAAAAATTCGCGGCGGGTTTGGAGTGTGATTTCATTTTTCATAGGCACCTCAGACAACTTGATATTCCGGCGTGGACATCACCAGCCGGACGGCTGTTTTGATGTCCGCATCGGCCAATACCTGTTTTGAACTTAGAAAATCGCGCAACCCTTTTTCCTGGTCTTCGGACAAGGTGGACTGCAACAGCCGGTGTTCCAATGCATCGACGAGTTGATTTTTGTCCGCACATTGCTCCGGCGTCAAAATTTTGGGGACATCCACACCACCGACATGGATGCGTTGGGCCAATTTTGCCAATCGATCGCCACCTTTACCACCGGCTTTACGGGCAAAATCGTCGGGAGAAAGTTGTTGGGCCGTGCCATTCACAATGGTTGCCGCGTCGTTGTAGCGGTCGAGCAAAGTATTCGTGGTGATCCAGCTCATGCCGCCATCCCAGCCCTTGACGTTCGGCGGCGCGAACAAGTCCTGGCCGAGGCCGCGCAGGATGGCGCTGGAAATGAACGGCGGCGGCAGCGGGCACTGGAGCATCCGCGTCGAACCCACAAGCCATTGCACCGGGCTTTTGACGTCATTGCGGATAACGGAATCGGCGTAAAACTCCTCGCTCCGGAACATGACTTTCATTAGCGGCTTGAACTGGTAGCCATTGTTCGTCAATACCTCCGCAAGCGCCTGGTTCAGCGCGGGTGAAGGCATTTGTCCGGCAAAAAAGTTCCAGATCTTCGCGGTGATGAAGCGCGCGGCCTGGGGCTGGCGGACAACTTGCGCCAGGAAATCTTCACCGGTCAGGTTTCCAGTCAGGCCCAGGATGGTCTTACTGCCACTGTCGTGATATTCCGGGCGGTAAGTAAAAGACTGGTAAAGCGGGAGGTAAGACCAGCCGGTCAAGGCGCGCGCCGCCTCGGTGACGTCTGTTTCGGTATAATGGCCTTCGCCCAGGGCGAACAGCTCCATGGATTCCCGGGCAAAATTTTCATTGGGATGCTCTTTGCGGCTCTGCCATTGGTCCAGCCAGACAAGCATGGCCGGGTCCCTGCCCGCTTCGATCAACAGCCGCAGCCAATTGTCCGTGGCGAGCCGTCGGAACAATTCGTTTTGCCGCCACATCAGATATGCCGAATTGGGCATGTTGCGGACTTTATCGATGCTGGTGGCAAAGTGTCCGTGCCAGAACAAAACCATCTTTTCCTGGAAAGGCCTTGGACCATTGGCCATGCGATCCAGCCACCAACCGCGGAGTTCGAGGATCCGCGACGCCTGCAGCCGGTTTTCCTGGTCGCGCATCGCCTTGGCATTGACAGGATTCGCGTTTTTTACTGCCTCGCGGAGAGCCTCGACCCTTTGAAAATCCGGATGTGCCCAGGCCGGATCTACAGTTGAAATGGGAATTTTTTCGTAATCGACCAGCGAGGCGATGGCATTCTCATGCCACATGTCCGACAGCCTTTGGAAGTCACCCGGCGTGCCTCCGAAACCGGCGCGATTAAGAAGATGCGTCGCAGTCTCGTAATTCCAGCGTTCACCTGGTAGAGGGTTTAACATACTCACCGTTATTGTTTTATAAGACGCAATATACGCGCGGAAGGTTTCAAGGCAAAAAGGATTGCTTTGAATATCCCCAACGATGAAAATCAGAACACTCAGTACATAGACCCGAACCATGAAATTCCAAACGATATCATTTTTCCCAATTAGCCTCGCCGCCGTATTACTCCTTCCTGCCCTGCTGCCTCAAACCGGTTTTGCGCAAAGTGCGCCGCCCATCTCCACTTTCACCAACGCCCTGCTGACTGCTGACTCGGTCGACTCGACGCGGGCCGTTTCCGAAATCAACGGCAAATTGAGTTATGAAGGCGGCACAATGAATTCAGCATTTGGCAATAACTTCGACGGCAGCATCGCGATTCCGGTTTTTCATCAATTCGGATTCCAGGCCGACGGCCTTTACAGCAAGATTTCCAATTTGAGTTTTTACAGTGGTGCCGGCCATTTTTTCTGGCGCGATCCTCAAATCGGATTACTGGGCATCACCGGCGGCTATCTGGATCGCCTCGGCGTTGACACCTACCAGGTGGGAGTGGAGGGTGAATATTATTGGCGCCGGTTCACCTTTGGCGCGTTCGGCGGTGTCGGCTCCATCAGTTATAAATTTCCCACCCCCTTCATCAACACAAATCCCATCCAGCCGGTTGGACGCATTTCTGCCGGGGTGTATCCGATAGACAATCTATTGCTCAGCGCTTCCTATGCGACAGAATTCCATGACAATCTTGTGCAGGGTGAATTGGAATATCAAACGCCGATCCGCGGACTGGCGCTGACAGCGGAAGCAGCTTACGGCAGCCATGGCTACGACCATCTATTGTTTGGCATCCGCTATTATTTCGGCCGCGACAAGTCGCTGATCGATCGTCATCGCCACGACGATCCTCCCGGGTTGGTACAACAGATGTTGTATGGACTTGGGCTCTATGGCGCCGAATACAATCGCAAAGAAAATCAATATATCGACGCCAACCCCGGCTCAGGGAATTCCGGGGGCGGAGGCGGAGATTATGGATCAGTTGATACTACGATCACTGCCCCGCCGCCGATTATAAATGGTGGAGGCGGAGGCATAACAATTACGGGATCAGATTCGTCGTTGTAACAGCGGATTTATTTTCAAATTGTATTCCTGGAATCTGCCCTTCTTAATCCAAAGCCGGGCAGCGTCCAAATGAGTCTTGGACTTTCCTGCCGCCATCACCCACAATGGCTGCGCTCCCGCCTGACAAGCTGGATCATCGGGGATTATTTCCATCACTAATTTATGACCAAAAAAACAGCAATCGCCGTCCAGCCACCGGTCGGCGAAAGCGAACAGGAACGCTTTGAGCGCATCCTGTCACGCATCGAATTTAAGCCGTTAAAGGCTGTCCTGGATAATCTCGGCATGACGGTCCCGGCGATGCAGGGGGCGATCATCACGACCAATTGCTACAATAATTTTCTCGATAAACTTGGTTATCGGATCGTGCTGGTAAAACAGATCCACGAACAGGACTGTTATTCACGCCTCGGCCGGGCCGGCGGCATCCGCGCCGTGCTTCCCGTCCATAATATTGCCACTTACAGCACAATGGTCACCCTGGTGAATTTTGATTCCACGGTCTCCACGACCCCCAATTCCATCGATTTTTACGACGACCAACTGGCGCAATTCAAGATCCAGTTGATGAGCAAATCCGGTAATGCATAGCGTCATGGCTGCTGTCGATGAGGCGCAATCTTGATACAGGTCGGATTGACGCTATAATGCGAAGACGCTCGAGACAAATTCCAATCCCGCATCGAACCCTGTAACGGTCGACCGCACCTGGTGGCTCGCCGTGTTACTTGGTGGATTGATCTTATGGGCTTATTGGCCGGCAACCGGCCACGATTTCATCACTCTTGATGATCCTGAATATGTCACCCTGAATAGTCACGTACAGGGAGGCTTAACCCGGGACGATCTAAAATGGGCCTTCACTCACACAGTGGTCGGCAATTGGCACCCGATCACCATGTTGTCGCACATGTTGGATTGCCAAATGTTTGGCCTGAAACCATGGGGCCATCACCTGATGAGCATCGGCCTGCACGCGGCCAATACAATGCTGCTGTTTCTATTACTTTGCCGGCTGACCGGCGCGCTCTGGCGCAGCTTGATGGTGGCAGCACTTTTTGGACTGCACCCGTTACATGTCGAATCGGTTGCCTGGGTGGCCGAACGCAAAGATGTATTAAGCACGTTCTTTGGGTTGCTGTGCCTGATGGCCTACGCGAACTACTGGACAAAAGCCACAAACCAAAAAACCTTTTATTGGCTCGCCGTACTGTTTTTTGTGCTTGGGTTGATGAGTAAGCCGATGCTCGTGACCCTACCCTTCATCCTATTGCTGTTGGATTATTGGCCGTTAAAACGGCTATCGATTGATTCTTCCAGCTTTCGATCCCGGGAAATAAAAAAATTGGTCGTCGAAAAAATTCCATTTTTTATTCTTACGATCGCAGCCTGTCTGGTGACTTATCTTGTGCAGCATGCCCGGGCAACGGACACCCTGGTAAACATTTCGGAAGGTGGCAAAATCGGGAACGTCCTCGTTTCTTATAGCGCATATATAGGAAAATTATTGTGGCCGGCCAGGCTGGCGGTTTTTTATCCGTTCCAGCCCGACTGGCCCTTCGCGCAGGTATTGGGGGCGGGCGTGTTGATCCTCGCATTATCAATCCTCTGTGTCAGGGAGCGAAACCGGCATCCTTACTTATTGGTGGGTTGGCTATGGTATTTGGGGACCCTGGTGCCGGTGATCGGGCTTGTCCAGGTGGGCGCGCAAGCGATGGCCGATCGTTATATGTATATCCCGTCAGTGGGTTTGTTGATTTGCCTGGTTTGGGGAGCGTCAGCGGTGGCAGAGCGATGGCCTTATTTTCGAATCATTTCAGGCGCTGCCGGTTGTGCGGCCATCATCCTTTGTACAATTACCACCCGGCAACAACTCGAGTATTGGCGAAACAATGAAACCCTTTACCGCCACGCGGTTGAAGTGACCGGCGATAATTATTTGATGCACTACTTTCTTGGCGTTGCGTTGGCAAATGACGGGAATTTAAGCGGCGCCATCGGCGAGTATCGGCAGGCCATCCGCATCAAACCGGATTATGCGGCGGTACATTATGATTACGGCCTTGCCCTGACGCGAAACAGCCAAACCAACGAAGCTATTGTCCAATTTCGGGAGGCTATCAAGCTTAAGCCTGATTATGACAAAGCCTACAGCAGCCTGGGGACAGGCTTGATCCAGGCCGGTCAAACAGATGAAGCAATCGCTGCGTATCGGAGGGCCGTAAGCCTGAACCCGGATAACGCCCAATACCATTTTAATTTTGGACTTACCCTGCTGATAGACAATCAGGTTGACGGCGGGATCGCGCAATTCCAGGATGCCATCCGTCTGAAACCGGACTTTACCAAAGCGCAGCATTACCTCGGCGTCGCCCGGCAGATCAAGAGTAGCTCCCAAAAAACCTTGCCATGAATTTTTCTGCGACTCGGCGGCAATGATTCAAATCAATGAGATGTGCCAGGATCACGAAAAGGAGAATGGGCTTGATAGCATTTGAGTTGTGCCTGGAGAGAAGTGATCGTGGCCGCATCAGTATTTTGATTGGAAGCCAATTGCAATGCGCGTTGGGCGTTGGTGATGGCATCAGTAAATTTCCCCATTTCGGCATAAGCTGCCGCCAGAGTGGCCGCCATCATGGGATTCCCGCCGCCAGCCAGCCGGTCGGTTTGCCGGGCTAATTCGACCGCTTTGTTGCCATTGCGAAGAGATGGATTTGGCGAGGTCGCCATCACCCAGGCAATGTTGACAAGGTTGTTTTGAGCAGCAACCAGGCCGGGTTGGAGCGCCAGCGCCTTTTGAAACTGAACAATGGCTTCGTTCACCTGCCCCTTTTGAAGTAGGGCATAGCCCAGATTATAGCAGGCTTCGACAAAGTCAGGGTTAATGGCCAGCGCTTTTCGGAATTGAACAATCGCCTCGTCCATCTGCCCCTTTTGGTCGAGCGCAGTACCAAGATCAATGCAGGCTTTGGTGTTGTCAGGGCTGATGGCTAGCGCTTTTTGAAATTGGACGATCGCTTCATCCACCCGCCCTTTTTGAAGCAACGCATCACCAAGATTATTGCAGGCCTCGGCATTGTTAGGATTGACCGCCAGCGTTTTTTGAAATTGAGTGATCGCCTCGTCCACTTGTCCCTTTTGGACGAGGGCATTACCAAGGTTATAGGACGCATCGGCAAAAGCAGGATCTATTGCCAGGGCCTTATGCAATTGAACGATGGCCTCATCCACCTGCCCTTTTTGAAGGAGGGCTTCTCCCAGATTATCGCGGGCCGCGGCATTATCAGGGTCGATGGCCAGTGTTTTTTGGAATTGAGTGATCGCCTGGTCCACTTGTCCATTTTGGGCCAGCACGTCGCCAAGATTATTGCAGGCTTGGGCATAGTTGGGGTTGATGGCCAGCGCCTTTTGGAATTGAATGATGGCCTGATCGAACTGCCCTTTTTGGGCCAGGGCAGAGCCAAGATTATAACAGGCTTCGGCATTGGCAGGATCAATGGCCAGCGCTCTTTTGAATTGGATGATCGCCTCATCCACCTGCCCTTTTTGAAGCAGAGCATCGCCGAGATCATTGCAGGCATCGGCATAGTTGGGAAAGATGGCCAGTGCCCTTTGGAATTGAATGATGGCCTCGTCCGCCTGCTTCTCTTGAAGCAGAGCATAGCCAAGACTATACCGGGCGAATGCGCTATCCGGGGTACAGGACAGATCGTAATTCCATAAGGTTTCACCATTTTTCCAATAAGAGGCCTGGAGGTGGGCTGAAAATGCCAGGAGAATAATGATGATTGAAGCGAAGCCACTCAAGATCAGGCGACGTTGGCACCAAATGGGCAACGATTCAGCCGCCAGCCAGGCCACTGCGAGAACCAAGCCGATTTGTGGCAGGTAGGTATAACGGTCGGCCAGGGCCTGGCTTCCAACTTGAACAAGGCCGACGACAGGCATCAACATTCCCAAATACCAAAGCCAGCCAACTAAAAGATAACGTTGTTTACGCCTTCCAAGAAAAACTCCGCAAGTAATGGCAATCAATAGGGCTAAAGCCCCGATCACTTTCCAAAACGGAAGGCCATTGTTCGGATAAGGATAATAGGGCGCAAGTCCGACTGGATAAAACATATGCCCGATATAGGTGATACAGGAAACCAGGGCGTTATCAATCCGTACGAAAACGGGTAGCTTGCTTAAAGATGACATCGCTTGAACGTGACTTTGAGCCAGAACCGTTAAAATGCTCGAGGTGATGGAAAGTATGAGCAATGGGATTTTTTCGAGAATCAGCCGCGCCGGAATGGAAAAAATTTTCAGCCGCTGAACAGGGTCAGCCTCCGGGTAGCGTTTCAGCGGCCAGTAGTCCAGCAATAGCAACACAAATGGCAGCGTCACGAGCATCGGCTTGGACATCAATCCCAGGGCAAAAAGAAGAAGGACCAACAGATAACGTGGAAGTGATGCCGGACGGCGGGCATAACGGAGGTACGCCCCCAGCGTGAGCATGAAGAAAAGCCCGCTCAAAACATCTTTGCGCTCAGATATCCATGCGACCGATTCTACGCGCAACGGGTGTATCGCAAATACCGCCGCCACGAAGGCGCTCCGCCAGATTGCCCCCGTCATTTGCCTGAGAATAAGAAACAGCAGAACTGCCGAGGCGGCCTGCAGCAGGACATTAGTCAGGTGATGTCCCCAGGCATTTAATCCGTAAATTTGGCAATCGAACATGTGTGAGATCGTTGTCAGCGGAACCCAATTATCGGATCCTCCCGGCTTGAACGCCGAGCCGATTCCCTTAAGTGTCAGGCCGGCAGCGACTGTGGGGTTCTCATAGACATAGTCATTGTCATCGTAAGTGACGAATCCAAATCTCAGGGTCTCACCAAAGACCGCCAGGGTGAGCGACACTAAAAGAAGACAGATGACCGGGATCAGCCATGGGTTATTTGATTTTGCCGAAAGCGTTACAACAGCTTTGTCTGCCGTTGAACGCGCCGCCGCGACGTTTTTCAGAGGCTCTTTTTTCTTCCGCTTTTGATTCATGCTGGTCGAGACGCTGCTATTGCATAGTTTTCAATCCGGCATTCATCTTATTCAGAAAATGGACAATGAAAAATAACATTTCTCTTGGGCGGCATTAGATGGGAAAGAGTTAGCCGCTCGAAAATCGTTTCAAAAAAGCTTCGCCGGATATCAAAGCCAGGATCACCTCATCAAGGAGAAGGTTTTTTGCCGGCGACCATGCTAGAATCACGAAAGGGAGAGCCAGCCTGATAGCCTTTAAGCTGCATCTTAAGAAGATCAATCATTGCGCCGTCGTTTTGACTGGAGGCCAGCTGTAAAGCACGTTGAATATTAGTTATCGCTTCAGAAAAATTTCCCGTCTCAGCATACGCTGCCGCCAGGGTGGCTGCCATCCGTGGATTTTCGCCGCCCGCCAGTCGGTCTGTCTCTTGCGCTAAGTCGATCGCTTTAGTTCCATTGCGAAGAGATGGATTCGGTGAAGTTGCCAGCACCCAGGCGATCCGGGTGAGAGTGTTTTGAGCGACCACAAAACCGGGTTGGAATGCCAGCGCCCTTTTGTATTGGATGATGGCCTCGTCCGTTTTCCCTTTTTGAAGAAGACAATTACCAAGATTGTTGCAGGCCTGGGCGTCGTTGGGGTTGATGGCCAGGGTATTTTGGAATTGAGTGATTGCCTCGTCCACCTGCCCCTTTTGTGCCAGGGCAGAACCGAGATCATAGCAGGCCTCGGCAAAGGCGGGCTTGATCGCCAGCGCCTTTTTGTATTGAACGATGGCTGCGTCCACTTCTCCCTTTTTAAACAAGGCATTGCCAAGGCCACAGTAGGGGTCGGGATCATTGGAGGCATCTGACAATGCGGTTTGGTATTCGACGATCGCCTCATCCACCTGCCCTATCTGGACCAGGGCATTGCCAAGATTGTTGTGGGCTTCGGGATAGTCGGGCTTCATTGCCAACGCTTTGCGATATTCAATGATGGCCTCATTCCCCTGCCCGCTCTGAGCTAGAGCATAACCAAGATTATTGCGGGCTTCGACATAGCCGGGATTGATGGCCAGCGCCTTTTGGAATTGTGTGATGGACTCGCTCACCTGCCCGTTATGGATCAGGGCAGCGCCAAGATTATTGTGGGCATAACTGTTATTCGTCGTGACAGCGAGAGTATGCCTCCAAAGCGTCTCGCTGTTTTTCCAATAGGAAGCCTGGAGACGCGCTGAAAAGGCCAGGAGGATAATGATGATTGACGTGAGGGTGCCCAGGATCACGCGACGATTCTGCCAGGCCGCTGACAATTCAGCCGCGAACCATGCCAGCAGCAAACACAAGCCGATTTGAGGCAGGTAGGCATAACGGTCAGCCAAACCCTGGTTTCCTACTTGGACAAGACCAATCACAGGCGCCAGCATCACTAGATACCATAACCAGCCGACCAAAAGATAAGGGCGCTTGCGCCTTTGAAGAAAGATTCCCCACGAAATGGCAATCAATACGATTAAGGCCCCGATGACTTTCCAAACCTGCTGACCATTGCCTGGATAAGGATAATAGGGCGCAAGTCCAACCGGATAAAACAACTGCCGGAGATATGTGACGCAGGAAACCAGCGCATTCTCGACACGCACGCTTAAGGGATATGCTGTCAACGGCTGAATTGCCTGGCCCTGGGCAAGGATTGTGATGATGCCGCAAACGATCGAAAGTCCCAGCAACGGAATTTTTTCGACAATCAACCGTTTTACCGTCGATGTCGAAAAACGATTTAGCGGCCAGTAATCCAACAGCAACAAGACGAACGGCGATGTGACGAGCATGGGCTTGGACATCAGCCCAAGAATGAAAATGAACCCCACTATCAAATAGCGTGGAAACGACGATGAGAGGCGGACATAACGGATATACGCCCAAAGCGTGAGCATAAAAAAGAAGCCACTGAGAACGTCCTTCCGTTCCGTCACCCACGCCACCGACTCCACGTGCAATGGGTGAACCGCGAATACCGCCGCCACAAAGGCGCTGCGCCAAACCGCTTTCGTCATTTGCCACAATACGAGAAACAGCAGGATCGCCGAGGCGGTATGCAGCAGGACATTGGTCAGATGATGTCCCCCGGCATTCAATCCGTAAACCTGGCAGTCCAGCATGTGCGAGATCGTTGTCAACGGAATCCAGTTGTCGGATTCTCCCGGCTTGAACGCCGAGGCGATCCCCTGCTGCGTTAAACCGGAGACGACTGTGGGGTTGTCATACACATAGTCATTGTCATCATAATTGACGAATCCATATCGAAAAGTCTGCCCATAGACTGCCAGGGAGAGGATCAGCAAAAGGATGCAGACGGCTGGAATTGGCCAGGGTTTATTTGATTCTTCCGACGTTGACACTGCATCAATCATAATAACAAGGCAATGATTGGAAATAACATTTATGACCTTTCATCCATTCGGACAGGATGAGCAGATACTGTTCTCCGAAAAATCTTGCCCTGAAAATTGAGGGCTGACAGAATATGTAGGCTGTTGCCTCGGTAGCTCAATTGGTAGAGCAGTTCACTCTTAATGAATTGGTTCACGGTTCGAGTCCGTGCCGGGGCACCACTTCTTCACAAGACCAATCCCGCAATTATCAGTCCCGCTAAGACAACAGGATCAACTCGTAAAATTTCTCGGGCAACAAGGTATTGGTATCGGTGAAGGCGAAGACGCAATTGGGGGAGGTGACGATATTGGGCAGGAGGTACCAGGTGACGAGGAAAGCCAGGTTGGTCGACCATTGGACCTGGAATTGATCATTGGTCGGCGCGCTGAGCCCTCCCCGGTGTCTGGCGGGATCTGTACTTTATTGGTGTAAACAAGATTATAAGTCGCGGTATTTCCCGGAATCGGAAAATCACTGTCGCTCCCATAGATCAACAGGTCGTTCGCCGGATTGAACGGCGAAATGTGGACGATTGAACACCCTATAAAAAGCCAGCACACCAATCACACAAGATAAAATGCTCGCAATTTAAAACGCGGAGAAATTTTGATTCCAACCGCACTCACCGGGGCGCCCTTGCCCTTCAACAAATCCCCAAAATCACAAAATGCGTCAATCGCCAATCCAATTATGATCAATGTTGGAAATGAAATCGCCGCGTGGGTTTCACCTGAAACAGCCACGCGGCGATGTGATTTTATGAATATCTACAAACTTTTGTAGCGTTATGTAATCAATCCATTAATGCGATAACCGGAAGAATTGTGACGAACCGGAAATCGGCACAGTTGCTTGATAATTGCTTCCTACAACGGACGCACCACCAACGGTTGACCAGGAGGCGCCGCTTCCAAGCACTGCACTTGATTGCAGCGTGTATGCGGATGTGCCATTAGTCGTCCAAGTGATGACCACATTGCCGCCGCTAACAGATGCGTAAACCAACGGTGCGGATGAAAGCAAGGTGTCCGGGCCGGCATGGAAATCCGCCGCAATTTCACTCGAATACTTCGCGCCGGTATAGATGCGGAATTCGTTCATTGAACCGCTGGTGGCGTTATCGGTGGCAAAGGCCGAACGACCAAGATACGCATGAGTAAAATTAAAGGAACTCAAGGGGTAGCCGGAAATGGTCTGTTGAAGTCCGCCAAGTCCTGCAGTGATGTCATAGAGATAATAGCTGAGTGTTCCATCAGCGCTGATAACGGTGGCTGAAAAACAGGTGTCACCGTTGTCCAGATAACCTCCTCCACCAGCGCCAATTCCAGGGGTGGTCCCGAAGGCGTCCAGTTCCGGGCCAACTAAATAGCCATCGTGGGATTGGACAACATGGTTACCGCCGCCGGACGGTACTGGCCCGCCCTGGGGGGCGGAGATGGTGTGCGCCAAATATTCACCACCGGCTCCCGTAGGCGGAGAAGCATCGGAGTCGTTACCGAACGCATAGGATTCCGTGAAGAAGCCAGAACCCGTCATAGTGAACCATTCCTCAATCGTTGCGCCGCCGCTGGTCGGCAGGACGCTCGGAGGGAGAGAGACATAGTTGGCCGAACTGCTGGGGCCACTGAAATTAGGATTATTGAATTGCAGTTGGCCACCTGAATAAGTGGGACCACTGGTAATCCCCGAGTTGGAACCCATCACGTTGGTGCCATTGGCGCCACCGACGGAGTCGCTCGCATCAGTAGTGAAACTGTAACGATGAATCAGCGTGGATGAGGAAGACAGGAAAGTGACCGCCACGGTATTCGTGTAATAAGTGGTTGTGCCACCCGAGACATAGCCATAAATACCAGTGATCGTCGTAGTGCCTGAATTTACAGGAGTGATATTTCCGGCATTATCGATGTTGGCCACATTGGTGCTGCTGGAAGTAAACGCCAATGTTGAGTCCCCGTTCACGACTACATTCGTGACCAGCGAGAAGTTCATAATGGCTTGGATCTGACGGTCATCGCCCGCGATAATGGGCTGACTGCCGGCATTCAAAGCAAAGCTGGTAAACGTGCCCACGTTAAAATTAGTGGCGTCCACCCCTGACTGATCACTGGCGGCAATCTGGAATTTATTCAATTCACCGTTGTAAATGCGGAATTCGTTGAACGAGCCATTATACCAGCTGTCGCCGGAGTAAGTTGACCGGCCGATGAAGTTGAAATCGTCGACGATGGCGGAATAGGCTTTGGTGGTCGTTATAGATGCAGCCAATACCCCATTGGTATACATGGCCAAATATTTCCTTGAGGGATTGGGATTAAACACGATCACCACGTCGATATTGGTATGCGCCAGAAGATTCGGATTAAAGGTCACACCATCTTCACTGGTGTCTCCCGGTGAGGTGTCAGAAACTGCAAACCGCATGCTGCCCCCGCCGCTAAGACTACCGTCAGCGTTGGTGGTGCCAATGGCAGTATTTGGAGCGCAATAAATATAGTTGGCTCCGTTAGCCCCGGCGATATTGCCAAAGTCGAACAAGCGTGTATAGGCTCCGTTAACTGCAGAGGGCGTGGCCCAAAGTTGAATAGTCACCGCATTGGCAGTGACATGAGAGGCATCCAGCAAATGTGCCGGCAAATCCACCCAGGTGCCGCTCGTGCCGTCCAAATGCACCTGGCCATTGCCGTCAAATGCGGCATCGCCGTTCAAGGTCCCATCGGAATTTCCGCTGGTATCGATTGAATCGTGCGCCGTACTCCCGGAAGTTTCATTGAATGAATAACGATGGAGCATCGTCACGGGCAAACTGAATACGCTCACCGCCTGGGTGACGGAAAGTGCCCCATAAGTGCCAATGATTGTCGCCGAACCGGAACCCTCGCCAGTCACTACCCCGTGAAGATCAACCGACGCAACGTTGGTGCTGCTCGAGGTCCAAATCACCCCGGGATCGTCATGGATATCCACCGTGCCGGACAATCCTGTGGCGCTGGCAAGCAACTGCGGCGTTTGCGAAGAACCCTGCGGGATGTTTGTTGAACCATAAGACAAAACAATGCTGGTCACTGTGCCGTAACTGGCGGGATAAGTATCCGGGGTGCCTTGATAATCCGCCGCGACTTGCAAAGCAGAGATCGCATTGGAGTAAATTCGAAATTCATCGTACGAAGCGTTGGCCAAAGGATCGGCAAATTCAGAACGCCCGAGCCAGTCGTTAGTGGTGCCGCCGGCCGCGGTGAAAGCGGCAGGAGAATTTGAGAAATTATAAAACGTGGATACCAACGCGCCGTTAAGATAAAGCTTGGCGATGTGAGTGTTGGCGTCCCCTGTCCAGACGACATGGTTTTCTGCGCCATCATTCATCGTCGCTCCGGAGAAGTTCCAGTTGTCGCCGGCGGTCCCTGTCCAGGAATCCAGTTCGATGCTGTCACCGGAATTGTCACCAAAGCGGCACCATACATCTGCCACAGTTTGTCCCGTGCCAGACCCATCGCCGAAGTCCCAAATGCGTGTCCACGGATTTGCCGTTTCGTCCAATGTCGGAATCGTCCAGGCTTCGATGGTGACAGCCGTGTAGTTGCTCAGGATATTAGGCGGCAGAGTGATCCATGCTGCATTTGTGTCCGTTGAGGGGTCTTCGGAAATGTTCTGAAACAGAACCGCTTGACCGCTGCCGTTAAAGCTGGCGGTGCCTTCGGTGCCGCTATGCAGCGTGGCATTTGCGCCACTGACGGAATCAGTGGCTATGATCCCGCCGGTTTCATTGAAACTATAGCGGTTGACGAGGGTATCAGCCCAAGCCGTAACTTGCATTCCGGCCAGGGCGGTGATGCACCAGATCAGTGCTTTATGTTTTATTGAGTTGTATGTTTTCATGGAGGATTTGGGTTGTCTGGTTTGTTATCGAGATTGGGTGGGAAAATTTAAATCAATAGTAAAATAACGGCACGCTGCTGCCGCCACCGAACGTCTGGGTTAAGTATAAGTATTTCTGCCATGCCACATGGCTATCCAGGTATAACGTATTGGCTCCCGCGGGTGATCTGCCCTGCAGATGGCTGGTCTGCTGAACGATGTTTGGCGGCAGTCCCCCGACAGAAATCACCGCAAAACTTTTGGTGTTTGGGTCGCTGGCCACCACATCCATCCCTATGATTGTATCCGAAGGCCGGTTGGCTACATTTCCCAGGACGGTGGGGGGTTCATAAATCCGGTTCGCGGCCACACCGGGAATCCCCGGCAGGAACCACACGTAGTCTGTGATGCGAAAAGTGGGCGGATTATGGCCATTGTAGACCGTGTCAAAATCCCATGTGTTGGTGACATTAAACCCGGGATTGGATGGGCAATAATAAATATTCTGGTTATTCGCGCCGTTTTGCCACATGGCACCGATGTAAGCCACGTCCAAATCCCATGGCCATGCCCCATGGCCAAAAGAATGAGGATAGGGTCCGAAAGTCCAGGCAGGCGAATAGCGGAGATCCATCACCTTATTGTTGTTATCATTTGCATAAATCTGAAGGGCGACTCCCTCTTGCCTGAGATTACTCATACAAGACGCGCGCCGCGCCGTTTCCTTGGCACTCGCCAAAACCGGCAAAAGCAAAGCCGCTAGAATGGCAATTATAGCGATCACAACCAGTAGTTCTATAAGTGTAAAGGCTTTGGTTTTTTGACTGGGAGAAACTGGCATTTTTTGTTCCTAGATTGGTATTAGTTTCGACTTTAGCTTTGGTACAGTGTGGAAACAACGCCACTTTGCGGAAAAGAATCGCCATTTTCCGAAGACCAGCTTTTTAATTGTTCCGAGCCGTAGGTTTTGCGGTAATCAAGCGGGCTTACCCCTTTGCCCGCCCTGAAATAGCGGGCGATATGTCCCCGGTCGGCAAACCCCAGCAATTCAGCGATCTTTGCCACCGGAAGGTCTGTTTCCACCAACAACTGGGCAATTTGGCCGATTCGTAACCGGCGGATTTCATCCAACACTGAACGGCCCAGGAGCTTGCGAAAACGGCTTTCGAGCATGCGCCGGGACAAGCCGGCGCAGCCGGCGACTTCGTCCACCGAAATACAACGGCGGCGCGATTGGTCGCGGATGAATTGCAGCGCTTTGGCCAGGTGCAGGTCTTCAGTAGCGACGAAATCCGTGGAGCGCCGGGCGGCGACATGCGCCACTGTGGCGATGATGCGGGAAGGAGCATTGCGGGACCGCCGCATCAATCCACTCAAAGCATTGGCGGCGTCATACCCTGCCCGCTCAAAATGAATCGCGACGCTCGACATCGGGGGATTGGTCAACCCGCAAACCACTTCATCATTATCAACCCCCAGCACGCCAACTTCATCCGGCACGGTCAAACCTGTCAGCTTGCAAACCTCCATAAGGCGTTGACCACAATCATCATTGCAAGCCATCACGCCCACCGGTTTGGGCAATCCTTTTAACCAATTGGCGAGCAGACGCCACTCGATGGACCAGTCTTTGCCCTGCATCGACAACGCAAATTGTTGTGGATTCTCAAAACCCGCTGCCCGAACGCGATGGCAAAAAAATTCACGGCGGACATCAGACCAAGTCGTGTTTCCCAGCGGGGTCTTTCCATAGCCACAGTATGCGAAATGTTTAAAACCACACCCCACCAAATGGTCCGCCCCCAGTCGGCCGATATTTTTTGAATCGGTAACCACATTGACGAGGCCAGAAATCTCGGTGTTGTGGTGGCCGACAACGACGGTTGGCAATCCATAAGTCGCAATTTCGGCTGCCTGTCCCATGTCACGAAGAATGATCCCGTCGGCATCGCCAGTCTCAAGCAACGGTTGTACTTTTTCCAATCCGGCGGGGGCCCAGGAGAAAGACCACGGTCCATGGTGACGGGAATAATCCGCAATACCTCTCAATAGCGCGCGCCCGGAGGCGCGCGAAGATTCAATCAACAGAATGACTTTCGGCATCCGCGGCATGTATCTCTCACCGATCAAGGGAGTAAACACGGCTGCGCCGGTAAAACCTTGATCAGGAGCTTACTTATACATACGCTTTTTATCCCCTAAACCCGACACGCCCTATCGGTATTTCTTTGATCCGTCCGAAATCTTGGGCAATTTTACAACTGCCAGGCGTAAAACTATAATAATCAATTGTTTTTGACCGGGCTGGAGGCTGATTGTTCCTGCGGTAGAATCTGGCTTGTGGCTTCGTTCAAGAGGATGTGGGCAAAAACCCAATCGAACCAAAATCCATGCTCGGCGCTGCCGGGATCCGTCTCATCAACGTTGGTTTCGATGCTTTGCGTGGCCTGGGCCAGGTTTGAAAGAGCCTCCTGATGACGGCCCAACCTCTGGCATGACATAGCGAGAATGATTTGGGCAGTGGCGACGCGCGGCGGATTATCACCGGGATAGGCGAGGCAACGTCGCGCCCATTGTTCGGCGCTGGAGGGGTTGGCCTGGCGATATTCCATGAGCGCCAGGGAAAGAGAACCCCAGGCAGTCTGAAAGATCGCTTCAGCATTGGTGTTAGCCGGAGTGATGGTGGCGTAGGATTTGGCGGCCAAATCCGATAGCGGCGCCAAGGCGGCCATGGTTTGAGGAGACGCCGGGCAGAGGAGAGTTATTTTGATGACTCTTTCGGCAGCCACTTCGTGCGAGGTCCCGGCAAAGCGGGCGATCGTATCCTGGCAAAATTTTTCGTAACCATTCGTATCTCCCATTTCGAAAAGCAAAGATCCGAGCCGGAGATTATCCAACGATTGGATGTCCCAACCGTCAAAGGTGTTCACCTGCAACAATGCGGCAAACCGATTGGTGGCTTCCTGCAAGCGCCCCTCCACGGCTTGCCAATCTCCCACGGTCCGGAAAACGCGCGCGGCTTCCAACGAAGGCTGGGGAGAAACACAACCGTTCAAGATGCTATCTGCTTCATCGTATGAATTCTGGCTAAGGCGCACGTCGGCGAGCGCGATTTTTTCGCGCGTCTCGGCCTGCTGCCGCAATTTCTCCTCATTGGCCCGGGCCTGTTCAGCCTCCTGGAGCAAATAGGATTGTTGGTTCTCGGCAGCCAGGGCGTCCTTGCGGGCGGTCCGTTCCATGAAGAAAAGCCGGGTGGAGGTGCCCAAACCGATGATGAGCGCCGCCGCCACGGCTGCTCCGGACACAAAGAGAATCTTGTTCCGGTGCACCAATTTCATGAACCGGTAAATCCGGCTGGGCGGGCGGGCGATGACCGGTTCGTTGGCGAGGTAACGTTCAACATCCATCGCCAGGCCGTTGACGGTTTCATAGCGCCGCCGCCGGTCCTTTTCGAGGCACTTCATGACGATCCAGTCGAGGTCGCCGCGGAGCAAGGAAACAAGTTTGGGCGGCTCGGCATGACGAAGTACCGCAGTGGTTGCCAATTCCGTGTGCTGTAACGTCGTCAGCATGGTCGAAGGCCTTTGCGGTTCCCTTTCACGGAGTGTCCGGCGCATTTCATCCAAACCGGCTTGCACCAATTTTTTGGGATCGAAAGGCGTGCGGCCCGTGAGAAATTCGTAGAGGAGCACGCCCAGGCTGTAAATATCGGTACGCGTGTCGATGTCCAACCCGCTCATCTCCGCCTGTTCGGGGCTCATGTAAGCCGGAGTCCCGATGATCTGTTCGTAAGCCGTGAAAAAAGTTTGTTCGGTCAGCTTGCCTTCAATGGCCTTGGCGATCCCAAAATCGATCACCTTGGGCACCGGCACGCCATCGTGCAGGGTCACCAATATATTCGAGGGCTTGATGTCCCGGTGAATGATGCCTTTTTGATGGGCGTGCTGGATGGCGTGGCAGACCTGGACAAACAGATCGAGCCGCTGCCGGGTATCCAGATGGTTTTGGTCGCAGTAATCGGTGATCTTGACGCCACGCACAAGCTCCATCACAAAATACGGCCGGCCGTTTTCCGTAGCGCCGGCGTCCAGCACCTGGGCGATATTGGGATGATCCATGATCGCCAGCGCCTGGCGCTCCGCTTCAAAGCGGGCAATGACATTTTTGGTATCCATGCCCAGCTTGATGATCTTAAAAGCCACCCGGCGCAGGACGGGCTTTTCCTGTTCTGCCATGTAGACCACCCCGCAACCGCCTTCGCCAATTTTTTGCAGCAGCTTATAACGGTCAATCCGGCTGCCTGTCCCTTCAGTCAGCGTCGCGTCTTCCGCCCCTGTTCCGGCTTGCTGCCGCTTGCGGGCAAAGGGCGAGATTTCGCTAAAAAATTTATCCGCTTCATCCTGCGAGAGGAGCAGCGCTTCAACTTTGGCGCGGGTCGGTGCATCGCCGGCGCAGGCTTCGTCAAGGAATGCCCGGCGCGCGGTGGCGCTGGAAAGCTGGCGCGCCGCTTCGAACAAGGCTTCTACCTGTTGTGATGTTTTAGTCATGCACTGCGGGACTATCCAGTATTGTGGCAAATAGTGGGTTGAATTGGCAAAAGAGAAGTTTTAATGCATCGCTAAACGTAATTTCGCGTAAGAATGCGTAACTTCGCGTAACGGGACGTCCGTGAGATTCATATTATCTGGCCGATTTTGGGTTTGTTTTACGAGGTCGCTTTTGAGTGACATTTCCATAAAATGCTGAATGATAGATTCTTAAATGGAGATTTCGTGCTGAAAGTTTGGGTTCGTTTGGCAAAATCGATACCTAATACGGAAAAAGACCAGAAATTGAGAGCAATCGGTTAACCGCGAAACACGCGAATCAACACGAAAAGGGAAATTCAGTGCCTCGTTATCCCGCGTTACGGGACTCCTACGAACATGTTTAAATACACCGCGCATAGGGCAATTGAAGCACGAAATGAGAGAAATGTAATGTTGCCCGGAAACAAATTCGATGGATTCCCACCGTAGTCTTAGAACAGTTCAAATAATCCTGTAGTCGCCAGGCCGGTTGGGATGGGCCGAATGGCGCGCCAGCTTTTGGACTGCGCCAGTCCCCTGGCGCTTTTAAAGAAGGCACGTTACGGAAAGGACGATGAAGACATTTCAAGCCCATTCCAATGGCGAAAGGAAAGCGGCAGAGGACAACCGCAGTCCAAAACCTCGTGGAATTTCGATCCGTGCTGGTTTATTCGCGGTTACAGTTTTTTGGAATCGTTATAGAATGAGGATGACAATGATGGCTTCAAGGCTGGTTATGGATATTCTGGTATAACCAGGCTTTGGCGAAGGCCCACTGCCGTTCCACGGTGCGCTCCGTCACGCCCAGGATTTTAGCCACTTCCTGGTTGGTCAATCCGCCAAAAAATTTAAGGACGACGATGCGCGCTTTTTCGGTGTCTTCAACTTCCAGACGTTCCAAGGCTTCGTCCAACATCAGGATTTTATCGTCCGGAGTTGCTGCCGCCAGGTTCAACTCATCGATGTCCACGCGCAATTGTCCTCCCCCATGCTTCAGCCGTGATTTTCGCCGTGCGTTCCCGATGAGGATATGGCGCATCGCCCTGGCGGCGGCGCTGAAAAAATGCGCCCGGTTCTCCCAGGTGCGATCGCCGGAGCTCACCATTCGCAGCCACGCTTCATGCACCAACGCCGTCGCCTGCAAGGTCTGGCCGGGCGCGGCCTGGGCCATGTTCGCTGCCGCCAGGCGCCGCAACTCCTCATAGACCAGGGGCAGCAGTGCCTCCCCCGTCTGGTCATTGCCTTGCCTCATGGCGAGCAATACCCGGGTGATGTCGCTGGAAATTTCGTCGGGCATCAGTGAAAACAGATTATGACTGGTGACGATCCATTTTAAAAGAAGCACCGCACAGCCTCAACGCAAAACCCTCAGGCGTGAATCGATCCGTCGCGCTCCGTCATTTCAACTTGTTCCAATCGATTTGCGGCCAGCCATTCGTGTCCCAGTCCAGTGGCAGGATGGCAAGGGTGGGCATGCCGTTACGGCTGCCGTCATAAAAGTGACAACTGAACCAATCCGCACCCTTTTCAGAATAAACCCCGGATTGACCCGGGCCGATGAACGGCCCCTGGGAAGCTAAAAAACTGCTGCCGCCGCCGACCAATAAATCCATCCCATCCTTGTCAAAGTAAGGACCGGTGATCCGCGCGCTGCGGCCCATGCGTATTTCATAAGTGCTGTTTGTTCCCCGACAACAGCGCCCCCAATTCACAAACAGATAGTAATAATTGTCGTGATGATAAATATAGGACGCTTCGATGGAATCGTTAAAAGCGAGCGAATACACCGGTGAGGCAGCGGCGGCTCGCTTGCCAGTTTTTGGATCAAGTTGGACGAGTTTGATTCCCGACCAATAGGAACCAAAGGCGAGCCATAGTTTTCCGCCGGCATCCAGTGAAGCAGCCGGATCGATGGCATTAAAATTGTCTCCCTTGCCGCTTTGCACCACGATTCCCTGGTCCGTCCAATGATAATTCGGGTCGTTGGGGTCCAGGGCCGGATTCGTGGCCAATCCGATCGCCGAGGTGTTTTTGCCAAAAACCGACACGGCATAATACAACAGATAGCGATCGCCCAAATGGATCACATCCGGCGCCCAGTAATTGTTCCAATGAACCTGGGGCAAAGTCTGGGCGACCCAGGCGGGCGAGTTGGTAAAAACGGAGGGTCCCCTCTCCCATTTCACCAGATCTTTCGAATGATACGAGGGCACGCCCCGGCCCGTATAAAAAATCCAATACTGCTCTCCGCATTTGATGATCGGCGAAGGGTCGTGGACATAGATGCCGCGGCTGCCGAAAGCGGCCATTTGCGCAGTGACCTTAAAGTTAAAGTTCGACGCCATCCAAAATGGAACCGGCTGTGATTGCGCCGGGAAAGAAGTGGGCAACAGCAACATCGCGCCCAAAAACATTCCGGCAAAGAAATTGGCAGGTTTACTCATGGGTCATTGCGCCAACCGGAAGAATTGCGCGTTGGCTGAGACCGGGATAGTCACTTGCCATTGGTTGCCGACGATCTGCGCGGGGGGAGACACATCGGCCCAGGCGCCAGAAGCGAGATTAGTACTTGATTGGAGAGTAAAACTGGCGGCTGCCACCGGCCAGGACAACGTCAGATTATTGCCGGTCAATGAAGCAGGGTTAATCTCAGGGCTGGCAGTGTTTAACAATTGGCCGGGCCCCAGCGCGTCGCTGGCTTCGATTTCGGCTGCGGAAAGCGTCCCATCATAGATCCGCAATTCCTGGAGAGACCAATTAAGATAGGCATCCAAAGTATAGAGCGAGCGACCCACATAGGCGAATTGGTTGCCGACAATGCTCAACGGATCTGTGATGCCGGAAAAGGACGCCACAAGGACACCATTGGTATAAACGAGAATTGTCCCGGCCGGACAATCAAACACGCACGTCAGGTGCAAGTTGGCGGCAAACCCAAGCGAAGGCAGATTCCCACCCTGTTCGTCGTCGAAACCGGGGTCGGCGGAGCTGATCGTTGCCCGCGCAACGTTAGGATTAAAAAACAGACAATCGTATCCGTTGCCGCCACTGTCGGTGTTTCCGAAAGCGAAAAGATAAACAAACGGTGGAGAGGAGGTGGCCCCGGAAATACCGGGAATCCACATCTCGATCGTGGCCGCAAGATAATTGCTCAGGATACCTCCCGGCAGATTGAGGTATTGCTGGCCGGATGCGGAAAACGAGAGTTGTCCGCTGCCGAAGGTCCCGCCGTTGGGAAGAGTCCCATTCCAGGCCGGCCCGCCGATTGAATCAGTAACGATGGTCCCCGACGTTTCGTTCATGCTATAGCGATGCATGAGCGTAGCCGGAATATTGATCACCTGCACTAACTGCGTAGCCGATAAGCCGAGCGCCGGATAGGTGGCAATGATATCGACGGCGCCCAGGCCGACCCCGGTGACATTGCCGTAGTCATCGACAACCGCAACGTTGGTATTTGACGAGAACCAGGTGATGGCGTGATTTGAATTGGCCGTCAGATCTATCGAGTTGCCGGATTGCTGCCCCCAAAGAGTGGACGCGACAGTGATGTCGTTCGTGATGGGCGAAGGGATTTGGAGCAGCAAATTTGTGTAATTGTTGATCCCGCTCGCCGCCAGCCGGAGAACCGAAAGCGAATTGGCCGGCAACGTCAGCGTGAAATTTGTTCCCGCGTTTGAAATGGAATTGGTCACCGGAAAGACAAAGGCCGGCGCGGCCAGTGAATTGGCATCCTCGGCGCTGGCTGAGGTCAACTGGATGAGGGTGGCCTCCGGTGCGATCGAGCCCACACCGCTCACCTTGAAGGTCGTGACCATTGGCGCATTGTTCGGATTGACGGCCTTGACAATGATTTGCCCGCTGGATTTGGAGTATGTGGTCGAAGTGTAAAAACCATTCGAGAAAATTAAGGCCTGGACCAGGGCGCCGTTTAAATAGCAATAGACTGCCGCGTTGCTTACCGTGACGCTGAGGTTGTACCACGTGTTGTTGGCGATGGCGGATTGCGAAACCTGCGCGAGGGTGGCTTTATTGCCGCCGGACGTTTGTTCAATGCCATCCAGGGTATTATTCCAACCGCCGACGTTCCACCAGGTAAAATTGTTCGTATCCAGAACATTGAACAGGATGAGAAAACCTTCGTTGCCGCTGACCTTGCGGGCCTGGAGACTGATGGTGTAATTGGCCCAGTTCGTATCACCGGACGTGGAATAACAATCGGTCGTGATCGCGGTTTGCTGGTAAAGCCCATTGTTGGTGCTCCAGGTGCCGTTAAAAACATTCCAGCCGTTGGTGCCCTGGTTCACGAAGTCACTCTGATAAAGGGTCACCCCATTGCTCGTCACCACGATATTCGTATATTGGACGGACGTATTCCATGAGCCGACCCCGATCGCGCCATGCGAGGACGCGCCGGCCGAATTGGTTGTGATGACGGCGGTCCCGGGCAAAACCACGTCACCGCGATTTTGCCCGAACAGTTCCTGGACATAATACGAGGGTGTCCCGAACAATCCCCGCGCGCTGTCATAGTAGATCATGTCCGGCAGCCATTGGGTGCCATTCAGATTCGCGAACAATGGCGCATAAGAAGCCATTTGGACGACGTCCGAGTTCCGCTCCATTCCGGTCATGAACGCGGCTTCGCCCAGGGCGGATGACAGGTTGCCATCGGCGCCGTATCCGGCCGTAACGGCGTATTCGCCGATAAAAACTTTCGGGCCGTTGCGGTCGTAATTGTCGTACATCGTCGCAAACGAATCGAATGTGTCGGCGCTCGCGTAATAATGCTGGTCCTCGATCTCGACCGGAGCGCTGGAGGGAATCCCCCCCCAATCAGGTGCGATGATATGGATGGAGGGATAGTTTGATTTGATGGCGTTATAAAACATCCCGTAATCGGTATTGTAATAAGGACCACCGTTTTCGTTGCCGATTTCGATGTATTGCAGATTGAACGGCGCGGGGTGGCCATTGGCGGCGCGGACTGCGCCCCAGGTCGTGTTCGTATCCCCGTTCGCGTATTGTATGGCGTCGAGCGCATCCTGCACCCACGGGCCTAGTTGCGAAGCGGGAACCGTGTTGTTGGTGTCGCCATTGAAGCCCAGCGCCAGTCCGCAATTGATCCCATACAACGGCTGCATATTCATGTCTTCGCAGAATTGGAGAAATTCCTCATAGCCGAAACCGTCGGTGGACCAATAGCCCCAGGCATCATTCAGATGGCCGGGGCGTTGGGAAATGTCACCGATGGTTTTCTTCCAGCGGACGGCGTTGGTCAGATTTTGGCCTTCAATGAAATTCCCGCCCGGATAGCGTAAAAATGATGGGTGCAACGCGGACAACATGTTCACCAGGTCCGCGCGCAAGCCGTTGGTGCGATTGTTGTAAGTCGCAGCAGGAAACAGCGAAACCACATCCACCCAAACCGTGGCCGCCTGCGAAATACTCAGGACCAACTGCGCATTGGTGTCCGTGGTGTTGGGAATGAGGGATGCGGAAAATTTTTGCCAGTTGCCGATCAGGCCATTGAAGGAAGCCTGCGCATAGACGGTGGTGCCGGCGGCGTTCTCCAATTGGGCGACGATCGGCCCGGCAAATCCGCTCGCACTCTTCGCATAGAAATTAAGATTATAGGTCGCTCCCGCCTGTAGATTCATGCCCCAAAATCCCGCATTCCCGGCGCCGACGCTGCCCGTGCCGGACGTTTTCGTAAGTTTCAACGAATTAACGATGTTCGTATTCAACGGCTGTGTGGCATCCACACTCATTGTTCCCACCGCCGTGCCATGCGTGATGAGCGTCCAATAATACGCGTTCGTGGCAGAATAAAACGCGCGGTTGCGCACCATTTCGGCATAAATGCCGCCCTCGCCCGCAAAATTGATCTCTTCAAAGAAGATCCCGAACAAATTGGAACTGACAACCGGGCCCGGTTGGTCCGCCTGGATCGAAACTGTGGCCGTCGATTGTCCTCGCACGACCCACCCCCCAAGCATCATGGCTAGAATGATTGAAAGACCGCATTTAATTTTTGGGGAAGCCAGAGGGGGTTTCACAACAAGTTGTTTAGTGTTCAGGGAAGTTGCAGCCGGAAGAAAGTTTGGCTGTTTGTCGGCGTGAGAGTCAAAATATTGACGCCATTGGTCATGACCGGCGCATTCGTGATCAGGGTCCAACCGGCATTGGCCCCGAGGCCGGATGAGGTATAAAGCCCCAGCCCATTGGTCCAGCCCGGCCAGGTCAGGGTCAGGCCTGAGGCGGAGTTTGAAATTCCGATGCTCGAGGCGGTGAGCCCTTCGATCGGCAGGATCTCTGAGGAAATTTCCACGTCATCCATTTTGCCGTTGAAATACGGATCGGCGGAAAATTGACTGCGCCCAAGATAATTCGCCGAACCCATCACATCGGACGGCAGAAGATTGACGCTGGCATTCACGGCCACGGCCTGGCCGTTGATGAACATCACCGCCTGGCGTCCGTCAAGCGTCACGGCCACATGGGTCCAGACATTGGTCGGAAATCGGTTGGGAGAATCAAGATCGCGCGTTTCGCCGGCGCCGTTGGGGGTGATCTCAAAGCGTAATTTGTTGCTGTTCGCCTTGGCCGTGAGCATGGCATAACTGGTAGTGTTCTGTCCGAAATCAAAAATCCGCTGCCAGTCGTTGCCGCCGCCCCATTTCACCCAGGCGGAAAAAGTTCTCATCGCGCCGATACCCGCCGGCAGGCTCATATATTGGCTGGAGCCGCTCAGATTCAAGACTGGCCCGCGAATGGGATCGGAGGGCGTGGTCGCCCCGTTGAGGAGAGAACCGTTATAATTGCCGTTCGCATCAGCCGCCCCGTTCGTGAACGGATAAAACGAAGTCCAGTCCGTGTTCGTTGGGTTTGGATAAAGATTCACGCAATTTGTCGCCGCGCGCCCCGCAAGATCGGTCGCGACGAGGAGGACCTGATAAAATCCGTTGGTGGCCTCCTCACCACTGGCAGGAATCGTGAAAGACCCGCTGCCAACGCCTGAAACAGGCCCGGCAACCACATTGCTTCCGTTCGTGTCGCAAAATTCGATCGACCACGTAAGATTGGAGGCGCTCAAGGGCGAATCGGCAAAATCCGTAGCTCCTCCGGCGAAAGAGATCGTTTCTCCGGGTTGATAGGTGGAATCTGCAAGCGGGGCGGAAATTTCCGGCTGCGGCGCAACGATCTCATCCGCAGAAAGCGCACGGCCATCGATGCGAACGGAACTGATTTGACCGTTGAAATAAGGGTCCGCGGAAAATTGACTGCGGCCAAACCAGACATTCGTCGGCACGATCTCGGAAGCGACGAGAGACATGGAAGTGTTGGTCGCCACCGCGGCCCCATTCACATAGAGAATCCCCCGGGAGCCATCCGTGGTGACGGCGATATGCGTCCAAACATTTGTCGGCAATGCCGCCACCGCATCGAGATGCTGTTCACCGCCGAGACCGGAGGAAGTGATGGTAAAACGCGGAAAGCCGGTGGAGGCGAGCGGAGTGAGGAAAGCGTAACTGTTGGTTCCGTTCCCAAAATCGAAGACCCGTTGCCAGGCCGCGCCGCCATTCCATTTAAAGACCGTGGCAAAGGTTTGCGCGTTGGCGAGCCCCGCCGGCAGGCTCACATATTGGTTGTTTCCATTCAACGCCACCGAATCGCCAAGCAAAGGGTCGTCGATGATCGAAACTCCGTTCTCCAGCAGGCCGTAATATTGATCGTCGTCGTCGCGGGCATCCATGCGAAAATGATAAGCAGCGGACCAGTCGTTGGTGAAAGCCGGCCACCCATCGCTCGTCCACGAAAGCGGCTCCAGGTCGAAAGTCGGCGCGCCATTGGCATCCGCATCAAGATAATGGTAGCCAAAATAATCGGCCCCGTTCTCATTGATGATCCCGACCTGCCCGGGCGCGAGATATTTTCCAGTGGTCTGGAGAAACAGCGTGCCGCCGCTGGACAACATGTTCACGTTGTTGCGGTCAAGAAACGGCCCGATGATGTTCGCGCTGCGCCCGACGCGGATGTTGTAAGTGCTCTGGAGGCCTGAGCAGCAAGTCCCCCAATTGACGAACAGATAATAATAATTCCCATAATGGTAGAGATAGGATCCCTCGATGGGATCTCCGCTGGCGGCATTATCATTGGCCAGGGAATAGACCGTGGTATTGCTGGTGCTTCTAAGGCCGGTCGTGGCATTCAGTTGGATGAGCTTGATGCCCGTCCAAAACGAGCCGAAGGACATCCACAAATTGCTGGAGGCATCAAAGGTGACGCTGGGGTCGATACAGTTGTATGCGCTTCCAGTGGTGGATTCGATGACGGGACCCTGGTCAGTCCATTGATAGCTGGGATCATTTGGATCAAGGGTCGGATTTGTCGCCAACCCGATGCCCGAAACCTGGCTGCCGAATGTCGAGACAGCGTAATAAAGATGGTATTGGCCATTAAAATAAGAGATGTCGGGCGCCCAGAAATCTCCAGTGAAACCGGGAACGGCATTGGTCGTCCATGAGGGGGAGTTGGCAAAGACGCTGGGCCCGGTGACCCAATAAGTTTTATCCGTCGACGATTTCGAGAGGATCCCCTGCCCGGTCCCGAAGACGTAATAAAGGCCATTGCATTCGATGACCGCCGAGGGATCGTGGATACCGAGACTGCCGCGGAGGTAACCCTGGGCCATTAATCCCCATTGAAAGGAAATCAAAACAAGGAAGGTGCTCAGGAAAAACCGTTTGCTTTGAACATCGACTTTTCGCGGCGAACGTCCGGATACATCAGCAAGAAAATTCATGCGCATCAACTCTTTGTCGGGTGATTCAAACTACATGTGGCTGCCGATTGTCAAAACGCCATTTTGCGAAAAAAAATCACCAAAATCAAACAGCCTGTGCTCATCGACCTCCCTGGCGTCTGCAGTTGAATAAAATTCAGGTTTCAGGGGATGGGTACTTCCGTGATACCCGAGTTGGCAGGAACTGCCCCGGGTTGCCCGCTCATCAGGTCGTTGTAATATTTGTCAGTGATGCGATATTTGTACATCAAGAATCCCGTGACCAGATGGAAAAAACCCGGGATGGCCGATAACGACAGGGCAATGCCGGTCAACGTGACCGCGCTCTGTGCCTGGTTGGGTATGTAATGGTATACGTAAAGCAACTCGCCAACAGCTCCGCCGCCCAAACTCATACCCATTTTTTGGCAGAACGAGATGCCGCCGAAAGACATTCCGGCCACGCGTTTTCCGCTTTTGACATGGCCGTAGTCGACGGCCTCGGCGATGGCTGACCAAAAAACCGGCGCCTGGAGGTCGACAATGAAACAGACCAGGAAATAGAGGATAAAGGCCGGCACCACCTCACCGGGTTTCACGGCGAAAAACAGGATGACACTGAGCACCGCTGTGATGATCTGGCTCCAGCGAAAAAGCGATACCTTGCAAAAACGTTTCGTGATCCAGGTGGAAGCCACCATGGCGATGATCGAGGCAAAGACCCCGGCGGTTAAAAAGTTGGAAAGCAACACGGCATCACTCGTGGTGCTGGTGGTCCATCCGCCCAGAAAAGAACGGGTCGAGAGAAATTGCGATAATGCCCCCTGGTTGGCGGGAAGATTGTTATAAAGAAAATACTTCGCGTAATACGCTGCCATTGAGCCGCGAATCACATAACCGATGGTGGCGATGACACAGACCAGCGCCAACACGACCCATTGATCGTTTTTGAAGAGCAATCGTAATTGGAGTGACAGGGGCTTTTCATCCACCTGGTGCTTTACGCGTTCGGTCGTGGTGAAAAAGCAGAACAGGAAGAGAAGCGTGGCCATTGCCGCCATCAAAGCCATGGAAATTTGGTACCCGCGCGCAAGGTGACCCACTCCCCAGCGCGACGCCATCAGCGGCACAATGATCGTTACCAGGAAGGCGGCGACTTTGGCAAAAAACAGACGATATCCGTTCGCGGACAGCCGCTCCTGCGGATCATCGGTCAAGACGCCGATCAACGAGATATAAGGGATGGTGACCGACGTGAAGACGAGCATCATCAGGATATACGTCACGTAGGCCCACATCAATTTGGCGTTATACGCCAGGTCTGGCGTCGTGTACACGAGCATGACTGAGAGACCAAAGGGAACGGCGAAGAAAAGAAGATAAGGGCGATACCGGCCCATACGCGAAACATGTTTGTCGGTGATCATTCCCATGGCCACATCCGCAAACGCGTCGATCAACCGCGGCAACAGCATCAGCAGCGCGATGTCGGACGCCTTCAACCCATAGATGTCCGTGTAAAAATAAGTCAGGATCAACGCCATGGAAGACCAAACAACGTTCACCGCCATGTCTCCGGCGCCGAAGCCGATTTTTTCTAGGAGGGTAAGCCTGGGGGTTTTCATTTTTTAGAGTTGGGCGGCAGGTTGAGGCATCGCGGGGTCAAGGGTACGCATTCGTGATGTTGGAACAGAGGGTAGCGTTCACTCATCTCATTTGACCATAAGGCTTTTGTATCCGGCGAGAAAATCTTTGTCAATGACCGGCCAGCCGTCGTTGTCCCAGCTAAGTTTGGCGACCCTCAACTTTTGCAATCCGCCGTCAGCCATTTCATACGCATGAAAAATAAGATAATCATTCCCGTCAAATGTGTACGCGCTGCACCCCCCCTGCCCTGCCCAATCCGGGTCCCCGGCAAGCAATATGCTGCCGCCGCCCAACGCCATATCCACACCCTCTTTATCCACGTACGGCCCCTGGATGTTATCGGAACGCCCGATCACAATTTTATAAGTGCTGTCTTCCCCACGGCAACAGAGGCCCCACGAAACGAACAGATAATAGTGATTGTCTTTTTTGAAGATGAACGGGCCCTCAATCTGGGCCGGCCCGGGTGACTGGTCATTTTCCAGGACGGACCGGTCAAGTTTGGCGAGCGAATACCATTTTTCGGGCTCGGCGATACTCTTACAATCCGGGGTCAGTTCCACAAGTTTGATGCCGCCCCAAAACGATCCGAAATCCAACCAGGGTGTGCCGTGGCCATCGACGATGATATTGGGATCTATGGCGTTCCACAGATCGCGGTTTGCGATGGAACGAAGCACGATGCCTTCGTCCTGCCAGTGGTAGCCGGGGGCCGCGGGATCGAGGGTCTTGTTGACGGCCAGGCCGATGGCGGAATTGTTTTCACCGGGCGCCGACACGGCATAGTAGAGATAATAATTGCCGTTGTGATAAGTGACATCCGGCGCCCATTCCCGGCCGTCGAATTTTTCCGCAACCGTCCTGGCCCAGGGCGGTTCACTTGAAAAAATCTGGCCGCCGGTCTTCCAATGGACCATGTCCGGCGACATATAGAACATGATTCCCGGCCCCGAACTGTACAGATAGTAAGTACTCCCCTCTTTGGCCATCGCCGGATCATGGATGCTCAATTGCGTGGATTTCACGTCGAACACGTTGGTGGCGGCGATCCTGTCATCCATTGGAACAGATAAGGTGACGACGTTGGTGATCGGCCCGACGATCGACGGCAGGATCTTCAATCTCATTCGCGCGGTATCCGAGCCATTGATGCGCTGGAGGGTGAACACCACGTTTGCTCCATCCGTCTTCGTGCCCGGGGCGCCGGCAGATTGATTGGTGGCGGCCATGAGTTCGGCCGAGCCGGGCAGGATATCTGTGACGATGACATTATCGACCGGCGACGACGACGGGTTGGTGACATTCACCTCATACTGGAGTGTGCCGGTGATGACATCACGACTCGACGGGCCCACGATGGCCAGGGTCAAACCATTTTGCGCATAGGCCTGGGAAGCAACCATCATCAAACCGCCAAGGAACACCGCAACGATCCGCAAACTGCGTGATCTTCCGGACAGTTTTTGCGCAACCAGGTTTAACAGTGCGATGCTTTTGATTCTCCCAAAATACAATGCAGAAACTGGAATCCAACCGCCATTTTGCGAAAAAAAAACGCCATTTTTGCGGAAGATTTTTGATTGTCTTTGCGGATGTTTGCACTACGGTTCCACTCCATGAAAAAAGCCCAGCCCGCTCGCCGCGCGGCCAAAGCACCGGTCGCCATCACCGTGCAGGCCGGCGAACCCGGCCCAAAGATAAATCCCGCGATGTGGGGCATTTTTTTCGAGGACATCAATTTCGGCGCCGATGGCGGATTGTACGCCGAGATGGTCAAGAACCGCTCTTTTGCTTTCGAAAATCCGCTCATGGGCTGGACGCAGATCAGTCCCAGCCTGGCGCAGGGAACTTTGTCCGTCCTCCAGGACCGGCCGTTTGACGAGGCCAATCCACGTTATGTCCGCCTGCAGTCGGACGGCACGGCGCTATTCGGCATCGCGAATGAAGGTTTTCGCGGGATGGGGTTGCGCAAGCAGGAGACATATGATTTTTCCATCCACATCCGGGGCGTGTCCGGCACGCCCGTTCTCCATATCCAATTGTACGGTTCGGATGGCACGTTGCTGGCCACAACGCAATTGGGCGATTTTACTTCGGCCTGGGAAAAACGCACCGCATCTCTGCGACCTGCGGAGACGGACCCAAGAGGACGATTGCAAATCGTGCTGGAGGGTAAAGGCACGGTGGATATCGATATGGTATCGCTTTTCCCGCGACATACCTGGAAGAACCGTCCCGGTGGTTTGCGCGCGGATATGGTAAAGATTCTTGCCGACATGAAGCCTGGATTTTTGCGGTTCCCGGGAGGCTGCATTGTCGAAGGCAGCGTGCTGGAGCGGCGCTACCAGTGGAAGAACACCATCGGCCCCGTGGAAAAACGCAAGCCGCTCGTCAACCGGTGGAACTATGAGTTCATTCATCGCCCCACCCCGGACTACTTTCAATCGTTCGGCCTGGGCTTTTTCGAATACTTTCAATTGTGCGAAGATATCGGCGCCGAACCGATGCCGATCATCAATTGCGGGATGGCCTGCCAGTTCAATTCAGGAGAGCTTTGCCCGATGGAGGGGTTGGACGTGTATCTTCAGGACGCCCTCGACTTGATCGAGTTTGCCAATGGGCCTGCGAACAGTGTGTGGGGCGCCAAACGCGCGAAGATGGGACATCCCAAGCCGTTCAACATGAAATTGCTGGGCATCGGAAACGAACAATGGGGACCGCAATACATCGAACGATATTCGCGCTTTGCCGAAGTGCTGAAGGGAAAACATCCTGAAATCGAACTCATTTCTGCCGCCGGGCCTTTGCCTGGTGACGAGCGCTTCCATTTTATATGGGAAAAGCTCCGCGAACTCGGTAATGCCGACATTGTGGACGAACATTGTTACGCCAATCCGGTCTGGTTCTATGCCAATACCCGGCGTTATGATGGTTATGACCGGAAGGGGCCAAAAGTTTTTATGGGCGAATATGCCGCGCAAAGTGTGGCCATGGTCAGCACCAGGAACCGCAATAATCTTGATTGCGCTCTCTCTGAAGCGGCATACCTGACCGGATTGGAACGCAATGCCGACGTCGTGCGGATGGCTTCGTATGCGCCGTTGTTCGGCCACGCGGACGCCTGGCAATGGACACCTAATCTCATTTGGGTGGACAATCTGCGCATCTACGGTACTCCCAATTATTATGTGCAGCAATTGTTCAGCCTCGATCGCGGTGATGTAGTTCTGCCGACACAGGTGACCGGAACGAGAAAGTCTTCGTCTGGAGTGGAAAACCTCTACGCGAGCGCCGTCCACGATGATCGCAAACGGGAAATCATCCTGAAAGTTGTCAATCCTTCAGACCGCCCGATCATCAGCACCATCAACCTGCAAAACGTCTCACTCACCGGCGTTGGAAGCGAAACTGTCCTGGCCGGTTCCAGCCTGGACGATGTGAATTCATTCGATGAACCCATTAAGGTCGCTCCCAAAACCCAGGCTTTCAAGACCAGGCGACCCACCTTCAAGCATACTTTCCCCCGTTTTTCCATGACGGTTCTGCGCTTCAAAACGCAAAAGCCCTCTTCCCACTCTTACCAGGCATAGTGGGAGACCTCTTTTCATATGCTAATTGTCCTTTTGAGGTTATCATCAGGCTTAAGCAATTGATTTCGAAGGGCATATGTCTGGGTTGAAATATTTTCACTTTTTTTGAAAGATTCGCCCGGATGCCGCGATTATATGGGTGTCCTTAAAAACATTTAATTAACTATGAAGAAAACCTTGTTACTCGCCATCATCCTGACGCTGGGCTTATCGCCCCTATTGTCTCAAGCGGCCGGCTCCCCGGCTACTTCGACAACATCGACGAAGCACGTTCAGCATCACAAGAAGCATCACCATCATCGCCGGCGGCATCACCGCAGACATCATCGCCGGCATCACAGAAAGCATGTCAATGTAAGCATGGCGACGGTCCAGCGCGGCTTCATTTCATAGATGACCGGACCATGACAAAAAAAATAATCACCATCACTGCCATTTCCCTGGCAGCGGTCCAGTTTTGCGCCGCCAGGCCTCCCAGGCCGGCGCGGGCGTTGTCCAGGCTCCCCGCCGCAGTTCAGCAGACAGTCTCGCAACAGTTGGGCGACGGCAGAATCACAGGGATAGAGACTGACCATGATGATGGCACTTTGACATATGACGTGGACATCGTGCGTGATGGCCAGGCTCGTGATTTCACGGTGGGCGCGGATGGCACACTGATTGAAAAGGAGGTATTCATCACTGAATTGCCGACCGGAACACAAAGTGTGATAAAATCGGCGGTCGGGACGAGTGCCATCGACGATCTTTACCAGTCCAGCGATAATGGTGAAGTGGATTACTCGGCGGACATAATGGCCGATGGTCACGAGCGTGAATATACATTTGCCGGCGATGGGCGGCTTCTCACGAAGGAAGTTGTCCTCGCAGAATTGTCACCGTCGGCGCAAAAAATCATCCAGCAAAAGACCGTCGGGTCGACAATCGACGAAATTGACGAATCATTCGAGGAGGTTGACCCGAATTACGACGTTCAGATCATTCGCGGGGGCATGAGCCGTGATTTTACCGTGAACACTAATGGCGAGCTGATCGAAGAGCAGTTTTTTGTCACAGAACTGCCGGGGCCGCTCCAGGCCGCGATACAAAAAGAAAGCAACGGCACAACGACTGGCGATATTTACAAATCCGTGGATAGTTATGGAACAAATTACGACGTAGACATCGGCGAAGGAAGCGCGGCGCGCACCGTGACTTTTGACACCGATGGAACCATCTCGGAGGTGGTACAGCCGGTCAATCTCGCAGACACACCTGAACCTGTGCAAGTCACAATCAAATCACTCGGAGGAAGAATTGTTGAAATTGATAAATCAACGGAAGACGGCGACGTCTCTTACGATGTTGACCTGATAGCCGCCGGCAAATCAAAATCCGTAAATATTGGCACAGATGGGAAAATCCAGGACGACACTGATTAAGCTGTTTAGGGCTGGTTGCCAAAGCTCACAGTCACATCCATTGTAGCAGCCCCGGCCTTGGGGTGAGACAAAGTCACACGCACATGGTCGGCAAAAATCTGCAAGGCGGCGCGCCCACCGCGTTGAACTTTGCGGTCGTCATTTAGACGCGCGGTTGAGAAATCCACGGTGTTGGGCATCAGGCGGTTGGACCCGCTATTTTTGATGATCTCGAGGTCGTTCTCGCTAAAATCACCGGGATTCACCTGGTTGATCTTATTGCTGGTGGTGCCACGGCGGCTGCTGTGCCATTGGACTTCATCGCTATAGATATCCACGTATTCAGTTCCGGCGACCCGCGATTCGATATGTAATTCTGCAAACTGAGTCGGAACAGATTTGATGCGCGCTTCCAATTGATCCTGCAGGCTGGCCTGGTCTGGTTTGCTTAAACCGGCAAGGCCCGTCAAATACCAATAGCGTGCCCGTTTCTGATAAAACGGTTTGTCATTATCCGGAGCGGCAACCGATAAATCCCACCAGGCATCGCCCAAAGCAATCTGGTCTTTCGGTATTTTGGACCGGCTATTCAACTCCTGCCCGGCAATGGCCTTGAGCTTCGGGTCATTTCCCCGGGCGAGCAAAGGCAAGCCGCCATCCCAATCCTCTTTCGCAAAGCACAGAAATTTTCCCATGGCGAGGCATGCGGCGGGATCGCCAGGTTTCTGACGGAGGAGGACGGCGAATGATTTGATGTGTTCAAAAGCAGCGGCGCAACGTTCTGATTCCGCGCCGAGGAACCCGGCTTCATATATCAAGTGCGCATCGCGTGAATCCTGCGCGGCGGCTTCGGCGGTGTCGGCAATCTTTTTTGAACTGTCATAGTCGTTGCCGGCGACGGCTTGAAAACCGGCGGCCAGGCAACTTTCAACGAGATTAGACCGGTCACGGGCGGTGCGGGCATACGGGCCGGCGCTGGAAAGCAACGCGGCTTTCACGGGCAGGATTTCAATCTGAAAATTGTTGTCCATCAGGTCGCAGATCTGCATCGCATGGGCAAAGTCGGACGACTCGATCGCCAATTGCGCGGCAACGTGCCAGGAAGCCAATTTCATGGCCGGGTCGGTTTCGGTGGCGCCACGATTGACCAGATCGGCTACAGCTTGTTGTTTATCGGCAACTTTTCCACTGGCAACCTGGGATTGGTAGACCTGTTTGATCTGCGCTTCGCATTCAGCTAATAACTGGCCATCTGGCAGGTGAATCTTTGCGGATTCGACCACGATTTGGGGCGAAACTGGTTGGGGCAAACGTTGCCAGAGATAAAAGATTCCAGCAGAGACGGACACGACCACGGCAAGGATTGCCGCAGCGCGGGCCAACAGATGCCAGCGACGCCTGACCGAACGAAGGCGCCGGACGGATTTTCCCGCGACGATCGATTCAAGGTCCGCGCGCAGTTCGGCGGCAACCTGATAACGCCCGGCGACATCCGCCTCGCACGCTTTGGTGAACACGGCGTTCAATTCAAGCAGTTTTTCCCAATCCGGGAGTTCCGCGAAATTTTCCGGCAATTCGGGATAATCCATCCGATCTTTGCCGGTGCTGATCTCGTAGAGAACTTTCCCAAGGCTGTAGATATCTGAGCGCTGCGAGTTGGGGCCTTCCGGCGGAATGAAACCTTCCGTGCCGACGTAGGAGACCGTCAAGTCCGTGTCTGTGACCAGCCCGATGTCGGCAAGTTTGGGGACATCGTTGACGAAAATGATGTTGCCCGGTTTGATGTCCCGATGGATCAGCCCGTACCAATGCAGATTTTCCAATGCCCTGCACAAAGATATACCGATGCGGAGGCATTCCTCCACCGGCAAGGTGCCCCGGCGCTCCAGCACACTTTTAAGAGTTTTGGGGGCATAATGCCCGGGGTCGATGGATTGGCCGGTTTCGACGTCATCCGCCAGCTCCATGATATAAAAAAAATAGTCGGCGGTCTTGCCGCGACCCACATGGAGAATTTTTATCTGGCTGCCGCTCGTGCGGGAGACAGGTTCAAATTTGCAGATGCCCTCGTATTCACGTTCGTAAGGACGGTCGCTCTGAAAGCTCTCGCGATAGACCGCTTTGCAGGCGAGATAATTCCCGGACCGGTCACGCACCAGCCATACTTCACCATAGCCGCCGCTGCCGATCACCCGCACCAGGTCGTAATCGGTGTCGGTGGGCGGGACATGGGCGCCGGGATCCGCCAACGGCGGCGTTGGCGTGTCGTTTGAGGATGGTTCTTCGGGTTGGGACATGGCCTTAGTCGATGGCTAACCCATTTTCTCCTCGAGACGCCGGATTTCCCGGTTCAACAGTTTGGAAATGCGATGTTTGGCCAGGTAGATCTGCGCGGCATTCGTCCCCAGGGCCGCCGCCGCCCGGGTCACGGGCATCTTTTTCAGGACGTAGAAATCAAACATCTGGAATTGCTCCGCGCTTACCTGGGTTTTCACATGGGCAACGGCGGCTTCGAGCAATTCCTTTTGCCATTCCGCCTCCCAGACCGCGTCAAGGCCGGCTGCCTTAGTGTCCGGGACCCGTTCGAGGACCGGCGTCCGGCCGTCCCGGGCCGTCCCGGCATTTTCCACCAGAGTTTCGCGAGAGCGTTTGCGAAAACAATCGGCGATCCGCTTTTGCGTGAGATGCCGCAGCCAGCTTTTAAAGCTGCAACGTTTCGGGTCGTACTGAAATTCCTTGATGGTTTTGGCGACGGAGAGGATCGTCTCCTGCACAACGTCTTCCGATTCCTGTTCGGAAAGCCCCGACTTGATGGCGTAGCTGAAAATCAATTTGCGGTAGAGGCCGAAGAATTCACGCCAGCTTTCATGATCCTCCCAATTCTTAATGCGTCCGAGCAGGCTTTTGCGTGTCGGAATGATTTCATCAGCATTCGGTTTCATATGCCAGACGTGCCACTACTATATCGCAGCAGGTGAAGGCAGGAACGTCTTTTTTGGCTTTTCGGCGATGAACAGTTTTCGCGCACGTTCCATTGACGAAAAGAAAGTGGCAGAGGACTGTCGTATTCCAAAACCTCGCGGAATTTTGACGCAGGCTCATGTTTTCGGGCGACAGTTTTTCTTCGAAGGCATTAAGGACCACGCTTTATTTGGCGCTCGAATCACCACCGGGCCGCCATTTTTCCGGGAGAGGATGCTGAAGATCAAAAACTGTAGCTGACGCCCAGTTCAACAAAGATCGAGCGGCGCAAATCCAGATCCACCTGGCGTCCCTGGAAGTTTTTTTCAAATTGGCCAAGGTCCTGATATTGGAGCGCGCCGGCCACGCCCCAACGCCGGTTGACCTGCCACGTCGCATCGATGCTGCCGTAATAACCCCAAAGCAATTTGTTGGCGCTGCCGCTACCGGTCAAGGGCGCCCCGCCACTGATCGACTGCGACCATGACTCATCGGCGTTTAGAAACCCGACAGCCAGGCCGCCGGAAAACCGCAGGTCAAATTTTTGGGTCACAGGCAATTCTGCGTATGGGCCGAGGCGTCCACCCCATAAATTGGCGTCGAAATGATCGTGAGAAAAAAGAGTTCCCGAACCGGTAACCGGGGCGCCGGCTGTTCCCGGCACCTGCAGCGCCGGTTGCCCGGGCCCGCCATTGTCCGTGAAGGGAGGCGGCTGAGGGATGGCGATCGGAAAATTGTAACTATAAGCCGTCTGCGAGGTATTGACGCCAACACTGTCGTTGTTGTTTATAGAGATTTTCAGGTAATTGATCGCCCCTTCCACGCCAAAACGCAGGCCGTGCCAGTTCTCCTTATGAAATAATTCCCGGTCATAGGTAAGTTCAAACCCCGGATCAGGATTATTCTCTCCACTGGACGCGCTGGACGGATTTTCTGTGGCGGTCGTGCCGGTAAATTGCACCCCCGTATAAGCGCCGGGAACGCCGATCAATTGTGAATCACTGTTGTACCCCCAGTACGTCGTGAAATTGGGATTCGGGCTGGTATTAGGCGGGCTGGCTGTCACCACATAGCCGTTGTCATAAAAGCCGCTGGCGGGGCTGGAGGAAAAGCCATTGCCGACCCCACTGAATTTGGCATGGATATTCAGCCCAAAGCGCAGCGAAAGAGTGACGCGGTTGGTTGAATCCATCCAGGTATATTTGTCCGGCGCGGCAGTAACCGCCGTCCCCAACAGGAACGCACCGGTTAAAGGAATATTCCAATAATAATGGGCTTTGTTCATCGCTAAAAATTACGGGTCCAGGATCACCTGATAATATCGCGCTGCGACAGTACCCGGCTTGCTGATGGTTTCCGGAGGACCATCATCATACCAGATCGTCGAGGTTGCACTGGCCACGATCGAAGGCACCGCAGAATACCACGTGGTCAAATCATCGCTGTAAATGATCGTGTATGTCCGGCCCGGGACGCTTGGGAATTGAATAAAGAAACGCGATTGGCCGGCCGGGTAACGGGGATCGGGATAAATATTGACGCTATTGGTCCCGATCGATGGGGCTTGCGCCGGCGGCACCAGGCTGGCCGTGACGGACAATGAATTGGTGAACGGCTGGCCGTTGGGCACATAAAATTCCAACGCAAAAGTCACATTATTGCTCGGCGCGTTGTACGGCGGCGTATTGTATAACGGCATGCCCGGCAACGGATCGTACTCCACATACGGCATGCCATTGTTTGTGCCGGTGGCATTGTACAGGATCACCCCATTGGGGACGCCGACATAAAGGCGCAGGGCATAGACCAATGCGCTGCTCAAATTCGTTATCGAAACGTCTTCCTCATAAAGCTGGGTCACCGGGTTCCAGGCACTACGACTGACGAGGAAGAGATTAACATGGCCGGGGATCGGAATGATGGTATTGGTGACCGCACCATCATTGGTCGGATACATATTGGTCGAAACGAAAACGCTGAACACGCCGGGCACGATCTGCGTCTGCGCCTGTCCATTCGTATAAGACGAAGAGCCGACGTTATTGGTCAGGTTGGGATCAAAAGTCGTGGCGAATGCCGAGGCGATATTCGTCAGGAAGCCGACGGTAGGAGCGGTATTCGACACGATAAAATTGAAGGTATTCAAATTCGGCGAAGGCAAGTTCGTGGACGCGCCACCCAACGGGATGACAGTCAAAGTCAAATTGGTCGCCTGGCTGTTTGTCAGCGAAGCAAAGACCGGCCAGGTCACAATGTTATTGGAGAAAACGCCAGCCATGGAGGCAGCGCTGAAAATGACGTTCGTCGGCAGGATATCCCGCGCCAGAATATTGGATGCGGTCGATGGCCCGGCGTTGGTCACGGTGATCACGTAAGAGAACCCACTTCCCACCGCGACATTGGTCGGGCCGACCACCAATACCTGGATATCCGCCACCGCTGTGATTGTAGTGGTAACACGCGAGGCCGCAGCCGTGCCGTTATTATTCACAACATTTGGATCAAATGAGGTGGCCGTGCTGGAGGCGATATCCACGAGCACACCGTTCGCGGGTACTATCACGGTGACTGTAAAGATCGCGGAAGTCCCCGGCGCCATATTTATCGATGGCCAGGTGAGGATACCGGCGCTGGGCGTGATGCCACTGGTTGCGCTCTGGAAAATAACGCCGCCAGGCAAGGTGTCCTGCACCACGACATTCGACGCCGTGGTAGGCCCGAAGTTCGTCGCGGTCAGGGTATACGCGATTGTGCCATTGGGAGCGGCGACAGCCGGCCCAACATTGAAGATCGCCACATCGGCGGCGGGCGTGACGGAAGTGACGATCTGGGAATTGGTGGATGATCCGTTATTGTTCGTCGGGTTCGGGTCCATGGTGGTGGCGGTGCTGAACGCCACATTCGTGTAGGTGCCATTCACGGAAGAAGTGGCCGTCACGATAAAGGTGCGGACGCCAATATTTGTCAGGTTAAACGCCGGCCACGAGACCAGGTTGTTGGAGACGGATGCTGTCGGTACCGCGCTGACAAATGTGAATGCCGTGGGCAATTGGTCGCCGACCAAAATGTTGGTGGCCGTCGCGGGGCCGCTATTTGTCACCGTAATGGTATAAACAAGATTTGAACCCGCTGTCCCGCTGGCGGGACCAGCCTTGAAGACCGCCACGTCAGCCGCCGCGGAGATGGCCAGGGTCACGGTCGCTTTCACGCTGTTGGTCTGACCATCATTGACGAGGAACGTAAAGGTGTCGGCGCCGTAGTAATTCGTATTGGGCGTATAAGTCACCGCGCCTGAATTGGTGTTCAAGTTGCCCAAAGTGCCGTTTGTCGGAGAATTCACGATGACAAATGTCAGCGGCAGACTTTGCGGATCACTCCCCGTGAGCGAGATTATGACCGGTGTATTCGCGGGTGTCATCACGCTTTGCGGATTGGCGGTTGGCGGACGATTGGTCACTGTGACCGTGATCAGCGAACTATTCGTGCCACCGATACCATCGGTGATGGTGTAGCCGATCGTCGCCGTACCGATGAAATTGCTTGTCGGAATAAAGGACACATTCGTGCCACCCAGGATGGTGGCTGTGCCATTCGTCGGACTCACTGCAATGATGGTTAATGTCCCACCGGGAGTCTCCAATACATCGTTATTGAGCGGCGTCAGGGTGTTCGTCGAGTTTTCCGCCATGCTGTAAACATCCGGGTTGGCCAATGGCGAACGATTGGTCACGGTGATGGTGATCAACGAACTATTCGTCCCGCCAATGCCGTCGGTGATAGTGTAGCCGATCGTCGCTGAGCCCAGGAAGTTGGTCGCCGGCACGAACACTACATTCGTTCCACCCAAAATCGTTGCGGTCCCATTGGTCGGAGCCACGGTAATGATGGCCAGGGTTCCGCCCGGGGTTTGCAGAACGTCATTAGACAATGGTGTCGGCGACAATGTATTGGTTGTGTTTTCCGCTATGGAATAGGTGTCCGGATTGGCCAGCGGCGGGCGATTGGTCACAGTAATGGTGATCAGCGAACTATTCGTCCCTCCGATAGTGTCGGTTATCGTATATCCGATGGTTGCCGTGCCGAGGAAATTGGTCGCCGGCACAAACACTACATTCGTTCCACCAATGATGGTCGCCGTTCCATTGGTTGGGGCGATGGCGATGATTTTCAAGGTGCCGCCGGGAGTCTCAACCACGTCATTGTTTAACGGCACCAGCGTGTTCGTAGTGTTCTCGGTGATGCTATATGTGTCAGGGTTGGCCAGCGGCGGAAGATTGGTCACCGTGATAGTGATCAACGACCGATTGGTTCCACCGATGCCATCAATGATGGTGTAACCCATGGTGGCCGTACCCAGGAAGTTGGTCGACGGCACAAAGAACACATTGGTTCCACCCACGATCGTCGCCGTTCCATTTGTTGGATTGACCACGATAACGCTCAGGGTTCCGCCTGGCGTTTCCAGCACGTCGTTAATTAATGGCGTCAGCGTATTCCCGGTATTCTCAGTGACTGAGTAAGTGTCCGGATTGGCCAAGGGCGGAATATTCGTGACCGTCACGGTGATCAATGAACTGTTGGTGCCACCGATGCCATCCGTGATGGTGTAGCCGATCGTCGCTGTGCCCAGGAAGTTCGTTGCCGGAACAAACACTATATTCGTTCCGCCGATGATGGTCGCCGTCCCGTTGGTCGGGGCGACCGCAACAATATTCAAGGTCCCGCCCGGCGTCACCAGCACATCATTATTCAACGGCGTCAACGTGTTGGTTGTATTCTCAGTAATGCCGTAAGAATCGGGATTGGCCAGCGGCGGACGATTGGTCACCGTGATGGTGATCAATGAACTGTTCGTTCCGCCAATGCCATCCGTGATCGTGTAACCAATGGTGGCCGTGCCCAGGAAGTTTGTTGCCGGGACAAATAAAATGTTCGTTCCACCGATGATGGTCGCCGTCCCATTGGTCGGAGCGACCGCGATGATGGTCAAGGTGCCACCCGGTGTCTCGACCACGTCGTTATTCAGCGGCGTTAAAGTGTTGGTCGTGTTTTCGGCAGTACTATAAGTATCCGGATTGGCCAGCGGCGGGATATTTGTGACTGTCACAGTGATAAGTGAACTGTTGGTCCCACCGATGCCATCAGTGATCGTGTAACCAATGGTCGCTGTGCCCAGGAAGTTCGTTGCCGGCACAAACACTATGTTTGTCCCATTTACGATACTTGCCGTACCGTTGGTGGGATCGACTGTAACGATACTTAAAGTGCCGCCAGGTGTTTCCACAACATCATTGGTCAGCGGCGACAGGGTGCTCGACGTGTTTTCGGTAATGCTGTTGGTTTCCGGATTAGCCAGCGGCGGAACATTAGTCACCGTCACAGTGATCAGTGAACTGCTGGTTCCACCGATGCCATCAGTGATGGTGTAGCCGATAGTTGCAATACCCAGGAAGTTCGTTGCCGGCACAAAGAACACATTAGTTCCGCCCACAATCGTTGCCGTTCCATTCGTCGGATTAACCACGATAACGCTCAAGGTGCCACCCGGCGTTTCCACTACATCATTATTCAATGGCGTGGGCGCCAACGTATTGCCGGTATTTTCGGTCACCGAGTACGTGTCAGGATTGGCCAGCGGCGGAAGATTGGTCACTATCACCGTGATCAGCGAGCTATTGGTCCCGCCGATACCGTCAGTGATCGTGTAGCCGATGGTTGCGGTACCGAGGAAGTTGGTTCCAGGCACGAATACCACATTGGTACCGCCAATGATTGTCGCTGTGCCATTCGTAGGAGTAACTGCGATGATAGTCAATGTACCGCCCGGCGTTTCAACCACGTCATTGGTCAACGGCATGAAAGTATTCATCGTGTTTTCTGTGATACTGTTGGTCTCCGGATTAGCCAGCGGAGGACGATTGGTCACTGTGACCGTGATCAGCGAGCTATTGGTCCCGCCAATACCGTCAGTGATCGTGTAGCCGATGGTCGCTGTGCCCAGAAAGTTCGTTGCCGGCACAAAGAACACATTGGTCCCACCCACAATCGTCGCCGTCCCGTTTGTCGGATTGACCACAACAACGCTTAGGATCCCGCCCGGCGTCTCGACGACGTCGTTCGTCAACGGTGACGAGGTGCTGCTCGTGTTTTCGGTTGTTGAATATGCATCCGGATTGGCCAGCGGCGGGCGGTTGGTGACGGTAATGGTGATGAGCGAACTGCTCGTTCCACCAATGCCATCCGTGATCGTGTAACCAATGGTGGCCGTGCCCAGGAAATTGGTTGCCGGGACAAATAAAATGTTCGTTCCACCTATTATCGTCGCGGTTCCGTTCGTCGGGGCAACGGTTATGATGCTCAATGTTCCACCCGGTGTCTCGACCACGTCATTGTTTAACGGCGTCAAAGTGTTGGTCGTATTTTCGGTGACCGAGTATGTGTCTGGATTGGCTAACGGCGGGATATTTGTGACCGTCACAGTGATCAGTGAACTATTGGTCCCACCGATGCCATCCGTGATGGTGTAACCGATCGTCGCTGTGCCCAGGAAGTTCGTGGCCGGCACAAACATGACATTCGTACCGCCAACGATGGTCGCCGTGCCATTGGTGGGATCGACTGTAACGATACTTAAAGTGCCACCAGGTGTTTCCACGACATCATTGGTCAGCGGCGACAGTATGGTCGACGTGTTTTCGGTGATGCTGTTGGTTTCCGGATTGGCCAGCGGCGGAATGTTAGTCACCGTCACTGTGATCAGCGAACTGTTCGTTCCGCCGATGCCATCAGTGATGGTGTAACCGATCGTCGCTGTGCCCAGGAAGTTGGTCGCCGGCACAAACATGACATTCGTACCGCCAATGATGGTCGCCGTGCCATTCGTGGGAGCAATCGCAATGATGGACAGTGTTCCGCCCGGCGTCTGCACCACGTCATTATTCAGTGGTGTGAGCGTGCTGGTTGTGTTCTCGGGCGCAGAGTATGTATCAGGATTCGCCAATGGCGGGATATTTGTGACTATCACCGTGATCAGCGAACTATTGGTGCCGCCAATGCCATCAGTGATCGTGTAACCGATGGTGGCCGTGCCCAGGAAGTTGGTTGCCGGCACAAACATGACATTTGTACCGCCAATGATGGTGGCCGTGCCATTAGTTGGTGAAACCATAATAATGGTCAATGTGCCACCCGGCGTCTCGACCACATCATTGGTCAAGGGCATGAAAGTATTTGTCGTGTTTTCAGCGATACTGTTAGTGTCCGGATTGGCCAGCGGTGGACGATTGGTGACGGTGATGGTGATCAGAGAACTGCTCGCTCCACCGATGCCATCGGTGATGGTGTAACCGATCGTCGCTGTCCCCAGGAAGTTGGTTGCCGGCACAAACATGACATTCGTACCGCCAATGATGGTCGCCGTGCCATTCGTGGGAGCAACCGCAATGATGGACAGCGTTCCGCCCGGCGTCTGTACCACGTCATTATTCAGTGGTATGAGCGTGCTGGTTGTGTTCTCAGGCGCAGAGTAAGTGTCCGGATGTGCCAACGGCGGGATATTGGTGACGGTGATGGTGATCAATGAACTGCTCGTTCCACCAATGCCATCGGTGGTGGTATAACCGATGGTCGCCGTGCCCAGGAAGTTCGTTGCCGGCACAAAGAACACATTGGTTCCACCCACAATCATCGCCGTCCCATTGGTCGGGGCAACCGCAATGATTGTCAGTGTTCCACCAGGCGTCTCCACCACATCATTGGTCAATGGTGATGAGGTGCTGCCCGTGTTTTCGGTTGTTGAATATGGTTCCGGATTGGCCAGCGGCGGAATATTGGTCACGGTTATCGTGATCAATGAACTGGTGGTTCCCCCGATGCCATCGGTGATGGTGTAACCAATCGTCGCTGTCCCCAGGAAGTTGGTGGCCGGCACAAAGAACACGTTGGTTCCGCCAACGATGGTGGCAGTGCCATTCGTGGGAGCAACCGCAATGATCGTCAATGTTCCGCCTGGCGTTTGCAGCACATCATTCACCAATGGTGACGAGGTGCTCGAGGTGTTTTCGGTGGTCCCATAAACATCCGGATTAGCCAAAGGCGGATCATTCGTGATCGTGGTGATGGCCGGAAGACTCATGTTATTTGACGGTGATGGGTCAAGTGTGGGAGTTCCCACCAGCGCAAAATTGGTCACAGTCGCCCGCAACGTCGGCAGGACAGTCAGCGTGAGGTTCGTGACTGTGTTCGCGGGTAAATCAGCGATATTTGTCCAAATGACCTGGCTGCTGGCATTGGTCATCGCGGCCGGCGACGCGCTCACGAAGAGCAGGCCGGCAGGCAAATTATCCGTGACAGAGATCGACATGCCGATGGATGGGCCAAAATTCGTCACTGAGATCGTGTAATTATAATTCGAATTCAGAAGCGCGCCTGCCGGGCCACTCTTCCCTACCGCAAGGTTGGCAAGCGGGGTCACAGACGTCGTCACGGGCGGGCTGGTGTTGTTTACCGTGTTCGTGTCCGGGGTCGAGGAATTGATGCTGGCCGTGTTGGAGATCACACCGCTGGCCGGCGCGGTCACAGTCAACGTCAGGTTGGTCACTGCATTTGAAGCCAGATTTCCGAGCGGCCAATTCACCGTGCCCGCAATATTCACACCGCCACTGCTCGCGGTGGAGAAAACGACATTCGTGGGGAGCACATCAGTGACGACAGCATTGCTGGCAATCGATGGCCCGCCATTGGTCACCACAATGGTGTAGGTGAAATTTGTGCCCGCAAAAACATTAGCCGGACCGAATTTATTGATGCCAAGGTCCGCGACCGGCAAAATTGAGGTCGCTATCTGCGAACCGGGCGACGTTCCATTGTTGTTGGTCGGGTTCGGATCGATCACGCTCGAACCCACTTCCGCGATATTTGTGTACAAGCCATCCGTCGAAGCGGTGACATTGACGGTAAGATTAGTCCCAACATTCGCCGCAAGCGTTCCTAAATTCCAGGTCACGATGCTGCCGTTGGTGACTCCATTCCCCGACGCGCTCACAAACGTGAACCCGGACGGCAACGCATCCGTCGCAATCACCCCGCTCGCCGTTGAGGGGCCAAGGTTCGTGATGATGATCGTATAAACAAGGGTGCTGCCTACGGCAGAATTGCTCGGGCCGATCTTAAACGCAGCCAGATCCGCAATGGGTGTCACCGGTGTGATGACCGGCGGACTCACATTATTCGTCAAGTTCGGATCCGATGTCGGCGAAGTCACGCTTGCTGTATTTGTCAATGTCCCGCTCGCAGGAGAAGTGACGATCAAAGTGAAGTTTGTGGTCGTACCCGCCGGGAATGTCGCGAGATTCCAGGATACGACACCCGCATTCGTCGTGCCGCCGGTCGCGCTCACAAAGATTACTCCCACTGGCAGCGCATCTGTCACTATCACACTGCTCGCCGTCGAGGGGCCGAAGTTGGTCAATGAAACGGTATAGGTGAGATTGCTCGCCGCGAACACGGTTGCCGCCCCGCTCTTGCCGATCGCCAGGTCTGCCAGGGGCGTGACTGTCGTTATCACTGGAGGGCTGACATTGTTTGTCGGAACAGGATCGCCTGTAGGCGAGGAGACACTTGCTGTGTTCGTCAAGGTTCCACTCGCCGGGGTAGTGACCGTTAGGGTAAAGTTAGTGGTCGCTCCCACCGCAAACGTCGTCAACGTCCAACTGGCAACCCCCGCATTCGTCGTCCCGCCACCGCTGGCGCTGACAAAGATCACGCCCGCCGGCAATGCATCAGTCACCACCACACCGCTGGCTATGGAGGGGCCAAAATTTGTCACAGAAATCGTGTAGCTCAGATTGCTTGTCGCGACAACTGTCGGCAGAGCACTCTTGCCAATTGCCAGGTCTGCCACGGGCGTCACCGTTGTTGTCACTGGCGGGCTGACATTGTTCGTCGGGACAGGATCACCCGTCGGAGATGTGACGCTGGCTTTATTCGTCAATGTGCCACTGGTTGGAGCGGTAATGACCAAGGTGAAGTTCGTCGTCGCCCCTGCCGCAAACGTCGGCAATGACCAACTTGCGACACCCGCATTCGTCGTCCCGCCACCGCTTGCGCTGACAAAAACCACACCCGCCGGCAATGCATCGGTCACCACGACACTGCTCGCCGAGGACGGACCAAAATTCGTCACCGATATCGTATAGCTTAGATTGCTCGTCGCGAAAACTATCGACGAAGCGCTCTTTCCAACGGCCAGATCCGCCGACGGGGTAACAGTCGTGATGACTGGCGGACTAACGTTGTTTGTCGATTTCGGATCTGTTGTCGGCGAGGTCACACTGGCAGTGTTCGTCAATGTCCCGCTCGTCGGGGCGGTAACGATCAAAGTGAAATTCGTCGTCGCTCCCGCAGCAAAGACCGGCAATGACCAACTGGCGACGCCCGCATTGGTCGTCCCGCTTCCGCTCGCGCTCACAAAGATCACACCCACAGGCAACGCATCGGTGACCACCACACTGCTCGCCGAGGACGGGCCAAAGTTCGTCACTGAAATGGTATAGTTCAGGTTGCTGGTCGCTACGATTGTCGGCGAACCGCTCTTCCCAATCGCCAAATCCGCCAATGGCGTGACTGTCGTGATGACCGGCGGACTGACATTATTCGTCGGGACAGGATCACCCGTCGGTGACGTCACGCTGGCCGTATTGGTCAAAGTGCCATTGGCAGGAGCGTTGACAATCAAAGTAAAGTTGGTGTTTGCGCCAACGGCAAACGCCGACAATGTCCAACTGGCGACACCCGCATTCGTTGTCCCCCCTCCGCTCGCACTCACAAAAATCACGCCCGCCGGCAACGCATCGGTCACCACAACACTGCTCGCTGCCGATGGGCCAAGGTTCGTCACCGAGATCGTATAACTCAGGTTGCTGGTGGCCACGACTGTCGGCGAACCGATCTTGCCGATGGCCAAATCAGCCGAGGGCGTCACTGTGGTCGTCACCGGCGGAGTCACATTATTCGTCAGGTTCGGATCGGGGGTCGGCGAAGTGACGCTCGCGGTATTGGTCAATGTCCCGCTGACCGGTGGCGTCACAATCAAAGTATAGTTCGTCGTTGCGTTGGCCGCGAGGGTTGCCAGGTTCCATGATACAACTCCCGCATTCGTTGTTCCGCCGCCGCTCGCACTCACAAAAATCACCCCTGCGGGCAGCGCATCGGTAACAATAATGCTGGACGCAATGGAAGGACCAAAATTTGTCAGGGTAACCGTGTAGGTCAGGTTGCTTCCCGCAAGGATTGTCGCCGGAGCACTCTTGCCGATCGCTAAATCAGCGAGCGGGATCACCGTCGTGATCACTGGCGGACTGACGTCATTTGTCAGATTCGGATCGGGCGTCGGCGAAGTGACGCTGGCGGTGTTCGTCGTGGGTCCGTTGGGCGCTGCGGTGACGGTCAAGGTATAATTCGTCGTGGCTCCGGCAGCGATGGTCGCCAGGTTCCAGGTCACCACTCCCAAACTCAATGTTCCCCCACCCGTTGTACTCACGAAGCCAACGCCCGCCGGCAAAGCGTCTGTCACCACCGCGCCACTAGCTGTTGACGGACCGAAGTTGGTCAACGAAACCGTATAGGTCAGGTTACTGGTAGCGATCACTGAAGGCGTGGCGCTCTTGCCGATCGCCAAATCTGCCAATGGGGTCACCGTGGTGATCACCGGCGGACTGACATTATTCGGCAGATTCGGATCCGGGATCGGTGAACTGACGCTGGCGGTGTTGGTCAGTGTCCCGCTTGCCGGGGCCGTCACCATCAAGGTGTAGTTTGTCGTGGCACCCGCAGCGAGAGCCGCCAGGCTCCAGGTCGCCACTCCTGAAATGTCGGCGCCGCTGCCAGACGCACTCATGAAGGTCACCCCGGCGGGCAAAGTATCCGTCACCACCACTCCGGAGGCCACCGAGGGGCCGAAGTTGGTCACTGAAATCGTATAGCTGATATTGCTGCCGGCCACGACGGTCGTCGTGCCGCTCTTGCCGACCGCCAAATCAGCGGAGGGCGTCACCGTGGTCGTCACCGGCGGACTCACGTTATTCGTCAAGTTCGGGTCAGGCGTCGGCGAAGTCACACTCGCGGCATTCGTCAACGTCCCGGTCGTCGGGACGGTAACGATCAAGGTATAATTGGTGGTCGCTCCCGCCGCGAATGATGCCAACGACCAGCTCGCCACGCCTGCATTGGTCGTTCCACCACCACTGGCGCTCACAAAGATCACACCCGCCGGCAAAGAATCGGTCACCACCACAGTGCTGGCCGATGACGGCCCGAGGTTTGTCACCGAGATCGTATAACTCAAGTTGCTGGTCGCTCCAATGACTGACAAGGCGCTCTTGCCGATCGCCAGATCAGCCGACGCCGTGATCGTTGTCGTCACGGGCGGACTTACGTTATTGCCGGGGACGGGATCAGTCGTGGAAGAAGTCACACTCGCTTTATTGACCAAAGTCCCGCTCGCCGGAGCGGTGACGGTCAATGTGAAGTTCGTGGTCGCCCCGATCGCCAGGGTTGGCAACGTCCAGCTTGCCACTCCTGCGTTCGTGGTGCCGCCTCCACTGGCGCTGACAAAAATCGTGCCAGCCGGCAGGGTATCCGTCACTACCACGCTGCTGGCAGTGGAAGGACCGAAATTCGTTACTGAGATCGTATATGTCAGGTTGGCTGCGGCGAGGACGGCTGACGCCCCGGTCTTGCCAATTCCCAGGTCAGCCATCGGCGTGACGGTGGTCAATACCGGCGGACTGATAGTGTTGGTGATGTTGGGATTCGCCGTGGTTGAAGATTCCGACGCGATGTTCGTCATGGTCCCGTTTGCCGCCGCTTTGACTGTCAGGGTCAGGTTCGTATTGGCATGGAGTGCCAGCGTTCCGATGGTCCAATTGACTGTCCCTGCCGTATTAGCCCCCCCGCCACTGGCACTGACAAATCCTGCACCGGTCGGCAATGGATCACTGGCAGTGACATTGGCAGCGGCCAGAGGCCCGGCATTGGTGATAGAAATGGTGTAAACCAGGTTACTCGTCGCAGTCACAGTAGGCGCGCCGGTCTTGGTAATAGTCACCGCCGCGGAATTCGCCAGCGTTGAAACCGTCGTGATCACCATCGGACTCGTATTATTGACGAGATTGGTGTCGAGCGTGGAAGAAGTGGTCGTTGCCACATTGGTGATGCTCCCGGCGGCTGTCGGGGCTTTGAGCGTCAACGTCACGTTAGTGATCTGCCCCACATTCAGAGCGCCAAGCGCCCAACCAACCGTGGCGCCGACATGAACACCACCGCCTGATGAACTGACATACGTCACCCCGGTGGGCAAAGTATCGGTAGCGACAACACCGCTTGCGATCGACGGTCCTAAATTGGTGACTGATACGGTGTAGGTAAGATTGCTGGTGGCGACCACTGCCGGAGGTCCGGTTTTTCCGATCGCCAGATCCACCACCGGCGTCACCGTGGTCACAACTTGCGGGCTGGTGTCGTTGCCCGGATTCAGCGTGGGTGTGCTCGCGGTGATCATCGCCGTGTTGGTCAGGCTCACCGCAGTGACTGGCGCTGTCACCGTCAAAGTCAGATTACTGCTGGCATTGGGTAGCACTGTCCCGACGTTCCAGCTTACCGTTCCAGCAGTATCAGTTCCACCGCCACTCGCGCTCACATACGCCGTGCCGATCGGCAAACTATCGCTGGCCACAACGTTGCTGGCCGTCCCGGGTCCGCCGTTGGTCACCGTGATGGTATAGACAAAATTTGTGTCAGCATAAACGACCGCCGGCCCGGTTTTTAACACCGAGGTGTCCGGCAGCGGCAACGCCATATTCACGACGGAAGCAGTATTATTCACCATGTTCGGGTCGATGACGCCTTGCGGAGGATACACGATCGCAGAGTTGGTGAACGATCCCGATACGGTCAATACCGTTCCCACCACTGTCAATTGGATGCTATCGCCTGCGGCCAATGAAAGCGCGCTCCAGGTCCCGTCAGCAGGGTTGAAAATACCTTCGGTAGCGAAAACGACGGAACTGCCCAGGTTAGACGAAATAAAATTACTGACCGCAATGCTGCTGAGCGTGCTCGGCCCGAGGTTGACAATGGTGACTACATTGGTCAGCGAAGAACCTTCATAGACGATCGTTGAGGCATTGGTGATGCTGGCGACAAGGTCTGCCTCATGCACAATTCCGTTGGTGGTTGAAGCCGCATTATTACTCGTGTTCGTGTCTAAAATTCCCGGCGGCGGTGAAACTGTGACCGAGGAGATGAGATTCGTCGAAGTCGTTGCCGGATTAAGCGTTCCCGAAACATTCATCGTGACAACGCCACCTGGTGCCAATGTGATACCCGACCAAACGCCGGTAAGCGGATTGTACGTGCCGCTGCCGGGAGTATAGACCGGGGATTCGACCGACGACGGGATCGGCAGATATAACGTCACAAAATTCGTGACGACATTAAGCGAGCTTGGACCGTTGTTGGTGACGCTGATAGTGAAGTTCACGGATCCACCTGCGATCACCGGGTTCGGACTGGCGGAAATCCCGGCGGCCAAGTCGGAATAGACCGGCGAAATATTGTTCTGGGCGTTGGCCGCAGTGGTCGGTTGAATGCCATTCGCATAAATGGTGGCGGAATTATTAATGCGGGGCGGCGGATTGGCAGCGATGGTGACCTGGAATGTGACCACTGCCGTTTGGCCTGCGTTGATCTGGCCGGCGGGTTGACCCGGCCCGTTGACTGCAGTCGCCACTTCATAAGACATGATCCCGCCGGCAAGGTCGGAGACGGGGGCTCCATTCAATGTCGTGGAATTGGCCACGTAAGTGACCCCGATCGGGATCGGATCCAGCAGGGTCGTATCAATTGTGTTCGTGGTCCCGCTGTTTGGGATATTGATGGTGTAAGTGAATGTCGCCCCCGGAATCACATTTGTCAGGGTGGACACCTTGCTGACATTCAGCAGTGGGACCAGGGTTTGGACATTTGCATTCACCAGCGAGCTATTGATGATCGGGCTTTCGGCGCAGGGGCCGGAGTATTGGTAATTGATCGTCGCGTGCGTGATGAACTCGGCATTTGTCGGAATCTGGCCAACGATCACCTGGTACGTGAACGTGATGCTTGAGTTTTGCTTGATGATGGGAACAGGGATACCACTCACAGGGTCCGCCCCCAAAACAGGCAGCCCGTTCATTCCAAATGTGTTCGGGATGAAACTGGTGCCGAATGGCAGAGGATCATTAAAAATCAAATTGACCGCATCAGCGGTTCCTGAGTTGGTGATCACCACAGTGTAGGTCAGCGTGTCGCCGACAAATGTGCTCGCCTTGTCCACGCTTTGCGTTGTCGTCAATACCGGGGAACCCACGTCGATCTGGAGCGCCAGTGCATCCACGCTGTATCCGTCACCGCTGGTGATGTTTTGCGCGTAGGCCGACTCAATACCATTGGTCAAACCCGAAGAAACATTCACGCAAGTGACATCCCAGCCTTGCCGCGCACTCAAGCCGACATTTGGCGCCACCGAGTTGCTCAAGCCGAACGTCCCGGTCATATTCAACAGACCGTTGCTGGAGCTGTCCGGATCCGCGTAATTGACCTGGCCGGCAAAAAAGTTGTTCGCAATATTGTTTGGGCCGGAGAGCACCGCCAGGCTATTGGTCGTCGGGCCAAAGAGCATCTCGTCACCCGTCTTGTTCGGATCACCCTCAATCGCGCTGACAAACAGATAGCCGTTGACGGCTCCGGTGGGCGGCGAACAAAATCCTACCACCCCGACCGGCGCGGGCGTCGTGGCCGTGGTCGAGGCGAAGGAATTGCCCACAAACAGGGAAAGATTCCGCTGATGCAACAGCGTATCTTCATAGATTACTGCCAGCGTCCAACCGCAGGCGTTGTTGTTATCCTCGGTGGCCAAAACACAACCAGGAATTCCACCCGCCGAATAGGTCCCCGATCCGCCCTGCTGCACCAGTGAGGTCACATTTGCCGAGCGCACATAAAATATGGCCGAAGGAACAGTCACCGTTCCGTTGGTCACCACGCTGGCGGTGATCGGATCGGGGGTTATGTTGTTGCTCGAACCATTGGGCAGGATGAAATTTACAGGATTGTTCAGGTAAGCCAGGACGTTGCCGGTCGGGACATTCGCGCCGTTCGTGGTGATCTGCGCGGTACCCGCCCAAATCAATTCTGCATATAATACCGTCGCGTTTGTCGGGATGGACAATACCGCCGCGGATGAATCGTTCGTCCAATTCAGCGTTGTGCCTTTTGGATAAGTGCCCACTTGCGAATTGGTGTTCAAAGTGATGAAAGCACCGATGGAATCCAGTTGGCCCGGCTGGTTCACTTGCGTGAGCTTTGCCAATCCCAAGGTGTTGCCGATGAAGGTGATTCCCCCGCTATCCGTGGTGACATAACGCAACTGATATTGTTGCGCAGAGACGTTCCACCCAAAGCCTACCATGGAAAGTATAGCAATCGCAGCTACAATCCAATTACTTGTGTAAGGTTTGGCTTTACAGGACACTGAGTATACAATCCGACTGCTCGAATTTAACTTAAACATCTACGAAACGGTGATTTGAATTCGATGGATTCTTAAGCGAACAAAAAACGCTGAGAAACAACGAAATTCAAGGTTGTACTACTGAACTGCGTATCTTGTGCCATAGCGTAATTCGAATTGCAAGATTAAATCAGTCAATAGTTTGTCATAAAACGCCTTGCGCCAAAATTCCGTTAAGCAAAACTTTCCCCGTGAACCATCAGCTTCAATCACGCGATCCAGAACGATTTAAAGCCGCCGTGCGCCGCTTCGACCAGGAAAACGCGCGCGATCCTAATTCTGAAAGTGGCCAGCCCCGTGAACTCCTTTATGCGCAGCGGCTCGAAAATTGGGTGCTCAAGCTCTGCCCAAATGCCAGTGAACCACTGCGGCTCGCGGCCCGCTGCCAGCACCTGTGCCGATGGGAAATCCCCCGGAATACTTACCCGATGACCCGGCCGGGTTATCTGAAATGGCGCGCCGACCTGAAAAAGTTCCATGCTCAAAAGGCCGGAGAAATCTTGCGCGAGGCCGGGTATGACGAAGAAACCATCCGGCGCGTGCAGGACCTGAATTTGAAAAAAGATTTTCCCGCCGATGCCGAGACCCGCGTGCTCGAAGACGCCCTTTGCCTGGTGTTCCTCGAATTCCAATTCGCCGGCCTGGCCGCCAAAACTGCCGAAGACAAAACCATCAATGCCCTCCAAAAGAGCTGGGGCAAGATGACCGAAATCGCGCACGCCGAAGCCCTGAAGTTAAATTACGGTGACCGCGAAAAAGCCCTGCTTCAGCGCGCGCTTAAAACGTAAGTGACCGGCGCAAACAACCGCGATGACAATCCATGCGCCGGTGAATCTTGCCTGATGGCGTTGCCCTCGGCTACGATGCTTCAGGCCTTTGGCCCCATTACCCAAAATTTTGAAAGATTCCATGCCGCAAACGCCGCCGCCAGACCAGGTCCCCCTCGTCGTGGACCTGGACGGCACACTGATCAAGACTGACCTGCTTTGGGAATATCTGGCGCAATCGCTGCGGCGAAATCCGTTCGCCATCTTTGCGATCCTGTTCTGGTGGACTTATGGGCGCGCATTCCTGAAAAAGAAATTGGCGGCGCGCGGCGAAATCGACCCCGCCACCCTGCCCTACAACGAAGGCTTCCTGGCCTGGTTGCGCGAACAAAAAACCGCCGGGCGCAAGATCATCCTCGCCACGGCCTCCGACCTGAAAATGGCGCAGCCGGTGGCCGACCACGTGGGAATTTTCGATGAAGTCCTCGCCAGCAACGGCAAAACCAACCTGCGCAGTGAAAACAAACTCAAGGCGCTGGCGGCAAAATTCGGCGAACGCGGATTTGATTACGCGGGAAATTCTTCGGCGGACCTGCCCGTTTGGCGAGGCGCCAGGGAGGCAATCGTCGTCAACGCGAGCCGCTCGCTCGTGGAGGCCGCATCCAAAGAAGCGAAGATCGGGAAAACATTTCTGGAAGGTTATTCGCCCTTTACGATCGCCGTGCGTGTCATGCAGGAGCTTTTCATTCGTAGCGGGTATTTGCTGGCGGCCGGCGCCGGCATCGTGCTGGCCATGGCGTTTCCCAAAGTCGATATCGCCGGCTTTGCGTGGATCGCTCCGGGATTGCTCGTTTTTGCGGCGCATAATAAATCCCGCTGCGATTCTTTCCGGATCGGCACCGTCGGAGGTCTTGTCTTCTGGCTGGCGACATTGTACTGGCTCCTGCTGATTCCCGCCGGCGCCTTTCCCATCCTTGGCTGGATCGCCTTGAGCGCTTTCATGGCGTTGTTCGTTGGGGCATGGCTTTGGCTGGTCAATTGGAGGGCGGATTCGTGGTCCATGCGAGTAGTCTGGTCGCTGTCCAGCGCGGCGGTGTGGGTGGCCATGGAAATGATCCGGGGCCGCATTTTTGGCGGATTTCCCTGGAACTTCCTCGGCGTCTCGCAATTCCAGATGACGCCGCTCATCCAAATGGCATCGGTCACGGGCGTCTATGGCGTCTCCTTTCTGGTCGTTTGGGCGTCGCTCTCGCTGTATTCCGCCGGGCGAATGGTTTTTGTGAAATCGCGTTCGCGCTTTGCCTGGCAGCCGGAAATTTTTCTGCCGCTCTTTGTCGTTGCCGGACTTTTTGCGTGGGGCGAGTACAAGATGCTCAGCGCATCTGGAAAAGAAACAAGTTCGTCCCCTGCCCTTACCATCACGCTGGTCCAGCCGAGCATCCCGCAAACTCTTATCTGGGATGAGAACGCCAACTCCAACCGGTTCCAGCAATTGCTGGTGCAATCGAATCGCGCGCTGACCAACGGGACTGATTTGCTTCTCTGGCCGGAGTCTGCCGTGCCGGATTTGAACGATCCCACGATCGACGCCATCACCAATCTTATCAGCAGGCACCGCGTCTGGATCATCCTGAACGCCGATGACGTGGAGCCAAAAACCAATCCTTCGCCCAGCGACCCATACGATGTTTACAACTCCGCCTTTATGTTCGATCCCTACGGTCATTGGAGCGGGATCTATCATAAGCAAAAGCTGGTCATCTTCGGCGAATACATTCCGCGGATTCCGCTGATGAAATGGTTCACTCCCATCACGGGCAGTTATCAGGCCGGCAACGAACCGGTGCAATTTGTCTTGCGACAGATGCGAGCCCTGCAAGTGCAGTTGAACAACAATCCATCCGCGGCATCCGGGCAGATCGTTGATACTTCTCCGCTCATCTGTTTCGAGGACATGTTTCCGGAAGTGGGACGTGCGGCGGCGCGCAATGACACGGATTTTCTGGTGAACCTCACCAACGATGGCTGGTTCGGCAACAGTGCCGAGCAATGGCAACACATGGCCGCCGCGCTCTTCCGCGCGGTTGAAAACGGCATTCCCCTCGTGCGCTGCTGCAACAACGGGGTCAGTTGCTGGATCGATGGCTACGGTCGCGTGCATGACATCCTCCGCGACAAGAACGGGAGCGTGTATGGGGTCGGCTCGGAGACCATCGAATTGCCACTTCAATCGAGCGCACCTACTTTTTATAATCGCCACGGCGATTGGTTTGGCTGGGGTTGCGTGGGAGTGGCGCTGATGGTTTTCATCGCAAGGACTGTCAAAGGGATCTACCGGAGGGCAATAACTTAGTTGCCGCACAATGGCCATCTGAATTTGGGTTCGTTTTTCGAAGTCAATTCGAGCCAAACCGGTGCTCTTATCGTCATAAGTTATTAATTTATAATTACTTTTAATTGGCACACCAAAAAATAAGTTTGGGTTCGTTTGGCAATTTTCATGTATTATGGCAAACCGGTTGCGCTGAAAGCGCATATCATCGCAGCCGAGGGCCTGTTCATTGCAGGGCGCACGATAAAAGTTGAGGAAGCGCATTTTTTAGTAGTCCGATTTAGTCGGATCAGGTCGGATTCAGTCGGATTGGGTCGGATTTGTACCAAAAACAGGCGCGACGTTGTTGATTGAAGGTGCAAAATGGCTGTGGGCATAGGGCAATGCCCGCGAGATAGGTCGCAGTATCATAGATTGAGGTTTAACAGAAAAAAGCCGAACCGTAATGTTGCCGGGAAACAAAATCGGTGCGGCTTTTCTTTCCAAATCATATGTGTGAACGGAATAGGTCGCCCCGACGGGGTCGGAAATCATTATGGTGGGCGGTCTTTTCATGAACCGCCTCAAACAAGGAATTGAGCCTGTCTGTCTTCTCACCCCTCACCCTCGCTCCCCGTTGACGGGAGAGAGAAAACGATGGCGGGTACACTTTTCCATAAAACAGTTCCCGACCTCCTCCACACCCAAACCGGATCGAAGCTATAAATATGTCGCGCCTACGGCGCTTGTTGCGGCTCGCGAGTACGCTCGACTCCACCAGACCTACCGTTTTCATCTTGATAAAATAAGGCCGTTGGAATCCAATGAACGTATCCCAAGAACATGAAACGACGCCTTTGCCAATTGTGTCTCGCAGCCGGTGTATTGATTTTCGTTTCCGGCTGCAAGCCGCCGGAAAAGGTTGTCCTGCCCCAAACGTTCCAGACGGTGAGCCTGGCCGCGTTCACAAATTTTTCGGCGTTTGATGACATCCAGGCCCCCTGGCTGTTGCCAAAGGGCCAGCAGGTGTTCGACGGTGTGCCGTTCCAGGTGGATGGAGTGATCCAGCTTTCCGGTTCCGGACGGCCCGGCAATTCAGGCCATCCCGATGCGCCGGATGGCGTCACCAATATCATTGTCAACAGCGGATTCGAGGTGCTGCATCTGTTGATGGCAGTGGATGGCAGCACGGATGAAGGCGCTGATGTCGCCCAAATCAAATTGGTTTACATGGACGGTTCCCAGTCAACGTTGTCGCTAAAATATGGCGATCAGATCCGAAATTGGACGGGGCCGTGGCACCGTTCCGAAAAGCCTTTGCACGACACCAATGCCACGAGCGTCGCATGGATCGGCCAGGCTTCCGACCCGGCGTCGGTGGATCGATACGCCCGCCTCTACCATGTGATGTTGAAAAATCCCCGGCCCGATAAAAATGTTTCCACCATTTCCCTCTCAAAGGTCGTGGACAATGTCGGACCATTTTTTGCGGGCATCACCATTGCCCCGGCCTCGGCGGAACGTGAGGAAAACACGGTGGATCTGCCGGCCAGCCCGTACCCGGACTTGCGGCGGCGGACCGGCGAACCGACGGCCATCAAGGGCGTGGTGAAGACGCTCGACGGCGCTCCCCTCGCGGGAGCCAAGGTACAGGCGGTCTCGGCGCGCAAATTCAATTCACGCACAATAGGCGACGACTTGCCGGATAACATCACCGCCACCACCGATGCCAAAGGGCAATTTTCCCTTCCGCCGTTGCCGGATAACCGCCTTTATGCCCTCACCGTTTCCATGGACGGAATGCAATCGCAGGATTATTACGGCGCCGACCCCAAATCCGATCCCATCGAAATCCGCCTGCAATAAAACACCGTCATGAGCGCACCCAAAGAAGATTTACTCAAGGCGATTGAACTGGCATTGGCCGGCAAATGGGACGATGCCCATCAAATCGTCCAGCAATACGAAGACGGCACCGCCGCGTGGATTCACGCCGTGCTGCGCAAATTGGAGGGTGACCCTGGCAACGCCCGCTATTGGTATCGCCGCGCCGATCGGATGGAGCATGTCGATGATGAACCGCCCACGGAATTGGCGGCGATCCAAGCTCAATTGCGCGGTTGAGATTTTGGTCTCACGCAAAGAACGCAAAGGAGCTATCACCGGCGGTGATTTTTGAAAATCCCGTACCGGTCATGGCCAAAATGATAGATCTTGGCAACCTCGACTTTGAATTTACCCAGCCAACTGAATTCATGGATGCTCAACCCGATAAACATTCCGGCCAGCGGACCCGCAAAATAGATCCACCAACCTGTCCAAACACCGGCAACGACGGCCGGCCCGACGCTTCGCGCGGGGTTGGTGCTGGTGCCGGAGAGCGGTCCTTCCAGCCAAACCATAAACGCGTATAGAAACGGAAACAGCAGCGGCGTGAAGCGCCGGAGTTTTTTGTGGCCAAGGAAAACAAAAAGCCCGACGATCAACCCGGTCGTGGTGAGGGCTTCACCCCAAAGAGCCGCCCAAATACTGTAGCCGCTGCCCGGCACGGTGATCCCGTAATCGATGCTGCGTCCCATCCGGCCCCAAAGCAACAGCGGCAGCGCGCCGGCTACGGCCCCCGCAAATTGCGCGGCGATATAACCGATCGCATCCCGCCGGGAAATTTTGCCTTTAAGATAAAAAGCGAGGGTGACGATGGGATTGATATGCGCGCCGCTGATCCTGCCGACGTGCGAAAGCGCGATGCACGCACCCGTTGTCCCGAATAAAAACCCGGTGATCGCCCGGCGCCATCCGGGATCCGGCAGCCAGCCCAGCATCGGAGTGCCGGCACCGAAATCCAGGATGACAAACGACAGTCCCACGCCGACCAGCAGCGCGGTGCCGATCAATTCAGACAAATAAGTCTGCCAGGGGACCTTAGACATGCCGGCTAGAGCCCGGGGCTGCTCTGCATGATGCCGCCATCGGCAAAAATAGTCGTGGCAGTGATATAACTGGCCCCGTCGCCGGCCAGGAATGCGACCAGGGTGGCGATCTCCTCCGGCCTGGCCATCCGGCCCAAGGGAATGGCATTGTCCAATCTCTTCAGCAACTCCGGATTCTGCATGGTGGTGAGATTGATGGGCGTAGCGACGGCGCCGGGGCCGACCCCCACGACGAGGATATTGTGCGGCGCCAGTTCCACTCCCGCCGTCCGCGTGAGCATTCGCATTCCGCCCTTGGAGAGACAATACGCCGTGTTGCCGGGCATCGGCCAATCTTCATGCACCGAGGTGATGTTGATGATGCGCCCGCCCCCGCCCTGGCTGATCATTTGCTGGGCGGCGAGTTGCGTGCCGAAAAAGGCGCTTTTCAGATTGATCGCCATCACGCGTTCGTAATCCGCCTCGCTGGTGCTAAGAACGGAGGTGCGCGTTTCTATACCGGCGTTGTTCACCATGATGTCCACCCGCCCGAATTCCTTGACGGCGGTGGCAACCAAATTTTGCAATTCGGCGACCTTGCTGACATCGGCTTTCACGGCGATCACCTTGTCTCCCAGCGCCAGGATCTGTTTTTCCAACGCCTCATTCGCTTCGGGGTGAACGACATAATCGATGACAATGTTTGCGCCCTGGCGCGCCAGTTCGAGCACGATGGCCATGCCGATGCCGCTATTCCCGCCGGTAACGATGGCGACTTTATCTTTTAGATTCATTTTATTTCCTTTTGTTTATGACACTGCATTCAAATCAATGTTCAAGTCCGGATGAAAACTTATTTGCCGTCCGGCTTTCTTCGCGGGCAAAGCAGCTTGGCCACCAGGCCCGTCCAACCCGTCTGATGCGACGCCCCGACGCCGCGGCCGGTGTCGCCGTCAAAATATTCGTGGAAAAGGATATAATCCTTGAAATGCGGGTCGCCCGCGAGTTTCGGGTGATATTTCAATACCGGACGCTGCCCATCGCTGCCCTTGAGGAATAATTTTACCAGGCGCCCGGAAAGTTCCCCGGCGGCTTCGTTGATGCTCACAAATTTTCCCGATCCAGTTGGGCATTCGACCTTGAAATCGTCGCCGTAATAATGATGAAATCTTTGCATCGCCTCGATGATGAGATAATTGATGGGCATCCACACCGGCCCGCGCCAGTTGGAATTTCCGCCGAACACCCGGGTGCGCGATTCGGCCGGCCAGTAGCCGACTTCATAAGTCTGGCCCCCGGTCACAAAACGAAACGGATGTTGCTCGTGAAATTTTGAAACAGAGCGAATGCCTTGCGCGGAAAAAAATTGGGTCTCGTCGAGCATCCGCTTCAGCAGCGCCTTCATGCGATGGCCGCGCAAAAGGGAAAGCAAGCGCCGGGAACCTTCGCCGCGGATATGCCAATTGGAGATCAAGCCGGCCAGTTGCGGGCGATGCTCGAGGTACCATTCCATGCGCGCGGAAAATTGGGGCAATTGCTTGAGCACGCCCGGTTCCAGCACTTCAACCGCCAGCAGCGGGATAAGCCCGACGGCAGACTGGATTTTCAGGGGCACATTTTCGCCGCCCGGAAGGCTCAAGTGGTCATAATAAAACTGGTCGCCTTCGTCCCAAAGCCCCAGCGCATCATCGCCCACGCCGTTGATCGCCCCGGCGATGGACAGGAAATGTTCGAAGAATTTTGACGCGATGTCTTCATACACGTGATTGTGCTGGGCCAATTCCAACGCGACGCGCAACAGATTCAGGCAATACATCGCCATCCAACTCGTGCCGTCGGCCTGGTTGATGAAGCCGCCGGTCGGCAACGGTTTGCTGCGGTCAAAGACCCCGATGTTATCCAGGCCCAGGAATCCCCCCTGGAAGATGTTCCGCCCCTGCTCATCCTTGCGATTCACCCACCAGGTGAAATTCAAAAGTAATTTCTGGAACACGCGCTCCAGGAACATCAGGTCCCCGGCATCGGCGGGGTCGGATTCGCGGCGCTGGCGGCGGTCGATCTGGAAGACGCGAAAGGCCGCCCAGGCATGGACCGGGGGATTCACATCGCCGAACGCCCATTCGTATGCGGGCAATTGGCCATTCGGGTGCATGTACCATTCGCGCGCCAGCAGGACGAGTTGCGACTTGGCGCATTCGGGATCGATTTCCGCCAGCGCGATGCAATGAAACGCTAGGTCCCAGGCCGCGAACCACGGATATTCCCATTTGTCGGGCATGGACAGGACGTCGGCATTGTCCAAATGCTTCCAATCGCAATTGCGTCCGCGCTTGCGCTCCGGCGGCGGGGGCGGCTGGGCCGGATCACCCTGCAACCATGTCCGCACATTGTAATGAAAAAATTGTTTGCTCCAGATCATCCCCGCGAACGCCTGGCGCTGGACCAGCCGCGCATCGGCATCGGAAATATTTTCCTGCAAGGCGGCGTAAAACTCGTCCGCTTCTTTTCGCCGCGCGCCCATGATTTTGTCAAAATCATCCCACGGTTTGCCGGGCGCCGCGCCGGATTTCGAAAGGCGTAAACGCGCCGTCACCGAACCGCCGGCAGGAACGGTGAATTGATAAAGGGCGCCGGCTTTCGTGCCGGTCTGCGCGGGATTCACCGCCGATGCATTACCCATCACCACATAGTCGTGGAAGGCGTCCTTGAAAAAACCTTGGGCGCCCGCCTGGCTGAACAGCCGCCGGCCATTTGTTTCGTTCTCACAAAAAAGCAGCGCCGGGCCGCCATCGCAGTCGAAGCGGAAATCCCCCAATTCTCCATGCTCGATCCTGATCCCGCCGTTCGCCGCCGAGAGCTTGGGCCTGGGCGCATTAGGCTCCCATGACCAGGTATTTCGGAAAAAAAGTTGCGGCACCAACGATAGTTTGGCCGGCTCGGGCCCGCGATTGTGAACGGTGACCAGCATCAGGATATCGTCCGGCGACGCCTTGGCGTATTCGACGAACACATCAAAATAACGGTCGTCGTCAAAAATCCCCGTATCGAGCAGTTCAAATTCCGGAACATCCGCGCCGCGCCGGCGATTTTCCTCAACCAGCCGCGCGTACGGAAATTCCTGCTGCGGATATTTATAGAGAAATTTCAGGTAAGAATTGCTCGGGGTGGCGTCGAGGTAATAATACAGCTCCTTCACGTCCTCGCCATGGTTGCCTTCGTCATTGGTCAGGCCAAAGAGCCGTTCCTTCAGGATCGGGTCCCGTCCATTCCACAAGGCCAGCGACAGACAGAGCAGTTGTTTGTCATCGCTGAAACCGGCCAGGCCGTCCTCGCCCCATCGATAGGCCCGGCTGCGGGCATGGTCATGTGGAAAATATTCCCAGGCGGTGCCGCCGGGCGAATAATCTTCGCGCACCGTACCCCATTGCCGTTCGGATAGATACGGCCCAAACCGCCGCCAGTTTTGCCGGCCGGCCTGGTCGTCAGCCAGGCGCTGTTTTTCAATGATGTTTGCCCGCGGGGTGGTGCTCAACGACAACCTCCATACATAGACGGATATTATGCCGACATATGCATCGACGCAAATGATAACACTGCGATGATAAAGTTTCGGTGCGGCGAACTTTCATCGGCCCGATCGCCAGCGGCAGGTTGCCGCCATTGCGTCTTTGCACTACTCTTTCCCCGCCATGAGTGAGCCCCATCTTTTTCAACCGTTAACCGTCAAATCCATCACCTTACGCAATCGCATCGGAGTTTCGCCCATGTGCGAGTATTGCTCGGAGGACGGCACGGCGACGGACTGGCATCTGGTACACCTGGGTTCGCGCGCAGTCGGCGGCGCGGGACTGGTCATCGCCGAGGCCACGGCTGTTTCGCCGGAAGGCCGCATCACGCCCGGCGACGCAGGGATCTGGGCGGACAAGCATGTTGAGCCGGTGGCGCGGATCAATCGCTTCATCAAACAACATGGCGCAGTGCCGGGGATGCAGATCGCCCATGCGGGCCGCAAGGCGTCCGCCGCGCGCCCGTGGGAAGGCGGCGCGCATCTGTCGGACGACAAAGGCGGGTGGCCAACGCTCGCGCCCAGCGCCATCGCGTTCGGCGGCGACCTGCCCGGAGTCCCGCGCGAGATGACCGATGCGGACATCGACAAAGTGAAAAATGATTTTGTGGCGGCAACTAAGCGTGCGCTTACAGCCGGCGTCGAGTGGCTGGAGATCCATTCCGCCCACGGTTATCTGTTGCACGAGTTTCTGTCACCGCTCACGAACAAACGCGCGGACAAATACGGAGGGAGCTTTGACAATCGCTGCCGATTTTTATTGGAGACGACCCGCGCCATCCGCGCGGTGTGGCCGGATAAGTTCCCGCTCGCGGTCCGGCTCTCGGCCATCGATTGGATGCCTGGCGGCTGGGAGATCGAGGACAGCATTGCGCTGGCAAAGCTGTTGAAGACAGAGGGTGTGGACCTGATCGACTGCAGTTCGGGCGGCACGATGCCTCATGCAAAAATCGTCGTGGGCGCCGGCTATCAAGTGCCGTTCGCGGAACGGATCCGGCGCGAGGCGAACATCGCTACCGGCGCCGTGGGCCAGATCACCGAGCCGACGCACGCGGATGAAATCATCCGCAATGGCCGGGCAGATATTATTTTCATGGCGCGGGAATTTTTACGTGATCCGTATTGGCCGCTGCGCGCGGCGAAAGCTTTGCGCAAGAAAGAGGCATTGGCGATACCAATCCAGTATGAGCGGGCGTGGAAATAGATACGGGCGCAACATCGAACCCCACTGGGGATTCTTTTAGCAATGTCCGCGCGGGTCTGCCAACGCACAGCTCAGCCGTCCGCCCCATAGACTTAGCTTGAAAAATGCGCTCAGGCCCCTAAGCTGTCGGAGTTTAGAAGTAAATTTGATCGTACCAATAAGGACCTGTCATATGAACTTTTTCCGACAAATTTCGAAGATATTTCCAGTCGTTGCCTTAATTCTTTGGCAAGCCACGTCGCTGGCCGCCGCCGTCACCTTCACCATCTCGCCTTCCACGGTCAGCAACACGTTCTTCGGGCCGATCACTCTCACCATCAATGGCATCTCGACCGGCGACACAGTAGTCATCCAGAAATATCTCGATACGGACAGCAATAGCATTGTGGATAAAAGCGCCATTTTGGTGCAACAGTTCAATTTGACGGACAATCAGCCGGGCCAGATGATCATAGATCCGTATACCGGGGATGCAGTGACCAATTACAATGTGCCGGGAGATCTGAATCCGGCCAACGCCGTCATCACCGCCTCGTTGAATTTCCAGGCCGGTGACATCGCGCAAAATTTGGTCGGCAAGTACTTGTACGTGCTTTCCAGTCCGGTGGCTCATTTCACCCCGCTGACCAACGCTTTCACCGTCACCAATTTTCCCTTCGCCCAAAAATTCACCGGCAACGTGGTGAGCAACAGCACCAGCACGACCTTATCCAATGCCATGGTCATTTTATTTCTGCCTCCGGGCTCGGGTCAGAGTGGTTTGGGCCAGCCGGTGGCGGGCACGGTCGCCAATCACTCGGGGGCCTACACCATCGCCATGCCGGCGGGAACTTATACTTTAGTGTCCTTTTATACCAATTTTGCCGCCAACCTTCAAAATGCCCCGGTAGTGACCTTGGGGAGCGGACTGACCGTCAGTACCAATTTGACCCTGACCAATTGCACGGGCAACATTTCAGGCCAGCTCTTGGATTCAACATTTACCGGTTTGCCCGGCGTTTTCATGCCAATAGAATCTACCAACGGTATGTTGACGGCCTTTAATACAGACAGCAATGGCGACTTTCGCGTGGGGGTCACTCCAGGCTGGTGGTCCATCGGCTCCAACGATTCCGGGCTGATTGTCCACGGTGATGTCGGCCTTCAAAACGGCGAGAGTATCGATTCCGGATACCAAGGTCTGGAGATTTTTTTTCAAGTAGCCACTGCCCTCTTTTACGGCAGCTTCAAGGACAGTCTTGGACATCCGATGGTCGGTTTTGATATCAGCGCTGAAAATTCGGGCGAGAATTTCTACCCGGCAGACGGCTACACCGATACGAACGGTAACTATTATGTCGACGTTTACGGCAATTTGGGGATTGATGCCCCCTGGAACGTCAGCGTCAACGCGAACAGTTCGGTCTCCCTGACCAACTATCTCATTTCCCGGCCGACTTTTGATCAAAACGGCGGAACCAACATCGCATCCTACACTGCTACGCTGGTAAATTTTACGGCTCTGCTTGCGACCAACACCATCAGCGGTACGGTCACAAATGCCTTCAATGATCCCATCGCCAACGTTCAGGTTTACGCCGATCAGACTATTGGCGGGGTGAGCTATCAATCAGAGGCCATCACGTCTTCCAGCGGCAACTATTCCATGAAAATCGGTAATGGAACCTGGAGCCTGAATGTTCTTTGCGGCGGCGGCCAGGACAGTCTGATGAATTATGTCTGCCCAAACTCGATCACGGTGGCGATCTCCAACAACAATGTCACCACCAATTTTGTTGTCCAGTTCTGTGGTACCACGACAATCGACACCCCAACAAACCTGCCTTATAGCGAAGCCAATGCTTATTACAGCCAGACATTGCAGGCTTCCAGTTGCTATCCCCCCTTCACCTGGCAACTTGCCCTGGATGGCAGTTCACTTCCGCCCGGGCTATCGTTGTCCACCGACGGAACGATTTCCGGCACGCCAACCACGCCTGGTGACTATACTTTTAATGTCGAGGTGAACGACGGAAGAAATGGATTCGACTATCAGTCGTATTCGTTGACTATCAGCAACGGCGTCCAGATCACAACGACTTCGCTGCCCACTGGAACGAACGGTTTGGGTTACAACCAGCAACTCCAGGCGGTGAGCGGGCAGACGCCGTACGGCTGGGTGATTTCGTCCGGCAGCCTGCCGCCCGGTCTGTCCCTTGACAGTGACGGCTTGATTAGTGGCGATGCGGAAACCAACGGCATCTTCAATTTTACGGCGGCGGTGACAGACAATTTGGGCAGCATCGTCTTTCAACCCTTCACGCTGATCCTGATCAACAGCAATTCCCCGCCGGTGGCCATCAGCACTGTGGGTGGACAGGTTTATGTGATGTGGCCGCAGGCGCCGGGAGCGGGCTACACCTTGCAGATGACGGACAACCTGACGAATGGCACGTGGGTGCCGGCGAATGGCACGGTACAAAGCGCCTTCGCCTTCACCAACAGCGGGTCCGCCGAATTTTTCCGGCTGGCGCCACAGCAGCCGTAAAGCGGTTGCGAAAATCTGTTGCGACATCGATCGCGCATCAGGATTCGGCACAACGGGATCAATTCCTAAAAATTTATCCACCTTTGAATCAGTTGGTTCTGACGTTCATTTTGACTGGGTTATGCGTCCGTGGTATAAATATTAGCGAAGGAAATAATCTGATTCCCAATTTTTATGACACGCATCCTATCGCGGGCGGTTCTTTTGGCATTTTTTTTGACCCTCCCCTCGATCTTTTCGACTGCCCGGGCGCAGGGAACAGCTTTCACCTATCAGGGCTTGCTGGATGCCAGTAACGGCCCCGCCAACGGCAGCTATGACGTGCAATTCACGCTCTACCCGACGAGTACCGGTGGCGCTTCCATCGCCGGGCCATCCACGAACAGCGCCACCGCTGTCACCAATGGCCTGTTCCTTGCCACGATCGATTTTGGTTCCAATGTTTGGAACGGGCAAACCAACTGGCTGGATATCGCTGTGCGTACGAACGGCTCCGGCACCTTCACCGAACTGACGCCGCGTCAAATAGTGACTCCCACGCCCTATTCAATTTTTGCCGCCAATGCAGCGACCGCCGCCACCGTGGCGGCGACGAATATCACGGGCACACTCTTGCCAGGGACACTGCCGGCTGCCGTGTTGACGAACAACGAAGGCGGCGTGAGCTTGAATGGTTCGTACGCAGGCAATGGCGGCGGGCTGACCAACCTGCAACTTTCCGGCATCGGCCCGGCGGGCACTTTTAGCCTGCTCCCCATCGGTTTCACGGGAGCGATCAATTATCCGGTGGCCGGCCAGTCCGCTTCGGTGGCCATCGCCGACGTTAATGGGGACGGCAAACCGGATTTGATCACTGCAAATTCTGACGGCCAATTGATGGTGTTGACTAATAATGGTTCCGGGGCATTTGCTTTGAGCACTATCCTGGCCGTCGGCAATGAAGATGTTTCCGTCCTTGCCGTTACCAACGTGGATGGTCACGGTCACACCGCCTTGATCACCGCGAATTCGATAGATAATACCTTGACCGTGCTGACGAATAACGCCAGCTATGTTTTCGGCTCCAATGCCTTATTAAAAGTTGGACAGCAACCGGAATCAATCACCCTGGTCACTAATTTCGACGGCCTGGGCCACATGGCTTTGGTCAGCGCCAATGCCAGCTCCAATTCGCTGTCGATCTTCACCAACAACGGCGCGGGCGTTTTCGGGTCCAATGCCACCGTCAATGTGGCCAATTTCCCCTGGTTCGTCGCCTCCGCGGACATTAATGGGGATGGCAAACCGGATTTGCTTTGCTCAACTTTTAACAACTTGTCCGTATTGGTGCTGACCAATAATGGCCATGGTATTTTCAGCTCCAATGCTACGATCTATGTGGGAGCCTATATTTATGGTCTCGCCCTCGCGGATGTCAATGGGGACGGAAAACCGGATCTGATCACCGCCGATTATGGTTATCATTTGCTTTCGCTTTTTCTCAACAACGGCAGCGGTGGATTCTATCTTAATAACTATCTCCCCATCGGCTACAGTCCGATCTATGTCGCGGCAACGAGCATCAACGGGGATGGTAAAGTGGATTTGGTCAGCGCGAATTATGGGGACGGAACCGTGACCGTATTGACCAACAACGGTAGCGGTGTCTTTGGCACCTTTAGCACCCTTAATGCAGGCGCCAGTGACCAGTGGGTCAGCGCGGCGGATCTCAATGGAAACGGTAAAACGGACCTGGTCACCGCGAATTCTTACCCTGGCTCCGTGTCAGTCTTTCTGGATAACGCTCAGGGATTGTCCACCTTGAGTTTGAGTGGCGGCATCTCTTCGCCCATGTGGAAAGTAAATACTGTCATCGACAATAGCGCTGGCCTTCCCAATTCCGGAAATTTCACCTCCAGCGGGGGCACTTTGTTGATTTTTGCCTCTGGCTCGGGTTATTCCACGACCGGTGGCACCATCGGCATGACCGTTGAGATTGATGGAGTTCCCGTCGAGAACGTCACAGGCTATGCGAATGCAGCTAATACTCATTTAGCCTTTGTGCCCAAGATGATAAAAACCAGCGCCCCTGCCGGGTATCATACCCTTACCCTGGTTCCCTTGAGCGGTACGTCGGCCGATTTCAACGACAATTTTAACGTTACGGTCCAGGAACTACCGTTCTGATTCAATTCATTCCCTCGGCAGGGCGGTGCTGTTGCGCCGCCCAAATTTTTCTTTCACTGTTTTAATCCCGTCGAATCAGGTCGGCCGTTGTTACGCATCCCGTGGGGATGCAGGCTGGTATTTTAAATCCCTAAAGCCCGTAGGGCTGACATCTTTGTAGTACCCAAATTCACGACCGACAAAGCTCCGCAGGAGCGGCATCACCAAACGGCCCACGATATAAGTCGCTGTCTCATAAATTGAGTTTTAACAGAAAAGAGCCAAACTGTCATGTTGCCGGGCAACGGAATCGGTGTGGCGATTTGGATAGAGTTACTTGGGATTTGATGTTACTAATTTAGTGGGAAAAGATGAGTCTTGATAAACAACTTTTTCGCGATGTCTTTGATTGTGACAAGTGCAATCACAATTATGGATTCAATCGCCCAACCCCAGAAAAACCTTATTTCAAATTCCCCCCGACAATAGGAGCTACAGGTAAAGCTGATTTGCTTTTTGTTGGAATCAACCCGCGGATTTCAGAGAATAATCGCAATTTGCACCACCGTATTATAGGTGACAAAAGAGCGTTTGCAGATTTAGCTGAAAACCGGGATGGTGATAAAGCTTACATCGCCACCGGTTGCAAAGAAAAACACTACCATCATCATATGAACATTGTGAAGATGTTCTATGGCGAAGGCTCAAGATTTGAGGATCATGCGGTTGTGACTGAACTTTTCCTTTGCGCAACTGGCAATACACAAAAATTGCCAAGAGGCCATTATCCGTGCGCAAATAGATTTTTCGACCGCGTCTTCTTGAAAGTCCAACCACGGTTTGTAATCTGCATTTGGAAAAGAGTTTTCGATTATTTTCAAAAACAAGCTCACATCGTTACAGATGAAAATTTTCCGATCACGATTGGGGGACACACTTCCGCTGTTATTTATCTCCCTCACCCGAATAGCTACCGTCATTGATTTTGCTTCCTCGCCACTGCGACCTTATTTCAAACTAAAGCGCCGAGCGTTTCTCCCTCTCCTGGAGGAGAGGGCCGGGGTGAGGAGGTCATCCACTGAATTAAATCCCTAAAGCCCGTAGGGCTGACATCTTTGTAGCAACCAAATTCACGATCGACAAAGCTCCGTAGGAGCGGCATCACCAGGCTCATCTGACAATAAATCGAGCAACCTTCCCTCTTCGTTTCCTCTGTTTTCTCCTGTTAAAATTTTTGTAAAAGAGCCTCGGCATGTTTCCTCGCCGCATCGCTCTGGCCGCCCAGCATCCGCGTCAGTTCCGCCACGCGCTCCTTTTTCCCGAGCAATTGGATCTCCGAAATCGTGCGGCCATTTTTTATCTGCTTGGTGACCACATAATGCGCATCCGCCGGCGCGGCCACCTGGGGCAGATGCGTGATGCACAGCACCTGCCGTTTCGCCCCGATCTGTTTCATTTTTTCCCCAACGGTATTGGCGGTTTCGCCGCCGACATTTGCATCCACTTCGTCAAAAATGAGTACGGGAACTTCATCCTCCGCAGCTAACACGGTTTTCAATGCCAACATCACCCGGGCCATTTCACCAGAGGAAGCGATCGCCCGCAATGCCTTGGCCGGTTCCCCGGGATTTGGTGCGAACTGAAATTCAATCTCATCAAGCCCGGTCAAACCAGCATTGGCGGGGCGAGCGTCCTTGTCGCGCCGAAACAGAGTGGAGGCGGACGGCGAGCCCTGTCCGGAAGAGATCATAGAGATGGCGACATCAAACTTACTTTGTTTGAATCCCAAATCCTGGAGTTGCTTGCCGACCGCTTTGGCAAGTTGTGGAATCGTTTTCTTTCGGCCATCCGATAATTTTTTCCCGGCCTTGCCAATCTCAACATCCAGCCGTTGCAATTCAGCATTCAGCCGTGCCAGTTCTGCGTCACGCGATTCCAGCGATCGCAATTTCGTGTTGGCCTCTTCGCCAAAGGCGATCACTTCAGCCAGCGTCGCGCCATACTTTCGTTTCAGCGAGTGGATCAAGTCGAGCCGTTCTTCGAGTTCGGCGAGGCGCGCCGGGTCCACCTCCGCTTTTTCGGCATAACGCGAAAGTTCCGCCTGCAATTCCTGGATCGCGCCGACCGCCTGGGTATGCAGTTCGGCCAGATTTGCCGCACCCGGATCGACGCGTTGCAATTCCTGCAAAGTGCGCCCGATAGCCCCGGCCTGCGTCAGCAATGAACTCTCGCTCTCACTCAGCGCATCGAGCGCGGCCTGGCTCAATTGCAACAATTTTGCGGCGTTGCTGGAGCGATTGAATTCATCGGTAACGGCCTGTTCCTCGTCCGGCTGCAGGCGGGCTGCGGAAATCTCCTGCACCTGGAAACGCAACAGGTCTAATTGTTGCGCATAAGTTTTTTCATCCACGATCAGGGCAGACTTCTCCTTCTCCAGGGCGCCGCGCCGACGGGCCAGTTCACCGAAAGTTTCCCGCTCGCGTTCGAGCTTTCCGAAGGCATCGAGGATCAAAAGTTGTTTCGCAGGATTGAGCAGCGATTGATGGTCGTGCGGGCCGTGGATGTCCACCAGCCATTCGCCGATGGTCGCCAGGACATTCAGCGAAGTGGGCGAGCCGTTGACGAATTGGCGGTTGGTCCCACTGGCCGCAAACGTCCGCTTGAGAACCAATTGGCCATCCTCGCATGGTTCGAGGCCGTTTTCGTCCAGCGCGGCTTTCAAAGGCACTTTGAGTTTGGCGACATCGAAGACCGCTTCCACCGAGCAACTTTCCTCGCCGCTGCGAATAAGCGAGCGGTCGGCGCGTTCGCCAAGGACCAGGTTCAGGGCGCCGATGATGATGGATTTGCCGGCGCCGGTCTCGCCGGTGATGACGTTGCACCCGGGCTGGAGCTCCAGCGTGAGGTCGGTCACCAGGGCGAGGTTTTTGATGCGCAACGTCGTCAACATCCGCGAAGATTCTAACCATAGATGGAGGCGGATGAACACGGATTTTATTTTTAAACGCTAAGGCGCAAAGATTACAACCATTGGTCAGTCCCATGGATAAATTACGATTGCCTGCTTCAGCGATATTTTAAAACATTGAATTTCAAAAAAATCCGCCCTGGTCCGCCTTTGAAGGAATTTGCACGACTCGTTCATCCTGACCTGCCCTATCATTCGTACCGTACCGATCATCCCAATTATCTTAGCCGGGCTAAAAAGTGGAACAAAATCTTTCGAATTTTGGGACGGAAGTTACGTTGGAAACAGCCACAAGCTAAGCCATCACCGCTTCGCGCATAGCGCGCGTGGCTGGAGCCGGAATTTCCTTTCCCGCTTTGCGCAATTCCTCAATCTCCTCCCGCACCAACGCACAAAGTTGAGAGTAGGCTTTTTCTTCCGTCGCGTCATGGCAGACGCCACCCCAGGGAAACAAATCAGGACAATAACCGACGTAGCAATTATCATCATCGCTCCAGAGCACGAATTTCAGATATTGGTCTTCGATTCTCATTTTATCACTTCACGAACTGCATTTCTTACCTGTTTTCCTGATAATGATGCGCATCATCGCCGTCTTTGCCGCTTAAAACTACCGAACCGGCAAATTTCGGATGACGGAATTTGCGGTGCGAGCCTTTGCCACCGGACATCAGAGCAAAACCAGCGTGTTCCAAATCCGACACCAACTGGCGAATTTTTCGCGACATTCATGTTGTTTAATACCACCTGTCAACGCAACCGTCAACTTTGCGCCTTCGCGTTAAAACCGCGCCGAATGAGATTTTGTTCCCCGGCAACATGTCGTTTTTTCCATTTTTGATAGATTGATGTTGGTGAAGAATAGACAAAATATCTTCTGCGTTAGCAGCAGGGGAAGCGCGCCCGACCCCACTCGAAACTTCCTGCCGTCTCTGCCTCCTTCGCCGCCACCTTGTGATGTTGCGCGAAGTAACGTTTAACCTTTTCCCTTTCATTTTCATTCGCCGAAGCGGCAGTTTCTGCTATTTTGAAAACCGGATCGCATTTATATGGCGTTTGAATTCACATTTTTGGGCAGCGGCACTTCACAGGGCGTCCCGGTCATCGGCAAGGAGTATCCACCCGAATTCCTGGCCAATCCCAGGAACTGGCGCACCCGGCCTTCCATCTACGTTGTCTCGGACAAAACCAAACTCGTCGTGGACACTACGCCCGAATTCCGCGTGCAGTGCCTGCGCGAAAAGATTTCCTGGCTGGATGCGGTCGTCCTGACCCACGCGCATGCCGACCACATCATGGGGTTGGACGACTGCCGGCGTTTCTGCGATCTGCGCGGCGGTCCGCTGCCGATCTATGCCAGCGCCGAGACCATGGCCAATGTCAGCCGTGTCTATGTCTATGCCTTTGACGGTCGCCCGATCTGGAAGGGTTATTTCCATCCCGAACCGCATGTGGTGACGGGGCCATTTGTGGTGGGAGACCTGGAACTCGTTCCCCTGCCCTTGCCGCACGGCGCCATGACCACGACTGGATTTCTCTTTGTGCAAAACGGGAAAAAACGGCTGGCGTATCTGAGCGATTGCAAGGAGGTCCCCGCCGACGCCCTGGAAAAAGTGCGCGGTGTGGAGATCGCCGTGTTGGATGCCCTGCGCCCGAAACCGCATCCCACGCACATGAACCTGGATGAAGCGCTCACGGCGGCACGGCGCATCGGCGCGGAGCGGACCTATTTCACCCACCTGACCCACGATTACGACCACGACAAGGCGCAAGCGGAATTGCCGCCCGGGATTTGGTTCGCCTATGACGGGTTAAAAATAAAGAGCGAACATGATTGATGATAAGCGATCGGTTATTTTTGCCGCCTGGCTGGCCTGCGCGACGCTATGCCTGGCTGCGGATGAGACAAACTTTGTGCCGGAGAATCCGCCCGGGATGACCCCCATCGCCAGCCATGACACACCGGCTGATCAGGCTGCCAAATGGTTTCTGCATGGCGCCAACCTCGGCGATTATCTAGAGGTTCCACCCGGCGAGGCCTGGGGTGTAAAGATCCATGCCGGCGATTTTGCGGCGATCCGGGCTCAGGGTTTTGATCATGTGCGCGTGCCGGTCGGGTGGCAGCATTACACGGGACCGGCGCCTGGTTACCGCTTATCTCCGAAAATTTTTTCGCGCGTCGATTATGCCATCACCAATGCCTTAAACAATCAACTGGCGGTCATCATCAATATCCATCTCTTCGACGAACTGGACAAAGACCCCACGAATACGGCTCCCGAATTTCTGTCCATCTGGCGGCAAATCGCCGCGCATTACAAAGATTTTCCACCACAACTCGCGTTTGAACTGGATAACGAACCGCACCTGAACGCGACCACCGGGGTCATGAGCCTGCTTTATGCAAAGGCGATCGCCGAAATCCGTGAAACGAATCCAGGCCGGGTGATCTTTGTGGAACCGGGCAATTGGGGGAAAATCGAAGAACTAAAAAACCTCGTCCTGCCGCCGGACGACAATGTGATCGTCTCGGTGCATTGTTATGATCCGTTTTATTTCACGCATCAAGGCGCGTCATGGGCCGGCCCTGATAATCGCGTGACTGGCGTCCAATTCCCCGGGCCGCCGGCCAACCCACTGGTTCCCAATCCTTCGTTTGACCTGCACCCCTGGGTAAAGAAATGGATCCAGCAGTACAATACACTGCCCGCCGGCCAGAATCCCAGCAGTCCGATTGCATTCACCGGGGAATTGCAATATGTTCGGGCGTGGTCGGATTATTATGGGCGCCCTGTCCATCTTGGCGAATTCGGGAGCTTTACGACGGCCGACCCGCAATCGCGTGCTAACTATTATAATGCGGTACGGAAGGTTTGCGAAAACGAACACATTGGCTGGGCAATTTGGGATTGGAACGCGGGATTCCGATATTGGAATGAACAGAAGCAACAGCCCATGCCAGATATGCATGAGGCCCTTTTTGGAAATTGAAGGTCAAATCGGGTTTTTTCTGACAATTTTGATCGTTTGTGGTCAAATGCAAGGCGGATGAAAATATTTTTGGTCCAACTGTCGGTTTTTGTCCTCGCCCTCGCGCCGATCCTGGGTCGCGCAGGCGGGGATGAAGTCATCGTCATCTATAATAAAAATGTGCCGGAGTCCTGGGATGTTGCGGATTACTACGCCCAACAACGCCATGTCCCCAAAAAACAGATCTTCGGTTTTAATCTTACCACCAATCAAAACATGTCTCGCGCCGAATTTCGCGATTCATTGCAGATGCCGCTGGCAAAAGAATTGGAAGACCGCGGCTTGTGGAAAATGGCGAAAACCACGATTCCGTCCGTGAGGGGATCGCCGGGACAAACTGGCCGATGCGTCATCACCTCAAAAATCCGTTACGCGGTCCTGTGCTATGGGATGCCCCTGGACGTCTTAAGCGATCCAGGCTTACACGAAACATCTATTCCCCAAATGGTTCCAGAACTTCACCGGGACGACGCCTCGGTGGACTCTGAACTGGCGTGGCTGCCATTGGTCAATACACATCCGAATCTCACAGGTCCGATGTTGAACTGGGTCTATTGCGCCACGAATACCGCCTTGCTCAATCCCACCAATGGCATCCTGCTGGTGACGCGGCTCGACGGCCCCAGCGCGGCGATCGCGCGCGGTCTCGTCGATAAGGCGCTGCAGGCTGAACGCGATGGCCTTTGGGGACGGGGATATTTCGACGCGCGCGGCCTCTCCAAGACAAACGCATTTTTTTTGGGCGACGAATGGATCCTGGCCGCTGCTCAAATCTGGCACAATTTAGGATTCGAAACGTATGTGGACGACAAGCCCGAGACATTTCCTGCCGATTATCCGATGGGCCAGATTGCGGTTTATTGCGGCTGGTATTCCGGCGCAGTCTGCGGGCCGTTCACGTTGCCAAATGTCGAATTCATGCCCGGCGCCTTTGCCTATCACCTGCACTCATACAGCGCCGCTGCCGTTCGCGACCCAAACCGTAATTGGGTGGGGCCGCTTCTCGCCAAAGGGGTGACCTGCACCATGGGCTGTATCAACGAGCCGTATCTGAGCTTTACCCCGAATGTCGCCGTTTTCCTGGAACGCTGGACTGACAGGCAATTCACGTTTGGTGAAGCCGCCTGGCAGGCACAGCCTGCGCTCTCCTGGCAAACCACCGTGGTCGGCGATCCATTGTATCGTCCTTTCGCGACTTCGCCGCAGGTCATGCTCGACGAATTGGAAAAACGCCATAGCCCGCTGGTGGAATGGCCAATTTTACGCGAAATCGACCTGGCCCATCTACAAGGCAGGCTCCCCGACCAGTTGACGAGTGTCCTCGAGAACCTTCCTGAAACAACGAATAGCAGCGTGTTAACGGAAAAGCTGGCCCAGCTTTATGCCATCCAGGGCAAAATCGATGCGGCGGTCGATGCCTGTGAAAAGGCGCTTCAATTGCATCCATCGCCGGAGGAACGGATCCGCATACGCCTTGCGCTCGCCCAACTGCTCAAAAAAGCAGGCGATAATGGCGCCGCGCGCCTTGACTATCAAAGGTTGTTGGTTGAATCTCCGGATTATCCCGGCAAAGCGATCATCGAGAGCAACATCGATTCGCTGCCGGCCTCAGACACGCAAACAAATAAATGATTTGATGCCTGCTTTTTTTGATACCCACGCCCACCTCGATTATCCCGATTACGCCAACGACCTTGCCGACGTTGTCGCGCGCGCGCAAACGGCGGGAATCGTAAAAATCATCTCCATCGGCACCGACCTGGAAAGCAGCCGGCGTGCGATCCACCTCGCAGAAAAATTCGAAAACGTTTTTGCCGTGATCGGCTGGCACCCCTCTAATGCGCATGAAGCGCCGCCGGACATCCGCGAACCGTTCCGCGCGCTGGCCGGCCATCCCAAAGTGGTGGCCTTCGGCGAAACCGGCCTGGACTATCACCGCCTGCCCGGGGAGAACCAGGACGCGCAATACAAACAAAAACAGGCGGAAATCTTCCGGCAACAACTCGAGCTTGCCGTCGAATTTGGATTGAATTGCGTCGTCCACCAGCGCGATGCTTTCGACGACACCCTCGCGCAACTCCAGCCGTTCGCCGGAAAAGTCCGCGGCGTATTCCATTGCTTCGGCGAAAGTGTTGAGCGAATGAAACGGGTCGTGGAGATCGGTTCACTCGTCAGCTTCACCGGCATCGCCACTTTTAAAAACGGCCAAAACGTGCGCGACACCCTCGCCGCTACGCCGTTTGACAAATTCATGCTCGAAACGGATTGTCCATACCTCGCTCCCGTGCCTTATCGCGGCAAGCGCTGTGAACCCGCCTACGTAAAGGAAATCTCCGAAGTCGCCGCGCAGGTCAGGAAATGCTCTCTCGAAGAATTGAGCGCGGCGACTTGCCGGACGGCCAAAGAATTCTTTCGCAAACTGTAGTCACTTTAAAGCCGTTCTCATGTTGAACGCTTTACAAGGCATCACACCCTAATCATGATGTATGCTCACATTCACGAGTGAAAATGCTCTCCATCATTTTAGCCTTGCTCGCCGTCGTCTTTATCACGGCAGAATTGTATTTTGGGCCGGTTTACACAATGTATGATGAGTGCCCATGTGGTCAAACCCGCGCATGGCTTGAGTTTAATGAGTGTTCGGACTTAAGAGGTGTGCAGTTTTTTCTCCGAATCGAGAATCCGGGAGATTTGCACCACCAACATGTGTTCAGCGATAGTGTGTATGAAGGACAGTATTCGATAATGGGTTATTTGGGATTGGGCTTCGCAATGTTGAGCACGGCCTCTTGGTTTTATACACGCAAGCGGATATGAAAAATCCGTTTCCACGCGAAGAAAAACTTCAGTTTCGCATTTACGGTGACGAATCTTTGCCCGCACTTATTTATCTGCCCGGCATGCATGGCGACTGGACGCTGGTTGGCAGTTTCCGGAAACAGGTCATCGGACGTGTGTGCTTCGTGGAATTCACCTACCCGCGCACGCTCGAGTGGTCGCTTGGTGATTACGCGGCCGCGATCGAATCTGCGCTTGCAGAGAATGGAATAACCCGGGGATGGCTTTTGGGCGAATCGTTCGGCTCACAAGTGCTCTGGACCATGGTGGGCAGAAAAAGATTTCACATGGACGGCGTTATTCTTGCCGGAGGATTCGTCAGGCATCCTATGCGTTGGACGGTGAGACTCGCGGAGAGGTTATTCGGCCGCATTTCATTGCGGATGATCACCTGGAGTATCTATACGTTCGCAAAATTCGCGCGGTTCCGTTTTCGCCGCTCGCCGGAAACCCTTGAGATGTTTCATGAATTTGTCGAACGCCGGACAAAATTGGACCTTGCCGCCGCCCAATATCGTTTGCACCTGGTCGCCGAAAATGATCCATGCACTATCGCAAAGGAAGCCGCGATCCCCGTCTACGGACTGACCGGCGTCCTGGACCCCATCGTCCCCTGGCCGTTTGTTCGCCGCTGGTTGCGTGGAAACTGCCCGGCGTTGCGTGATTACCAGGTCATCGGTAGCGGCGATCACATTGTGCTAGTGACCGCGCCGCAGAAATCTGCCGCCCAAATCCTCAAATGGATGCTTTAGCCGTTTACGATTTTCAATTTGGGGACTAAAGTTTCAATATGACAAGACAACAAGTCCTGGACCTTTATTTTTTGGATGCCCGGCACAAACTCATCGATATTGCCGCCTTCCTGGACCGCGTCCACCGCGCCGGCGGCAAAGATGATTTCCGCATCAAAGCCTTTCGATCGGCACTGAGCAAATTGACCGGCAGGAAAAAACAAAAAGCGAAGGAAGTTTTATTGGCATTCAGCGACCTGACCAAAAAACCAATCGCCAGGGCTCACAGTAAAGGCGCAGTCGGTGCAGCTTGCAGTCATGCTTCCTAATCTCCCATGAAATATATAGAGCCTCACGCCCACATGGTCAGCCGGGTCACGGACGACTATGAACGCATGGCTTTGGCCGGATGCGAGGCGGTGTGTGAACCGGCGTTTTGGGCAGGTTTCGACCGCAGCGCAGTCCAGGGATTCTTCGACTACTTTTCGCAACTCACCGAACACGAGCCTAAACGAGCCGCGAAATTCGGGATAAAACATTTCTGCTGGCTCTGCATCAATTCCAAGGAGGCCGAGGACGTGAAACTGGCGGAGGAGGTCATCGCTATGGTCCCCCAATTTTTGGATCGTCCCAATGTTCTTGGCATCGGTGAGATCGGCCTGAACAAAAATTCACGCAACGAATTGCGCGTCCTGGAACTGCAAGTGGACCTGGCCGCGAAATACAACCAATTGATCCTCGTCCATACGCCGCATCTGGAGGACAAATTGAAAGGCACCCGCCTGATCCTCGACGTTCTTAAGAATGATAAGCGCATCCGCCCTGAGCGCTGCATCATCGACCACGTCGAAGAGCACACCGTCGAGCGGGTCCTGGACGCCGGCATGTGGGCGGGCATGACGATCTATCCCGAGACCAAATGTACGCCCGCGCGGGCGATCGATATTTTGGAGACTTACGGCAAGGAACGACTTTGGATCAATAGCGCCTGCGATTGGGGCATCAGCGATCCGCTGGCGGTGCCCAGGACCGCGCTGGAAATGAAACGGCGCGGGCAGGTAACGAAGGCCATCGAAAAAGTAGTTTTCGATAATCCGAAAAAGTTTCTCAGCCAATGCCGGAATTTTAATATTTAAGGAATTTTATGACCGTCGGAGTACCAAAAGAAATCAAACAGCAGGAATACCGTGTCGCATTGCTGCCCAGCGGCGTGTATCAACTCATAAAACGCGGGCACACGGTCATCGTTGAACGCGGCGCCGGTGTCGGCGCGGGTTATCCTGATTCCGAATATGCCGTCGCGGGCGCGAAACTCGTGGAATCGCATGCTGAAGTTTTTGCGGGCGCGGATTTGATCATCAAGGTCAAGGAACCGCTGGCAAGCGAGATTCCGTTGCTGCGGCGGGGGCAGATTCTCTTTACCTACCTGCATCTCGCGGCGAATAAACAATTGACGCAAATGTTGATGAAATCCGGCGCGACCTGCATTGCGTATGAGACCATTGAGGTCAACCGCCGCTTGCCATTACTGGAACCGATGAGTGAGATCGCCGGGCGCATGAGCGTGCTGGTCGGCGGCTATTTTCTGGCAAAACATTTCGGCGGCAGCGGCACCTTGCTGGGCGGCGTGCCGGGCGTATTGCCGGGCAAAGTCGTGGTCCTGGGCGGTGGCGCATCGGGCGTGAACGCGGCGCGCATGGCGCAAGGATTGGGCGCAGATGTGACGATCCTCGAAGTGGACCTGGAACGGATGCGTTTTCTCGATATCACGCTGCACACAGCGCATACCTTGTTTTCAAGCGAAGCGCATCTGTTGGATTTGCTGCCGACAGTCGATTTGCTGATCGGCGCAGTCCTGGTTCCCGGGGCAAAAGCGCCAAAATTGATCTCCCGCGAGATGCTGCGACGGATGCGCCCGGGCAGTGTGCTGGTGGATATTGCGATTGACCAGGGCGGCTGCGCGGAAACATCGCGGGCGACGACCCATCAAGATCCGGTGTACGTCGAGGAGGGCGTGACGCATTATTGCGTGGCGAACATGCCCGGCGCTTATGCGCGCACCGCCACCCAGGCGCTGACAAATGTGACCTATCGTTATCTTGAAACCCTTGCAGACCTTGGCGTCGAAGAAGCCTGCCAGAAGAATCCCGCCCTCATCGGCGGCATCAACATCAAAGACGGGCAGATCACTTACAAGGCCGTCGCCGAGGCGCATGGCATGGCACTCTGATCATTGCCACCGATAGGTGCCGGTGATCTGGAGTTCGCCGGTAGCGCCGCAATTAGACGCCTGCACAATATTGACGCCGGTGCTGGAGTAAGCGCCCAGCGTTATTGCGGTGCTGCCCGCGCTGGCAAAAGCGACCAATTGGTTGGTAACGCTAATACCATTGATGTAACCGACGTTGAAGGCAGCCCGGCTGGAAACGATCGGAACCGGCGGCAAGGACACTACGATGTTTCCCGAAGTTGCAGATCCTTTGCTGCTCCAGACAACCCAATTCTCAAAATAAACAAGATTTCCAACTTTGGCATAGTAGCCCGAACTCGTCGTGGTCGTGAAATTAGCCGAGCCGTTTCCGATGGTGGCGGTGAAAGAATTCGTCGAGCCAAGGTTGCCCTGCGACATCACCGCATTGCCGCTGACGACGCCATTCGTGGTGATACTCAGCATGACATTCCCCGTCCCGTGATAATATTCGTCAATGTAAAAAGTATCGGTGGAGCTCCGCTGATCCACAAAAATGCGCCAACGGGCCTTGTTGGTGTTATACACATGTTCACCGCCATTATAATAACCGTTGAAATTGATGGCCTGAAATCCGCTATCGGCCCCCGCTAACGGCTGGAGGCTGACGTTGGAATTGGTCGAGCCATCAGTTATCCGCAAGCCTCCGTACGAATCAACCACCTGGAACACGTTTGATCCGGTAAAAATCTGGTTGGATGTAAGCATCGCAACATTGGCCGGTAAATTGGTCAACCCCGCGCCATTGCCTGCGAAATATGAATTCGTAATGGAGGCATTGGTGATATTGATGCCGGATACTACATTGGTGGCCAGCGCCGCGTTACCGCCGTTGGCGTTGGTGAGGTATCCGCGTGTCAGCACATAATTGGTCGTTGCAAACCCGTTGGTGATGCTGGCCGTAACGAATCCGTTGGTCGAGGGAATGATCGGCGTGTTGAGGATGTTGGCATACTGGAGATTAGTCAAAGAGCGGCCATTGCCGGCAAAAACAGAATTGGTGATGAACGCATTGGTGATGTTGATGCCCGCGACCACGTTGGTGGCCAGGGCCGCGTTCCCGCCGTTCAGGTTGGTCGCCAAGAGCCATGTGGCGGCATCCAATTGATCGCCGGAAATGCCGGCAAGATTCGCCAATGGAACGATTCCGGTGAGATTGGTCGCGTCCAGATCGATGATTCCGCCGCCATCGCCAGTGATCGTGCCGTTCACGTTGAAGTTTCCAAACAACGACAATTGCCCGGAGGCGTCATTGATTAGTCGCACGTTATAATCATCCCCCGATCCGGTGCCGTAGTGAAAATCGATATAGGGAGTCGCTCCTCCCTGTAACGAATTGCCCAATTCGATAGAGCCTCCCTGGTCATTCCACAAGTAGGCGCCCGAGCCCCAGTTCACCTGATTGCCATTAACAGTGCCGGCAAACGTTGAATTGACCGACAGAAAATTTGTGAACACCGTCACCGAACCCTGGGCACTGGTGTAAGGCAATCCGGAGTTGATGGAGGCCAGGTCCGGGATGCCATCTCCGCTTAGATCGCCCGCCGCCACCGAAACCGCTGCCCCGGCGCCCAGCGTCGCCGAAGCGGTAAAGTTTCCCGCCCCATCATTCGTAAATACATTTACTGTCCCGGTATTGTTCGCGCAGATGAGATCAGGCTTCCCATCCAGGTTTACATCGGCTGTCGCCAGGCAGTAAGGACCTCCGTTGTAACTGGCTCCTGAACCAAACGTGGTCGAAAGCGAGAAATGACCCGTGCCGTCATTAGTCCACACCATTATCGAACTGTCATTGTCGCCATCCCCCTGATTTGCGACAATCAAGTCCTTATATCCGTCGCCGTTCACATCCACGGCAATGACACAATCGGGATCCAACCCGACATTCAAGGTTTGATCGACCGAAAAATCCCCTTCGCCATCATTGGTCAACACCGTCACAGTGCCGCTGTGGATGTCTGCCGTGATCATATCGATGCTGTGATCGCCGTTCACATCCGCCGCCGTGATCCATGAAGGACCGCTGCCCGTCGGAGCAGTGGACTTTTCTGTAAAATTTCCGTTGCCGTCATTGGTATACACCATCAGGCCGCTGCCAAGGATGGCACACGTGACCAGATCCATTTTGTGATCGCCATTGACATCCGCCGCCACGACAAAACCAGGCTCGGTGCCAACCCCGACCGTGGATGAAATTGAAAAATTTCCGTCGCCGTCATTGGTCAATACGCTGAGCGATAGCCCGTATTCGTTTGCGCTGATCAGATCCATCTTGCCGTCGCCATTGACATCTGCCGCGGCAACGCAAAGCGGATAAAAACTAACCGGTATAATGGCTGACACATCAAACGTCCCGGCCCCGGCATTGGTCAACACGGACAGGGTGTTGTCGTAATAATTCACGCAAATAAGATCAGTCAGATTGTCTCCGTTGACATCCGCGATCGCTATGAACTGCGGATAGGACCCGATGTTCTGTCCGTAAGAAGGGGCGAAATTTCCCCAGTTGGTCTGGATCTTAAGCGCTCCATAAGAATTGGCCGTGGCCAGGTTCACATTGGTGAGGCCCTCGCCGTCGCCGCTGAAATTTCCCGCCATGCTTACTCCCGTCGATCCATTGGTAAGGATTCCGGCCGGTAACTGTGACAACGACAATGGCCCGCTGATATTTCCAGCCAGAACCGAATTGGCGCTGTTCGCCGTCGCGGAAATCCCCGCGCTGGCGGAATAAATCGAATAAGGAACCGGCATCAGCGGTTGGCGTGGAGCCAGGACCGAAAAACTCCCGGTATGGTTCGTTCGCACGGCAACCGAAAGCCAATAATTGGACCCGGTAAACACCCCCGGCCCAAAATCGATCGTCGCGCTGAACAAACCGTTGCTCACCGCCGTCGCACTATTCGTGACCGGCCCCGCGATGATATTTCCCGGAACATTCGTTGAATCATAAAGCGTGAATGCCAGGTCATAGCTGCCATTGGCTTGTGTCCCATTGGCACTTAGTTTCCCCTGGTAACTAAATGCGGTGCCCTGGGCATGCGCGGGTATGGATTGGAAAGAGATGAACAGCGCCAGCATTGCCAGCACACCCGACAATTTGCCATAGATAGTCTTCATAGCTGCTTCCGATTCTTTGATTGTATAATGGATTTCGCCTTATTAGCCGCTTCTGCTGAAGAACAATAGTTATAGAGTTCACCATTGAAAATGCAAGCCAAAACCATCGGGCGAATTGCAACAAGAAAGTCTATCCAAGTAACTTACGCGCAGCGACACGGACGGATTCCGCCAATTCACGCGGCTTCAAGACCTTGGCATCGCCGCCCCAGCTCAAGATCCAGCGCTCGATCTCCACCAGGCTGGAAAGTTTCAAGCGCAATTCCAGTCCCCCGCCCTTCAACTCGCGCAACTCCTGTGATTCATGCCATTTCTTTTCCCGGATATAATCCGCCGCGCGCGGATTGAAACGCAAGACCACCTCGTATTGTCCCTCGCCGGAATGTACCCCAAAACTGTCGCGCAATTCTTTCTCCAATGAAAATTTTTTGGATCGGTCAAACATCTTGCCGGTGAGTTTGGTCCCAAGGATCCGCGCGGGAACAAATTTTCGAAAATCCTTTCGGCCATGGTCGAACGCAAACAGAAACCATTCCCCGTTCACGTTGGCCAGGTGATACGGGTCCACGATGCGCGCTTCCGGGCTCTTCGCGCCAGGCTTGCGGTAACTTAACTCAAGTTGGTGCCGCCGCGCCACTGCCTTGGCCAGCACATCAAATGTCTTCAGGTTCAAGATCGGTTCGACGCGCGTCCTGAACGAGATGGTTTGCTCAATGTCGGCGAGGTTGAGGGAGATGGTGTCCGGCAAGGCCTGCTCCATTTTTTTGACCGCCGAGAGCAAGGGTTTCTCGAAGCTGGTGCCGCGATATTGCTGCAACGCTTTCTCCGCGACCACGAGCGCAAAAAGTTCGCCCTCCGTGATCTGCATCGTCGGGAACGCGCTGACTTCACCCGTGTAGTAATAGCCATTGCGGCTGCCGTTGAATTCGATCGGCAGGTTCAGCCGGTCGCGCATGAATTCGATGTCGCGATGGATGGTCTTGGTGGCGACCTCGATTTCCGCCGCCAGTTTGCTGGCGTTCGGGAAACTCTGGGATTGCAGGGCCTGGTGGATGCGCAACATCCGCTCCAAAGGTGGACGCGAATGCAGCACAGCGGAATTCATTGGAAATAACTTATGGATTTGTTGAGGTTCCTATCGTCCACATTCCATTGGTAAATAATTGGAGCGGACGCCACAACCCATCAATTACAATGCCGCCTTTGCCATCACGTTTATTAATTGTTTGCCAAATGCCACTATACCAAATCTGACGTTTTGAAAAATTACCGTTGGTGTCATAAAAAATACGGTCATCGAAGTTAGTACCAGATCTGGCTATCCACCAAGTTACACTTTTGTCAGGATTGCGAAAATATACGCTGTAAATGGGGAGACGATTGCTGCTCAAAGCTACATCGAATACATCGTGGCCCTGAGAATAGTACTTCTCCATCGAACCTCCACCATGGCTCAAATTCCACTTAATCCAAATTGGCCGTTCGGTTTTCGCTTCAAAAAACCCTATACCCGACCAATCATTCGTATGTAAGTATTCAACTTTAAAAACTTTGTCTTCTGCACAATAGTGCCCAATCCAAATACCGCAACCGACACCCAGAAGAAACAAGCCAACAACGCCAAGCAAAACCACTTTGGCTGTTTTCATGTCAGCAGTTACTCAGGAGCCTTTTTCCAGCTTGGCAAGCAACTCGTTGTTCGTCTTGTGCTTCTTGAGCGCGGCCGTAAGCGTTTCCATCGCCTCGATCGGGTTCAGGTCCACCATCGTCCGGCGCAATTTGCGGATGGCCTCCAGTTGGTTGGCCGGGAAAAGTTTCTCCTCTTTGCGCGTGCCCGATTTCGGGATGTCGATCGCCGGGAACAAACGGCGGTCGGAAAGTTTCCGGTCGAGGATCAACTCCATGTTGCCGGTGCCTTTGAACTCCTGGAAAATCAACTCATCCATGCGTGAGCCGGTCTCGATCAGCGCCGTCGCCAAAATCGTCAAAGAACCGCCGTTCTCGATCTTGCGGGCTGATGCGAACATCTTGCGCGGGATCTCCAGGGCGCGCGCATCCACGCCGCCGGTCATCGTGCGTCCACTGCCGCCATGCACGCTGTTATAAGAGCGGGCGATCCGCGTGAGTGAATCCATGAGGACGAAAACGTCTTTGCCGCTCTCCACCATCCGGCGGCAGCGCTCAATCGTGAATCGTGAAAGACGCACATGCGTTTCCAGGTCCATGTCATTCGACGACGCCACCACTTCGGCGCTCACCGAACGTTGAAAATCCGTGACTTCTTCCGGGCGCTCATCGATCAGCAATACCAGCGCAAAAACTTCCGGGTGATTCGTCGTGATGGAATTGCAGATCTGTTTGAGGATGGTCGTCTTGCCCGTGCGCGGCGGCGCCACGATCAATCCGCGCGTGCCCTTGCCGATGGGCGTCACCAGGTCGATCACTCGCGTCTCGATCAGGTCCGGCTTCGTTTCCAGGTTGAATTTCTCGATCGGGTCGATCGTGGTGAGATTTTCAAAACGAACAGCCTTCGTATAATCGTCAAAGGCCATGTCGTTGACCTTTTCCACGGCCTTAAGTTGCGGACTGGTGCCGCGATGCGGCGGCTGCGTGGTGCCTTCGATGAAACTGCCCTCGCGCAAAAAGCTGCGGCGAATGGTGTCCGGCGTGACAAAAATGTCGGTCGGTTTGGGATGGTAATGGTTTTGGGCCGTCCGCAAAAAGCCGAAGCCTTTTTCAGAGATCTCCAGATAGCCTGCACCATAATTAGCGGCTTTATCGCCGTTGCTTTCAGAACTGCTCATATTTTTTGTGATCGAAGGCGAATACCCTAAATATTGAATTTACTGAACTTGGGAAGCAGCCCCGCCTTTGCATTAAGACGAAGCACTTAAAACCTTCGACGCCTATTAACTACGCTGAATCCCTGCAGAGCGCAATATTTATTTTAAAAAGCTTTTCACAGTCAACGCTCCAGCTTCCAGCCAAAATTATGGCACAATCGGATAAAACAAAGTGTCATGATAGAGATCCACACCAGCGGGTGAATCCGGGCCATGAGAAGCAGAATCGGAAAGCTCGATTCTGCCATCCACTTCGGATGAACAAATGTGGGGTTGAGGCCGTTCACCCATCGTGGCAACTGGTAGTAAAGAGGCGCATGTGCCACTAATCCCAATATCACTAACGACCAATTTTCCAAAGTCTTGCAAGGCCTTGATGACTCTAAGGTTGTGGTCATAGCATCGCAACGCGTTATTCTTTTTAAGCGCCCACTTCCGCCCGCGCTTCCGCCGCCAACGGCGTGCTCAAGTAGCGTTCGCCAGTGGACGGTGCGACCGTCACGATCAGCTTGCCTTTATTCTCGGGCCGCTTGGCCACTTCGATCGCGGCCACGACATTGGCTCCGGACGAAATGCCGCACAGAATCCCCTCTTCCTTCGCCAGGCGACGCGCCATGGCAAAAGCGTCGTCGTTGGAAACTCCGATGGCTTCGGTGATGAGCGGATTACCGCTGGAATCTTTCAAGTGAAGATTTTTGGGAATGAACCCGGCGCCGAGTCCCTGGATCTTATGGGGACCGGGCTTGACCGGCTGGCCGGCCAGCGTTTGTGCAATCACCGGTGAATCTTTCGGGTCCACCGCGATGGCAATAAAGGACGGCTTGCGGGGTTTGATGACTTCGACGCAGCCGGTGATGGTGCCACCCGTGCCTACGCCCGCAACGAGGATGTCCACTTTGCCGTCGGTATCAGCCCAAATCTCTTCCGCGGTCGTTCTTTTGTGGATTTCCACGTTGGCCTGATTTTCAAATTGTTGCGGGATCCAGGAATTCGGAGTCTCTTTTGCCAGCGCTTCGGCGCGGGCGATCGCCCCCTTCATTCCTTCCGCTCCGGGCGTCAAAACCAGTTTTGCGCCGAGCATCGCCAGCAAGGTGCGGCGTTCCACTGACATCGTCTCGGGCATCGTCAAAATCAATTTATAACCTTTGGCCGCGGCGACAAAAGCCAGCGCAATACCCGTATTACCGCTCGTCGGCTCGATGATGATGGTCTCCGGCTTCAAGACGCCGCGCCGTTCGGCGTCTTCGATCATCGCCATACCGATGCGGTCTTTGACGCTGGAGAGCGGGTTAAAAAATTCACATTTGAGGAGGATGGTGGCGGGAAGTCCGGCGGTCACTTTGTTGAGTTTCACCAACGGCGTCCGGCCAACAGTTTCAACGATGTTATTGTAGATGCGTCCCATAAAATCTCTTTGGTTTATTTGTCCGGTCAAATTGCGCTGAAAGGGCGAGGCGGGCAAGCAATTTTTTTACTGATCTGTTTGATCGCGGATTGAGAAGGGCGAATGCAAACATCCGCAAACATCCGCAAACTTTTAGGAAGGAACGCTGCTCCCGACCCATGCAAACCAAATATGTTATCGCATTCATACAGGTTGATTTAAGCAGGAATTGGCCAAAGTGTAATGTTGCCCGGAAACAAAATCGAACCGGCAGGGCAACGCTGCCGTGTTGCCGCCAATTTCGGAGGGGCGAGCTCCGCGAGACCCTGAATAATGATCCTTTAAGCGGCATTTTATGTCGTTAGAGGCCTCAAATTTGGAGTAATAATATACCTATTACAACAAAGGATTGATTCGGAAGTGAAAAATAATCGCAAATTCGATTACTTTTTTAGCGGCTCGCTTTTTGGCGTTGCTCGCCTGAAATTCGGCTAATTGCTCATCTGACTTTTTTTGCTTCTGGCGAGAACTGTTTCAACAGGGTCCCGAAAAACCCCAACAGGCGCGAGTGTTACGTCGCTGGCTGGTTTATTTTTTGACATAATGGATTTGGTCTTCTTAAAAATATCTTTGCCGCGCCATATTCACGGCCTTCAAGCACTCCAAGAGTTTCATGTTGAATATCTTCATCATCTCCCAGCTTGCTAGTCCATGCCCCATTTGGTAACAGCCGCGCTGCGTGTTTTGGCACGTTAAAATTATTGACATAGATCGCAACTTTCTCAAATCCATTTTCAAATTCCCCATCATCACACAGTTCAAAGTCTTCGGTTTCAAATGCCTTGATAAAGTTTTCAACAGTTTCTTTGTTCAGGGGTTCACGAGGAAGACCTTTCGGCCAATGAAATCCACCTAATTCGCGGGGCCACCAAAAATTATCTTTTTTGCCAACAGCCCAAGCAATGCAATTGTATTTTTCGTCACTATCTCTTGTACTATCGCTGCTGCACTCGAAATTGTTTGGGCGAACATTTGCAAACCTTTCCGGTGACTTGAGCAACCAAGAACAGTCTCTCACGGCAGTTCTCACAGAGATTAGAAGTATTCGTTGTTAAATCCCCACTTGAGCCAAGCTGCCCTGGCCTCACGATAGTTTTTTGCGCCGATGGCTACATCGCAACCAACAATTTTTTCCAATGCGTAAAACCAATGTCTCGGATTATACCGTAAGTCTTGGAAAATGAACGGGAGTGCGTCACGACCCATCGCCATTATTCTTTGATACGCATCGTTTGTGAATATCTCTCCCAATGACGAATGGAATGAGGTTTCATCTTCCCATTGCTCTACAAGAGAATGAAATTCTGCTTCCAGCTTTACTTTATCAACAGGCTCGGTTTTTAATTCATCAATCACTATATTAAGCCGAGAATCAATCTGCGAAAATATAAAGCGGGGTGGCAATTGAGGGTAATTTAATATTTCACTTTCAAACAAGTCCCTCAAATGAAAATAAATATCTTCGGACGGAGTGACCACAACCCCATTAATTTTTTGAGAAAAGAAAATTGAAGCAATTAGGGCGCTCGCTTTCCAGTCAACAGTCATCGAATTTTTATCAACGTACGCACCGGCTGCTTCATTTTTGTAAAAACGCTCAAACCCTTTGCTGTAGTCATAGCTTTGATACGCAGAAAAATCCTGCTTCTCAAATTCATTAGAGATTTTGAGATTATCATCCCACAGCAATCTGGTAGCCAAAGCGGTCATTTTACCTGTTGAGTTGTTTTCTTTTCGGCTTCTTTTAATTGGCTTTGCATCTCCGTTATCTGTTCTTTCATTTGCTGTTGGCCAAGTCTGATAAAGTTACCGAGCATTTGGTATACTTGAACAGCACCCGACAATGACAAAACAACGTTGCATTGAAAATCCCGAATCATTACAAAATATTCATTATCTTCCATCCCTTCCTCTGTTGCAGGACCAGTTGGCAGACCTTCTGCATTAACTGGTTGAATAATAACTTTTGGAGAGGTTGGATTTTCCGTATAAAATCCAACACGAATGAAGCCTTGAGGATTCATTAAACCCCAAGCGCCCTCCGCGTGAAATGTGGGCAAATGATCTGGTTGCCGGTGGATAAATTTCACAGGTTTTGCCGACGCGGGTGCATCTGTCGCATTCGGAATTGATTTTTTATCCTGATCTGGCATGGCTATCTTTGCGTTTTCCGCGTTGTTGGCTGGACATTCAGCCCAATCCAACGTTACCCGTCAATCCTGAATAGGTCAAGCGGCGTCCAATGATGGATGGAACCCGCAAACGGGGGCCTTACTCCCGGGCAACCACAGTATCGTAAAGGCCGTAGTGAGTTAGCATAAAGGAGTTTGTCCATGTTAGGTTCCGTCGCCTCGTTGGGGCGGGTTTTCATTTTTTGATTCTTATCCACGGGTTGCGCTGCGCTGCACCCGTGGCTATCGGCCTTTGCATCCCTTCGGGATTTTAGAAAAATGCGTTGGGAGGTTGATAGAACTCTTTCAGAGTATTGTTTGGGCGGACGTGACCTGGGGTAGCTCGTTCCTCGCAACCCCAGGCTGAATGATTTAATCCCGTTGGGATACCTGAACGACACGCTCCCGCTTTCATTGAAACTAAGGCGCGACGAGCGGCGCGCCCTACCGGGGGAATCCGTCTCCGCTAAAGCTACGACGCGACAGGGGTCAAAGGCGAACAATCAGGCGTCGTAGAACTCCGCCCTCCGGGAAGCAAAACCAAAACAATTGGGGTGTCGCGGAGCTCCGCCCTCCGTGATTTTCTGGAATTTTTCGGGATTTTATTCCCCACTGATCCGTTGTCGTCCGGCTTTCTTGTCTGCGTGATGGGATTTGTCGGCGAGCATCTTATTCCGGGCGCGGCGGGAGCGCTTGCGTTTCTGACGCCGGATCTTTTCGATCTCCGCCCGGCGGGCCGCCACAAATCCATTGCGCCGTTCTTCGACCTTATCAAGCAACAATCGCCGCGCGAGGTAGCGGTTCATCCCCTGCTGGCGCGTTTCCTGGCATTTGACCTGCAATCCGGTCGGCTGATGGAGCAGCATGACACAGGTGGAAACCTTGTTGACGTTCTGGCCGCCATGGCCGCCGGAACGGACAAAGGATTCTTCGATGTCGGCTTCGCGCACGCCCAACGCTTCCATGCGCCGCGTGAGTTGGGCTTCTTTTTCCGGGCTGACAGGAAATGCGCTCATAAACTTCACATCATCATTCTACGAACCTCAGTGAAAAACGAGGGAAATCTCCCGTATGAGTTTAAGCCGGGCGCATCGACACACTGTTCCTGGCAGGGACGGAGGGGAGGATAGTTCTCTGTTGTCTCACCCCTCTCCGTGACCCTCGTTGAGGGGAGAGGGTGAACGCGCCTATTTCGGACGTTGCCCCACCTCCGATGGAATACCTGAAAGAATACGGCAGGCTTCATATGGTCTATGTCGGCGCGCACGGAGTGACGCGCCCTACCAGTGCTGGGTTCAAGGTCACGATGCGCAATTCGAGAATCGTTGAAACTTTCCACGAACCGGTCACTGATGCGCCTTCCTCCATTCCTTCGATGTTGAGCGTTGAAAGTTGGAGGTTGAATGTTCCGCTTACCCCCTAAAAACATTAAGTCCCTGCCCAACCTTTCGGTCGAGCAGGGACAAATGGGGAATGGGAGTTCGTCAATCTCTCTTTCCCGGACCGGCATTAGACGCTCCCCTCTCGGGGGCTGCCGATTTCCCGACGCCATTCTCCACGGCAAGCGGAGTTTCGGCCTCGTGGCAGGGCCGTCCAGCGCCTCTCGGTCGCTGAATTTCGAGTGAGGCTTTTCAGCTCGCTTCAACTGGTGGTTGCGCCACCGGCCTGCGAACCAGGTCAAGACACGCCTGCGATATTTTCGCGTCTTAACCACTTGGTCCAAGGTCAGCCGCCATTTTTGACGGCGCGTTCGCCCGGAACCACGGGTCTCGCCTCTTCTCTCATAGATTGCTTTTTCTCACAGTACAGCGGTGTCGTTTGTAACATCGCCGGCCTTTGGAAGTTTTTACACGCGGCTTGCCTGGCCGTCGTGACCTTCCCGTTGCACGCACTCTTTTTGTCCGCCTTTCGGCGTTTTTAATTTGGCGAACTCAATTTTTATTTTTGACTCCG